>CAVTHH010000019.1:0-19684 GCA_963734505.1 Candidatus Bathyarchaeota archaeon | reverse complement strand
TTGATAGCTTTGGCTAACATAGGATTGGTTCTAACCACCGTTCCAACAATCTTGAATAGTGCAGACCACAGATACATAGAATCTTACTATTGGATTCCGATGCTACAATCGGAGTTCACGCTTTTCGCAGATGGCATAAGTGCTTCGATGGCAATAATTACATCAGTCCTGATTTTGGTGGCTTCCCTCTACTCGATAAATTATATGGAAGGAAAAAAGAATCTGGCTGTCTATTACGCTCTTTTGTCATTGCTTTCGATAGGGCTCGTGGGTGTCTTCATAACTTCAAATCTCTTACTTTTCTATTTCTGCTGGGAACTAATGCTTGTTCCTGCCTACTTCATAATAGGCGGTTGGGGTTACCGAGAACCATATCGTGCCGCTTTCAAGTTCTTCGTTTTCACGCATGCTGGCGCGGTTTTCGTGCTCCTGGGCATAGGTGCAATATACATGGTTACTGGTGCTACAGATATGTTCCAAGCACAAGCAGCACTGATGGGGGTTCCAGATATCGCAAGGTGGATCTTGCTCGCGTTGACCGCGGGCTTCGCCGTCAAGATGGCTGTTGTTCCCGTTCATATGTGGCTACCTGATGCTCATTCTGAAGCTCCATCCTCGATGTCGGCTCTTCTAAGCGGAGTCATAATCAGCGCTGGCGCTTACGCGATACTGCGTTTGTCATTGGGAACGGTTTTTCCAGCAGTGGCAGGAACCACTTTCGGGGTTGATTTCCTCCACGGTTTGACTGTTTTTGGGGTGATCTCGGCGTTTTTCGGTTCTTTTATTGCAACTCGTTGAAACTGACATAAAAAGAATAATCGCGTACTCAAGCATTGCTCATATGGGCTACGTAATGTTCGGGCTTTCTCTCTTTCCTTCTGCAGCGCCAATTATTGGTGGTGCTGTGGTGATTACGGCAGCTATTACTGGCACGATACTTCACTTGATAAGTCACGCAGTAAGCAAGGGTCTTTTCTTCCTTTCAGCAGGTTCCGTCATGCATCAGACTGAGGAAAGAGATATTCGTGAGATGGGCGGTCTTGCAGGTAAAATGTCGTTTACTGCTGTTTCCTCGACGATAGCCGCTTTGAGTATAGCGGGAGCGCCGCCGTTTGCGTGTTTCATCAGCGAGTTTCTGATATTCGTGGGCGCATTTGAAGTGATCAGTGTGGATGGCTTCTACCTTCTGCCAACAGTATTCATGCTTATTGCAACCGTATTCTCGCTTGCCTACTCGCTGCGGTACATCTCTCGGGTTTTTCTGGGTCCGGCAAAGAATGGTGAAAAGAAGATTGTAGATGTTCCAAACTGGATGAAACTGGCGATGGCCATCCTTGTGATTTTCGTAATTGTTCTCGGAATTTGGCCCACTTTCTTTGTTGATTTGATTAATACGGTGACTTTTGTCTGACCCTGGTGAACACTGATGGTTGACGTTTTCGACGTTGTTTTGCCTATTGTCAGCTTGGTTGCCTTCGCGCTCTCGACAATTCCTGTTTTCAGAATTATTCGAAAAAGCCAGCGGAAGGTCGCTCTGGTTGTGATATGGTTTTCGACTGTTTTTCTTGTTTCTGGAGCCGCAGTAGCCAACTTGGCATCGAAGTACTACAATTTGCCATCACCACAGCCATTTCTGAACATAACTTTGACTGACACACCCTTTGCTTCGCTTTCAAGCGGTTTCATGATCGACGCGATTTCAATTTATATGGCTATGCTTTTTATTGCTGTTAGTGCGATTGTGGTATTCTATAGCGTCTTCTACATAGGCATAGAAAAGAGACCTTCTGAAAGATATTTTGCCATCATGCTTATTCTGACAGCATCATTAATGGGCGCGGTTTTTTCGGGAGATCTTCTCACACTCTTCATCTTCTGGGAGGCTGCGGCGGCTGGTTCAAGTTTTCTCATGATTTACAGGAAAAGTCGAGTGTCTTTTAACTCCACTCTGAAGTATTTGGTAATGATAATTATAGCTTCTGCTTTCATTGTTTTCGGGCTCTCAATAGTCTACGGGTTAACAGGTACGCTTAACTTTTGGGCTGTAAAACAAGCTTTGTCCACCCTGGTTGACAAGCAGCTGCTCATTATAGCCTTCATCTTCATAGCTGCCGGCTACGCCATTGAATCTGCAATTGTGCCTTTCCATTTCTGGCTTCCGGATGCTTATACGGCTGCTCCCTCTTCCTCGTCCGCCTTTCTATCCGCTCTCATTGATCAAGGAAGCTATTATGTGCTTATCAGAGTCCTTGTGTTTATTCTCACTCCGCCCGGCGTGCTTGATTGGACAATTATGCTGGCAGTAATGTCGGCGTTAACCATGATAGTTGGCAATCTATTTGCATTAATTCAGGACAACGTGAAGACTCTAATAGCGAACATATGCGTCGCAGACGTCGGATATAATTTAATCGGCATAACGAGTGTCTCAGCTATCGGTCTCACAGGCAATCTCTACTTCTTCTTAATCGGCGGAATAACAACAGCTCTTTCTTTTATGGCGGTAGGTCTCATCAACCGTCACGGTTTCAAGACCCTCGAAGACTTTTCCGGGATAGGCTGGAAAATGCCTTTCGCAAGCTTGGCTTTGTTACTAGCAGCGCTATCTTTTGCAGGTGTCCCTCCTCTAGGCGGATTTACCGCGAAATTCCTGGTGTCCACCGCTGCCATAGAAGCGAATCTAAGTTGGTTGGCAGTTATCGGCGTATTAACCAGCGTCATCCAAACCGCTTACCTGCTTCGCTTGATAAATTACATGTACGGCAGAAGGCCAAAAGAAGAGACAAGAATAGTAGAATCGAAAAGACTACTTGTTCCCATATTCTTACTGGTAGGCGCAATAATCGTCTTTGGTCTTTATCCTCAAATAATCTTCAACCTTATCCAACCCGTTATAAACCAAATAAATTTAATTAAACTCGGTTTCCTTGCCCTTTGTTAGCCTAAGAAAAGATGCACCGGGAAATGAATGATGAAGAGTTTTAATCTTGTTTTGACTAAAAAGATGAGATGTGAATTCAATGGATAAAGACTTGGTTGATTTTGCGTTAAGTTATGCCAAGGATAAGCAAGTTGAATACGCGGAAGTTAGGGCTCACTATGAAACAAGCGAAGATCTCGCGATGAAGAACGGTATCTTGGACGCTTACGTTTCAGCAGTTGATAGCGGTTTTTGCGTACGGATCCTGGCGGACGGCGGAATCGGTTTTGCCTCCACCAACAAGTGGACAAAGAGAGAAGCTAAAGGCATTGTTGCAATTGCTTATAGGCTAGCGAAAATGGCCAAACGAAAAGACAAGATCACTTTCGCTAAAGAAAGGAGTGTTCAAAACTAGCTGGAAAGCCGAGGAAAAGAAAAAAATCGAGGAATGTACCAGCAGAAATGCGAATCGCGGCATTCACGGAGATGGACCACGAGCTGACTTCTCAAGAAATAGCCATTCCAGGAAGAATGTTTAGATCCGGAACAACCTTAACTGAAAAGTACTTTGTCAACACAGAGGGATCTGCAATTTCTTCATACGTTCCCAAGGTAAACGCATATGCATTTATCACAGTTGTCGAAAGCGGGAAATCCGAACAAGCATACAGACAGTTCGGGTACTCAGGCGGCTGGGAAGCATTAGATGAATGGAAATTAACTGAGCAAATGATTAACGAGGCGAAGATGTTGCAAGGCGTAATCAGGGAAGCAAAGGCTGTTACACCAGGAAAGATGGATCTGATATGCGGACCGGAAGTAACAGGCATAGCTGCCCACGAATCCTGCGGGCACCCGATGGAAGCCGACAGAATATTGGGGCGCGAAATGAGCCAAGCCGGCATGTCGTTCATCTACCCACAGGGACCTTTCTGGCTTGGGTCAAAAATTGGCAGTTCAATCGTGAACGTAATTGATGATCCAACGGTCAAGAGCAGTTATGGGTATTACGAGTATGATGACGAAGGAATCAAGGCCAGACCAAGAATTCTCTACAAAAATGGCGTGATCAACGAGTTCCTTCAAAACAGAGAGAGTGCTTCAAAAATGAAAGCAAGAAGCAATGGATCTTCAAGGTCGACAAGGTACGACCGCGAAGCCATAGTACGAATGGCAAATACGTTCGTGCAGCCAGGAGACTGCAATGAAGAAGAAATATTCGAAGACGTCAAGCAAGGCGTTTACATGAAGTCCTTCACCGAATGGAACATTGACGACAAGCGTTTTAATCAGCGTTATGTGGGACGTGAAGCCTACCTGATCGAAAACGGAGAACTCAAGAATCGCATTGCCCGACCCGTAATCGAAACCACCACTCCAGTCTTCTGGGGGGCCGTTGACGCGGTATCAAAAAAACTCGAATTTGACGCAGCCACGTGCGGCAAAGGAGATCCGCAACAAGGAATACCCGTCTACACAGGTGGTCCAATGATGAGGCTTCGTGGAGTGTACGTGAAATGAGCGAGATCTTGACGAAAACCGAAGACATGGTTAAAAAGTGTAAAGCTCTGGGCGCGGATGAAGTGATAGCAAGAACAGTTGCTAGCCGCAACCGCCAAGTGCGATTCAGCAACAACCAGATTGACACTTCTTTGGCTTGGAATTATTACGTAACTGACGTGGTCTTGTCCTGGAACAAGCGAGTAGTCGCCACTCAAATAGCCAACTTCCAAAAAACAGATCAAATCCTAAAGCGCCTCTTCGAGCTAGCAAAGGTATCACAAGAGAACCCTATGCATGGCGGTTTCGCAAAAGGCAAATTCAACTACGGGAAAAGCGCAGGAGATAAAACCATAGACAGTCTGGAAAACCCGGCAGAATATGTCTTCGAAGCTCTTGAAGCAGCCAAGAAGGCAGCAGGCCCGGAAACAAATGCGGGGGGTATTTTTCTTACGAGCATCTCAGATGTTTACCAAGTCTCCTCCGAAGGCCCTGTAGGAGACGACTGTAGATCCTCCGTTGAGCTTTCCATCAGAGCCTTCTCAGAAAAGGAAGCTTCAGGTCACGCGGTCGAGTGCAGCTCAACATTGAAAGGATTCAATCCCGCAAAGGCAGGCAAAAAGGCAGGAGAAATAGCCAGACAAGCCAAGAACCCGAAACTGGGAATTGAAGGGAGATACGATGTGGTTTTTGACCCGTTGTTCGTCGGGTCCCTACTGGGAATGTGGGGTAGTATGGCCTCTGCATACTACGTAATGGTTCAGTTATCTATCTTTGTTGAGAAGATCGGCGAAAAGGTGGCTTCCGAAATAGTTACGTTGCGAGACGTGCCGGCTGCCTACTCAATGTCTAACCGAGTCTTCGATGACGAAGGAGTACCAACCCAAGAGAACGTTATCATAGAAAAAGGCCAATTAAAAACGTACCTTCATAACACGTCCACAGCGAAAATTTTCAAAACCAAAACCACGGGCAACGCTGGAATCGTTTCCCCAGGACCATGGAACATCGAAATGGATGCAGGCGACATGAGCAGAGAAGAATTACTCAAACAAGTGAAACACGGTCTCTATCTAACAAATACGTGGTACACAAGATTCCAAAACTACAAAGCGGGAGACTTCTCAACGATACCGCGTGACGGAATTTTCCAGATCGAAAACGGAGAAATTAAGCAATCTCTGAAGAACATTCGACTAAGCGACAACGCACTGAGAATGCTTAACAACATAACAGGAATAAGCAAAGAGCGCCAGCACGTTCACTGGTGGGCTGAAGCAGATCCTCCATCACTTTCGCCGTTCATACTTATGAAGGACGTGCAAATCACAACATCCAAGTAGACCTGGAAATCTTGTCATATGCAGACAAGCAAGTCTAAGACAGAAGGATTCGTGAACTATAATCTAGGCGAAAATGGCTCTCCTTTGAATGAATGATAACAGCCAGATTCAGTAAGTCTATGCCCGCGCAGGGGCATTTCGTCAGAGCAGTCTCGAATTTTCCATTAAGAGAGAGCGCCGGGAATGGGATTCGAACCCATGCGGACCAGAAGATCCACGGGCTCTCAAGGCCCGCGCATTAACCGCTCTGCCATCCCGGCTCTTCCAGTCTAATTGAGTTTCCTGTTTATTTCTGTTTTCCATTAAGAAAATGGAAGCTAATTCAGGAAGGATAATTAGCCGCTTAGTCTTTGAGAGTTCACATGGATAAGAAGTTAACTGTGTCCGTTAACCTTGAACTGTTGGATTCAATTTTCGAAGGTGCAAGACGACTCTATCCAAAAGAAGTTTTTTTGCTTCTTCGTGGCGAGAAAATTAAGGATGAGATTCGTGTGACTGATCTTATTGTGCCTCCATTAGCAGTTTACGGTTATGGCTTTGCCAATTTGCCCTTTCACATGTTGCCCGCAGATTTCTCTATCGTTGGCACGGTGCACTCTCATCCTTCTGGGAACATAAGTCCGTCAAGTGTAGATATTAACCACTTCTTCGGGAGAATACTGATGATAGTTGGTTATCCCTTTGCTGGTCGGGAGAATGTTGCTGTGTACGACTCTAAGGGGCAAATAGTGCCCTTACAGTTACTCGAAGAATAAACAAGGCTGGTTACTTCAATTTCCAAAAGCAACTGCCGATTTGTAAGCATTTATGAACTCCAATGCGAACTTGTCTGCGTTCTTCTCCGTGCCCCTGTGTTGCATGTCAACTGAGGTGCGAAGATGGTGATAAAACTCATGCAGAATCACAAAGGGGTTACGCATGGCATCGCTGTTGAGCACCGAAATAGTCTCGTTTCTCGGCGTATAGCATCCGTAAGCTGTTCCTGTGTGTCCTTTAGGCAAACCGACTTTCAGCTTAGGTAGAGTCACTTTGTAGTTCTCGGCTAGGAGCGTAAGGGCTTCTTCCGGTTTTCCATTCAGAATAAGCCAAACAACTCTCAGTTTCAATTCACTTTGCAATGTTCCTGTTCCAACGCTAGTTTTTGTCTTTACCGAAGACAGTGTATTTTCGAACTAAAAGCTTTTCAGCTTTCCATTGTTTAGACTGCTCGGAGAACTACAGCAAGGTTGTTCAGGACCGCGGCGATCAGCAACGCTATCGATATGATATAAGCAGCTTTTAGTGTGATTCTGGAAAATGTGAAAGATCTACTTTTCTTATCCATTTCTGTGAGTAGGGTTTTGTCCGCCTTGTGGAATAGAAACGCCACAACCAAAGTGATTGAAAGTTTTGCAACGGTAAACGTGAAGAGGCCATTGGCGGTAAATCCTGCCATAATTGGGTTGCTCTCAACGGCCCCGAAAAAGAAGATTCCGATAACAGTTGTCAGCCAATCCATTGCTCCACTCAAAACCATGGCTGGGCTCGGAACTGATTTGATACTAAGCATGTCTACCTCTTCCTATCTTCTCTCAATCGAGGTCGTATGCGTTTTTCCTATTTAAGTAGTAGATTGCGATTCACGACATATTTCAAATGCTACAATATACAAGAGACACATTGAGGCAAACGACTCCGCGCAAAACCATAAATATTCCGAACGCGGAAAGCTTTCATCGCAAACCCACAAGTGGGCCGGTCGTCTAGCTTGGTTAGGACATCTGCTTGACGTGCAGAAGGTCGCCGGTCCGAATCCGGTCCGGCCCACCATCTATTCCAACGCTCTTATAAAATAGAAAAAAATATGAAGATTGAATGTGCCTAGAACAAAGCACCTAGTGATCCGAATCCGAGTAACACTAATATTGCAGTGAGGATCGCTGCTATGATAATAAAGATTATCACTGCAACTATAGCTATTGCCAAAGCCTTTAGCCAACCACAATCGAAGAAGTGTTTGATCAATGCCAGCCAAACTACAAACATTATTATTGCTGCAATCCAGCCGCTAACAAAGGCACCAACGACCGCGCCAATCACAACTCCGAGAACTGCAATCCAAAGAGCGTCAGTGAATTTTGCCTTGTCTTTGCCTGCAAGCCATCTTCCAGCAATCCAAAGCACTGGAGCAAGTACTACGGCAGCTACGATAACCTGTATCAGGACTGAGACTAAATCCATTTATGCCAATCTCCAAGTTCCTATTTAGATAGGATCGCTTTATAAGGTTAAGCATAGCAGCTCCTTTTGGCCACGTACTCCAGCCGTCATATGGAAATTGGCTTTGAAGCTTACCAATCGTATTCTAAGGAACTCAAAAGTAAATTACTTCACTCTTTCAGGTTCAAAAAACGATTTCCACTCGAGTGAAGTTCAAATTTCTTCGATTTCGCATTTAAGTTTCTTAATGATTTCATCTGCTTTTAGAGGTTCAACTTTCAAAGTATAAAGCTTACTCGGCGTGCGAAGTTTCAACTTTACGTTTTCCTTAAGCCTCTTTACCGAGCAGTATTTGGCATTAGCGCTAAGAGATACAAACTTTTCAACGTCGTGTATTTCAGATGGTATGCTTATCACCTGTATTAACCGCTTTGATGGATACCTTGCACATTTTTATCTGTTGTGGTACTCGAAAAACGCCTGAAAAATCTGGGCGAAAATTTAAATTCGTAACAGTAAGAAATAGGCAATTGAGGCTGCAATTTTGAGTAAGGACAACGTCTTGGTCTCAATAACCGCGAGCAGGGCGAAAGATGAAATCGTGTATCGGGTCGACTGCTCAAGTGAATTGACGAATGAAGAGTTTGAGTATTATTTGAGCGAGATAGTTAGTGGAATATGCAAATGGAAGAAAGGAATTTGCGAGGATAAGGTCCGAAGCTTCAAGGGAAAAATTAAGAAAGAAAAGAAATGATGAAGCGAAATTTTAGCCGACTTTTCACCATTTCGGAACAACCGCATGTGTTCAGGGCCTTGCATGAATAGGGTTGCTGTTTACGAATGATTTTTTTCTACCCTGCTTGATAATATATTATAGGTGAAGCATAGCGAAATTGATCTCAAATTTCGATCCTTGGCGTTCTGGTCTTTGTACATGTCCGCCTAAATTGACATTTAACCCTTACACTGGATGCGATCATTCATGTGTTTATTGCTATGCTTCAGGGTATATCCTTAACTTTTCAAAATGCCGGCCTAAGAAAGGTCTGCTCGAAAGACTAGAACGGGAAGCTGCAAAGCTCAGAGGCGAAACCGTTTCGATAGCCAACTCTTCTGATCCGTACCCAGAGTTAGAATCCAATCTCGGAATTACTCGCAAATGCCTCCAAATTCTCACCAAAAACGACTGTAGAATACAAATAGTTACCAAATCTAATATTGTGACTCGAGACGCAGATTTGTTGACCAAGGTACCTTCGACAGTCGCCTTAACAATCACAACACAAGACGAAGACATAGCTAGGCTCTTGGAACCGCACGCTCCAGCTCCAAGTGAGCGACTCAAAGCCCTCGAAAATTTAGCCAGAAAAGAAATCCCAGTCTCGGTTCGCATAGATCCCGTTATTCCCTACGTAAACGACGAGCCCAAGAAACTCGTTGGGATGCTCGCTGATATCGGCGTTAAGCACATAACTAGCTCAACTTACAAAGTCAGGACTGACAATTGGCGCCGCTTCGAAATAGTTTTTCCCAAGGTTGCAGCTGAATTGAAAGTTCTGTATTTTGACGAAGGCGAAAGAATTGGGAGGAATCGACTTCTGCCAAGGAACATGCGAATGAGACTAATGAAGAACATTCGAGACTTAGTCACTAGTAACGGTATGGGTTTCGGGGTTTGCAGAGAAGGCTTGGCTGAGCTGAATACCGCAGCTTGCGACGGTTCATGGCTGCTGTCTGGGTGGTGAGGCATGGACCTTGGCTTCTCGAAACCGAATTGTGATGTTGGTGGATTTTGATTATTTCTTTGCGCAATGCGAAGAATTGCGAAATCCCGTCCTGACAGACAGACCTGTTGTAATAGGCGTTTATTCAGGGAGGACAGAGGATAGCGGAGCCGTCAGCACGGCTAACTACATAGCAAGGAAATATGGAGTTAAATCAGGAATTCCACTTTTCTTGGCAAAAAAGAAACTCGAAGGTATCAATGCAGTCTTTTTGCCTGTGGACTACGAATATTACGAGGGAATATCAGATAGAATAATGCAAATTCTAAGAGATTACGCTGATGCCTTTGAACAGGTTGGCATCGATGAAGCATATTTGGATGTCTCTCAGAAAACCCAAGGAGACTTCGGAAACGCGGAAGATTTGGCGAAGAGCATTAAGCGACTTGTGAAGGCCCAAATAGGAGTAACCTTTTCCGTGGGCATAGGACCAAACAAGCTTCTTGCCAAAATAGCATCTGATATCCATAAACCTGACGGCTTAACGCTATTACTCCATGAAGATGTTGCAAGGTTTTTGGATCCTTTACCTGTTGACCGCCTCATAGGCGTGGGACGAAAGATCTCTCAGAAAATGAACGAGCTAAACATCAAGACAATAGGCGACTTGGCAAGATATGACGTGCAGAAACTTGTAGTTGTCTTCGGAAAAACCTTAGGAATATACTTCCACAACGCCTCGAAAGGCGTAGACAATGAACCCGTAAAGGAGGCTGGTGAAGCGGAATCTATCAGTCGGATAGCAACTTTGAAGCAAAACACACGCGACCTTACTTTAATCTCTGAAAAGGCGGACATTTTGATTGGAGAAATTCACAAGGAGCTCATGCAGAAAGACCTAAACTACAAACAAGTGGGTATAATTGCAGTAATGTCCAATTTGACTATTCGAAACCGTTCACAGACTCTGGAGCAACCAACAAACAAAATAGTAACTCTCAGGAATGTTGTTAGCTTGCTCTTCGACAAATTGCTTGACGAGGAGAATTTGGAAGCTAGACGAATCGGCGTTAAGGTCTCGCAACTTGGTAAGGAAGATAAGGACCAGAGGCAGCTTACAAGTTACTTCCGAAACCAATAGGGATATCTCGCTCCTCACATACGCTCCAAAAACGTTTATTAAGTCTCACTGTGTATATTAATACATAAGATACAAGAGAGTATTAAAAATGAGCCGAACTTCGAACTCCCACAAACTCGCTTTACAACAAGCGATAGGCGGCTCCCCGATAGAACTCCCTGTTATCGAGCTAGACTGTGCCAATACTAACATGAATGCGGAAAAAGGAAAAGAAGACGCAAAGAAACCCCTTTACATCAAAAGAATATGATTCGAACGTACCAATCACAGTCTTGAAAGCTTTCTGGGGCTAATATCATCTTTATAGCTAACAATTCTCATTCTGTTTGTTTCATAGAGGTGACATGACGCAATTTACCGAGGCGAAATTTGGAAGAGTTTTTGTACTTAGACTACACGACGGTGACCGCCTTCCAGATGTTATTGAATCGTTCGCCAGTGAGCAAAAAATCTTGAGAGCAGTTTGCTTTTTCCTGGGCGGTGCCAAGGAAGGCAGTCACGTTGTGGTTGGACCTAAATATGGTCATGGGCTCCCGCCTAAGCCTATGATCGCATCGTTGAACGGTGTGCATGAATCTTGCGGGTTTGGCACGGTTTTTCTCGACGAAGAGGACAAACCAAAGCTGCATATGCACGCAAGTTTTGGAAGAAAGGCCAGTACCGTCACCGGATGCGTGAGAATGGGCGTTGATGTCTGGCGCATTGGCGAGATAGTATTGTTTGAGCTGCTGTGCCCTGCAGCTTGTAGGGCTGTAGATAAGGAAACGGGGTTCGAGTTTCTGGAAATCAAGTAGACCAAGCGAACAGCAAATTACGTGAAAGAGAATATCGTAATAGTTCGCGGGAAGTCGCCGACTCTGTACTCGTAGGAGAATCTTCCAGAGTCATTAAGTTCTTCGTATACGGTCATTGCCGTCATGTTTGAGCCGAAATAGGGAGTTTGGCCGCCATACTCGGGGAGAAAAGCGTATCTCACTTTTTGTTCCTCGCAAATGGTGATTAGCTCGGTTGTATTGAAGTTGGGTGTAAAGGCGTCCACAGGCATTTCAGGGTACTGGAGCACTTGGTTTTGTGTGGTCTCATTAATGTGGAGGTAGAACTTCACCATGTCCTTGTTGAAGAAGTTAAACGCACATACAACCATTATTGATTCGTTCTGTTTCATTTGGTTTCCAACGTAGTTTACTGCTTCTTCTGTGGGCAAATGGATTTGATCTCTTGCAACCATCTGATAAGCCTGATAGCTGCTGTAAGCTAATGTTGTCAAGGCAAGAATACCTATAGATGCGGCAAGGATTTTCTTCAAGTATTTCCTTTTCAAGTCAAGCGGTCTTGATTTCAGGGCGTCCTTAACTTTGCTGTAAGAGAAGACGAGCAGGCTCGCAGCTGAAATGGCCAGCACTGGAAAAAGCGGGGTCACATACCGCCACTGTCTATTTGGGATTAGAGTGAAGAAAACATATACAACGAAGAACCACACAAGAAAGAACTTGTCCTCAGTTTTTCTCCTGTATGCCCACAATCCTAGCCCGGTTAATCCCAAGATGTATAAAGGTAGCGAGACTGGATGGACATCGCTGTAGGGCCATGTCATTTCCACAAGATAAAATATCGGCTGAAAAAAACGCGTACTGTAGATCGCGCGATCTTGCCCGCCTTCCTGAATCACGTACAGGAGTTCTCCTAATTTATCCAAACCGTTAATTTGATAGAGAACCAAAATCCAGGGTACTACAACAAGTATTGCTATTATTGGTAACAATAGGAACTTGGGCGATTTTGCCTTCAACCTGTCCCGATTCAAGAGCACCAAGGCAGCTAACATTACGAGGCCTGCGACAAGGATCTGGTATTTTGCAAGAAACCCAACCCCAACGGCTATGCCGCATAGAATCAAAGTCTTGTTCACACCTAGGCGTAACCAAGAAAAGAAAAAGAATAAAGCAAGTGAAAAAAAGAATATCAACGCTGTCTCTAACATAGCGACCCTTGAAAGCCAAAAGAAACCAGGTGTTACCCCGAGCACAATGCCAGCGATCAGAGCTGTTTTTGGACCATATGTCCGATTTGCAAATTCAAACACGATCCATATTGATAGCAGGGAAAATGCTACTGCTGTCAACCTTCCCGAGAATGCGCTTGCTCCAAGCAATTTGAAGAAGCCTGTTGTCATAATGTCGTAGAGAGGCGGATAATATCCATATGTAGCAACGTATCCTTGGAAATGCCCATTGTTCAGGAGCAGGCTTCCATACAAGTGAGGCATTTCATCCCATTGAATAGTCATGTAGCCTAAATCGAGCAAGAGAAAGGCAGCATATGCTACGGCAAAAGCAAGGAGTGCTAGTCGCCACCGATTCAATTTCCCGACCAAAGATTTGATATTCATAGAGTAAGCACTCCGTTCAAGCATTGAATATGTGGGACTGCGGAGCTTTTTTAATGTTTCAGTAATGTTTTAGCCCAGAGAACAATCTTGGAAAAACCAAACAATTCTGATTCCACTTAAAAATCGGTTGGCTCTTCGCGTTTTTCAAGAAGAATACACAAATCATTTATGCTCAAGCACACTGGATTTGTTTGAAAAAAGTTCGGTGCTTTGCGACGTGGAAACATCAATCCTATTGCCAGCCTACAACGAAGCTTCACGCATAAAGCATTGTTTGAGAGAGGTAGACCGTGCAGTTGGTGCATTTACCCGATCTTATGAAATAATTGTGGTTGAAGACGGCAGCATTGATGGAACAGCCCGCATCGTTGCCAATCTCTATAGAACTGTTGCTCATTTGCGTCTTTTACATTCTGCAAATCGTCTGGGCAAAGGCAAAGCCGTGAAAAAAGGATTGAAGGCCGCGACGGGAGACATTGTCATTTTTATGGATGTCGACCTGTCCGCAAGTTTGAGGTTCTTGCCTAAGATAGCAGAGCTAGCTAAGACAACGAGAGGGCTAGTCATTGGTTCCCGACATGTCAAAGGGTCCAGAGTTCGCCGCTCTCTTGCTCGAACAGTCTCCAGTTTAACCTATAATATTCTCGTCCGATTAGTCTTTCATGATGGTGTCCGAGACCATCAATGCGGGTTCAAAGCTATGAGTCACGAAGTTGCAGAATTCTTGCGGAACAATGCAAAGTCGGAGGGTTTTTTTCTAGACACCGAAATGATTTTGCTATGCAAGATGCACGGGATCCCTGTTGTAGAAGTTGCAGTGGATTGGAATGAGGTCCGAAAGAGGAACGCAACTGGAGTAAGGCTTTTCAGGGATTCAGTCAAATTGGGGATCGAACTCTTGCGATTTCGATTAGCTCGTGCCAAGTCGATCTTACTCTAAACAAAAGTCCTTCGGATGTCAAAATGGTTTCTCTTTCTGTCTGATTTGGTCTTGCCTGGGCCACCGTTCATTTGTCTCAATCGAAATTCGACGAAGCTTATATATTCATGAAGCCTGACTGTCAGCAATGTGTCGCTGGAATGGTGAACCGATGTAAAACTGGCTTAAAGCTTGAGCCTTATTGGATAGAAATGTTCAATGGCGTTGTTAAAGTAGCGCATTTTAAGCTTTCACGCATGAATTTACGTGGAATTTTAGTCTTTTGTACAGTTCAACCCTGATCTTTCTTCCGAACTTGTTGCGAAAAAACCTCGAAGTTGAATATCTTGCGTTAAATAGTTAAAAATCCATGTAGAGCAGCCTAAGAATAAGCTTTAAAGAATAAAAAACTATCATAAGTACTGAAAATGTCAACTACGATAAGCGAAGAAGTATAGAGAAAAGCAAGCTATTTGAGTTAGACTCTCTATTAGCAAGAAACATGCGCAGTAGACTGATGCTCCAGAAATTGTCTTGCAGTGACTACAGTGAAAAGTTGATCAAAGGTAGGGTGTATAAGCGGTTTGGATAAGAAGATTTCTTGGTTCGCTGCTTTCAAACACAGCTTTTTTTCATTTTCTTTATGGTCTTACCCTTTAAACGTGGTGAAAAAGAACTCGGATTTTACCATTTTAATGTGTAAATTTTGAGGGAATAGCTATTATAGTTGAGCGAGACATGTTGATTTCTGTCCTGAAACTGACGAAAGATGGAGCAGTTTTAACAAAAACTTTTAACAAAGATGCACGATTGGTCTCGAGTTTTGCTTCAAAATTGCTAAAAAGAATGGAAAGTGAACAACTCATAGATATCGAAAATGGGAAAATTGTAGCAGACAGTCAATCTCGGGTTAAGATAGCCGTCAAGGCTTTGTGCCTAGGAGCGGACGTCGAGCGTGTTAGCGACTTGCTCAAATGGCAGGAATTTGAGGAAATTGCAGTTATAGCCTTGGAAAGAAACGGGTACATAGTCTCAAAGAACGTTCATTTCAAGCACGAAAATCACAGGTTTGAAATAGATGTTGTAGGCTACAAGAAGCCCCTGGTTTTGTGCATTGACTGCAAGCATTGGCATCATGGCATGTCTCTGTCAGCTTTAACGAAGATCGTCGATGCTCAGGTGAAACGAACAACTGCTTTTGCGAACTCGTTGCCAAACATCAAGAACGAGAGTGAATGTGTTAGATGGAAGCGCGCCAATTTTACTCCTGCTGTCTTGTCGTCTAATACATGGACAACTTAAATTCTGCGACAATACTCCCATTATTCCCGTGCTTCGACTTCAAGATTTCATAAACCAGTTGCCTGCTTATGGTGCATCTTTTAAACATATCACAAGGGAGTTCAGTCATTTACGCGATAATTCTCAGAATCGGGGTTTTGGCCATTTTTAGAGCAGGGTACAGGCTCGACAGGAGCAGTCCAAACAGAGCCGTGAGCAACCAAAAGGACACTTCAGCAATGGTGCCAGCTGAAACAACGGGGTTCGGAACCAAAATCAGCAATGTGGTAATCACGCCAAAGGAAATCCCCACAGCGAAGCTCGAAAGCAAAACAGCCACGCTCTGAACAGTTAAGATAGTGATTATCGTGTTGGGTTTCGCACCAATCGCCCGCAAAATCGCAAATTCCTGTCTCTGTTCATCCGCAGTCAGCATCATGAAACCGATCAGACATAAGGACGCTGAAATCAAAGTGAACAAGGGCAAAAGCATAACGATAGACCATGTTGACTCCAGAAACGTGATATCTTTTTCCAGTACCTCGTTAAGATCAAAAACTGAGAAGTCTGGATCCACATTTTCAACATATGTTTTTAGTGATTTAAACGTTTCAGCGCGGTCAATTGATGAATCTAGCTTGACAAGGACAATATTTGTATCGAGAATTCCCGTGACGTTCTGCAGGTTCTTAAGTGGAACGTAGGTAACATTGCCGTTGTTTATGGGATCGATGCAAACTCCGATAATTTTGAAAGAATTGTCTCGAATTCTGATGTTTTGAAGGAGAGGGTCAGAAACCCTAATTTTCTTAGATGAGTCAGGGGCATAGATCGCATCCATTACGGTATCGCCTATGACTGCGCTCCAATCACTACTTGAGTTCAAGAATTGTCCTTTCGTCACACTTTCAGTGGCAATTCTTTCAGGGTCAACTCCGACGACGATTACGTCGCTAATCCGGTTGTCCCCAACAGGAATAGTTGCGAGAGTTTCAGGGTCAATCCTATAGCTGCTTAATTCCTGAACATGCTCTATCAAAACTAGTCGTGCATCCACATCCACGATTCCATTTATCGCGTTTAATCCTTGAAAGATCTCTTCCGGCACCGCAAATTTTTCGTCGGAATAAATGAAGTTCGAGTTCCCGTCTTCCCCGAAGAATTTCGATAATAAAAGAATATACTGATCGCCCATGCTTTTGTGGGCTATCAGGGCATTATCTATGCCGACCGCCTTCGCCACCCACGACTTCGTAGTGTCCTCAGCAATTATGCCTCCAGAAATCGAAACCGTCAACAAAACAAAAACTATGGAAAGCAAAACAACGATCCTGATGGTTGCTGACCCCCGGCGAAATAGACTTCTGGAGGAAATTCTGAGAATCAGCCCAGATTTTGAAATCGGTCTAAACTTGTTTACAGTCCCTAAACTGAAATACTGCACAGGCGACAACGCCTTCAAGGGTGATAGTCTGGCTGCATCCAGAAGTGGTTTTATTCCGAATATGAGCGATAATGCAAAAAAAGAGAAAAAGACCAATGGTACAAACCAGTAATTGGGAGATTTCTGATAAGCATTGAATCGAAAAACATTGGTAACGGTGAAATCGGTCGCGAATCCAAATAACACGCCCAAAACACATCCCACAACTGTCACAATTAGAAGTTCTGTCAGGAAATAGCCAAATACTAACCCGTTTGGGCATCCTATGGCTTTGATTAGACCGAAGTCTCGCGTTCTTTGTTTCATCATCAAAAAAATAATGAAGCTCGTTATCACTGCGCCGATACTGAATATCAAAAACGCGAGAAAAGACACAGACTGTCCGAAAACCGTTGACAAGCCAGGTGTCAGAGTCTCAACGCCTGTTGTTCCGAAGCCTAATCGTTCACTGAAAAGCAGTAGAGAAAGTGTGGAGGAGACAACTAGAGTGAGAGTAACAATGACTAAGCCCGTTTGGAGCTTTCTGCGCATCAAGTCATTTATCGGAAAATATGCACTACTCATTCTGGTTCACTAATTCTCCTTCTTCCAAGCAAATCTTCTGATCCGCTAAATGTACTATCTCCGGGTCGTGTGTTGAAACTATGACAGTCTTGCCCGTTGATTTCAAAATCTGAAGAATCTCGATTATCTTCTGCCCGTTCTTTGTATCCAAATTTCCGGTAGGCTCGTCTGCGAGAAACAGCCGCGGATCATTGGCTAATGCCCGGGCGAACGCCACACGCTGCTGCTCACCTCCACTCAATTGTGCAGGAAAATGATCTGCCCTTTGTCCCAAACCCACCATTTCTAGCAATTCCGCCATTCGTTTTGCTATTTCCTTCTCGGGCCGTCTAAGCCATTCCATCGGAAACGCAATGTTTTCCGCAACCGTCAATGTTGAAACGAGATTGTAAGATTGAAACACAAAGCCAAGTTCGTTACAACGAAACTCAGCCAAAAGATCTTCGTCAAGTTCGTCAATGTTTTTACCTAATACCTCTATTTTTCCTCTTGTAGGTCTATCAATTCCGCTGATGAGGTTTAGAAGCGTTGTTTTTCCCGAACCTGAAGGCCCGCACAAAGCGACAAAACTGCCGCTTTTCATGCTGAAACTTACATCTCTCAAAACCTCGATCTCGGAAGAACCAACCTGGTAGATCTTACAAAGTGCAACTGCCACAACAGTGTAGTCAGAATTTTCACTCAACCCCATTCACCCTCGACCAAGGTTAAACTTCTATTTTTGTCAATGCATTGCATGTATACTAATAATATTTTTCTAAAGATTATGTTTTCTCAGAGAAGTACTAATAGCTCTTCTCTAAGCTGAGGTTTCCTCTGTCGCGTTTGAGAATTCTGATTTTTTCCGGAAGCTTGTCCTTCTCCCACTCTTCCCAGCTGACTTCTTTGAAAAGCCATTTTTTTCCCAGGTGAGCTGCGACTACTGCATGCTTGTGTGTTTTGTCCCCTGGTATGAGTTCGTTCAGAAATCTGAAAAGCTTGTCAACCTGCTTCTTTGGAAAGTAGGCGTAGTAACTGGCATTTTTGACCTCAAAGGCATAAGTATGCTCACCTTTCCTCGCCATGATGTCTGGAAGGGGATTCAAACTCGGGTTGCTGACAGGGACTCGCACAGCGTTGTAACTGTTCTTCTGCAAAAGCTTCACGAGAACCGTCTCACTATAGAACCCTCTCTTCCGCCATCTGCGAAGTCTAACTTTGTCAATTTCCTTAACAGCCTTTTCCCCCAGCTTATTCATAGTCTGAGGAAGGGACACAATAAAAACAATTGGATATAACTCGAGAACTGTGAGTTTCGGTGATGCTATTGTATACGCGATTGCTATGGAAATCCGCTGGGGAAGGTTGGTTGCATGATATAGCACAGTGTAATACCTATACAACCAAAATTACTAATGTAGACTTAACCAACATTCGACTTTTGAAAATCACAACCGTTTAGCCTACACCAGGAGATACAAACATGCACACTCGACCAAAAGAAGCATGATTCTGCCTTCTTTCGAAGTCAATTGATATCGCCCTCAGAACGTTGTGAATTGAGTTTTTAGGAAGCGCGCGACTTGCCGGATACAAAAGCATCAACTCAACATCCCTTAAAGGGGCTAGGAAGAATGTTAAGGCCCATTGATAGTTGATTTGCGTTCACCGGATTACTGCAAATGCTATACGCTGGAGAAAAGTGCTGGTTCAAAACCAAAATCTTGACGGGGTTAAAGATGCAGGCCCAGCCACATTCCCACTCAAGTCCAAGTGGCAAACCGAGAAGTATCTATATTAAGATAGGTTCGGATATCCCGTCGACTCCCAGAAACAAGGCGAGATTTCGAAGAACGTCGAACGATCCCTCAAAAAATCTCGCATGGAGATTTTCGACACTATTTATATGAGGCGCCGATATTCTCCATGCATTAGACTCTAAGGGCTAGCTGAGGAGCTTAAAACGGGCGTTTTATGCCTTTTCAAGCTCTTTTCAGGCGCTTTGATTTTTATTTGGTTGTGAAAGTATTGCTAGTCTTCTATAGGTTTCTGCATCCGGTTTCTTACATGGTAAGTTTGGGGTTATCATGGCAGATTAGCTCCATTTAACGCATTATTTTATGAAAAGAACCCAAACAAACCTCGTAGAAAAACACGTGAAATTTTGTTGGAAATGAAATCACGGAATATTCCCGTTTTTGAAATAACCGCTTTAATTGATTCTGGAAGAAAGAGTATGGGAGCGATAAGGAGTGGACGGAATATCTTTTGATGATTTCGG
>CAVTHH010000018.1:0-74569 GCA_963734505.1 Candidatus Bathyarchaeota archaeon | reverse complement strand
TTTTCAACATGTCTACCATGAAGACCCTGAAAAGTTCGGATTGAAGCTGGTTTATGACGTCGCTCACAACATCGCAAAGGTAGAAACGCATCAGACTGATGATGGAAAGAAAAGAGTGTGGGTTCACAGGAAAGGGGCTACAAGGGCTTTTCCGCCTGGTAGCATGGATATCCCGTCTGACTATCGTGCTGAAGGACAACCCGTGCTCATACCTGGCAGTATGGGAACAAGCAGTTGGGTCTTGGTTGGTTCAGACAGAGCCATGGACTTGACTTTTGGGTCGACGGCCCATGGCGCGGGCAGAATGATGAGTCGATCAGCCGCGAAGCGACAGTGGTGGGGCGGCGACATAAAAGCCGGTTTGGAGAAGAGAGGAATAGTTGTTCGCGCAGCGAGCTCGATAGTTTTGGCAGAGGAAGCTGATCAAGCGTACAAAAACGTTGATGTGGTCGCGGAAGTCAGTCATCAGTTAGGGATTGCTACAAAGGTCGCTAGGCTTGTACCGTTAGCAGTAGTCAAGGGTTGAAAAAATCGCGGGTTCAATTCGGATGATTGCAGAGAAAAATCCCGACATTATGCAAAGGAAAAAGAGAATAGTTGGAATCGCCGCTATAGCTCTCCTGCTGCTTCTTACAGTCATGGCTCTAGTTGGTGTCTTGTCTATTGTGGAGTGGATAATAGCGGACTTGATAGTGGCGGTTGTCGCAAATCTAATCTTGAAGGGTATCGGGAGAGAAAAGAAATAGCGAAGTTAATGTTGATTGCCTGATTTTTTGCTCTGAAAGTTAATATCTCCTTTCCTCCAAATGATAATGTTTAATGGCGTTTTTCTGCTAGACGCCTTGAGAGTGTGATCGCTTTCAAAGACGAGTGTGGTATTTGCGGTAGAGTTCTTAGGACAACGTACATGAGAAGATGTGAGCGATGCAAACGCCTGTACTGTCGGGATTGCATGGTTCCGGATGTAGCTACTGGTGACACCTGGAAAATGTTATGCCTAAATTGCGCTCGTCGTGTTGTTTCACCTCGGATTGTTTCGAAGTATAATGGGCTTACTGGTCACCTGAAGTTTCGAGGTGCCTTCACCCGAACTGTCAAACTTTCATTTGTCCGAATAGATGGGTTGATAGGAAGTAACCTACCGATAAACGCCTTTAGAGAAGAAGCATGGTGGAACAACTCATCCGAAAGTGCTCATGCCCATGGCTGGCTTGATGCAGGATGGGAAGTTCAAGAGGTAAACTTGAAGGAAGGCTACGTTGTGTTCAAGAAGGTTCGGGAGGCGCCTGTCAAGAGGGGAAAGCGGGTCAAGAAAGAGATTTCAAAACCTTTCACACCAGTACCTGTACGTTCAACAAAGCCTCGGATGCCTTCAAAAACGAAAGTCTCGAAGCTTTATGCCAGGATAAAGAACATGGAGCGGCAACGAGCATCAAACAATAAAATCAGAGGCTTTAGGCCAAGGTCTCAATACGAAAAAAGGCTTTTCAAACCGAATGAAAAACCCCAATAATCTGATCAAGAAAAATGTTGGTTTTTTTCTGTACTTGGATCTGAGGAATCCGAAGTCGATAGAATGCAATCATATTGTTTCCAAAGCTATTTCTTTCTGGTCCTCGTGAATAGACTACAAAGCGAAATCACCAAAATCAAAACGAACACCAGAGCTTTGATTGCGATAAAAGTTTGGATTATGGAAATTGCTAGAAACCCAAGCGGAAGTAGAGCCTGCAAACAATAGATAAAAACGACAAATGCCAATCCAGTTTTGTTGTTTAGATCTTTTGTGGGTCTTCCGCCAAAAAACCATCCTGCCAGCCTGCCAAAGCCCGAGGTGCATGATTTGCAGTTAGCACAGCTGCTGCAGCCAATTCTCCTAAGCATTGCGAAAACTATGAAAGCCGCGAAGAGCAAGAAGATCCAAAGTCAACCCCGTTCAAAAAAGTTTCGCAAGTTATGGCGACCCTTTTCTGTGGAAAAATGATGTCGATTCTGTCTTAGATACGCTTAAATTAATCTTTAAATATGGACTTAATTCAGAGCGGTCGTCGTCTAGTCTGGTTTAGGACACAAGCCTTCCAAGCTTGTGATCACGGGTTCGAATCCCGTCGACCGCACCAAAATAAATATTTTTCTTGGACAATGTTTCTTAAAGCAATACGAAAATTTCTTCACTGTAACAATCGTTTAGAGAGGTCACCCTGGTTTACCCTTGTTTTGTCGAAAATTAGATTAATTAGTTTCTGTCTGTTCGATTCTATTTTTAGTGCTACATTAGGGTTATATGTGACCGTTACAAACAGAATGAGCGATCCAAAAATGTCTGACATAGGGATTACTACAAAGAAGAGCGTGGATTTCTCGGAGTGGTACACAGAGACCATTCTCAAATCGGAATTAGCCGACTATGCCCCAATAAAGGGATGTATGATTTTCCGAGAGCATTCTTACGCCATTTGGGAGAAGATCCAAGAAGTTTTTAACAAGAAGATCAAAGCTACCGGTCACAATAACGTTTACTTTCCGATGTTCATACCTGAAAGCCTCTTGAAAAAAGAGGCTGAACATTTCGAAGGCTTTGTGCCGGAAGTTGCTTGGGTAACACAGGGCGGCGATACGCCTCTCGAAGAGAAACTGGCTATAAGACCCACTTCAGAGACCATTATGTATGCAACATTTTCCAAGTGGGTTAGAAGCTGGAGAGACCTACCCGTGAAAATCAATCAGTGGTGTAATATTGTTCGTTGGGAAACTAAAGCCACAAAGCTCTTTCTCAGAACCAGAGAATTCCTTTGGCAAGAAGGGCACACTGCCCATGCAACAAGTGAAGAAGCCGAAAAAGAGGTGTTGGACATATTAAATGAATACAAAGACCTTATCGAGAGCTATTTGGCGATCCCTGTGGTTGTGGGAGTGAAAACTGATAGCGAAAAGTTTGCTGGAGCTCTCTATACGACGACCCTTGAATCCATGATGCCTGATGGAAAAGCACTGCAAATGGGAACAAGCCATAATTTGGGGCAAGACTTCGGCAAGGTCTTTGACATTAAATTCGTGGGCGAAGATGAGAAAGACCACTACGTATGGCAGACTTCGTGGGGCATAACAACGCGACTAATAGGCGCTGTCGTCATGGTTCACGGCGACGACAAGGGTTTGGTGTTGCCTCCTAAGGTCGCGCCTGTACAAGTCGTCATTGTTCCAATCCCTTATAAAGGCCCGGATCCGGGTGCTGTGATCAAGAAGGCTCGGGAAATTTGCGCGGCGCTCAAAGAAAAGGAACTGGCCGTTGTGCTGGACGATAGGGAAGAGTACACTCCTGGCTGGAAATTCAACCACTGGGAGCTTAAAGGCGTTCCAATCAGGATTGAGATAGGACCGAGGGATCTGGCGAAGCAGCAAGTGACATTGGCAAGGCGAGACACATTCATCAAAGCTGCAGTCAAAGAGGATCAGACTGTAGACACCGTCGAGAAGCTACTCGTCGAAATCCAGCATAATCTTTACGCGAAAGCTCGAATAGGTTTGGAGGAAAAAACAACATTGGTCAAAGACTACGGAGAATTCAAAAAAGTACTGAGCGAAAAAGGAGGTTTCATCAAAGGAGCATGGTGCGGCAACTCAGACTGTGAAGCAAAGATTAAGGAAGAAACCGGAGCAACAATTAGAGTGAGACCCTTCGTGAAAGAAAAGCCAACCTCAAATTGCATTTATTGTGGCCAAAATGCAGCAGAGATTGTATATTTCGCTAGATCCTACTAACTGGTGAAGGAATTATTCGATCGTCGCGAATAACAATTAGGATAAGTTGACGTATTTTTTCAATTCTTTTGCGACGCTTGATATTCCAAGTTTGTCCAGAGTTAGCTTCTTCGGAATTCCTCTTTCATCCCAGCCTCTCTTTTTATAGTAATTCTGCAGCATCAAAGCGAACTTCGCTGAATCAAGCTTCGAGCCCTTCAGGGGTCCTTTTGTTAGAGGCTCCCTAAACCATCTCATAGGTGGAGCATCCATTTCACACGTCCATTTTTCGGCGTACTCGCGTATCCAGAAGGCTCTAATCAATGTGAGTACTCTGTCAGCTATGTAGTTCAACGCGGTCCATGTTAATTCCGTCCCTGTTGCTGCATGCAAAAACTTCGGATACCACTCAAACTCAAAGCCCAGACTGGCTTGAGGCAAACGGCAAAGAGTCAAATATTCAAGAATTCCACCCCGGATAAGCTGCAACTCAATTACTTTGTCAACTTTTTCATCGCTGTAGGTTTCTCGTCCGGATTTGACTTCCCAGCCGATTACCCAAGCATCTTTGTGATGAGCACCTATGGAGCTGGTCGCGTAAGATAAAGCCATGGCGGGCGCGGCATGACAGTCATAAGCGCTTATCTCCAGTCCTTTTATGTGCATGGCCCATTCTCCTGATCCTTGACCTATCTTGGCTGCGGCTGCTTGTACGCCATCAGCGAGCAGGGCGCCGAGACCGCGTCTATAGGCTATGTCATTAACTAGAGTCTTGATTTCTTGGAATTTGCCCCAATGGAGTTTTTCAGGTATCAATTTCTTCTGTGAAGTTTCTATGGCGAACCCCAAAACGTTTCCAAGTGAGATAGCATCAAGTCCAAACTCATCTGCGAGTCGATTCAGAGTTGCCACTTGCGCGAGATTTCCTAAACCTATGTTGGAACCTAACATAACGACGTTTTCATAGTCAAGTTCCGAGTCCTTTTTTTCCGAGTCTGCTACGACGTTGCCGCAAGTCATATTACAAGATGGACAACCCCGATTTGAAACTTTGATCTCTTCCATTGCAAATCCTCCTATCTTGTCTGCCTCGTCGAAAACGCCTTCGCTGAAATTCCGTGTGGGTAGAGTGCTGTTCTCTTGACTCCATTCAACCGTAGACATTGTTCCTTGTTGTTTCCAGAATGCGTAGTGGGGTTTCATTAGGATTTCCCTGTAGCCATCAGCGCTTAGCTCCTTCAATTCCTCCGGATAAGCAACAGGCACCTCTTTTGAACCTTGAAAAATTATGGCCTTCAGATTTTTTGAACCCATAACTGTACCCATTCCTGGCCTTCCGCCAGCACGACCTTCTTGGGAAACCACTGTGGCAAATCTCACCAAGTTTTCTCCTGCTTGCCCTATACTGACGATGCCCACGTTTTTTTCGTATGCCGCTTTCAACTGAGCCTCGGTCTCGAAAGAACCCAAACCCCAAAAATCTCGACCGTCTAAAAACTCTGCGACTTCGTTTTTGATATGAAGAACTACCGGAGTCTTTGCCTTCCCTTCGATTATTACTGCATCAAAACCAGCTTTGCGCATAAAGACAGCAGCATGGGTACCCATATTCCCGTCCCCGTAGCCGCCTGTTAAGGGACTCTTAGCCGCAACAACTAGTTTACCGCTGTTGGGCAAACCTAGACCAGTCAGAGGACCTGCGGCAAGAACTAGCTTGTTTTCTGGTGATAAGGGATCTGTTCCTGGATCCAGTTCATCCCAGAGAATCTTGGCGGCTAAGCCTCTGCCCCCGATGAAATTCAAGGCTAGACTAGCATCATATGATTCCGCGATCGCCTTGTGTTTGCTTAAGTTGACTCTTAAAAAGACACCGTTCCAACCGAACAATCAGCATCACCAAATCAAATCTTTTGTTATAATATTGAGTATTGCGACAATAAAAATCTGATGAAGACTAGATTCTCTCCGCTCAAAAGCAGAAAAAATATTGGAATTCTTAGCGGAGTCTCTGAAGAGTCTGGGGACCCCATTGCTCCTTAGGAAGCTTTATAGTTCCGAAGGCAAACTTTGCCTCTACAGGCTGATTCAAAAATTGGACCCGGTTAAAGTGGCCGCAAGAGCAAAAACAATCGAGTATGCCATACGAGACGTAATGACTCACACTGAAGAACTTGTGAGAAATGGCAGGAAAATCTACTACCTAAACATAGGTGACCCGGCTGCCTTTGACTTCAAAACACCTCAAAACGTGAAAGATGCCTTATGCAAAGCTGTAGAAGAGGACGACAATTACTATTCACCCTCAGAAGGAAGAGCTGAGTTACGCGAAGCGATAGCGAGAAAGGAAAAAAGAATTAACAAAGTGGACATTACAGCAGACAACGTGCTCGTCACAGAGGGCATCTCGGAAGCAATTCAGATGATTCTCGCGGCGCTGGTTGAAGAAGGCGATGAAATGCTCTTCCCAGGCCCAACATACCCGCCGTACATTTCATACACCAAATTTTTCGACGGAAGGCCAGTCGCCTACGAAACAGTCGAAAAAGAAGGATGGCAACCAAATATTGACGATCTAAGAAGAAAAATCTCGGATAGAACACGCGCCATAGTGATTACCAATCCAAATAACCCGACGGGCTCAGTTTACGACAGAAAAGTCATACAGGAAATCCTTGACATCGCAGGCGAATACAACTTGTTGGTATTATCGGATGAAATTTACGACCAACTAACATATGAGAAAGAATTCACTAGCACCGCGCACCTCTCTAAAGATGTTCCCGTGGTCGGGCTAAACGGCTTCTCAAAAGTCTACGGGATGACCGGCTGGCGATTAGGCTATATCTATTTCAGAGGCGCAAGCAAGCAACTTGATGAGCTCAAGCTGGCGGTAGAAAAAGAATGCAGAATTCGCATATGCGCAAACACACCGGTGCAGATAGCAGGAACCGCAGCACTCGACGGACCTCAAGATTTTATTGAGGACGTAGTTGACAGGCTCAAACAACGAAGGGACTTCGCTTGGAAAAGGCTAAACGAGATTGAAGGTATAAGCACAACAAAACCTGAAGGAGCATTTTACATCTTCCCGAAAATCCATCAAGTAGGTTCAAGATGGCACACTGACATGGAATTCGTGGTCGAACTTCTTAAAAAAACAGGCGTTCTTATCGTCAACGGTTCGGGCTTCGACCCGATTTACGGTAAAGGTCACGCGCGAATTGTGTTTTTGCCACCGATAACGGAGATGGAAGAAGCCTTTGACGCCTTAGAGGATTTCATGAAAAAAGGCAAATGAAACGCTCAGACAAACACGCCGTTGGCTGAAATCTTGACTATATTTTTGTTCCATTAGCTGGATCCTGTATTACCTTTTTGAACTCAGCCAACAACTTTTTCGTCACCGGACCCGGCTTACCTGAGCCTATTCGGCGCTTGTTGACCTCCCGTATGGGCATCAACTCCATAGCCGTCCCGGTAAGGAAGGCTTCATCAGCAGTGAACAGCATGAAAGGCGTCAGATTAGTCACTGTCAGCTTGTAGCCAAGCTTGGCCGCAAGATTCACCACAACTTCAGCAGTGATGCCAGCCAATGCACCCGTAGAAAGAGGAGGGGTTATGATCTCGCCGTTCTTAACTATGAAAACGTTTTCGCCCACTCCCTCTGCGATGTAGCCGTTGCTTTCCAAGCAAATCGCCTCATCAACACCGTTGATGTTGGCCTCAATCTTTGCCAAGATGCTATTAAGATAGTTAAGCGATTTTATCTCATGTGTTGTTGCATCAACTGGATTTCTTCTAACCCAAGAGAGCATCGTCGTAATGCCTTTTTCTTCAGCGTGGTCGTCATGCAGCGATATGGTGTCAGTTATGATAATTACCGATGGCTTAGGGCACTTTCTCGGGTCTAATCCCAAGTCTCCGATGCCCCTAGTTACTAACAAGCGAATGTAAGAGTCTTTCAGTTTGTTCTTCCTGAGTGTATCAAGAACGGCTTGAATCATTTCCTCTTTGGTCAAAGGTATGTTGAGCATTATTGTGTGTGCAGAACGGTAAAGTCGATCTATGTGTTCTTTGAATTTGAAGACTACACCATTATAGGCTCGGATGCCTTCGAAAACACCATCGCCGTATAGCAAGCCGTGGTCAAAAACAGAGACCTTAGCCTGAGATTTAGAATAGTAATTTCCGTCGATATAAACTACCAGTTCATTGTCCAATTAGTCTTCAACTCTTTTTGATGCCTTTTTCATATCCTTTGATAGTTTGATATAGTTTATGGAAGTGATATGGGTGATTCATATATCAACCGTGGAAAAGGGGCCTCTTAGAGAGGTATAATGGCATCGGAAGGGGCTTGAAAGGTTTATCTGCGGTTCTTTCAGATATTTTTGCTATCAGTTGCTCAGTGGTCATGTTTTGTTGGCAACTTCTAATTTCGCGGTCTCTAACTGACAGAGTTCCAGATGAAAGCTCTTTCTCTCCGATGACGACGATGTACGGTACCCACTCCTGCTCTGCTTCCCTAATCTTTTTTTGCAAGGTTGATGCGTTGTCGTCGATATCAACTCGTATGTTATGGACGGCTATTTGCTGAGCCAGTTTTTCAACGGTTCCCATGAATTTATCAGATATTGGAACAAGGCGGACCTGCGTCGGAGAAAGCCAAAGGGGAAGCATTGGCGGTTTGCCTTTCATCTGGTCCCTGTAAGCCTTCTCAAGCAGAGCGTAGATGTCTCTTTCGATAGCGCCGCTTGGTGAGCAGTGTAGAATCAGGGGATACTTCTTTTCGCCTTTATCGTCAACGTAGGTTATCTCGTACCGCTTGGCATTTTCAACGTCAATCTGATCGGTTGAAAGCGCAGCTGCTTTGTCCTGATTGTCTACGAAGTTAGCTTCCCATTTCAACATGAAATAGAAGAACCTCTCTGCCCAAAGCTCAACCAAGAGGGGTTTTCCGAAAATCTTCGCCAAATCCGCGATAAAGTTTTTGTTTTCTTCATAGAAGTCTTTTGTGAAACGTATTGCCACTTCGTAGTCGTCCTTAGATAAGCCAATGTCGCTCAAGACGTCTATGCACATGTCAAAGCGTGTTTTGAATTCCTCTTTTGCTTGTTCCAGATCCATGCAGAATGCATGGCAGTCAGGCATGGTGAACGCGCGAAGGCGCCTTAGACCCACTACCTCACCGCTTTTTTCGCGCCTGAAACTGTAGCGCGTCAGTTCATAGAGCTTGATCGGCATTTGTCTGTAGGAGGCTTGAGCATCATGCAACATCAAGAACTGCCCGAAGCAAGCGGAGAACCTCAGAAAGAGTTCCTTGTCTTCGGTTTTGAGCAGATATTGACGAGCTGGAAATCGATTCAAATAATCCGCTAAGCTGGGATGTTGGTAATCGTACATGATGGGAGTTTCAACTTCCATAGCACCATAAGCTACCATCCTCGAAGTGACATATTGCTCAAGTAGGGACTTTATCATTCGACCTTTTGGGTACCAGCGTATGTTTCCGGGATCGCTTCCTTGCTCATAATCAGCTATTTCAAGCCGCTTCATCAAGAGAACATGGGGAGGCATTTGCTGGCTGGCTCGAACTTTCTTGATTTCGTACTTTGAGAATTTCTGAAGATTTTCATGTCCCTTAAAGTCAAAGACGTCGATTGGCAGGAGTTTTCCATCAGGCTGAAGGATATGCCAAAAGGACCTCAGTTTCTCTTCGGCTTTTATAGCTTGAGAAATCTGTTCTTCTTTTTTCACCTCAGCTGTCTCAGCGACTGGTGCATAGAATCTTGACTGCTCGGCCAGAGGATGACCTTTTATTGAAATCGTGAACTGCTTGTTCCAACCGAAAGGAGCACGATAAGTTTCGATGCCTTTCTGTTGGGCATACGTTTCCATATTTTTTATCAGGTTCAGGGCTTCGCTCGGTACGCTAAGGTTGCTGCTTAGATGGGCGAAGGGATAAATCAAGATTCTGTTGATTTTTTGTTTCCCGAGGAAAGCTCTGGTATCATCAATAGCTTTTTGGGTAAGGGCAAGATTGTCGCCTTCTTCAACAGCCACGAAAAGGACAACAACTTCTTCTATGCGGTTTTCTTTCTTCTCCGCTTCTTCGGCTATGCTGATTTCTTTCTCTACAGGCTTATAGACAATATAGTTAGAATGTAATTGTAGTATTCTCAATAGGTTTCACGCTCTATGCGCCATAGCGCCATTTCTCGAGGGTTTTGTCTTTTTTTGTTTTCTTTTTGAATTCTTTATAATGCTCTTTACAGAGAAAAACACGTTTCTGGCCACTGCCAACTTTCAACCCGGCAGATTGGGCCTTTTCAGTTGAAATTGAACGAGCGGCTTCTTTACTGCAACCTGATACGCTGCATGTGACCCCCTTATCTATGCGACCCAATAGTCTACGCCTCATACACAATTTCTACGCTGTACATAATGTGCTATTGCTTAATTTCTTTTTCATAAATAGACCAGGCTCTCCGATAAATCTCTTTTTTGTCTCCGAAAAATCTGGGTCCGACGTCTTCGATAACGAGTGAGGCAGCGGCGGAACCTACACATGCGCACCAGAATGAGTCTTTTTGCCGAGTGTACTCAGTCAAAAAACCGCCTACAAAAGCATCCCCCGCGCCAGTAGGATCTATCACAGTGGTAGAGCCGTAGGCGGGGATTCTGTAGATAGTTTGCTCTGCAGAAAGCAAAGAGCCAGAAGGTCCTAAAGTTACAATCACAATTCCCGCTCCAAAGTCATGAATGGTCTTAATTGCCGAGTTTAGGTCAGAGCATCCCGTTAGAGCAGTAATCTCATCCTGCGAAGACTTGTAGATGTTGACGAGACTTAGTAAACTCTTGTCAACCGGAAGTCCGATGGTAACGTTCCCCATAGCATCAAACTTTCTCAAAAGACCCTGAGGGTCGAGTGACAGTAGCTCCGTGTGGCCCTTCAAGTTTTCAGCTACCTCGCATGAGATTTCTCCATCGATAGGTGCCAAATGCATAATCTTGGCTTTTAGAGCAGATGGCAGATCAGATATGCAAATTGGAGACCCCATGCTTTTTAGGTTCAGACTTCTGACTGCAAGGTCTTTGTTGTATTCAAGATCAAAACGCGTTGTCTTCTCGTGGGGCAGTTTAACAACGCTAGATACGTCGATTCCTTCTTGCCATAGCCACCAAAGGTACGCTTCAGGAAAATCGCCTCCGACTTTGGAAATCGCAGCTACAGACCCCTCCAAACGTCTTGCTACAAGAGAAACATAGGTTGCTGGACCGCCCAAAACTGTATAAGAAGTTGTTTGGCTCGGCAAGCGGATGTTATCTACTGCAAAATGCCCTACTACCGAGATGTCAGAATCTTGCACGAACCTACGAGCCTCTTTATTGAAGAGATATTGGATTTGCTGATATATAGAAATAACCGTTTGGCAAGTGCTATGATTGAAGCAAAAGTATAGCTTTGGCCAAATCACCTTCGCATTCATCTAACGCTTTTCTAGCTGCGTCCAAGCTTTTGCCTGTCTGGTCTGCCACGAGCTGAACATCCTCTTCAGAAACTGTACGTGCAGCTGGTGCTGCAGATTCAGTCCTGTGCTCTGGAGCTTTTTCGGTGACTTGTCCACCTATTACTTGAAAGATCTTTTGGCCCTGCATCTCGAGGATTGCCACCTCAGGCTGTTCCACTACGATCTCCTTACTGGCCGTTCTTATGATCACTTGCTCCACATCTGGAACGGAGTCCATGTTCATGCCCATTCGTTGCATCATGCGTCTTGTTTCTCGGGGATTCATGCGTCTGCTCACGATAATCTGCTCCTCCAGATATCTTGTAAAAGAACTTCTTATACTTAACTTTCCTCAGTACAGCCGTGTCTGACCTTGACGGCAACCCCAACTTTGAATGCCATCATCTCTTTGCTGGACAACAGAGCGCGACCAACCGCCAAAACACGGTCATCTTCATCCAGAATAATAGCCTCATCTTTCGATCGAATTGCGTCATCAGCTTTGACAACATGTGCAGCGAACACGTCTCCGCCCTTGGCAATAAATTCTGAAACGTCCCTTCGGACTGTAACGAAGCATTGAGCAAATCTGGCTTGCTTAAGAACAGTTCTGGCAGCGGTTATGCTTAATGACAACAATCCATCTGTGGGACGAAGCGTGGCAAGTCTTTGGCCATTTAAAATTATATATCGTATCCTGCCGGTAGCTTTAGAATAGGATATGTCCACCGTTTCGGGGAAGAGCGTTTCGCCTACGCCTTTCCCGAATTGAAAATCAGCAACACTCCTGATTCTCCTAAGAGCCTCTTCCATGGATTTTCACCCTTGTCTTGCTCATGTTTAGCTTCGACAACTATAAACACAACGTCATAATAAAAGCAGTCTGGGTGTCAATCAATTTGCGATGTGAAGTCTGCGGACGCAAAATCTACAACAGTCCCATCACCGCCCTAATCGAGGGTGCAAAGTTGACAGTATGTGTTGAATGCTCAAAGCATGGAAAAATAGTGCGTGAAGACTATGGAATTGAACAGAAAACTCCGAGAAAGACACTGCTGCCTCTTCCGGCAAAAATGCAGAAGAGGAAACCCATTGAAGTTAGAGTGGAAATCACTCAAGAAGTTGCGGAAGGCTATCACCTGCAAATTCGACAAGCCAGGGAAAAGCTTGGGCTTTCACATGAAGAGTTAGGGAAAAAAATCAATGAAAAAGCTTCGGTCCTGAGCAAACTTGAAACGGGAAAGATGACCCCAAACAATGTTCTCGTCACAAAGCTTGAACATGCGCTTAAAATCAAATTGCTTGTTCCGATTTCTGAGGAAAAAGTTGCGCAGTCTCCTAAGTCACAGAGTCAGGAACTAACTCTGGGAGACGTGATGCGACTTAGCAAGAAAGGCGTGGAGGAGCAGACGGGACGAAAGCAGTCATAGTTCAGAGACGACTCAACCGCGAAACTTCAAGTCTGGAAGAGATGAAACGATTAGCAGAAGCGGCTGGATACGAGGTTGCTGCAACACTCGAACAGGTAAGAGAACCTGACGCTCGTTTTCAAATAGGTCGTGGAAAAGTTGAAGAGCTCGCTGCGTTGGTAAAAGAAAAAGGCATCGAGAAAATAGTTTTCGATAATCCGCTTAGGACAGTTCAATCCTATAATCTTGCAAAGGCCACAGGGGTCGAAGCTATAGACCGCTTCAAACTTATTCTCGAGATTTTTACGAAAAGAGCCACGACCACTGAAGCTAAACTTCAGATACAGTTGGCTACATTAAAATATGAACTCGCTCATGCCAAGGAAAGAGTGCGATTGGCTAAGATGAAAGAGCAACCCGGTTTCATGGGACTGGGCTCCTACGAAGCTGATGTCTATCGGGAGGCGGTGAAACTGCAGGTGCATACAATCCAGAAAAAACTTAAAGTAATTCAAGAAAAACGATTCCAACATCGCCAGCGGAGAAACGAATTGGGATTTTCGGCTATTTCATTGGCAGGGTACACGAACGCCGGGAAAAGTTCATTGTTCAACGCTTTAACGGCAGAAACAGCGCTTGTTGACTCGAAGCTATTTACGACCCTTTCAACCACAACTCGGCTTATTGAAATCTCAAAAAGGAAATTCCTTCTAACGGATACTGTCGGATTCATAGATCGATTACCTCTCACATTGATAGAAGCGTTTCATTCGACGCTGGAAGAAACAATTTATTCAGACTTGATAATTCTGGTTTTGGACATTAGCGAGCCTTTAGAAACGATTGAGAAGAAAAATAACATTTGCTTGGAGACAATAGATCGCATAGGGGCATCTGGCATTCCAATCCTGACGACCCTAAACAAGATTGACCTGCTAGAGGAGACGGAAGTACAGGAAAAACTGGAAAAACTGAAATCGAACATCAAAAATCCCTTTGTTATATCAGCACTCAACAAAACAAATCTTGAACCGTTGAAAGAGGAGATCCTTAAAAAACTCGAAGACTACGTAGAGGTATCTCTCTCTATTCCGTTGAATAGCGATACAATGTCATTTGTGTCGTGGGTCCACGAAAAGGCGGACGTACATAAAACAAGTTACTCTAACAACTACGTGGAAATGCTTCTTGAGGCCACGCCGTCATTCGCTGAAAAAGTGAGAAAAAGAGTTGAAGAACTCAATGGAAGATTCGAAACAAAACGCGAGATCACATGAAAGACACAAAAGAACTCAAGAAGTCTTCGTTCTGAGGTGGGGGCATAGACCTCAACGGGATGTTAGACTTACCACTCACGTAGCCTTAACGGCTCGAGCCTTAGGCGCCTCCGGATTCACACTATCTGACGTTACGGATCAGAAAATCAAAGAAACGATGGAAAAAGTCTCGCGGAACTGGGGAGGAACATTCCTCTTTGAGATGGGCACATCCTGGAAACATGCAGTCGACAGCTGGAAAATCAAGGGTGGCTCGGTTGTCCATTTGACAGCTTACGGAGAGAACATACAAACGAGCGATGTGCTTAAACGAATTCATGCATTGAAAAAGGACGTTCTGGTTGTAGTGGGCAGCCAGAAAGTTCCCCAGGATTTCTTCTCGATAGAAGTTTCCGACTTTAACGTTTCAATCGGGAACCAACCTCACTCAGAGTGCGCAGCTCTTGCGATCTTCTTAGACAGATTCTTTGAAGGTGAGGAATTGGCGACGGTCTTTGAGGAGGCGAGAATACGGATAATCCCTCAAGAAAGAGGGAAGAGGACCAATGTTGAAGATTGATTTTCATGGAAGTTTGAATAAGAGTTTTATTGGAGCAATGTACATTTATTAGATGTCGAAAGGAAACCACGTTATGTTATCAACCATTGACGACGCCACGCTCATGAAGGTGGCAGCAGCGCTGGGTGAAGAAGAAGCCGTAAAACTGATTGAACACATAAAAAACATTGACGAAACAACTGATGATGAGATTTCTAACAAAACCGGCATTCGACTGAATTCAGTCCGAAAAATACTATATAAGCTATACGATCATTCACTTGTAAGCCTGAGAAGAACACGTGACCCCAAAACAGGCTGGTTCATATTCCATTGGAAGCTCCAGCCCGACCAGCTTGAAGGCTTCATTCTGAGCCAAAAGCGCCGAGTTCTTGAGAAACTCAACGTTCGTCTTGAGTATGAGAAGAATCATGATTTCTATTACTGTAGTACTCCCGGGTGCAAACGAGTTCCGTTTGAGGAAGCAGTAGAATTGGTTTTCCATTGTTCTACATGTGGCAAACCCCTGGCGCATTACGGAAACGAAAAACTTGTTCTGAAGCTGGCGGAAAAGGTCGAAACGTTGAGGAAGGAAATGGGTGAGTAACAGGCTTCCTTCTAGGGAGCAAGCACTCCAATTTCTTCGGGAAAATCGGTGCCATCCGAAAGTTATTAGGCATTGTGAAGCTGTTGCAGAGCTTGCGCTGAGAACAGTAGACATTCTGAAAAAGAAAGACCTGAAGATTGACTCTCACCTTGTGGAGATAGGTGCTCTCCTCCATGACGTAGGTCGTTCCAAGACTCACACGGTTGACCATGCAGTTGTAGGGGCCGAATTAGCAAAAGTGGCTGGCTTACCCGAACCAGTGATTTCAATAATAAGAAGGCATGTTGGTGGCGGAATCACACCCAGTGAAGCTGAGGAGCTCGGATGGCCGAGAGACGATTACATGCCGATCTCGATTGAGGAAAGAATTGTTTCCTACGCCGATAAGTTGATCGTTGATTCCAAGCAGGCATCAATTGAGGTAACCATTCAAAAATTGATTAGAGAAAACAGAAAAGAAGCGGCTGATAGAGTTCGGAAAGTGTATGAGGACATACAGAATCTTATTGGCGATGATCCATGATTAAGCTGACATTGCTCGTGAAAACGCACAGTGGGCATCAGTCTAAACAAATCGAAAAAGCGTTGAACGCGCCATTAGGTGAACTGAACGTTGAGTCAAAAATCTTGGACACGATCGCTGAAGGCTGGGTACAAGTAGGCTTTGAAGGAGAAGACGAAAATATAGCAGCGACTTACGCAACAAACGAATTCGGAGTCTGCTCGGCCAGCATAGACAGTCTGAAACAGATGACCGTTCTTAAAGGATACATAACCGATTTTGAAGAAACCAGCGAAAGCCTATCAGTAGACGTAGGGGTTTTCCAGCCAAAAATCGTACACGCAACAATTCCATTACATCATTTGCAGACGCAACTAGTCGAAAGTAGGAAAATCCCGCTAAAAAAAATTGCCGAAATATATGGATTCTGCGAAGACCTGCCACTAGAGGTCAAAGTCACAAGCTTCAGGGGAAAACGAAAGTGGAATAGAAGCCCTGCTTTCAGATGATCAGGTAAAAAGGTTTCAAACTTGGCAAGCGTCTCTATTGGATAGACTGGTTATTTTGGGACTATCTCTTCAAGACATAAAAAACATTTTGAAGAATGAAAGACTGGAAAGAGACATCATAGATATAGAAGCTTTGGGATTACTGGAACACGCTTTGACGTGTAAGCTTGGAACTGACGCAGCAGGATTGATTCCAAGAATCGGGAGAAAAGTCAGAAGAGCGAAATTCGCGGTTTTTAACCCCAAGAAACTCTTGAACCTCGGACCACTTAACCGAATAAGTGGTTAAGTAACACACTTTATTTGTTGTTGCTGCTTCATCTTCGACGTATAACGTTTTCTTGTTTCAGGTGTCGTCTTCTTTTTTGTTTTTAATTGGTTGTTGAAAAGCGATGGTAAGCCGATAGGTTTATATGATAAATTTAACATATGAAATACTCTTCATATTACTATGGGAAAACGAACATAAGAAGGATGAGTTGAACCGAATGAAAAAGGGATTGACTGAAATCTGCTACAAGTTTTTCACGAACTTGTCGAACCCTACGAGATTGGCTGTGCTGGAGATCTTGATGAATCAGCCAATGAGCGTAAATGAACTTGCCAACTCACTGGGACAAGAGCAAAGCATGGTCTCCCACAATCTTCAACCCCTGCTCCGATGCAATTTTATCTTCACCAAGAGACAAGGAAAAAAACGCGTTTACTCTGCCAACCAAGAAACTATCGGGGCCATCTTCAAGGCGGTTGAAGATCATGCGGAGAAGTATTGCCCAACGGGCGGAAAATGTTTGATGGAGGACTGAGAAAAGTGGTCAATAGAAAAATTGTACACATAGACGAATCATTGTGCAATGGATGCGGCAGTTGCATTCCTAAATGCGCAGAGGGAGCACTCAAGATAGTTAACGGAAAGGCAACCATTGTCAAAGACATTTACTGTGACGGCCTCGGAGCATGTTTAGGAAACTGCCCTCAAGGCGCCATCACCATTACTGAGAGAGAAGCCGATCTATTTGATGAAGAGGCTGCACGCGTACATATGCGAGAAAATGAAGAGAAATCTAGTAATAGAACAACGGCTGTACAATGGCCGATCAAAATGAACCTCGTACCCTTCAAAGCGCCTTTCTACGAAAAAGCTGATTTATTGCTTGCAGCCGACTGTGCTCCAGTAGCATGCCAAGATTTCAAAAGTTCACTTCTGCCGGGAAAGAGAATAATAATTGGTTGTCCAAAATTCGAAGATGCGAGAGCATACGCTCAGAAACTTGGGGAAATACTGAAACAGAACAACGTTTCAAGTTTGACGATAGCACATATGGAGGTACCTTGCTGCTCAGGCTTGAAATGGGCCGCAGACAAAGCTGTCGAAATATCTGGAAAGCAAATCCCGATTAGGCGGTATGAGATAACGATAAGGGGTGAAATCAATGAGCTCTAACAGCAATCCCGTAAAGAGTCCTGAGACTTGTCCGGGCTTAAGGGATTTTCTCAGACCAACTTTGGCTTATGTAAAATGTCATGTATGTGGTGGCAACGTAGAGATTTGGAGCGACGAAAACGTAGGAATATGCACCGAATGTGGAGCTGAATGGAAGAGACCGGACAAGAACAGTTCTTGTTTAGATTACTGTGAGTACGCCGACAAATGCAGGGGTATCATCGAATCTAGAAAAACCTGAAGTTGGGATGGATAAATGGCTAATATTGAACATCCAAGGATAAAGCGTGAAAAGAAAACCATCAAAGCCATGGTTGACATCTACTGCAAAGCTAAGCACCACACGGAAAAGGAGCACTGTACGGAGTGCAACGAATTCATCGAATATGCAAAATTTCGTCTGGATAGATGTCCTTTCCAGGAAAACAAGACTACATGCGGAAAGTGCCGCATACATTGTTACAAGTCTGATATGAGAGAGAAGGCAAAGACTATAATGAGATATTCTGGCCCCAGAATGCTTTTGCACCATCCAGTGTTGGCAATGCATCATGTGGTTGACGGTTTCAAGAAACCTGAAGACTCGAAAATAAAGACTACAAAACAATGACTCGCGACATCAAATATCACGAACCCGCAACTTCTAACTTAAAATTGAGAACATTATGAATAATTCTATAGGTTAACATAAAAATTCTTATATCAAATGGAGACCCTGCCTGAAATATGTCTGCTCCAAATTGCCCCTGTCCCAAAAGAGACTGCTCACATCACAGTAACTGTGAAGAATGTGTCAGGCACCATAAAGCTAAAGATGAAATGCCATATTGCGCTAGATAACCACAAGAATTGTGCGCAGATTCTTCAAGGTTCTTTTTGCCCTGAGCGTCATAGCTAGCGATCGAGGATTTTCTCGACTAGTTGAAAGCCAGCTGGTGCCTCTCAGCGCTCAGTTAGAAACTGATCCTTTTATTCTCCTTTGACAGGATGGGGAACACTGTGCATATATCGATTTTCGATATATATCGAGTTGTAAAGTAACGCATATATTAAATCTTACGATATGACGTGTATCTAAGTGTGACAGAACAACAGTACAACACAAATACAAAACGGTGAAGAATATGATGATTCAGGAAAGCATGATTGAAATCAACCAGATCCAATTGACGAAAAAGAAGAATGATAAAAATAATGGTGAATTCGAAAAAACCCTGTTGGAAGCAGTGGATATAGCTTTTTCGTCGCTATTCAATTCTCAGAAAGAAAAAATCTATTCGTATCTGAGTAAATGCTACAAAATCAACAAAAAAGAAATTCCATATGATGTTGAAAATTTCGCTAAAGCTCTTGAAGAGACATTTGGTCAAAGCGCACAGCTTATCGAAGTGGAAATAATGAAAAGCTTCTATGCAATGTCTCAGAAATTCAAATTCACATCAAAAATGGGAGGACTTACATTCACAGATTATGTCAAAGCAATGCGCGATTTGTAATGATTTGTCTCTTTCAAATTCCTAACTTCTTTAAAGACTACATTTCCATCAAAATCCAATCGTTTTAACCTGCCCACCTACTTACATAATCCCAGATCAGTTCTATTCCAATAAAAAAGGAGGGAAGCGAAGGATTTCTCCTTCTTGGGTTCCTACCGCTTTCTTAACATCAGCACTATGACAGCGCCGACCACAGCGATTGCAGCAACTATGATGCCTATTCCCGGCAGCAAATACTGATCAGCCAAAGATGTAGGTGCCTGCGTCGGTTCAGGAGTTGGCTCAGGAGCTTGTCCCACGTTTATGGCGGTTTCAGCGTATGAAGACCAGTAAGATTTAGTGCCTTCAAACCTAGCGACTACCGTGTATTTGCCTGGAACTTCGGGCTTGAAAGCCAAACTGTAGAAGCCTGTTGCATCGCTAGTGGTCCTGCCGACTTCATAGTAGTTGCTGTTAGGATCAAACACCTCAACAATGACTTCAACGCCACTGGCGTTGAGTGGGCGTTCGAATTGTTTGTAGACGTACAGCATCCATTCGCTCATGCTTGCGTCAGATACTGCTGGGACACCATTCGGAAAACGAGAGGTCAAAGAATCATCTTTTGTACCAGCCGATACGTCGGTCACAATTCCTGTCAGAAGAACGCTATCACCATCTACGACAACATCGTCTTGTACTGAAACCGTAGTAGCACTTGGGCCTTTGCCTATACCATAAACGCGCATATCATAGCTATCCATAGTCGTTATTATGCTGTCGCCAATGATTGCTCTTCCTCCCCAGCGGGTTTGACGGAACATACCGTTTACTCGGAATACTTCGTCTCCTGTTTCTATGTCAACGCATGCAAAGGGTGCGCCACGCGGCAGAGGATTTTCGGGAGAGTGTTCACTTTGGCCAATGTAGAGCTTTCCATCAGTAATGAACAATGGTGTTATAGGCCACATCTCGCCTCCGAACTCTTTCTGGTACATCTCGCTGCTGCCGTAGGGATCTCTGACCTCATAAGTCCATTTAAGCGCGCCCGTTTTCACGTCATAGCAATATGCTATTCCTGCAAAGTCCGCAGTAAAGAGTAACTTGTCGTAAGCGATGTAACCGGTTGCACCGTATACGGAGCGAACATCCAATTGTTCAGTCGGACCCCACATATAGTCACCTGTGTCGAGATTGAATCCATAGATTTGCCGTTTTTCTTTTGCACGCAAAGTGAAGACGCGACTATCCTTGCTCACAGCAACTCTAATCATGGCTATGTCGCCTACCGGTCTTGTCCAAGTCTTATTGTATAGCAGTTGTCCTTCTTGGCCTGGCTTAAGGCTGAGTGCCCAAAATACTGCGGGGTCTTCGCCTACAACCATCCAACCACCGTATAGTTGATTGCCGACTACCATGTCATTATTATAGACCGCCCAAGTTGATCCCGGTAAGCCTAGCGGTATTGTCTTGTTCCACATATAGCCGAGGGTGCCATTGAGTGTTGTTCCCATGTAGCCTGGACCTTGATTCAGCCAGCTTCCATGGCCTGGTCCTGTTGGCCCAAGATCCCTGATCTTCTGTTGTCTTTCGACTTGGGTCAAATTCCACAACGTCATCCAGCCTGCTTGTTGGTTAATCGTGTATATGAGGATTTCACCGTTGGGACCATACACTCTAGTTCCGAAGGGCACATCAGAAACGCTGAATACGTACCGTCCATTTGAGGCTTCGTATGCATTATAGGTTGTGCCGACAACTGACCACAGGTATGCGTAGACAGCATGGTAGTTAAACGAGCTCCAGTAGAATAGTTGGCCAAAATCAAGCCTGGAGTTGTTCCAGTTCCTAGTCCATAGTACTTCACCAGTGCGCAGGTCTACGGCTTGAATTTCCCTCTCGATCCTAGTAGCGCCATCTGCTTTTTCTACATTGTAATAGACCACTCCACCGATAATCACTGGCCAACGTGCTCCAAGCGCGCTCGAGCTCATGAAGAACCCTTCGTATGCGTCTCCAGTTTCGAATCCAAGGTCGTAGCTTGGCCCTCCTGAAGTAAATCCTCCAGATACACCGCCTCCGAGCGGGCTAAACGCACCCTTGACCAATGGTTCGGCCCATAGGACGTGGACAGTTTCCGGACCCTTGTTGTTTTCAGCGTACATGTTGAATGGAGCATCGACCCAGTTTCCGGCAATCTTTGCCCATTCTCGTTTCTGTGCGTCTATGGGGCGTGTCCAGTATTCTGTCGGTAGTGGAAAGCCTGGATAACTTGGCAGTGGTTCTGTCTGTACGGTGAGGCTGAACGCCGGGCTGTCACTGGCAAGATAGTATACAGGGCCAATAAATGTTGGATCAAAGAGCGCAGGGAGAGTCCAGTTGTACCATTGCGCAGGGAAGTGTGACTGGAAAGTATAGTTGCCGGCTGTGGCAGGTACATAGGTTGTGCCAGTTGAACCTGTTGCATCTGTTTTGAAGGGTCCCAATGTCTCGGTTGTGCCGTCAGGTTTGGTGACAGTCACAGTGATCCCAGTCCACCCGTCAGGATACTGATAGAGGTAGTCTGTGGTACCGCAAATAACATGCGCTGCTTGACCAACGCCAACTGGATTAGGCGTAACAATAACGTAAGCGTACGTTGTCTTCTCTTTGTACCCTTGTGCGGTGACATTTGGCAAAGCGACAAGCGAAAATGTCATAGCAAACATCAGAAACAAAGCAATCGCTGCATATATTTTACTTCTTGTCAATTTTCCTTCTCCTTAAAGTATAATACACATCACTGTGTACAATTTACCATATCGCTCGATGATATATAAAATTTGTTGGGCTAGATTTGTGCTGAACCGCGTGATGAAAACAATGAGAGGTGGGTCGAACCGGACTCGAACCGGCGACTCTTTGGTTTTCATGGGCTAGATAACAGGTGATTGAATTCAGAACATGTTTCTTACTGTCCACAATTCCAAGAATTTCAAACTCAGAGGACTCGACGAACATTTTAATGTCCCATTCCACTCTGCACCCTCCTATCGATTCTATGGTGACAGCTAAACAGTTATATTCGCGTTGTCGAAAAGACTATCGAGTGATACCATGCAATTCTTGAGAGTTAAAGGCGAAAAAAGCCATCACAAAGTTGTTTTGTATGCCCTCAGCACTTGCGTTTGGTGCAAAATGACCAAACAATTTCTGAAAGACAGCGGCGTAGAGTTTGAGTATGTTGATGTGGACCTTTCCACTGAGGAAGACAAACAAAAGATCCGCCAGGAGATTCAGAACAAAGGCGGAAGCCTCAGCTACCCCACAACAATAATCGATGATAAAATCGTGGTAACCGGTTTTCGCAAGGATCTACTGAAGGAGGCACTTGGAATTTGACCGGGATAACAATTGAGCAGGTTCGAAAGAGAGCAGAAGCCGATGCAAAGACATTTGGATATTTCCTGACTCCTGACGCTGACCTTCTTCAGGGTTTGCTTGATGGACTCAGGGTGAACGAGGACCGTTACGGTTACCCCTCATGCCCCTGCAGACTGGCATCCGGCAATTTCGATTATGATAGAGACATAATCTGCCCATGTGATTACCGAGACCCTGACGTCGTGGAATTCGGCGCCTGTTATTGTAGGCTCTATGTTAACAATAATGTCTATGAACACAAAGCTGAATTGCCAACGGTTCCCGAACGTAGACCGTTAGGGAAGCAGGCGAGAGCCTTCTCGACCCCTGTTCCGCCGAAGGAAGAAAAGCATGAAGCAGCTACAGGAGCAGAGAAGATGGTTGAAATCATGCCCAAGATCTGGTACTGCAAACAATGTGGCTACATGGTTTTCAGAGACGAACCGCCCTACATCTGCCCAATATGCAAAGCGAAAAAAGAGTTTTTCGCCGAGATAAAAACCCGAGTAAATTTCCTAGGATAGCTTTTCTTATCTCGAGATTTTTATCTCGATATTTTTCCAGTCTTGATTTATTCCCCTGAGCGAAGTCACTCCGCCCACTATAGTTCCAGTCAGAATCTTTTCCACAAAATCGTTAACCGGTATTTCGTTACCATCAACTACAAGCTTCAACTTCATTAGTACCACCTTACACTATGCTCGCAGTTCTGACAGTAAAAGTTTTTGTAGAAAGCTGTGACTCATATTATGAGGAGGTCTTGTCTTTGAAAAGACCAGAAATCTACCTTGAACCTAAAGCAACGAGCACTAAAAGTAATTGAACTACTCGAGAAAGAGCACCCAGATGCGAAAATCGCCCTGAAATACGCAAACCCCCTTGAGCTGCTCGTGGCCACCATATTGTCTGCTCAGTGCACCGACGACCGCGTCAACCTTGTTACAAAAACTCTGTTTAAGAAATACCGCAGAGCAGAGGACTATGCAACTGCAGACCTGAAAGAACTGGAACAAGACATCAAGTCTACCGGTTTCTACCATAACAAGGCTAAGAATATTAAGAATGCGTCAAGTTTACTCGTTGAAAAGTATAATTCGCGCGTTCCGTGCACTATGGATGAGCTGCTTGAGCTTCCCGGGGTGGCAAGGAAAACCGCTAACATCGTCTTATTCAACGCGTGTGGTGTTGTCGCAGGAGTTGCTGTAGATACTCATGTGCGCAGACTCGCTCAAAGGCTTGGATTGACCGAAAATGATGATCCTAACAAGATAGAAAATGATCTGATGAACATCGTGCCAAGAAATAGTTGGATGCGAATTACAGATTTGTTGATTTTCCATGGAAGACGAATTTGCACTGCAAAGAAGCCCAAATGTGACATATGCGTGCTGAACAAAATCTGCCCTTCAGCTTTCACTTTTGGATGAAAACGCTACCAATTTATATGCGATTTTCTCTTGTTTTCATAACGGAGTGTTTTGAAATGGCAAATCATGTTAGGATAGGAGATGAAGCTCCAGACTTCACGTTGGTAGACACAGATTTGAAACCTCGAAGCCTGAGAGAGTTTCTTGGCAAGAAAATAGTTTTGGCCTTTTTTGTCGGTGCCTTCACCTCAGTTTGCACGAAAGAAATGTGTGCTTTCAGGGATTCCATGGCCCGTTTGATCGGTCTGAAAGCACAGATCATCGGAATATCTGTCAATGATCCTTTTTCAAACAAGGCTTTCGCTGAGAAAAATAGGTTGCCATTCCCCATTTTGAGTGATTACAACCGCGACGTCATAAGAACCTACGGCATAGAATCTTCTGACTTTGCAGGATTGAAAGGATACACAGTTGCTAAGCGGTCTATTTTCGTAATTGATGGAAAGGGCATTGTCCGCTTTGTTTGGATATCGGATAATCCAAAAGTTGGACCAGACTATGTTGAAGTGGAAGAAACCATAAGCAGATTATAAATGCATCATATCTGCCAGAGCACCGTATTTACCAGTTCATTCTAAAACCAAAAGACGCGCCATTCAACCTCTCATCAATGTACGGCTAAAGAAAAGAGTGTGTTGAGGCTCACTAAAGAGTTATTAGTGCCTGCTAGTAATTTTGTGTGCCCAACGGTGAATTGTTGAGTGTCCTTTGAAATCCAAGAGTTGCCTGACGTTATAAGAGTAATAATTCTTTTGAACCTGAGCAAAGGAAGCAAGATTCCTAAGAATGCCCTTAAACGGCGACTTGACAGAGTCTGTGCAAGCCGCGTCTGCATAGAGATGGTTGACCTTGAAAAGACCCTGCAAGAAATGGGTTCTGAAGAGTTAATCGTTGAAGGTGAGGATGCAGTTCAACTGACCGAGAAGGGTCTCAAACTGAGTAGAGAGTGGGAGAGCCTTCTCTTAAAGAAAGACCCAATTCTTGAGGTTGTCGCTGGACTTGTTGACGGATCAATTACGGGCATAGTAGTAATTCTATCTGCTTTCATCGCTGCACTGAGCACTCAATTAGCGGTCTTCGCTGCTTTGTTGACGCTAAGCGCGGTTTCCATCACAAACTTCTCGAGTTTCCTTCTCGGGGGTATCACCGAAGACCTGGCAGATATAATGACCCTCCAAAACTTAATGAATTATAGCGTAAGCGATATCCCAGATAAGAAGGAACGAGACAAATCCCTATTACTTATCAACAAATTGTTCATGTTGTTAGGCAAGCAGATTCACAGGTCAAATGCCTATGCCGCAATAATCTGTGGAATAACAACGTTTGTCGCAGGGATAGTTCCCATTGTGACCTATTTGATTCTGCCAAGCCCCGCTCAATATTGTATTATCGCTATCGATAGTCGGCGCGGTTGTCGGGCTTTTCCTGGTTCGATATCGATCTAAGAAAACTCGAGTCAACTGGAAAATAACCTTCTTCGAAACAATCGCCATCGTAATCATAGCAACTATCGCGTCGCTACTCCTGGGTGGTATTGCTTAGAGAATTATCTCAACCGAGATGAGCGTGTTCAATCATGATGCATTTGTTCATTACCACGGCTATTCCTGCTCCTTCTGCTGCTTCAGCCGCTTTTTCGTTGGTAATTCCTAACTGCATCCAGACAACGTTTGGTTTTCCGTGCTTCGCTTTCAAGGCGATTGCTTGTTCTACAATAGGCGATACATCTTCTGAACGTCTAAAAATATCAACTATATCTATACCCCTTTGAATTTCGACCGGCACGTCGAGAAGACTCCTGTAGCTTTTTTCTCCAAGAACTTCTTCCGCCAATGGATTAACAGGTATTATTTTGAAAACCATGTTTTTTCAGGTATGCACCTACTCTATGACTGTCCTTTTCTGTGTTTCGTGAAAGACCCACTATGGCAATATTTTTGCCTTCTTTAAGGATCTGTTCAATTCCTTTCTGAACCAAAAACGCCAACCCCTTATGGATGAGCGAGGAAATACTAAGGAGCTTCTGTCAGTTTCAATTCGAAGAAATGCTGTTTTCCGTTTCTGAGGGTGAAAATCTTAACCTTTTCTCCGATCTTTCTTCTGCGAATTTCTTCGACCAAATTTTCGATTCTTCGGGTTTCAGAGTTGTCTATTTCTAAAATTATATCTCCTTCTTCCATTCCAGCTTCTTCCGCTGGGCTTCCTTCAGCAATTCTTGTTACCAAAACGCCACGGCTAACAGGCAATCCGTAGTAACGGGCTATTTCTTCGGTTAAGCTTAAACCTACAATGCCTAGCCATGCTCTTCTCGATATTCCTTCAGTTGCAATGTCGCTGGTGCAAGTTTTCGCTGAGTTTATGGGTATGGCAAAACCTATGCCTTGCGCGAAAGGTATTATCGCCGTGCTTATAGCGACGACCTTGCCTTCCAAATCAACGAGTGGACCACCACTGTTTCCCGGGTTGATAGATGCGTCTGTTTGAACAAGATTCTCCAAGAGGCCTCTTTGCGATTCTATAGTTCTATTGATAGCACTGATTACTCCTGAGGTCACGCTTGGACCTCCCGCGAGGCCGAATGGGTTTCCGATGGCATAGACTCTTTGCCCCACTCTAAGTTTGTCTGAATCTCCGAGTTGTGCAGCTGGCAGGCTTTTGCCCCTCACTCTTACGACAGCTATGTCGTGCTCCATGCATGAACCCACTATCGTACCTTCCAGAACCTCGTTGTTCCAAAGCGTTACGTCGATCTTGTCAGCTCCTCCTACCACGTGATTGTTAGTTAGGATGAGACCATTGGAATCAATTATCGTGCCAGAACCCATTCCCGCAACTGGTACGGCTTGATAGAATATGTTGCTAACGAGTTTTACAATGCTTATGTTCACAACGCTCTTGCTGACCTGTTCTATCAATTCTAGAACTTTCTGTTCATCGTAAGAAGACAATTCTCGCTTTCGCCTCGAAAGCCATGTTTGCTTCCTTTTTAATAAATTTTCATTTCTCGCGAAAGCTATTTCGGATTGCAGAACGTGCATGAATCCGCCCATTTTTCGTTCATTTTCTCTTTGCAGAGTGGGCATAATAGTCCGTCTCCGCGGATTATCTGGCATGCGGTACAAAAGAGTTTGAGAATCTCGTTCTTTTTTTGGGGCTCGTTAATGAGAAAGTGTGTCATTTTGTCGATGATTTCTTGCACTGCCGGCAGGTTCTCAAGTGAGATTAGGTTTCCTCTGCCTTTGTTGAGATAGCGACTCACTGCAGATTGTGATAGGCCAAGGATGCTAGCAACTTGTTGTTCTTTCATACCGTGTTTTTCAACAATGTTCTTTGCCATAAGAGCTTTTACTGCGGGTAAGACTGTTTTTACTCCCGTCTCGCATGGTAACAGCACTTTCTCACCGCTTTTACTAATTTCAACTGGAAATGTATATAAATATGTCGCGTGTCATGTTTTTTATGACGCGTGTCATGACTGGGCAGATTTCAAAAATAGCTTCTTGCACCCAATCTCCTACTCCTTCACCCGTCAAGGCACACGTCAATCAAAGAGGCTAAAAAATGCAAGAAACAATGCCAGCACCTCGAAATAACGAGGGAAATCAGGATCTTGCAGAAATGCTGAAAAAGTTGGATGCTGAATGCCGCAAGTGTGCACCCTTGAACCCCGTTGAATGCGTAATGCGCTGCAATGTATGGAAAATCAAAAACGAGTTCAGAAAACTTCGCGAGAACATTGGCGATCCAGACTTTACGAAGAAACTCTTGAATGTGCTGAAGAACGAAACGCGGCTTCATATTTTGAAAGCTATTGTTAGAGGTCAATACAGCGTGGGTGAGATTCAATGCGAACTCAAAAGGACAGGGTGCTTCCACAGCCTAGAAACAATAAGTGAAGAGTATTTGAGACCTTTGCTGGAAGTTGGACTTGCGGCTGAGACCCAAGAAAAGTACTATGCCACGATGCTCGGAGGCAGGCTCACAGAGATGCTAAGAGACGTCCCTGAATTCGTAAATGTGTTACCCGCGCACTCCGAATGTCACGAAGAAACTTTGCTCAGCATGCTTTTGGCTGGACCTAAAACCTTCGAAGATGTCGAGACTCTGATTTCAAGCAAGACGGCGTCTCGAATAATAAAACGGTTGAAAACAGCCGGTTTGATTACAACATCAGAGAATAGGGATTATGTATTTTTTTTCAGGTCAAGACGCGATCCTGAAAAAGAGACTTTGGGACCAACCGAAGAGAAAGCCTACAAAACCATCCCAGACGAGGGAATATCAGCAAAGAGACTTGCCGAAAATACCGACCTCTCGATGAGAAGAACCTACAAGTACCTGCGAGGTTTGAAAGGAAAGAAGTTAGTATTCCACAGGATTACACCTAAAGACTATCGGTTAACCACCAAAGGTGAGAGATTGGCACTGGTGCTGCAGAATCTGCAAAATCTGGTTGAGGAAGTCTGGAATACTTCTGAGCAAATAGCTAAGCAGCAGAACTCCTAAGAAAAGGCAATCATGTTCTCAAAACTGCCTTAACTGCATGAATTAGTTAAGCGCGAAGGGCTTCTTATTCAGAGGACGAAATTTTCCTCCCGTTAGGCGGGTCGAAGGTTTCCGAAGGCCTGTTGAACTACTTCTGACAACGCCGGATGTATATGCATTGCCCGGACTATGGGCGCGTAGCTTCTTGTTTCAGCGACCATGGCGTTAACAATTTCCTGGATGAGTGTTGAAGCCTCGGGGCCCACTATGTGACCTCCCAGGATTTTGCCTGTTTCACGTTCGACTATGACTTTGACGAAACCATCCGGTTCTCCCATGGCCGCTCCCATAGCTGTCTCCTTGTAGTGTGCTTTGCCGACCAGAATTTTGTATCCTTTCTCTTTTGCTTCCGTTTCTTTCAAGCCTACAGCTGCCACTTGTGGGTTGCAGAATATTGCGTGAGGAGCTACGGAGTAATCCATGGGTACCTTGTGATCATGTACAGAGTTATGCCACACTATGCCAGCTTCATAGTTTGCTACATGCTTGAACATTTCCTTGCCTATAGCGTCTCCGAAAGCCCATATTCCTTTCTTGTTTGTTTCAAGGAACTCGTTCACCTTTACAAATCCCTTTTCGTCCAATGCGACACCTGTTCTTTCGGGCTTAAGGATGTCTGAGTTTGGAACCCTTCCAGCTGCAATCATTAATGCTTCTCCCGAGAAATCTTGAAGAGTATTGTTTTCACGGTTTCTGGCAGTCACAGTTTTTGCATCAGCTTCTTGTTTGATTTCAAGAACTTCGAAATTAGTGAATATTGCCATTCTTCTCTGCAATTCTTCTTTGAGTAAATCTGATATTTCTGGCTCCTCGTTTGGCAAGAGTCTTTGGGGTCTTTGGATTATAGTGGTGTTTGTGCCGATACCTGCGAAAAAGTGGCCGTATTCTACACCTATGTAGCCTCCGCCTACAATTAGGATGCTTTTGGGCGGGGTTTGGAGGTCTAAAACAGTGTCGCTTGTGAGGTAATCGACGTTTTCAATACCTTTAATCGGGGGTATTCCGACTCGTGCGCCAGATACGATGAATATTCTTTCTGCCCTTATCGTGTGTTCGCCCACCTGCATAGTGTAGTCACCTATGAATTCGCCTTTTTGTTTGAACCATGTAAGGTCTGGAGTAGCTTCCACTGATCTTGCTTGAGTGCTAGTGTCTTCCATAACGAGCTTGTGCATCCTGGTCATTATGTTGTTGAAGCCTATGGAGTCGATCGTGGCGTTAACACCGATCTTTCCTGCTTGTCTAGCCATGGTGGCGACGTCGGCGGGATAAATCAGCATCTTCGATGGTACGCATCCACGGTTTATGCAAGTGCCGCCCATGGGTCCCATGTCCACAACCGCGGTTCTGAATCCGTTTTCAACGGCCGTTGAGGCAACTATCATTCCGGAACCGGTGCCTATCACAAGTACGTCAAAATGTTCCATAGTAGATATCAACCCAAAGGAACAATATCCAAGAATCTAGATAAAGCTTTCAATTCCACTTCCGAATATCCTAACTAGTCTGTCTGGAAACTCTTTTATTGACTTTTGAAGATAATATGGAACGGGATGATTATGTCAAAAGTCAAGAAAGCAGAAGCAGAGAAGAAGAAAAAAGTCTATTACGAGAAAAAAGAGAAAAAGGCAAAAGAAGTTAAGAAGTAACTTTTTACCTGTCTAAGAAGTCAGGGACGCACCGCTTATCGTGGACGGGGTCGAACTTTTCAAGTTCCGTTTTCGCTAGCGGCAAAACAATTCTTGATACTAGACCGTTCAGACTGTAGGGCAGTCTGATTAAACGCATCTCGCCCGCTGTCACCCATTCGTCGATCGCAAAACCGCGCTCTTTTACAGATCTAGCAATTTCCACCCTCTTTCTTTCATCAAAGGAGTATGCCTCTGTATCAAAAATGTGAATGTGAAAACCTCGGCCGGAGTAGACCACTTGTATCTTTGAGAATTGGCCCTCTAGATGCTCGTAAAGACGTATTGCCTGCTCCTCAATTTTTTCAAGTTCCAGCTTGCAGAACCCGAGTCCTTGGCCGCGTTTCATCTTGTCCGCGAGGTTACCGTGAATGGGGCATGTAATGTTTTCTGGGTCAAGGTCAAAAGCCAGTTCTTGACCTTCCTTTTGACCTTTATTGTCGTATACATTTCGGTCATAGTAGACTGCTTCCGGGAGAAATTCGACTATCTGGTCTCGCAAATCGTTTAAGTCTCTGTATTCGTCGATGATTACTGTCGTGTCTGCGTCTTCCTTGTATTTTTCCGGGTAGATTCCCGTATGTCTGCCGATGATGACTGCATACGCTATTTGTCCTTTGGTCTTGTCTATCCAGTCAGCAACTCTTCTCAGGTCAAATTGTTGAGTGTAAAATTCTCTTCGTTCCTCAAGCTTTGTGTATCGCATTCCGCGGGGTAAGTAGTAATTAGTCATGCAAACCACTATTGGATGAGATCTGTTAGCCAAAATATCTTGTGGAGGAAAAAGGCACATGCTCTTTATATTCCCCTGGTCAGGAATCAGAAAACCTAATATTTGCCCGTTTTCAAGGATTATGGATAGGTGAACTTTTGCCGATAGACCCTGATTTTCAGAAGAATCGCCAAGTTTCTGGAGAGCATCTTGGACACAAGGTTTGGGGCCCTGTCAATCCCCCGACTTCACAGGGCATTCATGGAACCAACGCTGCTGTAGACTGGGACGTATGTGTAGGAGACGGTGTATGCATCGATGTTTGTCCAGTATCCCTATACGATTGGGGAGATGCACCTGGGCACCCACTTTCCGAAAAAAAATCTGATCCCGTCCGGGAAAGTGATTGCATACAATGTTTAGCTTGTGAAATGCAGTGTCCGACTCAGGCGATAAAGATAACTCCCCCTTAGAAAGCATAGTCTCTGATGCCTGCAAAGCCCCTTCTATTTTTTTCTTGAGGGAAAATGAATTTCTAGAGAATCATTTAGGGATGAGCCTGAAAAAAAAGAGGATTTAGTGGAAGAGTCACTTCGAGATTTTGAAGATTCTCTCAGCGTAATCCCAGTTAACCAAGTTCCAGAAGTTTTCGACGAATTTAGCGCGGTCGTTCTTATAGTCGACGTAATACGCATGTTCCCAAACGTCGAGAACGACTAAGAAGTGGAACGATGGGTAAACATTGACGTTATGCTTTTCGATTTGCATTATCAAGGGTCGATCGATGCAGGGATGCTTCGCAAGCGCTGCCCATCCAGATCCTTCCACGCTGGTAGCGGCTTGAGAAAATTCCTTCTTGAATCTCTCGAAACTTCCAAACTCCTTCATCAACACGTCGGCTATTGTTCCTCCGGGCTTTCCTCCACCCTTTCCGGCTGGAGCCATGTTCTCCCAGAAGATACTGTGCAGCAGATGCCCGCCTATATGGAAAGATAATTCCTTAAGAGTTGACTTTATGTCTATCTCTGCGTTTTCTTTTCGGACTTTATCCAATTTGTCAAAGATGGCGTTGGCGCCGTTTACGTATGCTTGATGGTGTTTGTCATGATGAAGCTTCAACTGAGTCTCAGACATGTAGGGGTCAAGAGCAGTGTAGTCGTATGGCAATTTGGGCAAACTGAAAGGTTTTGCTGTCTCCATTTCTTTCACCAAAAACCAAGATTCTCAAAAGTTTCTTAGTTTATATACTTACCGTTTGCGGCTTCACTGCTTTCTGGAGCTTTAGGGATTTGGAAGGTTCTAATATGGAAATCTGAGTCAAGCGCAACCTATAATGGAAAGCTTGACAATCACTGTTACAAGGTGAAATTGAAATGACGAAAACTGATGAGAATTTGAAGACGGCATTTGCTGGTGAATCGCAGGCAAACAGGAGATACCTGGCTTTTGCTCTTAAGGCGGAAGAAGAAGGTTTCACTCAGGTTGCCAAACTCTTCAAAGCGGCAGCAGAGGCGGAAACGATACATGCGTTGAACCATTTAAGAATAACTGGACAGGTAAAATCGACGCTGGAGAATCTGGGTACGGCTGTCTCGGGGGAAACATTTGAGTTCCGGGAAATGTATCCGGGATTCATAAATATTGCCAAACAGGAAGGCAAGAAGCAAGCTACATGGAGTTTCGACATGGCAAATAAGGTGGAACAAGTGCACGCCAGTCTCTACCAGAATGCAATGGATGCAGTGAAGAACCAGAAGCAACTTGAAGAGGTAGACTATTATGTATGCGGCGTCTGTGGAAATACTGTAGAAGGTTCACCGCCAGATGTATGTCCAATATGCGGAGCGCCCAAAGAGAAGTTCTACAAGCCATCCTAAGGAAAAGTGCACCACCGTATTTTTCTCTCTCTTCAAGCAAAAAATGGTTCAGCCAGATAAGACCTTCCTGGACTTTTCCTTTCTTATTCATGAAGAAAGCGATCAAACTAAAGAGCTTCCGGCAGGAAACGATTGTGGCTCTAGTTAGTGCCGCAACGTTTCTTGAAAACTTTATATTGTAATCAGCAAAGACTCTAGTTGAGCGCCCATGCTTTTATCCAAGATCAAAAAAAGAGACGGAAGAATCGTCGATTTTGACCCAAACCGGATCAAGAACGCGGTTCACAAAGCCTTCCTTGCCGTTGAGCTAAGTGGGGATGACAAAGCAGAGACGGTTACAAAAGAAGTTGTTAAGCTTTTAGAGGAAAAATTTACGCAACAGATCCCATCGGTCGAAGACATCCAGGATTCTGTTATAGAAGTTTTGAAAAAAACAGGCCATGAGAAAGTTGCGCTGGAATACCAGAATTATAGGAAGAAAAAGAAAGAGCTCCGAGAGCTCCGAGAATCTGCTAGGAATAGAGCCGAAACTGACGGTTAACGCTATGGAGGTCCTTAGGGCACGTTACCTCTTGCGGGACGAGCAGGAAAACATTGTAGAGAACCCCACTCAGCTTTTCCATAGAGTAGCCAAGAACATTTCCAAAGTAGATAAAATTTACGGCGAAGACGCGGCAAAAAGCGAGAAGCTCTTTTATGGAATGATGGCTCGACTTGAATTTCTTCCCAACACGCCGACGCTTTTCAACGCTGGAACGGACATTGGACAGCTGTCTGCTTGCTTCGTCTTGCCCGTCGAAGATTCGCTTGAAAGCATCTTCAAGGCGGTGAAGAACATGGCGCTTATCGAACAGACTGGTGGCGGCGTCGGCTTCGACTTTTCAAAACTAAGACCTAAAGGCGACATCGTGAGGTCAACCAAAGGCGTGGCTTCAGGTCCAGTCAGTTTCATGCGCATATTTGATGTCTCAACCGAAGTCATCAAAGCCGGTGGAAAACGAAGAGGCGCCATGATGGCATCCTGCGCGTCGATCACCCCGACGTGTTGGAGTTCATCACTGCCAAACAGAACCCAACAATGCTGTCAAACTTCAACGTTTCAGTTGCCGTCACTGACGAGTTCATGAAAGCTGTCGAGGCCGATGGTGAATATTGGCTGGTTAACCCTCGCAACAAAGAAAAAGTCAAACAACTCAAAGCCAAAGAAGTCTGGAACCTCATGGCACGATCTGCTTGGGCAAGCGGTGACCCGGGAGTCGTTTTCATAGACGAAATAAACAGGCATAACCCTACGCCGCAAGTTGGAGACATCGAATCCACCAATCCATGCGGTGAGCAACCGTTGCTTCCCTATGAGTCCTGTAATCTTGGGTCGATTAATCTTTCGAGAATGGTAGAAGAGAAGAAAATTAACTGGGAGAAGTTGCGCGAGACGATTCGGAACGCCGTTCATTTTCTCGACAACGTCGTGGACGCAAACGTCTACCCGTTGAAGGAGATAGCTGCAATAACGAGAGCGAACCGGAAAATCGGATTAGGTGTTATGGGCTTCGCGGACATGCTCATAATGCTAGGCGTACCGTACGACTCTGAGGAAGCGTTGGCGGTGGGCGAGAAGATCATGGGGTTCATAGAGGAAGAGGCTCACAAGAAGTCGAAGGAAATTGGTGAGACACGAGGTTCTTTCCCGAACTTCGAAGGAAGCATCTGGAAGAACAAGTACAGCGCTTTCAGAAACGCGACGGTGACGACGATTGCGCCAACGGGAACTATAAGCATAATCGCAGGCTGCTCATCCGGCATTGAGCCATTGTTCGCCGTTTCGTTCATGCGAAACGTGTTAAGCGGGGCAAGGCTCTTTGAAACGAATGCGTTGTTTGAGGAAACCGCGAAGGCACGTGGGTTCTACAGTGCCAAGCTGCTGGAGGAGATAGCTAGAACGGGTTCAGTTCAGAAAACCGCAGGAGTTCCAGACGACGTGAAACGACTCTTTGTCACAGCGCTTGACATTGCCCCCGTCTGGCACGTAAGATGCAGGCGGCTTTCCAGAAAAGCACCGACAACGCCGTCTCCAAGACCGTTAATTTACCTAACGATGCCAAAGTCGAAGATGTGAAAAGAATCTACGATTTGGCGTATGAGCTCAAGTGCAAGGGTGTAACGGTCTTCAGGTATGGAAGTAAACCGGAACAGGTCCTGTACATTGGTCAGATCAAGACGAAAGAAGGAACGTTCCTGTCGGCGCAGTCCGAGTATGCAGGCGGTTGCCCCACACAGAACTGTCCGTTTCCAGCCTGAGGAGGTGACTAAATTGGGTTACATTTATTTGTACACTGGAACAGGCGGAGGCAAAACCGCTAACGCCTTAGGATTGGCTTTGCGTTCAGTCGGCCACGGCAAGAAGGTCGTGATAATTCAGTTTTTCAAGTGGCGAAAGGATATTGGAGAGTACATGATTAGGAACAAACTTGCTCCGTTTTACGAGATTCACCAGTTTGGAAGACCAGTGTGGCTTGGAAAAGAGAAGAAGATCCAAGAATTTGGTGCAGAGAAGTTTGAGGTTGAAAGCGTCAAAAACATTGACAAAGAACTTGCGAGAAAAGGATTAGATTTCGCTAAAGAAGTACTTGAGAAAAAGCCGCATCTGCTCGTATTGGACGAGATCAACTTGGCTGTCCACTGGAGTCTCCTAGATGTCAAAGATGTGCTGGAGCTTTTGGATGGTGTCCCTAACGAGACTACTGTGGTCATGACTGGAAGATATGCTAGGCAGGAGCTTATTGACAGGGCTGATTTTGTTAACGTCATTCAAGATACGAAGATGCCGAAGGCTTTCAAGTTGACTGAGGGAATCCAATACTGAGCTGTGATGCAGCGACTTGTTCCTTAAATGTTTGGAATTCGAGTGTGTGAAAGAAAAACGGAGGGTGTGTTTCAGAAATAATCGTTGTTGTTGTTCTTCTCGGAGGCTGTGGTGCTGATGGTTGTTCTTGGAATGGCGTGTGAAGTGCTTTTTAACTTGGCGAAGTGTTAAGAGAATAGGAAAAAAGGGAGCAGAGAAGTTTAGTCCGTCGCTTTCTATGTCTTGATTTTTGTGGCGATTTGCTGCCCAAACTCAAAACATTTCTTCAGATCTTCTTGGTCAGGAACGTACTTTATCTCGAGTCCGGGTTCGTTGGTTTGGAAACCGACTTTCTTGACCGTTTCGATCATGTTTCTTGTAGCGCCGCCTCCCCATCCGTAAGATCCGAAGAAGCTCCATTGCTTGTCTTTTGGTCTTAGCCCTGTGGCGTATGTTAGGAATTGCCCTATCGTGGGGAACATCCCGTTATTTAGAGTGGGTGAGCCGACGACGACTGCTTTTGCGTCTAGGATTTCAGTCATGGCTTCCGTTTGGTCCGATGCTCGGAGCTTCAGGACTCTGACGTCTACGCCTTGGCTGGTGATTCCTTCTGCTATAGCCCGTGCCATCTTGTCTGTGCTGCCCCACATTGTATCAAAGACTATAACGGCTTTGTTTTTGGTTTTGGCTTCGCTCCACTCCAGGTAAGCGTTGATTATCTTTCCCGGATTGGAACGCCAGATTATTCCGTGGCTTGGAGCAATCATGTTTATCGGTATACCCATCGCAACGACTTCCTGAATCTTGCGGGTTATGAGTCCGCCCAAATAGCATCAGGATGTTTGCGTAGTATATTTTGGCCTCCTCCATCAAAACATGCTCGTCAACCTCGTCGTCGAATCTTTGCGGGGTGGCAAGATGTTGTCCGAAGGCGTCGTTGGGCATGAGAATCTTGTCTTCCACGACGTAGGTGAACATGCTGTCTGGCCAGTGGAGCATGGGGGCTTCGACGAACTCGCAGCGTTCTCTTTCCGAGTTTCAATTCGTCTCCTGTTTTGACCGTTTGGATATTGAAGTCCGATCCGTAGTGTTCGATTATGGCGTCTTTGCCTTTTTGTGAAGCAATAATCGTGGCGTTCTTGGCTTGTTTCGCGATTATGGGTAGACTACTTGAATGATCCATTTCCACATGGTTGATGATTATGTAGTCTATTTTCTCAGGATCTATTATTTCGCTAATTCTCTGTAAAAGCTCGCTGGCGAACGGTTGTTTCACCGTGTCGATCAGAGCTGTCTTCTCATCTTTTATAAGATAGGCGTTGTATGTGCTGCCTCTGCGGGTTGTGTATCCGTGGAAGTCACGTATGTTCCAGTCGACTACACCGACCCAGTTTATGTCTTCAGCCAAAGTAATTTTGTTCATGTTATTTCACTCAACCATTATTCCTTTTGCGTTCGCAATTTATAAGTAATTTTGACGCCTGCTTTTTCGAACAGAATTCCGACGGGGCAATTTTTCAACGTTAACGTCGTGAAGCCTTTGAACCTTCTCTTCGGGGGCGTCGAGTTTGAAGAGTATGTCAAAGACTTCTTCGGTTATCGTACCGACCACCGGATCCTTTACTGCTTCGACTCTTACGTCGCAGCCTTTTAGTTGGAGCCGCATCTTCCTGGCTGTTAATGCTGCGATGGTGGCATAGCAGCCTGCATGACTCATAACACAGAGTTCAAGCGGGGTCGGTCCTAAACCTGGAAAGGTTTCGGTGGGCTGGATCTACGATTACAGCGTGTGGTCTACCGTTGTCCAGGACGATCTCGTAGTCCTGGATTATTCGTGCTCTAGCATTAAGCTTGCCCATTTCATATCATCTCATTTTGTCCAAAATTTGGCAGCAAAATCCAACTTGGAAATGGTTTATATGGGTTTTGTCTGGAAGCGACGAATCATGTGAAAGAATTTCGCAAAGATAATATGCAAGAGATTGAATCTAGCATTTAACAGACGTCTGCTATTTTGTTGGTGGATTTTGTTGAGTCTCATACCAGATGATAAGAAAGAACTGCTCAGAAACGAGCTAAAAGAGAAAATGGTTGATCCCGTTAAGATAGTAATGTTCACTCAAGAGGTCGAATGTCGATTCTGCTCTGACACGCGACAGTTGGCCCAGGAATTCGCAACTCTGAATGAGAAGATCACAGGTTGAAGTTTATGATTTCATGGCCAATGGAGACAAGGCAAAAGAATACGGAATTGACAAGATTCCGGCATTGGCTATCGTCGGCAACAAAGACTACGGAGTTAGGATTTTCGGGATCCCCTATGGATACGAACTTCAAACGCTAATCGAAGCAGTCGTAAACGTTTCAAAGGGAAAAACCGACCTTTCAGAAAAAACCAAAAGCATACTTTCAGAAGTCAAGACGCCTGTTCACATCCAGGTTTTTGTAACCCTAACTTGCCCCCACTGCCCGGTGGCTGCGGCGGTTGCGCACAAACTAGCGATTGAAAGCGACTTTGTGAGAGCTGACGTAATCGACGGCAGCGAGTTCCCACAACTCGCACAAAAGATACTCTGTGATAGGTGTCCCGAAGATAATTATCAATGAAAAAACGGAGTTCGTTGGAGCCTTTAGTGAGGACCTGTTTGCAGAGTATGTTTTATTGGGTGCATTTTAGGAAAGACTGCCAAGGTTTCTAGCTTCGCACGGGTCCTTGCTGAATTCACCATCTACAGAACGCTGACCTGCTGAGTTACTTCATGTATCCGACGAAAAGACGTACAGATGTGTGTTTTGTCAAGAAATCTTTACAAAAACCCCTTTATCACGCAATCGCCTCCAATATAATAGCGAATACACATGAGGAAAACTGGTGCTGCATTACTGCTTGTTCTGGTCTTTTTAGCGGCGTCATGCATGACCGTTGCTGAGCGTGTTTCTGCAACCTTTCCAGATTCATGGACAACAAAAGCACCAATGCAGCAAGCAAGAACAGGCTTAGGAGTAGCCGTTGTAAACGGCAAAATCTACGCCATCGGAGGCTGCAACATAAGCGGATTCATGCCCAGCATTGATGGATCCGTAGTCTTAGGTTACGCGAATCTTGAAGAGCTTGGCGCATTTCTAGGCACAAACGAGGAATACGACCCAGATGCGAACGACTGGACTACCAGAGCATCCATGCCAACTCCGAGAATCCTTTTCGCCGTAGCCGTCTACCAAAACAAAATCTACTGCATAGGCGGAAAAACAAGCACGGGCTTGACCAGAGCAAACGAAGTGTACGATCCAGTGACTGACACTTGGGAAACAAAGGCGGCTATGCCAACGGCTCGAGGATGGTTGACTGCTGGTGTTGTGAACGGCAAAATCTACCTGATAGGCGGAGAACCTGACGGAACCCTCAACCAAGTTTATGATCCAGCCACGGATTCGTGGGACAACAAGGCTTCCAAACCGATTGCCGCCGGATCCGTTTCAGTCGTTATTGATGATAAAATATACGTGATAGGTTCGACGCTTCAGACTTACGACCCTCAAACTGACGACTGGAGTCAAGGCATCGCCTACGCCATCAAACATCAGCGGAGTAGTCGGGGCAGGCGTGACAACCGGCGTCTTGGCTCCGGAGCGAATCTACGTTATAGGTCCGCAACGAAGTAATGAACAAAATAACTGCGTTTATGATCCTGAGAATAGCAGTTGGACGTTGGCCGCTGATTTTCCAGCAAGGCGCTTCAACTTCGGCGTCGCCGTCGTCAATGACATGTTATACGCGATCGGGGGTCACACGTACGATCCTGGCCACAACGGTTATGTCGAGACTGCTGGGGCGAATGAGCAGTACACACCGATTGGATATGGAAACCCAGAACCCACTCCAACACCAACAACTACTCCAGAACCAACACCAGAAGTGACGCCTTTCCCAACAGTTTCTGTCTTCATTATTGCCGTTGCCGCTGTGGTTCTGGTGAGTGCTGGCTCGCTTGTCTACTTCAGGAAACGTCTAAGAGGTCGGAATCCGTGAAGAAAATCGCACTAGCACTTACTCCATTGGATAGCGAGAACATAGAAAACACGACCTGACAACCAATCGTTCCCTTGAAGGAACAGACTGTTCCAAGAGTAGAACTAAATATGGTCAAAACCATTAGAGTCAACATGTATATGATGCGAACAACTCTCTTGCTCAAAGTCCTTATTTTAGGTTTCTTGGCTGCTTTATCGATAATTTCGGGTACGGTTCAAGCACAATACACAGAGGATGGTCAGCCGTTCATTTTTGTTTCACCCATCAGCATTATTTCTCCATCCAACAAAACCTACAGCCCTCAATTCTTTACCTTGAACATTACATTCAAAAGCTTTCTTGATTCAAGCAGAGCAGACATAACAGTCGTGTATTCTATCGATGGAAAGACTAACGCAACAATAAGCACAGAATCAACGCCCGTCCCAATGGGAATACAATCGTATTACGTGATTAACGGATCCGCGACTCTGCCAGAAATGCCTGAGGGGACGCATTACATAACTGTCTATGGAAAATACGATTTTCCAATGGTCTATCACAATATTGCTTACGACAACAGGACAGTCTACTTTACGATAGACAACGGGAACCCGCCAACCATATCAGACTTGTCGGTTGAAAATAGGACCTACAGCCAAGATAACTTGACCTTGAACTTCACGTTAGATGAACCAGCATCCTGGACAGGATATTGTTTAGATGATAAAGCTAACGTGACTCTGACTGAAGACTTTACTCTAAACGAGTTACTTCCTGGTTCGCATACTTTAGCTTTCTACGCAAATGACACTGTTGGAAACATGGGAAGATCTGAAACCGTTTATTTCACAACTACGCGGCCTTTCCCAACAATGCCTGTCTTAGCGGGCACAGTCGTCGTCGTTGTTCTATTGAGCATTAGCTTGCTTCTTTACTACAAGAAACACTAAAAATAGGCTGGCGCAGGCATGAAGACTAAATCAGAACACGCACTGAGATTATTGCTCTCCAATGTAGGTTATTCAGAAAGAACAGTTGACGAGATCATGAGATGGTACACTTTTCCAGAAGAGGCGAAGTTACCCAATCTAGCCGTTAGTGGTGCACTGCTTTGCAATGTCTTCTGTAGCTTCGGACGACTTCGCGCGCCCTGAGAAAAATAGTCCATAGAAGTCAACGGAGGCCCTGAAAATCCTTATATAGGTAGTTCATGTTTCGATGAAGTTCTCTTCATGGTAAGTGGGTCGATAATGATTAAGGATTCCAAGTCAATTAAGAGTGTAAAAGTCGAAAGGAAAAAAGAAGCTGAGAAGCCAATCTACCTGCTTCGCTGCTGACTGTATAGTGTGCGGCTGTCAAAAGTCGACTTTGCCAGGAACGCAAGTTTAGATTAATTGACGGTTTGCTAGGATGTGCAAAAACAGTTTTGAAACATATTAGCAATTCAATGTGAGCAAAAATTACATTGGTCTCCGAAAAATAGGCGAAAATAGAGAAGGGGCGAATTGATGGAAGACGAAAGGGAAAACTTGGTTGTGCAGACTTAGCAGTTGCCGCAACAGCAGCCTTGACCTGACTGCCCTTTGGATGAGTCACCAGCGTATTTTGCCGGGTTCTTCTCAAAGGTTGCTTTGCAGGAAGGTGCACAGAAATAGTAGGTTTTGCCCCCATACTCTGATTTTAGTTTCGCAGTCTTTTCGTCCACTTTCATTTTGCAAACTGGATCTATAGCCATATGTTTTTCACCTCCGTGTGCTACGTCGTTCTAGCCGTTAAATTTTTCGAACTTGAACTTGGCAAGCTTCAGGAGTGCTGAGTTGCTTACGACCGTTAGGCTGCTTATTGCCATCGCGCCTGCTGCGTAGATTGGGTTCAGGAGTCCAGCCGCCGCGATTGGAATCATGACAGTGTTGTAGGCAAATGCCCAGAACAGGTTTGTGTTGATCTTCGTCATGGTCTTCTTGCTGAGTTCTACGCCTAATGCTACGTCTCTGAGGTCGTCTTTGATGAGCACTATTCCTCCTGTTTCTTTGGCGATGTCTGTTCCGCTTCCTATGGCTATGCCGATGTCTGCCTGTGCCAGTGCTGGAGCGTCGTTTATGCCGTCGCCGACCATGGCTACAACTTTGCCTTGGCTTTGCAGGTTTTTGATGGCGTCTACCTTCTGCCAGGGTAGCACATTTGCTATTACATTGTCTATGCCTATCTGCTTGGCGATTGAACGAGCAGTTTTTTCATTGTCGCCTGTAAGCATGGCTACTTCTAATTTCATGTTTTTCAGCGCTTCAACTGCCTCTTGTGCGTTTTCTTTGGGTGTATCCATGGCAGCGATTACGCCTGCGATTTCGTTGTCGACTGCTAAGATTATGGTCGTTTTTCCGTCGCTTTCCAGCTTGTCGAGGTACTCTTCAATTTGAGCTGTTGGAATGTTCTGTTCTTGAATGAGCTTGCGGTTTCCGAGAAGAACCGTTCTGATCTTTTACGGTGCATTTTATTCCTAGTCCTGGCAAAGCCTCGAAGGAGTTTGTAGCTGCCAGTTCGGTTTCTGGTTTCTTGAGCTCTCTTCACTATTGCTTCAGCGAGCGGATGTTCCGAGGCTTTTTCAGCCGATCCTGCAAACGTGAGCACATCTTTCTCTGTGAAATTGCCGTAAGCCTTAACGTCGGTTACCGACGGTTCGCCTTTGGTTAGTGTCCCTGTTTTGTCGAAGACTACTATGTTGAGTTTTCTGGCTTTCTCAATGTATTCACCGCTTCGAAGGAGAACTCCGTATTCAGCCCCTTTCCCTACTCCTGCGAGTATGGCTGTCGGTGTGGCTATGCCCAGTGCGCATGGACAGGCTATTAGAAGAACTGCGAGCAAGGCTAGAAAGGCTGTCGAAAATCCAGCTGTTAAGTACCAGAAGATGAATGATATTGTCGCCGCGCTGAAGACTATTGGAACGAATTTGGCTACGACTTTGTCGGCGAATTTTTGGACTGGAGCACTAGAAGCTTGAGCTTCTTCGACGAGGTGTACGATTTGAGCGAGAGCTGTATCTTCTCCCACTCTCGTTGCCTTAAACTGTAGCGTTCCTGTTTTGTTTATAGTTGCTCCGATTACTTCGCTCCCGATGTTCTTCTCCACAGGTATGCTTTCGCCCGTCAGGAGTTTCTCGTCAACTGAAGAGTATCCCGCAGTCACAACACCGTCTGTTGGGATTTTCTCGCCTGGCTTAACAATTACGATCTCGTCTACTTGTAAGTCGTCTACGGAGATTTCGGTTTCCTTTCCATCGCGGACCACTGTGGCGGTTGTGGGTTTGAGTTCGAGGAGTTTTCTTATCGAAGCAGCCGACCTGCGACGGATTGTCTCCTCAATGTATTTCCCCAGTAACACGAATGCCAGTATACCGATAGAAATTTCAAGATAACTGATCCCGTCACTTGCGGCAGCCGCTAACGATGGTATGAACGTAGTGACGGCTCCATATAACCAGCCGGCCAGAACACCTGCGGCGACGAGAACGTCCATGTTAATCTTGCGGTTTCTGAGTGAAAAATAGGCGCCCTTGAGTATGCTAAATCCTGCGATCCACACAATTGGGGTAGAGACTATGAAAATTGCTAGGCCATAGACTGATAACCCGCCGACTACTTCGAGAGTCATAATGGCGGCGACGAGGCCGAAGGTGACTAGAACGCGCATTCCGAGAGCTGCTATAACGCCGATTAGGGTGAGGGTTACTCTGCGTCTCATTGCTTTGAGTTCGCGTTCGGGTGCGGTGTAAACGTCTGCGCATGATTGACTGCAGAAGTAGTATGTTCGATCGCCAATTTTGCGTTTGATGGCGGTTTCCTTGTCAACGTCCATTCCGCATACGGGGTCTCTTGCTGTGGTCATGATTGTTCTGGGCTCCTATGCTTTGATGTTAATTGCTTTCTCAGCTTTGCTTATAAATATATCTGCAGAAGATATATCTTTTTTCATTGTTACCAATCGGAAAGTAAACTCGTCAACGAGAAAAGAAAGAATCCATAAGCGAAAGAAGCTACTCTAACCGCTTAATGATGTGGCAGCCAAACTTGGTTTTCACTATAGGCGAAACCTCGCCTTTATTCAACGCGAAAGCGGCATTTTCGAATTCCTTCACCATTTTCCCCCGAGTGAAAGTCCCAAGATCTCCACCGCGTTTTCCAGAAGGACAAAGCGAAACTACTTGGGCGATAGCACTGAACTTTTCGCCCTTCTTCAAACGTTCCAACACGGCTTTAGCTTCGCTTTCAGACTTAACGAGAATATGGGCACAGTGCACTTTGTCTGGCATGGCTATGGCAATTCACGTTTTAACTAATAACTCTTGCTTAGTTCATAAATCAGTGCACCGATAGAAGAGAACCGATGGTTTTTGAATCGTCGAAAACCACGCTGAAGAAAGAATTTCTACATCAATATCTTTAATTTGCGCAAGTGCTATTGGCTTTTTCATGCACGAATGGGCTTTGGCCGAAGCAGTGATCGCAACTGCACAGCAGATAGCCGAAAAAGAGAAACTGAAAGAGGTCAAAGAGGTAACCGTAAAAGTCGGCGAACTCCAACAGGTTGAAAAAGAAATACTCCTCTTCGCGCTCTCACAGCTCAAGCCGTCCAGTTTCAAGAACACCAAATTTCACCTGACCAAAGCGAAAGCGACGCTAAAATGTCGTGCGTGCGGTAACACTTGGGTTTTCAGCAAGAAGAAACTGACTACAGACGCGGCAGAAGCCATACACTTCGTTCCCGAAGTGGCGCACACGTACATCAAGTGCCCGAAGTGTGGCAGTCCAGATTTTGAGATCGCCGAGGGACGAGGAATCTGGCTTGAAAACATAAGAGGACTACGATAAACATGGTTGACCCTCGAACCACCATAATCAACGATAGATTGAGATCGATAAACAGGATAATAGCCGTTTCAAGTGGGAAAGGGGGAGTTGGCAAAAGCATGGTTGCCACCACACTTGCATTATCGCTGGCTCACAGAGGCTGCAGGGTGGGGCTTTTCGACTTGGACTTCACCAGTCCTTCGACTCATCTGATTTTGGGCGCAGAGAACGCGCAGCCAAAAGAGGACAAGGGAATAGTTCCGCCCGAAGTCAAAGGTCTAGTCTACATGTCCCTCATCTATTATTCTCGCGACCAAGCGGCTCCGTTGCGAGGAGCAGATGTCTCAAACGCACTTATCGAGTTGCTCTCAGTGACACAGTGGGGCAAATTGGACTATATGATAATTGACATGCCGCCCGGAATAGGCGACGCGGTTCTAGACCTCTTAAGATTGGTTAAAAGGATAGAATTTTTGATAGTTACTACGCCGTCTTTGTTGGCCTTTGAAACCGTGAAAAAACAGGCCATGTTACTAAAGGATCTGAAGGTTCCCGTGATCGGTGTTTTGGAGAACATGAAAATGAACAAATCAGATAGCATCGAGCGCGAGACCCAAAGACTCGGCTTGAAGTATCTGGGGGAAATTCCGTTCGATGCAAGAGTTGAGGACGCGATTGGAGACAAGAAGAAACTTCTCAGAACCATGATTGCCCAGAAAATTCATGAAATAATCGAGACTAAGGTCTTATAGTCATATTGCTCACGCGTTGAAGTCGGTTTCAGACTTGAAAAATGGTCGAATTTGCTTATTATCAATACATAAGCCTACTTTTTATTTTGGATTCATAAATGCCTTAAGCCTACGGATACCTCGTTGATCCCGAGGAAATGTACTTGCGCCGAAGAGCCTTGACTATTCTGCTTCTTCCAATCATAGTGCTTGTTTTCATGGTGGGTTGGATCTTCTATTGGATGGGCAAACAGCAGGATAAAGGCAGTACTAGACCGCCAGTTGATAGAAAAACTGCTTCTGAAGCGAGTACTCGAAGAAGAGTATGTTGAAGTTGGAGTAATCGAAGACTTAATGGAAAAGCAGACTGAAGCCCGAAGCCACAGTTCTCGGTAGCGAAACCATAGTAATCTCAGATGATCGGCGCAGAATCTAGCGTTATACGAGCCGTTTCTTTTTAGGCTACGTCATGAAAACTCTTAAATGAGACCGAGAAATACTCAATCAATAATTTGCTCATGGCGATCAGAGAGATGAAGTGAATGGCCTCCTCAACTGAGAATAAACTTGAAGTTATTGGCTACGACGACAAGGAAAAAGTGTTCAACGTTAAGTCCCCTTCGGGGAATGTTTTGAAAATTCAAGACACTTTCGCAGAGATGTTTCCCCTTTGGGCTGGAAGAATTTTGATCACAGCAGAAAACGAAAAATGGGCTCAGATCGCGGCGAACGTGACCACGGGTTTCGCCACGAGTGTTATTATGGCTCCTGCTGAAGCTGCCACCGAACGGTTTGTGCCTGCAACTGAGACCCCTGATAATCGTCCAGGCGTTCTCGTTCAGATTTATAATCGTGACCGTTTTGAGCTTAAGCATCAGCTTATGGAACGCATCGGACAGTGCATTATGACGTGTCCAACCACGACAGCCTTCAACGGCTTGCTTGGCAAGAGAGTGCTTGAGAGTCGGCAGCAGCTTACGGTACTTTGGTGATGGCTTCCAGAAGAAAGCCTTGGTCAACGGCAGAAAATGCTGGAAGATTCCAGTTATGGAAGGCAACTTCATAGTTGAAGATGGGTTTGGGGCGCAAGAAGCTGTGGCCGGAGGCAACTTTATGATATTCGCTGAAAACCAGCAGGCAGGGCTCAAATCTGCTGAGGCGGCGGCTGATGCCATTCGAAATTATGCGCCAGATGTGATCATGCCGTTTCCAGGCGGTGTTTGCAGGGCTGGCAGCAAGGCTGGGTCCCTGAAGTACAAGATGAAGGCTTCTACTAATCATCCGTACTGTCCGACGTTGAGAACGCTTGTGCCGGATTCTGTTGTTCCCGAAAACGTGGAGAGCGTTTACGAAATCGTTATGAACGGGTTGTCCTTGGATGCGATCAAGAATGCTATGAAGCAAGGCGTTACAGCGGCCGCAAGCACTCCGGGTGTGGTGAAAATCTCGTCCGGAAACTATGGTGGAAAGCTCGGACCCTTCAAGGCGTTCTTGAAAGAGGCTATAGGAGCACCTTAATCGTCTTTTTGAGGTAGCAACTTTTATCTTAACCGAGACAACGTAACTTATGATTTAAGGGATATCCCTAGTGAAAATAGTTGAGCACATCGAAAAAATCGTCCCTAGAACTTTTCAGACTTAGGAAGACACTCCAATCGCTAGCCAGCAAAGAGGGACGTGCGACTGAGCTCATAACCATGTATGTCCCGCCGGGGAAACAGATCAGCGACGCCATTAACATGCTTCGCGATGAGTATGGTACTGCTTCAAACATAAAGTCAACCACTACCCGCAAGAACGTTCAGGAAGCTATCGTGAAAGTTCAGCAGCGACTTAAACTCTTCAAGGATCCGGGGGAAAAAGGGATTGTGATTTTCATCGGTGCCATACCACAGGAAGGGGGCGGACCAGGCAGCGAGAGAATGGAAAGCTACGTGATAATTCCCCCTGAACCAATCAAGATTTACCTTTACCGTTGTGACTCGCGATTTCACACCGAACACCTTCAGGAGATGCTTCGGGAAAAGGAGACTTATGGCATACTTCTGATCGACGCTTCGGATGCCACTATTGCCACTTTGCAGGGCAAGAAGCTGGAAATAGTCAGACAGATGCATTCGGGCGTGTCTGGAAAAACCCGTGCTGGAGGCCAGTCGGCGCGAAGATACGAACGCTTGAGAGACATGCAACTCAACGAGTATTTCACCAGGGTGGGCAAACACGCTAATGATACATTTTTGGTTATCGATACGTTGAAGGGTATTATTCTCGCTGGTCCTGGACCTACGAAATATGATTTCGAGAAAGGCGAGTATCTGAATTACCAGTTGAAAAACAAGATCATAGACACCATTGACACGGCTTACGTTGAGGAACAAGGCGTCAAAGAAGTGGTCGAAAAAGCCCCTGAGATTATGCGCAAAGTCAGGTATATAGAAGAGAAACAGTTGATGCAGCAGTTTCTCTACGAAGTCGGACATGACACCGGGATGATAACTTATGGTGAAGCTGAAGTGAGAAGGGCTTTGGAGTCAGGGCAGGTCCGGACACTGTTGATTTCTGAAAAAGTCGACTTGCTTCGTGTCACTGTGAAGTGCAGTGCTTGCGGGTATGAAGAGCATCAAACCATCAAAAGCCAAACGCTGCAAAGTTTTGAACAGAGCTTGATTGGGAAGCCTTGTCCGAAGTGCAAGGCGCCGTCTTTGACTGTTGTGGATAAACAAGATATTATTGATGATTTGGCTCAGTTGGCTGAGTACTCGAATACTGACGTGGAGGTCATTTCTGGTGAATCTGAGGAAGGGCAGATGCTTAAGAATGCGTTTGGCGGAATCGCGGCGATGTTGCGTTTCAAGACGCAGGGTTAGCTTCGATTAGTTGGGTCTTATTGAATTGACGATTTAGTGACCTTTACCGTGCTTTAAGGGCTTTCGTTGTGCAGAAGGCGTTCCACTTTGTCTTTTGTAAGGTCCTTCAGCAGCAGACGTTTTTGTCTTGAAGTTGCGCCTGAAACCAATTCGACATTTGTGTGGAAGAATTTTGATAGAGCTTTCAATAGTTCCTTGTTGACCTTGCCCTTTACTGGCTCTTCGGTGCATCGAACAACCACTTCGTCTCCTTCGAGAAGCACTTCGAACTTTTGAGATTTGGGTTTCACATAAATCTCGACTATGGCACCGTCTTTTGTCTCTGTGACTTTCATGCAGTGATGCACTCGGGTTCAGCTTTGCCTTGAAGCGCCCAACTGAACTTCTTTCGCAGCGTTGCAGGATAGAACTTTTCCAGGTTGAAGTCTACTTTCTTGGCCCATTTCAAGTAGGCCATCGGATCGATGTATGATTTGAGCGAAGTGCCCAGATTGTATTCTTTCGCTTGCTTGGTTAATTCTAAGTCAAGTCTGGCTTTTTCGACTCTGGAAGTTAGGGATTCGGTTTTCTTGCCTTCTTTCTTCTTCTGTTCAAGCTGAGCTTCCATCTCTTTTAGCCGAGCCTCTTTCTTAGCCACACGCTCGTCAAAAGTAGGAGGAACCTTGCGTTTGTGATTTGCCACTTCAGCTACTTTGAGGTTTGCTTTCTTTGCAGCGTAGTTCTTAAGGTATTCTGGATCTTGTTTGACTACTCCGCTTTTGTCCAACTCTTCTCTGAGAGTTTTTGTGCAGCGCCAGGTGCGGAATACTTTGGCGGTTAGTCCAGGCATCTTTTCTGAGAGGAACCTGGAGACTTTCTTGGAGTCAACGCCTTCGAAGAGGTATTCTTTGCTTGTTTTTGCGTATTCAGATATGTTTCTGATGACTGAGGGTGGAGCCTTCACGGTTTTGATCCATCGTACTGAGTCTTTGCCTAGAAAGTCGAAGTGCAGTGTGTCTTCTTCGATTTTGATGTGTTCTGATCTCAGCGTGATGGCGCCGACGGTATCAGCTTCGTCAGGGTCTTTTTCGTCGCCGACCCTCATGTTCGGGTTCAGTATTAGCCAGCAAACGGTGGCGACTTTTCTTTTTCCCTCGTCTTTGGAATCGAGGTTTCTCAGTATATGCTCCTCGATTTTGCCGATCTGTCTCCCCAAGGTTTCGGCTTTTTTGAATTTCTCTTTCTCACGGTTCTGTTTGAGGAAGGCTGAGTCACTGAACCAGACGTACTTGATTTTTTCGGTTAGTTTGTCTTGCCATTTTGCCACGTACATCTTGTCTGGTTCCCAAACGGTTCTCCATCCTTCAGGTTTCGGAGCGTCCGGGGACAGATTGAGAACTATGTCATCTTTGCTTGGACCTTCTTTCCATTTTCCACGTTGAGGATGATCTCCACGTCCGGCGAAAAGACATGATGGTTCAGAGGTCCAGTTTGCTATTTCCAGTTTTTGCCCGTCAACCTCGGCGAACCCGTACTTCGCTTTCATTTCTTCCCTGACGGCCTTTCGTTCTGCGGCTTTCTGTTTTTTCTCTGTTGGTGGCATTGTTTCTTTGATTTGTTTTTCTCGGTTAATGAAATCGGTGATTTCGCTGAAATCGATGTCTTTGTGGATTTCGGAATTCGAGTTTCCTATGTCGTTGCCTGCATAATTTTTTATTTTTGCGAGGTATTCGGACGAGAAGCGAGGTAAGAATTGGGTTGACTGGTTTTCCTGTTTTAGCTGTTCGAGGAATTCGCGCATGAAGTTTTCCATGAAAATCTTGTCTGGCGGAGACAGGGCGGATTGTCTCTTTCTGATCCATGCTATCGCCATCTGCTCGCTCTTGGGACTCAAGGGCATGGATTGTCCTTGAATTTTGATTTTGAATCCCTTTGGCTCGTATGCGGGGACGATATATTCCGTTGTGTCTTAGACTTTTCATTTCGTGCTTCATTCGGCGAACCTCTTCGAGTGGCTTGAGATAAAGCCGGATTTCAAATTTTCCGTGTTTATAATTTGGCTTCTGTTTTCAGTCTTTTTCGTAGCTTAAAAATGTTCACTACTAATTTGCTTGTTTACCTAAAATCTGAGGAGGGATCTTTTTGAGTTTCTGGTTTTTTGCAGCTTCTCATAGAGTTGTTCCACGATTTTCCGTTCCACGTAGCCTTTGTGGGGCCGAAAGCCTCCTGAAAAGCCTCCTGGGATGTGAAGTAACTCGTGGATCAGTGTTTTTTCTTTGTCTTCTTTGGACATTTTATCGTAGATTTCCGAAATGACCTCGATAGTGTAGGATGGGGGAATGTTGAGTACTCCTTGCCAGATTTTTCCCAACCCGTGGATGCGGGCGATTGTTCGTCTGGCTTTGGAGCCTTTGGAGCGGACGCAGAAAACGAATTGGGGCACGACGTGGTAAAGGTCCAGTTCTGACGCGATTTGGTCCACTTGCTGTTTGATTTCGGGAGCGTCGTAATATTTTATCGGCATAGTCCGCTCATCCGCAGGTTTAGTAAGTGAATGAAACTCTGGAGTTAAAAAGGTTACAATTCTTTCTTTTTCTTTCTGAAACAGAAACCGGAAATTGCTAAAAACCCTAATGTTGCCACGCAATAATTGGAAACTGAACCAAAAGTGGAAATTCATCGAGCTGACCAGAAACTCGAATCTGTCATTTTTACAATATCGACCTTGGTTATGACTCTATCAGTCACTGGATTAGTGTACAAATGCGTTCAATTTCTAGGAATTCACTTTAAGTATTTGACAACTTTTCCAAACTGGGTAAGCTTGTAAATTACTTTGTCTTGTTTGTTTTCTTTTTCTACGCAGAGACCGCTTTCTAACACGTTGAGATGCCACCTCAGAGTAATCTCATCCAAGTTAGTTTTTGCTTCCAGTTCCTCTACAGTATAATTTCCCTCAGTCAAAGCGTCAAGTATCCTTCTCCTCAAAGGATTGTTAACCGCCCTAAGATAGAGTTCATGACTCAGTCTCATTTCAATCTCAGAGTTTGTAGATGTTCCAGGTTCCTCTTCGGACATTTACAGCCCAGAATCATTAACATGTGAAGAGGAGTATTTTGGCTTTCTCAACTGTATTCGGTTTCGGTTTGTTAAAAGCCGGCTCAACTGGTTTCTTTTCTTCTACCTGAGTTACCCGTGGAGGCTTATTCTCTTCAGTGCGTCCTCAATTCGTCTCATCCTTTTATCTTGGGCAAGAATGATCGACATCACCATCGGTTGAAAAACCCCGTTTTTTTCGGCGCTACTTCCCTCCGAGACATAGCCGTGAGTCATGTTCATGAGCTCTCCGAAAACTTTTTGTTGTCCCCACGCAGGACTCGTTCGTATCCATTCCACTTCTTGATTTCCCGTTCCAAAGCTTCCCGGTAAGCATCAACAGTCTGGCTCATATCTGAGCCTCCATATTTTCCACGTGCGTTATGTGGAAGAGATGGAAGACCTGTTACGCAAAGGCTTTTTGAATGAGATCCTGGATCGCCACGTTCAAGTTGCCCTATGAGCAGGGCTGAAAGAGCTGGTCGCGAACTTCACTGGCAGAGAGAATAGAACATTATGAATATCAATCCACGAGCAGGTCATCCTCGGCAGCCAAGACTGCTAATTTCTTTTACATGCAAGTTCACCTGGGACTCACCGAGTCAATTCTAAGATGTTATAGAGAGGAATCCTCCAACAACCCCTCGAGACAGGGGAGAGAGCACGGTTAAAGTGGTCCTTTTAATATATGCACTCATCAAATGGTTAGCGTAGGATCATGAAGCAGAAAACAAAACCTTGCATAATCTCTTGCAGTGTCCTGAAAGATGAAATTAAGAAACTCGTCAAAGAAGGCAAACTGAACGCTGACTTACTGTTTGTCAGCAAATACTTTCACGTAGATTACGCCCAAATAGAAAAACATCTGCGCCCCGTGATTGAAAGAGCTCTCAAAAGTCACCCTGGGAACGTTGTACTGGTTTATGGTGACTTGTGCCTCGGCGTAGATAACGAGATGAAGAAACTTGCTGAAGACTACGGCATAATCAAGATTGAAGCTTTGAATTGTATTGACTGTCAACTTGGCGGAAAAGGAGTATTCCTCGAAGCAGACCCACACCATGATCTCATGTTTCTTTCTCCAGGGATGACCGATTTCTTTAGTCACGCGCAGGAGATGATGCAGAGGGAAGGCATGGATGAAACTGCTCTCAAACAGTTGTTCAACGGGATTAGAGGAATCGTGATCCTTGATACGTTGGGAGACCCAGCTGGATTGAAATCGAAAATCGAGAAACTGGATACCGGTCTATTGGTTTTGGAAACGAGGGCCATTGGGTGCGACAACGTGGAAAATGTCATTCAAGAAGCAATAGAAAGAAATGAAAAACGGGGTAAAAACGTGGCCGCAAATAACCAATAACTAGCGATCATGGCCAAGGGTGAACTATAGTGACGCTTTTTTCCTCTTTCATCTTTGGATTTCGTTTTCCCAGAAACTCATAATCAATTCCCTACAGCGAACACCTAAAGCATATTTAATCTTCAGTTCAAATTCTCGGTATCGAAACCACAACTTGTTGCTGTGTGTTGGCAATCACAAACTTATTTATCCTAATTGTCCGAGATTATGATTGCGGTACACTACCCGCGTGGAGAGGAGAGACATGAGTTCCACAGTTAAGGATTCAAACCGTTCACCAACGGATAAAGAACTGCGACCTCATGCAAAAGAAAAGACAATTGGTCAGCATGATCAATTAACCAGAATCCTGGATAACGTCTTGCTGAAAGATGTTCCAATAGAGGAGAGACGGAAAGAGGCAAAAAAGCCACTGTTCCTCACAAGATATGAGTAAGCAATCTTGCTTTCAAATAAGAGAGTACGTCTGGTTAGTCTTCTGTCAGTTCTCATTGACAATCAGACAAGTGCCTGATTTACCCGTTCTTCTTCTATTTTCCCCTTAGGGTTTAGCCCGCCCGTTATCTGTCCAAAAGCTTAGAACCTAGACCAATAATTGCTCTGACGTCACGAGACACAACGGCTTGGACCTTATCTATTTTGTCAGTCTCCCGCCCATTAGAATCAAGCCATTGGCGCACCATATTCTCAGCCCAAACATGATCCTCAGCCATAACTGTGAAAACCAAACCATCAGTAAACTTCGACCCACTCGACTCAATAAGAAACAACTTAAGAACCATCTCCTCTTGGCCCTTATCCTGCAGTGAGGAAAAATCTTTCTCCATAGCCGCCAGGAAGCGGCCTCTCTCGTCTGCAAATCGACTAAACTGAACCTGAAATTCACCCTGACTACCCAGAAACTGTTGCTCCGCAGACAAAAGTAGATTCTCCTGCTCTTTCAAACCCTCCAAAGATTCATGCGAAGTCTCTTTATCCGGTTGATCTTCAGCGACGGCGTTGACCGTTGGTAAATCCGAGAAAACTCCTTTTTCTTCATCGATCTGCTGTTCTTCGCCCTTTTTCATTCTCTTTAGTCTGCGTCCCATTTCTTCTCCCACCATTGGCCAATCATCGCTTAGTCGAATCGAAGTCTGGCTGATCTTCAGATTGAGTTTCGGTGGCATCTTCCAAGTCTTCCGGCTCTCCGAAATCAATACCTGTTTCCGGCGCATCAGCCAACAGCCAATTCTCAGGGCTCTTCACTGAACCATCTCTCTTGAAACTCTTACTCGTAATGGCATCAATCAGTTCAATACGCTTCTTCTCATGCGTCAAAATCATAACATTCTTCAAACGATGATACGTATCCCCATCAATCGATCTATTGTTACGAAGTTCTTTTAGACGTTCCAAGTCGTCTCTTCTGGCTGTCTGTTGTTTCTTTCTTTCCTTCAGGAACTCGTTAATGATTTTCACATTCTTTCTGTTTATGATATCTTCTTTTCTCCCCTCGGGCAGTAAGTTGAAGATTAAAGTGGATAACCCCATTTTTTTCCCTCCCCTCAGCTTCTTAGAAAGACCCCATATTCCGTTCGAAAACAGTTTTCAGTGACATTGATAGTGGCCTCTTTTTCCTTAAGGTTACAGCCTCGTCTGAGAAGACTGTCTCAAGGCGGATGATCGTCAGTCTGGTTTTTCTCGGGTCAATTAACATTGCTTCGGAAAGCAATCTTTTTGTGGCTTGACATCTTTTTGCAGTTAGTCTGAACATGCCGGTTTCCCTATTTCTAAAAAAGGTGGCAGTTTGCCTTAATAGTCATACTTCCATATCGTAATATTCCAGATGTCCAACACAAATACAAGAGCAAAAGCACTTAGCATCTTTATTAAGCATAATCTAAATGAAACTTTGATGTTGTTTTAGCGCACGCCGAATAAGAATTTGATCCATTTTCTCAAAATTCTCCAATGGAATTCCAGATTAAACGCTCTTTTTTCAAAGACTCGATTTTAGGCATGGAGAACACTGAGCTTGAGTGTGAAGTTCGAGTTTGTATTATCCGTTCAGAACCTTTTTGAGTCATCCCGTTAAGTCTTATCGCAGAGAAAAAGCAAAGAAAAATGCCTAGGCTGCCAAAACAATGATTGGGACACGAATAAAGGAAGCTATCTCTTCTGCTAAAGAACGAATTAGTAAGATTAACAAGGCTAAGGTTTCTGCCGAGAAGCTTGAAAGTTACAAGAATGTGGAAGGGTCGGAGCAGCTGAAAACAGAAATGGCGCAGGAACCCCCGGTTGAAACAAGCATTGCGGAAACGTCAATGTTGGCTCCTCAGGAATGCGATCCTGCCTCTCCGAATGTCAGCAACCACTTAGGCAATTCAGCCCCGCCCGCTGAAATCAAGGTCTCTCATGAAACAGCAACAGAGTGCCTAACATGTGAAAACCTGATCCACTGCGATATTCGTAGTAACTCGCCTGCAAAATCTATAAGAAAAGCTCAGAATGGCACATCTTGCCGTCTTGCAACAGAACTCTCAAGCAAATGAGACCCTGTTCAATAAGAGAACCGCAAAAGAGCAGCTCTTTAGAAGAGTATCGACGATATCATAGCAAAGCGGAACGCAGCCAGAAGAATAAGTAACGCGCAGAAAGGTTTCTATATCAGAAAAGGTTGGTTCATAAGACAAAACAAGGAAAGTTTCTTATGAAGAATTCTCTAGGTGCAAAGACTATCGTTCCCACGACACCTGTCTGGGTCGTTGGAACTTACAATCCGGAGGGAAAACCAAATGTTATGACTGCTGCTTGGGGAGGAATCTGTTGTTCCCAACCGCCATGTCTCTATGTATCTCTGAGAAAAGCCACGCAAACCTATAGAAATATCATGAAGCGAAAATCGTTCACAGTTAGTATTCCATCCGAAGCGTATACTAAGGAGGCTGATTATTTTGGCATCGCCTCGGGAAAAACGGAGGATAAATTCTCAACAACAGGACTTACTCCTGTGAAAAGCGATCTTGTTGATGCACCTTATGTCGAAGAATTTCCTCTCATCATAGAGTGTAAGGTCATTCAGGTAATTAAGATTGGGCTGCACACGGAGTTCATAGGTGAAATCGTGGATGTCAAAGCCGATTCCCTTGTGCTTAATGAACAGAACCTTCCGGACATTGAAAAAGTGAAACCGATCATCTGGAATATTGCAGGGATGACGTATCACAAAGTTGGGAAACGCATGGGAAAAGCGTTCTCAATCGGAAAAAAGATACGCACGCGTTCAATTGGGACTCACTGAGTCTGTTCTAAGCCGTCATAAAGAGGACAAACCGCGATCTCCAAGAAATCGTGAAAGTGCCCGCATCTCGTTTTCAATTCATTTTCTATGCTGAGAGAAATCCCCCATCAACAACAATCAATGCCCCATTCACGTAACTTGATAAGTCACTTGCCAGAACCAACGCCATTCGTGCAATTTCATCTGGCTGTCCCAACCTACCAAGTGGAGTTCTCATCTTATACTCTATACCCGACATTACAATATTCGGCTTAAATTTCATCGCATCTTTTGCCACGTTTTTAGTACCCGAAGTCCATATTCCGCCTGGAACAAGAACGTTTATTCTAAAACCACGCTTACCATACTCGCTGGCCAAAGCTCTTGAAAGCACCATAACCCCAGCCTTGCTAATATCATAATGCACCAATCCTTCCTTCAAAGGCATTACAGCCTCAATAGACCCCATATTAATGATTACGCCGCCTTTCTTGAGTCTGCTTCTTATCATATGCTGGCACATCCAAAAAACTGAGTTACAGTTGACATCCATCACTTTCTTCAAGAATTTTGCGTCCACGTCCAAGAAAGACTTGGCAGGGTAAATTCCTGCGTTGTTCACAAGCACATCAGGCTCTTTAAGTTCTAGTTTTTTCCAGAGAGCGTCTATTTCGTCTTCTTCTGACAGATCGATTTTATGAATACCTATCTCCACGTTGAACTGTCTGAGGTTTTCTTTTACTTTCGCTAAGTTTTTCTTCATCCAGGTCGACAAGTTCCAAACTTAGCACCTGCCTCAGCGAACCTATAGGCTATAGCCTCTCCAATACCCGTAGCCGCGCCAGTAATCAGCGCCTTCTTGTTTTTTAGAGAAGCAAGTTCTGATAATGGGGGCAGACCTTTCTTGGTTTTCTCTCGCATGTGGGCACTTCCGACGATAATTGTGCAAAACGAGAAGGCGTGTCTGGCAATATAAATGTTAAAAATCCGCCAACCTGTTCCCGAGGGAGTGTAACTTGCTTAGCAGGCGCTCTTTTCAGGTTATCAAACCTTGATGAAAATGCGAGTGTCTTCCGTTTTGACTTCAAAGGTTGGTTCAGGCTTCGTGGCTGGTCCTTCAATTACATTGCCGGTTTTAATGTCGTATGTCGAACCGTGACACGGACATTCCACATTCTCTCCTTCAAGCGTTCCTTCTGAAAGCGAACAACCCTTATGCATGCACACATCTCCTATGGCGTAGAATTTCCCGTTTAAGTTGACAAGTAGTATTTTTTTGTTCCCTGCTTCAACTCCTTTCATTTGACCCGGCTTTATTTCGTTTGTCGAAAGAACGTTTACGAATGACAATTTGAGAATCACCTCCACGTCAGAGTGATTAACGCGCTCCCACTGTGTTCACGCGGTAATTAGTTCATAAGATGATGTGGTTGTAGTTCTACAACAACAATCCTGAGTCCAGAATTAAACATGCACACAAGATAGGGCATAGAATCTATTTTGAGAAAGGTTGTTATAAAACAAAGACCGAGTAATATAGAGAAGATCCTGTTCTCGCTAAACTGGGAAGTGATTAGTTTGCCTAGGGAAATCGTGCTGAGCAATGGGCGAGTGTTCGTTGCTCTTGATACTCAAATGGCTGTTAGGGACTTTTTCTACCCAAGAGTTGGCTTAGAAAACCACTTGGTGGGTCACTATTCCAAGCTGGGAATCTGGGCAGATAGAAGATTCTCCTGGATCAACGAGAACTGGAACGTAAAAATGAAGTATTTGCCGGAAACATTGGTGAGCAAATGCTCAGCTAGAAATCAAGATGTCGGTCTTCAGTTAGAGATTAACGACGCTGTCCACAGCTTTCTAGACGTGTATCTCCGCAAGCTTGTCATCAATAACGACAGGGACCAAAGACGCGAAGTAAGGGTGTTCTTTTCGCATGACTTCCACATCTACGGTAAAGGCACAGGAGACACAGCAATGTATGAGCCAACTCTGAATTCTATGGTTCATTACAAACAGAAACGCTATTTCCTAATCGACGGCATCACAGATCAGGATCGTGGAATTTACCAGTTTGCAACTGGTCAGAAAGAATCGTTTGGAAAAGAAGGCACATGGAAAGACGCAGAAGACGGAGAACTACAAGGGAACCCAATTGCCCAAGGTTATGTGGACTCAACAATCTCATTCAAACTGGAAATTGAACCTGGTTCAGCAAACACTCTTTACTATTGGATTGCATGTGGCAGGAACTTCGAAGAAGTGAAGAACATAGACTCAATCGTTAGGAAAACAGGAGTTGAACAGCTGCTGCTTGAAACAGAGAACTATTGGAGCGCATGGAGCAACAAGAAGATCTTAGACTTGAATGTACTCCCGCATGATGTGGCGCAACTCTTCAAGCAGTCATTGTTGATAATGCGCTCTCACGTTGACAACGGCGGAGGCATTGTCTCGTCCTGTGATTCCGACGTGCTCCAATTCAACCGTGACACGTACTCCTACGTGTGGCCACGGGATGGAGCAATTATCGCAATGGCATTCGACATGGCTGGTTTTCCAGAAGTTGCGCGCATGTTTTTCAGGTTTTGTGATAACGCCATTGACCAGAACGGTTACTTTAATCACAAATACTCGCCTGATGGTTCTATTGGAAGCAGCTGGCACCCATTGATTGATGCCAGCGGTAAAATCCAGCTGCCGATACAGGAAGATGAGACCGCACTTGTATTATTTGCGTTGTATAAGCACTTTCAAAGATACGGCGATTTGGAGTTCATCTCGAAAGTTTACCCAAAACTGATCTTTAACACCGCTGAGTTCTTGCTCAGTTACCGTGACCCAGTAACAGGTTTGCCAAAACCTTCTTTTGACATTTGGGAAGAAAAAGCTGGCGTTTTTAGCTCAACAGTCTCAACTGTAATATCTGCCCTTCAGTCTGCAGCAGGGTTTGCCAAAGTATTCTTCGATATCGAACGACAGGAAAAGCTCGCAGAAGCATCCGCCGAAATGAAGAAAGCAATGTTAACCAAACTTTATGACACAAAAGCACAAAGGTTCAAGAAGGCAATCTATCCCACAGGAATTGGCGATTTAACGGTCGATAGCAGCGTCTCGTTGGCTTTTATCACTGGAGCTTTCTCAGCTTTTTCAGACGAAGTGAGAAACAGCATGAGATCAGTCATTGATAAACTCTGGAATAAAACCAATACGGGTGGAGTAGCACGTTACGAGAATGATGAATATCACAGAGTGACAAGAGACACCCCAGGAAACCCTTGGTTTATTTGCACCCTCTGGCTTGCCCGATGGTATATTGCCACCGCCTCATCCACAGAGGAGCTTGACAAAGGGCTAAACCTTCTAAATTGGACTGCGAAACACGCGTCACCATCTGGCATACTCGCTGAGCAGATTGACCCTCATACCGGCAATCCCATATCAGTAGCGCCGTTGATTTGGAGTCACGCCGAATTTGTTATCGCGGTTTGCGAATACTTGGAAAAACAAAAGGAGCTATCCTTGAATCTGGAAAATAGATCCCAATGGAGAAAAGTGCAATGACACTCTACATGCTGTGCAGAACAGATGTGGTTCAAGAAAACGAGCTGAAACAATTCAGTCTCAAAGGATACGAGATACTTGTCATCAATCGAAACAAGAAGTTCTACTGCTTGGAAGCCCGGTGCACACACGCAGGGGCGCCCTTGGCTGAAGGCGAGCTTGAAAATGATGTTCTACAGTGTCCTTGGCACGGCTCAAGATTCAATATCGAAACTGGTGAAGTTGTCCGAGGACCAGCTAAGAAGCAATTACGCGTCTATAACAGCACTGTGAAAGACAACAATTTGTTCGTTGAACTGTAAGAGTCCTTCCTTCAAGTAAATGCTCATCTGTGTTCTAGTTCTGGAACTAACCTGATAAGGTTGGTCCAATTTCCAGCCACTGCCTTTTCTATTAAAGGTTTGATGCCAGCTAAAACCGGTGGAGGCATGACGTTCACCCAACCTCTTGCAACAATAACTTGGTCTTCAAAGTCGAGCAAGGACAATACCCACTGAATCATAGTTGGATATTTGTCGGGCGGGATGCTTTTTGACATTAGCGCACCTATGTCTATCTGTTCGGTGTCAGTTGTTCGTTCTCTGAGAATTGCGTAGAGATGAACATCTTCCTTGTTCAAATGAATCCGCAAGAACGAATGCAAGATGGCTGTCGCCCTAGCTGTGGTCAGAGGATCAGGGTCTTTTCTGATTGTCTCCAAACCATCAACCATGTTGTCAAGTTCTCTATGATCCATCAAATAGGGAGTTGCTACTTGAGGTAGCAGCTTGTCCATAGCGGGAAAAACAGCTGCTTCCTCACCTCTAGCATGAAGGTCTAATAGCTCATTCATAGTGTGGAGTCGATCCAGAACGGAAGTGAAATCTCCACCTTCACGGGCAATGCCAGTAACAGTCTGATCAATCTGGGAAATGTCTCTGCGAAACGCGTTGTGAAAGCAACGTATTATATCAATAGGTCTAGACAAATTTCTCACAGTCATAGTTGATGGGATCTGTCGAGCTATTAACGGTATGTTGTTGCAGCTATGCAGTCACAAAATCAAGAAAAGTAGGATTACACGACGCCACGATGCATGTCGCGCTATCTTTTTTCTGATATGGAGTGAACGTGAACGAGTCCTTTGTTATGCCACAGGAACTATGATTATGGCCGTGTCAACTGCTTTACCAACACCGTACTCATTTTCAAGTCTATTTTGGAGCTGATCTTTTTTCAAGTTCGCACTAGACCAAAGTGGAACAGCGTTCAGCACGAAAGGCACCATTTCTATTTTGAAAAACTTAAATGCACATAGCGATAAATGCGGTTCTGTGGTTCACTTCTGTGGATGAAGAAAATCAGCTCAAGGAGGCTGTCCATGCCAGGAAAGTCTTGAAAGTTGAAGAGTTAAGCAAGACGTACGGGAAAACCGTGGCTGTAGATAACATCTCTTTTGAGGTTTTTGAGGGCGAAATCTTCGGCATGGTTGGACCGAATGGAGCCGGAAAAACCACAACCATAGAATGCGTTGAGGGTTTACGCGATCCTGATAAGGGCAACATTGAGGTCTTAGGACTAAACCCTAAAAATGATTCACACCATTTGCGAGAACGCATCGGAGTTCAACTTCAGACTTCGGCCCTGCAGGACCGCATCAAAGTCTGGGAAGCACTCGATCTATATGCCTCATTCTATCCGAAATCAATAGACTGGGAGACGTTGATTGAACGACTCGGGTTGGCAGAAAAGAGAAACGAGTATTTTGACAAGCTCTCAGGAGGCCAGAAGCAGCGCGTGTTCGTCGCATTGGCTCTAGTCAACGATCCAGAAGTCGTCTTCCTTGACGAATTGACAACTGGACTTGATCCTAGAGCGAGACACTCCATCTGGGACCTAGTGCGAGACATTCAAAAGAGCGGCAAGACTGTCATCTTGACTACGCATTTCATGGAAGAGGCTGAACGACTATGTGACAGAATAGCTATTGTTGATCACGGCCGCATCGTAGCGCTAGACACTCCCGAGAATCTGATTCAAAGCCTGACTGGGGAAAACCGCATCATATTCAATGTGAAAGGCACGATAGAGAACACTGACAAAAGACTGAAAGGTCTACCTGGAGTCACAAAGACTGAGCAGATTGGCGACCGTGTCGTAGTTTACGGAAAGGGCGACGAACTCGTCGGAACTGTGGTTAACGCGTTGACTTCCAAAGGCATCCGCTTTAGGAACCTTCGTACCGAACAGCCAAACCTTGAAGACGTATTCCTAACAGTCACTGGAAGGGAAATGGAGATCTAAGAAATGAGCGGACTGAAACAGCTCACACTAATGGAATTTAAAATGTTCTTAAGAAACCCAACCGGAGCCTTCTTCACCATCATCTTCCCCCTAATGCTGATTCTCGTGTTTGGCAGCATCTATGGCAACGCGGCAACCCCCAACTTCGGAGGCTACGGCATCGTCGACGTCTATGTACCCTCTTTCACGGGAATGATAGTCGCCATCTCGGCGCTCACAATCCTCAACACAGACATGGCAACAGCCCGTGAGAAAGGCATCCTCCGCCGCCTGAAAGCCACACCGCTACGCCCGCTCACTATCTTGACGGCAAAAATAGCAATGATCTTCACGGTGACAACGTTCTCGTGGGTTCTCATGATTGTCTTCGCCAAACTCGCATTTGGTCTACGCTTCAACGGAAACCCGATAGAAGTAGTTGTTGCATTTGTCCTCAGTAGTTTCAGCTTCTTCGCCTTCGGACTCGTGGTAGCCAGCATAATGCCAAACGTACGAGCTGCCGAGAGCTTCGGTTTCATACTTCTCTTCCTCATGTTGTTCCTATCAGGAGTATTCGTACCGTTCGAGATCGTCCCCGACGCAGTCAAACAAGTCGCCCAAATCTTTCCCATGACCCATGTGACAACGCTTATGCGGGGTCTGTGGATAGGTGAAAGTCTCGGTCAGCACATAACAGAGGTCGCAATTCTGCTGGGCATATTAGTCGCAGGGATTTTGATATCAGCGAAAATATTCAGATGGGAATAGACAAAGCTGATATCGATCACTGAAGTGCGCTCTGCGCAGTGTAAAATAAAAAAATAAAAAACGGTGCTAACATGAAGTTCGCTTTCATCAACGCGAGTCCGAATGAGGGTATTGATGAGCGGGAAGGAAGAAAGTCCATTGCTGCGTTTCCACCATTGAGCATACTGTACCTTGCAGCGGTTCTCGAGGAAGAAGGCGTTGAAGTTTCGGCGTTAGACCAGCCTGGGCTTGGCTTGACGATAGGACAAACTCTGGAATGGGTGGAGAAAGAAAACCCCGACGTCTTAGGTTTCTCAGCGCTCGCAAGTTCCGGCAGCATGGCCGCACAAATCAGCCACAAAGTGAAGGAGAAAAACCCGGACTTAACCATAGTCTTTCGGCAACCATTACGCCACATTCAACCCGGAACGAATTCTCAGGAAGTACCCATGGGTTGATATAATCGTTCGAGGAGAAGGAGAAAGAACAATCATCGACCTCGCAAAAGTCCTAGAAAACGAAGAGCCATTAGAGAGAGTTCGGGGGGTGAACTTCAGAAATGAAGGAGAAATAGTTGCCACTCCAGACCGACCCTTGATAAAGAACCTGGACACCCTGCCTTTTCCAGACCGCAAGCTAATAGGTGTTGATTATCACTGCCTGATGGCTGGGGCGAGTGTAGCGCCGAAAAAATTCACGAGCATAATCACCAGCCGCGGATGCGTCCACTCCTGCAGATTCTGCAGTTGCACTCAGATTGCACACAATATGTGGAGGCCAAGATCAGCCCTTAATACACTTGAAGAACTGAATTTTCTTGCAAGCGAGGGCTACAAGCAACTCATCTTTGTGGATGACAGCTTCACCTTAAATCCGAAGAGAGCAGTCGAAATCTGCCGAGGCATGAGAAAAGAAAAACTAGACATGGAATGGATCTGTGAAGGAAGAGTGGACAACTGCTCCTATGAGATGCTGCGGGAAATGGTGAAGGCAGGCCTCAAGATTTTGTATTTTGGAATTGAAAGCGCCAACCAAAGAATCCTAGACTATTACGGAAAGACAATCACTCCAGAACAAGCGGAAGCAGCTGTAAGAACAGCCAAGAAAGCAGGAGTAGACGTAATCGTAGGATCCTTTATTGTAGGTGCTCCGGACGAGACGAGAGATGAGATTAGGAACACGATAGAGTTCGCAAGAAGGGTTCCCATAGATCTACCGCAGTTTAACATATTGGGAGCGCATCCTGGAAATGACATCTGGAATGAGTTGGAAGCCAAAGGATTCTTGAATGCCGATGAGCATTGGGAGACTGGCATCGGTGTTTCCAAGATATGTTCAACTGCGGTGCCTCTTGATGAAGTCAGGCAGATGGTGCATGATGCTTTTTTCAGGCATGTTAGCCGAATAGGCTATTTGACTACTCAGGTGGCGAAGACGCTGAAGAGTCGGTATCGAATGGGCGTGACGATAAACAACTTGAACCGGATAGCCGAGATCATGGATGGCGCCAACGCTGTCGCATAAGTTGAACACTTCTCAGCTTTTCATAAATGAAGCTTTCTCATAAGAAGGACTCTTCTTTTGTTCATTCTCTTTTACTCTGAACTTCACAATCTTCTTAACCAAATCAAATGGAATCGGCTTGTCTAATGGAAATTGGACGGAACCCTTTGCTTGTTTAAATGGAGCCAACTCTTTTTTGAAAGCTACAACCGCCGATGGTGTGGGGTAGAAACCAATATGATTCTTGAATGCTGCAAAATGAACCAAATTGCCATTCAGCTTGAAGGTTGGAATCCCATAGTTTATCGTCTCTTCAGCTTCAGGTGCTGATTCCTTGATAAGCCTCCTTAGATCTTCCAAAATGTCTCTGATATTTTTGGGAAATTGAGAGATGTACTCATCCATAGTTTTGAATTGACGTCTTGAAGCTTGCATTTGTCCGAAACACCCCGTCTTCAAATGTTTGATTAACCGTTAATGGAAGTTAAGGCTTTGTGACTAGCCCTTGACTACCACGAGCTTCCTTTTCGGCTGTTTTTCGAGGAATTGAATATAAATCGACTCTTGACGTTCCATCCGTTTTCGAGTTGATGTGCATATTATTTGTGATAGTAAAGGAGCAACCACATAGTCTTATCAGGTCAAACTCCTTTACCGAAGTGAGTGTGAGAGAAATTGGCATCAAATATAAAGGACACCATTGAAAGGTTCATCCGGGATTGCAACCGACATGATCTCAGTGGATTAAGCTCGGTGATAGCCAAAGACATCCTGTACAGTGAGCCTTTCGGGTCGAAACCTCTGAACGGAATAGAAGCAGTCAAAGAAGATTGGCAAGAATTTTTCATTATGATTCCAGATGTCCAGATGAAGATTGAAAACATCTTAGTTGAAGACGACAGCGCTGCATTCGAGCTCAAGTATGCTGGCACCCAAACGGGTCCAATAGGCGGACGGGAAGGACCACCGACCAAACGATGTATCGAAATGACATGCGCTATCTTTGTGCAAACGAACTCTGAAGGACTCATCCAGGAATGGCTGGAATACTATGACACTGGAACATTCTACAAGCAACTCGGACTTGAGCCCAAATCATAGAAGAGACAATGCCTATTACCATGGCTTCCCAAAAGGCACTTAACTGAAATCCCTTTTCTATTCAGTCGTTGATTATCAGGGGAATGGTGAATTGCCGATGAAATCACTGTTGATTCTGTTTTCATATCATCACAACAACACAGAGAAAATCGCTAACGCCTTCGCAAAAGTTCTTGACGCACAAATAAAGTCGCCCCAGCAAATAAACCCTCAGGAGCTTCAAGAGTATGACTTAATCGGCTTTGGTTCAGGGATAGACAGCGGAAAACACTATCAAGTTCTGCTTGACCTTGCCGATAAACTACCACAAGTCGCAAACAAGAAAGCATTCATTTTCTCAACCAGTGCAATCACAGGAAAAGAAAAAGTCGCCAAAGACCACTCGCCGCTAAGGGAAAAACTGCAATCCAAAGGTTACTTGATTGTTGATGAATTTGGCTGTGCAGGTCTTAACACCAATAGTTTTCTAAAACTGTTTGGGGGAATGAATAAGGGTAGACCTAACGCTGAGGACCTCAAACATGCGGAAGAGTTTGCCCAGAACCTGAAGCAAAACCTGCAAGAAAGCGAAACTTGAACGTGGGAGTTCCTCACAGTCTATTATCATGGCTCCGTGAAAGCGTGTTGCTCGGACTGAAATTTGGTTCCAGTCCATTTCAGCGTATGCGCCGCGCGCTCTGTTATGTTCGGTTTCCAAACCTCTTCTTCATACATTCCTCGCAGAAATTCTGATGAAACCTTCTGATGCGCCGTGGCTGAAAGAGCTTGCCGCACCTATTGCACTTGATTTGAATGGCCTGTTTGGGTTCGAGCAGCCTTAGCCTTCTCTCAATCTCCACCTTGACATCAGAAGCGGTCTCAGTCTCCAGAGCCCCATGCAGCAGTTTCTTAGCAATGGCCAGGCTCTCCTCTCCGAAAACCTCTGCGAATTTACTGGACCCGTCCCCCTCAGACTTAAACTGCCTCGGCAACATGCAAACAAAATTCAAAGGATAGTCAGGTTTATCAAAATCGACAACGGCAAAGCGAAAACGTTTGTCGCTGGAATAATCGTCCACTCCATCAAGAAAGGAAACGCGTAAACCAAGTTTCATAAACCGCAACGGCTACAAAACACTAACGCGCCGATTAATAGGTATATCTACTCTCAGATGCCGCGAAGAACGCCCTGTCTTGACGCTGATTCTCACCCGAACGCGCACGCTCCCAAGGATTTCTCTATATCCCTTATTGTGTCTTCATATTCGCCCATAGAATGGACACCGAAAGGCTGGTTCTCTCCCAGGCTAATAAGAATATGTGACTGTACATTCACTACAACGTTTTAAGACACGGCTGCCAAATAATTTCGCATCTGCATGCCTGCGAGAACAATATTGGTAACACCTCTTTTTGTTGACAACACATAATAGTCTTGTTGTACATGCAGAGCGCCTAAAATATGGATTACAAAGAAGGCGCCAGACTTTACAAAAGAAAATCCAGCAAGATTCCGTCTTCCAATGAACGTTTTGGAAGCTCAATGCGAGAAACTGAGTACCGTTTTGCAGAGAAATTACCCGCTAATCGGAATCCTACTCGGTTCTGCCTTGATGTGCATCTCTCTGGGACCTTACTCCAGCTGGGACTCGCAACTAGAATTTACAGCTGCGTCAGGGGTAGTAAAATGGGGCCTACCCTACATCACCTACGGCGAAACCATAAACATGCAACCGCTGGGTTTCTACGTTGAAGCCTTCTTCCTCAAGACCCTGGGCATGTCCTACGAAGTAGCCGTTGGCGTGACAACTTCATTCGGAGTTGGATGCGTTTTTCTACTGAGCAAAATCGGCAAAGTTCTGTACGGAAGACGAACAGGTTTGTTTGCAGCAGCGCTTTTTGCTCTGACACCTTGGCAAATCATAATGTCCAGAGTCGTCTTAGTTGATGTTCAATGCCTCTTCCTGAGCTTACTCTTCCTCCTTGTTGGAATCCAAGCCATGCAGAAGAATAGCCTCAGGCTCATGTCACTGTCTGGCATTCTGTTCGGTTTTGCGCTTTTAACAAAACTCTTTGCGGTATTCATGATGATTCCGCTCGCACTTTTCTACATACATTCAAGACCGAAGAACACTGGACGCGCATTGGCTGGAATAGCCTTGTTCTTTTTGGCAGCTTTTCTTATTCAGTATGTATGGTATGTCCCAATATCAGGAAGAGGTTTGCTTTCCGTCTTCAGCCATGACGATTTCGGTCAGTTTCTGCCAACCGGTTTTGAAGCTTCACCTTTCTACAACCTAAGCTTTTTCACGGAGGCCTTGGGCATATTTTTCATATCCGGATTCATATTTTCAGTCTTGTTTTCGATCCTTCAAAGGAAAGTCTTCCCGAAGATAGTGATGTCTGACATGTTCTTCTTGGTGACAATTATTGCTGTGATTGGTTTCAACGCGTACTTGGCAGTGGGTAAGAACATGTTGGTTCCGTACGTTAATTCGATTAAGTATGACTACCTGACTCTGCCTCTCTTTTGTTTGGTTGCTGCTTCTCTGGCAAAGAAAAGCTCGCTTCTCGCAAACAAGAAAAACTTGGATGGCAAACATAGAAGACTTATTTTCTACGTTGCGGTCTTCGGGTTGTACCTGTTGTTGATGTCGATGATTGTGAATTTGTTGTCACTTAATATGACAGCTAAGTATGAGTGGCTCGAATACAGAGTAGCTGGGGGCTTCAGTTATTCTTTTGACAGGCTCACTCCAGTTCTGGGAGCTAACCATGGTTGGAGTGCTCAGTTTCTCGCTTTTGCCTTGATCCAGTTTAGCCTTTTGTGGGAATTAAAGGACAAATTGGAACCTTTCTTGCTCCGGTTCGAGAATGTTCCCGACCATATACAACCGTTAGCGCGTTAACGAACGCATATAGACACCCTCCCTTGGCGCGCTGATAGCAAAAGGAAATTTGTTTTCAAAATAGCGGTGGCGGGCCCGCTGGGATTTGAACCCAGGACCTCCGGCTCCGCAGGCCAGTGTCATAATCCGTGCTAGACTACAGGCCCCGCAACATGCTTTTTGCCAGATTATAACCCTGCACACTCTATATCTTAAGCTTTCTGAAAAGGATAACGCCCTTCTCATCCATTACGTAATGAATAGCGCGAGCCCAGGTTCAAGATTTACTTGGTAGCGACAAGATAGAAGAAGAAAATGACTCTTTTGACGTTTGGCCGTCGCAATTGTGACCAAGAGCCCACTCAGTCCCATTCTTTCCTGTCCTTTTCTCCTTAACATTTCTGTTATTATTAGCCCACTAAAAAAAGGGAAAGTGAAGATTTGCGTTCTTTTAGCTGTTTACCTTCTTCTGAGCAGTAGTGCTAGTACAACGCCGACTATTGCGATTGCAGCGATGATGCCTCCGATTCCTGGCAGTATGTACTGGTCAGCTAAAGAGGCAGGCGGATTCGTAGGTGCTACTGTGGGTTCCGGAGCCTCGTCGACGCCGAAAGCGGTGCTTGCATAAGACGCGTAGTAAGATTCTGAGCCAGCGAATGTTGCAGTAACCGTGTATTTGCCTGGAACGTCAGGAGTCCACATCAAGCTGTACGCGCCAGTCGAGTCGGTTGTTGCAGTGCCAATGTTCCTATAGTTGTTGTTAGAGTCAAGGACGCTGATTGTCACGGTAACACCTTTCGCGTTCGAAGGCAGAGGCTGCTGCTGGTACAAGTACTCCATCCACGCGCTCATGCTCTCGTCAGCCATTGCGGGAACACCGTTCGGAAAACGAGCAGTCTGAGCATACTCTTCAGTGCCAGGAGACTTGTCAGTCACTGTGCCTCGTATCACAACTGATGAACCGAATGCTATTCCAACGTCCGGCGCAGTTACAGTTGTAGCGCTTGGTCCTTTGCCGTATGCGTATATTTGGTTGTCGTAGCCGTTGAACCAGACCATTACGCCGTCTGCGCAGGCTGGCGAACTGCCAATGTCAAAGCTCAAAGACTTCCATAAGAGATCACCAGTAGTAGCGTTCAAGCAGTAGATATTCGCGCCTTTAAACACCGGCGCAGTGTAGTCGTGTCCAGCCCTTACGTATAGCTTGCCATCAGCTAGGATATGATGATCACTCCAAGTGCCTAATGGCCAACTGCCAAACGGACTGTCGATTCCTGAGTTGCCAGTATTAAAGCTCCATTTGCGCACTCCCGTTTTGGCGTCGTAACAGTACACTTCTCCAGCTAAGCCCCACGAGTAAAGGTTGCCGTAGCCCAAAACGCTCGGAGCAGTGAAATCATAGTAGGCCCAGGTGCTGTTGGTAGGTTGAGTTGGACCCCAAAGTTTCTGACCTGTCTTGATGTCATAGCCAATCCATGTCATCGTTTGCATTGTGTATTCGCAGTATACTCCTTCTCCCGCTGTCAGAATATCAGTAGTGTGCGGTGAGAGTGTTCGGTTTATGGGACCCCAAAGCAGCTGACCTGTCTTGGCATTGTAAGCTGCGTCAACTCGGTAGCCTCAGCTGAGAACCACCAGGCGCTCCTCCCAAAAAGAATCCGGGCTCTGCAGTCGTCAGCACTACATCGTCACTCACTTTAGACACCGCTAGATCCGGAATAATAGGTACGCCACTGATTGCAGTGGCTATAGGTACGCTCCATTCGTATCCGTCGTTCCAGTCAAGTGTTGCTCCCTGAGGAGGTCTCCAAATCTCTGCAGAACTGTAGACTGTGTATATGTTGTTCTTCTGGGAACCTGCCGCGACGCACTTGCTAATGTTCCACATATTCAGCATGCCGCCTCCAACGGTGTAACTCAGAATCTCACCGTTTCCTCCCCTCACAAGTGTGCCTTCAGTGGCGTTTGCAATATCGAGTATCCACTGGCCTGTCATTGCATCATACATCTGCCATTTGGGTGCAAAGTTTGCGGGTGTCATGATGAATCCGATGGTTGCAGGTGCAGTAAACAGGTATGCGTGAGCTCCATATTGGTCTCCTGTATTGAATTTGAGCACCATACCAACCCTCAGAGGGAAATCTACCTGTTTAGCCCACAAAGTCTTCCCTGTGCGCAAGTCTACAGCGGTCAGCGGTCCAAGGTTGTTTCCAGCTCCTGGATAAGCACTGAAATAAAGTATCCCGTAAAGAACCACTGCTCCGAATTTGGTCTCATAAGCTGTTCCCGTCGAGTAGAGGCTTGTCTCATCAGGACCGAATTCTCCTCCAATCTGCCCTCCAAACGCCTCAGGCAAAGTCCACAAAACGTGAGCGCTTTCCGGCGCCGTTGTATATGGATTGAAGTTGCCCGTGTTCGAATACATTCCCGTCGCGCCAAATGATGTGGCTGCCAGTCCAAGCCAGTTGCCTCCGAGTACGTACCAGTTATCTCTATTTAATGAGTTGATTGGACGAGACCAGAATTCGGCTGGAAGCGGATTCGCCGGATAAGCTGATTCTACTGGCTCCGTTTGCACTGTGAGCGAGAATTCTTTGCTTGTGCTAGGCAGGTAGGTGTCATTGAGGTAGTCAGCGCCAAGAGGTACAAATCCCGCAGGATATGGGTAAGGATTTTCCGACACAGCAACTTGCCCTGGGAAGTTGAACACGAACTTGTACGTTCCGGCAGTAGTCGGGGTGTACCATGTCCAAGTTCCACCGGCAGCGTCAGAATCTGGCATGTTCAAGGTCTCGGTAGTTCCATCAGGTTTCGTGACAGTGACTTTCATGTTGTGCCACTTTATGCCCCAGTTACCTTCAGCTAATGGTGGTACCTTGTCAATCCAACCATTAACGGAAACGCGTTGCCCGACCCCTATAGGGTTAGGTGCAATACTAATGAAAGCATAGGTCGGAATTTGCCACGGAGGATCATGTGCATAAACCATTGGTACAGCAAAAAGTGTGATAGCAATAGTCAACATCAGAAGCAAAGCAATCGCTGCTGCAATTTTATTTTTTGCCATTTCCTTTCTTCCTTAAAGTATAATGCACATTTCTGTGCACAGCCCTTTGTTGTGCACCTCATCTATTTATGATTTGCCAACGAATCGTTTTTGATGAAATATTATCGCAAGAAGCGAGCAGTAGCGCGCTTGCCTGTTCCGAAAATATTTGAGAAGAAGTGTGTGAAAGAAAAACGGCTGTGTGTTTCAGAAAATATCGTTGTTGTTGTTCTTCTCGTAAGCTTGGTCTATCCCATAGAGAGGTGTGAGACTCGCTCTAAAACGAATTTAGGAACAAGCATGCGCGCTAGCCGTGCGATGCCCACCTTTTCCAAGTTTGTTGGGATTATTTTCCTCAAGGATGGGAGAACTGTCTCAAGAGAAGAGGAAGGCTATTAGTCACCCGTAACATCAATGATAAACAAGTTTTTCCAACGGAATTTCAGCTTTGACCAGCAACAGTTTATATCGCTAAATCTTGCTTGCTTAATTCTAAGATCACCATGAGTGTGTCGAAGCCTATCCTCGAATATTCGGCAGCCCTGAGACCGAAGAAAGGGTTTGCTCAGTCTTTTTCAGCTTTCAAAAGGCTCATGCACTATCATAGACGATACTATCTATTTGCCATTGCCATCAGCGCCCTTGCGCTGGTCAGGTCAATTCTGTTCACGATAGAGCCGTATTACACCACTCTGATAATTAACGATGTTATCGGCGCTGGAAAAATAGATCTCTTGGGTGGATATTTGTTAGTCATTGTTTTGGCGGGAGTAGGCTTTGCCGTGACGAATTTCACGGTGATTTTTGTTCACGGAGTCATGTCTCAGTATATTGTGCGCGATTTGAGGACTGATTATTATCGTTCGTTGCAGAACAAATCCTTTAGTTTCCATGATTCGACTGGAGTTGGCGATCTTACCTCTCGAGCAACCGTTGACCTTCAACTGGTGGACCAGTTTTTGCGTTCATGGTTGGGCACAGCTCTAAACGCGATTTTCTCGACAATTCTGATAGTCGTCATCATTTATCCCATAAGTCCGGTTTTGACTTTGATTTCAATGGTCACTATGCCCCTTATTTTCTATTTTACTACGCGTTTATGGTTGGAAACCATGCCGTTGTTCAGAAACATGCAGCTCATCCTTGGCAGATTATCTTCCTACATTCAGCAGAACATTTTCGGCATGAAGACAGTTAGGATTTTTCGGCGCGAACCGGAGATGGTTGAAGGCTTCAAGCAGGTTGAGAACATCTACGTGGACACGGCGATCAAAGCTGGAAAGATTCAGTCGATTTACATGCCTTTGGGACCGGCGTTGTTAACTCTTGGAATTGCTCTGGTATACGTATACGCTGGATATTCGATAAGCATTCCTGGTTCCGTCCTCACGGTTGGGGCCATAATACTCTTTGCTAGATACATGCTTCGACTGACTTTTCCGATAAGAGATCTAAGTCAGACTTTGGGAACATGGATCACCGCTTACGCTGGCCTGGAAAGGATTTTTGAAATGGAGGATTCGCCAAAAGTGGTGAGTGATCTTCCTAATGCGAGAGACCTTAAGATTGAGAAGGGCAGGCTTGAGTTTGAAAATGTAAATTTTGGGTACGCAGAGGGCAGACCCGTCTTGAACGATGTGACTTTCACGGTGGAACCGGGAGAGAAAGTTGCCATTCTCGGCGCAACTGGAACAGGCAAGAGTTCTTTAATTTATCTCGTGCCCAGATTCTACGAAGTTCAAAAGGGCAGCATAAAGATAGACGGTGTTGACATCCGCGAATTCAAGCTTTCCTCGCTTAGAAGGGAAGTCGGAGTTGTGCTGCAGGATATTTTTCTATTCTCAGGAACCATCAGGGAGAATATCGCTTTCGGAAAAGCCGATGCTTCAATGGAAGAGATTGTGAAAGCTGCCAAAGAGGCAAGAATTCATGATTTCATCATGTCGCTACCGAAAGGGTACGATTCGCACGTGGGCGAAAGAGGAATCACGCTTTCAGGAGGGCAGAAGCAGAGGATAACCATAGCCAGGGCCCTTTTGACTAATCCACGGATACTGATAATGGATGACTCGTTGTCGTTTGTGGATGCAAAGACGGAGCAGGAGATTCAGGCTGCTCTGGAAGAGGCGACGAAGTCTAGAACTACTCTGATAATTGCCCAGCGTTTCTCAACGATAAAGACCGCTGACAAAGTGCTGGTTCTCGAGAGTGGAGCTATTGCAGAGTTTGGTACGCATGATGAGTTAATGGCGCGTGACGGTGTCTACAGGAAGGTCTACGAAACGCAATTTCTCCAGAGATCTCTCCCGGAGGATGTTTTCTAGTGTCAAGTCCATATGGAGCCTTCTGCTCTGACGAAGAAGAGAACCGGAAGAGGACAATTCCTGACCGAGTGCTGATTCGACGCGTTTATGACTACGCGCATGCTCATAGAAGAAACCTCATAATCGGCGTCCTAGCTACGTTTTTGGGTGCCCTCACAGGATTGGTTGCGCCCTACATGCATGCCATCGCCATCGACAGCATCATAATCCCCAAAGACCTGATCCGGATTCCTGTGGTGGATTCCCCTGTTCGTGGCGATCATCTTGGGCAACTACGCGTTCCAATACATCCAGACATACCAGATGCGAATCATGGGTGAAAAAGTAGTTGCTGAAATGAGAGATGACATGATGGAGAAACTGCAGGTCATCTCTCTGAGGTATTTCTCTCAGGGCGAAGTTGGAAGAATCATCTCTCGACCAACAAATGACGCGAACACGGTCAGAATCTTTCTGAGACTTGGACTCACAAACATTCTTGTGGATACCTCCTCGATTCTGGGATCTTTCGTGATAATGTTTGTGCTTGACCTTCGCTTGGCGTTGCTTGCTATCTTAGTCTTGCCAATCGCGTTGGGACTGGTTTGGTTCCTTGGAAGATACTCAAGGGCAGCATATCGGAGAGCCTTGATAACCACTTCAGGATTGACTGGAAGACTGCAGGAAGACCTGACAGGCATTAAAGTTACTCAGGCTTTCGCGAGAGAAAAAGAAGCAGAGAAGAAATTCCTAAAGACGCAGGCAGATAATGTCAAGGCAACGACCAGAGCCATTCTCGTGAGTGCCTCATACATTCCGTTTGTTATCAGTCTCAGACTGGTAGGAACAGTCATCATTCTTTTCTTCGGGGCATTGTCGGTCCTGAACGGGACACTCTCGTTGGGAATTCTGGTGGCATTCACAGAGTATCAATTCTCGTATTTCATGCCTTTAGTCGATTTGGTTTCGATGTATGATCAGTACCAGAGCGCCATGTCTGCCACAGAGCGGATGTTTGATCTGATAGACACGAAGATCGAGGTTGTGGAACCAACCGCTGAGAGGAGTATCACGTTACCATGATAAACGAGGTAAGGTTTGAGAACGTAAGCTTCGGGTACGAGGCGAACGTTCCGGTGCTGAAGAACATCAGTTTCAGTCTTAAACAGAACATGAAACTCGCCATCGTAGGCCCAACGGGCGCGGGAAAAAGCACCATAATCAACCTGCTCACCAGGTTCTACGACCCAGACGAAGGCGCAATAAAGATAGATGGACACGACATACGCGACGTCAAACTTGCTTCGTTGAGAAGTAAGATGAGCATAGTGCTCCAGGATTCATTCCTTTTTCCAATCTCCATCAGAGAAAACATCAGGTTTGCGAAGCTTGAGGCCTCAGACCAAGAGATCATAGACGCTGCAAAATCAGTCGGAGCTCATGAGTTCATAATGAAGCTTCCCAATGACTATGACTATCAGGTGCAGGAGGGTTCCTCAAACATCAGCATCGGACA
>CAVTHH010000017.1:0-13114 GCA_963734505.1 Candidatus Bathyarchaeota archaeon | reverse complement strand
GTACTATCAAGCAGAGATGGATTGGTAACATACACTGTCGAGAAAGCCAAAGCAGACAGAAGAAACCCGAATGCGATAGGCTTTAACAGTGAGGAATAAAGTGCGATTATTCCTTCATCTCTCACACGGTTTAATGGGAAAAGATCGGGTGACCCACTAGCCCCCGTCGGATTATAACTAAATGCGCCGTTTTCTCTAAGGATGTGTGGTAGACTGTAAGCAACTACAAAACAAGCACATATTGGAAATGGAACTGTTTTGTCGTGGAGCACGTGTCATTACGATAGTTTGATGTGCATTGCCCGCAGCGCATATGCTGCTGAGGTTTTCACTGCTGAAATGCCGTACGTTCCGCCTCTGCGCATCATCTTCAACACATACGCCGGACGTAAATAGAACTCTTGGTAAGCTTTGTAACGAATTTCTGCCAGCTTTTCCATGCTCAGCCACGGCGTTTCAAAGGTCGGCCCCGCAGTGTCGTACTTGTCAAAGTCCGTGACTCTGAGCCAACCGTTCTTTTTAACCTGCTCATACATCGGCGTGCCGGGATAGGGCGTCGCCACATAGAAGCCTACGTCGTCAGGATTCAGTTCCTTGACGAAGTTAATTGTTTCCCGTGCAGTCTGTTCAGTTTCTCCAGGGAAACCCAATACCGCATTGGTAATAGTCATCAACCCCACTTCATGCGCGGTTTTGTAAGCTAGTCGTGTTTGGTCCAGCTTTATGCGTTTGTTCATAGCGCCGAGAATGGCTTCTGAGCCTGATTCCACGCCTAACCATACGGCTATGCAACCTGCATCGTGCATAGTCTTGAGGAGTTCGCGGTCCACCATGTCCACGCGTGTACCGCAGTCCCAGATCATATCCAGTTTTCTGGAGTGGAGTTCTTCACAGATTTTAACGACCCGCTCTCGGTTAACGGTGAACGCGTCATCATAGAAGGTGACTTGATTCACACCGTACTTGTTGTGGATCATCTCCATTTCGTTGACAACGTTTTTTGGGCTGCGCATGCGGTATCCTCTTCCAAACATGCGAACGGTGCTGCAGAAATCGCACCAGTAAACGCACCCTCTGCTTGTGACCAAGGGGAAGAGAATCTTGCCCATTCTTTTCAACGCGTCGAGCGGCATGAGATGATGTGCCGGGAATGGCAAGGCGTCTAGGTCTTCGAGGAAGGGTCTGTCCGGGTTGTTGACGATCTTGCCTTCTTTGCTTCGGAACGTGATGCCTAAGACGTTGTTGATGCTGTTGTTGGTCTGGAGTTTGTTGAGGAGTTCTGTGAAGGTTGTTTCGCCTTCTCTTCGTACGACGATGTCCAGACTCGGGTACTCGTTCAGTGCATTTTCGTCCCAGAAGGTTCCGTGCGATCCGCCGAGCATGGTGACGGCTTGTGGGTAAACCTGTTTGGCTATGGTGATCAGCTTCATGGCAGATTTGTATAGGAGTGTTGTGGCAGTCGCTCCGATGATGTCCGATGGGGTTTGTTCGATACGTTTGCGGAAGTCCTCGTAGGTTAGTTTTTCTGCTTGGCAGTCGATGACTGTCACTTCGTGTCCTTCTCTTTCTGCGACCGCCCCAAGATATGCCAGGCCCAATGGAATGAATGGGGGATGCGAATGTACGCTTGGTGGATAAGGGGGGTTAACTAGGGTAATTTTCATCTTTGCGTTTGCACTTCTGCAGGGTGAATCAAGGGTTGGATACCATATAATGTTTTCTTTGCTTCATCTGGTTATTCGTATTCTTGAAGTATTATCTGAATTTAATATGTGCGCGTGCTATTGCTGACATATGAATTGTTTTTTGAGCTCTATGAAGTGGACTTCGCGTTGCACACTCATGAATAATGCCGCTGGCAGAATGTAGAGTGGAAAACTGGTATCTTCTGTCATGATTACAAGTGCAGAAGTTACATAAACCTATGTGCGTAAAATAATTACAAGCGCAATGCTCGCAAAATACTGGGTGAAAGCATTGGATATGGATATGATAATTATAGCTTTGATAAATGGAATAGTTGTAGGATTAGGAGTAACAATTGGGAGCTACATTGCAAACAAAGCCCTGATTCAACAATTGGAATCAGCTTTAAACAAATTGAAAAAGGAGTTTAAGAACGGCAACACGGAGTAAGCTGCTTAGCGATTGAAACCTGATTGTTAACATGCGCGTGAGGCGCTAAAGATACAGCCGTCAGCAGCTGGGCCAATCGATTTACTTTACTATTAGTAAGGTTTAACTTACTTTTCATATTAATATACCCCTAATGTGTTTATGGTAACTAAATATTTTCTTTTTCCCTTATAGTAGTAGTAAGTGGTAGTAACTAACTATTACCTAATTGGGTTATATATGGATTTTATGCGGGTACTCCCCCCCTCTACATGCACGAACTCCTGCATAGACACCACTTGCCCTCTTACACTTGGAACAGAACGAAGCCTTAGCAACACCAGCATTGTGAAGCCTGATATGGTCTGAAGTAGTTTTGCTGGAACGTTGAATCTTGCTTGCAATTTGAACAGTGCCAATCATCATCCTCAATATACATTCGGATTATCTCAACGTGCTCCTTGTCACCAACCTGTTTGAATGTGCCTTTGTCTTCGCCTTGTTCCACTCCACGCCATACTCAATTTCCAATCCAACTTGCTTGACGATATGCTCCTTCACATCTTTGTGCCAACTGTGATAGGGAAACTCACCCAAGCCCAAAGCTCCACCCTTACTTACAATGAAGAACTTGTCCTTCGGCATATTGCGTAAGATATGAGGATTGAAATAAGAATACAGCCACTTCAAATCTGGAGGCAACCCAAACAATCCTTGGCTCTTTAGCACCATATAGTCAGTTAAGTTTCGCACGTCACTGTCAACGCTGGTGAGCTTGAGAGAATCCAATAAAGCGCATATACCCATGTGACGGCTTTCCCTCATCAAGTAGGTACACTGAGCCTTTGCCAAGATTTGGTCATCACTGACCTTGAGCCGAGCATAAAACAAATTGGCTGCTTCCCGAACCATCAAGCATACTAATCTCTTGTAAGTGAACCTTTTGTACATCAAGTCCAATATTTTGCCAGCGCAGTAAAATTCCTGTTCTGGATTGAGGTACAACGGATTTGAACTGATAATCAAATCATAATCCTCCAAATCCTTCAATGTCAAAGTGTCAGCTTGTCGCGTTTCATAATTGCCTTTGACAGTAACATTCTCACCGTGAATAAGCAATACTTTTTTGTCCTTCACAAAAGGTGACCTCAGCCAAGCTAAACCCTCACCATCCTTGCTGCCGAACAAGTCAAAAATTACTGCATCCTTTTCAGCATAGTTCATCGCTACATGCTCAAGAAAAGAAGACTTAGCTGAACCCCTCACTCCTAAGACATACCACATCGACGCAAGGTGAAAGTTGATGTTTTCATTTCCTCTCGTCCAGAGAACCTTCACTCGCATTTCACCTGATACACCGTTCTCAACTGGAGCATCATTTGGCTTGAGGCTTACTCATCATTCCAAACGCTTCACGGTAAATGTTTGGACTAATCGTATCTGCAATAATTATTTGAACTGGCATAAGCTTCAGTAAAGCATACTGTGGTCGAATTCACTTTTCAAAGCCAAGAAGGAAGTCTCAGCAAGTGCGCCTTCGGTCTGCTCATAAAAGAATTGGGATTTTGTCAACTTTTTCATTTCTTCAGAAATAAGACTTTAAGACTTTTTTTGCTGTTGGTAAATCTCTGATGGGCTGCTGAAACTGTTGTCAGTAGGCACTAAGATTTTATATGCCATCGAAGTGAAAAGCGGATAATAACTTAATTTTATCTTGTGCCAAGGTTCAAGAAACTTAACGTAATTTTCCTCTGTTTGGGGAAAGCTCCAGCTAATAGTGATTCCTCCATTTTTGTTTTTGATGAAAGTTTCAAGGCTGCTTGCCACAGTGTACAAGTCCAGAATCATGTCTTGGTCTATTTTCTTTTCCTTATCTTCAGTCAGCATGGCTGCTTCACAAATGAGCTTGACTTTTTTGATTCCATCTCCAGCTAAGTTCGCTCTAATCAGCAGTGATGAAATGATTTGTTCCTTACAGCCCATTCTGCTGTAGCTTAGTGCAGCCTTCGAAAACTTCTCCAAACTGTCGTTTTCAGTCATGGTTTCACCCTGTAAATGTTTAAGGTAAGCTGGTCAAAGTGGTAAACAGTGAATTTCTTGTTGCTGTACGGGTTTGTCAAAGTGATGCCAAAATGTCTAGGCTTTTCAAGACTTCTATGAACTGCGTCTCTGTAATGTGGAAAGCCTTCATCGCTGCCCCTCGGGTGACATACCAAATAGAGTTCATACTGATACCAGCCATCCCTGCGTTCACCAAACTTAGGTGGTTCGGTCATTCAGGAGCCACCGCGAAGTAAACCCATCTGGATTTTGTGGCAGTTTTGATTTCTTCACATTTGATTTTGTCTTGTTGAATTAATCGGCTGGTCATTTGACTGAGAAAGCTTGTTTCCACCCAAGTTTCTGCATTAGTGCGGTAGAAGAGATTCCTCCGGGCATTGCTTCAACTATCTTAGTGAATAGCTTTTCCTCAGGTTCACTAACGTTTTCAGGCTCACATTTCTTGTCACCAATACTATTATACTGCCCGTCAACTGATTGGTTGAATTTGTTCAAGAATTCCTTTGCAATGTCGAAGCTTTCTTGAGTGACTAAAAACCTATACTCATCTGTTCTTCCATCACCCAACAGTGGCGTGTCACTGGCAATTTCGACACACATTGAAAACCTGAAAAGGTGTTCCGCATCGCTTTGCCTAACCAAGTTTTCTGGAGTAGGATTTTTGTCAAGTGTAGTATCAGATTCAAGTGATTGCAGGTTAATTAGTTTCTGAACAGGGCTATCAATAAAACCATTAATCACTTTTGGTATTTTGTCACGGTCATAATGATGTTCTCTAGGCAAACTTGCGGTTCTCAAACAGGTGTTTTCTAAGGTACTTGCGCCTTTCAATTACTTTTTCTGAAAACTTGTCCAACTCGTCATAGTAGCCTTCGCGTTCCTCACTTATCAGGTCTAAATGTCGGGTTGATTTTCCACCTACAATCTTTATGCGTCTACCAAGCCCTTCAGTGATTGCTGCCTTTGGAACATAATGTTGAAGCTCTTCGCGATTTGGATCGCCGATTCCAGCGCTCTCCTTGAATGGTCTGAGCCGTCCAAAGGAACTAAAATTTTCTGGAAAATCATTCTCCGTCACAAGAAGATAATACTCCGATGTCGATTATTAACTATGTGCTGAAACCCATGCAGCTAGTGGATTAAAAGCAATTTGTATCAATCTCTCTTCGTTTTGGAGAGTGCACGATCCTGCGTCTAAACCCTAATTTGTTCAAAAGAAAGAGGTGTTCCAAGGTTGGAACGATTCGTTCCTCACGTAGAACTAAATTGGGCTGAATCTTTTAACTCTGGACGGTGAAGTCGAAATGGGACAATGGATTGAGAAATATGGTAGCTCTCTTCGATTTTGGATTTTGGTTGTTGCAGCAACCTACTTTGCCTACGCAGCCTACTATGCGGCTAGTGGAATGCGGGACAGCATAGGAATGCTTTCTAATCAGTTCCTTTACACTTCGTTGTCACAGAACTCTTGGTGGTGGATGATTCTCTTCTATGGCAGCGAGGGTCTTTCAGGTTCAATCTCGATAATAAGTCGTACTATCGCCGGAGCATTTGCTTTTTATGCTGCGTTTCTGTTTTGGAGAAAAAAAGACGCTGCAATGTTGACGATAAGGAAAAGCGCAAGAACAGCATTGTTATTTGAAACCGTCTTCTTCTTGGCTTTGATTCCTTCAATAATCACCGCAATAGCCTATAATTTGACTGGCGAGAACCTTTTCTATTTTGGCCATACTCCGGGAATACTCGTCGTCTATGGTACATTGATCCCTATTCTAGCCACTGTCCTTGTCATTCCTCCTCTCCTGATTAAACTGAGAGCAGTCATCAAGCAAGAGTCACTCTCAACAAGAGATTGTCAGATGGATTTGTCTAACAGGAGTTGCCTACCTTTTTGTTGTTTTCTGGTTCAATTACTCCATGTTGTGGCTGGGCGAAACAGTACCTTACACTCGGGTTTATGAAGAGTGGGGACGTACCTTTGTTTTGCAGCCAGCTAACCTGTTAAGCTTCAGCCTCACCGTTTTTGGTTTGTTGGCACTGGCCATAGTGACGTTAATAACATCTCTTCCCGCAATTAGGAAGCAGGGTCTTCAGCTCAACCTTACACGTGTTGGCGCTATCTTAGTGGCATTCGGAGGCTACTTCATCTTTCATCTGTTCTACTACTATCTCACCGGTGGCTACTCTGCGCACCCGAGCGTATGGTACGAGGTAATAAGCCCGTTGCATAATCCTAACCTTTGGACAGTAGCTCTTGCTTTCCTAGGCGTTCCGGTGTTGCTTTACGGAAGGGCTGAAAAAGCGAAGGTTGGCTAAGTCGTCACTCTTCATTTGGCAGGAGCTCGAAATTAGCGCGCCTGCGAGTCCGCTCTTTTAAACTCTTGAGGTTGCCCTTGATGGTTAAGGGCAAAGTAGTCAAGAACCGCTATGTAATTTTTTTTGTTCTACTCTAAAAAGAAAAGCAGCCGACATAAACCCAAGCCTTGAAAGGTTTCGGTAGTTTCAGCCGACACGAAAGGTTTATCGTCGTCGCATAACGACAGAGAGACGCATATCAGCTCCGCTATGTAAGATTTGAGAAAACGAAAGGACAAAAGAGAATGCAACTCGCGAAGATTGCTACCCCTCGTGAGTTTTAATCCAGAGCCCAATCAGCCCTGTTTTCCCGTTTTCTCCATTTCTGTTTTTGGTTGACTAAAAAAGGGGAAAGAGAAGGTTGCGTTTTTTGGGGCTTCTACTTCTTTCTCACTGTCAGTAGTGCGAGTACTACACCTACGATTGCGATTGCAGCGATTATTCCGCCAATGCCTGGTAATATGTATTGGTCAGCCAATGATGCGGGAGCTTGTGTTGGTTGTGGAGTGGCACCAGGGGCTTCGCTTGCGTATAAGTATGTCTGTGCCGAAGATCCGTAGTACGAGTTTGAACCTGCAAAGACAGCTACGACTTTGAAATCACCCGGTATGTCAGGAGTCCATGTGAAACCGTACGTGCCTGCAGCGTCAGTTGTTGTGGTGCCGATCGATCTGTAGTTGTTATTGGAATCAAGCACATAGAAGGTCACTGGAACCCCAGTTACGTCGGCTGGCATTGGCTGCTGCTCGTAAACGGCTTCCATAAATGGAGTCATGCTTGCGTCAGAAACGCATGGTAAGCCATTGGGGAAGTTCGATGCAACTGCATTTTGCGATGCGCCTGATGAGATATCCGTTACTGTACCCGTTATCGTTATTGGCGTGGAAGTCGTAACGCCCACGTTAGGTGCGTTGACAGTAGTCTTAGTTGCTCCAGTGCCGAAGGCGTATATCTGGCCGTCATAACCGTTCCATGCAAGCAATTCGCCATCTGCAATAGGTGCTACGTCTCTTTGGAATGCGCCGCTTATATCCCAGACAACTGAGCCGTCGGTGCAGTTTAATGCAATTTTATGGGCGTTTGGAAATAGCGGTGGATCGTACAGCTTTCCCTCGGAGAGGAATAGCATTCCGTCAGCAATGCTTTGGGAGGCGTAGACCCAGAGGGGATATGAACCGAAGGGGTTATCATACCCAGAGGATCCGCGGGTATAAGTCCAGTCAAGTTTTCCAGTTTTAAGATCAATAGCGTTGCAGTAGCCGCCGTAGTCCCAAATGTAGACTCTACCATAAGCGATTGCAGCAGATTCATACAGATGGCTCAAAGCGTTGCCTACAAGCTGGGTTGGTCCCCAGAGCTTTCTGACCAGTCTTCAATGAATAGCCATACGCTTCATTTGTGTCCTTGTCGTGTCTTACATAGACGCCCTCGCCTGCAGCTACGATGCCTACTTGATCTTGTTCCACCAAAGTCTGGGTTACTGGTCCCCACAAGCAGTGCTCCAGTTTTAGGATCGTATGCTATGTCTGTAGCGGTAGAAGCACCGTATTGTGTAGCAAAAGTCGGAAGGATCGATCCATATGAAGTCAAGACTATTGCTTCGTTAGTTAGGTTCTACACCGATACCATATGCTGGATTTGCTGCAGGAAGAGTTACTGACCATTGTATTCCGGCTGTGAAGTTGTAGCTGCCTGATGGCTTATAGCCTGTTGCTGCCCCAAAGGGACCAGGCGGGGAAAGCATTTGAGTCGAGTTCCACATGTAAAGTTTGCCGCTGTCCACCCAGTAGATTAGTATTCCTCCCGAACAATAGAATCCCGTACCGGTTTGATTACCGCCATCTATCAATGCACCTATTGATGTTGCAAACAGACCAGCTATCGCGCTTGGAATATCAGTTACGGTGGCCATGTCATTTCCTGTTACTGGATCGACTATTTTATATTCGTAGATTATTGTGGGGCCAAACATGCCCATAGGTCCTATGCCAGCCTCATGCGACGTCCATAGAAATGCTTGAGAGCCAAATTCCTCGTTGTTGTGAGCTGTCATAACTTGACCGTAAATCAGTACATCGGTGGTGTTCTTGTCCCAAAGTACTTGTCCTGTGCGAATGTCTACTGCAAGAATGCCTGCATTGTCGGTTTGAGCTGCCCAATAATTGTAGTAAACCACTCCGTTCAGAATCACCGGCTCAAAGTAGTGATACAATGGAGAAGATGCAACGTACGCGCTGATTTGATTAGCCACAGTTTCGCCACCAGGTTGACCTCCGGTTGTAGTCGGTTTGGTCCACAAAACGTGAGCAGTTTTCGGTGCAGTACTATATGGATTGTAGTTGTTGTTCGAGGCATCGTATCCACCACAATTGTTGAATGCGGGTCTTCCTAAGCCATACCAGTTTCCACCAATCTTTTGCGCCCAATCGTAGTTTGTTGCGTATAGTGGACGTGTCCAGTAATCGGTTGGAAGTGGAGGGCTAGAATAACCCCCTACCGGTTCTTCCTGTACGACAACTGTGACGGCAGGACTCATATCTGCATTCATAACATAGGTAGTGTTGGTGAAAGAGTCTGTCCCGATATTTTGCCCAGGAAATGTAGCTTGGAAGGTGTAGTTTCCTGTTGTAGCTGGCGTGTATGTAAGTCCGCCTACACCGCCTGTTGTATCAGATGTATATGGTCCGAGTGTCTCGTTGGTTCCGTCTGGTTTGACAACATTAACCTTCAAATTTTCAAGGGTTGCGCCGCCGAATCCGCCGATTGCGGGTACAGGTTTGCTGAAGAAGAGGCTAATGTATATAGTTTGACCGACGCCCACGGGGCTAGGTGCCGCATTGACAAACAAATAAGTTTTAACGTTCACCGTTGAATCCGCTTTTACAGGTACTTGCATTATCATAGGGATTGTTAGCACTATCATTAGAGTCAAAGCAAACAAAGATGTAGTTTTAGCAAATTTCATTTTTTCTTATTCTCCTTTCATTATATGCCTTTTCAAAGGCGGAGTTCTTCTGAAATAACTAGTATTTAACATTAACGCGCGCTAAGCCGACACGAAAGGTTTGTTGTCGTCGCACAACGACAGAGGAGCCATATTTCGGGCAACAAACAAATGATTTCAATCGAGACAAAGCCTAAGACACGCCATTTGTTAGGCTCAAGCCTCACACTATAGAGATTTATCTGGATTTTCTTGGTTTTAGAACTGCATAACGACCGTATCAAGTCGCTAAGCGCCTTCCTAAATTTCCCAGAAACATAGAAGCGCGAGTGCGGCTATGTCACTAAGCCCATCCTGGACAGTTCCTCTTTCAAGCTTCCAAGGATTTGTTTAAGCTTGATCCTTTTCTCGGTGTACTCGTCGCCAGTGATTTTGCTTGACCTAAAATCAATGTCCAGCTGCAGAATTTGCTCGTCGATTTCACTAATTCTGGCTCTCAACTGGTCAGTATAGGAGACTGCCTTTTCGTCGACGATAACGTCGGAGGGCGTCAAAGTCATTTTTATTACGCCGTCTTCGATACGGAGGATTCTGTGCGCTGCTCTGGCCACACTTGGATCATGTGTAACCATTATTATGGTCTTTCCAAGGTCTCGGTTCACTTTGACCAAGTAGTCTACAACGCACTCGGGCGTTCACAGTGTCTAACTCTCCTGTAGGTTCATCCGCCAGTAGAACAGGAGCATCATTTGCTAACGCAGCAGCTATTGCTATCCGTTGCTGCTCTCCTCCACTTAACTCTTCGGGTTTGTGACCCGCACGGTCAGTCAAACCTACCGTTTCCAGGAGCTCGTTCACTCGACCTCTCCTTTCTGCCCTTGAAACGCCTGATGCAACCATTGAAAATTCGACGTTTTCCTCAGCTGTGAGTGTTGGAATCAGGTTCAGAGTCTGGAATATATGTCCAACCATTTTTCTTCGATAGTCGACCAGTTGCGTGACAGAAAGCGAAGTAACACTTGTATCCCCCACTTGAACTGTACCTGCAGTGGCGGTGTCTAATCCACCGACGATGTTGAGCAAAGTGGTCTTCCCACTTCCACTGGGGCCTATTATGGCGATCATCTCACCTGCATCTACATCCATGCTTAGTCCGCGTAGGGCTTGCACTTCGATCTTGCCCGTGTGATGGACTTTGACCAAGTCTCTGACTTTCACGTTTAAACCGTTCATTTTAGCCTAATCATCCTCTCGAGTTTTGTAACATACTGTCTTGACATGATTATTATGGGGAGGATTGTGGAGGCAAAAATCAATGAGACGCATGACCCGACCGTGATAAGGGCATCAGAGGGGAAAACAAACCGCCTTTTGACGAGCTCAGAAATTGCCGCGTTCGCTGAGGCTATGTTGCCGTAAACGATTATGAACCCGACAATCAAACCGAGGGCTACCGCGAATGTTATGACGGCAAGATTTTCCGTCAGGAACATCCAGACAAGCTGCTTGTACGATAGACCTCTGACGCTCATTAGAGTGGCTTCTCTGCTTCTCTCCCTCATGCTAACCACGCTTATGAGCGCAGTCCCCACTGATGCAGCTAGAACAGCGAAAATTACACCTAGGCGTTGAACATCTAGAAGCTGCAGACTGTTGCTTCCGTATGGATTCGCCTGCGTCAAAACCCATTGTTCATCGAAAGATTCTACTCCGTAGACTTCAAGATCTAGGTTCCGAATTGACTCTGCCACTTGGGTTCCATTTACATTTTGATCCAGTTTCAGCAATATTTCCACGTTAAAGGCCTCGGCCATGTAGGCGTCGCTGAAGGGGCTACTCATGTTAAAGAGGTTTCTTGGAACATATGACCAAGTTTGAACCGTGTACATTGGCGTAATTAGTCCTGATTCTGCTGCTTCAGGGCCGAACAAAGCTACTATTTTCAGTTTTCGCGGACCCGATGGGAAATCAATGCCTATTTCATCTCCTACTCCGACTTTGAGCTCCTGTGCCACTCTCCGCTCCAAAATGATGGTCTGGTTGTTTGTACGCAGCTGGTTAAACGCGTCTTCAAGGTTTGCTCCGCTAAACCATTGCTTCTCATAGTAGGCCGTAGCCAACCATGAGTCCGGGTCTATTGTTTTAATCTGCGTCCCCGCATAATACTGTATTAGTGTACACTCCATGGTTGCGTTCTGAATTCCAGAGACATTCCCCATAATGTCGTTGAGAATCAACTGCGCTTTGGTTGCATTAACGACGCTGACTGCTACGTCTGCTTCAACATTAGCCTGAACCTGCCTGACAGCAAAATCTTGCTCGCTTGCCAGCTGTCCTCCCACTTGAACGCTGTACCCAATAATTAGAGCGACAAGAAAAGCTATAGCTGCGGACCTGGCGGGACTTCTTCTCACGTTCTTTGCAGCCAGAGCTCCCAGGTCGCCCCCAAGCCTTGAAGCTTTCGAGGTGATTTGTTGGAACTTTAGTGAGTTCTGAATTAGCAGTTTTGTTAAACCCCAGAAGAAAAGCAAGGGCCCGATATAATTGAGCAAACCGTCAAGCCACATGAAAGCATACAAGAACAATGTGATTATGAAGTTGCTCTGGAAGAAGGAGGCGCTATTGAAGAGCGAAGCCATGTTTATGCCCAAAACGAAAACGATGATTTTGTAGGTTCCAAGGATGAATGCAATCCATACGCTCCTCTTCCTATAGGGTTTATCTGTTGAGATTGAAGTGTACTCCTTAAGGGCATCGACCGTGGACATTCGGGATGCCTTTCTAGCGGAAAAGAAAACCGAAAAAAAAGACAGCACGACTCCAAAAGCTACCGTAATAACCATGGTGTAAGGGTTAAGCAGTTGTGGATTAAACAGAGTTTCCAGGTTAAATCCCGTGAAAGCTTGATTGAGCAGTAGTCCCCCGAATAAACCTATTAGTCCGCCAGCCAAGCCAATCAGCAAGGCTTCCGCGAAAAACATCCTCTGGATCTGTCCGCTTGAAAGTCCTTTAGTCGATAGTAAACCTATCTCGCGTCTCCTGAGGTTGAATGAGACGTCTGACACGGTATACCCAATATACCATGCAACGAAGATCACTGGTAACGAAACAAGTATGAAGGCAATATAAATACTGGAGAACTGGTAGGCAAACGTTTGCAGAGCATTTTGCAGATTATTCTGGACGTTGACGTGGCCTTCGAAGTTCGCAAGAATGGTGTTCTGGATATTGTCTGAGACTCTCTGAAGATTGTCTGCTGAAGTTGGGCTGTCCCACGGGTTTATAAGGCGATCTCTGTCGAGCGATACAAGAAAAGTCATATCAAACGATGTTTCCGGCATCGTGTCCCAGAGCTTCTGAATTGTGTTATTGTAACTTATAAGCAGAAGATCTTGTTTGTAATTGAACTGTTGTCCTGGAATTGTGGGGCTGAAAGGAACAACGTAGAAAGTCTGGCCTGACGCCATTGAAAATGCTTCATCACTTAGTTCTGCAAAACCCTTCACGGTGAGGTTCAAGTAGAGGATTGTTGAGTTGGCGAGTTTAGGTGCGTAGAACGTTAAACCCGTCTGAATTTCGTCTCCGACTTTAATGTTTTCCCCCAATGCGGACCAGGAGCCTTTAAGAATGTAAGTCTCG
>CAVTHH010000016.1:0-38375 GCA_963734505.1 Candidatus Bathyarchaeota archaeon | reverse complement strand
CCGGACCGGATTCGGACCGGCGACCTTCTGCACGTCAAGCAGATGTCCTAACCAAGCTAGACGACCGGCCCACTTGTGGGTTTGCGATGAAAGCTTTCCGCGTTCGGAATATTTATGGTTTTGCGCGGAGTCGTTTGCCTCAATGTGTCTCTTGTATATTGTAGCATTCGAAATATGTCGTGAATCGCAACTTGACTACTTAAATAGGAAAAACGCATACGACCTCGATTGAGAGAAGATAGGAAGAGGTAGACATGCTTAGTATCAAATCAGTTCCGAGCCCAGCCATGGTTTTGAGTGGAGCAATGGATTGGCTGACAACTGTTATCGGAATCTTCTTTTTCGGGGCCGTTGAATATCTGAATTATGCAGGATTTACCGCCAATGGCCTCTTCACGTTTACCGTAGCAAAACTTTCAATCACTTTGGTTGTGGCGTTTCTATTCCACAAGGCGGACAAAACCCTACTCACAGAAATGGATAAGAAAAGTAGATCTTTCACATTTTCCAGAATCACACTAAAAGCTGCTTATATCATATCGATAGCGTTGCTGATCGCCGCGGTCCCGAACAACCTTGCTGTAGTTCTCGAGCAGTCTAAACAATGGAAAGCTGAAAAGCTTTTAGTTCGAAAATACACTGTCTTCGGTAAAGACAAAAACTAATGTTGGAACAGGAACACTGCAAAATGAATTGAAACCGAGAGTTGTGTGGCTAATTCTAAACGGAAAACCGGAGGAGGCCCTTATGCTCCTAGCGAAAAACTACAATGTGACTCTACCTAAGCTGAAAGTCGGTTTGCCTAAAGGACACACAGGAACAGCTTACGGATGCTATACGCCGAGAAACGAGACTATTTCGGTGCTCAACAGCGATGCCATGCGTAACCCCTTTGTGATTCTGCATGAGTTTTATCACCATCTTCGCACCTCAGTTGACATGCAACACAGGGGCACGGAGAAGAACGCAGACAAGTTCGCATTGGAGTTCATAAATGCTTACAAATCGGCAGTTGCTTTTGGAAACTGAAGTAACCAGCCTTGTTTATTCCTCGAGTAACCGTAAGGGTACTATTTGCCCCTTAGAGTCGTACACAGCAACATTCTCCCGACCAGCAAAGGGAAAACCAACAATCATCAAGATACGCCCGAAGAAGTGATTAAGGTCTACACTCGACGGACTAATGTTCCCAGACGGGTGAGAGTGCACCGTGCCAACAACAGAGAAATCTGCGGGCAACATTTGAAAGCGGCAAATTGGCAAAGCCATAACCGTAAACTGCTAATGGAGGCACAATAAGATCAGTCACACGAATCTCATCCTTAATTTTCTCGCCACGAAGAAGCAAAAAAACTTCTTTTGGATAGAGTCGTCTTGCACCTTCGAAAATTGAATCCAACAGTTCAAGGTTAACGGACACAGTTAACTTCTTATCCATGTGAACTCTCAAAGACTACGGCTAATTATCCTTCCCGAATTAGCTTCCATTCTCTGAATGGAAAACAGAAATAAACAGGAAACTCAATTAGACTGGAGGAGCCGGGATGGCAGAGCGGTTAATGCGCGGGCCTTGAGAGCCCGTGGATCTTCTGGTCCGCATGGGTTCGAATCCCATTCCCGGCGCTCTCTCTTAATGGAAAATTCGAGACTGCTCTGACGAAATGCCCCTGCGCGGGCATAGACTTACTGAATCTGGCTGTTATCATTCATTCAAAGGAGAGCCATTTTCGCCTAGATTATAGTTCACGAATCCTTCTGTCTTAGACTTGCTTGTCTGCATATGACAAGATTTCCAGGTCTACTTGGATGTTGTGATTTGCACGTCCTTCATAAGTATGAACGGCGAAAGTGATGGAGGATCTGCTTCAGCCCACCAGTGAACGTGCTGGCGCTCTTTGCTTATTCCTGTTATGTTGTTAAGCATTCTCAGTGCGTTGTCGCTTAGTCGAATGTTCTTCAGAGATTGCTTAATTTCTCCGTTTTCGATCTGGAAAATTCCGTCACGCGGTATCGTTGAGAAGTCTCCCGCTTTGTAGTTTTGGAATCTTGTGTACCACGTATTTGTTAGATAGAGACCGTGTTTCACTTGTTTGAGTAATTCTTCTCTGCTCATGTCGCCTGCTTCCATTTCGATGTTCCATGGTCCTGGGTAAACGATTCCAGCGTTGCCCGTGGTTATGGTTTTGAAAATTTTCGCTGTGGACGTGTTATGAAGGTACGTTTTTAATTGGCCTTTTTCTATGATAACGTTCTCTTGGGTTGGTACTCCTTCGTCATCGAAGACTCGGTTAGACATTGAGTAGGCAGCCGGCACGTCTCGCAACGTAACTATTTCGGAAGCCACCTTTTCGCCGATCTTCTCAACAAAGATAGATAACTGAACCATTACGTAGTATGCAGAGGCCATACTACCCCACATTCCCAGTAGGGACCCGACGAACAACGGGTCAAAAACCACATCGTATCTCCCTTCAATTCCCAGTTTCGGGTTCTTGGCTTGTCTGGCTATTTCTCCTGCCTTTTTGCCTGCCTTTGCGGGATTGAATCCTTTCAATGTTGAGCTGCACTCGACCGCGTGACCTGAAGCTTCCTTTTCTGAGAAGGCTCTGATGGAAAGCTCAACGGAAGATCTACAGTCGTCTCCTACAGGGCCTTCGGAGGAGACTTGGTAAACATCTGAGATGCTCGTAAGAAAAATACCCCCCGCATTTGTTTCCGGGCCTGCTGCCTTCTTAGCTGCTTCAAGAGCTTCGAAGACATATTCTGCCGGGTTTTCCAGACTGTCTATGGTTTTATCTCCTGCGCTTTTCCCGTAGTTGAATTTGCCTTTTGCGAAACCGCCATGCATAGGGTTCTCTTGTGATACCTTTGCTAGCTCCAAGAGGCGCTTTAGGATTTGATTTGTTTCTTGGAAGTTGGCTATTTGAGTGGCGACTACTCGCTTGTTCCAGGACAAGACCACGTCAGTTACGTAATAATTCCAAGCCAAAGAAGTGTCAATCTGGTTGTTGCTGAATCGCACTTGGCGGTTGCGGCTAGCAACTGTTCTTGCTATCACTTCATCCGCGCCCAGAGCTTTACACTTTTTAACCATGTCTTCGGTTTTCGTCAAGATCTCACTCATTTCACGTACACTCCACGAAGCCTCATCATTGGACCACCTGTGTAGACGGGTATTCCTTGTTGCGGATCTCCTTTTCCGCACGTGGCTGCGTCAAATTCGAGTTTTTTTGATACCGCGTCAACAACGCCCCAGAAAACTGGAGTGGTGGTTTCGATTACGGGTCGGGCAATGCGATTCTTGAGTTCTCCGTTTTCGATCAGGTAGGCTTCACGTCCCACATAACGCTGATTAAAACGCTTGTCGTCAATGTTCCATTCGGTGAAGGACTTCATGTAAACGCCTTGCTTGACGTCTTCGAATATTTCTTCTTCATTGCAGTCTCCTGGCTGCACGAATGTATTTGCCATTCGTACTATGGCTTCGCGGTCGTACCTTGTCGACCTTGAAGACCCATTGCTTCTTGTTTTCATTTTTGAAGCACTCTCTCTGTTTTGAAGGAACTCGTTGATCACGCCATTTTTGTAAAGAATTCTTGGTCTGGCCTTGATTCCTTCGTCATCATACTCATAATACCCATAACTGCTCTTGACCGTTGGATCATCAATTACGTTCACGATTGAACTGCCAATTTTTGACCCAAGCCAGAAAGGTCCATGTGGGTAGATGAACGACATGCCGGCTTGGCTCATTTCGCGCCCCAATATTCTGTCGGCTTCCATCGGGTGCCCGCAGGATTCGTGGGCCGCTATGCCTGTTACTTCCGGTCCGCATATCAGATCCATCTTTCCTGGTGTAACAGCCTTTGCTTCCCTGATTACGCCTTGCAACATCTTCGCCTCGTTAATCATTTGCTCAGTTAATTTCCATTCATCTAATGCTTCCCAGCCGCCTGAGTACCCGAACTGTCTGTATGCTTGTTCGGATTTCCCGCCTTCGACAACTGTGATAAATGCATATGCGTTCACCTTGGGAACGTATGAAGAAATTACAGATCCCTCTGTGTTGACAAAGTACTTTTCAGTTAAGGTTGTTCCGGATCTAAACATTCTTCCTGGAATGGCTATTTCCTGAGAAGTCAGTTCGTGGTCCATCTCCGTGAATGCTGCGATTCTCATTTCTGCTGGTACATCCTCGATTTTTTTCCTTTCCTCGACTTTCCAGCTAGTTTGAACACTCCTTTCTTTGGCGAAAGCGATCTTGTCTTCTCGTTTGGCCATTTTTGCTAGCCTATAAGCGATTGCAACAATGCCTTTAGCTTCTCTTTTTGTCCACTTGTTGGTGGAGGCAAAACCGATTCCGCCGTCCGCCAGGATCCGTACGCAAAAACCGCTATCAACTGCTGAAACGTAAGCGTCCAAGATGCCGTTTTTCATCGCGAGATCTTCGCTTGTTTCGTAGTGAGCCCTAACTTCCGCGTATTCAACTTGCTTATCCTTGGCATAACTTAACGCAAAATCAACCAAGTCTTTATCCATTGAATTCATATCTCATCTTTTTAGTCAAAGCAAGGGTAAAACTCTTCATCATTCATTTCCTGGGGCATCTTTTCTTGGGCTAATAAAGGGCAAGGAAACCGAGTTTAATTAAATTTATTTGGTTTATAACGGGTTGGATAAGGTTGAAGATTATTTGAGGATAAAGGCCTAAGACGATTATTGCGCCTACCAGTAAGAATATGGGAACAAGAAGTCTTTTCGATTCTACTATTCTTGTCTCTTCTTTTGGCCTTCTGCCGTACATGTAATTTATCAAGCGAAGCAGGTAAGCGGTTTGGATGACGCTAGTTAACACGCCGATAACTGCCAACCAACTTAGGTTCGCTTCTATGGCAGCGGTGAACACCAGGAATTTCGCGGTAAATCCGCCCAGAGGAGGGACACCTGCAAAAGATAGTGCTGCCAGTAACAAAGCCAAGCTTGCGAAAGGCATTTTCCAGCCTATTCCAGAAAAGTCTTCAAGGGTCTTGAAACCGTGGCGGTTGATGAGACCTACCGCCATAAAAGAAAGAGCCGTGGTTATTCCGCCGATTAAGAAGAAGTAGAGATTGCCCGTGAGACCGATAGCTGAGACACTCGTTATGCCGATTAAATTATATCCGACGTCTGCGACGCATATGTTCGCTATTAAGAGTCTTCACGTTGTCCTGAATTAACGCAAATAGATTGCCAACTATCATGGTTAACGCGGACATTACTGCCAGCATGATTGTCCAATCCAGCACGCCAGGCGGAGTGAGAATAAACACGAGGACTCTGATGAGCACATAATAGCTTCCCTGATCAATGAGAGCGGATAGAAAAGCAGACGAGGAAGAGGGAGCAGCCGTATAAGCATCTGGAAGCCAGAAATGGAAAGGAACAATTGCAGATTCAATGGCATAGCCGGCAGCTATAAAGATGAAGGCTATGATGAGTAGCTGCTTGTCAACCAGGATGGACAAAGCTTGTTTTACAGCCCAAAAGTTGAGCGTACCTGTTAACCCGTAGACTATTGAGAGCCCGAAAACAATGAAAGCAGAAGCTATAATTATCATTACCAAATACTTCAGAGTGGAGTTAAAAGACACTCGACTTTTCCTGTAAATCATGAGAAAACTTGAACCAGCCGCCGCAGCCTCCCAGAAAATGAAAAGCGTGAGAAGATCTCCCGAAAAAACCGCGCCCATTAATGATGCTGTCAGAATAAGCATGATGGCAAAATATCTTTCAGAAGGTCTCTTTTCTATGCCTATGTAGAAGACGCTATAGAATACCACAATCGCACTAACAGCAATAAAAAGCATAGCCATATAAATTGAAATCGCGTCGATCATAAAACCGCTTGAAAGCGAAGCAAAGGGTGTGTCAGTCAAAGTTATGTTCAGAAATGGCTGTGGTGATGGCAAACTGTAGTACTTCGATGCCAAGTTGGCTACAGCGGCTCCAGAAACAAGAAAAACAGCTGAAAACCATATCACAACCAGAGCGACCTTCCGCTGGCTTTTTCGAATAACTCTGAAGACAGGAATTGTCAAGAGCGCGAAGGCAACCAAGCTGACAATAGGTAAAACAACGTCGAAAACGTCAACCATCAGTGTTCACCAGGGTCAGACAAAAGTCACCGTATTAATCAAATCAACAAAGAAAGTGGGCCAAATTCCGAGAACAATTACGAAAATCACAAGGATGGCCATCGCCAGTTTCATCCAGTTCGGAACATCTACAATCTTCTTTTCACCATTCTTTGCCTGACCCAAAAAAACCCGAGAGATGTACCGGAGCGAGTAGGCAAGCGAGAATACGGTTGCTATAAGCATGAATACTGTTGGCAGAAGGTAGAAGCCGTCCACACTGATCACTTCAAATGCGCCCACGAATATCAGAAACTCGCTGATGAAACACGCAAACGGCGGCGCTCCCGCTATACTCAAAGCGGCTATCGTCGAGGAAACGGCAGTAAACGACATTTTACCTGCAAGACCGCCCATCTCACGAATATCTCTTTCCTCAGTCTGATGCATGACGGAACCTGCTGAAAGGAAGAAGAGACCCTTGCTTACTGCGTGACTTATCAAGTGAAGTATCGTGCCAGTAATAGCTGCCGTAATCACCACAGCACCACCAATAATTGGCGCTGCAGAAGGAAAGAGAGAAAGCCCGAACATTACGTAACCCATATGAGCAATGCTTGAGTACGCGATTATTCTTTTTATGTCAGTTTCAACTAATGCAATAAAAGAACCGAAAAACGCCGAGATCACCCCAAAAACAGTCAAACCGTGGAGGAAATCAACCCCGAAAGTGGTTCCTGCCACTGCTGGAAAAACCGTTCCCAATGACAAACGCAGTATCGCGTAAGCGCCAGCGCTGATTATGACTCCGCTTAGAAGAGCGGACATCGAGGATGGAGCTTCAGAATGAGCATCAGGTAGCCACATATGAACGGGAACAACAGCCATCTTGACGGCGAAGCCCGCGGTCAACGCGAGCAAGATCCACCTTGCGATATCTGGAACCGCCCATCAGTGCTGCTTGTGCTTGGAACATATCTGTAGCACCAGTAACCATGTATATTGCACCTATGCCTAGGAGCACGAAAACCGCGCCTGCATGCGTGAAAACGAAGAACTTGAAAGCGGCACGGTATGGTTCTCGGTAACCCCAACCGCCTATTATGAAGTAGGCAGGAACAAGCATTAGTTCCCAGCAGAAGTAGAAGAGCAAGAGATTCGAAGTTATGAAGACACCCACGAGACCTATCGAAAGCAATGACAAAAGAGCGTAATAGACAGCCAGATTCTTTTTTCCTTCCATATAATTTATCGAGAAGAGCGAAGCCACCAAAATCAGAACTGATGTGATTATTGCCATGGAAGCACTTATGCCGTCTGCGAAAAGCGTGAACTCCGATTGTAGCATCGGAATCCAATAGTAAGATTCTATGTATCTGTGGTCTGCACTATTCAAGATCGTTGGAACGGTGGTTAAAACCAATCCTATGTTAGCGAAAGCTATCAAGGCCACCAATATTGCGGCGGCCTTAGGAGATTTCCTTCCTAGCAACATAAACGAACGGAACGCCCAAAGTGGGCAGCAAAAACACCAATAGAGAGAATATGCCATCATTACACACCCATTGTCAGTATTATCAATATTATAATCAATATAAAACCAAGCATCGCAGCAGCAATGTAATGCTGCAGACGAAGTCGAAGGCACCTTCTTCATTTGGGAAGCGGACCGCAGTGTTCGACGCGCCAGTATGTTTAGTAGATTATCAGCTAAGACATCAAGGTAGTTGTGAACGGCGTTAGCAATGACAATGGCCGACCAACCAACGATCAGAGGTATCTTGTTAAACAAAACCACTTCTACAAAGCGAACGCCCTTGGAAAAGCTAATTGTTGCTTTGGCGATGAGTTTCTCGTAAAGATCGTCGAAGAAGTAACCGTGACTTAAGATTTTTTGAAGCGGATTAGAGCTGCTGCGGAACTTGTTCATAATTTCAGAATTCTTGTAGTATGTTAGGTATATAATTGCGCCGGTTGGAACCAGAAGAGAGAGGAAAATAGGCGTTTCAAGGCTGAAAAAGGCACCTGCCAAACTCAGTTCAGCCTCAATCTGCATAAAATTCCCCAGCCATGGTTGAACGAAACCCCAGACCACGCACAAAATTGCCAAGACAGCGGCAGGATACAGCATGAGCCTGGGCGCTTCGTGAGGATGAAGTTTCTTAGCGTTATCTGACTCTTCTCCCATGAAAGTAAGCTTCATAAATCGGAGACTATAGGCGAAAGTCAGCATTGTCGTAGCATAGATCAAGATCACCTGCCAAATGCTTCCGGTTTCCGTGAGGCTTGCTATTATGAGACCCTTACTGAAGAAAGCAGCGAAAGGAGGAATCCCACTCGTCGTTAAAATCATAATAAGGCTTAGACCAAACGTGATCGGCATAGCTTTTCTCAAGCCACCCATCAACCTCATGTCACGCGTTCCAAGAGCATGAATAATGCCTCCCGCCAATAGGAAGCCTAACCCCTCAAAGAAAGCGTGACTAACCATGTGGAAAAGACTCGCGAACCAACCCAAAGAAGACGCCAAAGATATTGCCCCCAATGAAGCCATCATGAACCCCAATTGGCTAATCGTCGAATATGCCAGCACTCCCTTTATGTCTGTAGTATGCAAAGCCAATGTTGCGCCCATGAACGCTGTCAAAACCCCAATCCAAGCAACTACAGGCAAAAACAGTGGAAGGTTAAACGATAAAGGACCTAAGATCAGAATTAACCTAGCAATTAAGTAGACACCTGCCTTCACCATTGTAGCCGCATGCAAGAGTGCACTTACAGAAGTAGGAGCCTCCATCGCACTGTACAACCAAGTGTGTAGCGGAAGTTGCGCAGACTTTGCTATAGCGCCGCCAAGCGTAAGAAAAGCGATCGCAGTAAGGATCGGAGTGGGTATTGTTCCAATGTTTGCGATCGTGTATCTAAACGAAAAAGACCCCAAGTTTGCATAGAGCAAACCAATTGCGGCGAGTAAGCTTATATCGCCTATTCTGGTCATCAGGAACACTTTAGCGCCAGCACGAATTGACTCTGGACGTTTATACCAGAAAGATATCAGAGAATACGAGCAGAGGCCAACCATCTCCCAAAAAATAAAGAGCTGGAGGAAATTGTCCGATATTACCAAGCCTATCATTGAGCCGATGAAAAGCAACAAGAAGAAATAGTAGCGAGTTAAACCTTCTTCTCCCTTCATGTAGCCCAAAGAATAGACTGCTATAATCAGACCGAAGAATGCCACTAGAACAGTGAACAAGACGCTCAGAGGATCAATGAAAACTCCTGCGCTTATCCCTGAAGACGGAATCCAATTCACAAATGAACCAAGGGGAATTCCTTGCGGACTTGATAAGACATCGAAGACCAAAGTAAAGCTCATTAATGCGGTTACCAAACTCGTCAGAACGACAAAATAGTCGCGGGCTTTGGCGCTGAGGCGTGCAATCGGAAGTACAAAAAGACTCGAAACCAGAGGAACTATCCAGACGAGCCACGACGTAAGATCGGACAACATTTAAGCTTCAACCTCTTCCTTTTCCTCAGCCATTTCCGCTAACTTGCTAATATCGCTTGTTCCATACTTTCTTAGAGACAATTACCAACATGGCCAAGATAACACCGCTTACAGCGGTGTCTGTTGAAAAAGCAAGAACCAAAAAGGCTTCGCCCAAACCGACGCCGAGAGACGAGGCAAGCAATACAAAATTCAGCGTTGCAGCTAAGGCGATCAACTCGACAGATATGAACACTTTCAAGAGGTCACGTTTTGTAAGTAGGCCGTAAATTCCGATTAGCAGCATAACCAATGATAAAATGACGAAGTCCACTACGGTTCACCTTTTTTTCTCTCGTACAAGACTATGACTATCCCCACGGCGACCGTCATCATGACTAGACCCTGGAGGATAACATCTGGAGCCCTGTACGTCCACAAAGATTCATCGAATGAAATACCGTAGCCCGTTGCCGTTGTCATCGGAATCGAGAAGAAAATCCCGGGCAAAGAAAGAAGAGAACCCACAACGAGAACTGCTACAAGACTCTTCAGTGGAGTCTTCTTTGCGGATCTTTCACTAAGCATTTCTCCGGATAAAAAGAGGACCGCCAAGGTTCCAACTCCCACTGCAAACTGAAAAATTGCCACGTATACTGCTCCGCTTAGGGCGAAAACCAGCGCGGTTAAGAAGAAAGCTCCAGCCAGTGCGGCAACAGAGTAAACAGCTTCCTCAAAAAAAATGGCCAAGCACGCCGAGATTACGAGTCCCGCGGAGAGTATTTCTATGATCATTATTTTGCACCGCTTACGTACTGCGAACTGCCTTCAGGTTTTATCACCAAGGTAGATTTATCAATTACCGCTAACTCGAAGAATACTGAGCTTTTTATGGCGTTTCTAGGACAACTTTCAGCGCATTGGTAACAGAAAACGCATAAATCTAAGTGGAACATGGGCCTCCGTTTCCCATCAACCTCGACCATCTCTATGGCTTTAGCGGGGCAATCTCTCGAGCATAGCCCACAGCTTACGCATAGGCTGATATCGAACACTTGTTTACCTCTAAAGTCATTGGGGACTTCTGCCTTCACAAAAGGATATTTGCAGGTCGCGGGCTTCGTGAATAGATGTGAAAAGACTCTTTTTATCATAGGTGAAACGGTTAGTTTTCTTGTCATCTTTTAAATCACCAAAGGATAAACCCATGTAAGCATCGCAATGGTAAGAGCAAGTGACACTATTGAGAGAGGGAGCAATATCCGCCAGTTAGCTGTCAAAACCTGATCAATTCGCAATCTCGCAAAAAGGCATGTAATGTATTCAGTTAGCACCACGACACCGAGAACTTTGAGTATGAACCACAGGCTGTACCAAAACTCCGGAAATCCGAAGAAGACTGGGCCATAGGGACCGCCAAGGAAAAATGTTACTACGAGCGCCGCACCGAGAACTATTTGTACATCTCTTGTAAGATGGAGAAACGCCAGTCTACCTCCGCCGTATTCAGTCTCTAATCCACCAACCACTTCGCTTTCGGCATGGGGAATGTCAAAGGGATCTTTCTCAAGTTCGGCTTGAAGTGTTATTAAAAAAAGAACAAAAGCCCAAGGCGTTAAGATTATGAACGGGAGCGCGTGCGTATACTGGCTTAACGCGATTACCGAAAGTGTCAAATTTCCCGCCAAAAAAGCTGGTGTCAAAGCAAGAAGGAATAGAGGAATATCATAACCTAAGAATTGAGTCAACACCCTTGAAGCGCCTATAGCCCCATACGGATTTGATGAAGCCCATCCTGATACGAACAAAAGGAAGTTAGCTACAGTAACTAAGGCCATAACGAAAATCAAATCCCCCACAAATCCCGAGCTTGATATGGCACTGGATCCGTCGATTGGCAAGAAGCAAATCGCGAATACCATGATCGAAAAGGCCAAGATAGGCGTAATTCTGAAAAATCTCTTCTTAGCATTGGTCGGGACGATCTCTTCCTTTGATAGCAGCTTAATCAGATCGGCCAGGGGCTGAAGTATACCAGCTGGACCCGCGACAGCAGGACCAACACGGTTCTGCATTCTTGCTTCGATTTTCCTCTCTACCCAGTCACAAAACAGCGTAAAGAAGAGGATGAATGTAAAACCTGGAAACACGAGCACCCGGAAAATAAGCCAAAAATCTATCACTTACTTTCTCACCTATCCGTACACGAGAAGCAAGGATCTAAACTGACAAAGTTGGCGGGAACATCTGCTATGCTTCCTCCAATAGCGGTTTTGAGAAAGGCGGGTATGTTAGCGAAAGTTGGAGTGCGAACCTTTACACGCTCTGGATAAGCTGTTCCGTTGCTTTTAACATAGTGAAATAGCTCCCCTCGCGGAGCTTCTACTCGATTGATAGCTTCGCCAGCAACCACAATTCTCGGGACTCGGACTCTATAAGGCCCACTTGGCATGTTGTCAAGGGCGTATTCAATTATGTTTATGCTCTCGTCAATTTCATCGAGACGAACGATAAGCCTCGCATAAGTGTCACCTTCGGTGCGAGTTATAATTTTGAATGGAATTTCGCCATAAGCTGCGTAAGGTTCATCTTTGCGCACATCGGTGAGCACACCTGAGGCTCTGGCAACCGGTCCAACAACGCAAAGTTTTATGGCATCATCTTTTGAAAGTACCCCAACGTTCTGCGTTCGCATCTTCAGCGAAAGCTCATTCTTGTACAAGTTTTGATAAAAATCCATCTTTTTCCTCAAAATGACGAGTTGAGCTTTGATTTTCGGTACGTCCTCTTCTCTCAAGTCCCTGCGCACGCCGCCTATAGTCATTGAGGAGGAGATAACGCGGTTTCCGGTGAGAAGTTCAGTAAGATCCATTATAGGCTCTCGATCTCGCCACATATATTGGAAAAGTGTTTCATAACCGATTTCCAGCCCAGCGTGACCCAAAACTAGAAGGTGGCTATGAAGCCTGTTCAACTCCAAAATTATTGTGCGAATATACCTGGCTCTATCGGGCACTTCAGTCTTCAGGATTTTCTCAACAGCTCCGACAAAGGTCAAAGCATGACATGAATTGCATATTCCACAAATTCTTTCAATCAGATAAACGTCCTGCAAATATGTACGCTGTTCAGCAGCTTTTTCCACCCCTCTGTGAACATAGCCGATTCGGGGTTCTACAGCCATTACCGTTTCGCCATCGACTTTTAAGGAAAACTTTTCAGGCTCTAAAAGAGCTGGGTGCTGTGGACCTACGATGATGTTGACCAACCGACTGTCCGTTTCCGATTGCTGCAACTTCACTTCAGGTTGAGTGTTGCATTGAGAGTCAGTCGGCTTGGAAGAGATACCTTCAAGTTTCGCGTCTTTTCTGAGCGGATAGAGGCCTTTAGGCCAATCTTCGGGAAGAACAAGTCTGCTAAGGTTTGGGTGACCTTCAAAGACCACCCCTAAGAGATCCGCAGCCTCTCGCTCATGAAAATTAGCGCCAGGAATGATGTCAGTTATTGTCGCGATTTTCGGGTCTTCCTTTGGCACTTCCGTCTTAACGGTTACCACTAACCCTTTGGTTCGAATATGGTACATCAGACCTATTTTTTCCCCGAGATCTAAACCTGTGATTGCAATGATACATGCTCCGTCGTCGTTTTCCAGAAGAATTTGGATTACTTTTCTGTTCGAGGCCGACTCAATTTGGATTGTGGCTTTTCCCAATTGATCTGGCAGGATATTTCCTACAACGCCTATTTTACGCTTTAAAGTTGAAATTAGAGAGTCTTGGTCAAGCGCTGGCACTGTTTTCGCCTCCGGTTTCGATGATTCTAAGGAACTAAGAAGTTTTACCACGCCGTCAATTATTGCTTCTGGTTTCGGGCGGGCATCCTGGGATGTAAGCGTTTACAGGAACGACTCTATCTACACCGCCTAGTACAGTGTAGTTCTCCTTGAACACGCCGCCTGAGCAAGCGCAAGCTCCAATCGCTACTACAAACTTGGGTTCTGGCATCTGATCGTATATACGCTTTAACCTTTCTGCGCATTGTCTTGTAACTACCCCAGTGGTTAGAAGTACGTCTGCGTGTCTTGGTGATGGTTCGAGTTTTATGCCGAACCGTTCCACGTCATAACGTGGAGTCAGAAGGGCCACCACTTCTATATCGCATCCGTTGCATGCGCCGCTGTTAAAATGAAGCACCCACGGCGACTTTAGCCGAGCCCACATAGTCAAGCTCTTCATTAGTCTCTGCCTCCCTCAAAAAGAAGTAGACTCGAGGCCAGCATCATGAAGAGGTAAAGAATCAATAGCAGCGGATTTGTTCCAGGGGGCGCTAATGCTGCGAAAGCGAGGAGTAATACCGCAGAGTCGAATATTACAAAGTATATCAAGAAACGATAAAGTGAGATATTGACCCTTAGTCCGCTGAAAACAACATTTTCTCCACAAGCATAAGTCGAACGTTCACCCTCGCTTTGAACCGGTTTTGGCGAAACACGTCTCCCCATGGCATATATGACTGAGGCGGTTGTCAAAATCAGGATGAATGCAATGATTGATTCAACGAGCATTTAATATTCTTCCCCCTTCCTCGTAACCAGTTCCAGCTACAGTCTCAACTTCAAAGAATCTATGATTGCAATTTACGCACTTAAGGATATGCGTGTCTTTTCCAAATTCATTGAATGATCCATGTCGATCACTAGTACAAAAGTTTAAAACTTTTCTGAGATCAGATGCGACTTCAAATAGACTGCTTGAGAAGAGTCGAATTTCTTCTTTTTTTGTATTATCTGATTTAAGCCTCGTATTTGTCGCTTCCGTGAGTATGAAATATCTCTTCAAAAGAACCGAACCAAGATTTAAATCTTGATGGTCAAATCTTAGATGAATGATGGTTCTCAAACAAAAATAACTAAACATTAAGAGTCACAAAAATGGCGCAACTGAGCAAAAAACAGCTACTTTGTGTCCTCCGCTCCATGCCACCTGCGGTCTAAGTACAGGATTAAACTGAAAAGTCCCCTGCTGATGATGACAAAAATCAGCAGAAGAAACTCTTCGTATGTCCTGACCACCACAGTCTTTATAATTTCGGCACCTATGAAGAATTCCAAACTCAGCGTCAAATAACGTGCACGAGGTACACCCACGAAAGGCTTAGAAGGATCAATCATTTTTGCTTTTACATAACGAATTGTGACCAAAATGGAGCCTAGAGTCACCATTCCGGCACCGAGCAAATACAAAGCATTGATAGCCACGTTCAACAAAACAATAACAATATTCTCGACTGAAGTGATGAAATTTTCCTGAGTTGCTCCTAAAATGGCTGAAAAGATACCTCCGACGATAATCAGGGTAACTAGAAGCAGCCCTAACGTACTAAACCTACCGCTTTTGACCGTCTTCCCACTTGAATCAGCCACTGGTAGCATCCCTACATTATGATTGCCTATATTCTATTTATAACTCTTAAGTCTATATCGAGCTTAGCACGATTTGTTCTCATGCTCCCCACCATCAACTGGAAAATCTGACCTATTCTGTACCGTCTGTAAAAGACCGAAAAGCGGAATTGGAGAAACTTCCGAGCGCAGAGTGTAGCTCCCTCACCAGAAGTGGAAAAATGAATCATCGGTTTGCTTGTCAAATTCTCTTTGAATGTTCCGATCCTCTAACAGTCGATCCTAAAACCATCTTCATCAAAAGCATAATCCCTAAAGACCCCATCAAAACCACTACCGAAACCGATGCAAAAGTCCAAAACAAATCTAAGAAATCAGAGACCATCAACAACAGCAAACTAAGGAGCAAGGGTAGCAATAAGAAGAGCACGCATGAAAAAACGTCATTTCTTATCCTACGTATCGTTTGCTGTATCCTGATGTGCAAATCCAAGGATTCTTCGAGCCTTTTCTGTTGCCGATCCTTTTCTGCAACTACGATCACGTCGTCCTTTAGACGCTGATTTGTGTAATATCGGTTCGTTATGACTTTGCTCTTAATATCGTTCTCGAGCGATGAAGTCCATTCTGGATACGTCCAGCCCATGGTCTGAGATATGTAGTTTAATGTGGATTGCTCGATTGAATTACTTCGGTTCTCCAGACTCTGAATTCTGAAAATTATGACTGCGATGGCAACTGATCCAAGTCCGGATAGTCCCTGAAGAATATCATCATGAATTGAGACCGCCGTTTCTCTGGAAAAACTGGAGAAGCCAACCGCATAATAGTAGACGATTATTCCAGCAATGAGGAGGAGAATAAGAATTATTACGACAGAGATTTTGCGCCCAGATTCAGAATTGGACATAATCTATGATTCCTAGGCACACTATTTTAGTTTTAGGGTTAGGAATTTTGAGGATACCGAAGCTCTATACCATAAAGGACATGGCGATATAGAGAAAACATGTTCGCACCCACGAAAAGAGCAAAGAGCGTTCTAAAAAAGTTTAAATCAGTCCTGGAAAGAGAGTAAGTTAAGTTATTTCCAGCGTTACCCACGTGAACTGAAATGAATTCTTCAGAAGTCCTTATAAAAGCCCGTAATCTAACAAAAAAATTCAATGATTTTGTGGCAGTTGATCATATAGACTTTGAAGTCTATAAGGGAGAGTGTGTCGGTTTCCTAGGTCCTAATGGCGCAGGAAAGACTACCACGGTGCGAATGATCTACTGCTTCTTGCCCCTGACTGAAGGTTCACTAACGGTGGCCGGAATGGACACGTCTACTCAATCTCGTGACATCAAAAAAATAATCGGTGTAGCTCCCCAAGAGGATAACCTCGACCCCGACTTCACCGTCATCAAAAACCTACAAGTCTATGCGCGCTACTTTGACATCCCGAAAACTGAAGCTGCAAAGAGAGCTTCGGATTTGCTGAAATTCTTCCAACTAGAAGAAAAGCAAACAAAGTCTATACAGGAACTCTCCACCGGTATGAAGCGACGTTTGATAATCGCACGAGCACTGATTAACGAACCTCAGATTCTTCTCTTAGATGAACCGACCACAGGATTAGATCCCCAGGGCAGACATATTGTGTGGGACGAAATACGCTTCCTAATGAAACGGGGTGTTACCATAATTCTAACCACGCATTATATGGAGGAAGCAGCTGCTTTGTGCGGCAGAGTCTTAATCATAGACAACGGTAAAATAATCGAAACAGGCTCACCTCAAAAACTCGTAAGGAAACACATGGGCGAAGAGGTTTTGGAAATGTCAGTAGACGAAAGCACCTTGAAGACATTGAAAGAAGAGTTGCCCGATGCCCGGATCGAAATCTTTGGTGACCAAATTCGCGTCTTTACTGATCAGCCACACGGCACTTTTGAAAAAATAGCGAGCAAATTTCCAGGTGTACCGATGAATATCCGGAATGCCAATTTGGAAGATGTTTTCCTAAAGTTGACAGGGAGAAAACTGCGTGAATGACAATCAAGAATAAACGCCTATCGAGCAATTCACTATTACCCAAACTCACTTACCGTGTTTGGAGTGTATGGCGGAGAAATTTCGATGTCTTTACAAAAACAATTTTCGTTAATTTCCTTCCAGCTCTTCTTGAGCCAATCCTGTATCTTGCAGCGTTTGGCGTGGGTTTAGGGGCACTTATTACGGGTACGATTGAAGGAAGCTCGTACATTCAATTCATAGGTCCCGGATTAATTTCCATTGCAGTTATGTATGGCAGTTTCTTTGAATGTACGTACGCCTCTTTTGTGCGCATGTATTACCAGAAGACTTTTGATGCCATAATTGCCACGCCCATCAATTTGGATGAGGTTATAGCAGGTGAACTTTTGTGGGGTGCAACACGCGCGACGATCAATGGGACAATAGTGTTGGTAATAGTTGCGGCTTTTGGGTTGGTGTCTTCACCTTTGGCCCTTTTTGTGCCAGTGCTTGCATTCTTGGGCGGGCTATTGTTTGCATCTCTGGGTATGTGTTTCACAGCGCTAGCAGCGAACATTGATTTCTTCAACTTTCCCTCGTTCTTGTTTATTACGCCTATGTTCTTGCTCAGTGGGACGTTTTTCCCTTTGACGGTCTTGCCCAGTGTACTTCAAACTGTAGCTCTGGCCGTCTTGCCGCTTACACATTTGGTTGGTTTGACCAGAGGGCTTGTGCTTGGAAGAATGGAGTCTTTCCTCGGTCTTAGTCCAGAAGCATTGGCTGGGTTAAGTGTTATCTGGATGCTCTTCGTTGCACTGTTTTTCTTCGTATTATCCATTGTTCTAATGAGAAGGAAACTCATCAAATAGGCACACTAAACCTCTGCTCCGTTCTTTCTGCGGGCTGATGGTCACTTCTATTTTCTCAAGCAGCAGCTGTTTGCCTCACCTCGTCGCTACAAATTCTTATGTTTTCGCGGTAGCAATGGCGGATTACTCTCATTAACGCGAGCTTTTTCGCATCATAGCCCTCGCAGAAAAATCAAGGTCTTTCGATGTTAATTGTAAGGTTTTTAACTTGATAATTTCGTATTATAGAAACAACCAGAGAGGATACCCTTGCGCATAGTGCTCAGAATTGGCGGTTCAGTTGTAGCCTCACCGATCAATACAAAACTAATGAGTAAATATGTGGATGTAGTGAAAAGACTTAGAGAACAAAGTCATGAAATTGCAGTTGTTGTTGGCGGGGGATCACTAGCTCGAGAGTTCATTGGAACTGCAAGAGAGCTAGGGCTCAACATGCAAGCCCAGGATGAAATCGCTATTTCAGTTTCGCGACTTTTTGCTCAGCTCTTTCTCAAGAGACTTGAAAAGCTCAGTTGCGAAAAGATAGCCATTACACTCGAAGATGCGGCTAATTGCTTGGAAGATGGAAAAGTGGCGGTTATGGGTGGTCTGAAGCCGGGAATCACAACTGACGCAGTCGCAGCTCTTGTCGCCGAACATATAGTTGCTGACTTGGTTGTCAAAGGCACGGACCAGGAAGGTGTGTATAACAAAGATCCGAGAAGTTACGCAGATGCGGTAAAGCTTGACCGTTTATCCTACAACGATTTAGCGCAGATCTTTTCCGAAAGTAAGCATAAGGCCGGAATTCATCAAATCATAGATCCTGAAGCTGTTAAGATTTTACGTCGCAGCAGCATGAAATTGGTCGTCGTAAATGGATTCAAGCCTGAAAACGTCTTGGCGGCGCTTAAAGGTCAAGAAGTTGGCACAACGATAAGTTGAGTTTTATTCAACGTTTTCCTACCTTTAAGTTTAAATATCACCTTTGATATCACTGTTGAGGTTAATAGTGATATTTGTGTTTGCTCAAAAAAAATGGTTGCGGCACACCGCCATGGTCCCTAAAGGCTTCATACGTTACCATGTTCTCGAAATGCTTAACGAGAAGCCCAGGTCGGGGTCTGAGATAATGATTGAAATTGAAAATCACACGGGTGGATTTTGGAAGCCAAGTCCTGGCTCAATATACCCATTGTTGGCCCGACTGCAAGAGAAAGGTTATATAAACGAGTTGTCTGCTGAAGATGGACTGAAACGTTACGAGCTAACAAACCATGGAAAGATGCTGCTCGATGAGCAGGAAAAAATCAGAAGAAAATTCAGGCAGGAAGCAGGTTTTCTTCCGGGTTCCTTCTTCGATAGCTTTCTCATGAAGATTCCAGCGGAAAAAGCTGCTGAAATTCAAAGTTGTATGAAGCGCTTAGGCATAGCGATATTTCATTTGGGCAGTTCACTGGAAAAAAAGTACTCTGAGCAGATTCTGGACGAATCTCTCAGCGCTAGTCAACGAGACTTCAAACAAACTCGAAAAAATAAATGAGAAACTTAAAGGTGAAATGGATGAGTGAAGATATAATTAAGGCTGAAGGTTTAACCAAAGTTTTCAATCATCATCTTGTGGCCGTTGACCACATAGATTTCAGCGTCAAAAAGGGTGAAATCTTTGGATTTCTAGGTCCCAACGGCGCTGGAAAGACCACCACGATAAACATGCTGATAACGGTCCTGAAGCCCACAGAGGGGCACGCATACATTCTCGGAAACGACATAGCCAAAGAAAGCATGGAAGTACGGAACTCAATTGGTGTTGTTCCCCAAGAATACACTGCAGACGAAGACCTTACCGGATGCGAGAACATACTTCTGTGCGCTGATTTGTACGGAATCCCCCGGGGAATTTCGCAAAAACGGGCGACGGAGCTTCTTGACCTTGTTGAGCTAACAGAATTTAGGGATAAGAGAGTTGAGACCTACTCAGGAGGCATGCGCAGAAGACTTGAACTCGCGTGCGGCCTGATTAACCGACCTAAACTTCTGTTTCTCGACGAGCCAACTTTGGGCTTAGATGTTCAAACAAGGGCGGCCACATGGAATTACGTCAAGACTCTAAAGAAAGAATTTGGCATGACTCTTTTCTTGACCACTCACTATCTAGAAGAGGCCGATGCTCTCTGCGATCGTATTGCAATAATTGACCACGGAAAAATAATTGTTGTCGGAACACCAACAGAATTGAAGGATAGTCTAGGCGGAGACATAATCAATCTAAGCATTCAGAAAGATACCGATATCACAGAACTTGTTAAGAAAATTCCACACGTTAAAGAAGTAACAAGAGAAAATGGTTCTTATTTGATTAAGTCTGAAAACGGCGAAGTAACGGCACCACTCATAATTGAAGCTTTGAGGAAGCATGGTCTAGTCGTTACTAAGCTTTCCCTGGCAAAACCATCGTTAAACGAGGTTTACCTTCAGTATACTGGTAAGTCGATGCGTGACGCCGCGAACGAATCAGGTGAGGATAAGTTTGCCCGGAGAGCAATGATGAGGAGGTCACACAGTTGAGCGAAACGAATGGTGTTTCAAAGAATAAACTACATGGTCTCTGGGCTCTGACTAATAGAGAACTAAAGAAATGGTACAAGGCACCAGTGGTTTTCGCTCTTACTTTGATTCAACCCATCATTTGGTTGGGATTGCTAGGAAACGCTCTAAATCTGAGCAGCTTAATTAGTACAAACGAATTTTCGCCTCCAATAATAACCCCCCCGCTTAGCCAGGAACAACTCATTCAACTAGGACAATATTTCTCGGGTTTGCAGACTAAAATAATGCAGGGAACCTTCGGGACAACTAGTTACATATCCTTTATGGCAGTAGGAATGATCGCTTTTACAGCACTCTTCACTACAATGTTCAGCGGGATGTCCGTCGTATGGGACAGGCGCCTGGGCTTCTTGAACAAAGTGCTAAGCACTCCTGTATCACGAGCCGTGATAATTGTGTCTAAGGTTTTGTCCGCAACTTTGCGGTCAATGTTCCAAGCTGCGTAATCCTGGTAATTGCTATTCCATTTGGCTTTCAAGTTGGAGCAAGCTTCACTCCACTCGGCATACTCGGAGTGTTCGCGATGCTTTTCCTGATATGTATGGGCTTGTCTTCTTTGTTTATCGCTGTCAACATAAGGTCAACAAGAGTGGAGACACCAATGGCCGTTATGAACCTGCTCAACTTGCCCTTGACATTCGCAAGCAGCGCTTTCTTCCCAATCGACAAAATGCCCGGCTGGTTGCAGGCAGTAGCTAATGTCAACCCAATGTCATACACAATAGACGGCATGAGACAACTCCTGATTTTCAACACGGACTACATGAAACTTGCCTTTGACTTCGCATATGTGGGCATTTTCGCTGCAATATTGACCACAATAGGAATAGTGCTCTCGTGGCGTTACCTGAACAAATAATTATGGATGCATGAACTGGAAACTAAGGGATGTTTATGGCGCTGGTTGTTGAAGCAATAGATTTGAGGAAAACGTACATGCTTGGGAAAATCCCAGTTGAAGCACTTCGAGGCGTAAACCTGAAGAGTCGAAAGCGGAGATTTCCTCTCCATTCTCGGGCCTTCAGGAAGCGGCAAGTCGACCCTCCTGAACCTGATTGGAGCCTTGGATAAACCGACTGCCGGAAAGCTATCCATTGACGGTGTGGACGTTTCCACCTTAAACGACAACCAACTGGCCGACCTGAGGCTTCGAATAGGCTTTGTTTTTCAGTTCTTCAACCTCATTCCCAGATTCACGGCAAAAGACAACGTGGAACTTGCTATGTCAATAAATGGCAGAAATAAGAGTGAAAGAACAAAACGTGCCCAAGAACTGCTTGAAACCGTGGGTTTAAAAGATCGAATAAATCATAAGCCCGCCGAGCTTAGCGGGGGCCAACAGCAGCGCGTCGCTATCGCTAGGGCTTTGGCAAATGATCCTCGTTTTCTTCTGATGGATGAACCAACAGGCAACATAGACTCTAAGACAGCTCGAGAAGTTTTGAATCTAATTAAAAAAATCAACGGAGATGGCGTAACCATTATCATGGTAACACATGATCAGCGCCTGGCTCTGGAAGCTAAGAGAAAAGTGCAGATGTTTGACGGCGTAATCACATTAGACCTGGTGAATTAGCATGAGAATATCTGATGTTTTTTCCTACTCTTTTAGCGCAATTAAACTTCGTAAACTTCGGGCAGCTCTGACGACCCTGGGCGTTGTCATAGGAATCGCAGCCATTGTTGCGTTACTATCCATCACGCAAGGACTTCAAACCAGCATAACTAATCAACTTGAACGAGGACTTTCTGCAGACACACTCATCGTTGTTCCAGGTTCAAGTGCTTTAGGTGGTGGCGAAGGTGGCGGTGGGTTTGGGGGCGGAGGCTTTGGTGGCTCCAGTTCAAGCGCGCCTTTGCACATCAATTATACTGATGAAATTAACGCTCTCTCACCCGATATCATAACATCCTTTGCCGTCGTTCAAAAAGCAGGCTATATTCAAAACGGCTCAGGCGTTACCAGAGTAGTTACCGCCATTTCAGGCGTCAATTTCTCTCAGTATACAAATGCTTATTCTACGACGTTTGTTGCTGCGACCGGCAACATACCCTTGAATCCTTCTAATGAGGACATAGTGGTTGGTGCGCGTATAAGCGACCCTCGATTCAACGGAACACTGTTCGTTCAGGCAAATGATGAAGTCAACATTACTTGGACGAACAACACCGTGATTCCGTTTGCAAACAAGACCTATACAGCACACGTTGCCGCAGTACTCGATAGAATAGGGGGTTTCGGAATCGGAGGTCCCTCCGACACAGGTATCTATGTTCCGCTGACTCAAGCAGAAGAGTTCTTCGGCACTGATGAGGCCGACCTCATAATTGTGAAGTTAAGAAACTAGTGACGCAGCCACGATTAACAGCACCTCTAAGGCAATCACGGACTACTTCGGCGATCAGGTTTCCGTTGTTTCTGCCACCGCCGTATCAAGCTTGCTTGGCACAATCTTTTCGACTATATCTTTGTTTCTAGGAGGAATCGCAGCCATTTCGCTCCTAGTTGCGGGCATAGGAATAATGAACATTATGATTGTCTCTTTGATCGAGCGTACACGAGAAATCGGCATCCTAAAAGCTATTGGCATGAAAAGCAGAACAGTACTGTACATATTCTTGACAGAATCAGTGATAATAGGCTTGATCGGTGCCGTAATTGGCATCGTATCGGGCTGGATTCTAGCCAACGCAGTTGCATTGTTCCTTGGAAGAGGCGGAATCATAGGTAGCGCATTAACAATAACCCCTGTTCTGACAATAGAAGTGGTGATAGGTGCATTGGTTTTCGGAATAGGAATCAGCGTGATCTTCGCCATATATCCGGCTTGGCGCGCCTCGAAACTCAAACCTGTGGAAGCGCTGCGATATGAGTAAACCAAGCGTACCCAAGGTGAAAAGACTGTACCCAAACCAACCAACTGTCGGAATAGGTGCGATCATAGTTAAGGATAGCCAAATTCTGCTTGAGAAGCGAAAGAATTCACCTGGCAGGAACAAGTGGAGCATCCCAGGCGGCTTGGTGGATCTCGGCGAAAACCTTGAGAAAGCGGTCATTCGCGAAGTGAAAGAGGAAACGTGCTTAGACGTTTTAGAAGTCAGCTTGATTGACGTTGTGGATGACATAGAGCTCGATGATGAGGGCAAGGTGAAATATCACTTTGTGATAATCGATTACCACGCCAAAGTAAGAAGTGGAGTGCCGAAAGCAGCAAGCGATGCTGGTGAGCTGAGATGGGTGCCATTTGGCGAAGTGGAAGCGTACAACTTGACAAGTTCTTTTCGACTTTTCTTCCACGAGAACAGAGAAAGACTGGAAACACTCAATTCATATTCTTAAAGAATAGGCGCGTCTCTCCCATCGTCTTCAGGTCCAAAGTCCTAACTCTAGCAACGATCGGGAAGTCATGAACGACCCGTCCGAGTGTTAGGCAGTGATGCGGCGGCAAGTCCCTTGCGATGCTTCGGACTGTCTCAGCATCTACGCGTGCAGCCCTGCTAACGACATCTAGGTCGTGCTCGTTGGTGAAATTGAAAAGAAAAATGTTGTCCGCCTGGCGGTAAATGTTTTCCCGAATTGTGTCCGGCTGATTTGTTACGAAAGTGGTGAATAGCCCAAAATGGCGCATACGTGTTACTATGTCGTCCCAGTAAGTTTCGCGGAGGTACAAGTGTGCTTCTTCAGCGAATAAGAAGGCAGCTTTGAGTTTCCAACTGCTTAGTGAATCCACAAGTTTTCCCAGAACGTATTCGACTACAATCTGTCGATCTATTGTGCTTGTGTTTTTCAGGTTTATTATTATGGCGCCTCCTTGATCGTTTGCTTTCAACAGGCATTCTTCCAAAAGTGTTGCTTCTGCGGGTGTGTCCGTGAAGAAACCGGAGTTAACGAGGGAATGGTAGCGGGAGGAGAGCGCATCTCGAACATGTTGATTGCAGTTTAGGTTGCGAATTGCCTCTCCAAGACTAAACAGGGTGAGATTGTCTTTGTCTTTTAGTTGTTTCCAAATGCGCCTGAACTCGCGAGCACTTGTTCCCGGAAGATGAAGAGCGTGAACAAGAATACCCATGACCACGTTGAGGTGCAATTGGCTGACGGCAACTTTGAAGTTCTGCGACGGCGACAGAGCATGAATTTTATCGAAATACATGTTTCTTTTTCCATCTGCGGATAATCCCAAACTCGAGTATTCGCCGTTAAGATCAAAAACTACCACAGCTGCACCATAGCCTAAGAGGCTGACCATGAGGAGCTTACTCAAATGAGATTTGCCGCAACCCTTCTTTCCCGTTATGATGTTTAGATTTCCATCTATGGCTGAGGCATCTATTGTCAATAGCGACGCATCTTTTGTGCCGCCAAGAATTATTGGAAGTTTTCCTTCAACCTTGGCGAGTCTCAGCAACAGCGGGATTGATAATTTCTTTATTAGAGATTGTGAACGGGAGGGAAGCCAGCTGCTGCTGGGGCTAAGCATGTCATTTTGGAAAGTGGCTCGTATTTTGCAGATGAGTAGACTGGCATCTTGAATGTATGTGATATGGGGCGCTATTTCCATTGGATCTATGTCTTCGCCTTGTATGGGTTCGCCTCCGTCGGGGAGTGTCCGTAATAGTTCCTCGAGAACGCCTGGAACTGCTGCGAACTGTACATCAATCACTTGTGCAATCAGAGCTTTTCCAGCTTCAGAGTCTTCAATCAGTAGATAGTCACCTTTTTCAGCATTCTCTGTTGGAAAGCATAAAACTTGTATGATGTTGCCTTCTTTTTTGTAGAGTTTCATGCGTAGATTTCTCCTTTGCCAAACGGGCCGAAGAGAAGACGGTGCATATCTGGTCTGTTGACTATCCGGATGCCGTGCTTGTGTGTTATGAAGTGCTGCATCGCCAGGACTTCGTTTGCTGTGAAAGTACAAAGAATGTGGGATAATCGAAGCGTTTCGGGATAATTCTGATTGTAAAGGTCGTTTCCGACGAGTCTTTCGACGGCTTCTACTCGTTTTGAGGCCTTGATTTCCTTGTCGATGTCTAGTCTGAAGGCGTAGTTTGACTTGCCTAATCTGGCTACGTAGATTTCGCCTAAAAGTACGGTCGGCGGTTTGAGTCCTAAGCCAGAAGTCTCGAGCAGATAAGGGGTCTCGCTGCTTGGGAGTTGGTCGGTTATGAGATAGCCGTTTGTCCGAAGCGTAGTCATTTTGCTGAAAGCTAGGACTACGTTCTGGTTTTTCCTTGCGAGGTCAAGTATGTCCTTCATTCTGTGTACGGGTGTGTCGATAGTTCCCGAGGTAAGACTGCCATCGAGTAGGATAAGTCCGTTTGTGACTGTTTTGGCAATCATGGTTTGGAGCCATCTTTCAAGTAGGCTTGCTAAGCGCGTAGGCATCTGCAGCAAACTTGGTGCGTAGAAGTGAGACGTTTCGTATCGAGTGATGAAGTAGGCACGTTCAAGTATGTTATAGACTTCTTTCTTGTTTTCTTCAGTAATGTGAAATATGAAAGGCCCAAGTCGAGTGTAGCGATAACCCCGATTCTGTTTCCATACAGTTGCACCTCGAATAGCGACTATAATTCCAGTGCTTGTTTCACCTATTTTTATTGTAGAGGTGTCTATGGCAGCGATTGTTGTCTCTTGGTGGTTTGGTTTGATATGTATAGGTGTGCGGTTCAATTGCAGGTTTGCTGGGTCTTGATCGTAAGTGTTCAGTTGTTGAAAGGGCTGTTGATTTAGTTGAAAGGTTTGGTGCTGCACTTGTTTGAGCGAATGAACGCTTTGTTCAAGGAATCGTTGGGGCAGTGTCGTGTCCATGGATGGTTGTGGAAAATTATATTTCGGGGTTGTTGTTATAGTGTATTGTTCAATCACCAAGATTCACCAATAGCCAATATGGGATGATGGGAATATTTAAGTGTTGTGCATGTACATCTTGTACAATACAATAATCAACAGGTGAGGGCTTGACAGAAAAACCGCAAAAACCACCAATACGGGTCAAAATGAAAATAGGCGACATAGAGTTTGAAATAGAATCTCAAGAAGACCAGATACAGACCGCCGTAGACAGAATACTCGCAACAGTTACTGAACGCATGAAAGACACTCGCCTCATCGAAAGACAAGCCCCACCAGCCAGAGCGGAAACATGCAAGGGTGTCATCCAGAAACTCTGGGAGGAGAACTGGTTCAATCATTCAAGGGGACTGAGTGAAGTCCACGCTGAAATGGCGCGTCGAGGGTTTCACTATGATCGAACCGCCGTTGCACATGCCCTGATTGACCTTGTAAAAGACGGAATTCTAACAAGGGAAGGAAAACCCCGGAGATACCAATACGCCCAAAAAAGGCCTCCTCCGTAGAACACTTCTACGAGGCAATAATTGCTTTTAGACTTTCATTGAGCATGCGGCGTGACATCTTAGGTTATTGCGGGGCGGTTTCCAAGGGTGAGTGAGAGCGTTAAGACTTCGCTATTTCTGACTATGGTGACATCTATTATTTGACCAGGCAGTGTGTTTGCTTCGAGATAGCTTGACATGTCGTCCATGTTCCTTATTCTTGTACCGTCTATTTCGATTATCACGTCACCACCGATCACGATGTTTTGTCCGCCAATGACTACTTGCTGAGTTCCCCCTTTCAATCCTGCCTGATCTGCAGGTCCACCGCCTGTAACTTGCGTAATCAGCCAGCCGTAAGTCACGTCTGTGTTTATTTTTTGTGCAATTTCGTAGGTCATATCTGTTCCTGATGCGCCTATAGTTGAGTGTTGATCATAGGATCCGTTTGCAATTAGAGATCCGATTTCTTTTAGCACAGTCGCTAGAAGGGATGGCAAAGCCTAGTCCTTGAGAGTCGCTGACAATCGCGGTTGTTATGCCGACAACTTGTCCTTGATAATTGATCAGGGGACCTCCGGAGTTGCCTGAATTTATAGGAGTGCTCGTTTGTATGACGTCTGCTATTGGATAACCCCCAGATAGATCTTCAGTGATTGTTCTTCCTAGAGCGCTTACGATGCCTGTGGTCATCGAACCAGCTAGTTCATAAGGATTTCCGATTGCGATCAGGGGGTCCCCTACATTCAGAGTGGATGAACTCACCATTTCAAGTGGGCTAAACTCGCTCTCCGGAGCAGTTGCTGAAAGCACTGCCAGATCGGCGTAGGGATCGGAGCCAAGAACAGTAGCCGGATAGCCATTTCCGTTTATGAAGGTTACAGTGATGTTGATGACATCTTCTATTACGTGGTAATTTGTAATTATCACCATCTCCCCTGCGTAGTCGTAGACAAATCCTGAACCCTGTATCTGCGAATAGTATGATCTGTGGAACATATCGTATGTTATTATTAGCCCGCGGACAATAACGACTGAATCCTTAATTTGCGCGTAGAGCTGAGCAAGTGAAGCATTTTCCCCTGTCAAGTAGACGTTGTTTGCAGCATTAGAATTTTGCCCAGATTGAAGAGCTGAAACCTGACTCTGAAGAACGGAAACTTGTTTTTGCAGATCATTTGAATTTTGCGTAATGAAGCACGTAATTTGCGGAATATCCCAAAATCCCTCCAATCATTGGACTTGACTAGGATGACAATCACGATGAAAGTAGTTGATAAGACGGGGTTTCTTTAATGTTTGATTTGTTTCCAACTTCTTTTCCCTCTCAATCACTCAACCTTTTGCTGCACGACGAGCAGATCTTATCATTTGCTTGAATGGGGCTGTTGCAGTACGGGCATAATAACTTCTTTTTTACTAGGTGAAGACCTTGTTTTTCTTTGGTTATTTTTCCATCGTGCAAGAAAAGAAGCCGTTCCGTGTGAGCAGCTACATGTCCGTCGTGGGTGACCACGACTATGGTCGTTCCTTGATTAAGGTTGAGGTTTGCGAGGAGACTGACAATTTCGCGCTTATTCTTCCCGTCTAGGTTACCTGTGGGTTCGTCTGCCAAGATTATTGCTGGGTCGTTAGCCAATGCTCGTGCAATCGCTACTCTTTGCTGTTCTCCAGCGCTAAGGCGTTGCGGTCTATGATCTTCCCTTCCCGAAAGGCCAACCATATTCAGAAGTTCGCTTGCCCTCTGGCTTCTCTCACTCTTCGATTTCTTCGTGTTCTCCATCGGCAATTCTACGTTTTCTCTGGCGTTTAAATAGGGCAATAAATTGAAAGTTTGAAATACAAAACCGATTTTGTCTCGCCTTATCTTGTAAAGCTCTCCTTCTGGAAGTTCGGCAACATTAACACCATCTAGGAGAACCTGCCCACTCGTAGGTTTGTCTATGCATCCCAGAACATTTAGCAGTGTTGTTTTTCCAGATCCTGAAGGCCCCATGATAGACACAAACTCGCCTTCGTTCACTTTTAGATTCAAGTTGGAAAGCGCATGGACTTTGCGTTTGCCGAGGATGTAGTCCTTTGACAGGTTTTCTATTTTCAATACTGCTTCACTCATATCTCATCGCCTCTGCAGGTCTCGTTCTAGATGCTCGCCAAGCCGGATACAAACTTCCCAGAGCGCCTAACAGTACAGCTGCACCGATAGTAACGAGTATGAGTTCTGGGGTGATGCTTGCAGTCGCAGATGACATTGTCGAAGAAACGCGTCCAAAAGTGCCTCCCCCTCCGAGAGTCGATACTGTAGGGAGCAACAATCCTGAAAGCACCGGTGCAGCCACGCTGCCTATAGCGATTCCAACAATGCCCGCTACCACACTTAGCAGTATTCCTTCAAGCATAAACTGGCGCATAACAGTCCAATTGCTGAAGCCTATCGCCTTGAGCGTGCCTATCTCCTTAGTTCTTTCCCGCACAGTATACAGCATCACGAACAAGACAATCAGACTCGTGGCAGCAACTGCTACGACGATTTCTCCAAATGCGGTCGTTTGCATTTGATCTACAGAGGCTTGAGCATTTTCAAGAGCCGTGGTATAACTTGTCTGCAAAGCCTCAAGCTGGTCTAAACGCTCTTGAGCCGTACTGACACTGAGTTCCGGATGTAAAGCACTTATCGAACTGGCTACCTCAGTCACAACCGAACTGTCTACGGTAAACACGTGAAGGGTTGTTATATATCCAGTATTGTCAGTTAGCGTCTGAGCATCAGAAAGGTTCATGTAGAGTGTCGTCTGGTCTCCCACTCCCGATGATCCGTGAATGCCAATGACCTCGAAGGTTTGTCCCAAGATTTCTATTTCATCTCCAACTGTAGCCCCAAAATAAGCAGAATTGTTTTCGCTTAGAAGAACAACCCCACTATCTCCTGCTTGGAGGTTCCTTCCAGCAGTTATGTTTGTCGGTAGAATAGGGTAGTTGTCTACCAGAGTTGAGGACAGCTGGATTCCTTCAATTATATATTTCGTATTGAGACGTGTGAAGGTCCTTCCGTCCGGGGATGTTATCGTTTGGTTTTCTCCTTCAGAGGCATCAAGAACAAGTGCAACAGCAGCGACGCCTTCAACGGAGCTGATATCTGAGTAAAGTGTCTCATTCATGGCAACAGTGCCGCCACCCCCGAACTGGCCCACCGCCAAATTGACCGGGCATGGAACCACCGCCAAATTGACCAGGCGTGAAATTGCCGTTTGAGGGAGGAGTTGATCCGCTTCCGAAACCCGGAGGCGTGAAGCCGCTGCTAGAATCTGGAGGCTGAGTGAAGCCAAAGCCTTCGAAACTCGGAGTCAGCGTGCAGTCTATTTGCGTTAATGTTTCGTTTATTGATGCACTAGTCTGAGAGATTGTGTTTCCGAGGTTCTCGGTCAAACCGAGAGTGCGCTCCTGATTTGCAATTGCTCCAGCTGGAATAGAAATCATGATAGCCATTGAAAAACCTAAGGCAATGATTACAAGCAAAGCTCGGATTTTTCTCCGGGAGATATTTCTGAAAGCTCTCGTTACAACACCCAAATGTTATACCTCTTGCACAATCGCAGACTGCTGCGATGAACATTATTAAGAATATACCCAATTCTTTCCCAAATCGAAAAATATTGCATACCGAATCGGCAAATTACAACTCCTTAATTGAAGAAATTCAGAAATTGAAGATAACTCACGATAGGAGACAGATTTATAATACCAGTCTGAATAAAGCTTGATAAGAAATCTCGCCATGCATGGAGAATTATGAATGTCTGCAAACACCCGTTCGTTGAAATATTTGCTCGGATGGTTATTTGCAGGCACTCGAGGCGGCCCTACTCGTGCGAGAATAGTTGAAGTCATCAAAGAGACGCCTCAAAACGCAAACCAACTGGCGACTCTTCTAAGACTTGACTATAAGACAGTGAGACATCATCTAACGGTTCTTGAGAAAAACAGGATAATTTCATCTGTGGGCGACAAATACGGAGCGACTTACTTCCTTTCTCAAGTCATGGAAGAGAATTACGTTTTGTTTGAGGAGATTCAGGACAAATTATGGAAAAAGTAGAAAAAGGAGAGAAAACAATGGACACACGTATGAATAGTAGCATTAAGATTTGGTCGGTAGTAATCGTAACATTAGTAGCTATAGCACTTTTAGCAACTTTTTGGGCTGTATCCACGCTTCCTTCATCGTTGTTTCCTCAACGCCCTCGCCCCCAGGAGGCGTCCGTTTTGATTTTGAATTCTTCTATATTGCACAGACTGTAGTCTCCACTGTTAATGTGGCGCTGTTATGTTACCTTTTGACTACCTACATTGACATATACAGGAAAATTAGGTCACCGTTCACGTTTGGGCTTATCTTGTTCTCGGCAGTCTTTCTTTTAAGAACGTTGACTGCTAATCCCTTATTCATGGGAATCTTCGGTTTCATTGCATTCGGACTTGGACCCTTTGCGTTGTTGCCAGAACTCTTCGAGTTTTTGGCATTGATTGTCCTGCTCTATCTCAGCGTGAAATACTGAGAGCAGTCGAACCCGCAGAGCCTGAGATCGATTCAACAGAGGTAAGAGAATTGTGAACAGCGAGACCACAAATCGGAAATCTAATAGGTTAATACGTGAAAAAAGCCCCTATTTGCTTCAGCATGCTCATAATCCCGTAGATTGGTATCCATGGGGTTCAGAGGCGTTCGAGAGGGCTAGGGTAGAAGATAAACCAGTTTTTGTTTCCATAGGTTATTCGACTTGTCACTGGTGTCATGTAATGGCGGAAGAGTGCTTCAACGATGAAGAAACAGCGGAACTCATGAACAAGGCATTTGTTTGCATAAAGGTTGACAGAGAGGAACGGCCTGACATAGACGGCGCCTACATGGCAGTGTGCCAGCGTATGGGTCGAAGTTGCGGTTGGCCTCTCAATATTGTGATGACTCCGAATAAGAAACCCTTTTTCGCAGTAAGTTACGTCCCAAAGCAAAGTAGGTTTGGCCTTATCGGAATGATGGATCTGATACCGCAGATAGAGCAAATTTGGGCAACTCGTCGTAATGATCTTGAAAATCTGGGCACGGATATTATACGTAGCGTGGAAAAAAGTGAGGGCAACCATTCCGAAAGTGAGTTGGGCATGGAGGTTTTGGAGAACGCCTTCGAATGGTTTTCTCAAAACTTCGATGAAGACAACGGCGGATTTGGTTTCGCTCCCAAGTTTCCGTCACCGCATAATCTACTCTTTCTGCTGAGATATTGGAATAGAACAAAGGACAAAACAGCAATGGCAATGGTGGAGAAGACGTTAACCGCAATGCGGATGGGAGGCATCTTTGATCAAGTAGGATTTGGTTTTCACAGATACTCCACAGATGCAGAGTGGCGTGTCCCGCATTTTGAAAAGATGTTGTATGACCAAGCCCTGCTCACTTTAGCTTACATTGAAGCGTACCAGGCGACGGGCATGGAAGAATTCAAGGTTACCGCCAAGGAAGTTTTGGAATACATAATGAGAGACATGCTTTCGCCTGAGGGCGGGTTCTATTCGGCTCAAGATGCAGATTCTGAGGGGGAGGAGGGCAAGTTCTACTTGTGGTCAGAGGACGAGATCAGGAGAACCTTGCCGCCTGAAGACGCTGATATTGCCGTCAAGATCTTTGGTATTCAATCCGATGGAAACTATAATCCCGATAAAAAGCTAGGAGGCACGAATATTTTGCACTTGGAAAAAACTCTGGAATCAACTGCTCAAGAGCTGCAAATCGAAGTTGAAGAGCTCAGTCGCAAGTTGGTGCATATCCGCAGCTTACTTTTCGAAGCCAGGGATAGGCGAATCCATCCGTCAAAAGATGACAAGATTTTGACCGACTGGAACGGTTTGGTTATTGCAGCTTTAGCCAAAGCGGGCCAGGTTTTTGCTGATCCAAAATACCTGCAAGCAGCGGTTAAGACTTCAGATTTTATCATGAGCAAAATGAGAAACGAGAAGACGATACTCCATAGTTACGCGAAAGGCACAAGTGAGATTGAAGGGTTTCTGGATGATTACGCTTTTCTTGTATGGGGTTTGATTGAAATTTACGAGGCTAATTTCGATGATAACATTTTGCGCACTGCAATGGATTTGACAGGAATTATGATTGATAGATTTTGGGATGAAAAGAACGGAGGTTTTTATTTCACAGCAAAAGACGCATCAGATGTAATCCTAAGAAGAAAAGAAGCGTATGATGGTGCCTTACCGTCGGGTAATTCTGTGAGCCTTCTGAATCTTTTGCGTTTAGGTCGTTTGACTGGTTCTCCATCTTTTGAGGAGACTGCAAGCAGAATGTTCAAGGTCTTTGCCGATGAGATCAAGAGAGCTCCGGCGGCTCACTCGTTCACGCTTGTAGGTTTGGAGTTCATCGCAGGCCCAACATTCAACGTCGTTATAGTCGGTGAAACCCACGAGAAAAGCACATCAGAAATGCTTGAAGCTTTGAGAAGGTATTACCTGCCAGGTTTACTGATTTCAATGCATAAACCTAGTGCCAATGACAAGGCATATGAAAAGATTGAGGGTCAAGTTACTGCATACGTATGTCACGGGCAGACTTGCATGCCTCCGACCAACAATGTGTCTAAGATGCTCGAACTTCTTGGACTCGCTTCAGCAGGAGATTGAATTCACGACGAAGGTCTTCGTTTCAGGTCCAATTCTGGGTATGGAAAACCAGCAGGATTACAGGAAAAAGATTACAGAGATTTGCGAAAGACTGCAGTTAGAGGTTATTGATCCTTGGAAACGCGAAAGAATGCTCTACGAGAAGGACGAACAGTGCTGGTGGAATAACGTGCCCGCCTCAGATTTTATCAAAAGAGACTTGGATGATACCGAAAGATGCGATGTAATGGTAGTCTACTTGCCAAAGCTTTCCGCGGGTGCATGTATGGAATTGTTCTATGCTAAACTCAAAGGAAAAAAAGTCATGGTAGTGTCTGAATTAGAATGTTTGAGCCCCTGGATTCTAGCGCATTCGGATGTTGTTTTGAAGGAAATCGATCAGTTAGAAGAAGCGCTTAAGCACATGTTTCAGTCTTGATAAGGAACATGTATCGCATAAAATTTAGAAAAACCGCGGAGCAATTGGAAGTGAACGCTCACAGTTGCGCTGATTAAGCGCGACTAAGAGATGGCTTAAACCTTGAAGGGCATCTATGTATTAATAATAACCATCAAAAATGAAATCTCGCCTACCATAGGCGCTTTGGGAAAAATGAAATTTAAGCCGGGATTATATGCCTATGTTGGTTCTGCGCAGTTAAATCTGGAACAAAGAATAAAGCGTCACCTTAGAAAGAATAAACGACTCTTTTGGCACATTGACTACTTGCTAAATGATAACGCGACGCAATATCGAAAGTGTTTGTCAAGAATGCTGTTAGAACCGAAGAATGTGCGGTTGCTGATATTCTAAGGACTGAGAGCGAATCTGTAGAACGCTTTGGCTCTTCTGACTGCAGTTGCAAGAGTCATTTGTTCCGAATCAAAGATCATGAGTTCTTGAGCGATTACATGCATGTATTCTATCCGGAAACAGAATGATTAAACTGCAGGCAAAGACGAGAATGAAGAACACCTTTCAGACTCGTTGAGTTGTTGTGTTCTATCCTCATGAATGCGCATGTGTCCTCTCGCAAAATGGTTCAATATAATTGTGGATCTTTCACCGCGACTCGGTTCTTTTACGCTTCTTGCTACTTGAAGGTGGTTTGTCCCAAGCTCTCTCAAAGTCCGCTGGAGTCAGAAAATCTGCGTTTGCCATCCTTTGTCTGAAGGCATCCCTTGCGCATGGTTCGCTCAAATGAGCACGGTATATTGCGATTAGCAACGATACAGTCATTCCATCAGAAAAGGGCTTTCCGGTAAGTGAAGTTAATTCTTCTTTGATTGATGTCAAATCGGCATGAACAACCTCGGGAAGAATGACGTTTTTGGTCATATCAATCACAACCCCTGCACAATAATAAAGTACAATGTAGTATCGTCTATTGTTGCCAAGGTATATTTCCCTATCTAAAGCAAACCTGGCTACTATAATTTGACGATGCTGCAATGTAAGCAAGGCCATACAAGAAGGTCACGATGCTTCTAGTCCAATGCATTCGTTTCTATTTTTCTCGCCATCTCATCCAGAATTTTCGTGAAAGGATGATCTGGCTTGTCCTGAGCGAAAATGAAGCCGCCTTCCGCTCGCAGAATTTCGCAGAAACATGGCACAAACCCTAGCAGCGGCACCTTGATATGTGGTCTTGAACTTTACTGCCCATTTCATCCTTCTTGGATTTCGAAGTGAGTCAAGGACCTTGTTAAGGACCAAACCTGTCTTCTTCTCAAACAAGTTGTAAAGCTCATCGAGCATGCGTCTAGTTCCGTCAACGTCAGATCTGTCACCAGTTGTTGCTACCACCACCAAATCAGCAGTCACAATGGCGTTTATAGAAGAGTATTGAAGACCTGGGCTCGTGTCAAAGACCAAGTAGTCAAACCCTCTACTCATTTAGTAGCGTATTCCGCAGAGATAACAAGCCGCCCAGCGCGCGCATTTCCCATTTTCGATCCTTAGCGGACATGTCTCTTATGGCTTCAGTTCGCTGGGTTGGCGAGACCGACGAAGAATTTACCGTTCTCTTGGAGTCTGCTGCTCATGTCTATTAGAACTTTGTTGATTTCACATGTTCCATTTAAGTAATCGTTAAGCCAGCATTCAGCGTTTGCTTGTTTTTAGAATTGCAAAGAGGCTTGGCGCACGAAAGTCAAGGTCGAATAGGCAGACTTTTTTGCCTTGTTTTGCGAAGTTGCTGCAAGATTTACTGAGAGCAGAGTTTTTCCTGTTCCGCCTTTGTACGAGTGTACAGCTATAATTTTGCTCATTTTGTTTTCACCCTTGAGTTTCCCTATCAGCGTAGAAGTAAGCTTTTCTTCCTTTTCGCTCTTTCTTGAGGTAACCCATTATCACGAGTTGGTTCAGATATGCGCTTTCCACAGCTCGTGCACTGCGTTGTTTGCTGGGAGATTTCTTCTGCCGTTGCTCGTCCACATCGGCAGATTGTCATGGCTGTTTTTCTGCAGGTGATCAGGCATTGATAGTAAAGTCATTACGTCTAATGATGCGTCAGGAAGCGGTTGTAGTGTCTTTTCGGCCGTGCTTTTGAAGTTCAATCATGACTTCCATTTTCTCGTTTAGTCTCTCGAGGTTTTCTCTTATTTTCTCGAGTACGTGTAATGGTTTTTTGCCCAAGGAGTTCTTCTTTGTTCACAGTGTTTTCCCCGAGTGTAGTGTTTTGCGTGTGTACAGTAGAATTAACTGGTAGGCTGTTTATTAAGTCTTACGAAACACTGGTAATTATTCACAAAACTTACATCAGTTACTTCAACGAGAACGCAGTTTCGCGACACGAACGCTCAAAAAGCAAAGGCGATAATTAAGCTTCAAAAAACGAAGAAATTTAAGCTTTTCGCTTCAGAATGAAATGAAGAATAGAAGATTAAGACGGAGTTGAAAAATTGGAGAGTTTAGAAGGGTACTGGCGCTTGATTCCTGGCTTCTTCCACGATAGGCAGCACTTGCTTCAGTTCTCTGAAGTACTTCAGCACTGTAATGCCTCGTTGTGTGACAGCGTAAACTACTCGTCGTTTGCCGACAGTTCTTTCTTCCACCAAGCCTTGCTTGATCAGGAAATCCAAGTATTCCTTGAGCACGCTGCAGTTAACGTTGGCCTTGTACATTACGTGAGTTAATTTCAGTGGACCTCGATGAGCCAGTACCTTCAGGATGTCAACATACATTTCAAGTTTGGAACGTCTCATACATGATGCCTCTTTTTAGCCATATTCGTTTGTTTTCATTATAAAGCTTTTATGTATTAGTACTACAGTGTTTTTCTTCATGCAGTCGCGTTAGTATGCAGCCTTTTGCGTGCGCTCGGTTTAACACATTTAGTCTATTTTCGAAGGCAGTGACCATGTCATCTAGCAATATTTCTTGCAATTCTGTCGAGAGTCCCTTGATTTTTTCGCCGAAAACTGTTGCCATTTTGCGCTTCTAACTCTTTTCTGCCTTTAAGTGTACTTGCTTGCTTCAAGTTGTTTCCTCCAATTATGTTGCTCAGCAAGTAAGCTCAGGATATTTAACTAACTTATGAACACGAAATATGAACTCAGAATTCACATTCGCGTCTTCTATTGTGGTACTGACTTGAAAATAGCGCCTATTTGATCGAGATTGACACTGCAATTCGAGCGCCTACCGATGAAAAACTACCCCAAAATCGACAGGTTACAACTTTTAAACGATTTAATGACTTGGCAGTGGGACTAAAGCATTATTCGAGTGCATGTTGCGCTTTGTTCCGATAGGATAGATCCAATTCTCTCAGGGTGTTTCCCATTAACCACATAACAGTGAAAAGAGTATTCTAACAGCAGTTTTGGCAGGTATCTGTCCACGCTTGTTCTTTTGTTCAGAGCAAGCAGTGCCTTAGCCGATATTACATGAATCAGTTTGGCATCGGAATGCAGTTTTGGATCCATCGTGTAAATTCCATTCACATCAGTGATCAAGATGAGCTTTTCTACACGTAATCGGCCCGCGAAGTAAGCTGCTATCGAGTCTGAGGTGACATCCCACGAATTCTCTAAAGGATTTTCTTCAAATAATAAAGCAGAGGGTAGGAGAACCCTTGCTTCTCCACTTTCAGAACTCGCTTTCAAGTTTTGGAACTCGCGAATCAAGCGTGAACGAGGCATGATATCGGTTAGCAACAGAGCGAACTGATCCATGCCCAGAATAGCCATATGGTGGGATTTTGTCGGAGATAAGGCAAAATCGTGATCGTAATCTCTTACAACATCGGCGAACTTACCTCCTCCAGGGACAATACGCTAAATCGTATTTCTGGGAGTATTCGCTTAGTCTGCTGCATAGAATTCGCAAAGCTTTTGGGTTTTCAGCTAAGCTACCTCCTATTTTGATCACTGCATCCATTGGATTCTCCTTCCTTCAATCGTGTTTGCCACCATTAGAGCTGCACCGACGGCGGGCGAAGCCTTTGTCGCCAATTGGTTTCGCATTAAATCTCCCAGATCAACGATATCTTTGAAGCCTGCTCGTGTTGCTGCTTTTCTGGCAATAAAATCTTTCCCAATGCCGGTGACAACAGATATGACATTCGCGTCCGAGACTGATTTGAACCTTGTTAGCACTTGGCTCAGACCATCTGTCACTTGTTCAATTTGACGTTCGTAAATATATTTAGCAATGTCCAGGACTTCCCGCTCGCTGAGCATGTTGATATCTGCACAGATCACTCTGGATAGCCTCGCCATGGCTTCAAAACAAGTTTTTCCACGCCCGTCGGCAGTTTCCCCAGTGTACTGTCGTTCCACGATATTTCCAAGGATCAGGTGAACATCGCCAGACTGCGCAAATAATTCAGACGAAACTCTGGCGCAGCCACCTTTTATTGGAATTGCAGAGACTATGGATGCGACATTGGTGCGCAGGGCCCCTGTG
>CAVTHH010000015.1:0-92427 GCA_963734505.1 Candidatus Bathyarchaeota archaeon | reverse complement strand
GCCGCTGTACAGCTCCGTGGTGCAGTCGTAGGCCTCGAAGGCCTGCCACAGCTCGGCGTCGATCCAGTTGGTGTCCGAGGCGTTCGCCGGCGCGGCGGTCGGGACCGGGAGATCCTTCTTGGCCGTGCGGTTCTCCTCCGGCGTGGCTTCCCACGAGCCGGAGGCGATGACCGGGCGGAACTCCATGTTGGCGGAGGCCTGGATAGGCTCACGCGTCTTGGCGTCGCGGAACAGGGCCATGGAGACCACGACCTTGCTGCCGGACTGGGTGCTGATCTCGGCTTCGGACACGCCGGAGCCGTCGACCCGCTGGCGGATGATCTCCACGGCTTGGTCGAGCTGCTCCTGCGTGGCCGTGTCCCCGCCCTGGACCTTGGGGGCCAGGATCATCTGGGTGCCGCCCTCGAGATCGAGTGCGAGCTTCGGGGACCAGGTCGTCTTGCCGGTGACCACACCGGTGGCGAGGATCGCACCGCAAAGGATGAAGATCACGCCGAGCCACAGCAGCGCACGCCGGGCGTGCCTGATCGGGCCAGTTGTTGACATCGTGGGACTTTCTTCTCGTGGCGTCCAATGCCGGGCATCGAGGCCGTGGCACGGGTCCGCGCGGCACCCCGTGGGATGCCGCGCGGCAGGGGCCTACTCCTTGGTGGTGTCGGTGCCGTCCAGACGGCGGCGGGTTTCCTCCGGGGTCTCCTGGACGAACCCTTCCGCGACCGGGGCTTCCTCCGCGGGGGTTTCCGCGGGGGCGGCCGGCGCATCCTGCGGGACGACCTTGGCGACAGCCTGGGCGTGGACGGTGGCGGTGTTGCCCGGGGACAGCTCGAGGACGACCTTGTTGTTCTCGTTGTCGATGGAGACGACCGTGCCGAACAGACCGAACTGGGTCATGACCTCAGGCGCCCGGCGCCAGTTCCGACTTCAGCTGCTCCTGCGCCTTCTGGGCCTTCTTGCGGCCGCGGAACATCATGAAGATGAGGAAAGCGAAGGCCGCCAACCGGATGAGCGTCATCGGGTCGAACCCGGCGGTCGGCGTGGTGGTCGTCTGGGCCAGTACTGTGGTGGTCACTGAGGGCTACCTGTTTCCTTTGTGGAGTGGATGGCCCGGCGCCGCATGCAGAGGCGGCCGGGCAGTCAAGTTCCCAGTGTATAGGCCGATTCTGAACGCAGGCTTGGACTCGCGGGACGTAAACGTTAACGTTTGCCCCAGTCAGCCGGGCCACACGGATCGGCCCGCAGCCCGGCCGGGCCCTCGACCGCTAGTCTGGGTCGGCGTCCCCGTCCGTGTCGAACCCGAAGGTGCCCTGGCCTGCGGTGAGGGCGGCATTGGCCGGCATGGCCAGCGCGAGGTGGCGCCACGTCGCCGGGGTCGGCGACGCGGCCGCGGGGCGTTCGCCCGAGCAGGCCCTCGCGGACGAGGAACGGCTCAGCCACGGTCTCCACGGTCTCCGGCTCCTCCCCCACGGCGACCGCGAGCGTCGACAGACCCACCGGACCCCCGCCGAAGCGGATGCACAGCGCCTCGAGCACGGCGCGGTCGAGCCGGTCCAGCCCGCGCTCGTCGACGGCGTAGACGGCCAGTGCGGCCGGCGCCGCCGCCCCGTCGAGCACGCCGTCCCACGCACCTGGGCCCAGTCGCGCACCCGGCGCAGCAGGCGGTTCGCGATCCGAGGCGTGCCCGCGCGACCGGCTCGCGATCTCGCTGCCGCCGTCGTCGGTCAGCCGCACGCCGAGCAGGCCCGCCGAGCGGCGCAGCACGCGCTCGAGCTCCGCGGTCTCGTAGAAGTCGAGGTGGCCGGTGAACCCGAAGCGGTCGCGCAGCGGCCCGGGCAGCATGCCGGCGCGGGTGGTCGCGCCGACGATCGTGAACGGCGGCAGGTCCAGGGGGATCGCGGTCGCCCCGGCGCCCTTGCCGACGACGACGTCGACCCGGAAGTCCTCCATCGCGACGTAGAGCATCTCCTCGGCGGGCGGGCCATCCGGTGGATCTCGTCGAGGAAGAGCACCTCACCCGGGCTCGAGCGAGGACAGCACCGCGGCCAGGTCGCCCGCGTGCTGGATGGCCGGGCCGCTCGTGACCCGCAGCGGGGCGCCGAGCTCGTGCGCGACGATCATGGCCAGGGTCGTCTTGCCCAGGCCGGGCGGGCCGGACAGCAGCACGTGGTCGGGCGCATGCGCCGCGGCCCTCGAGGCCTCGAGCACGAGGGAGAGCTGCTCGCGGACGACGCGCTGCCCGACGAACTCGTCGAGGTCTTGGGGCGCAGCGCCCCCTCGAGGCGCGCGTCTCGTCGGGTTCGCCGGACGCTGAGGCCGGTCCGAGGGCGCCGGCTCTCGCGTCACGGTCCGCTCCTAGGTGACCCGGGCCGCGCGCCGCGGCCGGCGACGTCGGGCCCGCCCGGCCGCCCCGGACGCGTCGTCGTCGGCGGGCTCGGTGACCGGCCTCGACCGCGTCCGAGGCCTGCTTCGCCGTCCACCCGAGCCCGATGAGGGCCTCGACGACCTGCTCGCGCCACGCCGGAGGCGGCCGCGCACGGCCGCCGACGCCGACACGGACCCGGTCGGGCGCCAGCCGGTCGGTCAGCTCCAGCACGATCCGCTGGGCGCCCTTGCGGCCGATGCCCGGGACCTTGGTGAGCGCCGTGAGGTCGCCTGGTGCGAGCGGCGGCGCGGAGGTCGTCGGGCGTGTGCACCGCGAGCATCGCCAGCGCCAGTCGCGGCCCGATCCCGGAGACGCGTCTGTACCTCGAAGACGTCACGCTCGTCGGCGTCCGCGAACCCGAAGAGGGTCATCGAATCCTCGCGGACCACCATGGAGGTCTGCACGAGCGCTCTCGCGGCCCACGTGCAGGTCCGGACAGGGTCGCGGGGTCGCCTGCACCAGCATGCCGAAGCCGCCGACCTCGATGACCGCGTTGTTCAGGTCGACTTGCCGGACCATGCCCCTCAGCGTACTGATCATGCCCGAGCCACCTCCGTGCGTTTGGGGTTGGCCGGCCACCACAACCAGCAATCCGAATATATCTACGAATAGCGTACCGGCTGGACGCAATTTGTCGTGGCTTTGATCGCCGGACAAACCCGGTACCGGCGCGGAGGCCCGTATCCGGTCTAGCGGACTTACGCTCCGGCCTCGGCCTCCGCATCCAGGCGCGCTGCGCGGCGGTCAGTCCCGAGGAGGTTCCGCGCGTGGGAGGAGGCCGAGGCCGCGACCCGGGCGCGAATGCCCGCCGCGCCAGCCGTGGGTGATCGCCGAGCCAACGGCGTCGGCCGCGTCGGCGGGCCGACGGCGGCTCGTCCAGACGCAGGATCTTGGCGACCATCTTGCCGACGGCCGCCTTGTCCGACTGGCCGATGCCGTCACCGCGGCCTTGACCTCGGTGGGGGTGTGCAGCGCCACCGGGATTTCGCGACGGGCGGCCGCAACGATCACGATGCCCGAGGCCTGGGCAGTGCCCATGACGGTGCTGACGTTGAGCTGGCTGAACACCCGCTCGATCGCCACGACGTCGGGCCTGTGGCGGTCGAGCCAGGCGTCGATGCCGTCGGCGATGACCAGCAGGCGCTGATCGAGTGAGACGTCCCGGCGGCGTGCCCACCACCGTGACGTCGACGAGCGTCGCGCGCCGGTTGGTTTCGACGTCGACCACGGCCAGACCGCAACGGGTCAGGCCGGGGTCGACGCCAACGACGCGCAACGCCATGGGGACTAGGCCTCCTCGAGCTCCGCGATGACCTCGGCGCTGATGTCGGCGTTCGAGTAGACGTTCTGGACGTCGTCGAGCTCCTCGAGTGCGTCGACGAGCTTCATGAACTTGGCAGGGCCGCGTCGGCCTCCAGGTCCACCTGCATCGAGGAAACGAACTCGACCTCGTCGGTCTCGTACTCGATGCCGGCGTCCTCAAGCGCCGCCACAACGGCGCGCAGGTCGGTCGGCTCGCAGTGGACCTCGAAGATGTCACCGGTTCCTTGACCTCGTCGGCGCCAGCGTCGAGGACCGCCATCAGCACGTCGTCCTCGGTCAGGCCGTTCTTCGGCAGGGACACCACGCCCTTGCGGGTGAACATGGTAGGACACCGAACCCGGGTCGGCCATGGTGCCGCCGTTGCGGGTCATGGCCAGGCGCACCTCGGAGGCCGCGCGGTTCTTGTTGTCGGTCAAGCACTCGATCAGCACGGCCGAGCCCTGCGGGCCGCGCCCTTCGTAGATCATCTCGATTATCGACCACCTCGCCGGTCACGCCCGCCGCGCTTCGACGGCGCGGTCGATGTTGTCGTTGGGCACCAGCTCTTTTTGGCCTTCTAGACGGCCTGTTCGAGCGTCGGGTTGCCGTAGAGGTCGGCGCCGCCGGCGCGGGCCGCGACTGCGATGTTCTTGATCAGCTCGCGAAGATCTTGGCGCGGCGGGCGTCGATGACGGCCTTCTTGTGCTTCGTCGTCGCCCATTTGGAGTGGCCGGACATGCTTACGCTTATATAATTGTTGATTTCAGATGAGGAAAGGCTTCAATTCCCGAAGCCAATCGGAAAAGTGCTTGGTTAGTCTCGCTGGTTTTATGATTCAATCCCGAGAGCAATATTGGATATGTTGCAGTTGCCTCCTCCTTGCCCAAAAACCGTCCCAGAAGGTATTGTGCAATTAGGTTCATTCCGATATTGTGAACTGGAATGCCATATCTGACGAGACGGAAGTGCCCAATCATTAGTCGATCCAGCTCGTTCGCCAATTCTACATACTTGGAGATTTCTCCGCTCTTGGACAGTTGCTGCATTCTTAAGTCGAATTTCTCATAGAAAGGCTCAAACTCTTTTTTGCTCCATTTTTCATAAGCAGTAGCGGTTTTTGTTATCGAACCGTTCTTGTCGTAAAGCATAACCCGAATTTCAGCAAGCACTCTTTTCGCCAGACGGAACGGTTGCTTCTTCATTGTTTCTTTTCCGTAAGCTCCAGTACCATCTTCGAAATAGTTTAGTATGTCATCGTTACGGAGCATCGGGGGAATTTCGTACTCTACTTTTCTCTTGAGTATCTCCAGATTGAAATAAGCATGATTCCGGTACAGAAGCAACAGTCTATCGGTCTCATCTCCAGGCTTTGAGTAGCCCATTATTCCGTTAAGTTCAACGTTGACGACTTGAGTCAGTTGATCTCCCAATAATTCAAAAAACAAGGGGGACACAGGATCGTTCCAATAATCGTCGGCATATCCTCTGGTCCACGAATGCTCTATTTCATCTCTCACCAGATCTGGATCCTTAACCAAGATTCTCCCTTCCCGAAAGTGCAATAGTAAATACGTCAATAGCGTTGAAGGAGTTTGCTATTTAAGCTTAGGCTCAATCCAGCTTCTCCAGTACGACCTCCAAGCGCGCATGCTCGTTCCTAAATTCGTTTTAGAGCGAGTATCACACCTCTCTACGGGATAGACCAAGCTTCCGAGAAGAACAACAACAACGAATTTTTTCTGAAACACACAGCCGTTTTTCTTTCACACACTTCTTCTCAAATATTTTCGGAACAGGCAGGTCCGTCAAAAATACTATAACAAGATCGCGAGTAGAGAAAAGAATTGACCCATTCATTTAGAAGAGAAGGTATAAAGTGATTTACGCCTAGACCTTTTTCTAAATCGATCCGCGAAACGATCTACCATCTCACTTATTTTAGTCGAATTGAAAAACCTGAACAGGGTAGCAACTTCAATTCGTCCCAGAACCATAGCAAATATCAAGAGCCACTTGTACCCTAAAGGCATTGTCACAGTTGTTATTCCCATGCTAATTCCGTTAGTTGTGAAGGCTGAACCAACTTCAAACAGCGAGTCAATAAACGATAGACCAATCGTTGAAAAAACCACAGTGAGAATGATCAAGACAATGAAGAAGCCTACTATGCTGGTCACCGCATTCTTCAACTCTTCACGGTCTGGCTGATTACCCTTCCTACGCACAGCATCAATGAGTACCTGAACACGGTGGATCCTTATGCCCCCTGCCATGCTGAAAGAGCAGCCACCTATCAACCCAATCAATATGAAGCCAATTTTGGCAGCGGTGGGAGTCGCAGCGACGTTAATGTAATCTATGCCAGTAGACGACATCATAGACACAACATGAAATAGCGAGTCAAACGGGTTTATCCAAGCAAGGAGGGCAAGTAAAACCGTTGCCCCCGCAATTATTCCGAGATACAGTCTGATTTCTCTGGTCAGGGCGCTACGCAACTTGAGTCTAAACAGATCAAAGAAGAATTTGAAGTTAAACGAGCCCAATAGCATAAGGATAATTATGCTTATTTGGAAGATGCCAATTCCAGCTGTGACGTTAGGTTGATAACCGCCTGTCAATATATCAATGGCTGTGCAGCTGGCAACCACTATGTCTGTTGGGGAATACAAAAAATAGAAAATGACAGTGAATACGACGACAATCAACGTAAAAACCAGCATGATTGACAGGAATACTTTCCTGAGGTTGTCGCTTAGCTTATCTATACCGAAAGCTTCGGCGAGAACGCCAAGGCTATGATTTGGATACAAGAAAGCCACGAGGAGGTAAACGAAGCCAATTCCGCCGATGAACTCGACGAGACTACGATAGAAAAGCAACGACACCGGCAGAATATCAGCGTTTGCTATGAAGGTGAAACCCGTTGTCGTGAAGCCACTGACCGTTTCAAAATACGCGTTCGTAAAGAGATCAAATAGGTTTACACTTCCGAACACATTATTCCAGACGTAAGGAATCATAAGCACAACAGGCAGAACCGTGAAGTTGACAAGCATAAGCCAAAGCGAAGTTTTTTCATCTAGTTCTTTACGTTCGCAGTAAGAATTAAGGACGAAACCTAATCCGAAAGACAGGAAGCATGTCGCTATGATACTGGCGACCGACTGCAATTCCCCGTTTTGAAGGCCTAATGCAATTGGCAGAATCAGAAGCAAACCTGCTATCTGAAGAAGAAACCCAAAATTAGATACGACTGCCCTTATTCCTTCCAAGTCTTAACCTCGGATTAGTAATGCCTCTGCGATTATCGTCAAAACTACGAAGACACATTTAAGTCTAATCATAATCTCCCCGATTCAACTGTAGAGATAATCCCGGAATTTTCAGTGGTCCCAAATAACGCGCGCGCCCTTAGCATAATACTGAGATAACGCCACAGGCAACTGTTTTATTCTTGAATTGCCTCCAACTATCAATTTGGATTTGCATTTATGACCGAAAGCAAAATGCAAAAGAAGCTTACGCTCTTCGACGTTACCAACCTGGTTATCGGCGCAATAATCGGTGCAGACATATACGTAGCTTCAAGCTTCGGCGCAAGTTCTCTCGGTCCCTTTTCACTTGTTGTCTGGGTTTTGGCTGGAATAATCGCCATAGTAATAGCCCTTTGTTTTGCGCAATGTGCATCACTGATCCCTAAAGCGGGGGGACCATATGCTTACGCCAAAGAAGCGTGGGGCACGTTTTGGGGCTTCATCGTCGGTTGGGCCTTGTGGTTTGCAGAGTGGATATCTCTGGCTGTCTTTCCTCTTGCCTTTACGCGTTACCTCATGTTTTTCTTGCCAAATCTGGACTTTGCCTCTCAGGTTCTCGCCAAAAGCCTGTTCGTTGCTTTTTTGGCATTCACCAACATAATCGGTGTCAGGGCAGCAGGCAAAATCAATGACGCATTAACAATAGCCAAGCTTGCGCCTCTTCTTTTCTTCACTGTTGCAGGCTTGACTTGGATTGCATTCAACCCCTCTTTGGCCGCGATGAACTTTTCGCCACTTTCACCATTTGGTTTCAGTAACTTCGGAACGGCATTGGTGCTAATTTTCTGGGCTTATGCAGGTTTTGAAATATAAACGATCCCTTCCGAAGAAATAACTGAACCGAGAAAGACCATACCTAAAGCAATAATCATTGGAATATCAATAGTCATTGCTTTCTATTTGACCACTAACATAGTTCTCTTTGGAGTGCGAAACTGGAGTATGCTTGCGGCCGATACAGCGCCCTTGGCGGCAGCAACAGACTCTATTCTATCGTCAAATGCACTTTTAGCGTTAGTAGGGGGAGCAATAGTGGGTATCGGCGCATTGATATCTGTGGCAGGTTCAGACGAGTCAGGTATGATAGGCACATCCAGACTTGGTTACGCTCTAGCTGCCGACGGTTTATTCCCCACTTTCTTCGCTCGTGTACATAAGAGGTTCAAAACTCCCTACATTTCAATCATCGTTCAGAGCATAACGGCACTTATCGCTTCCATCTTAGGCAATTTGAGCCTCCTAATTTCAGTGTCAGTGTTTTTCATGGCAATTTCCTATTTAGCCACTAGCGCCTCAATAGTCACTTTCCACAGACAAGGACTCACACCCAACGCCAAATCAAAAAGTCACTTCATAATTCCGGCTCTAGGAATAATCTTTTCTATTTACCTGATCACACAATGTTCACTCGATCAAATCACCATAGGCATTCTACTGCTCTTAGCTGGTGTGCCTGTCTACGTTTTTGCCAGCCCGAAGAAGGAATTAACAGAGATTAGGAATGCACTGCTTTCTAGGCAAACCACCTTGAAGCGGATATATAATCAAGAAAGAGTCTTCCTGGCCCACTTAATCATGCACATAAAATCTGCCTACAGAAAAGCAAAAAGAAAGCGAAATAAATCAGAAATATGAGAAGAATCGTAGATTCCCCCGACTGATTCATAAAACCAAGACCGGCGTTTTTTGACAAAGTATATAGCCACTATGCACTGACTACTTCTGCGAGACGAAGCGGGTTAGCTTGATTAGGGTCATGTTTGTCGAGCCGCCCAAGGACTACTGGTTCGTTATGGGTGACTATCTTCCGCCACCATATGGACTCCTTCAGCTTGCAGGTTATCTAGAATCCAAGCTCAAAGACATCGAGATTGAGGTTATAGACTGTCAAGCAATGTCGATTGACTGGAGAGGCTTAGAAAAGAGACTTGAAGCTTCCAGTCCAGATGTTGTTGCTACAAGCAGTTTTGCCACGTGCAACGTCTACATTGCCGCCAGAACGGTTGAACTTGCTAAGAAATTGAATCCAGATGTACTAACAATCGTAGGGGGGCAACACTTCACATCCACAGCCCAAGAAAGCCTTCAACAATTTCCAGAAATCGACGTAATCGTAAGAGGAGAAGGTGAAGACACTCTAACAGACTTAGTAAAAGCGAAACAGAACGGAACAGGTTTCTCACAAATATCAGGCATATCTTTCAGGCATCAAAATACGATTCAACATAATCCTCCTCGTCCTTTCATCGACAATTTGGACAATCTGCCTTTTCCAGGGTATCATTTTGTAAAGGATTACGCACACCGATATCACTTCTCTGCGATGGCGAGGCTTAAAGATGGATATGGCATGATTGAAGCCTCAAGAGGGTGCCCACATCACTGCGCATTCTGCTCACAATGGAAGCATTGGCAGGGTTCATGCAGGCATAAATCCGTAAAGCGGGTGGCCGACGAGTTAGAATTTCTATATAACAACTACGGAAGCAGACTCCTATGGTTAACCGATGACAACTTCGGTTTTGGCCAACGAATGGAAGACCTTTGCGACGAACTTATTAAGCGAGGTTTTTCGCACGATATCACCTGTTTCATGCAAGCTCGATGCGACGACGTGGTTCGAAATCAACATCTTTTGCCCAAAATGAGTAGGGCTGGCATCAATTATCTGCTCCTTGGAGTGGAGAGCCACAGCCAAAGCAATCTCGACAGTTTTCGCAAAGGCACGAGACCAGAAGAGGCCATTTCGGCCGTACGATTGCTGAAACAAAACGGCATTTTCGCCCAAGCTACATGCATAATCGGGGAACGTAAAGACTCTCATAAATCGATCGACGATCTCAGACAATTCATCAACAAATTGGACCCTGATTTGGCAATCTTTATGATTCTAACACCATTTCCAGGAACTGACCTCTACGCAGAAGCAAAACAAAAGGGGTGGATCGAAAACTGGAACTGGGCTGATTACGACATGCTTCACGCCATAATGCCAACAGAATACCTGAGCAGACAGCAATTGCAACAGGAACTCCACGATTGCTACCGAAGCTTTTTCGGCTCTTGGAATAGAAGCATCCAAGGCTTTTTCTCAAAAGACAGCATGAAACGGAGAGCCTATAGGCACATGGCGCGACAAAGAGTATTATCACAGCTCAAGAGCTTGATTGGAGCGTGACGCTGTTGAATTTGACAGATGTCAAACATAACAACTTGACATTGGCTTTTATGATAGCGACATCCACTTTCGGCCTAGTCATATCAGTCTTTGTTGCGATTCAGCCTTCTCCAATCGTAGACAATTTTTATTTACGCGGTCTAACGGCAGGCTCCGCATTTGCTGCTGTGTGCATTTTAGGAATCATTGCCGCACTATTTCCAAGTTCTTGCTCGGCAATTCCCGCATTTGGCAAAGGTATCGGGCACGGCCAACTGAAATCTGATGTACAAGAAACAATTTTGCGAGCCCATCATCCTTCTTGTGATAACTATTCTACACATATTTTGAGCGTTGGGAACAGGAAATTCTGTGCAACCTGTTCGGGACTACTTACTGGCGCTATCATTTCTCTCTTGGCTACGGTCATCTACTTCTTTGTCGGCTTGCAATTGGGAACCCTTTCAGCATTGGTGTGGATGGGTTCAGCAGGAGTTGTTCTTGGTTTGCTTCAATCAGGATTTCCAAAGCTCAGTGGTGGTTTGACTCGATTTTCTGTTAGCGTCATCTTTGTTCTGGGGACTTTTCTAATGTTTATCAGCATAGACTCAGCGGTAGGAAGCATTGCTGTTGATCTTTTTTTTGTGGCCCTCAGCGTGCTCTGGATTTTTACTAAGATTGCGCTATCGCAAAGAGACCATAAGCTAACCTGTTCAAAATGCTCGTCAGAGTACTGCAAATAAAACGTAAAAAAGGGTGCGTTAAGGGTTTGAACGCGAACGAGACATTCTGTACACTGCGCCTGCGACCATCAATATGCCAATGACGATGATTATCAGGTACCAAAAATTAATTCCTTCAGGGATGACTCCTGCTTGCTGAAGCAGCATTGATACACCCCAGAGCAGTATAATCACGCCAATAACGATGCCGGCTATCGCTCCGCCATGGGGCAGACCAAAGCATTCTTGTTCAGCTTTTCTGCGTTCCAACCGACGGGAGGCAACCGTACCTGTCTGTAGACTTGCTCCACATTTTATACAAAACTCTGCTGTGTCCTCGTTCTTGGTTCCACATTTGGGACAGTACACCATTTTTTCTAGCCTCTGACTGTGGTGTTGTTGCGTTTTGTTAATAAGATTTTTCGTTAGTTAGCGCGCCTCATGCGGATGATCCTCTGTAAACTCCTCCAGTTGCTTCCTGCTTAGCCCAACTCCATGGAGTGAGTCCAGGCGTTTACGCACTTTGCCTTTCTCAAACAAAATGACAGCCGGATAGAATTCTATAGAGTACTCTTCGCAAAGCTCAGGCTCGTCGTCGACAATTACGCTTAAGCATTCTTCTGGATTACTTTTTGAATACTCTTCATAAATCGGCAAGAATCGCTGCGAAAATGGACACCAGCTAGCATAGAAAAGAACAAATGCCTTATCCTTATTCTCTATTTCAGAGCGAAGAGTCCCTTCCTCTTTGCTTCTGGATTTGTGTTTTTCGGATTTGTGCATTACAAATTTACCCCAATGTCTGTTTGGGCCACATGTGATTTTTCTTCCTCAATTGAAAGATTAGTCTTATCCTTCGGAATCAGCGAAGCTTTCTCGATTTCCATGTAACGGTTAGAACCTTCTGTTTTCCTCTTATACTTATCGATTTTTAAGGAAGCTCTGAATAGTGGCGAATCAACAACCATGGTGTGGTACCATGGAGTAGGAGTCTCTCCACAGGGGTCTAACTTATTCTTGCTGCAAAGTGAAATCAGCTCTTTGAAGCATTCCCCTTCAATTTCGTGTCCTATCCATTTTTCAGCGAAATTGTCAAGATCTGGTGAGTATTTGATATCGATACAGCCAAAGACGGGTTTAATACCCGTTGACAACTCTTCTTTTAATATCTTCAAATGATCTCCGTTCGGATCCCATAATGGAGTTATCAAATCGAGGCCTATTTTTCTACATGTTTCCTCGTAGAAAGGCTTGTGATTTACATTGGCGATGTCTCCGGTGACGAGACCTTCAATTTTTTCTTCTTTTTTAAGACGGGCCAATGCATTAAAAACATCCTTAGTGGCATGTTTAATCTTGACTTTTCGCTGAGGAACACCGAGTGCATCGGATTGAAGCTCCATTAGTTTGAAACTATGAAAAATGTACGGCTCCCTGTAAACGTAAGTGAGGAGATAAGCGACGTCGTAACCCAGCTTCACTGCTTTGTGGTATGCCAAACAGCTGTCTTTGCCGCCTCCCCAGTGTACTACCACTCTCATCAAACGCGCCCCATTCTGAAAGGCAAGAAAATAGATGAAGTATTAAATCTTCTGTTGCACGCTGCAATGTCAAAGTCAGGACAACTTAGCTTCAGATCAATGCAGGAATTGCATAGAAGCTTTGAAAAAGGTTCTCATAGATGGTTGTATGAATTACTTTAGATTTTGTAGTCCTTGTCTTTCTTCGTTATTCGGACATTTTTGCATGTCTTGTTGAACAAGTCTGCGTTTTCGGTGTGAATAGGAAAGACTTTTTTCGCAGCTACTTCAGAGACTAGATTACGTATCTGGTCTCTGTTGAGGTGGCCAGAAGCGTGCAGTTGATGAAATCGTAGCCCAAAATGACTCAGCCAGTTATGCAAAACATCATCTTCAATGTCTTCTTCACTGAACGGTTCGCTCATGCTGCGGATGAAATGTCCTCCCGCTTCGGGGTGAATGTCAATCAGCTCAGTGAGCATGTAGAAATCCATATCCATTATCAGCTTACTCTGGTTTTGGCGAACAAAATCGCAGTTAACCATCTTGTCCATGAACATCCGTTCCCAAGGAGAATAGTCCGAGTCATCATATTTACCAGATTTCTTGCGCTTGTAATACACGTATATGTTCTCGTCTTTCAAAGGGTCAGGCAGACTCAGATGTTCATCTGCTGTTAACTTCGCCAAGAGATAGGCGCTCTTGGGCGTCACGACAATTTTGCGCCTGTTCTTCTTAGCCACGTTGAAGAAACTTCGGAATCTATCCAAATCGCGGCTGTAACGGCCCACAAGAACGATCTTGTCTGTTGATGCAACTATGCGATTGCTTCGCTGCTCAACCTGTGCTTCAGAAAAGTTCTGGCGTTTCTCTTTAAGCGCCATGCGGGTTCCTTCGCAGATCAATGCATCAGGTTCAGAATCTCTTGCTTTTTCGATAAATTCTTGCGTTAAGTCCCTTCTTGGGCCGTGCAATCTTAAGTCTCCAGTATAAGCAATTGTGGAATCTCCTGACCTTATTATGAAACCGTAGGCGGCTGGAATCGAGTGATCCACGTGTACAGGTTCAACAACGATGCCGTCGTGTTTGATTTTCTTTCCAGTTCGGAAAGTCATGTAATTATGGTCCTTGTAGTCGCAGGTGGTGCTTGTCTCCTCCATCGACTCGAGAAAAAGCTTGGTACCAACACCAAGATGCACGGGAATCTTCGAATCTACGAAACAGATATGCGCAACATGATCGAAATGTCCATGGCTCAGAAAGACCGCCGAAATCTCTGGCTCGCAATACTGCAAAGAGGTCCCCTCCAACTTGTTTTGAGAGTAAAGTCCAGAAATCCTAGGCAACAAACCGAATTCAAAATGATCCCCCAAACCGTTTACTGTCCTGGGAGAAAGCCAACCTTCAAAATACTTGGCTCCAAAATCAAAAGATTGCCCAAAATCTAGGAGAATACGGGTTCCTTTCTCCTCTAACAGAATTTTGTTGCCACCGATCTCGTTGACTCCACCGTAGAAGGTTAACTTTGTCATTATATCATCACATAACCTGTTTCACATTCCATGTATTAAGCTTCAGTTGTATGTTGCTTCAAGCGCCGAAAGTGGTGGCACAGGAAACGTGTGAAACAGTTTTTCAAGCCAAAAAGAGAGACAATTCCTATATGAGCAGTTGCCAAGAGTGAATAGGAGCAGCAAAACTCATATTAAGTAAAGAAGCTTGCTACTTGTTAAAGACGATTCGCATGAAGATAAGTTTACACATTCTAAAACACGACAATCTAAAGGATTATTCTTCCGGGAAACGCATTCGCTTCGCGGTCGTCGATACGGAAAGAGCTTCGAAGTATCCCTCGAACTTCGTCTGCATGCTGCCTTTGAGAGTGAGCACGGACGGCAAAGCGCCGAGTGTGTTTGTGAAATTATTCGGCGAAAAAAGTTTAGAGACAGCAAAACGACTGTTGCATGAAGCCCTTAAAAAAGAGCAGGATTCCGAAATAAAAGTTGAGATTGAAAGAAGGATAAAACTGCTCGAACCCCAGCCCTTAAACGTAAAAAAGTGCAGGGGTTGTGGAAAAATGTTCGAAGTCCATTCTAAGAGGGGATTTAGACACAGATTCTGTCCAGAATGCGAAAGGAAAAAGTACGGACAGAGAGAATAAGAAAGAATTAAAGCTCGTTTCCGAATTCAATGAATAAGACTGCTTTTGTTCAAATCTGCAAGCATTAATAAGGTGAAATGCTGCAATGACCGTACTACAAGAGGAGAAGGGTGTTTGAGTTGAAGGAATTAGGTGCAAAAGATCATGGAAAAGTCGTGAAGAAGTTTGAGGAGTTCATGGTATATTGCCAAAAACTAAAGCCTAATGACACATATCTGATTGTTAATCGTAACTCACCTACGCTTGCAGAATCTGCACAAAAAGCAGCTGAGAACTGCAGGTTAAACGTGAAAGTATTTGAGCTAGGGGCAAACAAGGCATACAAACACTTTCCGAAGCAACTTTTATCGTTACTTCATAACCAGACCCCGAAAGCCGGAATAAGTCTTTTTGATTACAGCCTCAATCCTGACTGGAATCTGAAAGAAGTTGGGGCAAGAATAGAGTTTCTACATCAGACAATTGAACAGGTACCAGTTGGCTGGGGACATTCTCCAGGAATAACCTTGGACATGGCAATAAATGGACCCATACAATGTGACTACAGAAAAATGTCGCAAGAAGCAGATCTTATGCTTCAAAAACTAGCGAAGATAAAGAGAATCCACATAACATCACCTCGGGGGACAGACATAGAAATCGGGGTACCTAAAAATGTGAAATTTGACACAGACTGCATAATCGTGCCCCCTAATGTTTACGGTTATCCTGGAAAATTCGGCAATCTACCGGTTGGCGAAGTCTGGTCAGAAAGAGGTAAAATTATCGAAGTGACAAACAAAGGAACGGGAAGACCAGAAAAGCAAAGTTACCCTGTGAAGCAAATTGCCAACGGCAAATTGGTTTGTGATGTTACAGCTGGTGGCTACACAGGGAGAATAGATCCTGAAAAGCCGATTGTAGCTCAATTCAAGAATGGTATCCTAACTGAGCTCCATTCTGAAGATCCAGCCTTGGATTGTATTAGAGAAGATATCAGGTTTGCTGAGAAACAATATAGTCTGCCAACAGTTCTGGAAGAAGTCGGCATCGGCTTGAATGATAAGGCAAGAATAACCGGAAATATGCTTGAAGACGAAAAGTTAAGGGGAACCTGCCATTTGGCCCCGGGCAATGTCAGATGTCATGTTGACTTACTGGTTGACAAACCGACAATAGTTGTTTCATATACGGATGGAACAAAAGCAGAATTAATGAAAGAGGGAGTCATAGTCTAAACTTAAAACCTTTCTTAGCATCATGGGATGATAGTTCTCTAAGTGGTAGACTGCTCCTTTGCTCATCTGAAGACGAAGTGTGTCCTTCTTTTATGGAGCTGGTTATCAGCCTCAAGAGGCTTTAGACATCGCCCGGAAATAATCAACGCCGTCGTATTCGACCCATTCAACCCACTTTTTGTACAAAAGACCCATTTTCAGCACAAGAGAGACTGAATGCACGCTCAGGCCAGTTTCTTTTGAGATTTTTCCAATCTTGTACCCGTTATCGTCAACGGTTCTTCTTTTTCGCAAGAAGTCAAGATCGTTTCTTCTATCTTCGCTTGTCTCCTTTTGTCAAGTTCTTTGACGAAAATATCCTCGTCAAGAATCTCTTTTTCAGGTGGCATGGATTTTTTCTGAGAGGCTACGAAACAAAAGCTTTGCCGCCTGATTTCACTTTCAAAATAACGTTTTGAGACTTACTACTTAGCAAACGAGCTTTCATGGTTATCTCTCAATTTTCACATTAGTCTGCCTTTGGGCCCAGAATATTCCCAGCTATAAGCTCGGTCCTATAGAGGAAATCTTGTTTATTGAGACAAAGCTAGGTACATTTCGTCTGTGATCTGCCCATATATGAATTTGTCGAATCTTATCCAACCAGGATCGTTTTCGGTAGTGTAACCGTAATCGTTTGCTTTGTCGCAGTTTGGCAGCTTGTATCCCTTTCGCGTAAGGATTTGCTTGATTGCATGATAGAATTCGTGGACTAAGGCGGTAGCTGTGCGCGTTCTCCAATTCGGCTCTACACCCCAAGTTCTAACGGATCCTCCGAAGGGAATCCCGATATAAGGAACATTTATCACAGGTGAAGGAGGATAAGTCGCTCCTCCCCAGTAAGTCGTCGTGTTTTGCACGTCATATATCGCAATCTTCACTGCAACATCTGAGGGCAGCTTCGCGCGTGTTTCCTGACTTAGAAACTTAGGATCAGCAAATGAGCGTCCGCCTGTTCCTGGTATCTGGTGAATTTCATTTGGCTGCAGATTTGGATGTCTATTTACCGTTATTTGCAGGTCAAGTTTGCTGTTTGCCTGAACGAAATTCTGGAATTCGGATATGGCAGCGTCAACATTGAAGTAAGAGGGAGTACCGAAAACAGCTATTCCGACTTTAAAGAGAAAACGACTGGGGATCGGTCCAGTTGGTTTTTGTTTCGGAGGTTGCGAAGGCTGGGGCTGCTTTGCAGGGGGTGGTGTTGTTGGGGGTGGGGATTGCGGTGGGCGTCTTGGAGGGAACCGAGGAAACTGAGGAAATCTCGGGATTGGAATACCATCGCTCATGGCTTAAGAGTATTCTCTGAACCCGCTATTAAGTTCTTTGAAATAGGACGCGCTACGAGTTCGTCGATGGATGGCCTGAATTCGGTTGCCCTTCCTGCATTTTCTCAACGTGCCGGATGTCTGTGAAAAACCATGACATGACTGTCACAGCGATCCCAATTAATGAACATCCTAAGAAAAGAGTAGAGGTTCCGACATACGTAGCCAAAGAACCAGAAAGAATCATTCCCAGCGGCGTAGCAAGCGAAGCCAGAGAGATAACCACGGAAACAACTCTGCCCTGCATTTCCAGAGGGACAACCGATTGAATAATCGTTCTGACGGAAATATTAGCCACTGGAAGAGGAATAGTAAAGATCAACGCTGCAACGGCCATGAAGATAAATAGTCCTGTGGGAGTAAACGAGACAATTGCATATCCCACAAGAGAAATAACCAGGGATCCTACAAATGCTGCTATCTTGTTCCGAAAGCCCTTTGAAAAAAGCATGAATGCTCCTCCCACGAAGAAGCCCCCTTGAAGGCAAGCTTGAACCAAAGCCAATTCAGTGACCCCGCCGGAATGAACGAACTTTACGTAGTAAGGCAGCAAAGTCGAAATGGGAGTAATCAAAAAGTTCAGTATCGTAGCAAGAAGAATCAACGTGAGCACCCCTTTCGCCTCTCTAACAAAGGAGAAGCCTTCTCGGATATCCTTACTAAACGATGAAGCCTCAACTTGTTTTCTCACAGAAGGTATCTTGATGAATATCAGTACTGTGATGGCAACAGCGAAGGTGATGGGGTCAATCCACAGTACTTGTTCAATCCTCGCGAATGCCAGCAGAAGCGCGCCAATCACCGGCCCCCCGAGTTGGACGACTCCGTTAAGAATGTATTCTATACTATTAACGCGGCCAAGTTTATCCTTAGGCACCATTGAAGGAACAATAGCCTGGACAGCAGGGGAGTGGAAAGCCTGAAAAATGCCTCTAACAAGAAGGAGTCCCAGTACAACGTAAATTGAAGCCATATTCAAAAAGAAAAACACTATCAGCACGATTGTAGCTAGTGCTTGACCGAAATCAGCCAGCATTATCACGTTCTTGCGGTTCAAACGGTCCGCAAGCACACCAGTGAATGGACCCAGAAATACGAGCGGAGCAAAACCCAGCAAGGCCGCAAGTGACAAATAGAGTGGGCTTCCAGTCTCGATTGTGATCCACCAGATAATGGCAAATTGAACAATCGATGAACCAAGGAGCGAAAATTGTTGGCCTGAAAGAAAATACAGGTACTGTCTGAACGATTCTTGATTCGCAACCGTCGCCATAACCTGACCTCTTTTTCAAGAGAAGGCCGAATGCCCACTTAAGTTTTTGTGGTTTTTATCGGTAAAAAGGTAGATAAACAGGATTGGCAAATACCTTCCAAAGAAAAAGAAGAAATAGTCTAATCAAAGTCACACGCGCTCAGGTTTCAAAGAAGAATGGGGTGTATAGATGAAGTATGTTCTCATTGTGGGAGATGGGATGGCTGACTATCCCATTCCTGAACTGGGAAATATGACTCCACTCCAAAAAGCGTATACTCCAAACATGGATGCAATAGCATCTGAGGGAAGAAGTGGTCTTCTGAAAACAATACCAGAGAACTTTACTCCCGGCTCAGACGTTGCAATTCTTTCAGTGCTCGGCTATGATCCTAAGCGGTTTTATACAGGCAGAGGTCCTTTTGAAGCAGCGGCAAGAGGCATCAAGCTAAACGAAAATGACGCAGCGTTCAGATGCAACCTGATAACAGAGAAAGACGGGATCTTAGTTGACTATTCAGCCGGTCACATAACAAGCAAAGAAGCTGCAAAGTTGATCCAAGCTCTGAAGACCTCCTTCAAGAATAATGAAATTGAACTTTTTTCTGGACTAGACTACAGACATTTCCTAATTATAAGAAATCTGCCAAATTCACATCTCATCAAGTGTACACCACCGCATGATGCGATAGGCGCTGTCATCTCGGCTATCCTTCCGAAAGCCAAATCGACAGAAGTCGAAGAAACGACGTTACTGTTGAAAGAGAAAATTCTCGAGTCGAAACGGATTCTGGAATCACACCCAGTCAATATTGCCAGACAAAAAGACGGTAAAAGACCTGGGAACATGATCTGGCCATGGGGCGGCGGCAAGAAACCTTCTTTGCCTTCATTCAAGAACAAATACGGTCTAAATGCCGCAGTCATATCTGCTGTTGATTTGGTCAAGGGAATCGGAATCTACGCTGGCATGAAAATTGTCAATGTACCTGGGGCAACTGGTTTGTACGATACTAACTATGAGGGCAAAGCAGACGCGACTCTGGAATCTCTTGAGAAAAATGACTTTGTCTTTGTCCATGTTGAAGCTCCGGATGAAGCTGGACATGAAAAAGATTATGACCTGAAAGTTAAAACGATTGAAGACTTTGACAAAAAAGTTGTAGGTCGAATTCTGAACGGTTTGAAAGAACCATACGCCATTGCGGTCTTGCCAGACCACGCAACGCCGATCAAAATTGGCACACATACAAGAGATCCAGTGCCCTTCGCAGTTCGCTCTCCTTTTATAGATCACGACAAGGTTCGAAAGTTTGATGAGTACTCCGCAAAAGAAGGCGGGTTTGGCTTAGTAAATCAAGAACAACTCATGCCACTTCTTCTTTCTACCAGAACCAGCAAATAATTGGAGCGTCAATCCACAATCAGACTGATTTAAGTCTTCGCTGCCTCACTCGAATTTCCGAGGCTTGTTCAATGGACTTCATGCATCTGCAATTTTCATCATGGGCAGGACCGACAACAATGACATTGATGCGCCTATCTTATCATGATATTGCGAAGCATATATCTTTAAGCTAAGCATGTCTGAAGAACACGGGTTTGGTAAAACTATTGGAAAGCCAAGAAGAAAACGAAGAACAACAGAAGGCAATTGAATTCAATTTTCCTATCCTTATCCTAAGGACGCAAAGATTCACAAAATTCTTCGATAGGCTCGGTACTCTGGGGTTTTCCCGAATCATTTCTTGGCTTTCCCCGATTATCGTCCCGATCGTGGCCGTAATCGGACTGTACCTGCTCCTCGGGAGCCTGCTCACGCTACTCGGGACGCCTGCAGTAAGAGAAATCAGCCGCGCATTCGGACCAGGAGCCTACCTCCTTTTGCCAGGAATAAATCCAATACTACCTGTATTCTATGGTTGGCTTGCAATAATCGCCGCATTGACAGTACATGAAGCTGCACATGGAATTATTGCAAGAAATCTTGGCCTAAGAGTCAAGTCAAGCGGTCTCCTTTTTCTCATTTTCATTCCTATAGGCGCCTTTGTGGACGTCGATGAAAAAGAAATCGCCAAGGCCAAGCCTAGAAATTCGTTAAGAATCATGTCAGCAGGAGTTGGAGCCAACATTATCGTGGCTTTAGTATGCATTCTCGGGCTTCTCTTGCTTGTCAATGGTCTAACGCCCCGAGTAGACGGGGTATATGTCTACGACGTCGTAAAAGGATTTCCCGCCGATCAAGCTGGATTAATGGCGAATGACGTTTTTCTCTCCGCAGATAGCATTCAAATCTCCAATTATGACCAATTGAAAACTTTCCTCGACAGCAAGAATCCCGGAGACGAGATAAATGTGACCGTGGCTAGAGGAGAAAAATGGGAGACTCGGTTTTCCACCAATGTAACGCTGGTCGAATCTGGCGGACGCGCAATAATGGGTGTAAATCTGACCGAATTAATGACAAGGGAGCGGTTAAGTTTTTATCAGAATTTTTCCTTCTCTTCGCTTTCGCTTTACCTAATTCCTCCTACTTTTGCTCCGGATTTAGTGCCTTTTTCTGATTCAAATGCTCCATTCTATTCTCATTGGTTGGGGAACTATTGGAATGTCTTGGCCAATGTGCTCTTCTGGGTATGGTTTGTTGACGTCAACGTCGCAGTGTTTAATGCCTTACCTATCTATCCGCTAGATGGAGGAAGGATATTTAATATCGGACTGCAGAGCCTGTTAGGTCGAAAGTTGGGCCAGAAAAACATATACAGAATTACCGTTACGGTAACTGGTTTGCTAGCGGCAATAGTTTTGCTTATTCTTTTTATCCCGTTCGTTTTATAGTCTAGTCTTAGGCGGGCATAACCCTTTTGCCTTGGAGGAAATGCTAAGAACTCTTAAAGAAGGGACTTTCTTAAGCGGTTGAGGGGCATTAGGCTATCTCTTGAATTGAATGTCTACAAGAAAGGAAAAAAGAAAGGAGTCGGTAGGAGGTGAGCCGAACCGCCCCTCTCTTTTTTCCTCCCGAACGTGATGGTATAAGTTCAATAAAAACAATTCGTTCAGGTATCCCGGTCGCAAAAACGTAGGTACTATGACTTTAAGAGTTGAATCGAAAATGAAGTCACTTGTGGTATCTGAGTGGAAATCATCTTCGCAATATTGTTACAGTTTGGGTTCAAATCAGCTTGGTGCTAACAACTCTAAGAGCTTATCGATTTCAGAGTACAGTTTCTCCATCGTTTCATCGTTTTGGAGAGTGAAATCAGCCATAGCGATCGGTCCACCTTTTTCAAGGTTCTCAATTTCGGCAAAATCGCGAGCTTCCGCCTCTTCATGTGATAGTGGGCGCACCTCTCTGTGAAGCAGTCTATCATATCTTATTTGTCTAGATGTGAACACGTTCACAACGAAGAATCGCTCCGACAATTGATTCCTGAGAAACTTGTATTCTGACCATGAGTATAAACCATCAATCACGGTCGGACCTTTCGACAATCCATTTAGCACTTCTCCCTTCGAGAGTTTGACAAAAGCTGCCATTCCGTGTTTTTTCCTAAGATCCTCTCTTACGAACCGTTCATTCGACTCGTTGACGACGAGGCCTCGTCTCTTAAGCTCCCGCATAGTCACAGCGCCAAAGTGCACAACCGTCCACCCTTTGCTGCGAAGATGGTCAACGACCACGGACTTACCTGCGCCAGGCATGCCGACAATCGTCAATAGTTGACCCTGAGTTCCAAGATTGACCTTCGATTTTTCTGAGCGAGAACCGGATGATTTTCGAGTTTGGCGTGCTTTTCCCATTTTTTTCGCATCCCTCTCTTGATAAATTGAATTGATAGGTATAAGAGCGACACGCTATTAAATTATGAACTGTAATCTTGTGAAAATCTTTTGCTAAGGTCGATAGAAATGTTCAATCGTTGAGCTCAGAAATTTTGAGGAAACGGAAAGAAAGGACGGAAAAGATCGTGAAGAAAATTCCTGAGAAAACAAATATAGGCATGTACCCGAAATATTGAGCCACGACTCCAGCGTATAAGACGGAAGAGAATTCAGCAAGCCTCATTGGCACATGCAACAACCCTATGTCAAAAGATACGCTCACCTTCTTCTTGGTGGCTCTAGCGATAATAGATTCGAAAAAGCCTGTTCCAAGTCCTTCTGTGACAGCTAACGCGACCAGAAGAATGAAGAAGAAGCCGTTTGAGTTTGCCAGGAAAATCAAAGCAAAGAGGGAGATGACGCTTTGTATCACCACCCGTTTGGCTCCTAGGGCAAACCTGAGGGTACCAAGTGCTACGATTGATGCTATAATGTTGAAGGTCATGTAAGCTATTCCTATCGTCGTGTAGCTGAATCCTAACTGCTGAGACATGAAAACCGGCAGAAGCAATGTTATCAGGGGATATCTAGCAATGCTGTAAAACAGTATTATCAATGATACTGACCAGAACCGTCTCCCCCTACTCCTAAAATTAGTCAAATCTCGGATTTTTGCAGAAGGTAGCGAGTTTTGCTTTGGCATCTTCCACAGAAAGAACGCTGGAAATCCGATCAGAGCTGATGCCATAACAAGTAGACCGAGTGTAGATGAAAAACCAAGATAAGCCATTCCAAAACCTGCCATGGCGCCACCTAATGCTGTTGAAAACAGTGAAACAGCGGTGTTCCGAGTGGCTTCTTTTTCTTCTCGGTCGGGAGACAATGAAAAAATGGCAGTTCGATTTACAGCCCAATAGGAAGACTCCTTGAATGCTTCAGCTATCTTCCCCATTAGAAAGATAGGAATGGAATTCGCTACGAAATAAATGATAGTTGAGATAAGAGCGCTAGGCCAGTTTACCAGAAGATAGAATCGATTCCAGCCTTTCAAATCTGCAGCTAAAGCAAATATCAAACGGATTATCATAAAAAACAGGGGCAAAATAGATATCACAACACCGATCTCGATTAAGTCCACTTTTCGCTCCAGAAGTAGAAGTGGAATTGTCAACGTAAGTCCTCCAGAAACGAGGAAATTCAGGAATGTTACTGACAGTATTCTCTTCATAGTCGCTTCAGCCGCAATAGCGCCATTATTTTTGACACATGTAGATTAACTTTTTTGGAACCGCATAGACCAAAAAGATGGCAGAAAAGTTAATGAAAGCCCAACAAAAATAGTAATATAGGCAGATTCAGTGTCCAAACTTGATTTTTCCAAACTGTTCAGCTCTCTGAAGACAAGCAAACTGAATTTTGTAATTCCAGTTTTCTTTACGATTCTAATCGCTATTGTTTTTTCGCAATTAGTGCTACTTTCACAGCCTTACAACAAGGATGCGTTATTCTTGATTTTTAACTACGAGATTTTCTCGCCGCTTAATCTCTTCCTGATGGCAATTTCAATAGTCGCCATCCTGGTTCTTTTTCTACGCGCAGTCAAGACCGGCAGGGAAATTGTCGTGAGAATTTTGGTTTCTTTTTACATATTGGCGGGATGTTATTCTTTGCTGTTAATTGGAAGACTCGTATTCGTAATGTCGGGGTCAGACTCCCAGCTTCTTCTCCTGGTTCCAGCCGCAGCAACTTTTGTCGGCATGTTTGGCGCTTTTCTTGTTTTTATAGACAGCATTTCACGCAAAGCTAGAAACAGACTTTTCGTGATTTCCACCGGAGCCTTCGGAGCACTAATGGGCGTTCTGGTCCCCACGCCATTTGTCTTGGGAGGATTGGTGATGCTTTCAATTGCTGACACAATTTTGATCCTGAATAAATCCATTCAGAGGACATTTGGCGAGACCAAGTATGAGGAATTACTTCAGCAGCTGACTTTTTCTACTAGAGATTGGGGCATAGGGATAGGAGACCTTATATGCTATTCCATTATCGGCGCCCACACTTCTGTATACTTCGGTGTCTACGCGGGAACTATTTCCCTCGTCTTAATCCTTTTAGGCTCCTTTGTTACTATAAAGGCGGCTGCCAAGCGAAGTCGATTTCCCGGACTCCCTGTTCCCATTGCGCTGGGCTTGTTGCCCTCAATAATCCTTCTCCTGCTTCCCTGAGAATGTTTCTGTTACCCATTCCCGCGGGCGCCATGCCCTCCATCGGGTACGCATAGATATTTTTTCAAAGTCTATGCTGTGGAAACGAAACTTGATCTGGGAGGGAATTCACAAAAGCGAGATGTGGGAAAAGTGATGGAGAGTCACGTTTTGGCGAAAGGAGAGATAGTCGGGCTCTACAGCAGAAAGACGACTTGACGCTCCGAACCTTCGAAGTTAATCAATCATCGAGACGACCCTTAATCCGGCGCATTCGGTCCGTTCGGCTTACATATTACTGTGTCATCCCACATTCGGGACAATACTTCGAGGAGACATACAACCTGTTTTTGCAGCGAGGACATATCTTCAAAACAAGTTGAGGACGCAAAGATGTACCGCAGAAACCACAGAAACTGGAGAGCAATGAAACCTGCGATCCGCACCGCGTGCAAGTCAAGTACTGAGAGTAGCCGGGAACAGGAACCAGGATAAAAAATGAAAGAATGATTCAACCGCTCCTGCATGCTAATAGAGCATTCTGGTTCTTGTCTTTTTTGCTTCATTTTCTGTCGACCATACTTATGGCACGCGCAATGCGTCAAGGTAAACAAAAGAATAAAACGCACATTATCAGTAGTCCTTATGGCATGTAGATATGCATGAGGACAAGGAGAATTCTGTTTTCGACTTGCTGTCTAAGCCCGTTCGCAAGGCTTTGGTCAAGCTTGGATTCTCAAAACCTACGCTTCCGCAGAGTATGGCTTTCCCGCTGGTTTTTGATGGGAATAACATATTGCTTATAGCTCCCACGGGTACTGGGAAAACCGAAGCTGTTCTACTTCCCATCTTTTCGAAACTAGTTGAACGACAGAAAGAAACTGAAAATGGCATAAAGGTCGTCTACATCACGCCGCTTCGAGCATTAAATCGTGACATGCTCAAGCGTCTGACTTTCTGGTCGGAACAATTAGGGATAGGAGTTGAGGTCAGACACGGAGACACGGAAGCAAAAATTCGCAGAAAACAAGCGCGTCAACCACCTCAAGTTCTTGTCACTACTCCAGAAACGCTTCAGGCGATTCTTCCAGGCTCCCAAATGCGCAAAAACCTTGCCAGCGTACAAAATGTCATCGTCGATGAAGTGCACGAGTTAGCTGAGAGCAAACGGGGAGCACAATTAACCATAGCACTTGAACGCTTGCGTGAGGTCACGCAACGTGAATTCCAGCGAATCGGGCTATCAGCAACAATCGGCAACCCAGGTGAAGTAGCCAAATTCATCGCAGGGAAAAATAGACAGATCAGCCTCGTCCAAGCTGTTCTCCCCAAGCACTATCAATACCACATAGAAAGTCCCGTGCCTACAGAAGCTGATTACGAGACAGCAGAGAAACTGGAAACCAGCCCAGAAGCTGCTGCAAGAATAAGACTCCTTTTGGAGCTAATAGACAGCCACAAATCAACGCTCATCTTCGTAAACAGCCGTACTATTGCCGAAATGCTTGGACACAAGTTCAGCCAGCTAAACCGCACAGATGTCGCAGTTCATCACGGCTCCCTTTCAAAAGAAGAACGTGTGAACATAGAAGACCAGTTTAAGGCAGGAAATTTGAAGGGCATCATCTGCACTAGCACGCTTGAGCTCGGCATCGACATCGGAAATGTAGATTTAGTTGTCCAATACATGTCTCCCAGACAGGTCAGTAGCCTGATTCAGCGAGTCGGACGGAGCGGTCACAGTCTTGAAAGACTTTCCGAAGGCATGATAGTCACAGTCTACCCTGACGATACGCTTGAATCCATAGCAGCGGTGAACAATGCAGTGGCAAACCGTATTGAACCTGTGTTATTTCATGAAAACGCGTTAGATGTCCTGGCGCATCAGATAGCCGGGATTCTCATGGATAAACAAAACGTATCTTTGAAAGAATTGGCTGCAATAGTACACCGAGCTTATCCGTACCGCAGATTACCTCAAAAGAAGTTGATTGACGTTATAGATTTTCTGGAGAGCCTCAATAAATTACGGGTTGATCCTGATGGAAAAGTTTTGAGGAAAACAGGAAGAACGCGAGAATACTACTATGGAAACCTAAGCATGATTCCGGATGAAAGGCGATATCCAGTCATAAATGTACTTTCGGATAGAAGAATCGGGACCTTGGGCGACGAATTCATGGCGCTCGATGCTCGAATAGGTTTACATTTTATCCTGCGAGGAAAAGTTTGGCGGATAGTCCAGATTGAAGAAGAAACTGGTACCGTTCACGTGGTTCCGGCTGAGGATCCTTTTGCTGCGATTCCAGGTTGGGACGGGGAAATACTGCCTGTGCCTTTTGACTTGGCACAGCAAACCGGCTCTTTCCGCGGGGAAATAGGCAAAATGCTGATGAAAAACAAGAGCCCTGAGCAAGTAGCGGAAGAAATGGCCACAGAACTAAGAACCGACAAAGCAACACTCATCGAGACCGTGAATGAGATTGGTGAACACATAAGGGAAGGGGCCCCCTTGCCCACAGAGAACAGAATACTCCTCGAAGCTTTCGATAGATACTTGGTCGTGCATGCATGTTTCGGCGAAATTGCGAACAAGACTCTAGCTGGAGTCTTCGACTCTGTTCTCTCAGAGAGAGAGTTGATTACTGGTTGGTGGGCGGATGGTTACCGAATTTTGCTGGAAACGCCCAGGAAAATGACAGCGTATGAAATTGAAAATATGCCGCAACAACTGTTCAGCCTGACTGACGCTGAAGTTGATTCGGCATTCAAAAAATACGTTAAAGCCAAGTTTCCTTTTGCTTACAAAATGAAGTTTGTGGCTGAAAGGTTCGGTGCTTTGCCACGCGGGAAAACCATGAGTTACGAGCGGCAAGCAACTTTGAGAGCTGCTTTTGAGGGGACACCGATTTATGATGAGACATTGCGTGAAGCTATGCTCGAGAAAGCCGATCTATCCAGAGTCAAGCAGATAATGCACGCAGTGAAAGAAGGAAAGATCACAATCAGCACTATAGTGAGATCTGAGAAGCCGACTCCATTGGCGTATCATATTTTAGCACAGTACGGAGACATTTCAGAGTTGATGGCGCCTGAGCGCATCATTCTAAGCAATATTGACAAGATGAAAAACGCGATAGATGCGCGAACTGCAACTCTGCTATGTATGAACTGCGCCAGCTGGACAAGCCAATTTAGAGTTAAAGATTTGCCTGAAAAACCAGAATGCAAAAAATGTGGTTCAAACCTTCTGACGCTATTGTATCACGGTCAAGACGAAAACCGCATCAAAGACTTCCTGCTAAAGCGACGCGAAGGCAAACAGCTCAATCCTGAAGAACTCAAAGAACTCACGCAGGCACGGCGGAAAGCGGATTTGATACTCAGTTACGGGAAACAAGCTATAAGAGCTTTAGAAGTCAAAGGCGTAGGCCCAGAGACGGCTTCCAGAATTCTGGGAAAAATGCATCCTGATAAGGAAGACTTCTACTTAGACCTGTTGAAAGCAAAGATTCAATATTTGCGCACGAGAGATTTCTGGGAAAACAGAAACGAACGAAGATGATTTCGGAAATCTCCAAAAATGGGAGACCTAAATCGACCACTCCCTCCAGAATCGCGAAAACCAGTAAGTCTCATAGCTTTTTCATTTTCCAGAATTTGTTTATCTGTGTACAGCTTATTTCAGGGATTCGTCGCCGTCGTTGAAGCCTGCGTCTATGTGGGAGCCATCGCAGAAAGGCTTGTTTTGGGATTTGCCACATCTGCATAGGGTCTGGCGATTGCGAACCTCGTAAACAGTTCCATCGGATGATTCGACAGGTATCCCACCCTTCAGCCATATTGGACCACTCACCTTGTTTTGAGGATCCTCAACAAGACTTATCGAATGGGCAAACTTTTTTTCATACACGTTTCCAGTTTTCCTGTCACACTCAACAAGTCTGCCTGACGGGCAACTACAAGCTTCTTCAATTGCCAATCTTCTGGCGTTCGGGTCGTCGGAATGTTGGGTGAGTCCCCAGGTTCCTCCACCTCTATGGCAAAATCTTGCAGCAGCACACAAAACGGATGCGTCCTTGAGTTTCAAAGTCGGTCCATTAATGATTCTTGCCTGTTTATCAAAGGTTTTTTTGCTTGCAGTTTCCTTGCCGTTGAACCCAACTCTGCCATGTCCGCCATCGCAGAAAGGCTTATTTTTTGATTCGCCACAGCGACACAGTGTACAAGGCTCGCCAGACAGTATTTTTTTTCCTTTGATCCATTTTTCTGGCTCGTTTTCTTTTCCTACTCCAATTATTTGCTTGTAAATAGGCAAGCCTCCAGAAACTAGGTAGGGGCCGTCTTTCGTAATCATTATTTTTGCATCTTTCTTCATGGGCATCACATATGAAATGAAGCATACTTATGCATTACGAAAACCCGAAAAAACGGTGAACAAAAGTTATGCGTTTGATGGATTTGAACCTTAGTCAAGTGGATGTCCGAACCTATTTCCAAGAGTGTGGCGAAATCAAAATCTTCAGAAAACCCAAGTGATGAAAAGCTCAATAATAAGTTTCACAGCTCAAGCATATGTATTTATTATTAAGCAATTTCGCACATTATAGCAAGGGGCGAACATTGGTAACGGACGAACTGCAGACTCTACTCTTGAAATTCGTAAATGCAAACGCCAATGTGGTTGACGTCCAATGGGACCGTCGAATGAGCCCGAAGTTGCTGTTTAATCCATATTCGAACAATTACGAAGAAAGAAAGACAGCAGCGCATTATTTTCTGCAGGCATCATCGTTGCTCGATGACGACATTATAGGCTTTTCGGAAAACGCCCGAAGAATACTTGTTCACCTCCAACAAAAGTTCGGCAATCGCCTCTTCGAAATTCGTAAACCCCATTTGTTTCAAGAGGAGATTATAAAGTGCAAATTCTACCGTGATCTGGGGCGCTTCAGAGAGGCGATCCCTGAAATCTTGACCTCGGTCAATGAATATGTTAGAAACACGATCGAGAGAGACTTGATAAGGCATTCTCAGAAGTTTGCCAGGCCAAGAGATTTTGTGGACGATATTTCCCGAAACATCGAGAAGATGAAGGGGCCAAACAGAGAGAAAGCATGGATTTACATGAGGTGGATGGTTCGTCCTGAACCTGACTTGGGAATTTTTAATCACTTTTCACCTCAAGACCTTTACATCCCCCTGACTAGAGAGAACGCGAGTGTTGCAGCAAGTTTAGGTTTGATAAACTCGGCTGCTCCATTTTTATGGAGAGATGAGTACAATGCGACCAGAGCGAGTGAGACTATCACTAATTTTGCCAAACAAATGTTTCCCAAAGACCCTGCCAGGGTTGATTACCCTTTTTTCCTGTTGGGTAGATGGCTCAAGCAAAAGAATTTGAACAGGAATACGCTGAAAGATGCCCTGCAATTCTTTGAACTCATGCATGAAGAAACCGGGAAACCACATGCGTACTATCAGAGCCTGAGCCGTTATAAGAGTGGGTGGGAGAAGAAGACTGCAATAACACTCTCAAAAATGAAAATCTCGTATGGCTATGAGCCAATAAGTTTTCCACTGCCAGGCGACACTTACACACCAGATTTCATACTTGACAAGTCAATACAAGGAAGAAAAATTGTCCTAGAACCTCACTATGAAATGTCCCGGCGACAATCGCTCAAATACTCCCTTTTCAAGCGGACTTACGGACAGGAATTCCTCCTGATATTATTGCTAAAGAATGACCTTATCCCTTTCTATCACCAGCGCAATATACTCAATGACGATGTCTGCGATGACGTCTGGCCAATTGAATATGTTGAACTGCTCGCTGAAAAAATCAGAACAGGAACTTACGGACAATAGAGAAGAAGCCATGCGACACGCATTAGCCACTTCTTAAAAGTAAAATAGTTGAGTACTCCTGTCCCATGTTAAACTGAAAGAATCGCGTTAACTATTGTGCCCTTAAATAGGAAGTCCTGGGCAGAATATTTCGGAACCTATAAGTTGCCTTTGGCAAGCAATAACAAGAGAGCGGAGTGTTTCCACAAACTATAAAAACCAAATATCATGCATACTGCAACGATACAAGATGGTTAACAGAGTAGAAGCAGTGGCTTTTTTCTTTGCACTTCTATGCTTGAGCACAGCGGTTGCATTAGCTCAAACAGCCCCAGTAGGGGTTAGCAAAGGGAACACTTTCACCTATGACATAAAGGGTCTCTGGAGTTCCAGCAACACGAGTTTGACAATTGGACAAAATATTCTGCAGCTGAACGAGACCGAATATTTCAAAGTCACCATCACCAATGTCTCAAGCTCGGATGTCTCCATCCACACCTTGTGGCGCTTCATAAATGGAACCGAAATTGAAAATGATAGCAAGATCAATGTAGCCACGGGTATATACAATTACTACTTTTGGGCAATCTTTCCTGCCAACTTAAACGTTGGAGACAGAATCCACCCGTACGGACCAGACCAAATCACAGTTAACGGTACCTCCACGAGCGACTATGCCAACAACACAAGAGAAACAAATCGATTCATAGTGACTGGAGAGTTCGCCAGCACTGACAACTCCAGCAGAACCTACAATGACTATATGACTGTGCACTTCGATAAACAAACGGGAATGCTTGTCGAACTCTACGATTATAAAACCTATACCAATCCAGCATATTCTGAGACTACTATTTGGAAAGTCACCGACACAAATGCTTTTACCGACCCAGGATTTCCTATAACTATTCTCATTATCCCAATCATCGTGGCAGCAGCTCTCATAACATTGATTGCCTTGATTGCCAATAAGAAACGCACCAGACACCAAAGATAGAGAAACATAACTAGACTAATTCTGCAGCAACATTCCTCGCAGCGCCATCCTCGAGCGTTGATATTAGTTTAAAATGTGGCAATGAATTCCTATTAGAAATCAAACTTCTGCCTCTTCCATTAGTTTTTTTGCATTTCCTATGGAAGCACGATAGAAAATCGCTGCTAAGGCAAAGGCGATAATTCCACTAATGACAGTTGCGATATAGGGGTCCAAGAAATTCGCAATGCTCAAGTTAGGTACGAACTGCGAAATTGTGGATGATATCAGGTATGGAACAAATGGTACCAGTATTGCTATGCCGCCTAAGAAACACTCCAGAAAGTTGAGGAAACTAGTGGACTGACGAATCATTCTGGGCCTTGGCGTCTCAGTAAAATCTGCACCCTTTATGCCGTTGGACAAGGAAATAGCGCCTAACGCAAAAACCAAGAAGACGCCTTCGACAAACGCTATGAAGGTTGCCCTGAATGAGAGATGATACATCACTACCCCAAAGGTCCCAGTGGCCGCTAATATGATGAGCGCAAACAAAGCAATGAAGAAATACTTGCTTCTTACCAGATTCTTTTCTGATACAGGCGAGGAATAGAGCCTCCAAACGGCCTGACCTTCTTCGCCCATCATGAAGGTCCCTAGACTCATGGCTAGGATAGATGAAGGGAATAGAAACGTCATGGCAGCGAAGAAAAACGTAATTGAAGGCGGCATGGCTTGCGTTTGGCCTAAAGTCTGCATAATTGGCACCAGGATTATTACGATTGGAACTATGAAAACCGTCATGAGTTCTCGGCGCCGGGTGAATGCTCGTAAGTCTTTTCTTATTATTGCTGCTTCCTTTAGTGAGAAGCCTAATCTGCCCAAGAAACCGGTTTTTGGAGCGTATATTCCGCGGGATATTGTTATTGCAGGAGGCTCATAGAGACCGAAGCGTTTGTTTAACAATGTTGCAAGCCCGAACAAGGCACCTATGAATATTAGAGAGAGAATTAAGAAAATGATTCCTTGAAGAAATAGCCCACCGGTTAGAGAGTAAAGAGTCAATCCCAGCCAAACAAAAGGGATAAACCAAGCTGAGTTCTGTGCTGACGCTATCGTTTGAATGAAGCTTAATGCTCCTGATCCGCTGACTACGTAGAAATACAGGATATAGAAAACTATAAAAAACAACAGAGAACCTGCGAAGCGGACCCACACCGCTGCGCGTCCTGTGGATTTGTAAACTGCGCCTATGAAGCGTACCTGCAGTATTCTAAGTATCTCTGTTGTTGTACTTGCCATGAAAGCAGCTGCGAACACTGCCAATGAAGACGCAAGCGCGGGGATCACTAGTCCGGCGAAAAAGGAGAAAATCATAGTAGCAGAGGCGATTAAAAATACGGATGCAAGTGGAAAACCTAATAGGCTTGCTAGAATGGAAGCCAAAGTGTGTTCTTGCCATGTCACAGGAAGCCAGTAAGGCGCTTGAGACGACACCTTGACACCGCTTTTTTGAATTTGCTGAAGCATCGTAAACACCATACTGTAAATCAGAACCAGAGTTGGCAATGAGAAGAAAAAGCTCAATGCAGCTTGCTGAAATTCTTGAGCACCGCTCAAGTCAGACGCAAAGGCCAAGTTGTAACCAAATCCAGCAAGTAAACCCACAGCCAATCCAATGCCCAAGCCTACCCAGTAAGGCCAGTAAGCGAAGAAAAGATTTTCTCGGTATCGTGTGAGTTTCTGCCCCCTGATGAGCCTGCCGGATTTCCTATCGACCCGCATCAGGCTGAGCACGCGTTTCCAATTCATTTCAAAAGTTCCTCAACAATGGCTCTAGTGTCGCCTGTGCCCGTCAGCTTCAGGAAAATCTCTTCCAAACCAGAATCTGGAAGTTTTGATAACTCCCTAAGCTCTTTCATATTTCCTAGAGCCAAGAGTTTTCCTTGATACATGATGCCAATTCGGTCGCATACTGCTTGAGCGATCTCCAATACATGTGTTGACATTATTGTTGTTACACCTTGGATCTTTAGCTCCTGCAAGAAGTCTTTTACTATTCTCGCGGACCTAGGATCTAAAGCGTTGAGAGGCTCGTCCAGAACCAAAAGTCTGGGTCTATGCAGAAACGCGGATATTAAGGCAATTTTCTGTTTCATACCATCCGAGTAACTGGTGATCATGTCCCCCTCCCGACCTTCAAGCTGAAGAGCTTTCAAATATTCATTGATCCGGTTCTTTTTCTCATCCGTTTGCATCCCGTAAATGTCGCCAATGAAGTCTAGGTACTCGATTCCCGTCAAGAATTCATATAATCGAGGAGACTCGGGAACGTAGCCTACTTGTTGTTTTACTGACACAGGATCATTGAGAACGTCAATCTCCAGCACCTTGACATTCCCCGCGTCTGGCTTAACCAGGCCTATCAACATTTTTAGAGTAGTAGACTTGCCAGAGCCATTTGGCCCCAAAAGACCGAAGATCTCACCAGCCTGTATGGTCAGGTCCAGTTGATTTACAGCTAGAATCTCGTGGTAGCGTTTCACAACTCCTCTCAGCTCAACAGTAGCTGAACCGTTTTTCGACAAAGAAACCACGAAAGCAATAATGAAAGAGAACCATATTTAAGCATAGTGTGAACTGTTGAGCATCGAATTTCAGATCTTTTTAGAGGCCCTAGAAACATGAAGCAAAGAATGAAGAATAGATAAATAGTTATTAATCAAAATCTCCAATTCTGCTATCCAGCTGAGAAATTCGATGAGTAGCGCAATCGAAACCTTCAAACTGACAAAATCGTTTAACGGGCTTACTGCCGTCAATTCATTAGACATTAGAGTTGAATCTGGCGAGATCTTCGGGTTGCTTGGACCGAATGGCGCAGGGAAAACCACGACAATTTCAATGCTTTGCACCATTTTGAAGCCTACATCAGGCACAGCTAAAGTAAACGGTTTTGATATTGTCAAGGAAGACATGCAAGTACGTAAGTCTATAGGAATTGTCTTTCAAGACCCCAGCATTGACGACCGAATGACGGGGCGAGAAAATCTTTTCATGCACGCCAACCTCTATGGCGTCCCTACGAGTGAACAGAAGAATCGAATTGACACCGTCCTGAAACTCGTCGAACTTCAGGACAGAGCTAAGGACCTTATGCGAACTTACTCAGGCGGGATGAGACGCAGGTTGGAAATTGCCAGAGGACTTATTCATTACCCTAAAGTGCTCTTTTTGGATGAACCCACGCTGGGTCTTGACCCGCAGACCAGAGACCATGTCTGGGGGTATATTAGGGAATTAAAAGAAGCACACGACATAACCGTTGTTCTAACCACTCACTATATGGATGAAGCTGACAGACTGTCCGATCGCATAGCCATAATGGATTATGGCAAAATCATCGCGCTTGACACTCCAGCGAAACTGAAAGAAACACTCGAAGGTGACGTAGTTATCATCAAAGCCAACAATCCGCCGACTCTCGTCTCAATACTTGCTGAAAAAATGGGGATAAAAAACGTCCGGATGGTTGATGGAACTATTGAGGCTACGGTTAAGAATGGAAAGAGTGTGTTGCCTAGAATCGTAGACATGGCAACTCAGAACAGTGTTTTTGTCGAGTCAATATCACTGCGTGAGCCAAATCTCGAGGATGTCTTCTTACATTACACTGGCAGAACGATAAGATCGGATAGCAGCAGGGAACTCCACGGGATGTCGGCCATAGCTAGGAGGAAAATAAAGTGACGGAGCTTAGGGGGTTCTACACTCTCTGGTCGCGCGAAGTCAGACGATATCTGCGTGACAGAATCAGGATAATAAGCAGCTTTTTCCAGCCTTTGTTGTGGCTAGTAATATTTGGAACGGGGTTTCGATTTTCCGGTCAGATTGGTGGAATCAGCTATCAAGAATACATTTTTCCAGGTATAATTGGGCAGGCACTTTTGTTCACTTCCATGTTCATGGGCATATCCGTTATTTGGGACAAAGAGTTTGGTTTCATGAAAGAGATATTGGTTGCGCCGATTTCGAGAGTTTCAATTTTCCTGGGGAAAATGATTGGAGACAGCACTGATGCCTTGATTCAGGGAACAATCGTTTTTGCCCTCGGGATTCTGATAGGAATAAAGATAGATCCAATAACATTTCTTGCCAGCTTGCCAGTTATGTTGTTAGTCACTTTTGGGTTAGTTAGCATCGGCTTGACAATAGCCAGTTTCATTGGAAGCCTCGAAAGCTTCGGAGCAATACAGAGCTTCATCAACCTGCCTCTATTCTTCTTAAGCGGAGCATTGTTTCCCGTAACTGGTCCTGGCATTCCTGATTGGCTACTTACAATTTCGAGGTTAAACCCCTTAACTTACGGAGTTGACGCTCTGAGAACGATAATCTTGGGTGATGCATGGCAGTCTCTCCAGCTTCAGCCTTTATACGCAAACCTTGCCGTTGTGGGGGTTTTCGACGTCATCATGATAGCCATTGGAACATGGGCGTTCACCAGAATGAAGTAAAGATTTCAACTTCGTAGCGCTTATATCGCCAAAGAGAAGCCTAAAAGCATCGGTGGAAAACCACGACATTCATCGACTCGGTCTTGAAAATTTGGGCAGCATGTATTCTGATTACTGTCGTCTCCTGGGTTACACTTTATCTGGTTTTTCAAGCGGTCGGCAGTCACGACATCTCTTTTATCATTATGCTAAGCCTCGGCGTCCTTGTGGTTTTAGCGGTCTCGGTTGCTGGAAACCACTTGAAGAAGCAACTTTAGAATAATAAGGCGAAACCCAAACTGGATATTTGCTTTAAGCCTGAAAAGATCAGTTAGAGGGAAGTTGCAGTTTCGAACTGGCTATTTGTTCGTCATCTCGTTAATTTGTTGCTCCATCGCGTGCCCGCGGCAGTAAATCAAGGCTTTCTTCACTCCTGGCACCCTCTTCGCCGCCTCCCTGAGCTCAGCCGCAAGTTTAAAGGCTATGGGGCAGAAGGGGCTAGTAGGGATGAATTCGACTTCAACCACTCCGGGCTCCTTTTCTTTCACACTCGTTATCATTTGCATTTCAGCAAAGCTCATTCCTGTTTCTGGATCAAGCACTTTTCCAACTTCATCGCGAACTTTGTTCTCTAATTCTGTCAACAATTTCACCCTTAGAGATGTTTCTCTTTGTTAAATCAATTAGAAAGAGAGCATATAAATTGTTACTCTGATCTGTTCGCGGCAAATTGTTCGCAGATTTGACAGCCCCAGATTCGCTGGGTTTGCCTGAGCTTTTATCCAGTTTAATATGGCTTTACTGATTAGAAAACAAGAAAGTTTTTCTTGAGTAAAAACGCATAGGTATCGCTGAGTATAGAAGAAAATGGCTGATTCAGAAGAAGAAATCTACTCAATCATGTTTAGTTCTTTGAAACACCCCGTGCGCCGGAAAATACTCAGAATGCTTTCTGAAGAATCTATGACTTTCTCGCAATTGCTAGAAGCACTCGGAGTGTCCAGTTCGCATTTGACGTATCATCTGGAAAGCCTTGGGGAGCTTTTGTCGAAAACCGAAGATGGATCATACAAGCTCTCTAGCTTTGGGCAGGCTTCAGTAGCTACTATGAGAGGGGTTGAAGAAGCACCCAGTATTCCAAAAAGACATTTCTTTTCTTTTTCCCTGAGATGGAAGACCATTTTTGCTGCATTGATCATCGGCATCATGCTGGTTGCCAGCATATCTGTTGTTGAGTACACTTACTTGAATCAGTTATCTTTGAGAATTGATGGTTTGCAGACAGATTTGGCTAGTGTCCGAGATGAAAATGAGCGTTTGTTAGGGTGGAGCACACCTGCAAGTATAGTGTTGCCTATTCTTAGGGATGTTATCAAACTTGACATGACTAAATACAAAGCAGATCTATTGAGTGACACTGTTGAATACCGTTCCGATTTTGGCAACGTCGTCGAGGAGACAATGAAGTATTCGCTTACGAGCAATGAGAGCAGCATCGACGTTTCCCTCAGATTCAGAAATAACCATTTCTCTCGTTATCAGCTCTTCATTGATGAAGATGGAGGTTCACCCCTGTATTCTCAGTCTCAACCATCAAACTTTCTGAGCGCTGCCAGAGATATTCTTGAAAGATACAGATCTTACAAAAACGAATCGTATCTGGAAGACGCTATTAGCTTGTTATCGTCTGCAACCGGAATTGAAAGCAATGGGACCACTTTGGATCACACGAAATTGACTTTCTCAACATCTGGAAATAGAGTGGACATGATGCTACTTTACGTGGAAAACGGTGTGGATTTTGCTCCTAGGAGCCTTAGACTTGTCTTCGAAAACCAGATCTTAAGAGAACTGCTTGATGGTTGGTTCCTTTTCGGGATTGGAAACACCGAAGTCAATGTTTCCCCGCAAGAAGCAATTGAAATCGCTCGAAACCGGGTCGTAGACTTCACTTGGAATTATAATGGTGTCGAGGTGGGGAATTTCACTGTATTACAGCAACCTGTATCAGTAGATTTTCATCCAAGTCCCAAGACAGGGTTAGATTTGGTTCCCTACTGGTTCGTTACACTTTACCTCGACAAGGTTTACCCCGGTGGAGTTAACCGATTAGGCGTTGGGGTGTGGGCGGACACTGGAGAAGTTGACTCCATAATAACGCTGAGCGGATGAAATGCATTTTGTCGCATTCCTCTCTTTTATTCTATAGCGTGAAAAGAAACAGAAGCGTAAATGGGGAAATTTGCGTCAAAAAGACCCTGCACAATACTAAATTAAGTCAGTGTCATAATGTGTACACGTGACCCTCATGAACGATAGCTCATGCGTGTTTTGCAGAATAGCGCAAAAACAGGCGCCAGGAAGCATCATCTACGAAAATGAGACGGTTATGGCGTTTTTGGACACGAGACCACTAAGTGAAGGACACACGCTTGTCATTCCCAAAGAACATTACAAAGACATTTTTGATACTCCGGAAGAAGTCTTATGTCACGCTCATAAAATTTCAAGGAGAATTGCTTTAGCTCTCAAGAACGCTTTCAAAGTTGACGGAATCAGTATATTTCAACAGAATGGAAGAGCAGCTAATCAGGAAATTCTTCATTTACACGTTCATGTAGTCCCTAGATATGAAGGAAAAAAACTGGGGCGTTTTGCGGAATTTTCAGAGGCGAATAGGGAAACGCTGGACAAGGTTGCTGCCGAAATAAACCGATACCTGTAGCCAACTATTCTTTCAAGAAGTACTTGACCGATTGTAGCATTCGGGGTTGGATGAATCGAGAAAGAATGAATTTGCTGAGGGATAAACTGGAATTTACTTAAACGCTACAAAGAAAAAAGAGAATGTAACTCTTTTTTTAGATTCGTTTAGCTATCAACGTTTTCTGTGTCTGTTTCTTCTGCCGCGGTCGCTTCTTCGTCGGAGTTGGCCTTTTCCGTCCCAGCCTCGTTGACTGATTCTGGTTGCGCCTCCTTGGGCGCTTCCTGAGGGTGGGCCGCATCTGCCCCCTCTGCAGGTTTTACTATTTCCTCCAGCGCAGCTATTTCCTCTACTATCGGTGATTCTTCTATGTACGGAGTCAATTCTGCGTCAATTGGCGTAGTTTCATCGACTGGAAATTCGTTGTCGCCAATGAGGGGTTCCTCCAAGGGCGAGTCTGTTTCAGCGACCGGTTGAGCCTCCTCGGTTAATGGCATTTCAGCCACTGACGTTACTTCTTCCTCTGCCGTATCTGGCACGACTTCTAGGATTTCAACTGCAACTTCAGCAGGAGCCTCAACAGCGACCTCAACAGGAGCCTCAACTGCAACTTCAGCAGGAGCCTCAACAGCGACCTCAACAGGAGCCTCAACTGCAACTTCAGCAGGAGCCTCAACAGCGACCTCAACAGGAGCCTCAACTGCAACCTCAGCAGGAGCCTCAACAGCGACCTCAACAGGAGCCTCAACAGCGACCTCAACAGGAGCCTCAACCAGCACCGACCTCAACAGGGGACCTTCAACAGCGACCTCAACAGGAGCCTCAACAGCGACCTCAACAGGAGCCTCAACAGCGACCTCAACAGGAGCCTCAACAGCGACCTCAACAGGAGCCTCAACTGCAACTTCAGCAGGAGCCTCAACAGCGACCTCAACAGGAGCCTCAACAGCGACCTCAACAGGAGCCTCAACAGCGACCTCAACAGGAGCCTCAACAGCGACCTCAACAGGAGCCTCAACAGCGACCTCAATGGGTGTTTCGTCGGGCACTTCCGTGGTTACCTCAGTAGGAACCTCAGCTGGGACTTCAACGGGAATTTCAACTGGTGTTTCAGCAGGTACTTCGGTAGGGATTTCAGCAGGTACTTCAGACATTGCCCCAACTGTCTCAGGAACATTCTCTTCGGATACAATCACCGGTGTTTCAGCAATCTCTTGCTCGACAACAACTGGTTCAGGCGATGGAGCAGCTTCATTTGACGCAGGTACTTCAGGAGGGCATGTTTCTACTGTGACTGGTTGGGGAGCAATATCGATGTTGAGTGGAGCTTCTGAAACGATTTCTGGCGGAGCAGCAGCCTCGGTGGCAGTTTCAACAGGGTGTTCTTCCGTTGTCTGTTCGACTTCGGGTAATGGTGTGGTTGGAGATTCAATAATCGTTGGCTCCTCTGCAGTAGGCGTGGAAAGTTGTTTTGTCGCTTCTTTTATGTTTTCGAGTTCGTGTTTTGCGGTATCAAGACCATTGGAGAGCAAAACAATTTCGCGTTGGTAAACATCCTCTTCAATCTCGCCTACTACATGCTGGATCTCGTAGTTGGCAAGAAGAGTCTCCAGTGTTTTAATCTGACTCTCAAGCTCACTTACCTTTCCATGCATTTTCGCAACGAGTTCTTTCTGTTGTTTTTCAATTTCCGCAATGGCACTGGTTAGGTCACCATCAAAAGAATCGCGTGTAGCCTGTGAAATCTTGCCCGTTTCGTATAAGCTGTCTAAGGCTTGTTTCTTTTTCTTTGCTATTTCATATTCTTCGTTTAAACGTCTAAATGAGTATTTCCATGAAATCATTCTGGCACCGTGGCTTTTTTTAAGCGTAAAAGAACAAATAACGTTTGTTAACATGCACGTATATCTCTGAATAGTAGAAAAGGCTGCGAGGACCATTAAAATCGAAGCATGCGTTTAAAATTTTGCTCGTCCTTCGTGAGTTATATAACTAAACATTGAAACTTTTTTTCAAGCATACTTAAATTGGTACAAATCCTGGAGTAAATCATTTGACCTTGACTTTTCCCAGTTTTCATCCTCTTTGTTACGGGGGATACGAGGATACACTTGAACACGTGCTAGCCTCATTTTCTTCGCTACTTAGGAATAGAAACGCTAAAAAACCTCCTCCCTGTTTCTCCTATAAGAATGAAACTCATGGGCCCGTAGCTCAGTAAGGCTAGAGCACCGGACTTTTAATCCGGGGGTCACGGGTTCAATTCCCGTCGGGCCCGCTCTCTGCAGACCGAATTTATACCACACTTAATTTTTCTCTTTTTCTTTTTTTGTTTCGATTGTCATTGAGGAGGCGTTTCTTAGGCAACGAAGGATCGTTTCTTCTTAGCTGTATTCTACTCTCTGCTGTGGCATCGTCAATACTTTTCAAAATGCTGTTTCCCACACGTGCCTTTAACGTTGGAAGAAGCAAAGCATAGCCCCGCGCTATCGCTAAAGCGTTGAGAACAATGACTGCAGTCTGGATCTGTTACTTAACAAAAGACCAATGTTGATCAGCAAGAACCCGAGAAGTTGAAGCCCCCAAAGTTGGGAGCTGCTAAGAACTGTTACAAGCCTTTCAAAAGAGTAACTTAGTCCGCCAGGCACATTGAATGTCAACCAATTTGCCTCTAGCATCTTGGTGAGAGAGAGAAAATTGAAAATCACCGACACGAGCAAGAGGTAGAGACCTATTGCAGCCAAATAAACTACTAATTCATGCCTCTTTCCTCCTATTTCTCTGTTCTTCGGATTTACAAAACAATTTTTTGCAGCTGAAGCAGCTAGCAAACAGAACAGGGGCAAAATCGGATACTCGTACTTGATGGAATTTACATACGGAATTAACAGGTTGTATCCAAAGACTAGATAAGAGTTGAACCCGACAACGCTGATGACAGTTGCAAAAAAGGCTATGTCAAAAAACCGAAACTCCGAGAATTGCTTTCTCTGAAAGAACGAAACAGATAGTGAAATCAGGTATCCAAGAACAAGAAAGACGCCTAAGGCTTCGCTGAAAAAGCTCAGACTAAAGAAAGGATAGGGATCAAAACCGCTTGGCAGTTTAATCCAGAAGTCATCATGATTGAGAAGGGACTGCAAGCCGCGTCCTGAGATGGGCTCGTACCAGAGGTATTGGATAAAGAAAGCGGGTAAAACGAACAGAAGAAAGCTTTGTAAGGTTCGCCTAAGACTTTTTGGCTTCGAATGGACGTAAATGAGTAATAGTGGAATAAGCATGAATATGGCAAACAGTTTTGTTAAGAAGGCAAGACCAAAGATCAAGCCTGCCATAAAATAGAGTCCGTTGGAACTCCGGCGTATCGCCAGAATCCCGATGTAAAGGTATAGCAAACTGAGGAAGAGGCATTGGACGTCGATGAGAAAGACTCTAGACATGATCACATACCAAGGTGTCAGGGCAAAAAGGGCGGCTGCGAATAGCCCGGTTCTTTTTCCGTATAGGACTTTGCCTACTTTGTAAGTGAGGAAGACGCATCCGAGTGCAAACATGGTTGTTATAGTGACCGCGGTTTCGTACGATGCTCCGAAAATCTTTAGGAAAAAGGCATCAATATAGAAGCCGAATGGCTGCATGTTAATCATGTTTCCATATGTGGTGTAAGGGAATCCCCATTTCACTACTCCAACTGCAGCAGAGAACTCCAATTGCGTATCCCAGGTAGAGTACGGTCCGAGGGAAATTGAAATCAACGCGGAACCGAGGAGAATTCCTATTAGTGGATAGTGTTCTCGGAAGAAGGTTTCAAACTTCTGTCGTGCGAGGATTTTGGCTTCCCTATTCGGATGATGGAGTCCGTTTAAATGCGAAGATCATCACCTCGGATGAAACTGTTTGTAGCCAATTGATTAGAGCTACTGCTTCTATATATTTCGAACAAGTACATCCCCATCAGTCAGAGGATTAAGAACAGAAAGGGCTGAATGGGCTCTGGATCAGACTCACGATAGCTTTGCAGCAGCCGTCGAGAGTTGCATTTCTCTAATTCTCTTTTCTCCTTTCAGCATCCAGAGCCCCAGCAAACCTTTGATGTAGTCCCCCTCCAGAATCTTAACGAATTCACATTGTTTGCCTTCCAAACATAGAATCAGACAAGGAGAACTCTTCAGAAGGCAAGAAAAAACTTAAAAGCAAGATGTTGCCTCCTTCCGCCGAAAAACCAAAAGGCGGTGAAGTCGCACGTTTGACTATAGCACGATATACGTGGCGGGGATAGGTTTAGTCGCATTGGCTTTTGCCTTCCTCGAATACGCCGTATCCAAAAGGAGGATCAAAGTTTAGACCTTTAAACTGAAAAAGGGCACGCTATCGGGCACGCGCAATCATACAGAAGGTTAGATCGCCTTTCGAAGTTGAAAAGGAGGAATGACCTTAGATTAGCCCGTTTGAGAAACTAGTTGTTCCCAATTTGAGGAGATTTCTTTTAGCCCATCTAAAACTTTGCTGTACTTTTCGTGGATGAGCTTTCTGTCAAATTCGTAGAACTCCTGCAACATTGCTTCATGCTCTTCCTGGGTGAAGTACTCCATTGATGGATTGAAAAACGAATTGTCCTCTTTGCGTATATGCTGCGGGTAGAGTTCCGCTAAGTCGCTCAGGCATTTCTGGATGTCCTTTAACGACCCCAAATCGCCCATGATGTAGTCTTCGTTTGCTTTTTGGAGATTAGTTGTTGTTTTTCGTGCATAAACGTGCTCTTGAATCAACTCTCCCATCGTTTTGGAGTGTTCGTCTGAGATGTTTCTTTTCCCTAACTCTCGAAAGAGTATGCCTTCTTCTTTGCCATGATGACAATGGTCAACGTAGGTTCGAATAAAATCCACGATGAGTTCTACGAAAGCAGTGTTCACCCTATCGATTTTATCAATTTCTGCCATCTGCTTCTTTATCGGCTCTATCATTTGCTCGATTAATCGATGTTCTTTCATCAAAAGATCAACAGGTGACAATTGCAGAAACCTCTACCGTAAATTGAGTGCAAGCATGGTTTATAAGTATAGAACGTGATTTATCTCAGAGTTCGACCGATCTCTTGAGTCTGCTATTCTATAGGAGCGCAGGGAACTGAGTTGAATGCTGCTCTATCTGTAAAGGATTGTCGGTGTTGGTATGATCTCTCGTTTCTTTGTTCTTATCTTTGCTTGAGCTCGCCTTTTTCTTACTGATTTTGGTTTCGGAAGCATGTTGTAAAATCGATTGACTTCTCTTTGACGCGAGACTGACGCGTCAACAATCAAGTTGATCAGCTCGAACAGGGTAGTAGCAGTTTCGATGTCGTCCTTGGGGCTGATTTCACCGGGTGGCACCGCTCCTGGTCCTATGGCTTTCACAGCCCAGAGAGCATCGGTCAGTTTTTGGGGTGAGCCCTTCTTCGTCAGGATGATTGAGCCAAGATCGAGGTTTCTGCCGTTTCGACCCAAGTGATTCAGTAACTTTTGCAGGCATAACCTTAGCAATGCAGAGGCAGCTTTAGGTGAAACGGTTAACACATTTCTGGCCTCGAGAAAATCTTCTCTTATTTGGATGGGCATATCATCTGTGGGCCAAGGGGCAATTGACACGGCGGGATATATTATCGTGTCATTCAGCCAAAAGACGTTTTTACGGCATTTCGGGCATACGCTCAAGTGCATTCCTGGAATAAAGCCTTCGTAGTAGTCCAAGCCTCTCTCGGACATCACTCCTTTTGCAAGGTCATGCCACTTTTGTTTGGCATAAACTCCGCAATACGGACATCGGAAAGCGTCTAATTTGAAATTCAGCTTGGAGCTAAACATATGTTTTCAAGGTTACAATAAGCAGAATCGTGTATAATAAGATTCCGTATACAATAGAATGTGACAATTCGCATTCAAAAGGAAAAAAGCGGAAGTCTTTAGAGAAACCAACGCAAATAATCATTGGATAGAATGGGGAAGACAAGTAAATGACAGATAAAATGGACAAAGAACACATTCAAGAACTGAAAGAAATGGTTAAAGAAAAAAAACCTGAAGAACCAGTCGAGGAGGTACTCGTTAAATTCTGTGAAAGACATGCCGTTTCTCTGGAAACATGCCGACTACATTACAATCGTATACTGAATGAAGGCGAAGAAAAAGAGAGGGCGCCTCGCAAAAAGCGACGGTCAAAGTCGAAAAAGAAAAGTTAAGCATTCACTAACAGAAAGCCAACCGATTCCCCTAATTCGGAAAGTTTGCCCTGAGAAAGAAAAGGGCAGTTCTTGAAAAGGCAAGAATAAGGTTCTTGAAGCCCGGCATCTATTCTTCTTCGAACGTCTTCCTTTCTTTAACCTTAAGAGTGTTTTCTTCGTCGCTTATGATTCTGAAGTTCTCTTTGAGTTCGCGTTTATGAAGGAATTTCTTCAGAAGCACCCGCAAGTATTTCTTGGTAACTGCTTCGCCTTCACCTTTAACTGTGATCGTCTTTCCTTCCGTCGTCACATCCGCGCTTGTTTTCTCTTTCAAGAAATCAGCAAGCGCTTGAATTGCCTTGCTTCCTTCTTCCTTCAGTTCGGAAGCATCAACCATTATTTCAGCCATGTTTTCGTTCACCCCTTTTGTATCGCGCTACAAGGCGCGCTTTCCTGTCCTCTTCATAACTGCTTAATTGATTAAGTTTTCCGTAATGTTGGTGCTATAATGTGCGCTTGCTGAAACTTCCAATGCAAACTGATGAAAATGCTAAATTGCGCGGGCCCTAAATTGTAATAACGGTGTCCAAATCTTGAGCGTCGAGTTACCAGAAGCCAATATTCTTTCCAGCCAGATGAACAGGGAGCTTAAGAGGAAAAGAAGTCGCTGACTGCAATTTGCAGGAATGTCAAAGACTTCAGAGAACAGGATTCGTGAACAAGAACGCATCTGACTTTGACAGACTAACTGGTGCCAGAATCGAATCTGTCGTTTCCAGAGGAAATGTGATACGCGCAAGATTCGATGGAGGCATGAATCTGATTCTTGCACCAGAGTACGGAGGTAGAGTTCTCTTTCACACAAAAAACGCTGAAGTTTCATCCAAATATCACCTTAGACTTCAGTTCAAAGACAATACAATGTTGACAGTTGTGCTTACTGGCATGGGCGTGATCCAGGCACTTAGAGACGAAGAGCTTGAAGGCAGTTATGTCTACAAACGCGATTTTTCCGCGATGGTCTCGCCGATAGGCGACAGAGAATTTACTTTTGAACGATTCTCAAAAGAAATAGCCGCTAAAAACGTGAACATTAAAGCGGTGCTTGTAGGAAAAGATGCGGTAGTTGTAGGTTTAAGCAACAGCTCATTCCAAGACATACTTTACCGCTCTAAAATCCATCCAAAACGAAAAGCGTCTAGTCTAAACGAAAAAGAGAAACAGGCACTTTATGACGCGATAAAATCTGTGATGGAAGAGAGAATCAGGTTAGGAGGCAAGGAGCAGTTCGTTGATCTATACGGAAAACAGGGCCGCTACACATCTGCCATGGGTCCGATAATGAAAGGCAAGACTTGCAGTGCATGCGGCACCAATATTGAAAAACTCAGCTTGGGCGGTGGACAAGTACACTTCTGTCCCATTTGTCAAATCTAATGCACTTACTGCATCTCGATGGAGCTGAAGTAGTTGACAAGGGAAAAGCAATTAGTCAATGATGATATACTCTTAGATAAAAGGTTCAAAACATGCCGAAAATAATACGCGCAGTTGCGTTTGTGCTTGCAGCAGTCGCAGGCGTGCTCCTTCTAGTTTCGGGAATCCATGGTCCAACAGAAACCTACCAGTTGATAATAGACAATCTGCCCCAATTCATTCAAGACCAACAAATCCTCCAAATCGTCAATTTTGTTGCGCTAATCCTGATAACAATATCGTTAGCGGGAGGACTCGCCGTCATCGCAGGCGGGATTCTAATCCTTGCAAACCGAGTGGGAACAGGCAGGTTGCTAATCGGTTTAGGCGCTGGCATCGGGATTCCGTGGCTAATAATGCTGGCGATCACTCTAATAACAACAGGACAAGTAGCCTCTGTCTTGGCAGAGTATAGCTCTACAGGATGGGTTGGAATAATACTCGCCTTCATTGCACGAGCAATCGCAAAGTAGCAGAACCATGTAAGGCTAGAGGTCCCAAAGAGAAAGCCCGGTAATTTCATCTTCCTTCCTTACGAGCTGCTTTCTGGCTATGAGCTCCGTCATATGAACCTCGGCAGCAAAGACTTTTCCTCCAAGGAGATGCCCGCCTCTTGTACTGCTGTTTCCATCAGCTAAAATCACGTGAGCGTGAACAAAAGGCATTCCTTCTTTGATTGAAATGTTTCCTATGCAACTGGCGATCTCGAAAGGAGTAGAAAGAAACGTTTCCAGATACTTGTGTTTCTCTTGATCATAAAATCCAAGCTTCGCATTTTTCAAAGCTCCAATTGCTGTAAACGATGCAGCAGCAATTCCGGCATTGTACGCGAACGCAGTCAAGAACTCGATAAGGTCCGAATCGTATATTGCGCTTGCAACGAAAGTTCTGCCCAAAGCAAATTCTCTAAAGTCCATTTTTTCCTATCCTCAGACTAAGTTATGCAACTGAGACGTAAAGATTTTGGGCTTTGCAACCGAATCAGCACGCAATTTGAACCAGTGCACGCTTAAGCATTCAGCTTAATAATGCGCATGCAGCTTTTCATTCTATGGACTCCGAGATTAAGATCCTTAAGTCAATCAGCCCCCAAGAATTAACACTTGTTTGCGGACTACCAGGCGCAGCTTATGTTGGAAAGATACCAGTCGACTACATAATTCAACAACTTAAACCCGAGTTGATAGGTGAAATTTACTCAAAACATTTTCCGCCGTATGTGATAATCAACAAGGATGGCTTAGTTGAGCTACTCCGAAACGAACTATATTGCCTCAAAAAAGATGCAGGACGGTTCATTGCGTTTCTCTCGGGCAACGCGCAAGCCTTCTCGCCTGAAGGACAGTTTGAAATAGTGGAGAAAGTTCTGGATTGGGCATTAGAGAACAAGGCAAAGAAAGTTGTTTCAATCGCCGCATTGGTGACTGACAGGCCTTTTGACGTCCCCAGCGTTTTTTGTACGGCCACATCTACAACTGGGCTCGAAGAAGCTAAGGCACTTGGCGTGCAACCTCTAGACGAGGGCATAATCGGCGGGGAAAACGGGCTAATTATGGGCCTCGCAAGGAAGAAGGGCGTTGAAGGTATATGCTCTGCTAACTGAAACTCATGGTTACCAGACTCAGACTGGAGAATACATAATGGATCCAAGAACTGCACCTGCTACGCTGAAGGTCCTCACCCAATTGTTAGATTTGAAGGTTGACATGGAACCCATGGAGAAAAAGATAACGCAGATGGACGAGACTATTGCAAGAATGACCGAATACGAGAGGCGTATGCAAGAAGAGATGCAGCGAACAAGCAAAAAACCAAGCTATGTAACCTGAGGCTGTGAATGCCCCCATGGAAAAGGACCATGATATCTGGATAAACCTTCTTAAGATGCCCAAGTTAGTTGAGCCTATTGCAGTTGTTGGCGCACCTGGCCTACGATCCATCGGCAAACTAGCTGTTGAAAGTCTCATCAATGAAACGAAAGCGCAGCTGATTCATTGAACTATATTCAACACATTTGCCCGCCATTTATCAGACAGAACCTTCCTACGCAGCCAATCCATTGTTTCCCGGTTTTGCAGGTGCCTTAGTCAAGTCTAACAGAGTAGATTTGCCTAGTATCGAGTTCTATGCCAGTTCTGCACCTGAACTTATACTTGTGGCAGGGTATCACCCAAATTTCGAAGGCCAATATGATATTGCTGAAAAAGTCGTCAACATTCTCAGCGAAAATCATGTCAAAAGAATGATCATCATCGCTGGATATGGTTCTAAGGACAAAAAAGTGTGCTGCGCGGCCAATAATCCGCGAATTATTAGAGGAGATGAAAGAAAAATTCAACATCGGGATTGGATATGAAGGCCCTTTCATGGGCTTTTCGGGCTTGGTTTTTGGTCTCGCAAAACTAAAAAAAATCGAAGCTTTATGTCTTTTTGCCTCCACAACGCCAATAGAGGACAACCTTGAGTTTCCCGATGAAGAGGCTTCAGAAAGAGTTTTGGAGAATTTAAGACGAATAGTCAGTCTACAAAAAATGACGGAGAACAAAGTGCCAAAATAGCACGCATTGACTTAAGGTGTCGTTACTCCAAAACAATTCTTTGCGGGTTTGCACAAACTGAAAAGTCGGACCTAATCATTATTTTCTAAGATAGCTTACGCTTTTTACTAATAATCAGATACAACGCAGCACTAATAGTCGCGACGATCGCTACAACAACCCAAGACTCTGGCGGCAAAGAAAACATCAGAATCGCGCAACTGAGAAAGCCCAGAGTGGGGATTAGGGGGTAAAGAGGAGCTCTGAACCTCATAGAATCAGGCATTTTTTTCCTCAGTCTTATGGCAGAAATATTCACAATCAAATGAGTCGTAAGTATCGCAAAGCTCGTTATTGCCGCTGTTTGCTTCAAGTCTAGAACAAAAGCTAAGACTGTTAAGAGCGCCCCCATTGCGAGAACGGAAAGATAAGGCGTTCCATACCTTGAGGAAACTTTTGCTATAGATTTTGGCAGTTGGTCGTTCCTTGCCATTGCGAATGCAACTCTTGATGAACCAATGAGATTAGTTAAGAGCACGCTGGCTGTGGCAATTAATGCTCCCAGTGAAACCGCTGCAACCAACGTGTAGTTTCCGGTTGATTTTGCTGCTTCTGCAATTGGGGAACCAGATTGTGCGAGAATTCGATAGTCCAGAAGACCCGACGCTGTAAGGGCTGTCAGAACGTAAACGACGACAGAAACAACTAATGCAATTAGGATCGATAACGGTAAGTTCCTCTCTGGATTCTTCACTTCTTCTCCGAGTGCCGCGATTCTTGCATATCCCAGATACGCAAAAAAGATGAAGCCTGCTCCTTGGAGAATCCCTGTTAAACCGTTAGGGCTAAATTCAGAGAAATTCTGTGTATGAATCTGGAAAATTCCAACTGCTATGAATAAACCGAGAATGATTAGTTTCACAATGACTAGTACATTATTGACGACAGCAGATTGTTTTATTCCAATGAGGTTCAGACCGGTCAGAGCCAATGCAACCACTACAGCAACAGTTTTAAGTTGAAATATCGGAAAAATCGCCACAAAATAGCTGGCAAATCCCAAGCTAATGGCCGCTCCGGCCACAATTTGTGCAAAAAGCCATAAGAAACCCATAACGAAACCGGCAAAGGGAGAAATCAACTCGAAAGCAAACGCGTAGACTCCGCCTTCTTTGGGGATGGCTGAACCCAATTCGGCGAAGCTAAAGGCCGTAAGAGAAGCAACAAGTCCAGCGATTATTACGGAAACAATGATTGAAGGTCCCGCATAACCTATAGCTATACCCAATACGACAAAAATCCCAGCTCCAATTATCGCTCCAATGCCGACTGAAGTTGCGTCTAGCAAACCCAGATTTCTCTTTAGCCCCAAAGGCCATCACTCATGATTTAGATGCTTAGAGACTAATCGAACTTCGTTGATGTAATGTTTTCGATATACTTGACTCTTGGGTAGTCTAGGAAGCCGCATCAATTCTCAATTTGCCATAACCTATCCATTTCAACATTTGGCGTAAATCCATAAATAATCGAACAGGCTGAAAATCCGCTTCAGTTATTTTCCCCAAATGTAATGCCTTACAAATGTTTTTGTCAGATCGCCCGTCGAGTCTTTGTCACAGCCATTTGGCTCACGACTCTAGAGCTCATCATCCAAGAAATAGTGAAGACAGATGATAAGCTTAAGGCTTTTCATTTCGGCAGTGTCGATGCAACTAAAATCCACTCAGCAAAGTGGGGAAATTGGCGGAGATTAATCATTTTAGAACCTATGAGGCTATCTGAGAAGTAGTTGTGGAATAGTGCTCTGGCACTGCCACGTCAAGATAAAGGCTCAGGTTGAATCATACATAAGCAATGTTTAAGAGATACGGTACCACATCCATGTGCTTCCATATAGGCTAAGGAGGCGACTAAGACTGCTATCAAGAGATTGTGATGGATGCTCTCAGATGAAAGCATGCAGCATACGCTATAACATCGTTGAAAGAGGCGCCGTTATCTATTGTCCTGACGGAACTGGCCATTTAGTAGACGGAAATTAAATCATAACATTTCCTGCTCCAGCTTCAACACGCGTTATGAATACTGAATAAGCTTGGAATGCGCTCCGAGCGTTCAGCAGTTGCCTACTCTCAGAATCTTGACTTCAGCTTCGCTAGGAACAGAGACATCGATGGACTTGTTGAGCTGTTCTCTGCCGAAGTTTACCGTTACTATGCTGTCTTTAGAGTCTGAATAGTATGCGGTTAGCGCTGCTGCTGCCTTGACAGCCTTCCCGGTTTTTGCTCCTTGAAGAACAGTCGTCGGACCTGGAATTGTAGGAACCTCAAAATAGTAATCACTTTGAGCCTTTTTCAGAGTTAGAACTTGGTTTTCTTCTTCGTTTCTTCCCACAATTATCTTGTTCTCACCGATTCTGAAGTGTCGACCCACGTTCAACAAATCGACATCTAACATGGAAACGCGTTTTTTATGCTTGAAAAGATCCCTCAATTTCTTCGCGTATTCCTCGCAGGTTAGTAAACATCCGCCAGCAGGGGTCGGATAAAACTTGATCCCATATTCCTTGGCCAACTTGATCTGCGGCTTCCTCGATCTGCCACGGATTCCGTGCAACTTCTCCCTATCAACTAAACCCTTCTTCTCCACCAGCGTCTTTGGCAACAATTTGGCAGAGAGAGGTCTCAAAAGCTTGCCTTTCAACCCGGATTGGTCCTCCACGAGCTTTAGAGCTTGAAAGCGTTGAGACATGGGTCTTTCATCGAGAACCTCTCCCGTGAAGATGAAAGCTGCACCGATTTCTCGGGCATATTTCTTGGCTTTCTTGAGCATAAAGATTCTGCAGTCGACACACGGGTTCATGTTTTTTCCGTAGCCATATTTTGGATTTCTGATTAACCTAAGGTAGTCTTTTTCGAGACGAAAGACTTTAAGGGGAACTCCTAGTTGTTTAGCCGCCTCAGCCACTAAGCCTTTGCCTTTCTCAGCAGGGCTAAATTGGCTCGTTGAAAGTTACAGCTTCAACCTCGATCTTTTGGTCGAGTATCAGCTTCGTTGCGAGTATACTGTCTAAGCCTCCGGAGAACAAACTTATTGCTTTAACTAGAGTCATAACAAAACATCCATGTTCTTATCCAGATATGAACCTATCTGAGCGATTAAGTTCCATGGAAACATCTGCTTTTGCGATCCCTTTTAGGCTCTACCTTCAGAAAAATTGATAAACCATTAGTGCAAATACTGAAAGCGGGAGAAGCCAACATCTAAGATGGTTGACTGTGACAGACATCAGTGTTTTTGTTCCGGTCTACAAAGACTCGGAACAGCTACCCTCAATGCTAGATAGGCTCATCGATCAAAAGGTAGCCCAAGAAGTTTTTGTTTCTGTGGACGAACCCACTGAAAGTTTTTTGGAAAAAATGAAACCCTTTACGGAAGTGAAGCTCATAGTCAATCAAGAACGAGTCGGCAAGGTAAATGCACTAAACGAGGCTGTCAAGCTTTCAACGGGAAAAGTGCTGCTCTTCTTGGATGCTGACATAAGGGTCCCCGATGATCCCGATTTTCTGAAAAAAATAGTCATGGAAATGCAGCATACCGATGTTCTTGACATAAAGAAGAAAGTGACGGACAAGAAATCTTTTCTTTCAAAAATGGCGTATTACGAATATTTTACATTTAATGCCAGCTCTTGGCTGGCTTCCAAGTATTTGCACAAATGTCCAGCGGTTAATGGGGCAGCTTTTGCCATTAAGCGAGAGACTTTTGAGTCGATTGGAGGTTTCAGGAAGGTTGTGGCTGAAGACATTGACATCGCAACCAGAGCTTTTCTGAAGGGCAACAGTTTCGCATACTCATCCGACGTTGAAGTGAAAAACGTTGTTTTTTCTTCCTGGCGAGACTGGTTTACGCAGAGAAAAAGATGGGGAATCGGTCAAGCATTGTGGTTGAAGGATTGGTACAAGGACTTAATCAAGAAATGTTTCAAAAAGCCGCAAATCTTTCTCCCCGGATTGTTTTTCCTTTATCCATCTATTGCGGTGTTCTTTCTGAGCGCTTTGGTACCGAGCACTTGGATGTATGATTCGGTTCTGGTATTCTCTCTGTTTCTATCAGTGAAACTCAATCTTGCTCTGCCGATTATGCTTGTGTCCTTGTTTACTGCGGACTTGCTAAAGACATTACTAATTATGATAGGCAGTTTCGTAATTACCGCAGTCACATTCTTCGTTTTCTCCAGAAAACTGGGTTTCGAAATCAAGCTCCATGAACTCTTCGTGTACTACTATTTCTATTCAATCCTATGGTTAGCTATCATAGTAATTGGCCACATTCAAGTACTCGTTTTTAGAAAAGGAGTGGCCTCAAACTGGAAAATATAGGACGAAAACCAAGAGCGAGCTGCATACGTTCCTGAGTTAAGTTCAAAACTGGATTTCAGAACCTCATATGCAAAAGAACTTTAAAAGCACACGCTATCTTACGATGCGGACGCACTCTTTATTGTTGGATACGAAAGTCTATTCCACGCAGTCATGCCGCCTAAGACATTTCGTACTTGTTTGAAGCCTTTCTTCTTTAGTACGCTTGCAGCAATGCTAGCCCTGTTACCGACAGAGCAGGTAACTGTTATGGGCTCATCCTTGGGAAGCATATGAGCTTTATCGTTAAGGTAGCCTACAAAGATCCGTTCTGCTCCGTCTATGTAGCCTTCTTTCCATTCAGTTGGTTCTCTAACGTCTAGCAGCAACAGTTTCTTAACCTTCAACTCCGTATTTAATTCGGACACTGATATTGTACCGATGGTATCGATAGCTTTGCCGCCGTCTTGCCACTCTGTTATGCCATTACAGAGGAAGCCTATCATGTTATCGAAACCGATCCTCCACAAGTGCAATGCAACCGTTTTCATGTCGTCTCTTCGCTCGTTCACGAAAAGAAGCCGCTGCCCATAATTCAATATCCAACCAGGATACACGCTGGTTCCCTCAAGCCAAATGCTTATCGATCCGGGGATGAAAGAGCCGGAAAAAGCATAGGGTTCTCGCGTATCTACAATCAGGGTGTTTGGACGCTCGAGTTCTCGTTCGAAATCGGAAAGACCCATCGGCTTCAGCGCCTCCTCATGTCTCATCGGCGGAGGACCGTTCAAGTTGACCTTCTCCATCATCCCGAAGTAGGGAGGCACCAAAAGCTTATCACCAACTGAGTGTTCAACAAAACCTTTCGCATCTAGTTGAAGATACGGATTGTTTTTTCGTTCGTACCCAATTGTAGTGTATTCTTGGTCACTAATGTTGTGTCCGCAAAGGCTTCCAGAAACATGTCCGGGATAAACAATTACGAGGTCACCTAAAGGCAACAGTTTCTCATGTATACTTTCATACAGTCTTTCCGCCTGTTTTTCTTGAAAACCTCTACCGTAAAGGTCTGTCCGCCCAACGGATCCTGCAAAGAGCGTGTCACCGCTGAAAACAAAAGAAGCTACTGTATCATTTCCTTGATAAACCGCGTAGCATAATGACTCGTTAGTATGTCCTGGCGTAAAGAGAGCTTTCACTTTCAAGCCACCTACGTTAAGCGTCTCACCGTCACTCAGAGCATGATCACCATATTTGAATCCAAGTTCCTTGCTATGACAAATCTCTGCACCTGTGATGTTTTTGAGCCCAAGTGATCCTATCACGTAGTCTTCGTTCCTATGGGTCTCAAGAATATACATTGTTTTAGTGCAGTTTTTCCTTGCAAGATCCTTATAGATTGAGCAGTCTCGTCTAGGATCGATGACAACGGCTTCTCCATTATCAGATAAGAAGTAACTTTGATGAGCTATTCCCTCGGATTTTACGAGTTCAAGCTTCATGATTAGTCTTCCGAATCAATGCAACTTGTCATATATGGGGAAAAAAAGTGTTTTTTTCAGCTCCTGCCGTTCCTTGTGTGGTAGATTCCTCGAATAACGTTGTGCTCAGGTATCGTTCTCCTGTATCTGGAAGTATGACAACCAAAGTTTTGCCTTTATTTTCAGGTCTTCTGGCCACTTCGAGGGCCGCATAGGCTGCAGCGCCTGATGAGATTCCAACCAACATTCCTTCTTTTTTGGCAAGAAGCCTAGAGGTGTGCATTGCGTCTTCGTCTTTGATCTTAATTATTTCATCTATCAAATCTAGTTTCAGGACATCGGGAATGAATCCTGCGCCTATTCCTTGAATTTTGTGGGGACCCTTCTGTCCACCACTCAATACTGGCGAATTAAATGGTTCAACAGCTATTGCTTTAAATTCCGGTTTGAGAGGCTTGATGTATTGCGATATACCTGTTATTGTGCCACCTGTTCCCACACCGGCAATCAAGGCGTCAACTTGGCCATCTGTGGCTTTCCAAATTTCTGGACCCGTTGTTTCTCTATGTATTCTCGGATTGACCAGATTTTTGAATTGTTGTGGCATAAACGAATTCGGCGTTTTTGCGACGAGTTCCTCTGCCTTTGTTATTGCCCCTTTCATGCCTTCCTGGCCAGGGGTAAGTACCAGCTGGGCTCCATAGGCTTTGAGTAAATTGCGACGTTCTATGCTCATGGTCTCAGGCATTGTTAGGATTAGTCTGTATCCTTTTACTGCCGCAACCATGGCTAAGCCAATTCCAGTGTTACCGCTGGTTGGTTCAATAATAGTGGTACCATGTTTCACTAATCCTTGTTTTTCTGCGTTCTCTATCATGCTGAGGCATATTCTGTCTTTTACGCTTCCACCCGGATTTCGAGATTCCTGCTTAGCCAGAAGAGTACATTGAAGGCTTGGATCTATCCTACTCAGACGTATCAAGGGAGTCTTCCCAATTGTCTCTAAAACTGAACCGTAAATTTCTCTCATTTGTTTTACACCGAAAAAGTCTATTTCATACTATTACTAGGCGAATTAATATTCCTTTTCCAAATAGATTTTCATGTAGCAAGAGGCAAGGCGAGTCTTTGAAGTTGACCCGCTAAAGAGATATCTGTAGAAATTACAGTTGTGTCTCACCTATTCTCAGATATGCTTATTTCTGCGTTTGGCAAGTTCTTTGAAGTATGGCTTCATTCACCATCCGACCTGCCAATGTCGAAGACATTGAATCCATTGTTGAAGTCAGATTTGCAGCGTTAACCGAGGATGAAATTCGCGGTTTTTCAGCTCCAGAATTCGCTATTTATTCCTCTGTTGAAAAGTTGAGGAAAATGTGGAATAGAGAAAACGTGTTAAAGGATGGGTTTGAAGTTTTCGTGGCTGAGGATAAGGGGAAAATTGTCGGCTTCATCGCCCTCAAAGTCGAGGAAGATGCTGGTTTCATAGATAATCTCGTTGTTGCGAAAAAGGAGCACGGAAAAGGAATTGGCAGATCGCTTGTCGCATACGTTGAGCATATTGCAGGATCCGAAGGTTGTCGTCTGATGAAGACTGACACGACTGAGGACGCCAAAAGAGTTCCCTGGAAAGCGTATAGTTTTTGGATTCGAATGGGGTACGAAGACACTGGAGAGCGTCTTTCTACAGATTACGATTTCAAGGAAATTCCTCTGGTTAAGACGCTAAATACAATGGAGCATAATCCAGTTTAAGAGAATGGGTCTTGATCCCTGTTGGTAAGAGTGTTTAGCCACGACTCCCTCCGCTACTTTCGCTTGTTTGGTAAACCGAAAGTCTTTTGAAAGATGTTGGGGCTCCATAAAGGGTAGGTGGCTAAGTTTAAGGTGGAAGATCACCGAAAACCTGAATTCAAATCTAGCAAGCGCGACAGGTTAGAAATAGTATCAGCTATAATTGCCATTGCACAGCACCCTTCAAGCACAACGCGCTTGACGAGCCAAGCGAATCTGAGTTATTCATTGCTAAAAGAATACTTGAAATTCATGATTGGCAGACATTTGATTGAGGAACATGAAACAACAAAGGACTCCAAGAAAACAATAGTCTATCAAGCCACGGAAAAAGGAAATAGGTTTCTTGGAATCTACTGCGACGGTTTGATCTTGCTCCACGGAGAAGACTTTCTGCAAAACAAAAGTAATCTAGCAGGAGCCTACTTGCTTCAATACTGCAGAAAAAACAAGTTGACTCTGGGTTCAAGATTATCCAAATCACTTAACGCGAAAATCGAAAATGAAAGAGACCTACAAGCGACGCGCTTCACAGATTCGCGGAAGAATCGATCTTGAGAAACTGGAATGTGATGTAACAATCAAGTTCTAAACTTGTTTTGGTCGCTTTTTATCCCAACAAAGAGCAACACCTAGACAAGTATCGACGGCCCCACAGCGATTCCGAATCCGGGCTCAGAAGAATAGAAAGCTCTTTTTTGGTTAAATTAAGTGACCGTTAGAGTTAGCGCGTGCGAGAAGAAGACAAGCTTTCTGCTCATTTCAATTTGCCGAGAATAGAAGAAGTTTCAAAAAAAGAAAGAGGTGGGGTTTATGATTGTCTGTCTTGTGATCTGAGGCTTGAAGCGTTTGCTGCTATTCCAGAAGGTAGTTCCGGAAAGTTTGCAGTTATTTTTTGTTCGGCCACGGCCGCTGCTTCGGCGAGTATCTTGGCTGTGTCTTCGTTGACGTTGTTGAAGTTCATGGTCATTCCGGCACCTGAACCCGCGTCGAACATTATTCCGCTGAGCATGTTACCGATTTCGCCGAGTTCGCTCTCTGCCTCGGGAATGACTCCTGGAATGCATGAACCGACGGATCTGAGAACACCAATGGCTGGTGCTAGATTCGCCACCAAGTCGCCAAATTCTGTGCAGGTTCTGAGTCTAAGCATGACTTGGTCTAGAGCAAGTCTTGCGTTCATAGTCAACCTAGCCATTTTGCGGACTTCAGCGAGCTCGTTTGCATAAATGTTTGCGTGAGCTGTATCATGTTTGGTGTATGCATCCACAAGCTTCGAGAAAAGCATTTTGTCTTTCTCGTTAAAACGTTCCGATGCTCGGTCCAGACTGCTTAGCTGAATCTCTAAGCGTTTTGTCGCGTAGTCTAAGCGGGGTTTTAATGCTGGGGCCGGACTAATGGTTCCTTTCAAGCTTTCTGTGAAAGAGGTCTTTTCTTTTTTGCTTTCCCATTTCTTAGCAAAGCGTTCAGACAAGTTAACATCCTCACGGTCCAGAAGCTGCAAACGATATACTTATGCATTCGTAACATGTGCTAAATACGCAGGTATACATGTCGAATTTTGGCGGCGAATTTTTACTCCAAAAGTCGTTCAATCTGGCATCTACTATTAACCAAATGTTGCATTTTTTTGCTCACGAATTTTGTTTCGAAATTTAAGTTGAGAAACGAGCTTAGGCTGATTGTGACTGCTATTTCACTACCACATAGAGATGTATGCTTTGGCGCGACGTTCATTTTCAGCAAATTCTTGACCTATTGAAAAGGCTCGTGTCGTCATACTTGTTGAGAAGAGAAATGCTGACTATGTTCAAGGAAATGCGTTAAGCCTGTCCTAGTTCAAATAACATTTGCCATGGTGTTAGCCTGCGATAAATTCGCGGAGTGGACAACAACGTGCAGGATGAGTTTGACTTACATCTCAAATGGGTTCCAGATGAGCCGTCCAGAACTTTTTTGAAAGCATTCGCCTTGAAGCATAACCTTGCCGTATTAGAGACGGAGAATTCGGTAACCCTTACCTCTCCAATGGCATAATTTATGAGGAATATTGGCAGTTATCAGCGCGTGCCAAAGAACAGCGAACAGAGACATAAACGCTCAACCAAGAGAAGGGAACATGTCTTAGAAGGAAGATAAACAACTTATCTGAGTGAACGTATGATTAATCTTGGAGGATTCTAAGATGAAGAAAACAACGACTACGATAACACAAAAAGTAGTCATTCATGCTCTTCCTGAAGAAGTCTACGATGCATTTTTGGATCCGAAAAAACACTCCGAGTTTACTGGAAGTAAAGCTACTGGCAAAGCCAAGGCTGGCGCAAAATTCACCTCCTGGGACGGGTACATCTCAGGCAAAACCATCGAGCTTGAAAACGGAAAACGCATTGTGCAGGAGTGGGTCACAACGGAGTGGCCAGAGGGTTATCCGCCCTCCAGACTGGAGTTGAAGTTCAGAGAAACGAACGGTGAAACAGAGTTAACGATGACACACTCCGATGTTCCAGTTGATCAGAAAGAGGAGTTGGAGCAGGGATGGACTGATTTCTACTGGGACCCATTGAAGGTCTATTTTGAAAAGAAGAGGAGCAAAGGAAAATCGGAAAAACGGCGCGCTCCAGCAGAATAGGTTTATTGCCTCATATTTTCATGTTTGCCTTCGACTCCAAAGGATGATGATAAGAGTGAGTACCGAAGATAACAAGGCAGTCGTTCGCGGACTTAGGGATGTTGCAGCAGCTGAAAGCAGAATCAGCTACGTAGACCCCAACGGCTCCCTATACTATCTGGGGTACAACATCGATGACCTTGTAGAGCGGGTCACCTATTCAGAAATAGCTTACCTACTGATCCATCAGAAACTGCCAAACCAGCAAGAGCTGGACAAATTCAGAATTGAGCTCATTTCCGAGATGAAGCTCCCAGACCCGATTGTGGAAAGCATAAAGTCTACTCCCATGAGCTGCCGTCCAATGGACGTATTGCGGACTGAGGTCTCCCATCTTGGAGAATATGATCCTGAAGGCAGAGACTTCTCTAAGGCCGCAAACACTAGAAGAGCCATACGATTGATCGCCCAAGTCCCAACCATAGTGGCGACGCTTTATAGAAGCCGCCGTTATCAGCCAGTTCCAGGGGCAAATAGAAAGTTCGACTTCGCAAAAAACTTTCTCCATATGCTCAAGGGATCAATTCCGGATGATAAAGAGACAAAGGTCATGCAACGCTTTATGACGCTTCACGCCGATCATGGGTTTAACGCTTCCACGTTTGCGGCCCGAGTGACGGCGAGCACCAATTCAGACATGTATTCAGCCGTTACTTCAGCTATCGGGACGCTCAAAGGCCCGTTGCATGGCGGTGCCAGCGAGAAGGTGATGGAGATGCTAGATGACATATACCTTGAAGAAGAAGTGGAAGAATATATCCAAGGGCTTTTGGACGACAAGAAAAAGATTATGGGATTTGGTCATCGAGTCTATAAGGCTCAGGATCCCAGAACGAAGCATCTCAGAGGCATAGTTGAAGATTTCTGCCACAGCTTCAGAACTTCAGATCTTTACGATAAATGCAAAAAGATTGAAAACATTGTTTACGAGAGGAAGAAGATTTACCCTAACGTTGATTTCTACGCGGCAGTTGCAATGGATGCTTTGGGAGTATCGAAGGAGTTCTTCCCGCTGTTCTTTGCTTCGAGCAGGATATCTGGCTGGGTTGCTCATGTGTTAGAGCAGTACGAGGACGCCGTTCTTCTACGCCCATCTTCAAAGTATGTGGGAGAGTTTGGAAGACCCTTCGTTCCCATAGAAAACAGATAGCAGGACCCAGAAAAGAAACACAAACAACGACGACGGGGGTTTCAGTTCACTTCTGTTCTGCCTAAGCTTTTCTTCCAGCTCCACAAGTGCTGCAAGTTAGGGCTGTCGAAGGTATCAATGAACCACAATACTGGCAAGGCACCATTACTATCTCCCTGATCGTTTCTTTCTCGTGTACAACTTTCTCTCCTTGGTCAGGCACGTGCTTCTTTTGTCGCGCCATATATGCCGCGAATATTAGGGCAACAATAGTTATGATTACGAAGAAACCAAAGAAAGCAATAAGAAAGTTGAAAACGTTAAACTCTTCAAGCATCTATCTTCAAAAACGTATGTCTTGTCTGAATTTATTTAAGGCTTGTTAACCCGGAATATTTACGGGTTCTCAATTCTTAGTTAAAAGACAGAGTAAAGGGTAGGGGAATCAAGGCAGCCTTTTTCTATTTTTGTTTAAACCTTCCTTTATCAAGGAGATCCTTTTGATTTTGGTTTAAATAAAATTTTCAGGCGCTGGATTTAAAATATCACGTTTAGAATATTATATGTGGTGAGAAATTGAAGCTCAAGAAATGGGTGATCTTTGCAGTGGTCGTAGCAGTGGCAATATTGGTTATTATTGCGATTGTGTACTTCCAGTCCCAACAGCCAGTACAATTAAACCTGCACGATATTCCACCGCTTCCAAATCGGAATCCATGACCCTTTTCAGCGGCGTTTTTTGAGGTAAACCAGCAAACCCAAACCAACCACAGCCACAACTGCGATTACAGAGCCGATGATTAGTGTGGTTGAAAAAGTTTCCGCCATCGGTGTTGGTTCTGGAATGGCTGTGGGTGTTGGAGATGGAGTTGATGTTTGGGTGGTTATGCTAAAGTAGATTGTTTCAGAAAAAACCCCTTTTTCAGTCCAAACAGTAACTATTATCATATGGCTGCCAATTGACAAATCAGTTAAAGTCAAGTTTCCAGAGATGTATTCTCCATACCCGTCTAGCCAGTAATAAAGCATCGTGGTGTTTCCAATACGCGTGATTTCTTCGCTGCAAACAAAAGTCAGGGGAACTTCAGTTGTGAAGTAGGTTATGTTTTGAGGAGACATAACCGAAAGTGGAATCTTGAAGTGCGTGTCAATCATAAACTCCACTGACCCTGACATCTCCCCGCCAGAAGCATCCTGGGAATAAACCTTTATTGTGTGATTGCCTTCAGCCAAATTCTCCAAAACTGATACGGCATGGAATTTAATACCTCCCCCTATGCCCGTGTTGGTTAAATTGGTTAGGGTCACGTTAGAGTTTCTGTCAAGAGAGTAAAGAAAACGTACGATTTCAGGAGACTCCCAGCTAACGGAAGCCTCAATATCTAGCGGGACGGAAGTGTTTGTGTAAACTGTCCAAGAAACTGGATAGTGGGGTGTGACGTAAGGTTCTACAAAAAAGTTAGCCTCTGCCACCTCAACAGCGTGCATTCCAACCATCAATGAAGCTATCAGTGCAAAGATGAGCACCATTGCTGTTTTCTTCACAACAGCACCAAACTAGTATTGCTTAAACGTTAATTTAGCTCTCCCCAGAGAACACCCCGTTCCATTAGAAGAACACCCCAAGTCCACGCCATTGGTTTTTCCAAATTTCCTAATGCTTGCGTTTCTTGAGGTAAACCAGCAAACCTATAACTACTAATGCAATTCCCACTGATGTAACAAAAACTAATGTTGCTGGAAACGCTGGTACGGTAGATGTTGGGCTAGGAGTTACCACAGTCTCTTCATTTAGGTCAACTGTTAGTATATTGCTCCAATCACTTGTTTCTGATTTGTTGAAAGTGATTTCTGTATGCCACTGTTGGGGAGCAGGGGAAATTAAAGGTGGAGGACCTGGCACGTTTGTTACAGCATAATAGCCAGTTTGTGCTTGAACTTGGAAATCAAGCAAGGTACTATTGTTAAGCAGGGGGCTGCTCAGAATTGAATTATAGAGTGACATTCCTGGCAGTGGGGGAATTGAAATAATAGTAGTTTTAGAGTTAGACTGAATGTTATAGTTGCCACTTTTCTAGCCATAAATCAGAGTTGTGGTCCTTTACTCTGAAGTAATATCCTATTGAGTTAACAGAACTGCTGTTGGTGAATGCTTGATTTTCTATGACTAGCTGTATCGTGCTGTTGTTTGGGATTTGTATGGTGAACTTTGGAGGTGAAGGTTTAGTTGACTGGGCATGGACAGTTACAACCATTATTAAGCTTGACACTGCCAAAACAGCAATGAACAGCATGGTTGCGCTTCTGGTCATTTGTTCCCATCCATTAATGGGTTGTTTCATGTTAAAAGGAGTTTTTGTAAAGAATTCTTGACTCAATAATTCTGACTAACGATGACGCTTCTTGAGGTAAACTGGAATTCCAATGGCAACTGCAGCCGCCACCGCTGAAGATAGCTATTACTAGAGTCATTGGAAAAGGCTCCGGAGAAGGCTGCTCAACGAAAAAGTCGATTGTTTCAGAAACGCCCATGTTTTCAAACTCGTCCTTAGCGTACACTGTTACGTTGTGGGGTCCATCGGGCAGGTTGTATAATGTTGTGTTCTCAGTCAGAGTTTTTTGTGCTTGGCCGTCTAAGCTGTATCCCATCCATGTTACCGGTTTGTCCACTGAAAAGGTTAAGGACACGTTGTTCAGAGTGTAGGTTCTGTTTTCCGGTGACAAAATTGAGATTTTTGGAGGCGGCGGCGTGTATGAATCCCAATAGATGAGTTGATTGTACCCATAATTGTTTCCAGGTTGTAAACCGTCATCGTATATTATGTCCAGCTTTTCGCCGCAATCGTTTAACAGGCTCTTGACGTTTACGCTCATGTTGTAGGCGAGAGCATCAGCTTCCCATAGGCCCCAGATGTGGTCTGTTGGTCCTCGGAAACCGTAACCATAAGCGTTAGGAAGCACATACGCTGTTCTTTCGCTGACTGGATTGCTTTTTCGTGGATTGTTGTGGACATGAGTCCAGAACTGCCGTAGAGCGTCCAAATGCTCTTGCCCCAAGATTCCTCCGGACCAGCCTTCATTTCCATCGAAGACCACAATGTATTTTGCTCCATTATCATACGCTGAAACTAAGGTCATTGTAGAGTTCTTTTCCCGACTCGATATAAGGATCATCAGTGTAGGTCCAGGTTATGATTACTCCCCAGTCCTTGTTTTGCAGCGCGGCTGCTCCCCTGCATAGTGCCACATTCAGTTGTCGGCTGTAGTTCCACCCGAACTCTGCAAATATTGTGTCGTATCCTGCTTTGTAATCAAACCAGTACAAGGCATAGTCTGATGTGAACAATGGGTACTTGGAAGAGTTTAGGACGCTTGTTCTTGTCCACTCTAAGCTATTGCCGAGATTGTTCGTGTATAGGTTGGCTGCTTCGGCGTAGCTATCGATTGTTGTTGAGTCGTTCCAAGTCCAACCTTGGGCACGGTCGAGTTGACGTCCTCCCGGCTCATCCATATAGTAAAAACCTAATAGGCGGTTACCCCAGTTCTCCTCTGCGTACTGAAACCATTCGCTTCTGCTCGGAGAGTCTCCGACAGGTATCTCAGTAAGGGCAGGTGTCAAACTTATGAAGGATAAGCCTTTGTCGCAGGCGTACTGGAATGCCTCGGTTAGTTTGTTCGGGTACCAGGTTATCTTGGTGGTGCCTATGACAATGAGGTTGGTGAAACCGCTGACTTGGTCAATCATCGTTTTTGTCTCTGCAACGTCTCCGTAGGATATGTCGACTCCAACGTAGACGTCGGGGGTTGTTTGAGCGTGGCTATCTACGATAAAGACAAGGCTGGCAAAGGCTTGAAGAAACAATAGAGTAATCATGAGGACGGTTAGTTGCCTATTTTTCATAACGTCTTCCCAATCCATAGGCTAATATTGTTTTCCAAAATCTTGGATTGACGTGTCCTTTCTTTTTGATAAGCAGACTTTCCGGGAACAACTGTGCTCCGCCGTTTCTTGAGGTAAACCAGCAAACCCAAACCAACCAAAGCCGCAACTGCAATTACAGAACCGATGATTTGGGTTATTGGGAAAGGCTTTGTTATAGGTGTGGGTTCTGGAGTGACTGGAAAGTATGCCACTTCAACTGGCTGTTTCAGTGGGTGATAATCGATACATGGGTCATCGCCATGACTGCCATCCACATATTTGTCATAAACATATGGAGTATCCCATGTTCCAGAGCTATCCACTTCCTTGGCATCAGGGTATTCCGCGACATAATCGCTCCAGTAATTCTTATCCACAATTGGCGGTTTGGACAAGTCAACAAATATTGTACCGTTAACGAAGTTATTTTCAGTTATGACATCAAGACCGCCTGAACTGTAATCGACAAAGATACCGGCCTCGACGAAGAAATTGCGTTTGACCACATTTGCCGTGGATCCTCCACCGAGAATATGTATGCCTGAATGGTCAAAGAAGTTGCCTATGAAACTGTTGTTGTTTGAGGCAGGCGAACGTATGCCCTCATAGAAATTGTAAATCCTCAGATTTTCGACTAGGACATTTCCGTAGGCTAAGAAAGCTTCGTCAAGTCCAACCAAGTCTATTCCTCTTTCGTCAACGATCTTGCGTCCTTCAAGGGTATGCCCTGCACCATTAATCATGATGCCCCCTATTCTAACCGTTATAGAGCCGAAGACATCGCCCGTCAGAGTGTAGGTGTTTCCCTGCTGTTGGATTTTGTCTGTCCCTTCGATGCTTCCGTCAGCCTTTATTGTTATGGTAGAATAAGTCTGAGCAGTTGCCGATTTGATGAATTGGGTTCCAGCCTCCACTGACACAAGGAGCGCAAGAATTAGCATTAAGGCTGATGCTGTTTTCTTCACTGGGTTTTGCCTCTTCCACGTTTCCTGTAGAGTAGGAAGCCAGCCCCAGCCACAACCGAGCCGGCAACAATGATAATTAGGACGGGTATGATTGGGAAAGAAGCCAGTTCTGGAGAAGGCGTAGGTGTCGACGTGGATGCAGGTTCTGGCGAAAGTGGAGGGTTTACGCCGGGTGTGTCTTCCGGGTTTGAAGGAATTGGCGAGTTAATTACTGGACTGGAGGGAGTTGGTGTAACGGTTGGCAACTCCAGAATTTGAATCGGAGGCGGGAGATTCAACGCCCAATCTGGTAACTCTATGACCAGGGTTTCAATGTTCACAGGAGCCATTAGTGGAAAATTGTCCTTGTCCTTCACAACTTTCTCGTCGTTCCCTTCAAAAAAATCGACTGTGACTGTTATGTTGTAGGGTACATCACCGATACCGTCAACGTCGGTATCTGAGCCATTATAGTCACCCCAGTGATTTCCAGTAGAGCCGTTATCCCAGAAATTTCTTGAAATCGTCAAGTTAGGGTCGCTGTCACGGGCCCATGGGTCCGAATAGTAATCATAAAAATACGGATTATACCAATTCAGATTCTCAAAGTTGTTGAGGTAAATACTGTTGTTGAAAGCGGCTCCGAGGCTGACCGTTCCTATCTGGGAGTCATAAACGGTGTTAGCCATCAACGTGTTATTTGATGAATGCCACAACATGACTCCGTATCCAAATCCTGAAACAGAGTTTTTGTATAGAAAGTTGTCGTTGCTGTTTGCTAGATGGATGCCGTCGTCTCCGCGGGTGCTGCTTACAACTCGATTTCCCGTCACTACAGTATTCCTCGAATTGAACAAGGCCAAGACTTCGCATACATTGTCTCTTATCATGTTCAAAGCTCCATATGTGTAGATGCTGTAGAAACTGTTGCGGGCAATTTCGTTGAAACATCCGTTTAGCTCGACCATTCCGCCTATTTTGTTATCGGTTATTTTGCAGTAGGAACCGTTCACCTTAACAGAGCTTGTTGGTCCGCAGTTTATGTTGTTGCCTATTATCTGGGTTCTGTTTCCCGTTGAAGAGATGTATCCGCCCGGGTTGGCGATTTCTATTGTGAGGTTGAGGAGTCTGCAGTCGTTGGCCGTTACTGCTATTGCATCAGAATAACTGAAGAACTCAGCGGTAAGAATCCATGATACATTGTATGCTGGATGAAGCGTCAGTAACGTGTTTTCTTTGCTTTCGCCTATGATTGTGAGTGTCTTGTCTACGGTGATTGTTTGGTTGAAGGGGCCCTCATAGGTCCCGGCTCTTACAAATATCGTGTCACCGTTGTTCGAGTAAGTTATAGCATCCACTATTGTCGAGTACTCGTCTGGAACAACAATGGTTCTTGGTGGGGCGTTAACGGGAAAGACAATGAATAAGCAAGAGAGCAACAAAGGAACGAGGATAAGTGCTAGCGGGTCAGCTTTACTCATGTCTATTCTTGTTATATCCGGCTTATTCGTGTTTTAAAGGGGTTTTTGTAAAGGTTCCTTGACTAAAGCTTCCGGAGAAGGGAGGAGGCTGGTCAAGGTTTCTTGACAAGTCTGTGCAGAGAAGTGCATTCCGTTGCACTCCATTGAACTGTGTGCTCGCCCAAGTTTTCTTGACTCAAGAAACATTTACAAGAATCCTTAAGAGATTTGAAAGTGCCTTCTACGACTAGGGTAGAGGAATGACCAGATCCCCACGCCACCTACTTGTTCTGAAAGTTACTTTTCTATTTTCGGAGAAGAAAAAGCAAAGCGAGTGGATGGGACAAAATGAATAAGATGACTGCGGCAGCGGCACTCTTTGTAGCTCTTATCGTGGTTACCGCGGCCATATGGTTGGTCTTCAGTCAAATGAATTCTCTTAGTCAAGCCAATAAGGTGCAGATTACAGCTTTTCTAATAGACCCTGAGGGTTGGGAAAATCCTGGCGGTCTGTTGCTTACCTGCTCGTACAATATCACTCTTCAGAATAGTGGAATAAATGAGGTGCAAGATCTGAGATTAAGTGTGAAGATGTTTGTTAATAGTAGCGAAATTGATGTTGAAAACATTGTTTTTGGTGTCGACGAAGGTTCGACTAATGACACTTTTTCTCCAGGAGAAGTCAGAATCTTCCAAGGAGAATTACGATATAATCTGCATTCTGGGGGAGCCATTGACATCGTAGGCGGCCATCCTGTTGGGGCTTCTTATATGGCCCAAGTTTTGCTAGGTAATGAGGTTCTTGACGAAGCTAAATTGACGGGGTTGTTTTCCTTTGAATTAACCGCCACCATAACTTTTGAGAGATACGGCGGTTATTATGGTATAGCTTATGATTTTGTCAAAGGAGAAATCTACTTTACAAATGGAGATTTCCATTTGATTTATGTAATATCAGACAGCACTCATGATTTGGTTGCAACCGTCCCCGTGGAAATCACGCCTTCGGGAATAGCTTTTGATTCTGGAAAGGGAGAAATGTTCGTAACTAACTATGGCTCTAATTCTGTGTCGGTGATTTCAAATACAGACCATACCGTAGTCGCAACCATACCTGTAGGACGCCAACCCATGGGAATAGCTTATGATATTAGTAAAGGAGAAGTATTCGTAACTAACTATGGTTCTGATACGGTTTCGGTGATATCAGACATTGATTATGCTGTAGTTGCAACGATACCTGTAGGAAGACAACCCAGCGCATTGGCCTATGATTCTAGCAAAGGAGAAATGTATGTAGGGCATGCTGGCTGCAATCAGGTCTTAGTGATATCGGACAGCTCTAATGCCGTTATCGCAAATATAACTGTGGAAAATGAACCCATAAGATTAATTTATGATTCTGGCAAAGGAGAAATATTCGTAGCCAACCATGGTTCTGATTCTGTGTCAGTTATATCAAATAGTGATTATGCTGTAGTTGCAACGATACCTGTAGGAAGACAACCCAATGCGATGGATTATGATTCTGTTAACAACAACGTCTTAGTAGCGAACTACAATTCGAACTCGATCTCAGTTATATCCGATAGTAACTACGCAGTAATTGCAGACATACCTTTGGAAAGGCAACCCCAAGCTATTGGTTACGATTCTGGCAGAGGAAAGATATTTGTGGCTTATTCGGAAAGTCATAGAGTCTCGGTGATATCAGTTTTCTCTCTGCCGCAGCCTCTCCCTTCTATTCCAGAATCTCCATAAACTAGCGCGTGTTTAAGTAAAATCTTCAACCCTCTGAAGCTGGTTACGTTTTTTGAAATAGACCAGCAAACCCATGACTGCTAATGCAATTCCCACTGACGCAACAAAAGCCAATGAAGTGGGAAAAGGCTCCCCTGCAGCGAAAGCAGTGGCGAATGGTGTGTACTGCATGACAACCGTTGAGTCCTGTGTGAAAATGTTATGACCGCCACCCATCACAAATATCGTGTCGTTAACAACAACCACAGCCAGTCCTGCCCTATCAATAGGCATAGGGGCAGCCATAGCCCAAGAATTGGTCTTCAGAAAATACACTTGATTCGCAAATTGACCGTTGAGTGGATAGGAAGCGTTACTTCCCCCCATTACGTAAATTGCCTTCGGTCACATTCGCACCAGTAACTGCGCCTGCAGCTGCATAGCTAACACTCATCGGAATAGGTGCACCTAAACTCCACTTGTCTTTCTCGGGATCGTATATCTGAGTCAAATTGGTTTTGGTGGAGCCGCTTGCAGCTCCTGATATGACGTAGATTTTGCCGTCCACTACTGCTGAGGCGTATCCAGAAACAGCCGTCGGGATTCGGGAACCAGTACTCCACGAATCAGTCACAGGGTCATATATCTCAACTTGAGCGCTTTTTCCTCCAATTGAAGATGATTCCGATTCAACCCATCCACCGATCAAATATATTTTCCCGCCAACCTCGCTTGCCTGAAGCCCAGATCTTGCTGTTGGCATCGGCGTTCTTGTCTCCCATGAATCTGTCTCAGTATCATAAACCTCGTTAACATTCGTTGAGATTGAGTAGTCTTTTGAAACGTTTCTCCCGCCAAAACAGTAGATTTTTCCTTGGAAAGCCGCTGCGGCAAGACCATCTCTGGGAGTTGGCATGGGGGTTTTTTGGGTCCAAGTGTCCGTGGCTGGGCTGTAGGCTTCAGTTGAGTTTATCGACATGTAGGAAAATCCTGTGTCAGTTACATTGTACCTCTGACTACCCCCAAGTACGTAGATTACTCCGTTGACTGTTGCTGCTCCGGCGCCAGTTCTTGAAGTGTTCATTGAAGCTTTGGTTGTCCAGGAATTCTCAGCAGCTTCAACAGAGAACGTTCTTACAGGAACTAAAGATGCAAAAGCAAGAACAACAAAGAGTAAGACTGTGACTGTTTTCATTTTAGCATCTTATAGTATAGTTTCTCAAAACCATACTTAACTCTCCCTAGAGAACGCCTTGTTCCGCAAGGAGAACACGAGTTGTTGGTGCGTGCTGATGCAATGCACTGTGCGCGCTAAAGGAAAGGATCGTAACGAGCCGGAGAGGAGCAACACGCTAGAAATGCTTCTCCAAAAAGGAGTCCGAAGCTACCGAGCAAGCCTTCAGCTCCTAAAAAGGCAGTAGCGTTCAAAATTGCAGGCACCTTGAGAGACATTCCTTTATCAAGGAGGTCCTTTTAATTTTAGTTAATATAAGATTCGTATCCCTGAAAAAATATTTAAGACAAGTGCTCTTAGGAACTTGTGGGATGGTAAAAGTGGTTAAAATCATAGTTGACTCTAAATGTACTGGATGTGAAACTTGCGTTAACAATTGCCCAGCCAGTGTTTACGAAATAAAAGACGGCAAATCTGTGCCAGTAAGAGTTGAGGATTGCATACTCTGCAGAACATGCGAATCACAATGCCCAGAAGGCGCAATCCAAGTTATCGAAGTCGAAATAGAACCTGCAGAAGTGAAGCCCAAAAAAGTAGAAGTGACAAAGAGAAAAACAAAAAAGAAGACCGTACCCAAACCAGCTAAATCTAAGAAAAAATCTTCCCATTAACCAACAAACCAGCAGCGCTTTTCTTGACAATGACTACGGTTTTATTTTCTTAGTTTTAGCAAGTAGTTCCTGTTGTCAGCAATTTCGTTCAAGAATGAATGCATCACTTCAGATTTCGCCCTCACGTCTAATCCCTGCGACTTCGTTCGTGCCTTCTCCAAAACGCTTTCAAGTTCACCGATTTCCAAGACAGTTGCAGCTGTGCAGTAGAAGGTTTTTGAGCGTCCTTCGTTGAATTCTGTCAGAATTGCCCGTAGCAATTTCTCTCTTGTTTTTTGTTGTTTTTCGAACTCTTCCATTCCATTCTTCTGGATAAAGGCGATATTGTCTTCAAGCCTTTGGTAACAAATAATTGAGTCGTGTTGTTTGCTCGCTTCTCTGAATTTTCTCCACTTGGCACAAGTGTAATTTTCATCGCAGAACCCGCAGAAGTCTATGCCTTTTTTCTTAACGGCGCAGGTGTGGAAGGGGCATGCGGCGCCCATTCGGTATTCACTTTTGCATCCTTCGCACTTGCTTTTGGTTTCCCTGTGGTAGGCGGGGCAGAGTCTGCAAGAAAGACCGCAAATTCCAATTTCAACGTAACTCTTTTTCATCTTCGCTTTCACTTTGTTAGTGATTAGATTGGATGTTTGGTTTTGTATTAAACTTTAATCCAATCAACAAAGAATCAGAAATGCGTGCTGATTGACCCGATAAATTGTCAAAATCTCTCCAAAACAAGCTTCTTTTTCAAGCGCGCGCCAGTTAACGTCAGCGATTACCCGTTAAAATTCTGGATTTTTCCACACACACCAACAGTCAATGCCTCCGTTGGGTTGCCAACATCACTGCGCATACTGCCATGCAATGCGTCCTTACAATGGTGGCGCCATGTCAGGAAACGAAAGGAATCAGCAAGCTCAAGCGACCAATTGGCTAAATCATGTTGAGGCAGCACTCAAGAAACCTTGACTAAAAAAACCTTGACTAAAAAACCGCGTTTCGAGCTTTTTGCGTCAAGAAACCTTTACAAAAACCCCTTTATCAGGCAAACGCCTCAAGTTTCTGCTGGCTCTTGGAGTGAAGAAAAAAATGGTTAAACTCAAAGAAATTGCACTATTCATCCTCATAACCTTAACAATATCAATTCCGCTTTACTATCTAACCCTCACCGGCTACAGTTACGGCACCACAGACAAATGGATTCTCATTGCGTTAAACGTGGTTTTCCTCGCCCTATTCCTCCTATTTCTACCTTTCAAGAAGAAGGTGGCGCGTCTGCCCAACAGCGTCTACCTCGCCTTCATACTCGCCCTCTACGTGGAGATGTACGGCATCCCCCTGACGATGTTTCTATTCGCAGGCTTCTTCGGACAAAACAACATCTTCTCACTCGAGTTCCTCCTAACAGGATTGGTAGGCCAAGAAACGTTCTACCGCGTCTTCAACACCTACATCTTTCCACTGTCAAAGATCATAATGGGCATAGGCATACTCCTGATCATCTACGGCTGGAGAGCCATATACAAAGGAAGAAAGGAAGGCAAGCTTGTGACGACAGGCCTCTACGGCGTCATCCGCAACCCGCAGTACGTTGGCTTTCTGTTGATTACGCTGGGGCTGAACGTTATGTGGTTGACAATAATCACGCTCATACTGTGGCCTATACTGGCAGTGCTGTACTGGCGCCTCTCGAAGAGGGAAGACAAGGATATGGAGGAAAAGTTCGGACAAGAATTCATAGACTACAAGAACAGGGTTCCAGGGTTTTTGCCACGCCTGCGGAAGCGAACTGCCTCATAGAAGAGAAGAGATATGTCAGCAAAGATTTCAAGCCCTGCAGAGAACGCGACTGGATCAAATGAATCCCATACAGAAAAGCATCGCAACAACACTGCATGGAGAACAAGGACGAAGTTGGTACATGAAATAGTGTTGGCAATGTTGTTAATCAGCTTGTTAACATTACCATTCACCGTTGAACCCGCTCGATCCCAGGCCTTAACCATTAGCATTACGGCCGATGGTACAGTTACCCCTTCAACAGCACCGCTTCTTCGAGATGGAGATAGTTACGTGTTTACTGGCAACGTTTTTGGCGAAATTCTTGTAGAGAAAAGCAACATAACAGTGGATGGAAACCGATATTCTCTTCAGGGTTCAGGAAGCGGAAGTGGGTTCAAGTTGACAGGTGTAAATGACGTCACAATCCAAAACACGGATATCCAAACCTTCACAACCGGCATCTGGTTTGACAGTTCATCCGGAAACACGGTCTTTTCAAATACAATAGCAAACTGCAGCTATGATGGCATTCGCCTTGACGGTTCTTCCGGCAACACTATCTCCAGCAATACGATTACAGACAACTATCAAAGTGTCCGCCTTCATGGTTCCTCAGACAACTATCTCTATGGGAACACGATAAAAAACAGCTACCACGCCGTCTTTTTGCACAGTTCCTCTGGTAACACTGTCTCCGGAAACACAATAACAAATATCTACCTCAGAGGCGTCGAACTCTACAGTTCTTCAGATTTCAACACGATATCCAAAAACAACCTGACCAACAGTTTCAGAAGCATATGGCTTTCCGTTTCTTTCAACAACACAGTTTCCGGCAACACCATAACAGGAAACAACTATGAGGGTATGTCCTTCTACGGTGCATCCAGCAACACTATCTCCGGAAACACAATAACACGCAGCAACTATGACAGCATTTCTCTCTACGGTTCTTCGGAATCCAACACAATATCCCAGAACGATCTGATAGATAACTATCACGGAATCAACTTACATGACCACTCCAGATTCAACATGATCTCTGGAAACACCATAACAAACAGCAACCGAGGCGTCCACCTTCATGGATCCTCACAACTCAACACCGTCCAAGGAAACACCATAACAAACAATTATGAAGGCGTCTATCTAGATAGTTCTACCGAACTTAACACAATTACCCAAAACACAATAAAGGACAGCAACCGAGGAATCTACCTCGATGGGTCCTCCAACAACACTATTTCCAAAAACACTCTGACAAACAACACGGAAGGCATTTCACTTTGTGGCGCTTCTGACTCAAACGCCATTTCAGGAAACGCCATAAGAGAGAACAACTACGACGGCATTCATATCTATGATTCCCAACACAACACTGTCTCTGAAAACACCATGACTGAAAACTATAATGGCATAACACTCGACGGGTCCTTCAACAACACTGTCTCAGCAAATTCTATAGAAAGCAATGCCAACGACGGCATCTGTTTGGATGATTCTTCAAACTTCAACATCGTCTCTGGAAACCAAGTCAGAAACAATGGTTACGACGGCATCTACGTCTATGGTTACTCAAAATTCAACCTCATCTCGGGTAATACAATAGCGGACAACGGCTACGACGGCGTCTTCCTTTACTGCTCTGACAATAACACAATATCCGAGAGTATGATAACGAACAACTTCAGGGGAATCTTTTTCTGGAATTCCTCAGGCAACATCATCTCTGGAAATGCTGTAGCAAACAACCGCTATGACGGGATGTGCATACATGGCGCTTACAACAAAATCTTTGCAAACACGATAACAGACAGCAATTACGACGGTATCGGCCTTCACGGCGCATTCAACATAATCTTCGGAAACAATATTACAAACAGCAACTACGACGGCATCCACATCTATGATTCAGTCTACAACACGGTCTTTCACAACAACCTCTTCAACAACACACTTCAGGCTCGTCAATCGGACAGCAGCAGCACAATAGACGAGGGCTATCCTTCGGGTGGAAACTATTGGAGTGACTACAGAGGGATCGACGAGTATTCCGGCGTTAATCAAGACACGCTGGGTAGCGACGGCATAGGTGATACTCCATACGTTATCGACGAAAACAACCGAGACAATTATCCACTCATGGCACCGTTTGTTATAAGTGACAATGACGGTCCAATCTTGCCTGCAACAGAACCATTTCCAATAATGCAGGTTGTTATTGCTTCCTTAATATTTGCTGTTATTGGCCTCGGCTTGCTTGCCTACTTCAAGAAATACAGCTCAAGTAATAAGGTATAGAAAGAACAACGTGAGCCCATTTTCTATTTTTTTTTATTTACTACAGCATTTCTGGAGTTTAGATTTTTTTATCGCATTCCCAGAGGAACGAGTATTGCTGCCAAGAAGTAGATACTTCCAAATGCTATGAGTGCAAGTCCAACTCTCAATTCTGTTGGATAGTCCCGATTTCCTCTGACCCACTTCCAAATATACTCGGCAGATTGTGTTCCAAAAACGAGAAGCATCACGCCCTCTACAAACAGAATATCCTTCAAGAGCACGCTGGGAGTAGTAACCCTGTAATACATGAAGATTTTTTGGGCGATTGAATAAATGCTAGATATAAAAACGAAATCAACCACTAACGGCGTAAGAAGCAAAATAACGAAGAGAACCCAATAAAACAATTTCAACTGTATTTCCAAATGGGGATATGATAATTTAAGTTAAAAAGCTTGGTCATTTTCTCTCCAATTCAAAGTTTTCTCTTATGCTACAAATAAGAACTGCAAGAGATTCAGCAGTTGGCTGAAAGTTGCTAAAGACATTTGTCTAGTTTGAAGCCTCATACAGCTTGTTTACAAACTTACATCCATCATTGGTTGGTGGCCTGAAGAAGCACATCTTTTCAGGGACTTCCTTAGAGTATCTTACGCAGCCCCAGCATTGACTAAATACGCGCACACCATGCTTTTCCCTGTGGACTTTGCACAGTTCAAAAGCTTTCTCAAGAGGAATTAACCTGTTAGACGACATAATCAAAAATTACTGCTATGTTGCCAATTTAGGTTTTTCTGCAAAGTCTGCGAAGACTATTTAGAGTTTTGATTAAGTTTTTCTCCAGTTTTCTGTGCTCACTGAACTAAAAAAAATAACGGATTTTATGTTGTGCGTTGTTTTGCCTCTTGGATTGTTATCTTAAGTCCGCAGCCTAAAAGCAGAAAACCAAGTAAACTTGATATCGCCATCCCTATTAGATAGCCCTGAAGAAAGAAATCGTTCCCAAAAGCAGCCTTTAACACAAAATAAAGAGCAAAACTAAGAAGAACTTCACCAATAGAAAAACTCACCGAGCCTTTATCCAAATCCCTGCCTATGTTCAAGTCTATGTTATCTCTACATAGTCCAGATTTAAGATTTTCAGTAGAGTTTTCTCCACGCTCCAAAATTTCATTTGCGTTTCTTAATCCCAAGTTATTGGGTCTGTTCTATTATCCAAAATAGTCTTGCCTTGAAGAAGTGTGCTGATACATCCTGCTCCTTCTGGTCTAAAGCTCACATAAGAATAAACATATTCCGAAATCTTCAGGCTTTCTCCAGCAGGAAGCACATCAATATTTTTAGAGAAACCTTCTGAATGTATAACTTCATTTCCATTTTCCACTACTTTAACCGTTAAAGTTAATCCACTAACATTGTTTGAACCACTATTTTGAATTGTGATGTTGACCATGTTTCTGAGTATTACACCCTCCCAACCAGGGGCAGAGTCAACGCCACTTCTCCAATTAAAATTTGAAATGCTCACCTTATTTGTTAGATCTTGAGCTTGATTCATTTGGCTATAAATAATCCAACTTGTGATGGAAAAAGCAAAAGTCAATATTAGAAGGATGGCTATTGTTTTCCTCTTCAATTATGATCCCAGCTTAACAATAATTTTCTTGGCTGTAAAAGTGTTCTTGTTAAATTTTCTTTTTCAGTTAATTTCTCTACGCACCTCGCAGTTTTCTATAACTAACTTCTACACAAACCGTATAAGCAAACTGCAACAGAATAGCGATTTTGGTTTCTTTAGGATTAGAGGAGAGAGGAGGAGAAAAAATGGGCGTAAAGAATGAATATCTGTCGCCATGCGGTATGTATTGTAGCGTATGTTCAGTACGAGCAGCACATCAAAATAATGACCAGAAACTCAAAGGACAACTTAGCTTCTTTCTTTGGCACTTCACCTGAGAATATAGTCTGTGAAGGATGCATGTCGGAAAAAACTTTTGAGAATATGGTTAAGACCTGTTCTATTAGAGCATGTGCCCAGAAAAAAGGACTGACAGGCTGTCACCAATGTGATGATTTTCCATGTAATAATGTAAAAAATTTTCCGATGGAACCTGCCAGAAATAGGATATTGGAAGCTATACCTCGATGGAAGGAATTGGGCACCGAACGCTACGTAGCAGAAGTTGAAAAACGCTATACCTGTCCTAAATGTGGAACATTATTACATCGCTATGCCACTGAATGCAGCAATTGCCATAGCCCTTTTTCAGTACTTTGAGAAATATTGCTGCGTGAATTCCCAATATTTTTGCTGTTATTCCGTTTTTTTGTTGCTACTCTGTTTTGACAATGCTTCTTTGCAAAGTTTTCTCTACGCTCCAAAAATAGCAGGCAAGCAATAACCTTGGGGAAACTCTAAAAAAGCAAGCAAGTTACAACTAGAGCCTCAGTGAAAAAATGAAGATAGACCCAATGACAAAACTTGTAATAGCCACCATGATCCTGACGACGGCAGTTTGGTGTGCAGTGGCTGCAGTAGCCGTAGATTCAATAAACAAAGGCATACCAACAGCACATACTGGTATTGTTGTTTCCAAGGGTCTAGTTCCTAGCTCTAGCTCAACAGTCTACAGTATTGAAATTTACAGTAACAGCACTTCGACTAACATGACTCTATATATCTTCAACGACAAAACACTATATGACAGCATCATAATCAACAAAACTTACTCCTTCAGTTGCCTACAATCCTTCAGGATCAAAATGGAACTAATCCAATACGCTACAGAAGTCAAAACGGATTAAGATCCCATTCAGTCTCCAGTAGAAAAAAGCATTCTATGTTGTGTTTTGTTTTGTCTCTTTGTTTCTTCCAAGCATGATGATGAAGACCAAGTTTATTGCTAGCGCAATCCAGAAAACCCAAAATGGATAATTAAATGCCAAAAAGGGTGTTTGGATTTACGAAATGTTACCATCTGTATACTGGTAGTGTGGAGCAACAATTCCCAATGGACTCCAATGACTAACAACTAGATATGGATATTCAGCGTTCACAAAATTCCAGATTGAAAAGTTGCTGTAAACAAATGCCAAAGCCAAAATGAGATTGACGACTATTGCATATTTGGCTATTTTTTGCATACTATACTATTAGCTGAAAGGGTCTAATTAGAACTAGCCTTAGCCTATTTACGCTCCAAATAAGTTCTTTAGATGAACCTTATAAGCAGAGTTGACAAGTCCAGGGACTAAAGACTATTGAAGTTGAAAATATGAAAATCAAGTGTTTTAGATTTGAATGCAACCAATGTGGAGATACCAGTTCAATCCAAGTATTCTACAGAAAGGATGGCACTGTAGGCTACGCTAGAGCCAGACACAAGAACAAACAAGGATTCTACTATCACAAACAGCCAAACGAATTTGTGATAGAGAAACGTGGGGAATTATGCAAGCTTGACCAAGGTCAATACAATTTCAATGAACTCATCGACCCAAAACTCAGAGAGTCAAGTCACAATTTGGGATTGGTGGCGGGTCCGAAGGTATTCACACCTAATCAGGTGCAAATCCTCACACGTGGGCGAAAGTCTCACCCATAAAACCCTGGAATCACGCGCGCTGGCAAACCCTGGCAGCTATTGTTCCGCTCAAGAGACATACTTTTCAGCGGAACACATGGGTAGTGGAGTCGTCTCCCGCACAACTGCCCTTTTTTCTTTGTTGTAGAAATCAAAAAACCTCGATGCTACACATACGGGAGTGGCGCTGTTGAAAGGAACCGCTCATAAGTATGCGACAATGTACTGTTTTATTTCCCAGCTAGCTAGCAGCCAGAATCTTAATCCACGCCCGTTAGATCGAGCCACTAATTTTATTAGCGAAGAAAAGAAATGGTTTGCGGTATTTGCATGAAGCTTTGGCCGCAGAAAAAATGGAAACAGATCCTTCTTGCTTCCTTTCTCGCAGTAGTCGTCCTTTTGGCAATATTTGGTGCCTACGCAGGATTAACATTGAACAAGGACGTGGTCAGTGGCATTGACGTTGTAAACCCTAACGGAAGCAAAACAGCCCTAATTGTGTACCAACCTGGCTTGTCAAGCTTTCCAAGGGACGCTTCGTACGCTTTCGGAAACGGACTTGCCTCTAGCGGTTGGAGGGTAGAGATCACCACGGCAAGTTCACAGGCTCCGTCTGATCTATCGAAGTATAGCTTGCTGGTGTTGGGATTTCCATGTTACGGCGCCAGCCCAGGAACGGCCATCATTCGCTATGTCGACAGGTTGGCGAACCTGCAAGGAATCAACACTGTAATTGTCGCTTGCGCAGCAGGCAGTCCCGGAGGAAGCGTAGACACGATGAAGCAGAAGGTGCAAGCTGCAGGCGGAACATTCAGAGACTCGCTTTCTCTGTTCACCATGGCTCCAAACGAGGGAAACGGCACTGCAACCGACACTGCAAAACAAGCTGGAGCACAGATTCAGCCTTAAAGACGAGGAAACGTTCAGAAGAGTAACATTGACGCGTTTAGTGGTAATTCCATTTGAGTTAAATAAATAAGAGTACACTGCACCATTAAAAACTGCTAACGGCTTCTAACAGACAGTACACAATTACTGACCGGAGGCCTGACGTTTTAGAATCCATACTGTTATCAGTTCTTGGATGGCTTCATCGTAAGTGGTTTCTTTGCCGGTTTTTTGAGTGACGGCGCCTTTGATTCGGGTTAGTTCTTGGTGGGTTTGTTCTGTTATTTTGAGTGTTTTCATGGATTAGTATTTGGGTACGCGGTTTAATACATATTACTATATTTTACTATAAATTACTATGTGTTACTATTTGGGGCGCGCTAATACGGCAGAATTATGGTTAGTGGGGACCGAAGGGATTTGAACCCTCGACTTTCAACTTAGAAGGCAAGCCAAGACATTGACCTCAAGACTTTCAGAGAATATTTAGTTGCAAAGTATTCCAAGCAGTATGTCTCATTGATCTATGGTTACACCGTGAAGTATTCCTATTGTCTAGAGAATCCTCAAAGATTAAGTGAGTTGCCAGCCACCATAAGAGGCAATGTCCTTAAGGCAATGGTTAATTTATCAAAGTTTCTTGACTGGGGAATTGAATACAAGCTATAGAGACTTTGCTTGTCTATGGAATATCAGCCCACACAGGTGTAATAGTGTAATTGCCTATCCAGTCAGAAGTAGCCACTATCTTGCTTACTTGAGCTACCTGCCACCTTCCCAGATTTCCTAAAGCCAATGACATGTTAAAAGCTGAAAACCCATTCTTGTAATAAGCAACTATGTCCAGTCTGGCATTGTATGCAGTTCTGTTCCCAACATTAAAAACTACACCTTCAACTGTAAAGTGAGGATGAGGATAGGTAATATTTCTAGGTTCTATTGAAACACCAAGAGAAGTAACTAAATATGGTTTCTGTTGATTTCCCAATTGATTTTGAAGTTCAATATTTGAATTAGTCAACTCGTTTATTTTTGAGTCCTTTTGAACCAATTCCTGATTAAGACTTATTGAATAGACAGCACAGAAAATAATTGTTAGTAGAAGAAGCAAAACAGCAGCAAAAGTTATCTGACTTCCTTTATCCATCTTAATCAACTGATTGAGTTCTCTTGTGTAAGGATAGAGTTAACAGCCTTAATACTCTCCCTAAGGAACAGATTGTTCCTCTTAAAGAACAATAAACAATAAAGTTTTCTTGACCAGTCAAATCCGTGTTCTCTCATTTTAAATCATAGGAATCCTGATCAGACCCAGAACCCAGTTTACACTTACAGAATGGCTTTTTTAGGTCAAATGCGAAAAAGTGTCATAAACAGATACTAAGACGTAAGACCTGGTTTTTAGAAATAAAAGGCAACTTGAAGAAAACGTAGGTAGTGGGAGCTATTTTGGGCTAATCACGGCATGTTTTGAAGAACCCAAACCAGGGTGTCGCTTTCAATTTTTCTCTTTTCGTTTGAGGAGTCGTTTGGAGTTTCCGTCATTAGAGTGTTTAAGAGATTAAGCCTTTCGACGATTTTGTTTCTCCATTCTTCAAGCTTGGCATTATGGTAAATCTCGCTTTCTGAAATTTTGGAGTCACCATAGTCTTTGCTTTCTATTTTCTTGTCTATGCTCTCAGCAAGTTTTTCTCGTTTTCTCAATGGTGTTTCCGGTATTAAGCTACTAAGTTTACTTGTTAATGTGTTTAATTTGTAAGTTGTTATTCCCCCCTCAGTTAGACTGAATTTTTCCATGAACCTTCTAATTATCCCTGAAATTCTGTCTGCTTCTTCTTTGGTGTCAACGGTTATGAAGACTTTATTATTTGGGTAACCGAGTTGATAACCAGCATTATACCCTCTTTCCCCAAGAATTTTTACGATAATCTTTGCAAGGTGCTCATTGCTTGGTTCAAACACTTCATAATCCATCGGCATATTCATTCACACGTCGTTTGTCTATTCTAAGCTGTGCAGATTTAAGACTTTCAAACATCCCAAGGAATAGCTTGAAATCTAGCTGTATTCGCAGTACACAATTCTTAAATATTTTTCATAGCTTAATATTACTTGAGGGAAAGAGTAAAAGCCATTCCCCGAAAACTCAAAGCTTCAACAACACACAAGTTACTTGAAAACGAAGCTAAAGAAACAGAGTTCAAACTTACGCAAATAGCATTGCGTACTTTGCTATCAAACACAACAGTAAAGAGGGAACCAACAACTACAAAATAGACTCTTTCCCTCTCCCTCTTTTTCTCACAAAATAACAAAACTCTTTTTTCACTTCAAACATTCCAGCCTAGCCAGATAGTTGATGTGTGTTCCGCAAATCTTAAGATTAGATTCAACACTAGAAACTAAAGGATTATCTATAGAAGTGGTATGTATGCCTAGGCTTCTTCATTTGGGGTGAAGGCTATTCTCCTCCTACCTATCCTCCCCCAGCAATAGCAGTTCTGGCGATACCTAATTTTCCATTATTCATCTTCATCTTTACGCTTGCCGTAGACTCTTACTTTTTCCTGAAATTAAGAAGAAGCAAAGAGTAGACAAAATTTTCTTTACGCACCAAGAAGTTCTTTAGCTGACAACAATGGCTAGGCAAAAAATAAATTCTTAACAAGCACACACACAAGGCTTGAGTAGGAAAGACTGCAAATGAAAATCTACCCAATAGTGCTAGTTGTTGCCTTTGCACTTTCAACAGTCATTGGAGCTCTCTCAAACACCTACTTCTACCTCGCATCCATCTTCTACACAGAACCCTACGAATCTTCAGCAGCAAATTTCATAGTTAACATGCTAAGCCTAATAGTTAATCCATTGCTCATATTCGTCATCTCCTATTTTATTGGAAAAAGAATAAAGACAAACGTGGAGTTCTATTCATCTATTCTGTCACTCTTTCTTGGAAATGCCATTGGACTAACCTTTGGACACTTTGTTACAATCATAGTGGCACAGGACCTTTTTCACCTTTATCCATCTCTTGTAGATGGGAGGAGTGTGCTGGCTGTTTTTGCTAGTTCTCTTTTTCCACTTAGTTTCTTTGTTGGTTTTAGCGCATTAGCCCTAGGTTACATCATTAAGAAGAAGCAATAGTTGTTTTCTTTACGCACCAAAATAGTTCTCAGAGGAACCTTATAAGCAGAATTGACCAGTCCAGGGAACCAAAAACTATGGAGTTGGAGAGATTGAAAATTAAGTGTTTTAGGTTTGAATGCAGCCAGTGTGGAGAACTTGGTGCAATCCAAGTTTTCTACAGAAAAGATGGAAGTGTAGGCTATGCCAGAGCCAGACACAAGAACACACAAGGCTTCCACTACCACAAGCAACCAATTGAATATGTCGTGGAGAAACTTGGGGAATTAAGCAAGCTTGACCAAGGTCAATCAACAGTAAGCAAAACTATTGACCCAGAAACTTCAAAGAATCAAGCTCCAATTTAGGATTGGTGGCGGGTCCGAAGGGATTTGAACCCTCGACTTTCAGCTTAGAAGGCTGACGCGCTATCCGTGCTATCTAGGCATTACTTTCTTACGAGCCTAAACAGATATCCGTGCTGCGCCACGGACCCTTCTTGTCATAAATTAAGGAGATTGTTTTTTAAACATATCTCTCTGCGATTTGAAAGAAAATGCTCGAGATAGTCGATAACCAAAATAAATTTTCTTCAGTACGCGCGCTGAAAGATAGCTGCGTGTATTTAAAAATTCGATTTCAAAGTAGCAAATTTGAGGTTTCTACTCTAGTATTATTCTTGCGTCTACTGTTTTCACACCTTTCTCGTATGCAATGACAGGGTTCAAATCCAATTCTTTGATATCTGGATAATCCATCACTAATCTTGAAGTGTTCAATAGTACATCAGCTATGGCCTTGATATCAACTGATGGACTATTTCGGTAGCCTTTCAGGATCGGGTAAGCTTTGACTTCGGCTATCATCTCCAGGGCCTCTGTCTCGGTTATGGGTGCTATTCGAAAGGCCACATCTTTCAGCAGCTCAACGAATATTCCGCCTAGACCAAACATCAGAGTTTGGCCAAACTGAGAGTCTTTTAGAGCGCCTACTATGACCTCAGTTGATTTTGGAGCCATCTCCTGCACTGATACACCGACGATTTGAGCAGCTGGGTTATACTTTTTGGCGTTTTCTATGATTTTTGAGTAGCTGCTTCGAACTTCAGCAGTACTCTTCAGATTTAGCATGACTCCGCCTGCGTCAGATTTATGGATAATTTGGGGAGAAACAATCTTCAGGACAACAGGAAACCCTATTTGCTCCGCGAATTTCGTGGCTTCGGTTATGCTTTTTGCAAGATTAAACCTAGTAACCGGAATGCAGTATTCCGTACAGATAGCTTTGGCTTCGGTCTCCAGCAAGACTTTTCTTCCTTCGCCTCGAGCTTGAGCAATAATTCTCGTCGTCTCATCCAAGTTGACCAGCTCCGATAAATTCTGAGAAATGCAGGCAATAAAGGGGCAGAATCATTTCATCCCCTCTTAACTTAGGGCCAACAGAGCGAATACCTTCGCGTCGTTGACCATATTTTCCACTTTAGAATACTCGTTTGACTGATGAGCTACCTCGTCTACCGTACTCCAAACCACCGCAGGAAAGCCAGCTTTTCTGAAAAAGACAGCACAGGTTCCTCCTCCAAGACCACCGACTCTGGCGTCAAATCCTCTAGCTTCCTTCAAAGCTTTTTTTAGATAGAACACGATCTCGGAATCAGCGGATCTGGATTCCGCTGAGGCCTGTTTCTGCACGATGTCAAGACTTATCTTTGCTCCTGTACTTTTCTCGAAAGTAGATATAACCTTCATGATCTCCGAGAGAACTTCATCCACATCGTAGATGGGCAGAATTCTACAATCAAAGTAAACAGTGTCTTCGCCCGGGATTATATTTACAGCTTCAACGTTGCTCTCCTTCTTCGTGATTTCAAAAGTGCTCTCGGGCACGTCGAACTTCTCGTCCTTAAGCGGATACTTCTCATGTAACATCGTATCCAATGCTAGAGAAACTTGCATGCCAATACGATTTGCGTTCAGACCTTTGTTTGGTAAACTTGCATGAGACTGCTTCCCAACGGTGTGAAGTCTAAACCATAGAATGCTCTTTTCAGCCACTTCAATGAAGCTCCCATCTTCGCTGCCCCCGTCAGGAACCAGAATCAAGTCGCCTTTTTTGAAAAGTCCTTTGCCGATTAGGTACTGGATACCCAATGTATTTCCTTGTTCCTCGTCCGAGACGATTGCCAAAGCAACGGTTCTTCTAGGTTTCAATCCCAATCGTCTAATGGTTTTGATAGCAGAAATGGAAGCAACCAGCGATTGTCCGTTGTCTTCGGCGCCTCTTCCATAGACTCGATTGTCTTTTAAGATGGGCTCGAAAGGCTTGGCAACTGTCCACAGATCCGAATCTCCTGGGGGAACGACGTCCATGTGAGTGATTATCCAAATTCGTTTGTCTTCCTCTCCTTGGACATAGGCAGTCAAGTTTGGCCTTTTTCCAGAAGGTACTCTAGAATCGTCAGCATCCAAATGATGTATCTCGTCAAAACCAGCAGCCTTCAACAGCTGAATGACCTTTTCAGCCTTCTTGGACTCTCCCTCACCGCCATTTTCAGGCGCTATTGCCGGAATACGAACGAGCTCCATCAATGTTTTTACCATTTCAGCCTTTGAATTCTCGATTTCCCTGAAAAGATCTTGGTTGGACATTTTTGCTCACTGACTGAATATTCAGATAGGGAGTTTAACGCTTTAATGTTTCTCCACGCGAGAAAGAAGTTAGATCTTCGGATCGTTTCTATGTTAGGGCTTGAAGGGCTCTCAGGCGCTTGACGATGTTAGGATGAGTCGAAAAGGCCTCAATCAGATTGTCGCCAAAAGTAGGTTCCTTTGAAATAATGTCTTGAACCAAGTCTTGGCCGTTCGGAAAGCGCATGGCTGCCATAGACTCTGCATCAGAAATTGCCCTATCAGGGTCAGAGATAAACAATGTCTTGAAGGCGTTCAGATTTTGATGACCCTTCTGATTCCTGCCGACTCTTCTAGAAGCATTCACAATTTTTGCTAATCCCAAAGAGAGCTTCTGCGCTCCGCCATCAACCACGGTCACGCTGTGCCTGTCAGCATAATATTCACGTAGCCTGCTAAGATACAAGATAAACATGTTTAGCACCCAAGAGAAAGCCATGAAAGCCATGCCTATGAGAGCGCTTCCTCCTTCATTCCTCCGCTCACCTTGATACATCATTGAAACCATGAGTGAATAGCCAAGATAGTAGAAGAGCGCTGGCAAGAAAGAAACGACCATCATAACCTGCACATCCCTGTGCTTCAGATGACCCAGTTCATGACCCACCACAGCCTCAACTTCTCCAGCATCTAAAGTATTTAGGAGTCCCTCTGTAACGGCGATGCGACTGCCGCTGAGCGGAGAACCATACGCAAACGCGTTCGGAAGCGGAATCTGCGCGAGCATCAATTTTGGTGTTGATATTTCGCTTTTCAAGCTCAGATTCTTGATAGTCTGGTATAGTTGGGGGTTCTCATCTTCCCTCAACTCACGGACCTTGTAGAGGGCACCGACAACATAGGGCGCTGCCAGCCACTGCACGATGTTGATCACGACAACTAGAAAACCGAGCGTTATTAGGTCAAACACGCCTGCTAGACTCATAACTACGGCGAAAACCAGTGTGGATAGCCCAAAGATTATGGCTAGAGTCCCAGCCATGGATAAACGAAGTTTCCAAAGATTCACGCGAATTCACTGTTTTTCCAGTCAGCAAGGCAACTTATATTCCTTATGTGAAGAACTCTCAAATATCCTCAAGTTAACGTGTCCGCAGAACGCGTGAAATTCGAGTCGCTTAAAAGCAACCTGATAATTATTTGTAGCTGCGAGTGGAGAACTCATCGTTTGACCGAAAATAATGACTGGCGGCATCTTTACACACTTCTCCAATTGGCCGAAATGGGAGCTCACAAGCGTACGGCCAAAATCTCAACAGAATATTTAGCCGAAAGAATGGGAATCTCTCAACAAACCGCGTCACGTTACTTGATCGAGCTCGACCATATGGGCTGGATCCAGAGGAATATCACCCCCGAAGGCAGCTTAATTAGAGTTGCCGAACCAGGTGTGGCTCAGCTTCAAAAGTTGTACTCGAACTTGCGTGTACTAATGGAAGCAGCTTATCCTCCATCTGTGACACTCGAAGGGACAGTTTTCACGGGGTTAGGCGAAGGAGCTTACTACATCTCGAAAGAATATTACATGAAGCAGTTTATTGAGAAACTAGGTTTTGACCCTTTCCCGGGCACGCTGAACCTCAAGCTTACAACCGAGTACGATCTGAAGACAAAGTCAGAGTTAGAATCTTATCCTGCGGTTGAAATCCAGGGATTCAAGAACGAGGATCGAACTTTTGGTCTGGTCAAATGCTACCCCGCGAAAATTGGTAACAAAATAAAGGGCGCCTTAGTCTTGGCTCTGCGCAGTCACTACGATGCCTCGGTTTTGGAGATAATTGCACCCGTATGTCTCAGAAAGCAACTCAACCTAAAAGACGGGAATAAGGTCAAAGTTGAAGTCTTCACACTTCCCTGAGCTCAAGAAAATGATGAGTAAGAATATTGATACGTGTAGCCCGTCTCAGGTTTGTGTCTCGTCGCCAACACATAGCCAATTATCAGACCTCCAACAAGGCCGCCTAAGTGGGCAAAAACGTTTACTCCTTCCCCTGAGCTTATGAAGAGCAGGAAGAACCCGTATATCAATGCCCCGATTATTGACTGGTTTATGCTGCGCCTAGCGTAAACCGCGACAGCGCCGAACATGGCAAAAATAGCTCCTGAAGCACCAACTGAAACGGAAAAAGGCAAAAGGAACAGTGACGCTAGATTGCCAGTCAGTCCGCCGAGAAAATAAACGGCCAAGTACTCTGGCAAAGAAAACATTTCTTCTGCTCTCAACCCGAAGACTAGAAGGAAAAGCATGTTTCCTGCAAGATGGGCGATGCTGGCATGCACAAACATCGACGTAATGAGCCTATAGTACTGACCGTTGAGTATAAGAGCGGTGATCTGACCGTATTGCAAGAGCATGCTGTCACTAGTGCTCACAAAATCTCCACCTGCGATTGAGGTGTAAACATAGAATGCTATGTTAAGCGCGATGAGAATGTAAGTTATCTTAAATTTCTCACTATTACCCATTTCCCAATCATCCGTCAAAGTTAGCCATAATTTTCTGTCGTATCTTTGATGAACTATCTAGAGCATCTTCTTCAAATTTTCCGATCCTGACAACCTTTATGTTCAAGTTGTGTTCATCCACGTATTTTCGCACCTGCTGCTCCATTTCTGTCTGATCATGTCCCAAAGCTATCACGTCTGGTCTAATCCTAGCTATCACATCCGGAATGTCAAAGTCTTCAAAGCCAAGAACAGCTTCATCAACTACTTTCAGGGATTCCACCAAAGCACGTCTTTGGTTCTCAGACATTATGGGCTTCCTGCCCTTGGTTTTCTCTACTGTACTGTCTCTGGCAATTATTACCAAGAGTTCGGCATTACTTCCGCCTGTTTTCTTGGCTTCCTCCAAGAATTTCACATGCCCCAAGTGTAGCAGATCAAAGACGCCCGAAGCCAGCACTATTTTTCTATCATTGTGTTTCTTGGCCATTCAAATTTCACTGCACCTATCAGTCTCAAGGCGTCCAAGAGCCCCTCGCAGTAGGCTATTGACGTTAGACTTGTTTCAAACTTTTTTTTATCCTTATAATACTTTGCGTCTTCGAAATATGCCATGGCATAACTGATCAGTTTTTCTACACATTCGGCATCCACAATCACAGGTGCTTGAACCCGGTTCATGCTATTTAGAACCTTTTCTGCAGAGACAATGTATTTTGATGACAAATCTTCAGCGCTCATCTGACAGAACTCCGTAAGGTACATGGTGCTCCTGCAAACGCTACAAGCGCTTCCACTTCAGTAAAATGGAGTTCACCTGGAAAAATTAGACTCTGAGGAGGCTCTCCAAAATCGTAGCTCAAAATCTGTTGCACTGAGTCCGCCTTGAGAACTGGCACGTCACTTCCTGCACGTGCAACTCCAACAACTAAAGACTCCTCCGTAATAATCCCCAATTTGTTCTTACGCTCTATTTCCAAGAGCAAACTCAATGCTTCATTGATACGGAGAAAGCGTCTTTCGTCAGCCTTAATGTCCAATAGGCAGAGCGTGTGAAGCCCAAGAGATTTGTTCTGACAAATAACCTTGTAGGGCGTCTCTGACAGGTTATCGCCAAAAGGGATGGTGACAGTTTTGCCAAACTTGTAGTTTTGCAGACCAGACAAACCCATGATGGCGGAAATGATGCTTGAACCATGAATTATTCGGGTTTTGATTCCCCGTTTCTGGGCTTCCAAGCGCATTGCAATATGTGTTGTGGCAATAAATGGGTCTCCTGGTATCAGGAAAACCGTTTTGCCATTTTCTGCTGCATTTAGAATAAGCGCCCCGTTTTCCTCTTCAAGATTGTGTCTCAAGAGAACACGGATTTGTTTTCCGGTAATATTTTCAAAGTTCTTAATCGAGAAGTTCGGCATTAGATTAGTGTAGAGCTCTATGAAGACCTCTCTTGCAGCTTTTATTTCCTCAAGGCCTTTGAGACTTATTCCTTTCTCATCGTCCAAACCTAAACCGACGAAAACAAGTTCTTCCAACAGCCTTATTCCTCCAAAGTAAAATTTGAACATTCTAACTTAAACCGTTCGTTTGGTAAAAAACATCCTGCGGCGCACACGCTTGTCCTAAATTCGTTTTAGTGAGCCCCACACCCCTCTACAGGATAGACCAAGCTCACGAGAAGAACAACAACAACGATTTTTTCAGAAACACACCCTCCGTTTTTCTTTCACACACAACTAAATATTTTCGGAACAAGCTACACGACTATTTCTTAGTCTTCTGCCCCAAATCAGCGTTAGATTCTTCACCCCTAAGAAGAGCACGCAACGATTTCGCATCATCACGTAGACAAGCAATCTCTTTTTCCAAAGCATCAGCCTTTCCATCTGCCATCCTCTTAAGCTGATCAATCTCCAACATCAATTCTCTTCGTTCAACTTCCAAAGCTCTAATTCTTTCGACCAAATTCTTTAAAGTGCTCGTTTCAGCCACCTTGGTTGAGGGTGTACAACCTTTCAGTTTGTTTGAAGGCAAACTACGACCGCTCATGAAACATCTGAGAGGGCTGTCACTAATAACACTTGCCATTTCTTTTGTCTGAATACGCATTTCAGAAATCTGAATGGATCAGGAATAAAGAAACCTTATTCAAAAACCAGAACTCGACACACATCTCCATGCATACAAGTTTTATATATCAACTGCAACTAAACACATTGAAACAGCTCCCACTTTTCGGAATGAGCTAAATGAGAAAGACAATATTCAAGAAACTTGAAGCTCAAGGCTTAATCGCAAACTACAACCGTCTCAGAAAGAATCTTCCTCCGAAACTTCCCGACAGAGTCTTCATCTGGGACGAATCCTTCCGCGAAAGCATAAAGGCACCCACAGTTTTTCTAACATATGTCGAACAAGTCAAACTCGCCAAACTCATGGATGAAACCGGCATAGCCATAATAAACGTCGGTTTCCCAACCCTCTCAGAAGAAGAAAAACGCAACGCCAAACGATTGGTCAACGAAACCTTCCAGAAAACAAAAATAACAGCCTCAGCAGAACCAACGAAAAACAGCGTCGACACATGCATGGAATGCGGAATAAAAGAAATAACCATAGAATCAAGGTTCAACCAACTCAACCTGCAACACAGAAAAATAACCAAAGAAGAAGCATTGACAAGAACAGTTGAAAGCATCCAATACGCACGAAAACGAGGGGCAAGCGTAAACTTCAACCTCAAAGACGGGACAAGAACACCCATCGAAGACATCGTCCAAATCTTCGTAGCAGCCGCCGACGCTGGCGCCAGCAGACTAGGAATTGCAGACAGCTCAGGATTCCTCAGACCCCTGTCAATGCGATACCTGATGGCACACGTCAGAGAAAGCCTACCCGAAACAATAAGGAAGAAAGTAGCCCTGATGATCCACTGCCACAACGACTTCGGCTTAGCCACCGCAAACACTCTAGCTGCGGTAGAAGAAGGAGTAACCTACGTCCACACTTGCATAGCAGGCTTCGGCGAACGCGCAGGCATAGCCCCATTCGAAGAAGTAGTAACCGCCCTGGAATTGCTCTACAACATAGACACCGGAATAGACCTAGGAAAAGTTTACAGACTTGCACAGTCAGCCGAAAAAGCCTTCGCAATTCCCATCCAACTGAACAAGTCAATAATAGGCGAAAACATCTTCACACACCAGGTGGAAGAACAAATACAAGAGACCATGGCAAACCCCCTGCTCTTTGAACCCTTCCCACCGGAAATCATAGGCCGCCAAACCCAGCTTTTCATAGGCAGAAACACACAGCAAACACTAATACAACAGCTTCTAGAAAGTGCAGGAGTAAGAGCTTCACCACGCCAAATGGACGAACTATTCAGATACATAAAAGGACCGCAAGAAAGAATGGACAAAGGCGAAACCCAAATCACGTTCTACCAGCTGAAGAAACTCCTGAAAGAACTCCAGAAAGGCTACACCATGGAAGAATTCTGGCGACTCGTCGAACAAATCACCCATCAAAAACCGAAAATCCCAGAAATAAAACCTGAGACAGAGAAGAAAACCGGACAACCCTAATCAAAACAAACGCATCTCTGGCTAGCTGTTGTAGTCCAGCAATTTTGCGACACGACAACACCTAACCAAATTATTCTAACATCAACTGATACAAGATCTCAGCCTTCTCAGCCTCATCCAGACTTCGAGGATAGTTATAGATTGGCCCGCTGGGCTTCTCATTATAGAAAGGACGATTACAGTCAGGACAGCCACTGGTGAGAAGAAGGCGCCCCAGATTTCGCTAAATCTCGCAAATCTTTCTGCTCAATACCAAAATCCACAATCCTCCCATCAGTTTCGAAATGAAAATCAACGCAACTCGAGAGTCTATTGACAATTAAGTGCCTCGCAACTTGAAGGCGTCTATAGGATTCGACAGAAGGCGGATCATGCCTCTCCAACGCCGTTCCCCGAACAGGAGTAAATGCAAAAAGAGCAGGCAAAACATCCATATCCACACACTCTTGAATAACAAAAACAAGATCTCTTTCAGACTCGCCCAGTCCAACAATCAAATGTGTACTCACGTTTCCTCTTCCAAAAACCTCAACCGCATCGAGCAGAAGCTTCCATTGTTCAGACCAAGAGTAAGGCCCCGACACGCCTGAACCCTTAACCGCCCCGAACAGGTTCTCTGTTGCCGCATCCAAAGCTATGCCAATCCTGTCTACACCAGCCGTTGCCAAAAGGCGAATATTATCACTGTTCACGGGTTGACAGGAAACAGAAACAGGAACTGCAGAGAGACCCTTCAAAGCACCCACGATGCGAGATAGATCTGAGAAAACGCCTGGATAATTCAAAGCCTGGATGCAAACCCGCCTTATTCTACCAGTCTCCGCTGCGCTTTCAATCCCATTCAACGCGCTACTAATTGGAAAACGAGGCCACGTCACCCTCGAAAGCAGTTCTGCCTTAGCATGACCTTCTCTGGCCTGCGGACAAAAACCGCAGTTAGCACTGCATTTGCCATCCTTGTAAGTCATCAAATATGCGGTAGAAGGCGCAACGTCGAGCCTTCCCTCTATGAGCCCAAGAGCAATGGCAGAACCTGTTGAAACACGAATCTGGTGCGGCAAAACTGCTCCTTCGAGGCTAATTATCTTAAGCAACGCTCCTGAACAGGTTAATCGTCAAATGGTTATATTAGCTTAGAGTACACAACGGAGCTTTCATGCAGTCATCACTGAAGAAGAGTTTAGAGTCTTAGGTGTATTTTTGATTAAAGATTCGAGATTCACAAAGGCTTTATTGAAATAGGTTCCCAGTAAAAACAAGAGTGTTGCAGACATGCAAAGGTCCAAACTCGAACTGTACGAAGAGGTGCTAACAGCATTGTCAGATAAACCCTTGACAATCGACGAAATAGCGTATGCCTGCAACATGGACTGTGTCGCTCTCAACAAGAGACTCGACTTTCTGATCAAGAACAACCTCGTCGAAGAAAGAGCCTTCAACAGAGAAACCTTTTACGCTTTAACCAGAAGAGGCTTGGCCATTTTCAAAACGCTCGAAATCACGAAGAGACTGGAAAAACTCCAAACATCAATCAAAATCATTGAAAAGACCCTACGGGCAATTCCTGCGTTTCCAGAACCAAGAAAAAGAAGCAAATAGCAAGTGAATAGACGAAAACTATAAGCCTTCCACCAGAGCTCTTCCTCCATTGAGAAGTAGATATGACCTTCCCTTCTCCAGAAATGTTGTGGAATTCAAGTGAGAAAGAAATCTACACCATGCTAAACGCGGGCAATTTTAAATCCAAGCCAAGAACAGTCCGTTTTTACGCCCCAAGCTTCACATACTACAAAACAAAGGCGTACAAATCTCCACCTAATAGTTTCCCAACATTCTCTGTTACCGCCTCAGGATGTGCACTGGACTGCAAGCACTGCGGAGGCAAAGTCCTCCAGACGATGCACGCCACAAACACTCCTGAAAAACTTCTGGCAGCTGCAACTAAAATCAAACAGAAAGGCGCTCTAGGATGCTTAGTAAGCGGGGGCTGCCTTCCAGACGGTTCCTTACCCCTGACCCCA
>CAVTHH010000014.1:0-164846 GCA_963734505.1 Candidatus Bathyarchaeota archaeon | reverse complement strand
CCTTTTCTTTTCCAGACGGTCAGCAGGTTACTTGGTAACATGTGCTTGTTTTTCCTCCTGCGTGCGTCTGTCGCTCATTCGGACTTCCATGGTCTCTTTGGAGACGATTTCTATGAGGCGGGCTTGTTTGCCTTCGACTTTTCTGAGGAGCCTCCCGAGTCGTTGGATGTAGGCGCGTGTGCTTCCGGTTCCGCTCAGTATGAAGCCCACCGTGGCGTCTGGCACATCAATGCCTTCGTCAAGAACCTGACTGGTTGCGATGGTATGGTAGTTTCCTTTACGGAAGCTTTCAAGGATTTCCCGACGTTCATCCTTTGGAGTCAAATAAGTAATGGCCGGTATCAAGAATCGACGACTTATCGCGTATACGAGGTCGGTGTGCAAGGTGAAGATCAGGGTTTTCTCGTTCCTGTTTGACTCCAGCAGTTTGGCTAAGACATCTATCTTTTCCGGACTGTTAAGGGCGATTCTCAGGGCACGGTTACGGGACAACAGCGCTTCTCGGGCGTGCGGGTCTCTGCCTGTCCTCATTATGAAGCGTTGGAAGTCTCGAGGACTCTTGATGTGGATGCGGTTTTTTCTGAGATAGTTTTTGAACGTGCCCATTTCTCTGTTGTACAGTTGCCGTTCTTTCGGGGAGAGGGCAACGTATTCTTTTTCATAAGTGTAGGGAGCCAGGTGTGTGCCGGCAAGCTCCTCGACGGCTATGTTGTAGACAAGGTCACCTACGAGATTCGGAAGAAGTTCATGTCTTTCGTCTATGCGCTCATAGGTCGCGGTTAACCCCATGCGGTAAGGCGCAGTGTACATTTCAGCGATCTGCATGTAGCTCGGCGAAGCAAGATGATGGACTTCGTCGAAGATGATCAGTCGGAACTTATTCCCTAGATATGCTGCCTGCAGGTAAGCGGAGTCATAGGTCGCCACGGTTATCATACGCAGCGTGTTTTCGCCTCCCCCTACGGCACCGGATTCCACCCCGAGGCATTCTTTGATCCGGCTCCTCCACTGATCGATAAGATCGAGTGTCGGGACTACAATGAGCGTTTGGGTTCTCAGTTGTTCGATGGCTTTCAGGGCTATGTAAGTCTTGCCTGCAGCTGTGGGCAAAACCAAGACACCTCTGTTTTGAGCCCGCCGCCACTTGTTTAGGGCTGATTCCTGGTAGGGCCGCAGTCGAACAACGCTTTTCAGAGTTTCAAGTGGAGGAAGCAACTGAACGTTATCTTCGAAAGGAATTTGGCTCTCTTCTAAATATGCTAGGACATCTCGGTAATGCAGTGCCTTGATCCTGAAACAGCCCACCCGAGGATCCCACTTCCCGTATGGAGTACTCATGTCTCCCTTCAAGAGAAGCGTACCCTTGTCAAACCACAAGTGAACCATAAGGGAAAAGTAACCAGTTACTTCTTATTGTTTGTTCTCTGACGAAAAGAGAGTAGAATTCGAGGCGTTAGAAGCATCAATATCGTTCAAAATCAAATAACCCACTAGTGCGCGCTGTTCAGGTACTGAACCAAACCTAAATACGCGCGCGGGATTAGGAAGCTTCCTATGCCAAATCCTGCTATCGAAGCGGTCATGCCTGCAAGGAACCCCACGACTACAATCAGAATCTCGAACAAAAAAACTCCTGCTTAAACGCCTACTTGAACAAAGAATAACACGTAAAAAGTTTTCTTTGCCTCGCGGGTGCTCACTTATTGGCATGCAATAAATCGAAATCCAAAGCATTATCCTTTATCTGAAATTTCCATTCGCGCGCCTTGGGTCGGCCATAAGAATCATGTAACCCCTTTTTCCTTCTTTTTCTCACCCTACAAGAACGATTCGGAACCAAATACCTACAAAGTATAAATGCATGTTATACTTTTGTATAACCTTGAGTGAGACAGGTTGATTGAGGAAGAAATGAAAGTCGGTCCAAAAGGACAGGTCGTCATACCACGAACGATGAGGAAAGCCCTCAAAATAGAACCCGGCTCCAAAGTGCTGTTCAAACTGGAAGACGATACATTAACCCTGAAAAAGCCCGCTTTCGACGCCGTAGCAGTGTTCACAAGAATAGCCCAGCAAATAAAATACAACAAGAAAGTGAACCCCCACCAGTACACGGAAGAAATTGAAGAGAGAAACCCCTGATGCTCTACATCGATTCAAACATCTTCATCTATGCAACCATAAACATTGCAGAACCCGGAGAAAATGCCAGACACCTACTGCAAAGAATCCAGCAAGGAGAAGAGAAGGCAGTAACCTCAGCGCTAACCTTTGACGAAGTATTCTGGGCAATTAGGAAGCACAGTGTAGAAGGCGCCTTGGAAGCTTGCCAAGCTTTACTGAACTTTCCAAACCTGGAGATCGCGGCCGTAACCAAAGAAACAGTCCTTTCCGCATTAACGATAATTAAGAAGTACCATGTCGCTCCAAGAGATGCTATTCACGCGGCAACGGCATTAGCAGAAAAAGCGGAGTTCATAATGTCAACAGACCCTCATTTTGACAAGATAAAAGAACTAAGACGAAAACCACTCGACTGAAGCTTGCGCCCGATTTTTGGCACGCCCATACCCGGATGTGAGTTATCTATAAGAGCTACCGCGGAAAGAACAAGAATGGACAAGGCAAGAGGCATCAACAAGGCTGACACGTCTAAAGGGAAAACAAGCAATATAGGGAGAAGACAGCGCTACGCGCAATGGAACGAAGGAAAAGCTGCTTGTTTCTCACCTAGGGCTCAGTCAATCGTGTTATTCCTTCAATTTGATCAAAACGTTCATCGAATGAATAGATTTCCTTTACTCCATTCAACCTCATCATGTCGACGGCTAGTGCATCGTTCGCTTCAAGCTGCAAATCTTCCCCGAGCTCAACCGCTGCGAAATACGCTGCAGTGCTCACTCCTGCTATTTTCACGTTCTCCAACATGAAAAGCCCTCGAATAATCTCAGTTAATTGAACCATAGAGACCCCGTGCTTAAGTATGTTAACCACTTCGGAAATCTGAACAACAGTTGTCATCACATCTTCATCCCCTGAAGATATCCTGCTGATTATCTTCTTGGCAGCATTCTTCATCTGCTGCTCTTTCTCTGTCAGCTTCTTCTTGGGCTTATAGTAAGCGTAAACGAACACGTTAACGTCCAAGAACCTCATTTGACGCCCTCATAGAACTTCCTTTCGAAAGCCTTCCAACTTCCGACAGAATCTACACCGAGGTCTACCTTGTCAAAAAACTCAGTCAAATCAACTTTGCGCTTGGGAACCAGCTTCAGATAGCCCTTCCTCTTGATAACGTACAGCTCACGACTTTCGCCAATCTCGGTTTCACGCCAGTCGGCAGGCAAAATAAGCCGACCCTGCGAATCCACTTTCTTAACTTCGACTCCACTTTCCAAATCTTTCACCACAAAATAATTATTCACTCCACAATATATATTCTTTCACCACAAAAAAGCCTAAGCAGAAAACAACCGCAGATGCCCCTCCACATCCAAAAAAGGCTTTCCATTCTGCTCGAACTCCTCGGGGTCGCAGGCTATTATAGGAAAGGCAAGGCTCAAATGTTCTCACGGAAGGAAATAATAATGGTGGGAGGATGACCGCGGAAGAAGTGAGCGTGGACAAAAAAAGGCACGCGCGCTCGAAGCCTCAGCTTTAACGAGTAACTTCTTGATATCTACTCCGTTCATCAGCAATTCTCTTTATTCGCCCGTCTTCGATGGCTTTCAGAATATCCTCTCGGCTGGTAACATCAAGAAAACCAGGCTCGCCAACATGATACCACTGAGCAGCGCCACGGGGAGGAACACTGCATCTGCTTCCATTCCAATGCCAATCATAATACTGCACAAGCTCCAAAAGATCCTTAACGTCCGCTCCCAAGCCCCACAAGCTCACTGGACTTGGCTCCAAAGGGACAGAGACACTTATTCCACACATCACAGGTTTTTCCTTCTGCGCCGCCCTCTTTCTCCATGAACTCTAACCCAACACGCTTCATCTTCTCATTCTTGACGCAGTCAGCCGATATGCTGTAGACGTAACACTGAGCCCAAAAAGTGTCCTGAGGATCCAGCCTGTGCTTCTCCGCCGTTTCCGCGTTTGCCTCCGCCAGCTTCCGCAAATACTCTCTGTCATACATGGCATCGCGAACCACGCAACCACCGCACATAATCCGCCCATAAAAGTCAAACTGGCTGTCAAAACGGTCTCCGTCGAAACCCTCCAGACTCATGTTTCTCTTCAACAATATGACGATGAAGCGTTCAACCTCTTCCTTGTAGCTCCGGCGACCAAACAGAAACGTGCTTTCATCGTCATCTAACCAGAAACCACCAGAATGTTGCACCGGTTTCTGAGGCCAAGCACTGTTGAAGAAATAGCCAGCGTACCTCTTCATCAACTTCAGATATTCATGCAATATCTTGGCTCCGGAACGGCCCGTCCGGTCGCCGACCTTGTTGCAATGTTCAATCAACGGCTTAACCGACTTTCTGGGGATTCCCTGCCTCAACGCCGCTCACCTCCTGTGCACCGAAATCTCGAGCCTGCTACGCTCAAGGGTCCAGTCTCTCAAGAGATGCTGCATTCGGGTGCCCCTGCGAGAAATACGCGACCCAACCTTTGCCTTCTTGGCAACACTGGACAACAGATCGTCCACGTCCGCCAGAACGTCGTTCCTGCTGAGAATTCGCTGAGAAGAACGCGTCACACACAGCTCGCGCAGATAAACTCGCAGCATCTTGTCCAGATTCGCGATGTACTTGCCCAGCAGAACCGAGTCGGATGAAACACCAAGCTGAGCTTCATAGACCTCCGTTCTCGCTATTCGAATCAGGTACATGGCCGCGCGACTGACGCAGATCTCGTCGCCTAAACCCGTCAACTCGTACTGCCCAAGCAGCTCAGAAGTCAAAGAATCATACGCTTTCCGCTCGATCCCGCACTCGCCACCGGGCACGTGAGAGTCACACTTGGTATTCAAGACGCACCGGTCGCACAGCATGAAGCCTCTGCCGAAAGCCCCGTGCTTGTAGTTGCTCATTTTCTTACTCTACCCTCCTCTTCACCCAGTCGCCAGCCTGGTTTCTCTTCAAAACCTCAACTAATCCCAAACGCACGTAATCACCGTCTGAGACGCCGCACAGACTCCTCAAACGCTTGGGAACAGTCACTTTCCCATCCTTCAAAACCCTAGCTACAAATTCCTCCACAAAAACAACCCCTAACAAACATTTCTCAGGCAAGACGCAGAAACGCTTTTCCCGCAGGCTTCTAAACACTTATCGAATCACATACGCCTATTTCGGCGAAACAAGGCCTCCTCAACCGCCATCGGAAGATACAGACCCGATTCACCGTTTCTAAGATCGCATAAGCCACATTTGGGAATAAAAAACTTTGGCTTCCGCCGTCCAACACAAATACAAAACACATAAGTCAACCTGGCAAGACTTATATCACGCTGACACGCTTCCAGTACATAGGCGCAGTCAATGGTTGAAGTGAAAGACTCAAAGTTCACAGTCATCCTCAGAGAAGAAGACAAAGGCTACTCTGCACAAGTTGTCGAGCTCCCAGGCTGCATCAGCCAAGGCAAAAACCGCAAAGAAGCCATAGCCAACATCCGCGAAGCCATCGAAGGCTACCTGGAAGCATTTCCAGAAGAACTAGACCAGCTTAAACGAAAACGAGAGCTGGTGGAAGTAACTGTCTGAGAAACTACCCACACTCTCAAGCCGCAAACTTCTGAAAATCCTCAACAAAGCAAACTTCAGAATAGTTCACCAAAAAGGAAGTCACATATACTTAACCGACGGCAAACACAAAATCACAGTCCCGCGGCACGAAACAATCCAGAAAGGAACCCTCCTCGCCATCATACAACAAGCCGGACTAACCAAAGAAGAATTCCTAAAATTAATGAAATAAACGACACCTCGCACACCACAAATCTTCAATCTCCTGAAAATCAGACATCACGCCACACCAAAGAACATGAAAGAACCACACATACAACACGTGCCAAACAGAAAACAGCAAACACCCAAAAAGCTGTCATTTCTTGACTTTTTCAACACTGCAGAGTTAATGTTTAAATGTATGTTTAAACATACTTACCCTGTGGTCCCCATGGTCAAAACCATCACAATCAGAGACGAAGTATACGGAAAACTGCTAACAGTCAAAGGAAAAAACGAAAGCTTCAGCGAATTATTCGACAGGTTAATTGAATGCAGAGCGCCCATAGAAACACTAAAGCAACTCAGAGGAAAAGTTGAATTCACCCAGAAAGAACAAATGCTCTCTGAACTACACGCAAAAAGGGCTGAAGAAAGAGATTGATAATCATCGACTCAGACGTTCTCATAGAAATATTAGACCGCAAATCACAGAAAGGCGACCAAGCCCTCAAGAAGATTCTTGAGAGCAAAGACGACATAGCCACAACCGCCATCAGCCTACACGAAGTACTATACGGACTGCACAAATACGGCAAACCCGTAACAGAACTTCTTCAACTGCCAATCCTGAGCCACACCAAAAAAGACGCCGCATTCTCCAGCGAAATCGAACTTGAAACAGAAAAGAAAGGAAACCCCGTCAGCAGGACAGACGCCATGATCACAGCCACAACCATAAACAACAGAGCAAAACTATACACATTCAACCTAAAGCACTTCAACGCCGCCACGGAATTCGGACTGAAACTCTTTCCCTAAACAACACACATAACTCGATCACGCGCCCTCATCCACGAACCCGAAAAAAGCCAAAACCCCAAAAAACAACAAAAAACCACAAAATATAACAAAAAACAACCAAATCCACAAAACCCAAACACACACACCAAGCAAGCCCTCAACACTACTTCACAGAAGACATCAAAGACCACTTGACTAAAACGCACGCTTAGAAAGAACCTATCTCCTCTCTCAATCTCAGGAAAGCCTGGCTGATTTTGAGAGGCTTGTTCTTCAACAACCGACGAGCTTTCGCTGTGCTCAGCGACGAATCCCTCGGACGATTGGCAGGCCAAGAGAAATCTGCAGACGAAACAGCTTTAATCAGGTCAGAGTCTAACTCGAACGTTTGAGCCAGAAGCTTGGCGAAGTCATACCTGCTTACGCGAGTGGCACCGGAGACGTGGATTATTCCTTCCAGTTTTCGCTCCAATATTTCAAGCGTCATTTCCGCCATGTTTGAGTTCAGCGTAGGCGAGTTCCACTGGTCAGTCACAATGTTGACCTGTTCTTTTCTTTTGAGTTTGTCGAGCAACCACAGCGCGAAGTTGACTTTTCCAACCGCAGGCGTTGAACCGAAGATGACGCTCGCCCTCACGATGCAATATTTTTCAGTCAGGTTTCTGAACGCGTCGCTCGGCTTCCAACTTGGTAAGCCCGTAATAGTTGATCGGGTCCGGAGTATCGTCCTCGTCGTATCTTCCTTTTTTTCCGTTGAAGACGAAGTCGGTTGAAACAAAAATCAGAAACGCTCGGTCCTCTTTGGTTGCTTCCACGATGTTTTCGGTGCCGACCACGTTTATTTTCCAAGCAAGATCTCTTGTCTGTTTCGCACTTGTCAACATCCGTCATGGCTGCACAGTGCACCACAACGTCAGGATTGATTTTGTCGAAAGCTTCGTCTGACCTTGTTTCTTGTCTGAAATATCAAAACGAACTGGAATGCCAAAAGAGGTCTGGTTTAGATGTCGCCAGAGTAAACCTTATGACCCTTCCTTTCAGCTGTCTCGACCAATTTTGAGCCAAACAGGCCGCTCGCGCCCGTGACCAGAACCTTCAATGAGCATCACCTGACTTCCACGGCGTAGGGATGAAGAGTGGTCAGACGTGGCCAAAGGAGCCCACCAATTTTCGTTCTCCACATACCATTTGACGGTTGACTCGAACGATTCCGTGAAGGAAAACCTCGGCTTCCAACCCAGAGTTGACCTTGTTTTCGTCGAGTCCAAGCTGTATCTCTGGTCGTGTCCCGGACGGTCTTCCACGAAAGTTATCAGGCTTTCAGGCTTTATTCAGCAGGGACAGGATGCTTTTGGCTATGTCAATGTTTGAGATCTCGTTTCCAGCTGAGACATTGTACACTTCGCCGGCCTTTCCCTCATTCAAAACTGCCTCTACCGCTTCACAGTGATCCTGCACGTAGATCCAGTCGCGAACATTTTTTCCGGAACCGTAGATTGGGATAGGATAAGTCTCTCAGTGCTCGGATGATAGTTTTGGGGATGAGTTTTTCCGGAAGTTGATATGGCCCGAAGTTGTTTGTGCATCTGGTGATGGAAACTTTCAGACCGTAAGTTGTGTGATAGGATAACGCGAACATGTCAGCAGAAGCCTTCGAGGCAGAGTACGGGTTTGAAGGAGCAAGCGGATCTTTCTCCGTGAATGATCCCTCCAGCGCCTGACCGTAGACTTCGTCTGTTGAAACCTGCACCATCTTAGCTTTGGGATTATGTTTTCTAACAGTTTCCAATACCGTGAACGTGCCCAACGTGTTGTTCTGCGAGAAACGCGTAAGGATCAACGATGCTTCTATCGACATGAGTTTCTGCAGCGATGTTCACAACCGCATCGACGTGAAGGACCACTTTTTTCACTAGCTGAGGATTACAGATATCGCCCTTGACGAAAGTGTATCTTCCATCGTTCTCGAAGTCGCTCAGGTTTGCAGGGTTAGCGCCTATACCCACTTTATCCACATTGATCAATTCAATATCTGCATGCTTCGTTAGCATGTACCTGCAAAAGTTGCTGCCTATGAAGCCTAAGCCGCCCGTGACTAAGAGTCTCATGTGTCCTCACTTGTTAGGCGGTTGATGCCAATCCCAAGATTTCCCAACGCGCGGGTCATCTTTCTTGCCGTTTATAGATTTCGGAATGACCTCGGGGTCGTTCCAAGCTCTGCGCTCCTCGTCCGGATTCGCGTGGTCATACAATCGAGTGGTGAAGTACAGAAGCATGACTTGTTTGTTGCCGAGAGTTTTGAAACCGTGCCAGAAATGACCAGGGACTCTTACGGCTTGAAACTCCAGACCCGAAGAGACTATCTCGTCAAGCTCCTGGGTTTTATCGTCATAGACACAAATTTTTATGGCACCCTCTAAGCACAAAAAATAGTCTATCTGCCCTCTCAGATGTCGATGCCACGCGCGGATAACACCTGGATAAGTTGATGAGAGGTTCGCTTGCGCAATCTGGTCTTCTCCGAAAAGGTCTGTCCAATCGTTACGCATCAACTCCGTGAAAAAGCCCCTCTCGTCATAAAAACGTTTTATCGGCTTGATTGTTATACCCTTCAACATAGTCTGACCAAATCCACCTTTTGTCCAGAATCATATTTCATGAGAACATTTTATAATAGTTGCCATTCGCCATCCGCAGGTGACCTTGCAGCTAAAGCTCTACTTCTGAAAAGTCACCTATATGAAGTTTGATATTTCTGTTTTTTTGGTTCTTGGTGACCTTGGCGTTCTTGCCTATCAGGCTGTCCTCCAAATGGTCAACGTCTTTTATGAAAACGTCTTCCAATATGACACAATATTCAAGATTAGAGTTGATGATCTTTGAGTTCTCGCCTACGCTCGTGTACGGCCCTATAAATGAATTCTCGATAAGCGTGTTTTTTCCTATTATGCAGGGTCCCCTGACTGTGCTGTTGACCACGTTTGCTCCAGCTTCGACTCTGACCCGCCCATCAACCGTGCTAGAGGTTACTGTGCCATTGATGTCTCGCTGTATGTACTCGTCCAAGATTTTGGCGTTAGCAGTGAGTATGTCGTCTTTCTTGCCTGTGTCCAGCCACCATGAGTCCAGTATTTCAGCCTTGACTTTGAAACCCATAGTAATCATTTCTTGGATCGCATCGGTTATTTCGAGTTCTCCCCGCCAAGACGGCTTTATCCGCTCAATAGCGGTGTGAATCTTGTTAGAGAAAATATAGGTCCCGATTATGGCAAGGTTTCCCATAGGCGTCTTAGGCTTCTCAACCAGCCGAGTTATGTTGCCTTCAGCATCTAACTGAGCTATGCCAAAGTGCGACGGATCCTTCACCTCCTTAAGTATGATCAAGGCGTCAAGTCCTTCTCTGCGAAATTTCTGGATAAATTTGTTCAAGCCCTGACCCGTCAAGTTGTCTCCCAGACACATCACGAAAGAATCCCTGATTCGAGAAACGGCTGCGCAGTTTTGACGGCATGCGCCAACCCAAGGGGTTCCTGAGAAATATACGTGACAGCGAGGTCCCACTTTGAGCCCTCGCCCACGTAGTCTCTGACGTTCTGGCCAGTCTCTGGGGCAGTAATGACACCGACTTTCTTTATGCCTGTAGCAGCAACTTGATCAAGAACATAACCCAGGATAGGCTTGTTCGCCACGGGGATGAGTTGCTTGGCGCAGGTAAAGGTTAGGGGACGGAGTCTGGTGCCTTTTCCACCGCTTAACACGAGCGCTTTCATTTTACTCCTCAGCACTTTTTCTTATGGTGACCTTATATTAACATTTATTCCAGTTCAAGCATAGCAGCCACCCTGACCGCGACCCTCAAAACTGCAAAAACAACAAAAAACCCCAAAAAACCAACAAAAAAGTCACCAAACCCACAAAACCACCATGCGCCTAACAATAACCCGCTTCACTTGTTGTTGCGTGCAGACAACCACATAACCTTATACAATATGGCTTAATCATGATTCTTGACGACTTGTTGGTGGAAAACATGTGTAATTTGACGAGTTGGGCAACTCAAATCCCCAAATCCTCCAAGCAGAGACCAAATCTCGCGAACAAGCCACCGAACGGAATTTGCTGATCGACTGGAACACTGCTTAGGCTTCGCTTTTCTATCCAGCGCTTGGAATATTGCGGATTTGAGAATACACGTTTTATTATGATCTAACAGTTTTGAATTTCGACAGGGAACGATGCAAGTAATTGAGATTGCCCTCTGTGTTCCGGAGAACTTGAAGTCTACGTTAAATCGAAAGTGGTTAGTTGTGTCTCATGTGGCTGGATTAACGCACAGATTCAACAGAGACTAAAGCAGGGAAAAGAAACTCTGCTGAAAGACTATATTTAGAGCACCCACTAAGAACCTGCAACAGCAGTAAACTTTTCAGAGTAACAATTTCTTTGCGGCAGCAACCTCCGCAGGAAAGTTCTTAACCAGCCTGTTTTTCTTCAGATTCTCTCTAATCACCCATAGTACATCAAGGTCGCGCGAAGCCGCTATTTGCTGCATGTATTCAAATCCTTCTTTTGGAATGGCACATATCACAACGCTCAGAGAATACCCTAATGCTTGTCTTAATGTCTTGAACTCGTCGGTTTTCCGGTTTACAGTTGCGAGTATCTGGGAGAAGATCTTTTCATGCAACGCCAAGGCTCCCTTAGCAATCTGTTCATCTCTCAACAAGGCAGGTTCAGCCACTCCAGCCGCAACGGCCCTCATGACAAGCCATTCATTCTTCCCAACCCAACCGTCCAACTCCTTCAAAGCGCTCTGACCTTTTCCCGCGATCAAACGCTGAAGGCCCATAGCCACACCTTCACGCGTTCTCCAACGTGAATCATTCGCAAGCCTCTTCAAGAGAGGGAACGCCTTCAGAAAGAATTCCTCACGAGTCGAGCCGATGGCACCTATTGCAACCGCTCCGCAAAACGGAAGAATCTCTTTTGGGTCATTCACTGGAGCCTCGTCCGCGGAAACACCGATCAGCCCTGACGCCAGCACCCACATTTTAGCTGAATCTCTTGTTGAAAAATCCACTGCCACCTCAGCGAATGCAAAGGCCAATTCCAGATTTCCCCTAGGACCAGGAAGACCACTGTTTGAGGCAAGATATTCTCTGATCTTTTCATCGCTGCCTGTCTTCAGAAATCCATCCAGCAGATGAACCAAAAACTCCTTGTAACTTTCCTTTTTACTCATCCCATCCTCTTCTTGCACATATGCATGAATCCCAAGGTTGTCTAAGAACAGCTTTAAAGTCTTTCTCCATGGCTCCCACGCCTGAGCTAAAGTTGTTATAGTCATCCGTCAAATTCAAAGAGACATGGACAACTACCTCTAACCTTACACGAACAGCATCGTCCGCATCAAAACCGAACATAAGACGATGCCTTGAGCGCACGCGAGACGCGGCAAAGTAGAAAACCTTATCTTCATTGTAAGGCTCTATTTCGGCTGTTTCCGTGCACCATTCCGCGAGTAGGATGAAAATAATGTCTGAACATAAACCTGACTGGCCTGAATACGGCGACCTCGTAATCGCCACGATAGAAAGTGTGATGGATTACGGAGCCTATGCCAGGCTTGACGAGTACAACAAACGAGGTTTTCTCCACATCTCCGAAATCTCCAGCGCTCGGATAAGGAACGTCCGCGACTTTGTTCGAGAAAACCAAAAAATGGTTCTTAAAGTTCTACGTGTTGACGTCCAAAAAGGTCACATCGACCTGTCGCTTAGACGAGTTACAAAACGCGAAAGAATTGAAAAGAACAAATCCTACAAGAAAGACCGCAAAGGCGAAACCCTCCTGCATGCAGTAGCAGAAAAAGTTGGCTTGCCCGTACATGAAGTCTACCAGAAAGCCGGAGTAATTCTCGAAGAAGAATACGGCTTATACGAAGGCTTCGAACAAACAGTGAAAGAAGGCATAGAAGTCCTAACTAAACTCGACATACCCGAAGACCTCGCCAAAGTCATCGTCCAAGTTGCAGAAGAACGCATAAAGATCAAGCTGGTAACAGTCAAGGGTGTCATTGAAGTTCGCTGCCCGAAACCCAACGGTGTCAAATGCATCAAAGACGCATTCATCGACGCCAAGAAATCACAAGAAACCGAAGACACCAAAATCGAATTCTCCGTAATCGCCGCTCCCAAATACAGCGTAGAAGTCTCAGCTGATAATTGGAAACGCGCAGAAGAGCTTCTCGAAAAAGTAAGCGAAAGTGTAGTTACAAACGTCACCAAACCAGGCGGACATGGAACATTTAAGAGAACGAAATAGAAGGACCAAACATGAGAGACTCCAGTCAAAAAACGATATGGGGCCAAGTGGAAAAACTCGGCAAAGGCACAAAAGCAAACTATGACCCTGACAATAAAATTATTACCTTCTGCTTCAACAGAAGCCCGCAGACGTCAGGCGAAAAACTAAGAAAATCGCGCGAACTCCTCATGAAAGAGCTCAAAGAAATGGGCTACGCGAGCCGCATGAAATTCAACGGCGAAGTAGTTGTAGATAACATTGCAGAAGAAGACGTAGTCCTTGAAAAGAAAAACCACAAACTCACAATCCACTTAAACAAGAAACAGACTGGAGAAAAGAGCCCTTCAGAACCAAAATCATAATATCATTAGCAAACGTCAAAACCTGCAAAAAACCGCTCTGTTCTTCACGCCTCCAGATCTCGTTACATCATGCCTCTCGCGTGCTTAGTCGGAAGCGAATCTGTAAGCATCTGCTTCTTTTTTAATTCTTTTTCTCGCCGAACTCCCTTTGACGCTCCAAATCCGTATTCTTCCTTTTCCTGCTCATTGTGCTCATTCATTCACCCTAACAAGCAACAAAACACCGCATAGTCTAAAATGTGGCTTTTCTTTGCTCTAACAAGGGATTTGAAAGTGCACGCTCAGTTGCGAACTATTTCTTCAATCGCTTCTCTTTATGCTTCTTTCTTCTCTCTTCTCTTTCCTTCTTAGTCATAGGTTTCTTTTTGTTACTTCCCATGCTCAATGCAATCACCACAATCAAAATAGGCAGAATATAGACTTAAGTTTTTGCGATTGAAATGCAATCCAAAAAATCGATGAAATGCTTACTCTATTCCAATTTGCTCCATAAGGCTACAAAGCCAAAGGCAGCTAACACACCAAGACTCACAAGCGTCACGCCTGCAAGAATCAATATCCCAAGGTTATCAAACTTGATGGAGTTGATCAAAACCACTACAAGAATGCCCATAACAAATCCTAAAACCACTAACAGCACTTGTCTCCAATTCATATTTCGTCCCCAACCCTTGTCTGAGCCTTTATTGTTAAAAGCTTTTTCCAACCATTCTTGTTGATGCCGTCTCTTGAGTTAACAACGCCCACCTTTATCACACCTCCAAGTGCTTGCACGATGTTCAAAACCTCTGAAAGCGAGGCCAAAGTATAGAAAGCACGCAAAGCCGTAGTCATAAATATGTTGGTTGGGACAATTGTTGCGGTGGCTAAACGGTGGATAAGCGGGATTTTCTAAAGTGGAGCCAGAAATATGACAAGGATCAGGGGTGGCTTGCCCAGGTTGAACGGGAGTTGGGCGTGAGGTTCCGACGCTTGAAGGTCATGTCGGGGGCAGATTTAGCAGAAGTGGTTAAGTGGAAATTCAACGGTGACGAGGCGAAAACCCGTCGGGTTCTGGAACTGGTGGCTAGGAACGATGAGGCTTCGGTGACGCTGGCTTCGAGTCAGGCTTTCAACTTGCCCGTTGATGATGACGCCTTCAGAGTGAATTGCCTCATGACATTGGAGGGGGTCAGCCCAGTATTGGTAAGCGTTATTCTGGCGTTTTTCAACCCGAAACAATATGGAGTCTTTGACGTGTACACGTGGCGGGCTTTGCTGGGGAATGAGGGGCCTAACCTTTTTTCAGCCGTGAATTATTTGAAGCTGCTTTCGGCGCTGAGGAAAACGGCAGCTAAGCACAACCTTGACGTGAGAACGGTTGAGAAGGCGCTTGTCAAGAAGAAGCTTGATGAATATGGCGTTATTGGGAACCGTTCGCAGAGAAAGAGTGGACGAACAACGCCCAAGCCGAAGACGCGGATCAAGAAGAAGTGAGAGGTCTTGAAAAGGAAACAATGATTCAAGAAGGAAAGAATAACCTACCAGATATTAGATCAGCATAGGTACAAGTATAGTTGGGGTCGAGCGTACAACTACTATAGACGAAATATCCGCAAGACGATCGCTCGCTAATTCAAAAAAGAGACAAAACTTCTATATGTTAGGTGTCTAAGGTTGAACTAGCGATGATAGAATATGGCGCTTGAACACTATAAAACGAAAAGGAAAGGACAACCCAAACGAACAAGCAAGCACAGCACACTCAAAAGGCAAATGCTTGCAGCGGTTAAAGGACGGAAACCCATTACTTCACCAAAACTGATAGAAATTTACTCTACCAAAACTGAATGGATGAAGAAGGCAATTCCCAAACTGAAGGAATAAAAAGAAGAACTTAGATTAGCAGACTGTAATTTCGCCCAAAAGGCTTTTTGGCCTTTAAGGGTTCCAAAACCTGAGCTCGAGAAATTCCTACTCTTTTGTAAGCTTTTTCTCAATTGCTGAAACAGCGATTAAGACGTGACCAAACCGCAAAAAAAGAAATGAATGAGGTTCTTTTAGTCTTCTTTCCATTTGAAGAGTTTAATGGCTGCTATGAAAATTGCTACGGCTATGATCGCAACAACCGCTAAGTCCACCATAACGCCTGATGTGTTTCCGTAGACCATGACATTATTCAAGCCTTCAATAACGTAGAACAGGGGCAGTACGTGAGCCGCTGTCTGCAAGTAATCTGGCATCATGGCAATAGGGAAAAAGGTGCCTGATAGAAACATCATTGGAAAAGTAATTATGTTGCCCACTATGCTCGCAGTCTCAGGGGTTTTTGAAACTGTGCCAACAAGCATGCCCAGCGAGCAGAAAAGCAGCGGACCCAAGATAAGAAACGGAATAAGCCATAACGTTAACGTGATGTTTGCGCCGAACGCCAAGATTCCCACACCAGCCATGAGCAGGAAAGATACAGAGGAAAGCAAAATGTAGAATAAGATTTTTGATGTTAACCATTCCGTTTTGGTCAGCGGCGTCAACGACAACTGTTTGAACAGTTTTGTCTTCTTATAATCTGACGATATGCTCACTATAGCGAACATTGGGTTAACCAATATGGAGAAACCTATCAATCCCGGAATTAAGAAATCAATGTATTTTGTCTGTTGTGCGTTCACAGTGGCAGAAGTCAACTCTATAATTGCCGAACCGCCTGCTCTCTGCAGGTTGTACTGGTTTGCAAGTGAGCTGACTACTCCGCTTATAATCGCGCTGGTGCTTGATGCTGGACTACCGTAAACTGTGATGGCTACTTTTTCTCTAGCCAAGTATGATCCGGAAAAGTTTTGCGGAATGACAATACCGTCTGAGGAAGAATGATCTGATAGATACTCGACAAAATCCACTGAGGAGTCAACCAACACTGTCTTGAGCGGCCAATCGTCGCTTATCTTTGTCCCGTTCGAGTATGTACCGTTAATATTGCTAACAAATTCCAAAGCAATCGAACCATTTGTATTCTGATTTTGGACATAAACTGGAACGGGCCCCGTGTTGTTGCCCGAGAAAATCGCTCCAAAAATCAAGATCAAGATAACAGGAAATATCAAACCGAAAAATAATCCAATTACGTTCCTCGTATATCCGCGACTGAAGACTTTGAAATCAGCATAAACTCTCCTCAAGTTCGCCATTATTCTTTCCTCCTTTTTTTCATTGGTTTGTTTTCTTTTCCGTTTTTGTCTTCTTGTATTTCACCCCCTTCAAACACTTGCCTGTTCACAAGCTTAACAAAGACTTCATCCAAACTGTCACGGTGAATCTGCAATCCACTCCACGCTAAACCCGATTCTTCGGCTGCCTTCAAAGCTGTTAAAGCGTCAGTTTTCTCTTTCAACAATACGCAGACAATGCTGTTGTTTTCTTCACAGTCAACCTGTAGGTTGGTGTTTTTTCTAATGTATTCTGAGAGCTTCTTGTCTCCATGAAACTCAAGCCGCTCACCTGAGCCATACTGAGCTATTATCTGATCCGAAGTACCGATAGCTACGATTCGCCCATGATCCATTATTGCCACACGATCAGAGAGTTGCTGAGCCTCATCAAGATAATGAGTTGTCAGAACGATGGTTTTGCCTTTGTCTTTCAAGCCTCTGATGACTTCCCAAATAGCCCTTCGAGCGTTAGGATCCAAACCCGTAGTGGGTTCATCAAGAAACATGAGCTCAGGCGTGTTAACAAGAGAAAGCGCAAGGCCAGTTTTTTGCTTTTGCCCTCCAGACAGGTTCTGAAAAACCATCTTGCCAGAATCCTCAAGCAAAACCTGCCTCAATATATCGTCAGGATCGACGTTAACGTTGAAAAGACTCGCATAGTAAATAATTGCTTCTCTAGGCGTCGTTCTGTCAAAAAAGTTGAACTCCTGAGGGATAACCCCGATCCTTTTGTGCAGTTCATACCCTTTTTTCCAAGGATCAAGATCTAGGACTTTAACGTCTCCATCGTCCTTTTCACGTAAACCTTCAAGTATCTCTATGGTTGTGGTTTTGCCAGCGCCATTTGGGCCCAGCAGCCCAAAGATTTCACCCTGTCTGACGGTAAATGATATCCCATCAACCGCCTTCAGATTTCCGTAATTCTTCTTTAACGATTTTACTTCAATCGGATCTGTCATTCTGATTTTTCCTTCGACTTGCAACTTCTTTTGCCCAATATTACCTCTCGGCAAAATTGTTTTCCATGTTCTCTATGATATAGATTTTTGAGGAAATAATGGTGTGTTACCTATTATGGACTGAGCCTTTTTCTATAAGGATATGTGGTTGTCTCTACGCAACAACAAGTCAGCGCTCACTCGCGCTAAAGTTGGTGCGGACCGCTTAGGAATTAATTAGGTAGAAATTTGGGTAAACGCTTTAAAAACCGATTAATCATTTCTCCAATCTGAGTTGAATGCAAATAGCTAAACCGGAAAGGAGGCAAGAAGAATAAAACAAACACACGCGTACAAAATAGACTTGACTGAAACAGATGGAAACGGAGACTTCTTTTGCCCACGATGCGGAACCAACATATCTCCGGACGATTGTTCTGAAATGTCCTACTCCATTCTGGAACCGAAAGTCAACAAGTACGGTTTGGAAGAAGTGGTAATACTCTGCAACAATTGTTACAGCCACATCCACTTAACTGGATTATCTTTAATTCAAGAAATAGCCGAGAAGATGCCTGAGGACAGAAGAAAAGCAAAAACCCCGGATTACATTGTCCACATATAGTTTCCTAATAGTGAACCGTACTTCCACAGGCTTCAGATAAGCCCACGATACTTCGCGAAAACACTTTTCTGAAGCCGAGTGCCAAGTCTTATACGCATCTTACACATTATCAATGATCAGCAAACTCTACCTACTGGGTTGAATGTATGCCTTCACTCGCAAAAAAGAATAAAGCGAAAAAAAAGAAACACGAAGAGAAGACTGGCAGCTAACACGAATCAATTCCGAATTCGTGCAGTCTCACTTTTTGTCCGTGCAATAGCTGTGTCTTTCAACAGATGCTATTTTGAAGATGAGCGTTCGCCACTTTCAAAATCTTTTATACCTGAAGGTTCGAGTAAGAAGCGCGCGCGAGCACCCACAACAAGCTGATGAATGTGTCAAAGCAAGAGGACGAAGATGAAACACCGCCTATACCTATTCCTGCCATTATTGATTTGCGGCGTTAGTTTGCCTTCTCTCTCAGGCTTACTAGTTTATCCTTTTTCACTAGTTCCGCCTAACCTGATAGCTGCCTACGCAACAATCCTGTCTCTGATATTCTTGCTTACTGCAGTCTTCTTTCTCAAACGCCGGTCAGCAAAGTCCTACTGGCAAATCTTCTTCGCCTTTTTCATAGCAGCTTTAGCCATACTTTTTGACCTCTTGGTCAACCTGCCATCAGACACCATGAACGGACTCCTTCTAGACATGGTAGCAAGCACTTCGATAATTGCAGCCACGATAATTATCTTAACTCGAATCTCGGGTAACTCATTCAGCTCAATTTTCCTGAGGAAAGGCAACCTCAAACTGGGACTGATAGTCGGGGTTGTCGGATTTCTCTTCTTCGCTTTAACATCCATTCCAGCTGCTCAATACTTGTTTCAAGGTCGAAACCTGAGTGTAGAAAAAGTAATCGCGTGGATTCCCTGGATATTGCCCATCGTCCTGCTGAACGGAGTAAGAGAAGAACTATTGTATAGGGGGGTTTTCCTGAAGAAATTCGGACCGAATCTTGGGTTGAAAACCTCTAATCTGTTACAAGCGATAATTTTCTCGCTTAGCCATTCAGTGGCTGGAGTGGGACCCAATACTTACACACCGTTTATCTGGATCTTGGTGGCGTTCACTTTTTCTCTCGGGCTTGCCTGGGGTTACATCATGCAACACACGGACAGCCTGATAGGCTCCGTTTTGTTTCATGCTGGAACGGATATTCCAGTTTTCTTGGGAATTTTCTCAAACGCCTTCTAACTCTCAAGAAGCCAATACATATCGATACCCAAAAGAAAGGCTCAACCGGTCAAACGCGCCTAAAAAGTGCGGAAGTATAACAATTTTTCTACGCAAAAGTTTAGAGGAGATACGTGCCAGGGCTCAAGAAGCCATACTCTTCCGAAGAAGAAGATATGTTGAACCACTCGGCACGCATCCACATACTTTGAATCGAAACGTCTTCTATAAGGATATGTGATTGACGTCAAGCAACAACAAATCACTATAAACCATTTCAGTAAGAATCGGTACTCGGAGTGCCAGTTTTAATCGTGGTAGCTGTGGCGTTCGCAACAAAATAGCCCTAAGCAAGAATATCCATTTTTCTTTTCTTGTCCCCCAAAGTCTTAAGCCCGGCTTTTTGTTAGTTGCACATCATGGGTTCGTTATTTAGTTAGCGCGTGCATGGGCAAAAAGGAAAAGGGCAAAGACAGCTTTACATAAACCGATTCTTTCAACACCGGGCTAAGTTGGATGTAGCATATTGGATGTTTGCATATTCCCAAAACCGAAAACACACCTATATAGCCCACGTAACATGGAAAGATTATGTTGGAGAATAAAGGCCGAGCTTCCTTTTTAGTGACTGTGTTAGTGATTGCCTTCATGTTTGCCCTTACGGCAATAAATGCGCTGCGCGGTTTAGGCTATATCTAAAAGTTTACAAAACACAAGCACCTAACGCGCGCGAATTAACTCAGAAGTTCATGACGTTGCTTAGTATGAATGTTAGTGCGAATATCAAAACACAACCTGCCGTGCAGAGAGCCACAGTGAGCGCGGGAGGATTCTGCTCATGTGCCTGTGGCAACAGATCACTTGCCCCAAGATACAGAAAACCACCTGCAAAAAAAGGCAGAAGGAGAACCAAGTAATATTGAGGCAGTTGGACGAAGAGCGTAGTTAGAGCACCGAGAACAGGAGCCACAGCATCCAAGAATAGCATCCGCAAAGAATTTTTCAGCGTGTTGCCAGAATTCAACATGACGGTAACCGTGCTGAGCCCATCAGTAAAGTCATGACATATGACCGCAAGCGCAATGACTATTCCAACATGAATGTCAGCTTCAAGACCAAACCCGATAGCTAAACCGTCTATAAAACTGTGAACTGAAAGTTCTGAAGTTGCGAAAAGCCCACCCAAAGGATGTTTCACTTCAACGTATTCTCCTTCTTTGTTGAAGACATGCCCACTTATCATTCTAGAAATGATGTAAAGAAAAAGGAACCCGACAACCGTGAGAACCATTACTTCCTCAAGGAGAACGTTGACAGAATCGGCAAGTCTGAAAGTCTGCGGCAGTATGTTAACCAAAGAAGTTGTAATCAGTATTCCAGCCGCTAGAGCTCCGAGGGTTCCTATATTTTTTCGACGCCGCGCAGCTAGGATTCCGCCGAAAAGCGTCGAGACACAGGTAACAATGGCCAACAATATTGCATCAAAGTTCATAAACGTATTATTCTCAGTCGGAGGCTAATTAACTATTTTCCCAGCCCCGAGGCAATCAACGCCGCTCCAAGTGCTCACGGCTTCGCATTTTCTATCTTCTGAGACTCTAAGAAACAGTTTCTGTGAAAGATTTTGCCGTAGTTTTCAGGTCTGGCATACTCGTTATTGGACCATTTCCACATCTGACCACGCGTAGGATACTTACCCACTAAGACGAATTCTTCAAACTCTCTAACCGGTTTGCCACAGTACTCACATGCCAAGCCTGATCGCACTTCCCAGCTGCAGCAAGTACAATAGACACTAGGATAAAAGTTTCTGTCTGAAAACTCAGAAAGGATTCACTGTGCAATTCCTATCCAAAATACCGGAAAGAACACTGAAAGCCGATAGTTTTGAAAAAAAGAAAAAAGGAGGTAGTGCTGCTACCAAACGACCTTGTACGGTCGCATCATTTCGTTGTCTTCGTGGTCTATTATGTGGCAGTGCCAGACGTATCCTGGTCCTTTAGTGGGGTTGAAGGCGAATTGGTTGACTCCTGGTTTCGGAGCGTTGGGTCCGTATAGTGGCGAGTCTTGGGGTGCCCATCTTATTCTGATGACTGTCACGTAACCTGTAGGAGCAATTATTGTGTCCCTCCAAGCCATTTCTGCTGCAGTTGGATATTCAGCTGGACCCGTCAAGTACGATGTCACAGGAAGTGTCTTTGGAACAACATTGTCGGAAGCGGCGGCACACCGTTAAGTGCTATCCAAGCAGCTGTATAAGCGTCCTTGTCAAACGGTATCCGTTTCACAAGTTGGAACTGCGTCAAATGCGTATGTATCGGATGCGTATCCATAGTGGGGTTCACAAGATACCAGTCTTCAGTTGCTCCAACACGCGGAGTCTCAGTTAACACGCCGGACCATTTTTGACCGTTCAGGAAACACTGCCTAGAGGACCATTGGCGCCCTGCTCTTCGAAAAAGGGCAGCGTTCTAGTCTTGACCGGATCATGCAGGTTCGGATATGTGTATTTCAGCGTCGGGTTCAGCGTGGTCGGCAGTGTTTTTGCCTTGTATCCGTAGTTTGAAGTTACAGTGAATTGCATAATCTGGGCAGTTGTATCTGGGTCCACCGGGTCTCCGTCTGGGTACGGAGCGGCAGCATCATTAGTCATGATTATTTTTGTTCCCGGAGCCAGGCCGGAGAAGTCCACTAGAATGTCATCGCGTTGTCCAGGCGCAATGAGTAGTGAGTTTAGGTTGACCGCAGATTTTATGTAGCCTCCGTCTGTTCCGATTAGCGTGAACGGTAAGATTTGTCCAGTGCCCTGCACTGCAAACTGTAGATTGTAGAATCGGGCGTTCGAGCCGTCGACAATTCTGAACCGGTATTGTCCTCTGTCCACGTTTAGGTTGGGCCATAGTTTTCCGTTGACCATTATTGTGTCGCCGAAGAACTCGGGTTGCCAGTATGGATGAACATCAGGGTTTACGCCAATGCTTGGGAACCACAAGGAACCATCGGTATTGAAGGATCTGTCTTGAATAGCCAATGGAATCTCGTATTTTCCTTTGGGCAGCAACGGTGCAACGTAGTCGCTGTGGGTGTTTTTGTCTCTGAGAAGATAAATGCCAGCTAGTCCTGACATTACGTTTATGCGAGTCATTCCCAGCGCATGGTCATGATAAAAGGATGTGTATGCAATCTGCGTGTTTGGATACTCATATATTGCTGCGTTTGCGGCCGTTGGATATAGGCTTCGGTAGCCTGTGCCGTGAATTCCGTTTGCAGTGAACCATTGATCAGGGCCTCCATCAAAGGATGAAGGCACTTCGGCCCCATGCACGTGTACCACTGCGGGAACCGGCGTCTGAGCATCTGCGTCCATGTCGTCCATGCCCAAGTTGTTAGGATCAGCCCAATGAAGTGTTGGATCAATCGGCAAGAACGATGTCTGAAGATTGTTGACCCATTTCACCCTGACTGGGACGCCTCTTATGGCTTCGAATGTGGGACCGGGAGAATTGCTGACAAAACCAAGCCATTTTCCTGTTACGGCGTCCTTGGCGTAGCCTCCGTAACCAAAGACCTGAGTAGTCGGGTAACCTGCTGGCAGTATTTGCTGATAGAACGAGCTCATTTTCACGGTGTATTCTTGTCGAATCAGTTTGCCACAGGAGTCATAGATGTTTTTCGGAACATAAACCGGCGGAATCACAAGTTGATCAGTGAACTTCGGTATAGTCGACCCGATCAAAGATGGCGCGTCAACGACTTGAGCCGTGGCGGTAAAATTTGTGGCAATAGCTAATGCAAAAGTAGAAACTAGCAGTATTGAAAGCAACAATAACGTCGATAGTTTAGTTTTCATGCTCTTTTCCTAGGAGAATAAAACTCTCCTTGAACAACACTCAACAACCATGGTATATTACCGTATGTGGTTGCTAGTTGTTACCAATAAACATAACAAACCATTATCCAGAAAAACCCAAGACGTGTTCTATAACTAACTTCTATATGTCAAGACTGAAGCACATTTTCTCAGCAGCAGCGCGCCAAAATCATGCGCTTGCTAATTTTCCAACGAATTCTTCCGTCTTTGCCCAATACTGATCACTCATCATTTCCTTTTTCCTATGCAGCCTCAACGTGGCAACCGGGGCCTTTCCACACAGTGACGCCATCTCCTCAAAAGGGTCGCTATCAGTGTACTGGTATGTGCAGAAGAAAGCCACCCTCCTAAAACTGTCCTTGTAATGTGTCAAATAAGTCCTGACAGCAGTCGACATCCTGTGATTCCACACCGGAGTCCCGATTACAACGATGTCAAAGGAGGCAGGATCATTCTCAACCTTCTCCAGTTTGGTCAACGCTTCGCGGGTCGCATCCTTGCCTGCGCTCAACCAACCAAAAAGCCCCTTCCTGCTCTTAGTGTCGCGTATCTCCTCGCTCGTACATTGGAGAAGAGATGACAGTTTCTCCCCTACTTTTTTCGTGGTTCCAGTCCTAGAATAGTAAACCACCAACGCGTTCATAGAAGCCCAAACATCCTTGAACGGTTACCCTTAGCCTGTTGTAATTAAATATACGTTTCTGAGCGCAGGTCAATCTGCGCGCTTGGGACTTAGCTCAAAGCGATAATTATGGCACCAGCCGCCATCAGAGCCACGCCAACCGCCACTGGCCAGGTAATTTTTTCAGACAAGAACAAAGCCGCAAGTACAACAACGAAAACAACGCTTAACCGGTCTATTGGTGCAACTTGAGACGCTTTTCCAGACTGCAACGCCAAGAAATAGAAAATCCATGAAGCAGCTCCGGCCAAACCTCCGAGAAAAATGTAGAACAAGGAACGCCCGTCCAGACTCAAAGCCAAATGCATTTTGCCCGTGAACAACATAAGAAGCATGATAACCGCGAACATTATTCCCGCGCGAACTCCCGTAGCGGTCACGGAATCTACGCCTTCAAGACCCATTTTTCCAAATATAGCCACAAGAGCCGCTGTTATCGCGGAAAGCAACGCATACACGAACCAATCCATCTTCATCTTCACCACTTGATCCTAAAGCTTGCCCAAATCCAAGATTTGACTACAACGATACATCTTTTAAGATTTTGCACGTCAACGCTTTGCTGTAACAGCGTCAAAAAGGCTAATTAGCGCTCAGCTGTGCAGTCAAGCTGAGCTGGAGAGGCACAGCCTGTCCCAGACACTCACAAAGCGAACCAAAAGTTCCAGCTGGTAAGAGCAATGTCTAATCATTTTTCTGAAGGGACGAAAATCCAGTCAATTGAATGTGACTTGAACATCTGTTGCATTGTATTACAACTTCTTCCAAGCCATTGCTGTTGACTCTCGGCTCCAGAATAGAGTAAACCTCTTCAGATTCGTCGTCAGGAGATATCCTTGTTCCACATCGCGGACAGGAAAAATCTCCGTCACCCTCTATTAGGGTTAAATCGATTTTGAACTCATGCGTTTGCTTCATTTACGTTACTTCTCTTATTGTGACTCTAAACGCAGATATTATTGGTTGGTTTTTAAAGTTTTTACCCAAATTTTTACCTAATTAACATTAAACGAGGAGGCGAAACCTAACAGGAAAGTGCGTAAACAAAACGCCAGAGCCAACGAAGGCTACCCAGGCGAAATGGAAGAACCGCCGGAAGTGTTTATAGTGCCCAGTGTTGGGCTACCTAAATAGGAAAGCTTTGAACCTCCACTCAAGTTAGCGTCTAACCTTCCAACAACAAAACATCAACCGTTCCTTGGCTTCCTCCGCTGAAACCAATCTGCGCATTGTCAACCGCAAAGTTCGATAGATCTAGACGGCTTCCGCCCGAACATTCAGCCACGAGGTCCCGGGCCTCACCCTCCATCCTGAGAACACTCCCCAGACAACCCGACTGTGAAATCATGTGTCAAAACAAAATCTCGTGCAGTCCCGTTTACTCCTCCAGAAAACTGCAATTCTCTGAGATCAGGCATCGAGATTTCAGCCCTCAAGGTTGTGGATTGAAAACTCAGCCATGGCTGTAACCTTATTGACAACGTGTTCCCGGTCTTGGTGACTTGAGTGTAATTGAGCACGTTATCATCGGCAGTTATGAGAATACGGTAGGAGCTCGCTTGAGTAACCTGAACCCTGAACCCGCTGTCCACTTCAACAATGTTAAAGCCAGTAAAGGATTCTTCGCGCGTCTGTAAGTTGCCTGAGCCAATCACGCCGCCAAAAGGCATCCCTCCAAACAAGAAGGCAAAGGCGACTATGACTATGAGAGCAATCGCCGCAATGCCGGCTATGCCGCCGATCGCTAACGGACTGAGAGACCTCCGCCTCGGAGTCTTTGCGGTCTCAGCCGCTTGCAGGCTAACCTGCGTTCCACATTTCGGACAGAACCGCGCATCCTCTTTCAACTCTGCTCCACAATTCCTACAAAAAAGGCATGCCTATCTCCCCTCCACACTTATGTTGACTGGACTATAAAAAAACTAAAGCATCAAACAATTCATGCAGACACTTTGTAACACTGCTCTGCAATTCATAGTGCGAAGTAACAAGCGATAAATCATTTGCCGGTGAACGTGCACGAGAGGCAAGTATATTGGACAATAACTCAGCTAATCCGGTTTCCCCCTCGACCAGTAAAATTAAGCCAAAAAGTAGAAACAAGCTTCTATTGGCAGCCACAGTGCTGATCGCAGTCGGCCTCGTTACAGGTGCCCTCTTAGTGTCTTTCCTACACCCCAATCCAGTCGGCCAGGATAGTTGGCTGTTTAAAGGCGCCTACGCAAAATATCAAGGCGACACTTCAATCATGGGTTTTGATTTCAACTTTTCAGTGAGACTCGAGGTTCTCGATTTCAATAGCACACACGCATGCATGTCTACATCCTTCAAAATGGAATCCAGTCTCGGCGAGATAGCGGAGAACGAGAACATAAACTGGGTTGAACTTTCAGATTTCCGATTCATGGATGCCTTCAGCGAAAGCAACATGACGGCAAGCTATGACGCCACGATAGATTTCGGAAGTTTGGGCACAAGAAGCTGCACGGTTTACGAGTACGTAACCGACGGTCCGACCATGACGGTTTACATTGACAAAGAGGTTGGATGGCCCCTAAAAATGAAGGCAACCATGAATGGTGAAGACTCAATCAGCGTGAGCATAGACATAAACCTTGTCGAAACGAACATACCCAGACTGTAATAATTGACAGATTTGACTGAAAGCATGCAACAGAATCTCTAGAATCAGTCTGCGAATTTCATTCAGATTCGACATGGATATGTAATCAAGGGTTATATCCAGAATGTCACTACTCCCGAACAGAAGTGAACCGATTGGACTTACCCCTTGAAGTCATAACTCCCTTCCGCGTAATCGCCTACGGAGTTCCAGCCCTGATGGTTCTTGGCGGAATCCTACTACTGCTGTTTGGCTACCCAATAGAACTTTCAACCGTGATTTCATCCGGCTGGTCGCTTGTAATTTTCGGGTCGCTGATCTACGTGTCTGAACTTGTCTTGCTGAATTATGGCAACAGATAACCACACCTGCTTGTGCCTCAGAAAAAGTCCTAGAACTCCTCTAGTTTTTAACCATCAAGGTTATACTGAGTCTAGTCGTTGCTGTGTACGAACAGTCACACAAGTTTATAATCCCTGGTCTCAAATCCAATTGTGAAGCGTGAAAGGGATGGAAGGAACTTGGAAAACCCCAGCCTGGTGGTACAGAAAAAAGCATCCTGAAAATGACGACGCATACTTCGAAAACATGAGCCATGTCATCTTTGAAGCAGGCTTAAACTGGAATGTAATCGAAAAGAAATGGCCAACAACAAGAGAAGCTTTTGTCGAGTTCAACATTGAAAAAGTGGCACATTTTACCGAAAAGGACGTGGAACGCCTCCTGAAGGACGAAGGAATTGTACGTAACCGCGGCAAGATCGAAGCCATAGTCAAGAACGCAACCACATTCAGAAAAATCAAGAAACAGTACGGTTCCTTCAAAGGCTATATAGACAGTATTGACAAATCAAAAAACTACGCAATCGTCGTGAAAGACCTAGTTGAACGGTTCAAATGGCTCGGACAGTCTTCAGCAAGCCTCTTCTTATACACGGTCGGAGAAGGTATCGAGCCCTTCGATATGCCACATTAAAAGAGCAAGAAAGCGAATTCTATTCTGAAACCGTGAGCTAAAAATCCCCCGCTCGAAGGAAGGAGCGGTGTAGGAAAACAAGGATTGTGAGGGAATTCTCTTTTTCCTATTTCATATCTGGGTCGTTTCGAATTTTGCCGCAGGTATAACATTTTTTGTTGTGGACACAAATTATTCCGCCACAATTGGGGCACTTCCATCTTTCGCGTTCATTTTTCAGGAACTGCTCGATACCATTTGTCTGAATGTAACTCAGATTCTCAATCATACTCATTTCATACTTGTTTCTATACCGTTTATCAAGCGTTTTGAGTCTTTCACATGGAAAACCCGCGCATTCAAAACAATACTGTATTTGTCCGGTTGCAAGCTTGTCACAATGCTTTTTGATGAACGCACACCGACTCGCCCTCGATCGACAACCGAAACAGACTCGTTTTCTCCTTTCGCCGTTCAATGTATAACCGAAAAAAGCGACGCATATTCCACAATTTGCTCCACATGGCGCTATTAAATCAGCAGCAAAATTCCCGTGTTTCATAATAAACATGTAATGCAACAACATCTTAACCGTTTAGTTAAGCGAACGCAATTTTGCCCAAACCCACATAGAAAACTATTATTGGCGCCTACTATGTTTCAGAATCTGTGGAACTCACTCCAATCCTAATACTTGCAACTGGATTCGCGTTGGGATTAGGGCACTCACTAGACCCTGACCATGTCGTCGCAGTTTCCACGCTTCTATGTAACAGCCCAAATCTTCGCAAGTCGATTGCCTCGGCAACGGCGTGGGGAGCAGGCCACTCGATTATACTGTTTATCGTGGGGTTGCTTGTTCTGACTCTCCGAGTGTCAATTCCTGAAAGCGCTGTCTCCCTGTTCGAGTTGGCAGCCGGAGTCTTGCTAGTCATCTTAGGTCTATTCGTTGTGAAACCAATAATCGTAGAAAGAATCCACGCACACGGGCATGCTAACCATGATGAATCTCATACACATCTGATTCCTCACGTCGCCGAATCCGTCAAAGGTCACACTCACCTACATAAATCAGCGATCACAGGCGGTCTACAGGGACTTGGAGGCAGTGCCGCTCTGATGCTCGTCACCCTGGCTACTGTGAGTTCCATCGAGTTAGGCCTGGTTTTCATCCTGGTTTTCGGAGCAGGCGTGATCCTGGGGATGATAGGCATCGCGTGTTTGGTTAGTTCTCTTCTGTCCTACACGGCGTCGCATTTGGAAAAAGCACACGCAGCAATCAAAGCCGCCACGGGCCTAGCAAGCATTGCCTTCGGCATCTTCATAATTGCACAAGTCGCAGTTCAAATATAGACTTCTCCAAGGATGCAATCGCACAAGGAAGCATATTAAACGGCAAAAGGTCTGGAACAAAATTCAATTTTTCCTCCCTTCGACAAAACCCATTCATGCAAAAACTGACAAAAAAGTGAAATTGACACATAACCAAACACCAAATCCAATCTCTGATCAAGTGAAGCCGATGACGAAAAGAGTCACCAAACCCACAAAACAACAACCAACTATGGTATCCAGACCAAAAACGTCAAGAAAGCAAAATGCCACTAAATCACATAATCTATCGCCGAGCGCCTGCCAGATGCGTTGGCAACGTTGGCTATGCCCAACTCCCGCGTGAGCTGGTAAAGGTCAAGCCACTCTTCGACCTTCAACTGCCTCTCAACCTTCTTCTTATCGTAAAGCAGCGGAACAACATCAACAAACAGCCAACCATAGTCTTCTGTCTCCGCCATAGTCATGCGCCTCCGAAGCTCTCCCCAAATATTCTCCGAAACCAAAGAAGCGGTGGGGTAGCTATTATGCTCCTATGAAACAAAACTATAGAAGATACTTCTATTAGTCCTTCAGATAGATATCCAAAAGTGCAAGCTCGTTTACGCTAGAACTGCTGCAAGCTTGCCCTGTGAACGCGCCTCTCTCAACTCAACCGCGATACGCCGACCCATATACATGTTCTCACCAAACCCCAAATAGGCATAGGGCGAAGTCCCAATCCCCACATTCGTACCCGCCACGATACGCGCTGAAATCTCAAACGTGAAAATTCGCAGATCATCCGTAATCACCGTCTCCAAACAGAAAGGCCCAATGATCCCCGGCGGAGCCAACTCCCGCGCCTTCCAATGAACACTGTCACCCATTCGCATAAGCTCAGGCAACAAGGACTCACGCAGCACAATGGGAAAATTCCCCACAATAGTATACGTCGGACTCACATCAATCTCCAACTGCTCGGCCGCAGGAATTTTACCAATGGCATCGACAGCCGACTCATAACGCCTATCCATAGCCAATAACTCCACGTTATTACGAACTATGCTGCTGAAATAGCTAGGATAGACATTCACACCCAAAGCATACTCCTGCAAATGAATCCGTCCGACATCCTCTTCCTTCAACAAGCCACGTCGAACCATGGCCTTAAACTTCTTGTAAAAACTGGAAGGGGAACTCGCCAAAAAATATCCTCTCCCACCTTTAGCACCAGGCAGTTTAGCTATAACCAAGCGGTCAATCTCATCCGGAGACTTAAACGTGGCAGGCAATCTAAGTCCGGCTTGTCTAAGCCATTCCTCCTGCTCCCTGCGATTAGCTTCCCAGTGAAGAAGCTGCCTGTTCCCGAACATTGGCACCAAAAGACTGTCCGTCAACTCCTCAGTCGACAAATAGGCCGTGAAAGAACCGTGAGGAACCAAAACAACGTTCAAACGCCGCAGCCTCTCCTGCAACTCCCCGTTCAACAGCTCGGTAAAATCCTTTACAATAATCATCTCATCCACAAGCGGATACTTCCGATACATTATCGCATCCTTCTCCTTGCAAACGCAGACCGTTCGAAAACCCTCCTCCTTGGCTCCTTTGAAAATGTTCAAGGAGGAATGCGAACCCAAGGTCCCGATCGCCAACCTATCCAAATCATAACTATGAAGAATACGTTCTATGTCAACCGGAGTTATCAAGTCACCACTTCTCCAAGCCTGCCTTCTTTGATGGCACGTTTAATCTCCATGGCCACACGTCTACCCGGACCCACCTCGAAACCATACTTATACTTCATATAAGGTGACGTAGGCTCAACACACGGGCAACCAGGAACACGGGGACTAACATCGAAAACGTAGAAATCCAAATCCTTCGTAACCGCACCCTGTAGCGCAAAAAGCCCAATCATGCCAGGCGGAAACTCAACCTTGCATGTGTCCACGAAACGTTCCGCCGCCTCGAACACCTTCTCAATCTGGCTCTCACGCATGGTCACACCCATGTGTCCAATCTCGATGTTCTGAGTCGGAATATTCAACTCCAACTGCTCAGCCGCCGGCAAGTCTAAAACGCCGTCAAGATCAGTCTGCACACGGCGATCAAAACCCAAAAGATCAATCTCCGCAGTCAGAGGCGACCAAAAATAGTTGGCATTGAATTTAGCGCCAATGACATACTCTTCTATGACCGCTTGCCTAAGCGCATCTCTAGTGATTATCCCATTTTTGACGCGGTCTTCAGCCTTTTTCTCAAACTCCTCAAGCGACGAAGCAAAAAAGAAAGCCCGCTCAATAGCCCTCGCCTTCTCAGCCACCTTGACAATCGCTAAACGGTTAATGTCTCTCGGGGAACTGAAAGTCTTAGGCACCTTTATTCCTGCTTTCGCAAGCAGATACTGCTGGTTCCGCGGCGTATTCCGCTCTTCCGTCCTGAGCATATACCGATTGCCCATCAGGGGAACAGCGAATTTTTCCTCAATATTATCGTATCCCGCATAAACTGAAAAGGAACGGTTCGGCACAAAGACCGTGTTCAAATCAACCAGCTTCTGAACATTCTCATCTCTTACAATGTCCACGAACTTGTGCAAGAACAATGTGTGATTAAAGAGGCCACTGTAGTATCGCGTATAGGTCTTGTCTCTGCCCTTTTGACAGACAACCACAGTCTCGAAACCTTCCTGCTTTGCTCCCGAGGCTATCTCAAGCGCCGAGTGCGAACCTAAAACGCCTATTCGAACCTTCTTAGGGTCATATTCGCTGATTATTTCTCTTATCTTGTTCTGCATCATTTTTCTTCACCCATATATTCCCTGTACTTTCTGATAACCTTTGCAAGCTCGGGCACGTCAAACATTCTGCGCCGAGTCATGTCGTTCGCCGCAGCCATGTACATCTCACCGATAATATCCTTCAACTGCGGGTCAATCTTCGGGGGCTGAGACCTACACAAAGATCGCCAGCCTCTGATACCCTCGGACTCAGCCGTCTTTTTTGCTTCTTCCACATCTTTGAACCACTGCGTTTTCCGATAAAACTGCCGAGCTATCTCCTTGCTCACGTGAACGCCCTCATAAGTGAACCTACACTCGTCCAAAGTCCCAACCACATCAGCAACCATTAGTCTTCTCTGAGTGTCAAAAGCCAACTCAATCTTACCATCCTCATTCTCCAACTTCGCATGACAAGCCATCTCGCTCATGGCATCATTCACTTTGGAGAGGACATATTTCACCGAGATGAGTTCAAGGGCTGTTAATCCAGCGATTCTCCGAGCTTCTTCCCAAGTAACGTAACGATCCGTCTCTTCCAACTTTGTGCTGACATCAAATATAGGCTTTTCAAAGCGCTCTCCGGGCTTTGGAAAATGGCTTAACCCAAGATCTTTAAGAGACACATTCCCCTGCTCAAGACGTTTAAACAAAGAGGACCCCTCGGGCAAACCGTTTCTATACATTACTTCAAGAGGAATAAGACAATTCTTCAATTTTGAAGTGTAAAGTCCATAGTCGTATTCCACTTTTCCCTGCCGATTATGCGCTTCAGGTCTGTAGACATTAACCAGATTGACTTCCATCACGCTGACAGGCGCTTGGAGTTCCTTGAACCTGACAACCTCGCCCTTCTCGTCCACCAAACCCCTGTAATGCGTCCTGATCCCTGCTTGCTCTAGCATTTCAAAGCAGTAACCGCCCATTAGACAAAGAGCTTGGCCCTTCCCTTTGATGTGATCAGGCATCTCACCCCAATCAAAAACCGAGTAACGATCTGAAAACAAGAACCAGCCAACACCCATATCGTCCCGAGTAGGTTCTTGGACTATTTCCAGATCTTTCACGCTACCCATCAGATCAACCTTTCAACTCTTGCTACCGCTGGGCTTATTCAAAATATCGATTTGGCTTATATCGCTTTATACCCTGTTTTTCATCACAAACGACGCTTCAATGAAGCTGCTTCAGCGAAGGTTTTTCAAAACTAAATCGACCTTAGGAAATAGCGAAATTTTCGCAGAGGTCTATTTCAGTTTCTTAACAGTTTCATCAGCGTTTTCGACTTCGCGTTTCTTCCGCAGCTGGTAATCCGTTACCCGCAGTTCCAGTTCTTTATCTTCCAACGCAAAAATCTTTGCGGCAGCAATGGCAGCCCCTTCCGGTTCAACAGTTACAACACAGCCCACGCCACTAGGCATCCTAAGCGACGAAAAAATGTCGGCTCCACCGAAAGTTTGGGAGGTAGGCGGGCACGCAACGACTGGCTTTGAAGTATTTGCATCCACAAAACCACTCAGCGCGTTAGACCGACCAGCAACGGTCACATAAACAACTTTTTCATCCTCGGAGGCTCTCAAAATCTCAAGAACCCTCTCAGGAGTCTTATGAGCAGAGGCCACGCGAAACTCGTACTCCACCCCAAAAAGCTTGAGATACTTTCCTATTTCTCGACTAAAATCTAAATCCCTATCTGAACCCATTATCACGACGACTCTGCCGGTCATAACATCCAACAACCACACGTAACTATTTTCTAACAGTCTATAATAATCCATTTCATTTATAAACCACGCATAAAAGAAGAGGAAACCTCAGCATAAAGCAGAAGCAGGTCGTCAATCTTACCATAATTACCGGGAATATCCTAAACTCATAAAGATATTCAGAAGGTGTCCCAGGGATTGAGGATGAGGTTTCCTAATCCCTGGCAGTAAGGAGCTTTTCTCCTTTTCCCTCTCCAAAATGACTAGAATTCGTCAAATAATAAAAGCCATATTTCTAAAATTGAAACATTCTGGAGACTTATCAACTCCGTAAAGTGCTCGCGCGGCTTAGGTTAAAGCCCACGTTCTGAACCCACGATCTTTTCGGATTATTCCACTTAACCATAAGAGAATTGTGGGTGACCTCTTGACGTCTGTTTTGGGTCATCAATGGCAACATTTCCGCGATTTAATTTTCGTCCTAATTGTTGGGTAAAAAACCCAACGTTTCCTATTCGACTCTTCGAAGCATCCTTAAAACCAGAAACGTGAGCCACCTTGAAGGTTGCTTCTTTTGGCCAAAATCCCAATCTTTCCAAGCTTTCCATTCTGATTCAGGAGTGTATTTTCCTTGGTTATCAGCTTTTGCCCTCACTATCTCGGTCATTTCTTTCATCCTTGAGTCATTTCTTAGCCAGCTAAACTGACTTAGCACTTCTTGAACATGCAAAATGTCGTACCAGACAAATGGTGCTTCTATCTTTCTGAAATCTGTCCCCATATAGAACATGTAAGGATGAAGTTCTAAGCTTTTTTTCCATAAACCCAACAAACATTCTGCTCCAACATGAGTTTCTTTGCTATTTTTCCATTCATCAAATTGAGATAGCATCTTCAGCATTGCAAGAGTAGCGTATGGGCAAGGGTCATCTTTTCTTCCGGGTCCTCTGAATTTGCCCAGTTCCTTTGAAACAACACAATGCCATCCATTCTCATGGACTATACTTGCCAAATATTTCACTGCTCTTTGTACTTGCTTCTCTCTACCTAGCCCAAATTTGGCTAATGAATAAATGATGATTGGAGCGTCGCATAATGATCATGCCCATTCGTTGCTGCCGGAGCCTCCAAAATGCTTGGGAATTTTCGTAGGCAGTTGAAAAGGTCCTTCATCGGATTTATGTTCGTATATCTTCTCTACAATCTTGTCAATGTTTGGGTCGCCTTCTCTTAAGCCTAATTCTGCAACAAAAGATAGTTTATGGAAAGGTTGGCTGGCACTCTTGTGGCTACTTAGAACAAGTCCAGGCCACTCTTTCAGTTCTTCCAACAGCAATTGAATCTTTGAATGACTAATCATTTCTTTCCTTGCAAGATCTACTTCTGGTTCGTTTTCCGATTGTCCCAGCAAATCCGTGCGGGTTCTATATTCAACCCAGGGCTCTCCTTCTAGAAGCCAGTTAATTCTCTCATTCATTGAGCGTCACCATGAACGATGTGACCCGTAGCAAGTAGACCATACACGCAAAACCTATTATTATACAATTCAAGAGAGAATTCTGATTTGACGAATGAAGTGAAGGTTGATTTCATGAATGCCAGCAAGATGATTTATGTGTCTGACAGAAAAGCATGGCGAGCTTGGCTTGCTCAGCATTACAACAAAGAAAAAGAGGTTTGGCTCATATTTCCGAAGAAAGCAAGTGGCAAACCGCGCATACTCTACAATGATGCCGTGGAAGAGGCTTTGTGTTTTGGCTGGATTGACAACCGAGTCAAACGAATCGATGAAACCGCGTACGCTCAGCGTTTCTCCCCGCGAAACCGCAAACGCCCATATTCACAGGCAAACAAAGAAAGGCTACGGGAACTGGCTCAACGCGGCATGGTAATACAATCAGTATTAGCCACACTTGGAGACGTCCTCGATGAAGAATTCAAATTTCCTTCTGACATTTTGGAACAGATTGAAGCCAACGCAGCAGCGTGGAAAAACTTTCAGAAATTCTCCCCTGAGTACCAGAGAATCCGCGTGGGATTCATCGAAGGAGCGAGAAAGCTTCCAGCTGAATTCAAAAAGCGGCTGCAATACTTCATAAGAATGACGGAAAAAAACAAGCAATTCGGATTTGGCGTCATAGAAAAACACCACAAGGCCAAAAACAGTCGCACTAAACCATTATATGAACCCAAGATTTGAGCAAGAAGTGGGGCCGCTGGGATTTGAACCCAGGATCGCATGCGCCCCAGGCATGTATCCTAATCCATGCTAGACGACGGCCCCACATTTTAACAGACAAGGGCACAGTTGACTTCGCATCAGAGATTTATTTCCTTTTCCCGAACAATCAAGTTCTAAGCGCAACTAAGATGCTGAACATTGAGCGCGCGCATCAGATTCGCGGCGCATTAATTCATCTGCGCATCAACCTGTCGAGGATGATTGCGGCAACAACCGCAATGGCCACTACAACGGCACATATTTCTGTCAACATGACAATCGTTTGATTTCCACTTTGCTTAACAGCGATACCTACTAAAGCCCAGATAATCACTAAGGCATAGGCTACGTCTCTTCTTGTGGCTACAACGAGTAATGTTATAATGAGAGCTACAATGACAACGAGAGCCGCCCATGTTTCGGCGCTTACCCCGAAACCGTCCCATCCTACTGAAAATAGGGTAGCAGACACATTCGCAATCGTGGCAATCGTTATCCAACCCAAGTAGACGCTGAAGGGCAAATGAACAGCCAATTTCTCACGCAAAGCGACATCAGCCTTCCCTACGCGCAAACGCATATAGATCGAAATCAAAGATGCCAGAAGCAAGAACATGAGAACAACGGAAAAGACAAGATATTCAAACTGCCAGAGAAAAAGCCACACTATATTCGCCAAGCTGCTCAATGCAAAAAGCCAACCAATTTTCTTGTGATACTCTTTGCCTTGTTGACTCGGTAATGCTTGAAACACCACGAAAACACCTAACAATACGTAAATGATTCCCCAGATAGAAAACACGTAACCTGCAGGAGTTGTTAGAGTCGGGTTCGTGTCGGAAACTCTAGCGGTGTTTTGTCCACCGATGATGGTGGTGCTGCCTGCCAAGCCGTTAACTAAGACTGTTAACACAAACGCCAAGATGTTAATCCATCTCGTCAAACGAGAATTATTCGCCGCCACAATCATCCCCAATTTTCTTTTCTTATTCTTAGTATATAAAACCATTGAGCCTACTCTGGGCTATTCTTCTATTAAGACGCGGACACCTAAAGCAATAAAGCAAAATTGAAAACATGTTAAGCGGGCGCGCGCTAGACTCACTCGCTACTCAGACGCAGACAGCATTATTGATTCTTGACCACTAGAACATTGCACTGTGCATTGCTGACGACTTGTCTTGAAACGCTTCCCAAGAGCAGCGATGCTGTGTTTCCAAGGCCTCTGCTGCCTATAACGATTAGGTCAAAATTTTCTTTCTTGGAGGTGCTTTCCAGAGTTTTGGCTGGATTAGAGCCCACTATAAGCTCAATGTCGTAAGTGACTTTCTCTTTGTTCAAGGTTTCTCTCACTTCAATGACGCTGGTTTCAGCTTTTTCCTTTGAGCCTCTACCGTAAACGCTGATTACCTTTATGAAACCTGAGAATTTCTTGGCGATGGTGATTGCCTCATCAAGTGCTCTCTTTGATTGCGTGGAAGCATCGTAACCGACAAGTATTCTGACTTTTTCCTGCATTGTTAAATCAACATCATTTGTTATGCAATAATGACATAATACATTTTCGCTTCCACCAAACGACAGCCCCGTTAAGCCTATTCACAAATTCCCATTGTTTGGTTGATTGGAATTTTGTTCTCCAACTTAAGCCTTAATAGGACGACTCTTGTAGGGTTGAATTGGTTGAATTTGAACAGGGAAAATTCAATATTGAGAAAAATTTGAGGAAATTCAGACGATGATCTTGGTTTGGATTGCTCTGCTGGCTGGAGCGTCTGCAATGGCTATAGTGGCATATCTGACGTGGTCAATTCAACGCCAAAGCCCCGGAACCCCTGAAATGCGTGATGTCGCCAGGTACATTAGGAATGGCGCCAAGACCTTTCTCAAACGACAGTACAGAACGATTTTGTTGTTTGTGGCATTATTATCGCTGCCAATTGCAATAATTTTTCATTCCGTGGAAGTCGTAATTTCTTTCTACGCTGGCGCATCTCTTTCTTTGGTCGCAGCATATATCGGAATGAATGTTGCCGTCCGAGCGAACGTTAGAACAACTAGAGCTGCGTTAGAATCTTCTGCCCGGGCGTTCACTCTTGCGTTTAGGGGAGGGGCTGTTATGGGGTTGTCTGTAGTAGGTTTAAGCCTCCTCGGGATCAGTGTGCTATATCTAGCCTACGGCTATCGCGATCCAGGATTACTCGTTGGATATGGATTTGGAGCGAGCCTAGCCGCGTTGTTTGCACAGCTTGGAGGCGGCATTTTTACGAAAGCAGCTGACATAGGGGCCGACCTGGTCGGAAAGATCGAAGAAAACATCCCAGAGGATGATATCAGAAATCCGGCTGTCATCGCTGACCAGGTGGGGGATAATGTTGGAGACTGCGCTGGAAGAGGCTCAGACCTGTTTGAGTCGATCAGTGATGATTTCATTACCGCCATGATTGTTGCTTGGAGCCTTTTTCTCGGTACAACAGGTTTAGAAAACGCGTTGATGTTTCCGTTCGCTTTGGGGATTCTAGGAGTAGTAGCCACTACAGTGGGAGTATTTGTGGTTAGGGGATGGAAACACGTCAAACCGATTAATTCATTCAACGTAGGACTGCTGACTGCAGCCGCAATCGCCATAATAGGGGCTTATATCACTTCCATCTATTTGCTGAATGATATACGTATTTTCTATTGTGCATTAAGCGGAATTGTGGCTAGCACGGCTGTGGGACTCGTCGTCCAATACTATATAGCGACGTCAGGTAAACCGGTCATGCATATGGAAGAGGCCTCAAAACGTGGCGTTGCCATGAATCTGATAACCGGCCTCGCATACGGACTTCAAAGCCCATTTCTGCCCTTCCTTTCTATGATTGGGGCTGTAATATTCTCTTACATCATAACAAATGGATCCATTTTCGGTGTTGTGGCAGCCAACTTGGGAACAGACTTGGCCATTGGAATAATCATGGCTGGTGATACGTTCGGACCCATCAGCGACAATGCTCAAGGAATAGAGCAAATGGCTGGAATTACTGCAAAAACCAATGGAGCGTTAGAAATACTTGATGCTACAGGTAACACTACAAAGGCTTACGCGAAAGCTTTTGCCACCGCTTCAGGAACGGTTTCTACTGTTGTCCTGTTTGCCACGTACAGTCAGGTTGTAGGGCTCTGGTCAGCTGGATTAGGTCAAGCATTTGTGTATGGGATTCTAATCGGTGGAGCTGTGCCTTTTCTTTTTTCATCATTCACGGTTGAGGCGACAGCGAAAGGAGCTTTTGACATGGTTAACGAGGTTAGAAGACAATTCAAAGCTAATCCCCGCATTCTAGAGGGAAACGACAAACCTGATTACGACAAATGCATTGACATTAGCACGAAGAACGCCTTGAGAAAGATGATCTTGCCCGCTTTTGTAACGTTAGCTTCACCGATCTTGATGGGATTAATACTTGGACCTTACGCTTTGGGAGGGATGCTGTTAGGTGGTACCTGCACTGCGGCGTTGTTATCGTCGTTTTTCACGTTCGGGGGCGCGTTGTGGGATAATACAAAGAAAAGTATAGAGGCTAAGGCCTTCTGGCTGAAAGGAACTCCAACACACACTGCAGCTGTGGTAGGGGACACTGTAGGCGATCCTTTGAAAGATGTAGCTGGCCCATCTTTGAACATTTTCATGAAGCTCACAAACATGACTGCTTTGCTGATTGCTCCCTTGTTACTTTATCTCACCCCATTGATAACAATCCCTTAGGTTGGGTGGGGACAAGGTTTCTTCTCTTGACCGAAGCGAGATGTCGAGGCAAATCTTTGGCTATATCGTCAAGAAATGCACATTACTCTTTTATTCAAATCCATTGACTCTATCTTTGGAGAATTGGAATGAAGGTAGTGGCTTTTAACGGAAGCGCGAGGAAAGACGGCAACACGGCCTCGCTCTTGAGACGCGTCTTGCGAGTTCTTGAGACAGAAGGCTTAGAAACCAAGATGATTCAACTATCTGGAAAACATCTAAGCGGCTGCAACGCATGCCGAACATGCTATGAAACCAGGGACAAACGATGCGTTATCGAGGATGACCCCGCTAACACATACATCGAAATGATGCTTGATTCAGACGGCATAATATTGGGGTCACCAGTTTATTTTTCGATGATGACACCTGAGATGAAGGCACTGATTGACAGATCAGGTTATGTGGCGCGTGCCAATTCGGACATGTTCAAACGCAAAGTCGGGGCGGCAGTTGTTGCAGTAAGAAGAGCTGGCGGGATACCAACTTTCGACGCTATAAACAACTTCTTCCTGATAAGTCAGATGATCGTACCCGGCTCATCATACTGGAACATAGGGATAGGCAGTAAGAAAGGAGACGTCGAAAAAGACGAAGAGGGCATGAAGACTATGGATGACTTGGGAATGAATATGGCTTGGTTGATGAAAAAGCTAAGAACCAAACCTAAAGTCAAGATAAACAAACAAGAAACTAAAACCGAATTTCAAAAGACATAGAGAAGAGACTATTGTGTTTGTCCCCGCTATTCTCTCTCCGAATTGTAGGATTTATGACAGCTGAGAGTTTCTTTTCATAATGCAACACTCGTAATTCCACTACACAAGTTTAACAGGAAGATAGATCCGGGTCTTAGAAAAGGCTTTAAACACGGGTTTCAATGTTTGACCTGTATTTGTCTTCAACTTAAACACAAGCGTACTATACCTATTCCAGTTCAAGCTTGTGAATAATTCCAAGATCACAAGGATGATGAAAAAGATGGGCGAAAAACAGGAACGAGTTGTCGTTCGAGGATTAAGGGATGTTGCCGCAGCTGAGACCAAGATCAGCTACGTCAATTCCAATGGTACACTCTACTACTTAGGATACGACATCGATGATCTAGTCGAACGAGTCTGCTACGAAGAAGTAGCCCATCTTCTACTCTACAACAAGCTACCCAATAAGAAAGAGTTGGATGAGTTTAGATTCCAGCCTTGTTTCGGAGATGAAACTGCCCGAGCAAGTAGTCAAAAGGATCAAACGCGCACCGAAGGACTGCCATCCTATGGAAGTTCTACGAACAGAAGTCTCACATCTCAGTGAATATGACACTCACACAAATGACAATTCTGATGTTACCAACAGAAAAAGGGCTTTAGAGTTAGTGGCCAAGGTCCCCACGATTGTTGCTGCTCTTCACAGAACACGAACAAACCAGCATCTTGTTACTCCAAGCCAAGAATATGGCTTCGCCGAGAACTTTCTGTACTTGTTTAGGGGGAAACCCGCGAACAATCAAGAAAAAGAGGCCATAGATCGTTTCATGACGCTACATGCTGACCACGGATTCAATGCCTCCACGTTCGCTGCAAGGGTGACTGCAAGCACAAATTCAGACATGTATTCGGCCATCACTTCTGCCATCGGAACACTCAAAGGCCCACTGCATGGCGGAGCTTGCGAAAAGGTAATGCTCATGCTCGATGACATCAACACCGAAGAAGAAGTAGAGGAATACATTCAGGGAATGCTGGATGACCAGAAAAAAATAATGGGTTTCGGTCATCGCGTCTACAAAGCGGAGGACCCGCGAACAAAACATCTCAGATCAATAGCTGAAAACCTATGCCATCACACTGACACGATCAATCTCTACAAGACATGCATAAAAATCGAAAACGTCGTCCATGACAAAAAGAAAATCTTTCCAAACATTGATTTCTACGCCGCCGTGGTTCTGAATACTCTAGGAGTCTCAAAAGAATTCTTCACCCCTTTCTTTGCATCAAGCAGAATCTCAGGATGGACTGCCCACGTAATCGAACAATACCAGGACGCTGTTCTGCTTCGACCATCCTCAGAATATGTTGGAGAATTCGAAAAGCCGTTTGTCCCAATCGAAAAGCGATAATACTCGCTGGTTAATTTAATCTAACTGCAAAGTAAATTGTAGGGAAAAAAGAAGAAGGGCAGTTTGAGCCTTCGTTTTTCAAGCCATGATTGCCTTCAAGTCTGCGTCAACAGTCGTTATCGGCATTATGTTGAACTTTTCAATCAACACTTTCAAGATGTTAGGCGTATATGAATGCGGGAAGACTCGGCCCAATACGAATGTTCTTTATTCCCAAGTATAACAGCGATAATAGAACTGCAACAGCTTTCTGTTCGTACCAAGAAAGCACAAGCGAAAGCGGAAGGTCGTTCACTTGCACTCCAAAGGCATTGGCTAAGACTTGAGCTACTTTTACTGCAGAATAGGCATCGTTACACTGACCCATGTCAAGAAGCCTCGGTATTTCATCAATGGAACCCAAGTCTTTGTCGAAGAACCTGAATTTTCCGCAAGCCAACGTCAGCACAATGGTGTCTCTGGGAGCTTTCTCGACAAACTCAGTGTAGTAACTTCTTCCAGGCTTTGCGCCGTCGCATCCTCCCACTAGCAAGAAACGCTTAATATGCCCGTTCTTCACAGCGTCAACGACTTTTCCAGCAATATTTAGGACAGCGTTTCTCCCATACCCCACAGTTACGTATTTGCTTTCCATGTCCTCTTGGAATCCTGGCAATTCCAGTGCCTTATCTATTACAAGGGAGAAGTCCTTCCCTTCAATATGTGGCGTTCCGGGCCAACTTACTGGTCCTGACGTGAAAATGTTGCCTTTGTAATTTTCCAACGGTTTTTGTATGCAGTTTGTCGTCATGAGTATAGCTCCCGGAAACTTCTGCGAATTCTCTCTGCTGATTCTGCCATGCTGTCCCATAGTGACCGAAGAAATGAGAGTACGCCTTGAGTTTCGGGTATCCATGGGCGGGCAACATCTCCCCATGTGTATAGACAAAAATGCCTTTCCCCTGACTCTGCTTCAGAACTTCCTCCAAATCAATCAGATCGTGTCCTGAAACCAGTATCGCCTTTCCCTTTCGCGCTCCGAGAGAGACTTTCGTGGGGACGGGGTGACCGAAAGTTTCCGTGTTTCCTGCATCCAAAAGCTCCATTGCTCTGAGGTTGACTTCGCCGCATTTCATCACCAACGCTACGAATTCGTTAACACCCAGAGACTTATCTAGGGTTGCTGAGAGGCCGCGATGCACAAAAGCAAAGACTGCAGGGTCTTTCTTTCCGAGAAGGTAAGCGTGGTAAGTGTAGGCAGCTACTCCCTTCAACCCGTAAGTCAAAAGCCAATGCAGCGAGTGAAGATCTGGATTTTCTTCAGGGTCGGATTTTATTCCTACGAGTCTTCCCTGTTCTATGAGATCTTCTTTGGTCTTTCCCAACATCAACGTTACTGGCCCTTTATTGACCGTAATTTGTGCACCTGTTGCCTGTATCTTCATCTTCAGCTGTTCTCGCAGCTCTGCGGCTTTTTTGATGTATTCGACAATGTTGGCAGCGTCGAAGTTGACGTTGGTCAATGTGGCAAACAACGCCTTACAGGTAAAGACGCTAAGTTGCTCTTCCTTTACGCCTACCTTTTCTGCATCCATGGCTAACTGTGAGACGCCCCTTAGCAGATAGATCAGCAGATCCTGAAGTGCGGCTACGTCAGGAGTTTTTCCACAGACACCTACGATTGTGCATCCTTGCCCTTTAGCTGTCTGTTCACATTGATAACAGAACATTTGTTCGTTGCTCATTTCACAAAACACCAGTTAATTGCTTACACTTCGTTGCAAATAGCTGTTTCTCCGAACAAGGTCTGAGACAGAACAGCATATGAGACTATGTGGTCGGTAACATGGTTTAAGGAAGACCAAAGGTGTAATCGCAAAGTCTCTTAAATTGGAAGCTATGCGGCTGGTGCGGGTCTGGTGCCCAGGACCACGTCAACGCTCATTGTTTGGTTGTTTCTAAATGCTGTAATGGTTAGACTTTGGCCAGGTAGTGTCTTTTCTTCAAGATAGCTTGCCAAGTCGTCATTGTTTCTGATTGCGGTTCCATTCAGGGCAACTATGATATCATCAGGTTTCAACTTGCCTCCTGAAGGTCCTCCTGCTACTACTGTGGCGATTCTCCAGCCATAAGTGAGACTTGAACCTATTTCCTGCGCAGTTGCATAGCTCATGTCTTGTCCCGTAACGCCCAGATAAGAGTGCCCGCTGTATGATCCAGTTGCTATGAGGGCAGACAATTCTCTTAGAATGGTGTTTGATGGAATAGCGAATCCTAAACCTTGCGAGTCAGACACAATTGCCGTCGTTATTCCCACGACATTTCCGACAGCATTCAAAAGTGGACCTCCTGAGTTTCCAGGATTTATCGGCGTACTCGTCTGTATGATGTTAGCTATTGAGAAGCCTCCAGCGTAATCTTCGGTTATTGTTCTCCCAAGTGCGCTCACCACCCCCGTCGTTAAAGAGCCTACCAAACCGTAGGGGTTTCCAATTGCGATTACAGTTTCACCAACCCGTAGCGTGGAGGAACTGACGATCTCTACAGGCTTAAATTGGCTCTCCGGCGCGTTGTTAATAGATAGTACTGCCAGATCAGCGTAGGGATCTGTGCCCAGAATTGTTGCTGAATAACCGTTTCCGTCTGAAAAAGTAATGCTAAGACTGGATGTGCCTTGAACCACGTGATAATTTGTGATTACGACGTTTCTATCAACATAGGAATAGACGAAGCCGGAGCCTTGAACTTCTCCATCGCTTGTCGTTCCCTGAACCATCACTATTGAGTCTCGCACGCTGCTGTAAATGTCAGCCAGAGCTGTACCGTTTTGATAAATTGTTATGTTTTGTGATGAAACGTTCTGTGAAAATTGAAGAGTTGACAGCTGAGTTTGAAGAGCCGCAACTTCGTTTTCTAGAGCTGTTATTTCGTTGTGTGTTACGAAAAAAATTACCATTCCACCCACGAGTAACCCTGCCACAAACAAGAGCGCCGTTAAACTAACCGAAGCTTTTCTGTAACCTTTAAATGAAGACATCTAGGCATTGCCTCAATTGTGATTGAAGGGTTTGGCTTCCAGATAAAACTTTTCTATTCTCTTCTGTCAATTATATCCAAGGCTTCAGGTCCTGTCCCAACGAGGACGACAGGTACACCGCTTCTATTTTCAACGTCTCTTACGAATTGCTTCGCCTCACTTGGGAGGTTATCGAATGCCCGCGCTCCTCGACAATTAGGAAAAATGCTATCAAGCTTTGTCAAAGCTGCCTGTGTGGCCCCATTGATCCTAGCCACTTTTCTCGCTAATTCGAAGTCAAAGGGAGCAGAGCGTCTATCGCGTCCTGTTCCCGCTGCAGTTTCGAACCAGTTTTTCCTGAGGGCTTCCTCCTTCGTCATTTCTCCTGGAAGGGGGCCTGCTCCTACTCTTGTTATAAAGGATTTGTAAACAATCAGAACGTCATCGACTCTTGTGGGACCGACCCCAGCTTCAGATGCAATTGCAGAGGCCCCCGTGTCTCTGCCAGTCACATACGGGTACGTTCCATGATAAAGTGATAGCAGAAATCCTTGAGTTCCTTCAAGTAAGACTTTCTTTCCCGCATCTAAACCATCGTTAACTTCAGAAACTCCATCGGTCAGAAATGGCTTAAGTTCAGGTATGTCCTTTGCCAATTTGGCTGTTCTTCTTACTCGCTCCTCGAGAGCGGGTCCTACTCCCCACCCTGTTGTGCCTATACCTTTCAGATGAGCACTCGTCTTGTCCTGAACAGAGTGTTTCTCCTCAATAATTGATGCGTTCTGGTCAACTCCAATTCGACCACGAACTCTTGTCAAATCCACCTCCTCAAGCAATTTGCCAACATGAACGTTAGCACCCGCAGCGACAAGTAACCGACATTTATCGTACAAGAAAGCAGCCGGAACCATATGCAAAGCATATTTCTTTCCGTTAATCTCTACTGTATGTGCTGCGTTCACAGAGCCTGTTCTCACACAGAAATCAAGTTTATCCTTAAGCGCAAGATAGGAAATCACTTTCCCTTTGCCTTCATCTCCCCAGAAAGCACCCACTATAACCGTACACGGCATATAGTACACCGCTCAAAGGTTTCCACAAGAATTATTTAACCTTGTCGACAAAAGAACGCTACTTAGTCATAATATTCGAAAAATACGCCTGACCGCGCAAAACGTCAACATTTGTTGGTCTCTGAGAGAACCCCAAGTTCTCGAAGTAATTTTCTGAACTCTTCCTCTTTTAATGATGCTCGTCGGCCATTCTGATAGATTTCCTTCACTCTCTTAACAACGACTGCTAACGTTTCTTGATCGGGATGTTTTCCTGCGATCTCAACGATTTTGTGTTTTATTATTCCCTTCCCAGACTGCTTCCCTATTGTTAAACGCCTTGTATTCCCTACGAGTTCAGGCGGGTAGGGCTCATAGGTTTGTGGATCGTTCAAAACGCCATGCGTGTGAATCCCAGACTCGTGTGCGAACCCGTAATCACCAACTATGGCCTTGTTTGGTGGAACAACATAGCCTGTTGCCTTTCCTACAAAGTCTGCCGTCTTCTTCAGGTTTCGAATTGTATCTTCGAATTTCCTTACGCCGTAATGCATGTACAGGTTTAGGATTACTTTTTCAGTTTCGGCATTTCCAGCTCGCTCACCGATTCCTAAGAACGTCGTGCTGGCGTAAATTCTGTCCCAGACACCTGAGGCAGCCCGGATAGCAGCCATCGTGTTTTCGACAGCATTTCCAAAGTCATCATGCGCATGAATCTCGATATTCCGAATTTCGGTTTCCTTCTTGATCGCACGGACCTTGGCTGGAATTCCGTTTGGTAATGGAGCATCTAGATCCGAAAGACCTATGCCTACAGTGTCGCAAACGCGGTAGCATTCAGCTCCTGCCTTTGCCACAGCATTGATGAACGTTCTCTCAAAATCCCAGTCAGCACGAGTGCTATCCTCCCCGTGTACAAAAACTTTCAAACCGTGGGTCCTTGCAGCGTATTCAACTGTTTCAACTGCGTTGGCAAGTATCTGCTCTCGGTTTTTGTCTGGCCATTTGGCTTTGAAGTGGATGTCAGATACAGGATGTGAGATTCCTATCTCTTTGAAGCCACAGTGTATGGCGCTGTCGATGTCCTCTTTAACAGCCCGACACCATCCCGCTACCCTCAAATCAAGGTTTAAGTTTTGAATTAGTCTTGCAGCCTTCTTGTCTGTTTCCTGATAATGGAAAACCTCGATTCTCTCAACGCCTATTTTGCTTAAAAGCTGAGCTATTTTTGCTGCCTCTTTCGGACCTGCAGCTAAGCCAGGCATTTGAATACCATCCCTCAGCGTCGTGTCATCTATGATAGGTTCAGTTCTTAGTGTCCTTTTGAAATAGAAATTGTCTGTCTTCATGAAAGGTGACCCTGCGTGTTTATTTTCCCTTGAAAGGCGCAACGTTTAGACAGCGTTATGGTCATTGATAAATTTTTCTCTATATTTTATGAAAGATTGTTCAACATATCATATACATTAACACTGTTTTTCTTGTCTTAACATGATTGCAGCCTTTACTTTTATCAATCATTTTCGTTTTTCCAAATCAAGATCAGAACACGGATTTCAATTTCATGTCGCATCTGACATGTCAGTGAAGAGTACGTAACTTTCCCTGCAAAAAAACTGAAGGTTCTAAATTGGCGACATTACTTCTTTCTCCGCAACGGAACGGGACCAAGAGACTTGATAGTGCCTGAAATAGCCAAAATGTGCACTGATGCTTTTGTCCCAGCCAAAGCAGTAATCAAAGCTATGGAAGCACGGACCATATCCAAGGCTGCAAGCGCAGTTCGAATAACAGCAGAATTGCTTTCGACATTGTAAGATATCAAAGACTTAGACCTGTTTGGCTTGCTCCGAACTCCCCGTAAAGTTGCACAACAGAACTCCAAACAGCATCAATGAGCTCCCTTTCGCTCGGCATTTTCTCAGCCTCAATCTGTAGTGCTAGATATCTGCGCTTCACTCGTTTCAACAGTCACTACCTTCCTTTAAGACGCGTATTCCAGGCGCAACGTAACTGGCACATAGCTTCTCCCTATTGCGCTTCACTATCACTTGGGGATTGGTTGAAACAGTATCCAATGCCTGCGTCTCGTTCAAACCGACCAGTTCTGCCAGAACGGCCATTTCTCTTGGCTTCCTTAGAAGCCACTCTTCGTTGGCACCACTGGAAACGACGATAGGCACGTGAAATTCCAGTGCAACCGCAACTTCCCTCCTTAGACCCGAAAGCAATTTGACCCGTGAAGGACCCCTTGAAAGCAGGAGCTGCTTAATGTCAAATTCTAAAGCAGCCGAACTTTTACTAGCCAGTTCACCTTCGGCCCTGTCAAAGTAGTTCCTGCGAAAATCAATAGAAGGAAAACTTAACAAGTCAACACGGTGGTCTTTTGCTGCTTGTCTGGCGACTTCTTTGTTTTCACATAGCACGCAGACAACCTCAAACTTCCTTCTCAGTTTTCTCAAAAGGCGTATTAGCTCGTTCTGTGATTTCGGCTTCAAATCCACTCGGGACGCGAAATCTGCTCTGTCACCTTTACCCAAATTGCGCAGCTTTGAGTATTCTTCCTGGCATTTTTCAGGAGAGAGTGGAACTCCCATTAAGGTATAGCCAAGCTTTGCAGCCTTGGATGCTGTTTTTGAAAGGTCTTCGCTGTCTTTTGGATTAGGACAGAGGTGTAAATCTGCAAAAGTTCGCGTCATGGCAGTAATCCTGTCTCCCTGCAAAGCAGAATAATTTCCTCAGATTTCTTGTTATTAAAATGAATCTTGAAGTGAATTGGGTCGTTTGAAGAAAATAGTAATTCACCTCGATATGCGGATTGTTTGTCAAATCGCAAGTAAAGATCTCGCCCTTCAACATGGAGACTCATTTCATCACCGAGTTTTATTTTATCTAAGGAGGTTATGCCTAGGGCAAGTTTTTGAATTATTGAAGAAATTACGCCTTTTTCTGTAAATCTTGTTTCAAAAAGTGTTATCGGGTTGCCGTGGTGGCCTGTTAAACTGGTCCTTCCAATAATTGCGCACTGGGCGAGTTCTTCTGGCAGGGTATTGCGCACTGCGGTCTGAACCTTCTCTGGGTCCTCCGTTGCGTGGGAGAAAACTCTTACATTAACGTATCCGACTGGGGGTTTAGAAGACACTTGATGGCACCGCTCTTCTGCTTAGGGCGGTTTTACTTTTTAGGTTTTTTCTTAGTTTGCTCTTGTACCTTTGGCTTCGGTTTTGGCTTCGCCACTACTTGGTGCTTCTCTTTGAAGGCCTTCAGTTCTAAGATGTTAGCGTCGTGTGCTGTCTTCCTTCGTTTGTCAACTGGTATTTTCATCTTCTTGGCTTCCGATTGGTCTAGTCCTGCCTTCTTAATCTCTTCAACACTGAAACCTTTGCCGCTGCGGTGTCTACCATCTGACTTCTGGATTGAAGGATTAATGCGATGCATTCTATTGCGCTCCTTTGGCGCCTTTGCGTCGGCTGGGTCGGAATTTCTCTGCGCCTCTACCCTTTCTGCGCAGACTCCGGACTTTCTTACCTGAGCTGGTTAAACTACGAAAGACTCGTCGATGATGTTGCTTCTCGGTTATCCAACCTACATCTGTATCGGTCTTTATAACTGGGTGATTCTTGTCTACAAGTATTACTTCAAACCACTTGTGGCGTCCGTCTTCGCCAACCCAGTAACTATTCAATACTTCCAGATTAGGGAATTTCTTCGCTGTACGCTCTTCAGCGATTAAACGTAAGCTTTTGGCGGGTTTGAACTTTTTGACACCCATACGCTTTGGTCTGCGTCCTGATCTAGGTCGTTCTTTTCTTAGTCCGCCTCTTCTAACGCTTGCCCGAGCTATAACGAAACCTTGTTTAGCTTTATATCCAAGTTTTCTTGCGCGATCGAGTCTTGTCGGTCGTTCAATCCGGACTACAGTTCGCTGCTTTCGCCACTCGATTAAGCGTTGGCGCATAAGTTCGTCCAGAAATGATTTCTCTGGTTTTGCCCATTCTTCAGCCATATATTTGTATGCCATTTTTTACACCTTAACTGTTTAAGTTTATGGTTCAGCCTTTCGGCCACATCCCAACGGACAAGATTGTCCGCCAACCGTCCCATGCTAGCTCCGCGGTCAAAAATAAACCTTTTGAATCATATTTCGGATTTCCAGAAATTCATCCTATCCTACTAGTAAACTCGGCGTGTATCCATAAGAATATGTTCGGGTTTCTTCTGCCAGAGGTTCAGGTTACTTTGGTGACTATCGTTTCTGAGATGTAATTAAAGATTCTCTGTCTTTTGCCAGGATAAAGGAAATACCCTATAAGCAAATCCAAGGGCAGCAAGAAAGCTTTTCCTACGCTTTCCAACGCAGCATTGCCCATTCCTATTCGGGAACCGTCCAACCTTGTGACTCTTATCCGCATGACCATCTTACCGAATGACTGGCCATATCTACTTTCCATTAACATCCAATATAGAAACAATGCAACACCGTTGGGATTAAAGTTGAAGAATGGAATCCAACCCGGCCAGCCAAGCATCGTCGATTGAAATGAGAATGTTGTCAAAAGTCCCAACAAACCAGTTATAGCTCCAATAATTAGCACATCTATCAACCAAGCGAGAAAGCGTTCACCCCATAAGACTAGCTTTAACCCAGATTTAGGGAAAATTTCTGCTTCCCGAGACTCTGCTGTTTTGGCAATTACAACTGGTGTTCCACAAACGCTGCAATACTTTGCTCCATCTTTAATCTCAGCTCCACATTTTCTACAATAAGGCATAGGCAGTCCTCACATTAGCAATATGGACTACAACTATATTTTCCTTTTCGAGTTCCCCATCAACAAGTTCGAGCTGAAAGAGACTATCTAAAAAAAACAAAAGCATAGCCACCCAAATGTTTAAAGCTCCCTCTTAGAATCTAAAATGCGTTAGGTGAAACTTTTGGCAGAAGATTCCAAAAAGATTACCCTTGAAGAGCTAAAACAATACAACGGCAAGAATGGCAAACCTGCCTATATCGCTTATCAGGGAAAAGTCTACGACGTCTCCCAAAGTAAACTTTGGAGCGATGGTGACCACATGGGTCTGCATGAAGCGGGAAAAGACCTCACTGACGATATCGACCTAGCGCCTCACAGAGAAGAAGTTCTCGAAAGGGCAAAACTTATTGGCACTATAACTTAGGAGTCGCCCGCGCACTAGAAAAGCACTTGCAAGACCTTGTCAATCTCAAGCAAATCTCTGGTCACGGCTGCAGCATCTTTTACACTCAGTTTTCTCTGTTTTGACAACTCATTCAATTTTCCCACTCTTCCGTAGAGATCGTCGAATGCTGCCTTGACGTCCAAGTTGTTGTTCATTTTGTCCTCAAATCCCGAAGCCACACTCTTAACAAGAGCCTCGGTCTTTTCAGTTGAGTGCGAAGCTTTTGCTTTTTGCAGACCTTCCACCATCTTCCTGAAAGAGTCGAGTCTTACGCTGGTCTTAAGCAATTTCTTGAAAGTGAAATTCATTCTCCGTTTGTATTGACCGTAAATAAGGAAGAAACGCACGTGGTCTGCACTGAAACCTCTCGCCATTAGGTCTCCGAGGTGATAGATGTTGCCCTTACTTTTAGACATCTTTGCCCCTTCAATGTACAGGTGGCCACCGTGAAGCCAGTAGTTTGCCAGAGTCTTACCTGAGATGCTCTCCGAAATCGGCTAGAGTATAGTCGTGGTGTCTGACAAGATTGTCTATGCCCCCGCACGCTATGTCAACCTGGAAACCGAGATGTTTTGTTACGATTGCTGCATCCTGTATGTTCCAAGCTGGCCTTCCTCTGCCGATTTCAGTCTTCCAGCACACTTTGTCGGTATCTCGGCATCCGTGCCAAAGGATGAAATCACCCTTGTTCCAAGGTGTCCCGGGGTAAGTATCTTTGTGGAAACGTCTTTTCTTTCTCGGCCACTTGGTCATGTCAAGCTTGGCGAGTTTACCGAATCCCGAAAACTTCAAAGGGTCAAAATACACATTTTCCTGTCTCTTGTGACGGTACGAGTAAGCGTAGCCTTTTTCTTTGAGCGTTTTAATAAGGTATGCAGCCTGATCAACTGCAGAAGAAGCTTTGATTGTTAACTCTGGAATCTTCACCTTCAAAATCTTCAGCTCTTTGAGGAATGCGACTTCGTTTCGCTGAGTTAGTTCTTTCACTGATAGCTTCTCTTTTTCCGCTTCAGCCAGAGCTTTATCTTCAACGTCAGTTAAGGTGATTAGGCGTGTCACAGTGTAGCCCGAATATTCCAGATAGCGCTGCAACAGATCTTCGAAAAGAAAAGTTCTGTAGTTTCCAATGTGGGCGCGTTGATAGGTTGAAGGTCCGCATGAATACATCTTGACATGTTTGCCGTTAATGGGCACGAAAAGTTCCTTTTTACCCGTGAGGGTGTTATAAACGCTTAACACGAAACAAATCACTCCATTTCCGAATCTTTGGAAACACTCAACCAAGCTTGTGTTCGTTTATGAGATACTCTTCTGGACCCGCTTTAACTTTGTGCTTTGAAATAAAAATCCGAAAACAGGCGAAGTCCCCCGGTCCACTGAAGAGTGACTGTTGTTAATGTCGTCAAATCTGATAAGGCTTAATAGCTCCTTCACGCCTTCTTCTCCAATAATCAACCGTGTGGTTTTCCATGGTAGACGTTTGGCTTCCCTACGGCAAGAGCGACGTTTGTGTCAGAGTGCCTGCTAGAAACCTTCTCGGTTCAATCGAACCGAAAGAGGTTATGGGAGTATCCGACTCAAAGGCTGAGATAGAACGTGCCTTGAGAGAGGTCATAGGCTCGAAGCGCTTGAGCGAGATCGCCAACGGTGACAGCAAAGTGGCAATTGTTGTCGACGACCACACCAGACATTCTCCAACATCATTTATGATTTTGCCTGTTCTCGCAGAATTGCAGCTTGCTGGCGTGAAAGAGGATAATGTCACAGTTATCTTCGGTTGTGGCACCCATAGGGCTGTCAAACCTGAAGAATCTCTGAGAATCATAGGTGAGGAGACATCTCGCAGGGTGAAAGTTGTCAGTCATGACTGTAAGGCTCAAGACCTAGTCTACGTCGGAACAACTAGGAAGCATGGCAACAAGATTTTTTTGAATAGAGACTTCGCTGAGGCGGACGTAAAGGTGTTATTGGGAGATGTTGGTTTTCACTACTACGCTGGATATGGCGGCGGACGCAAAAGTGTGATGCCTGCTATCGCGGGTGAAGAAACAATAAAGCACAACCACGCCATGCTTCTGAACTCGAACGCGCACACTGGAATCTTGAATGAGAATCCTGTGCACGAGGATATGACTGAAGCAGCGAGGCTTGCGAAAGTTGATTTCATCTTGAATGTTGTAACCAATAGAAAAGGCGAAATCGTGAAGGCGTTTGCTGGCGATTTACAGCAGGCATTCGATGTCGCGGTCAAACTGGTCGATGAGATATACCGCGTGGAAGTTGACCGCAGAGCAGACATCGTGGTCGTTAGCCCAGGCGGCTATCCAGCAGACATTAATCTATATCAAGCGTACAAAGCTTTGGACAACTCGCTTGAAGTTGTTAAGCGAGGAGGTGTCGTTATTCTCGTTGCCGAATGTCCAGAAGGACACGGTAATCAAATTTTCTACGAGTGGATGATGAAGTTTGAGGACTTGAGAGCTGTGGAAAGAGAAATCAAGCGCAATTTTGAATTAGGCGGGCATAAGGCATACTATTTGCTTAAAGCGCTTCAGAATCATCAAATCATACTGGTCTCCTCACTACCTGATTATTACGCTTCGAACATTTTTAAGATGAAAACTGCAAGGGCAGTCAACGATGCCCTGAGAGAGGCCATGGTTATTGCTGGTTCACAGGCCAGAATTTGGACGATTAACCATGGAAATTTTACCTTACCAAGAGTCAAAGCTGCGGAATAATCGCTTACGGAGAAACTTGCAGAATCAATTCTCTGACAAATTTTTCGAGCATTACCCGAATTGGAACACAAACTTTAAGTCTGTTATAGAAATCTCGTTTAAGAAGGCGAAAAGATGCAACAAACCTTCAAGCTGCGCAAGTTCCAGCCAGATGATTTGCAGAACGTAATTCAGATTAACCGAGTTTGCCTGCCTGAGAATTACACTGACTATTTCTTCATCGATCTCCATCAACGATTTCCTGAAACATTCATCGTTGCCGAGGAAGACGGAAAGATCATTGGCTACATAATGTGCCGCATCGAAGTCGGACTCTCGAATTTCGGTCTAACCGGATTGATAAGGAAGGGACACATTGTATCTATCGCCGTTATGCCTCAGAGTAGACGCAAAGGTGTCGCCACAGCGATTATTACTTCAGCTATCGAGGGCATGCGCTACTACAAGGCAAAACAGTGTTTTCTGGAGGTTAGGGTGACAAACGGTTCAGGCGTCACACTTTATAAGAAACTAGGGTTTGATGTTAGCCGAACCATCAACGGTTACTATTCAGATGGCGAAGATGCCTACGTTATGAGCAAAAAACTCTAGAAACCACGTCTCCGGAAATAATCTTGTGTTAGAAGATTTCTTTCAATCGTTCTTGGATGTTTATCGAGGTTCAATAACGCTTCTGTGTGACTGAGGCGAACTGTCAGTCAAAGTTGCTTTGGTGTAGGGCACCATATCTCTTATACTCTCAATTGAAGCTTTTCCAACCTTTTCACGTTGTTCCTTGGGGAGCTTTGAAGCTATAACTCCCAAAATCCGTTTGAGTAGTTCTTTTCCTGTCATATCACCAGGCACTATTGTCACGTAAACGTTTGTTCTATTCTTCACAGCTTCGACTGGTCCGCCCACGAAAATAGTTTCGCCGTTCAATATCACACCTATAGCAAGTCTTAACGGCACACTACGGGTCCAGTTTCTTTTTCCATGTACCGCAAACGCTCCGTGGGGTACGTATTCCCCAGATGGTCCACTTTTGCTCAACTGATCTGGTTTAACCCAGTATACGTCAGCTGAACCTGTGCCTTCACGCCAAGCCCGCGAATAGGCTGCAGCAAACTCGCCAGCTTCACGCAGGGTTTGTTCGCTTATTTCTTTCCCGTCTGATTTAACCACAACAAACGGGGCACCCGTGATTTCAGCGTGGAAAACCACATCCTCTTGTGTCGCGTGTTTTTTTATTAGAACTTCATTGCTGACAGAGTCTTTGCCTGCAACCACCAAGAAATCGTCTGATGATTTGAACCAGCGAAATTTCTCAAACCATTCCTTGTTTTTCATTTTTAGCTGGGCCATTCTTTTCATTTCTTCTTTAGGTTTGGCGAGCTTCGCAGTCTCAGCTTCGGATAATTTCTGCTCAATTTCAGTCAATTTCTTACGGGATTCGTCTAAAGCGGATCGTGCGCCGACTGATTTTTGCTTAGCCTTCTTGCTTCGGTCGTAGTATTCGGCTGCGTTCTCGAATAGCGTTTTGCGCAAGCTCAAGCTGAAATGCAGACCCTCTAAGAAAATGTTTAGCGCTTGATTTCGAGCATCAAATGATTCGATATGAATTTTAGCCTTATTGGTTGAATCCTCAGCGGCTGTAACTTCAGAAAGAACAGGGATATAGCTCTCTTCCTTCTCGTTTTGCCGTTACGGACTTTTCCAGGAGGTTCTCAATTTCGACTGAGTTGGCATATATAACATTGCCAATTTGTTTGTTCCTTTCTGCTTCATTTTCGCCCTCATGCAGCGCTTGTTCCTGTTCAGCAATTACTCGCTTTAGTCTTTCAGCTTCGCGAGTTAACTTGTCAATCTGAGGGCTATCAACCGCTTTCTCAATCGTAGTTGCTCTAGCATAAAACTCATCCAGCGCCAAGTTGTAACTGCTGAAATGCTGAATTTTGTAGGCTTCAAAACGTTTTAGTCTGAATGGGGCAACGTCAAGAAAAGTGCCGTCTTCAGCCAAGACTATGACGGGTTCCAGTACGGGTGCAGTAACTGCTGAAAGTAGACTCTGAAGTTGATCAAAAATGGATGTGAAGTCGCTGTCCTTCAACTCGCTACAACGTCTCTTTTTATCCACATTAGCCCTGAGAAGAATTTCCTCTGCGTAGAACCCGCCCACTCCGAGAAAACGTGCCGCTGCCCTCACGACTTCTGTATCTCCTGAATTCCTCAAAGCCTCTTGAAGAGCATCTGTCGTCACCTTAAAGGGGTTCACGCTGATTGAGGGAGGAAACTGGAAAACTTCATTGCGCATTATATTTCGATCGCGCATTCGCTTGAAAACTAAAGCCTGCAGTATCTCGGCTTTTTCTCCAGTCAATATGATGTTACCGTCGCCGAAAAGTTCAAGAACCAGCCCTAAGGTGCCAGATTTTGTCCTAAATTGGAAGATGACTATGCGCTCAAATTCGTGCTGCGCTACATCGGTTATCCAAGCTCCACTGAGATATTTCCTCAGGGCCATGCAAAAAGACGGGGGAGCATGTGGATTCTCCAATGCATAGGTTGTCAGATGCAATCGTCTACCAGCCTCCATGACAAGACGCATAGGAGGTTCGTCAGTTTTATGCAGCTTGAAAACCAGGGTCTTTGGGTCGAGTTGATAGACTTTGTTTACCCGAGAATTCACTATCGTTTCTTTCAATTCGCGTACAACGACAGAAACGTCGACACTTGTGAACTCTCGCTTCTGCAAAGTGCTCTCCTGGACATAAGTGGAAGCGGAGTATAAAAAATCCTTTCACTCGAAAAGAGGTTTGAAGCAAGAATAACCAGCAACTCTGCAATTCCGAAGAAAGCGCAGAAGAATCCTGTGTTCGGACTAGGCAACTTTTTAATTAAGGCTTAAAATATAGTCTGCAAGGATTGAAGACGTTTGAGACCTTTGATACTAATATACTGGCTTCGACTGGCACTGGGTCTGTTGGCGGGTTTGATAAGCGCATTTGTAGCGACGCTGTCCAACGCGGAATCGTTCACTGCATTCCTTAACGGTATAACAACTGCATTAGTGGTCTATTTGTTGTCATATTACATTTTGAAAGCCAAATTCGCAACCAAAGTGGAGAAACAGACTAAGATCATGACAATGGGCATATTCATGTTCTTTTTGGCGTGGGCGGTCTTTTTCGTATTGTTCTATTCTTTTCTTAGGCCGCCAGTAGTAGTCTAAATGCTTATTGCTGTGTTGTCTTCTGTATAAAATTCGCCATTGTGGCTTGGCTCTTATCTCCTCTAAGAGTTTCTATTGTTTCCTTTTCAGCGATTTGGTCACTTCTTTGAGAAGAAGGAATGTCCATACGCGAAAGTATACGCATGCAATCGGCCCAAGCTGAAAAGTAGCCACGGTCAAAGTCTCCGTGGAGCCCGTTACGCATGTGATCCAGAAACTCGCGTCTATATTCATGCAAGGCCGGCTTGTCGCTCAAATCCAACTTAGGGAAGAGGGCATATGAATCATTGTTGCTTTTACGGGAAAGGTACATTCCACGTAAAGCTCTGAAATATCCTCTGTTCCATTCAGTTTTCTGCATCTTCTGTTTGACTCGTTCTAACTCCCTTTCGGCTTCTGTAAACTGTCTATTGACTATAAGTTGGAAGTATCTGGCGACTAACGCTTGAGATATTGGCATTCTTAATGTCCCCGACCCTTGCTTGCTTTTTCTTCTTCAGAGACATCCTCTATTCCGTTTTCAGTTACTTTAAGTATTTCCTCTCCTTCGGGCAGATAGGGACTTGAAACCAGTCTGGCTATACGTATGGGGCCACGTGCTGCTCTCCGAAGATAAATTCGTGTATGACTAGTGTGGCCTACGATGTGACCGCCTATTGGTTGAACTGCATCTCCGAAGAAGATGTCAGGCTTCGCCATAACCTGATTGGTCACGACGGCCACGGCATTGAATGCTCTGGCTAAACCAATGAGCTTGTGCATGTGTTTGTTCAGTCTTTGCTGTCTGGAAGCCAACATTTCCCTGCCTATGTACTCACTTCTGAAATGGGCGGTTAGAGAATCCACAATGATTAACTTCACGTTGTTCGACTTTATGACTTCGTCTGCATTCTCCAGAAGAAACATCTGATGATCCGACGTGTACGCTTCAGCGTAAATAATGTTCTTAACTACCTTTTCAGGTTCGAGACCTAAATGCTTTGACATCTGCACGATACGTTCAAGTCTGAAAGTATTCTCCGTGTCTACGTACAAAGCAGAGCCGTTAAGTCCTCCTCGTTCTGGAGGTAACTGAACGTTAACGCATAGTTGATGGCAGATCTGGCTTTTTCCGCTACCGTATTCGCCGTAAAACTCGGTTATGGTCTGCGTTTCCAATCCGCCGTCAAGGATATTATCCAAGGCTTTGCTGCCTGTAGTTAAACGCAGGACGTTCTGTCGCATTTTGAGCAGTTCATCAGCGCGTATGAAACTTACGCCTATAGCTGAGCGCGCTGCTTCGATGATTGCAAAACCCTTTTTCTCTCCGACACCTATGGGTTCTAGCTCGCGTGCGGTTGCCATGGCTAAAGATTCAACGGTATGATAGCCAAGCTCGCGTAGTTTCTGAGCTGTGGCAGGTCCTACTCCTGGTAGGTCTTCGATGAATTCGTACTTTTTCTTGCCTTGTGTAATTTCCTTCTCTTGGCTTTCAACATCTGAGTCTTCTGACAACACTCTCACGCTTGGAGAACAGTTGCGAAAAGGCATATTTAAAACAAACGAAAAAAGAGAGCTGAACGTACTTGGAGAGCTAGTTTAAAGTGAAATGTGAGTCGGCGGTTCAGTTCTTTCCAAGTAGCATTTTCACTGTTTTCTTTGGGTTCCGAACGGCTCTCATTATTTTGGCGCGGGTGAAGGTTGGGTTGACAAGGTTGGCTTGTGCACACAGCTCACGCAATTCGTTTGCTGTAAACTCGGGTGTTTCAATCAAGGGTTCGGCCGCAGCTAAAGCTTCATCGCTGAAACAGTCTCTCAAGAAGCCACCGCGTTTGGCTTGTTCATAGAGTTCAGTCCCTTGGATAGGTGTGGCTATGCTGAAAACAAAACCTTCAGCCCCAAGCTGTCGGAGTCTGTAAGCAAATTTTATGGTCTCATTGATTTCTTCTTTTGTTTCTCCTATAAGCCCGATTACAAAGAAACAACCGACCTTAATTCCAACTTTCTTGCAGAGAATGACTGCGCGTTCGACACTTTTAAGGTCCAAGTTCTTCTTGATGATTTGGTCCACCACGTGCTGAACTCCTGATTCGGGAGCAACACGGATTTTTTTGCAGCCAGATTTTTTCATTTTTGTCAAAAGTTCTTCATTGAGAGTATCAGCTCTTACGCCGTTTGGGGTAAACCATTCAATCTTTAACCCTCGTTTTATGATTAGATCACAGATGTCTTCCATTCGCTCCCTGTCTAGCGTCATGTTATCGTCTAGGAAATCAATTTGTTTAACGTGGTAGGTCCTTACAACTTGTTCTATCTCATCAACCACATTTTCGGGACTTCTTCCCCGCCATTTTCTCCCCCAGACGATATGATGTGTGCAAAAAATACAGTTGTAGGGGCAACCTCTGCTCGTGAGAATCTCGGTCCAAGGCTTGTAAATTTCCCCTCTCAGCGGGTTTTCTCTTACTGCAGCAAAATATTCTTCCATGGGCAGCAAATGCCTCGCGGGGAATGGAAGAGAATCCAGGTCTTCCAACGGAGGTCGCGGTGAAGTAATGACTGGCACCCCAACTTGGACAAAGCCAATGCCCCGTATTCCGTTGAAATCTGGCGCTTTCTTTTCTAACGCATTAGTCAATTCTAATATTGTGTTTTCAGGTTCGCCGATTACAACAAAGTCCACATTTGGATTTGCGAGACAGTCTTTTGGTCTTGCAGAAGGATGCTGTCCCTCCAAAACGGTGAAGATGGATTTGTTAATACTTTTTACTATAGATGCCACCTCGAACGCGGGTTTAATCCAACCTGAAAATGGAATTTCTATAACGACTATACTGGGTGCCCACTGCTTGACTTTGTCTGCTATTTCCGTGTTGCTTAGGCCGACCTGGTATTTCGTTTCATCTATTTGTTGGAGATTTCGCCATCCTTCTGTGGGAGCATCTATAATGCGTACTTCATGGGCTTTTTCGAGCACTGCTGCTACATAGGCCAAACCCATAGGGGGAACTACGCTCGGTTTTCCCCATGCTCTAGGTTGTATTCGAGGTGGATTAATCAAGCAAATACGCATGTTCAGCCTCTGACTCCAACAATTCATATCAGCTTATAAGGCATCATCTTTTGGCTCTTTTAAAGTAAGTATATCCGAGCAGAGCAACACTTATCACCACTAGTATGATAGCTACGACGTAAACATATTCTATGGCAGGCTGAAGTGCAGCAGCAGTCACTTCCATGAAAACGGGATCGCTAGATGAAGAAGAGTATAAGCTGCTGTCTGATGTCCACTCTGCGACAATAGTCCAGTTTCCAGCAACTTCCGGCGTATAGGTGAGGTTGAAAGAGCCTCCGCTGGAGGTTGTAGTCAGTATATCAGTCACGGAGTTGTCTGGTTTAGTGAAGTAGACCGAAACTAATGCGTTAGGAATGGCTGGGGATAGACTTCCGGTAACTGTGACTGATTCGTCCACGCCGACCTGATGGTCAGTCAGTTCAATCTTCAGGGCGCTTGTTTTTGCAGGAGAATCGGCTAGGCAATAAACATTCCAATCATTGTTTCCAGCATACAATTTGCCTTCACCTAAGGTTGGAGAGGACCAACTATTGGAACCTGTTTTAAAACCTGAGAGTTTGCTACCGTCTGTGGCGTTGAGGACATAAACGGAGCGCTGATCGGTTACAACGTAGACCTTTCCGTCGGCGTAGGATGGAGAAACGTAGAGCTCTTCTCCCAAGTATGTGCTCCAGATAGCATGACCATTTTTGGCATCAACACAGACAATCGAGTAGTGATCGACTAAGAAGAGGTTACCGTCTTTGTAAACAGGGGAGCAGACTATAAACTCGCCAACACCCGAAGTTCTGTAGGTCCATTCGATGTTGCCTGCCATCATGTTTATCCCGTAATATTCTTTCACATTGGAGGAAGCAAAGACTAAACCATCCCCTACTGTGGGGGAAGCGTGCATATCTGTCCCTCCTGTAAGTACGACCTCGTAAGGAATCTCCCTCTTCCAAATGAAACTGCCATCAATCGCATTCAGTTTGTAGAGAGCGCCAGAATTTGGTTCTTGTGAAACGATATAAACCGCATCATCCACAACTGCCGGAGAGGATGTTATATAGCCTCCCGTCTCATACGTCCAAATCACGGTGCCGTCATCGGTATCTAAGCAGTAGACATTGGTATCCAGCGATCCCACGTAGACTCTTCCTTCGACTACAATGGGAGATGATCGCAACGCGGGCGCTGCGCCAAAATTGACTTGAATAGGTCCTCCGGCGTTCCGCGTCCAAATGAGACTCCCATTACTCGCGTCTAAGCAGTAAACATTTCCATCATCTGGTCCTACGTACACTCTTCCATAAACCACCGCTGGCGAAGACTTAATCCGGTCTCCAGTTTGGAATTTCCAGATAAATGTGCCAGTCTGAGCGCTTAGACAGTATATGTTTTTGTCGTGTGATCCGAAGTAGATTCTGCCATCTTTTATGCTTGGCGAAGAGACTACGGCCCCAGCGGTGGAAAACTTCCACCTCAAAGTGAGATTTGTCGGACCGGACTGGCCTACGGCTGAATGAGCGGAATCGTGCCGCCACATCGGCCACGAATTAGTGCCGATAGCCCATACTTGATTAAATGTTGCGTATTCTTCTCCGGATTCCGTATCAACCGCGGTTGTCACGTCGCCAGGAATAAGGTACAAGTTGCCATACGCAATGGCAACAGACTCCCTCGGAGCAAAGGCTTCAATAGGCAATTTCCAGATTAGTTCACCGGTGTAAGCGTCTAGGCATACAAACTCAGATTCGCTTTGCTGACCGGTATAAGAGGCGGTCTGTCCTGTTGTGGCGTAAATCTTTCCGTCAGCCACAACGGGGTTTCCAGGAAATATTAGTGTTCCTGGACCTGCATACTGCCACACCAAGTCTCCTGTGTTGACGTCAAGAGCATAAAGATGCCCATCTTTGTTGAGCTCATAAACCATTCCATAAGCAACCGCGGGACCAATACAGAAATAGCCGTCTTCGGTTCCGGGATTGAAAGTCCAAAGGATTTTGCCATTGTCTGCATCGAAGCAGTACAGCGAATTGTCATGGGTTCCTCCCCTGAAGAACTTGCCTTGGTAGTATGTGCCAGAGAAAACCATCGGAGTTTTTGTTTCTGTATTCCAAAGAATCTGACCTGTTCTGGCGTCGAGTGCGACTTGATGCGGGTCATATGCTCCAGGGAAGACTTTGCCGTCGCCATATTGCACTCCGGAGCCGACTAAGCCGCCACCGGAAACGTATGTTTCCCATTTCTTGGCAGGTGGAGCTGAAGGATTAGAAAAATCCCAGCCTTGAACATATGAACCGTTCTTAACATAGAACATTCTTTCTTCTGTACTATAGACATTTGCGACAAAGAAAGCTGAGCGAGCTGCAGAAAAGGTGTCGCTGGTCCATAGAATATTTCCGCTTTCCACGTCCAAACAGCTGCTTCCGATGACAAGATGGGTATCATCGATCTTGTACACTGACGGCCATGGTCCGGGTTCAGGAACAACAGTTCTCCATATGATGTCTCCTGTTTTTCTATCAAGAGCAACAACCTCAGTTTTTGTGGTTACAAAGACTTTGCCACTAAATGCCACGACGTAGCTCTGTATTCCAGTTATGTTTGTCTTCCATAAGAAAGCACTCGTTTCTGGGGCTGGTCCTTCTGAGAAACGAGTAAAAGAAGGGTCGCCTTGAAGCTGTGGCCACTCATACTTGAGGAGTGCGTCAGTTTCGCCGTTTGAAGGGTTGTTAAAATACCAGTCTCGAACGAAAAGTGACCCGATTAATAATAGAATCAATGCAACTATTATGATAAGAAGCGTTGAAAGCTTCATTTCTTAGCCTCTGAGATTAAACGATTAAGCATTAGCTGCATAGAGTGTTTGTTCCCTTCAATTATTGGTAAGATTTGATTCGACTATAAACTTTACTGAACATGCAGAAACTACTAAGCTTAAAAAAATGACCAAAGAATATCGCCTGAACATATGGAAGTTTAGTCGAGCACGAGCGCATAATCTTTTTTAGGGTCGAACAAACCCTAGAGATAAATGATCAACTGACGAAGGCAATGAAAAAGGGGATTTTAGTTTGGCGAATAAGGGTCCGTTGCTTATGACTTCTTGGAGGGCCACAGGAGCCTGCAACGCCCGTTGCAAGTACTGTAATGTGGACGCAACTGGCACTCATGCTCCGCGGGAATTGAGCACGAAAGAAGCGTTACATTTGGTAGATGAGGTTCACAAGTTCGGCGTCAAATGGTTCGGGATAAAAGGTGGCGAACCCCTCATGCGCAAAGACATCTTTGAGATAGTAGATTACGCAAAAAGCCTCGGTCTCAACGTATGTTTACTCACTAACGGTTGCTTTGTCGACGGAGAGATTTACGACAACCTAGTCAGAAACAAGGTTTGGACATCTGTCAGCATAGATGGACCCGAAGAAATAAACGACCAACTTAGAGGGAAAGGCTCTTACAAGAAGGCATTGGCAGCTATAGAAAAACTGTCAGAAGGAAAAATCCTTAACGGATTGGCCGCAGCGATCACAACTATAAACTACAAACATCTGGACCATGTGGCAGCTTTAGGTGAAAAATACAATGCCAACTTTATCTGGTTTAACCACTTAGTCCCCAGCGGAAGAGCAAAAGAAATGATGGATTTGACTCCGTCCCCAGAGCAGTATGAATGGACTCTGAACCACATTTGGGACCTTACCCAGAAATACAAAGACAAGTTTGAAATCCATGTGCACTGCCCACATTATGCACGGGTAGTTAAGCAAAGAAATCCGCCAGACTTTGACGAGTGGTATGAGCACAAATTTCATGGAAAATGCACCTACTTCGCCTTCGGCGGATACATAAGTGTTACAGAGAATGGCGATTTGATACCTTGCTTCTACACGGACTTGAGACCTTCAGAGCCCATGATGCTCGGAAATGTCAGAAACAAGACCCTGTTAGAAGCATGGGAAGAAGTGCAGAAATCAAGTTATTACACCAGCTTCAGAGACAGAAACAACTTGAAAGGCAAATGCGGAGTCTGCGAGTACCGCGAGATCTGTGGGGGATGCAGAAACCGAGCCTACGCATACACAGGCGACATATACGAGTCAGACCCTGCTTGTCCATACATACCCGAAAGTCTCCGTAAAAAATGAATGGCACTCCACCTTGTCTAAACAAGGTTGGGTGGGAGAGAACGCACTAGCATGAACGGTAAAGCCATTGGCTGTGTACTAGTTGCTATTTTACTATTGGCCATGATTACAGTCGGTTTTTCTGCGGCGATCCGGAATGGAAGCATTTCGTCTTCTGAGATACAATCAAGTCAGGATTGGCCAATGTTTCATTATGACCTAGCGCATACAGGCAGAACATTTTCTAACGGACCAAAAACTAACCAAACCTTGTGGAAATTTAACACTGGAGGTCAGATGGGGTCACCCGTTTTTTCTAACGGCTTTCTTTATGTGGGATCATACGATCGGAAGGTTTACGCTTTCAACGCATCCGATGGCACTCTAAGGTGGAATTATCTTACTGGCGGAGTAGTAATTTCTCGTCCTGCTTTGGTCGGCGGTATGGTTTACATAGGATCAGAAGACCATAACTTGTACGCTCTTGACGCTTCCACGGGAAGACTCGTGTGGAACTATACAACCGGATACTATGTGGATTCGGATCCTGTGTGTGCCAATGGAGTAGTCTACTTTGGATCAGAAGATAAAAACGTCTATGCTTTGAACGCTACAAATGGCGCGTTCATATGGAAATACACAACAAACGGTCTGATTATGCTTTCTTCCGCATTCGTCGACAAAGGCGTGGTCTACATCGGTTCAATTGACAAAAGCGTGTACGCTTTGAACGCCACGAACGGGGCTCACATATGGAACTACGCAACAGGCGACCAAATAGTTTCTTCTCCAACTGTCAACAATGGCATTCTCTATGTGGGCTCATCGGACAAGCGAATCTACGCTTTAAACTCTACAAACGGAGTCCTCATTTGGGACTACGCAACAGGGAACGGGGTATTTTCTTCGCCTGAACTAGTTGGAGATGTCGTTTATGTAGGATCTGTGGATGGCAGGGTCTATGCGCTAAATGCCACAAACGGCTCTCACATATGGAATTACACAACAGGTAGTAGCGTAGCTTCCTCCCCTGTCTACGCGGACACATTTTTGTACGTGGGGTCAATGGATAGCAGAATCTACGCTTTTGACGCTCGTAACGGTCAACTCGTCTGGAATTACACGACAGGCGATTTCGTGATTTCTCGTGCTGAGGTTGCTGATAGCATAGTGTACTCTGGGTCATGGGACGGCAAGCTCTATGCATTAAATGCTTCGTCTGGAGGTTTGATATGGACTTATGCGACGGGTGGAAAAGTAGACTCATCACCTGCCGTCGTGGACGGGATCGTCTACGTGGGATCACATGACGGGAAAATCTACGCATTGAACGCTTCCACTGGCATGGTTGGCTTTGACTGGGAACAGCATAACAATGTAATATGGAGCTACACAACTGGAAGTTTCGTGCTTTTTTCCTCGCCAGCCGTTGACAACGACCTTGTTTTCATAGGCTCATATGACCAAAGACTGTACGCTCTAAATGCCACAACCGGAGCAAAGGAATGGGAATACAAAGCAAACCGTCCAGTAGTCTCTTCTCCAGCTGTAGCCGAAGGCATCGTCTATGTAGGTGCCCAAGATCATAACATCTATGCCCTGAACGCTTCAAACGGCGCACAATTGTGGAACTACACGACAGGAGACGTTATCATGGTTTCGTCTACAGCTGTCGCCTATGGAAGGGTGTACATTGGCTCAAACGACCACAACGTCTATGCTTTGAACGCTTCCACCGGAGCTATTGCGTGGAAGTTCCAAACAGGAGGTTATGTCGTGTCGTCGCCTGCGGTTGCGAACGACTTGGTTTACGTGGGATCATATGATCGCACTCTTTACGCCTTAGACTCTTCAACCGGATTCATGTTTTGGAATTACACTACAAATGGCGAGATAGCATCCTCACCTGCAATAGCCAACGGCATGGTATACGTGGGTTCTGGAGACGACAACATTTATGCACTTGACGCTGCAACCGGCGCGTTAATTTGGAACTACAAGACAAACGGCGACGTGGCTTCCTCGCCCTGCGTGGCTAATGATGCTGTTTATGCTGGCTCATATGATGGTAGGTTTTATGCATTGAATGCCGCAACAGGCTCTTACCTATGGAGTTATGAGACGGGAGACATGGTAGTCTCCTCGCCTGCCATCTCCAACGGCATCATATACGTAGGATCTTATGATCACGTGATTTACGCTTTTGGCTCCTTACCTAACGGTCAAGATAACATTGCCGCCTTTCCCTGGACCATGATTTTGTTGTCCCTTTCCGTTATCGTTTTGGCAGGGATATTATTGTCAATCGCTTTCTATAGGAGAAAACACACTCGAGCGAGTTGAAGCAAACTATCCATCATACGAATCAACAACGACATTTTTCCATTCGATCCTTTTGAAAACAAAGGAAAATTTGAACTCAAGTAAGGTTAATTCCATTGACTCGATTGAAACTTGTGAACGCGCAGAAAGTTAAAATCCATCAACAATGTTATTTAAGACCTCTTCGAAAATCAATATCGTAGGAATTGCATCCATCAGGTACGTCCAGGGGAGTAATAACGGAAAAATCTAACAAATCAAAGATTGCATTGGTTAACAGCCCACTTGTCGAAAAGGTCTCTCGGCACCCGCTCTTCCCGCCCTTGGGCTTGGCTTATATGGCAGCTGTGCTTGAAAAAAACCAGTTTGAAGTAAAAGTGATGGACTGTCCAATTTGCGAAATGGATCATGTCAAACTCAAAGAAGAACTGGCTTCTTTCAATCCTTCAATAGTGGGGATCGGATCTATGACGCCTACTATAGAATCGGCGCTGAAATCAGCACGTGTTGCCAAGGAAGCATGTCCTGATGCCACTGTAATTATGGGCGGACCTCATGCCACGTTTATGAGCAGCCAAATTCTCTCTGACGAGCCTGCGGTTGATGTTGTGGTTAGAGGCGAAGGAGAGGAAACGCTGTTGGAGATTGCGCAGAAATCGTCAAACATGCAAAACCTCGGCGATGTGAAAAGCGTTGTGTTTAGAAAAGAGGGCGAAATTGTTCAAACGCCCACTCGGCCTTTCATTCAGGACTTGGATGCTTTACCCCGTCCCGCATATCACCTTATTCCTGTGGACAAATATCGCATTCTCGGACGAAAACTGCTTCCCATCATGAGCAGCAGGGGCTGCCCATTTCAATGCTCTTTCTGCGTCGCGTCTCAGATGTTTGGGGCAAGGTTCAGGGGAAGGAATCCTAAGAATGTGCTTGACGAGCTCGAATGGCTTAGGGATGAATACGGAGCTGAGGGTGTAACATTTCAGGATGACACATTGACCTTTGACCGGAAAAGGATACTTGACATATGCGACGGAATCATCGAAAGGAAAATAGAACTTCCATGGGGTTGCGGGACCCGAGCAGACGTGGTTAACAGAGAGATCGTGGCTAAAATGAGGAAGGCACACTGCAATGAAGTGTGTTTCGGCGTTGAATCAGGCTGTCAGAGAATCCGTGATGCCCTAAAGAAGAAAGTCACGACCGATCAGTGTGAAAACGCCATTAAATGGGCGAAGGAAGTTGGCATATTCGTAACCGTTTCCGTAATTCTGGGGTATCCTGGCGAGACCAGAGAAACTTTGCGGCAGACACTTGATTTTGTACGCAAGGTTGAACCCGACGATGTCTACCTGAATCACGCGACGCCTTATCCTGGAACTGAATTGCGGGCGTTGGTTGAAAGCAACGGGTGGAAAATGGTTGAGGATTGGTCCATGTACAATACCATGAACCCAATCTTTGAAGATCCTATGTTGCCTGCTTCCGAAATAACTATGATGAGAAAGGCTTTCTATGGCAAGTTTTATTCTCCGCAGTATGTTCTCCGTCAGACTGTGAAAGGCTATCTGAAGGGAAATTTATACAGCAAGATAATGGCTCGAACCTCTGCAAATTATCTGCTTTGGCGAGTCAAATCTAAACTGTAGAACTTCAACTTTGTCTGGTCAAGATTGTGACGCGGTTCCAAGAGCGAAAAGTCGGCGCTTCGTTAACGAGGAGAATTTTTACGGAACCTTTATTACAATATCGAACGGTTTCTAAACCTAACACCCGAGGAAGCAGATTATGGAAAAAGGTGTTCCTCAAACAGGCAAATCGGATATTTATGATTCAAGGTCTAACTGGCCGCCCTATACTTACAGGGATTACCCAGAAATCAACCCCAAGACTTACGAAGCTTTCATGGAATTCTTATCGACTGAGAACACGTCAAAGCGTCTGATGGAGTTGCAGCCTTGGATATCCATTTGCGATTCGAGATGTGCGTTCTGCTACTTTCCAACCACAGCCACCAGCAAAATCCAAATAGAGCCGTATCTGGATACTTTGAAGAAAGAGTTGAAAATGTATGCTGAAACGAAATACGTCAAGACAAGTGTTTTCGATGAAATAGTCCTTGGCGGGGGAACTCCTAGTGTACTTGCAGCAAAACAGATGATTGATCTCATTGATTTCTGCAAAGAACGATTTAACATCAACGAGGAATACTTCATCAAAGTAACCGGATCGTCAAAAACATTGGCGCTCAAAAAAATCGATGAGCTTGCCGCTTACGGTGTCTATCAGATGGATATGGGCGCACAGACTTTCGATGACAAACTCAGGAAGAAAATGTGCTTACCTGATTCTGCCGAAAGTGTGGAAAAAGCCATTCGACATGCCAGGAAACTGGGTCTTTGCGTGTGTGTTGACCTAATGTACAATCTTCCCGGTCAAACCATGGAAAGCTGGATAAGCACATTGAAGAAGGCAGTCGAGTTAGACGTTGAGATTGACACATATTCATTGCATGTGGATCCTGGCACACTACTCGAGAAAATGATCAAGACAGGTGTTTCTCCGCCTCCTGGAGGCGCAGAGTACGAGAAAGAAATGTACTTGGCGGCCTACAAGCTCTTGACCGACGCAGGTTACAAAGCGGTGGGGCATGACCGTTTCAGCCGAGTGGAGTGGCATATGAGAGAGAACTGCTTAAACGGCTGGCCTTGGGGTGGAATATTAACCACGGGAGCAGGATGCTTCATGGGATACCTGCAAAGATTTTCATATTCAAACCTTGAAGAAATAAACGAGTACATGGCAAACCGTCAAAGCTGGAAAACTGCCGATCAGCAAGCTGTCGGAATCCTCAGACGATGACATGATGCGGCGGGAAATGAGTAGGCTTTACCTGCGGCTACCTGTGAGCAAGAAAGAGTTTATGGCAGAAATTCGGAAAATTGCCGGAGCAGGTCTTTCCAAAGGAACTTCAAAAACTCAAAAACAAAGGGCTTGATAGAGATCGACGACAAAGAGATTAGGATAACGAAATCTGGCGAGATTTGGAAGGGCAACATCGCGTGGGAATTTGCGCCAAAACCCTCCAGCTTAAGTCGTGTGTAAATTCAAACAATCCTGCGCCCGCAGTCTAAATAGAGGTAAGAAATTTTGTAGTCCTTTTGATTCAAAGAATCGTTAATCACAACAGTCTTTAGAAATAAAAAAAGAGGGTGATTACGGGTGCCATAATTCGCCGCCAGCTGTAATCCTGGAAATGATTGGGACTATTATGCCAAGGATTATCATCGGCAGCAATGCTGTGAAAAGCGCAAATCCTGGGTCTGCTTGTGTCATCCATGCGCCGAATGCAGACTGTGTAGTTGAGGACGAACGTAGAATATTCCTACCGTTATCGCTGCTGTCAGACTTGAGCCTAGCTTTCGCTTAAAACTGAAGGATTTGTTGTTTAGAGCTCCTGCGATGTACCCTATTAGAATTGCTCCCACGATATAGTTTCCGATGAAGCTTGGGTCAGCATACAGATTCGGCGATGAGCCGAAGTTTATGATGGAGTATTGTATGTTGTATCCAGCAAAGGCAACGTAGTATAGTGTGCCCATTACGAAGCCTGCAGCGCCGCCCGCCCACTTGCTCCAATTCAAGCCCAAGAATAGCGGAACTCCCAGGCACGACCATTGAGGCGAAGCCGTGTGTGAATATCACCGTTAGAAACGCGTATGGCGAACCGTTAGGATTTGTCATCGTTGGAGGTGGAAACCAAGAATCCAGTGCAGGGCGAAGTACCGCTGGAAAAAGCACTATCACTATGCCGATAATCAATGGTATTACTAAACCCCAGAGGAGAGTATTGAGTGTAAATTTTTCTGGTTCTGTCAATTTTTATCCCTTTTCTCATATTACGTTTGGGCAGGTTAATAAATTTAACCCAAGAGCCATTATAACAAGTAGATTTCAGATTGAGCATTCATCAGTTTTGGACTTTGAAGCACGCGATCAAACCGGTTCCCTTGACGTATGACATGACAGATACAGATAAATTTTCGGATAACATCAGTCATGTAACCATCCTCAAAGGTGAAACGCATCCTGGCTGGGCTAATCGCTTTTGCGATTCTGGTCTTGTCTTTAACACTAGAGCTATTTCTTGGTGATCCTTCTCCAAACTATCCTGAAAAACTTGTTTTCAAACTTCATCCAACTGTGCTAATGGGCAGATTTACCAAAGCTTTGGAGCCACACTTGAAAAGTCTGAACCCAAGAACGGCCAAACTCAAAGGGGTTGTTCTAGCTTTGACAGTAATACTCGTGTTCACCCTTCCAGTTTGTTTCGGCTTGTGGGCACTCTACACATTGATCAACATCTTCGTCTACGCTTTTTTTGCCATAATCCTACTCAAGTTCACGATATGCATAAAACTCGAAACTGACTGGGCAAAGGCTGCAGCCAAGGCCCTCCAACAAAACGACCTTGCGGAAGCGAAAAAATACAGTCACTTCAGCAGAAGAGACAGCAAAGACTTGACCGGCGCACAGGTCAGTTCGGCTGTTATTGAGTCCATGGCGGAAAACCTGATAGACTTCAAAATCAGCCCCATCCTCAGCTACGCTTTGTTCGGCGTCTCCGGCGCTGTAGCATTTAGAGCAATTAACACACTCGATGGAATGGTCGGCTTCAAAGACAGCGAACACTTACACCTTGGCTGGTTCAGCGCAAACCTCGATCACTTGGTAAACTATGTACCTTCTCGTTTGGCCGGCATTTTGATAGTGGCAGCCACTGCCATTCTGGGAGAAGACTACAGGAGTGCTTGGGCGATAGCCCGCAGGGACCATTCAAAGACGCCGAGCAGGAATCACGGATGGCCTATGGCGGCCATGGCAGGAGCACTACGTACCCAATTGGAAAAACCAGGACAGTACGTTCTCGGAGATCAGGTTGATTCGTTGTCTCCGGAAAAGATACTGCTTGCAGTGAGAATTCGGAATGTAGCCATAATTCTCTGTTTGCTCCTGAGTTTACCAATTATTCTGCTTGTCCGATTATACTTCTTCCCGTTTTAGATGAGATCAGTCTAACGCACGTTAACTGCAAGGGAGGCCTTTTGCGATTTTTGCCAGCTGAAGGATCCGCAAAAAACCCATCTTTCATCGGGCACTGCTCAACCTGCTCAATTATTGCATTTTTCGCACAATGTTGCGAAACATTTAAGCAGCAAACTTTTGTGTATTTTTGGAAGGACCAAGTTAAGTGAAGATGAAATGAAGCCGCGCGTGACTCTAGTGAATCCAGCTGCTCCTAGTGGTGCTACTATGCATTTGCCCTTCGCCTTGTTAGGCTTGGGATATTTGGCCGCTGTTTTGGAGAAAAACCAATACGAAGTCAATGTTATTGATTGCCAGGTTCTCAAGCTTTCATTTGAAGAATTTCGAAGAGAGATTAGAAAGAGGCAACCGAACATCGTGGGGATTACTTCGACAACGCTCACGTACAAGTCTGGACTAAAATTGGCGAAAATCGCAAAAGAAGTGCATCCTAACTGTCTGACGGCTATGGGTGGACCTCATGTCACATTTTGGGACGATAAGGCATTAGAAGAATGCCCGGAACTAGATGTGGTCGTTAGGAGAGAAGGAGAGAATACATTTTTGGAGCTGGCGCAGAGGGTAGAAGCTGGAAAAAGTCACTATGACGTTTTAGGTTTGACTTGCAGAAAAGACGGCAAGATTATTAGGAATCCGGACAGACCTTACATAGAAAATCTAGATGAACTTCCTTTTCCAGCCCGACACCTCTGGCCCATGGAAAAACTTAGAGAGTATGAGGACATACTCTATCTAGCGACTAGTAGAGGTTGCGTTTACTGGTGCGAATTTTGCGCTACAGTCAGAATGCATGGGCGAAAGTACCGTATGAGAAGCCCAGAGAACGTGGTAGACGAGCTGGAATATCTCCATAAGACTTTCAACGTGAAAAAGTTCACTTTCTGCGACGATGCATTCACAGTAGACCAGTCTCGAACTGAAAAATTGTGCAGCGAAATCATAAAAAGAGGGCTAAAGATAGAATGGAACTGCGGAACCCGAGTGGACATGATCACTAAGGAATTGCTTCTCAAGATGAAGGAGGCAGGCTGCATATCCGTATGGTTCGGAGTTGAATCAGGTTCGCAGAAGGTTCTAGACTGCATGAACAAGGGAATCTCCACAGAACAAACCTTGAGGAGTTTGAGCTGGGTTAGAGAGGTTGGACTAAAGCCGGTTCCTAACGTGATCCTAGGTTTCCCTGGTGAGACCAAGGAAACGGCGTGGGAAACCATAAAGTTTGTAGAGAGAATAAGTCCCGACGATGTAGGGTTCTACAACGTGGCTACGCCTTTTCCTGGAACGCCCATGTACGATCTGGTGAAGGAGAAGGGCTGGCTAAGAATAACCGATTTCGACAAGTACGATACTACTACTCCTGTCTTCGAGACTCCTTTGCTAAGCATGAGTGAAATGGGGAGACTGAGAGAGGCTGCGTTCCACCACTTCTATCTGCGACCTGGGTATTTCATCGATAATTTCCGCAAACGCAGGTTTTGGACGCTTTCAACAGCACTGACTATTTTGACCCATATCAAAGGGTCTTTGAAACTGAAACTCAAACCCTCATAACATCAACCTAAGGCAACATTGCCATTGCTTCTGAAATTCAAGCGAAAAAAATGAAGTCAGAATATGATTCTAGCCTGTCATATGGAGCGCAAGCCCTTTAACAAGTCAAACTAGACATAAATAGACACGCATCTGAAGCACTTTTACAGTTGTTACCCATAGGAGTTAACCAAGTTCGCCCTAGGAAAATCTTATTAAACCCTCCCTAACAAAGTTGAAGACAGATTTAATCGAGGAGATAGTGCAGAAAAATGTCTAAACCAAAAGAATATGCTTCCATGACCAAAGACAAACTGATGACGTATACCTTCGTTGCTCTCCTAGTTCTGGCAGTAATCACAATGGTTATGTGGTCACAAGTCACTCCAGTTAACAATACTGTACAACCCCCGCAGACGCTGATGAATCTAGGACTCTCCGTCGCTATAATCGTCGTAATAGCGGTCGGAGTTGCAGTAGGGACCGATGCTTTGCTATATAAACTAGTTTCTGATAGCCCCTTGAACACAATGTCTGCAGCTGTATTTGGCTTAATAGTAGCTCTCTCGTACAGTCTTGGTGTGCCCACTATGGCTCTGGACTCAAACGCCATCGGAGTAGCTAGTGCACCCGGCGCGTTCATTTACGTTGCTTTGATATCCCTTATCGGTCTGGTGGTTTTCAAGAAACTTATCAAGAGGAAATATGTAAATCCCGCCGCAATGTCAAAGCTCATCGTTTTGCTTCCATTTATCGGAAGTGCATTTCTGGCTAAGGAACATTATGCCGACTTCACCGGTGGAGGACTAAACGTGCCTTTACTCTCGGGGCCCATAGGACATACGGTAATAGGGAACAATGGTTATGTACTGCCTAACGGGGACAGGGTAGTAGGCTCATTTGTTACTTACCTGCTAGGATGCTTTGGCAAGACATCGGCTGTCACAGATGTTAACTGGGTCATGCTTGTTGAAAAGTACCACGGATGGGTTGGTGGCGCTTCGAGCATTGCCGTCATAATTGTTGGCATAGCGTTGTTCTTGCTTGCACGCAGGTACATAAAATGGCGAGTTACTTTGGCATACTTTGTAACCATAGCTGTGATGGCTTTGCTCTTGACCGGAGTTTACGGCGGAGAAGCAGATGTGAGACTACTGTTCACTGTATTCATAGGAAGTTCGATCTTCCTCGGGTTCTTCATGGCTACAGATCCTGCGAGTACACCTCTAACCTATTCTGGACAATTGATATTTGGTGTTGGCTTAGGCGTGTTGACGGTGCTGATTCAAACGTATATGAACTTCTTTGGCGGTTCAATTCTCGCGCTGGTTATCATGAACTTGACTTCACCGCTGTTGGACAAGATCGGCAGAGGTAAGCCATCGACTGAGACGAAAGAGCCGAAACTTCCCAAAGCTAAGCAGTTTACAAGTGTTAAAACATACGACTGTATGAGATGCGGTGCATGCATGCGTGTTTGCTGTCACAAACTGAGCCCAATAATGATCAAAGAAGCATTTGACAAAATGAACGTAGAGAAAATGGCTAAACTCAACGCAGACTATTGTACCGGCTGTGGACACTGCAGTTTCGTCTGTCCAGCGAGAATTGACTTAAAAGGCAGCATCCTTAGAGCAAAATCGATGTTGGGTCAACAGTAGTAAACGTCAATTTCCCCTCCTTTCTTTCTCTTTTTAGTTTCTTTCAAAAAGCAGAGTCTCAGCTTGTGCGTAGAAATTCGTGTTTGGGGAATACTATGCAACCAGCCACAATTGTCATTTCCACGGTGATACTCGAAATCTTATTGGGCGCAATTTCGAGGGGATCTCTTGATAGGATCGTCAAATCTGCAAGTTTGTCCTCGTCAATTGATCCTTTAATGTTTTCTTCACTGGATGAATAAGCTGCGTCAACCGTATACATCCGCAAAGCCTCCTCAACGCTTGTTCGTTCTTCAGAAAAGTACTTTCTTGACACGGCTTCCTGAATACCCAAAAGGGGGTTTAAGGGTTCCATGGGGCAGTCCGAACCGGCGATTATCCGTATACCGTTGTTAAGCAGGGTTTTTAGTGGATAGAGCCATCTGGCTCGCCTAGCGCCTAAACGTTCAACAGCAGACCACACCAGAAACTCGGAGGCCATCACCAAAGGTTGTACTGAAACGATAGCTCTCTGTTTTCTCAGCCGCTCAATTAGCGATTCATCAAGTAAAGCAGCGTGCTCAATTCTGCAGTGAACATTGGGCGAATCTTTGAAGTTTCGCTCGAGAGAAATCAAAGCTGTATCCACAGCCTTGTCTCCCATTGCATGGATGACCGGCTGAAGCCCCGCCTTGAGTATTCTAGATATTTGCTCTTTTGTCTCATCTTGGCCGCAGAGAAGTTTTCCTCTATCTTCAGGTTCACCGGTGTAAGGCTGATACAACGCTGCTGTCTTCGAAGCCAAGTACCCATCTACGGGAAACATAGAGGCGCCGATACGCAATGCAGAAGGATCTCTCAATTTGAAATTCGACATAGTGTTTAACAGGCTGGTTGGAATTATCACGTAGACCCTTATAGGAAGTCTTCTTTTGATGTGGAGTTTCTCAATTATTGAAATCTCTGCGGCTGAAAGAACCAGCCAGTGGACGCTGGTTATGCCAGCGTCGGCGATTTTGTCGCAGGCTTGCATAACGGAGTCTAGTATTTCGTCTTCGGTTGGCTTAGGCACTTTTTCCCAAACCAAGTCGGTAGCGCTATCGCGCAATATGCCAGTGGGTTCTCCTGTTTTCGTGTCTTTCTCCACGGATGAGGAAGCGATAAAGTGGGTTATGTCAGCTAGTTCCATGGCTTTACTGTTCACTGCACAAATCTTTTCAGATTCATGGTAAAGGATGATGGGGTTCTTTGGAGAAGCGGAGTCCAAGTCTGAGAGCGTTGGCAAACGTTTTTCTTTGAAACGGGCTTGGTTCCAGCCGCGACCTACAATCCATTTTCCAACAGGAGTTTTCTCGACTCGCTCTCTGAGACGACGTTGGAGATCTGTTATGGACTCAGTTCCGCCTAGGTCAAGCCACAAGAGAAATCTCCCAAAATCCGCAACATGAATATGGGTATCAATGAATCCGGGAACAACCGTTTTACCCTGCAGATCGACTACTCTTGTGTTCTTTCCAACAAACAGCTTAACCTCTTCGTTTGCTCCGACTTTGATTATTCTATCCTTTCTGATAGCAATGGCTTCAGCAGTGGGTTTAGAAGGATTCATTGTCCTGACTTTGCCGTTAACGAGTGCCAAATCTGCCATCAAGGAGGCCAATTTTCCTGAAGATTATGAATGCCAATTCGCTATTGTGGATTGGGCATAAAAATCCTTTTGTTTCTTTCAAGCTTATCTGCAATCACTACGCTCGGACCGTAATTGGAATTCATAAGTGATAAATCAATTTGGATTGACATAACGACCGATGTAAGATGGAATACGACGTGGAAATCCCTTGCTCTGCCTGTCAGTTTTGGGATCAAGATGAGAAGAGTTTTTCCTGCGATCCAAATAGGTGCGAGAAGCTCTCGCGTTGGTTGTTCAAGCATGCTCAAGATTCCACGTTTGACTCTAATGGCAAGAGTCTTCAATACGTAGTATAATCTACCTGGCAAATCGATCGCATACAGGGTCACTGTTTTTGCGTTTTCGAATTCTGTTTTAAGGTCATCCAATTGAACATTCTCTTTTTGACCTGCAGCTGAAATTTTTGAGAAATATGTCGATTCTGGAAATAACTGAAATTATTAGCATGGCTAAGAGTCTAATCAGTTGAGAGATTATGGCAAGACCAGGTAACGGCCAACCTTCAGTGAGTCCAGAGAGTTTCGGCGTAATTAAAGATGCGTTGAGGAAAACGCTTCATGTCATGATTGACCTTGATTTTGAGGATGGAAAATTGGATGGAGTAATAAACAGTTTTCTGGACGCCAAGAGATTTCAAATAAGCTTGACGTTTAATCTCAACCCGAATGATGTTATTTTTGTGAGAAATTTGACTAAAAATGAGGTTACAGAGGAAGTTCTAGAAAATATAAGAAGATCAAGAAAGGGACTAAACTAAGATTTTCACCGCCCATTTTGGAAAAAAAGGCTAACTGCATCGCCTTTGGGTTCTTCTGGCAAATAACCATTTACCTTGGCTATTCACAGATCAAGTATTCTACTGCTTCCACGGATTAGTTTGGTGATTGTCCCATTCTTAAAGTAGCCATTGACTATTGTCCTTGCGCATTCAGTGTATGCTTAACCAGCATTGCTAGCTGCGTTAAATTAGAACTGTAAATTAATTAGAATTGATTTCTTCCCATGCATCTAGACAGGAAGTAGTATCCATTGCCATCTCCAAGCTCCAATCAAGCAAGAATCTGATTACCTGCTGTTGAAACGCTATACTCAAATCCTGTAATCTTTTGGTGATCATCAGTTTTGTCCCGAAAACACAGCTCCAAAAATCTTAATAGTCTATTATCCATTAGGCAAGGAGTTGATTCAGTTGCTTGCACTGAATCGCGCGTTTGGACTATCATAGCAACTATGGCGGTGTATGAAACAATGGAGAGACCGAAATAGGGAATATCATGAAAAGAGGCAGACTAAGAAGAATATTTTGCTAGGGTTTCTGCTTTGACGAAACTTGTGAGTCAGCCTCTTTCTCCTCTTCAAATTCAGGCACCATAAAGTGAACCTGTTCTTTGTCAGATTCAACTTTCTCGAGAGAGTCAGCTGTTGACTGTTCTTTGGGTCGTGACCTCATGACAAAAAAGTCGTTGATTAGCATTGATCCGAATATTATGGCACCAAGCCCGCCGTAAGCACAGGCGTAACGAGCATACTCACCTAAAAGATAGAAAGTGTCTGAGGGAGTGCGCCATCCAAACAATGCAAAATTAGCTGCAAGGAGACCCACAACTAATGAAAGCCCCCCTAAAATAGACTTCACTTTCAGATTAGGTGTGGGCTTTTCCAAGGGGCAATTTTGTCCTGTGTTTTGGGGAGTCTTAATAGAGATTTTGGGAAGGGAGGCAAGTTGTGATCTAATCTGTTCACCTTTGTATAATTGCCCTTTTGTAGATGGAGCGCCAAGAGTGCAAGTTTCTTTGAAAGATCTCACAGTTTTTTCATGAAGGCCTTTGGAGAATTCTTGTCCAAGTATCTCACCGGTAATTCCGTCTATTGAAGCAGTAACCGCTTCTCCGTTCTTCGTGTTTTGAAAAGCCAATTCGTAAACGGGTCGAAAAACTACTAGACGCTGGTTGATTTCAAAATTCTCTCTGATAACTTTTGCTGCATCTAAAGGTCTCTTGACGAGTCGTGAACGAAGAAGCGTTATTTCTGTATCTAAGGATATTTTCAACTTTCGCAAATCCAAGTCGAGTTTCGCGGAATCTTCCAGTTGACTTTCAAAAGGTGCTAGGGGAATTCTCTAGGCGAGACTTCCTTCATCATTCTATCAAATATTATGTATGTTTCGTTCTGGTAATGGGAACGTTCTTCGCCTGCAATCTTTATTATTTTGGAAAGCTTTTTAGATGAATGGGTTTCGCTTTTGAATATTTCCTCGCCAAAACATATCTTTTGTGTCTGATCGCTAACTCCAAAAGCATATACATGCCTCCTGCAATAATCAATCGAGTATTTTCCACCAAGAACAAGATAAGGTTCGTAATATTTGCCTGCAGCAACAAGGGATATGTCGTCGCGCCTAGGTTTGATAACACCGAGTCTGACGAAGAAACTTGTTTTTAGAGCCTCGCCCCATGAGCACACGCTACGATAATCCAGCCTAGAATTCAGTATGAGAGTCTTTTTCTCAACTATATTCTGCGGCACGATTTCAACTTCTGACATCTGGAATTGCGTCCATCCATGCCTAGTCTATTAGTCAACTCCAAGAGACAGCAATAGCGCGCGTTTGTTGAATATCTCTCGTGGATATGAAATATAAAAAATGGGGTTTAGAAGGACCCTCTAGGTAGTGGCGTGTAGTGGAAGGTAGCTGTGACTTGAGTTGTAGCGTCAACCAGATCGTAAGAGTAAGTGACTTTTACAAGGTAGTATGTGGTGGTTGATACTGGGTGATGAATGTATCCTGCAGCTCCAGAATTTAATCCATTGATTGCGGGTATGGTTGTTGAGCCTGTCTCAGCATTGTACAAGGTTGCTGTTGCCCAAGCTGAGCCTGTCCAATAGCTTACAGTTATGTCAAACTTCGAGAACGCTGTGTTGCTGATTGCTGATGTCAATTCGATCTTGACCGCGCAAACCTTGGTCGCATCTGTCACTACTTTGAACGCATATGTACCTGTGTTCACTGGGTTAAAGGTTGGTTCTAAGAGATTTCCTGGCAAATATCTTGTTTGGTCGACTTCGTTAATGTAGACTCCCCATGTATCTGCAGTGGCTCCGACGGTTAATTGTTGTACCGGGTTTATTGTTACAGATGCCGTGTAGACCACCAAAGCTAGTGCAATGGTTACTAGAGAAGCAACGCTAAGAATGCCTTTTACGCCTACTAAAAGTCGAAGTTTTCTTATTTTTCCCATTTAGATACCGATTTGAAATGAACTCGCTTAAGCTATCTGGTTTATGAAACCAAAATTATTATTACTAATAAGGTCTCAAAATAAGACTGATTCTGCGCTAACAATTAGTCATTGGCAAAATTGACCTGCAAACTATAGACTGGGGCAACGTCAACCTCGATTCTCTTTGAGAAAAATCTGTCGAAAGCCTATTCCTTCATAGGATAGCTATAACACACTTCACCCGCTGTCAATGGGAAAAAAACAAGCCGAATAAAGAATTGTAGGAACAGGAAGAATCATGCGCGCGCTATAAGGATATTGCTTCTTCAAAATACGGTACTGAAAATTCCCCCAGAAAAACAGGTATTGTCTTGGATTAGGGTGACACTGCCGGAAGTTATCCTGCTATATTTATCCTTTCTAATGGCAGATTGACGTCTTCGAAAATCTTCGCTTCTGGAAAGTTGACTCGGAAACCGGATAATATACGTGCGCTATGGTCCGGAGGGAAACGAGTATTCTTCACGGACGACGCTTTAATCTCTTTCAGTATTAGCAATAAATTCAAGGTCGACAGGTTCTTTGGCAGCATCTGAGTTTACTGTTGCAACTTCGCCGCCTATGGCGTTTTTCTTGAATTCAATTCTTCCTGCCGCCTTAATTGAACCATGAATACAGAGCCGGCCCCTACGATAACGTTTCCACCAGAAACCAAGTTGTCTTCAATTACTGTTCCGGAACCAATTATTATGTCACCCAAAGCCTTCAATTCCTTTGAGATTCGGCACCTATCGCCAATTCTCAAAGTCCCTTTAACAACCAGTAGTTCATTGATATTTGTTCCCGAAGGTATTTCTAAATCGCCAATTACCGCATTGACATTATCGCCCACAGTAGAAACTTCAGCCTTAATATCAGCTGGAAAATCAGGAACCTCTTCTCTTTGGGGAAGACTTTCTTTGGAGAGTTGAGCACTGTCAATTATTGGCGACTGTTGTTCAACTTCTCTCTTCTCTTCTGGACTCTTGTTCAAAGACCTAAGTTGGGGTTCGCTCTGGCGAGAAGGTAGCTGATTAGCAAAAAAATCTGGTCGGAAAGACACGGGTGGTTCTGACAATTTGCGTTTGTCTTTTTGGCGATATCTCATTAAAGCCATCTTGCCGCTGACGCCGTCGATCTGCAGGGTGGCTTCTTTTGCTGTCTTCAAGTCTTGGAATGTGAGCTCATACACTGGCCTATAGATTATTGTACGCTCCGTGATCTCGAACATTTCCCTCATAATTTCTGCAGCGTCTCTGGGTCTGTGAGCGATTCTTGCACTGAGAAACTCTATATCAGCTTCCGTGGAATTGTCACATTTTCTTAAACTCATATCAACAAATTCTGGATTATCAACTTGATCTTCATATGGAGCGAGTGAGAAATTTTCAGGTGAGACCTCTCTTCTAAATCTGTCAAGAATGAAGTAGGTTTCTTTTTCGTAGTGGACAATCTCTTCGCCTTCAAGCTGTACGATTCTAGTCGGTTGATCCCCTTCGTTTGAACGTTCGCTTCTGAACTTTTTGCCCCCAACAAAAATCTCCTTAGTGTTTTCCTCGACCTTAACTGTGCATATGTGTTGCCTACAATAATCAATTGAATAAGTTCCGCCGATCACAAGATAGGGCTCATAATACTTCTCAAACCCGACAAGCTTAACGTCTTCAGCATCGGGCTTTAGGAAACCGAAATTTCTGAAGAATCTTCTCTTAAGCTGTTCACCCATGCTTCTAGCCATTCTGGAATCAACCCGAGACTTCAGGACTGAGGTCTTTATGTCGACTATTTTTTGCGGCAGAACAGCTATTTCTATCATTTTACCTCACTTCCATTCTGCTTTCCTCAATTGACTAATTAGCTCTTATGAATCAGTACTCCACATTCAGTTTTGACATACTCATTTTGGACAAAAAGCCGCCTGTGCTCTCCAGTGAATTCCGAATAATAAAAGGTGAATTGAAAAAATAAAGCAAATAGTGAAGTGAGTTTAAGCTCAATCCTTCACTTTGCGGGTTTACTTTCTTATGGCTTGGCAGCTTTTTGTTCTTCAGCGCGTAGGTTCTTGTTGCCATGTGGGAAAGTTGGAACTGTATAGACTTCTGTGACGCCGTTCATGTCTTTTACTTTCTTTTGTACAAATTCAAGTGCTTGTGCACTGTCTTCAGCGTTGATCCACATACCTACGTCCCAAGCACCGAAAATGTTCATTGTGTAGCAGAGGTCGACGCCAGATACTGGTTTTTCAGAGAGATTTCTTATGGCTCCCAACGTGTCTATTATCTTACCCGGGTTTAGTTTCATCAGAACCAAATAGTCAGTCATTCATGTTTTCCTCCGTTTTTTGTTAGGAAGCTGATTCTCGTCCGATTAACTTAACACTTATGAATCAAGAATATTGATAACTTGTCAACATGTTGACGCGACCGTAGATACAACTTTTTCGAAACGATATTTGGATAATCTGAAAAGCATGATTCTTTCAGGAGACATGAAAAGACTATAATATCTGATGAACGGTCGAGTTCTCAATGATTACGATTGAAGGAATTAGGGTAAAAGCGAAAACCATTCCCCAGAAAAAGCTTGTAGCAATATGGAACATGCTGACGAGCAAACCCTTCCCCGAAGTGAAAGTTTTTCAGCTAAGGGACGACGACTTTGACAGGGTCATAAGACTTAGAAGATGTGACGAAGACATGGAAAGAGAGTTAGAGGAGTGGGGAAAAGTACTCTCAACTGAAGACACTGATGCTTGCGTGTTCAACGATTCTGAAACAATAGCTGAATACGTGATACTCGTCCGCGAAAACCCTTATCACGATATAGCCAAAATTTTGGAGCACGAGTTGTCGCACATTGTCCGAGGGGACTTTTAAGGCTCAAGCTTTCATAATTCTCAGAATGTCACAATGTCTTCTCGATGAAAGCATCGGCGAACAGTCTTAAGCCATCTACATTCGGAAGATCTCCGAAGAACAGCATGAAGAAAGTCACACCCAAGTCTTGGTATTGCTTTATCAGACCCATGAGTTCTTGAGAGGTTCCCTTGAAGCTAGCCGTCTCGGTTTCTGGCAACATGTTTGTTGGTTTCCTTTCATTTTCTTCTTGATGAATGAATATCTGACCTGCTGGCCAACATGACTTCTCAATTTCTTGAGAGTCTCTGCTAATCTCCTGACAGTAGTCTTGTAGGACTGCCAATTTGTGCTTAAAAACGGCTAGTGATGGCAAGTAGCCCCAGTCGTATCTGTCCGCATGCTTGACCGTTACTTTCAGCGTCAACTTTTCGCCCCCTCCAGCGATAGTTATTGGAGGATGTGGTTTCTGCCGAGGTTTAGGTTTACATACTGCTTCTTTTATCTGATAGTATTTTCCTGAGTAGCTTGCTTTTTCTCTAGTCCACATCTTCTTTATCACTTCAACAGCTTCGTCCATGCGGTTTATCCTATCCTTTGGGCTTGGAAAGGGTATACCATAGGCGATATGCTCATGTTCTTGGGCTCCTGCTCCGATGGCTAGTTCCAACCTGCCGTTTGATATGACATCGACCGTGCTGGCAATCTTAGCGAGCAGGGCAGGATTTCTAAAGGAGTTGCACGACGCCATGGTTCCGAGTCTGATCCTATTGGTGATTGAAGAGAGCGCCGAGAGGGTAGTCCAGCATTCAAGAATAGAACTATTCTTGTACATCAGATGGTCATCTAGCCAGACAGAGTGATAGCCACATTTTTCACATTCCAGAACAACATTCCTAAGAACATCAAAATATCGACCGCTGACACTTTTAAAAGCGTAGAAAGGGAGAAACACGCCGAATTTTGTTTCATTCAAAGCATTGCATCCTTCGACTTAATTTACACTTGTTCGTTAGGTCTTAATAATTTTGGCACGAGCTAAGAAAGACGAACAAACTTGTGAAACCGAATGAACCTTATGAAAGAAGTAATAGTCAGTTTAGCGCGTGCTTGTTTCCAGATTCGTTTCAGAGTGAGTCCCGCATTCTCTATATGATAGACTAAGCTTGCGAGAAGAACAACAACAACAACGATTTTTTCCGGAACACGCAACCGTTTTTCTTTCACACACTTATTCTGAAAATCGTGGGAACAGGCAAGCGCGTCAAGACAACTACTTCTAAACGAAGAACAAAGAAACAAAAAAGAAAAAGAGAGGTTTTATGGTTGCCATTTCTCTATGAGATACTTCGGTATCTCCGAGGAGTCGCGCGGTCCAACTTGGACTTTCCAGCCGCTCAACTCTTCAATTTCGCCGCTTATCCTTGACGCTTTGCCTGGAATTATGATTTTTCTGTGCTTCACCTTGCCTTCAATACCTGTTGTTTTAATGGCGTCTGCAACCTTTTCAGCTGTCAGTTTGCGTCCTGCAACTCCGCTGTCCACAGCTGATCCCTCAGAGTCCACGACGATCAAGTAGGCATTGAGTTTGGAGCTTTCAAGGTCCGAAGCCACAGTGTAGTATGTTAAGGCAAAGTTCGTGGTGAAAAACACAGGTGATTCTTCGTTAGGCGTACCGAATACCTTCAAACCTGGATCCACAGCTACTGGCTTTCGAGGGTCTGTGTAAATGTTTTGCCGAAGTACTGCGTTAGGAAGAAGCGACCAACCGTCAGCTCCATGCATGATGAGGACATCAGCGTAGCGAACGATCAGCATGCCCGCCAAGTAGGCCTCTCGCCACTTGACTATTTCGTCGGCAGCGTCGCCCTTGTCCACCCAAGCAACCATTGGAACGCCTATCAATGGAAAACCAGCAAGTTCCTCGCCTGCCTTGCAAGCTGCACGGCGAAGCATTGTGAAGTTGTTCAGCGTATCAGACAATCCTTCATTTGGGAAGGTCCCAGGATCTAAAACTATGTCTTCAACTCCGTAGTCTTGAAGAGTCTTGGCCAAGGAAACAAGCATGTTTAGATCGTTTGGTGCTGAAACCACAATAGGACAATTGTACATTAAGGCTAATTCCGCCATTTCCTTCCAGTTGTCCATGTTTGCTGCATACAACAGTGGTCTAGCTTTCGGGGCTGCCATCAAACCCGCTTCAGCAACGTTTGAGTTTAAAGCGCACAGTATGAGAGGCAGGGTTGTGTTTTCAGCCACTTTCTTGACGGTAGCTTTGAACTTTTCAGGGTCACCTGATGTTGATCGAATTGCGATCATGTCCAGTTTCAGCGTGTAGCCGATGTATTCGTAGCTGAATTTTTCCGTGTTCTTTATGCGGGTGAGAACTTCTTCTTCAGGCATTTCATCCGTGACGTCAATCGCGATTGCTGTCGGGTTAGAGTATGTGAACTCGTGGCGGTACATGACGAGCTTGCCGCCGAGCTTCACAGCTTTCTCGCCTACGCCCACCACTACTTCTTTTACCGGGGGCTTCAGCATCTCCTTCAATTGATTGTAAGCTTTCTCGTTTTCCTTCTTAAGCAACGGCGGGCACTGATCGATACTGACTTCGCGATTCACGATTTTAGTTGCAAAAGCCATACAGTTCTCTTGGCCACATTCTTTGCAGTTTGTCTTGGGGAGAAGCTTGTAAACGTCGATTGGACTGAGTTCTTTTACGCCAGCTTTCCTTTCTTTGCGCTCATTTCATTCCCGTCCTTCATGGTTTTGTTGAAACCCAATCGAGGAACTTGCAGGCGTCGGCTTTCTTTCCGCTTACCAGTTGACGGGTAACGTCCTTTAACGTTTTCACAGCAGCAGGATGCATCATCATGAACAAGTCCACACCGGCAAGTAACAGCGTCAACGCAGTAGTCACTTCCCACAACGGACCCCTAAGCTCACGCGGCTCCCACTCAGGCGCCATCTTCAGCCAAGCTTCACGTGCTGCCCAGGCGTTCGTTGTGCCGGAAGACATCGGATGTGCCAAGCTCAACATCACCCATCAAGCCAGCAATCCTCGCACGTTCCATGTTTGTGAAAGCGTAATCCAAACCATAGCCCAAAGCAGCTGTTGTCAAGTCCATCACGATATCCTCTCTGCCTAGAAAGTCGTACAAACGTCGGTTAAGCTCACGGGCCAAGTTCAAATCCATGGGAGTGAAAGACAACGCCACATGCCCGTTTTTCTTGACGAACTTCGCGCAACGTTCAACATCCATGTCCGCGGTTAACGAACTCATCAGGAAACGTTCTCCAGCGAAGGTCTCAGTGATTTCCGCGAAAACATCCGCGTCCTTAACTGGGTCCCCGCAACCGCCGATAACCAATGGCACGTCAACTGCCTGCAGTATTTTCTCCACAGTTTTAACCGCGTCTTTTGGGGTCGCATTCTTCAGCAACGGGTCAATGCTGATCAAGTGAACTGTTACCATGTCTGCACCGAACTTTTCAACCGCAAGTTTAGCCCAAGCTGCAGGATCACCGATGACTTCTTTCACGTGCATCTTGACCGCTTTAGACAGAGGAACTTCCATGTCGAAAACGTCAAGCGTGATCACGGGTGGATGTAACATTGGACGTTCAAAAGAGTAGAAAGCAGGCGAAGTTTCTCCGCCGATTACGATTGATCTTCCACGTGTTCCGCCTTCGCCTCTGGTTGCGCCTAGTCTTACTTCAGTTATCTTGCCCGCGTATGTCTCAATGGGAGGCGTGAACTGCGTCGCAATGAGCTCTGTTGGTTTGCCTTTGAGCGACAGGGCATTGTCTTCGCTTGGGGTATCAGTTGCCTTGGTAAAGCTCCTGACTCAAGCCATATTTCCAAATCTTTAACTTCAAGCTCGAAGTCTTCAAGCTCAATCTCCTGAAACTTCGCCAGAAGATCAAGCAGGTCCGGGCTTAGTTGCTAACCCAGAGTCTTCATCTTTCTTCTTTTTTTCAGCCACAGGGATTCACCTTTAGCTTTTCTTCTCGCCTTTCATCGTGCGGATTATGACTTTCTTGGCGTAGATCTTCGCGTCCTTCAGGATTATTTTGAAACCGCCAGCCATTATTGGCAACGTTGCCGCTGTCACTACAGGCATCATAGCGCCTTCTTCCATTCGTTTCTGCTGGTGCCGCTTCTTCAACTGTCGGGCTTCTCTGTCCATCTTGCGACGACTGGGTGGTTCTTTTCCTTCAGGAACGCCTTTAAAGCATCGATATTTTGCGCGTTTTCCTCGGTGGCTATTTTGTCCACGACGTCTGCTGGAATGAAGTCTTTGACTCGCTCTTTGACTTCTTTTGGCAGCCAGACAACGCGGTTCCATCCGCCGTCTGCCGCGAGGAACTTCTTTGGAGCGCATGTATTCGATTGACATTCCGTGGAATCCGTCTACTTGTCGTCCTCCAGCTGTTGAGTCAGCAAGAGTTGAGAATGGTAAGACCGTTTACTGTTACGCCTTTGAAGCTTCTGTTGACCACGCCGAAACCGTCAACTTCTGGAATGTAGAAGGCTACTGCTTCGAAGCAGCCGCATGAAGTGTGCGGGTGATCGAATGCGGTGTAGAGCCAGACTTGGTTGACTTCGCCCAGAGTGCGTTTCTTGACTGTCTCGTTTACGCCTGAGAATTCGCCTTTTTCAGCGTTAATCAATTCGCCTCTTTCGATAGCGAACACTGGTCCTTTCGGGTCGATTTGCGCTGATGCGCGTCCGTCAAACCAGCTGATGGCGCCGCAGTTGGAGTAGCGTTGTGGTGTGATAACGCAAACGTGGCTTGGAGCGAAAGATTGGCATAGGACACAGCCGTAGAATTTGTCAACTTCCTCGTCTTTCAAGCCTCTGGCTTTGGCGTCTCTTGTTTCGTAATCTTCCATGGCTTCGGGGTAAAGTTCCTTCACTTTGGCTGGGTCGGTGATGAAGGTTATCTGAACTTTCTCGATTATCGGCAGTTCGCTCTTGAAAAGTCTGTAAAGCACTTTGCCGATGTACTCGAAAGAGTTCAAGCCTTTCTGGAAAGATTTTTTGCCCAAGCGTATCCAGATGTCGTAGCGCTGGTTGAGGTGCATGAAGCCCTCGATGTAGTTCAGGTAGCCGTGTATGCGTCTTTCGATTACGCCTTCAAGCTGCTGGTCAAGCGTTGACGCCTGCGGCTTCAACGAGAATTCCGAGCGGGTAGACGCCGCCTTCTTTCATGTCTTTGATGTCGGGACCGATTATGGTTATTTTTCCATCTTCAACTTCGTCGAGGGGTTTGACTTTGGCTAGTTCAAATTTTTCTTTGACTGTTGGACCGCCAAGTTCTACTTGCATGTCGTTTCTGCGGATGCGTTCGCCTTCGTAGATTACGCCAACGTCTACGGGTATGTCTTTAAACATTGACATTTTCTTATTGTCCTCCTTCAAATTTTGAAGTCATGACTTTGAGATTGTTCGCCCACTCTTCCAGAGTTGCGTTTGGGAAAGACCAACTTGCATGAGGGTGATACATGTTGTCCAAGCGTCATGGTTTTCAGGTCAGGAGCAAAGTGCATGAGTCCTGACAGGATTAGCCCTTCCATGTAGTAGGGTAAGCCGACGAATAACGCTAGGTCAGGGTGGTCCTTTGCCGTCAAGTCCTTGCCATTCAGGGTCAACCAAGCGGTTGCCGATGTCCATTGCAGACATGAAGCCTGCTGGTTCGTAGCCGCGTCTTGAGGAATTCGCCGACCATGTGGGCTGTTGCTACAACTGGAACTTTTGAGGCTCTGGCGAAGTCGATAAGGTAGTCGATTAGTTGTTTGCCTTCCATCCAGCGTTCAGTGGCGTTGCTGCCCACCACGAGGATTGGGCGAGCTGGCTTTCTTTATCATGGCTACAGCTACTTCGGGTTTCTGTATGGGGTTTGCTTTCTTTGTTGCGGATACTTCTGCACATTGCCAAGGTTCACAGGACATTTCATTCTCACTCCTTCATTTTACGGACCATTCTCGGAAGCAAGGTCGGGTCGGGAATCACGGTTTCCTTCCAGCCTTTTGCTTCCAGAATCTTTGCGAATTCGTCTTTCAACGTCATGGGCACATCAGCCATCGTTCGCACGAACAGGTGCAGGTCTTGCGGCATTGTTCCGTAGTAGCGTTTGCTGCAAGTCAACGTAGTGTGAGAGTTTTATGCTGCGTCCTTTCCATGTGTCGTTGGGTCTGATGCACAGTTTCGCGATGGTAACCATGGCTTCTTCTGTGGAGTTTCAACTGTCTGGAACAAGTGTTCAGGTGCTGGACCAACGTTTACTTTGTTGCCTGTGCGTGCATCGTAGACTTCCCAGTCTTCGGGTTTGTCTTCTCTGCCCAAGAGCATACGGCGGTACTTGCTGCCGTGTGGACCAACAAGCACTGGAATGCCTAAGCGCCAGAAGCCAGCTGCGATTGCTGCGGCTTTCTGAGAGTATGCGCCCCATGCTAAGCCGACTGCGCCTAAACGGTTGTAGATGTAATCAGCGATTTCCTCGTAGTTGCCTCTGAGGTTTCGTTTGGCGAATATGTTTGCGACTTTGATGGCTGCGCCTGCGATGTGGCGTTGGCGACGCATGAGCCGACGTTGAGGACGCCTCCAGCTTCGAAGCCGCCTGGGAATTCCTCGTAAAGTGTTTTGCCGTCTGCGTTCTTGTAGCTGCCTGCGGACATGGCTGAGCAGCCTGAAGTCACGACGATGTAGCGTCGGCTGGCGAATTCTCTGCATATGTCGTAGACGTCTTTGCCGCCTTTCGGATAGTTGCTGCAACCGACGACTGCGAGGATGCCTGGGATTTCGCCGAGCACGATTGGGCTGCCGACGTTGCGTGATTTCTACGTCTTGAACTGCGCCTCTGCCTGCGCGGCAAAAGTTTGTTTCTTCCATCATGAATTTCTCGCCAGCTTTGACTATGAAGCTGTGGATATTGAGTTTTTCTGGGCATGCTTCTTCGCAGCGTCCGCATCCGATGCAGTACTCGTACAGGTCAGTGAGTGGAGCAATGTTGCCTTCAGCTGCTGCCTTCATGGCTTGCGGGATTTTGAGGTCTTGTGGGCAAGCTCTTTGGCATAGGTTGCATTGTCTGCAGGTCTTGGCGAGCTTCTTGATCTCCTCGAGTTCTGGAAGATTCTTGAGTTTCTTGCGGACTGGCGCAATTTGTTGGGCGACTCTGACTGCGACTTCGCCGACTTTTTCAGGGTCAAGAATCAGCACGCCTGGCACTTTGCCGCTTACGAGGTCAGCAACAATTTCGTCTGCGGGGTCGTCTGTGCGGTTCTTGAAGCCCATGCAGTTCTTCTCTGACGCAGCGATGACTGGTGCGTGAACTTTTCGGTGCTTCGTCGAAAACATCTGTTCGGACACATTGCTCGTCGAGAACGACTACGTCTGCGAATCCGCCTCGGATGAAGCGTAGTTGCCAGGTGATTGGACCGACGATTCTTGCCTCGGTTGATAGTATCGTGTGATGTCATGTGCGGTGCAGCATAAGCCTACGACTTCGATTTTGTCGGCTAAGTTGTTGTCTTTCATGTAATCGATTATTCCGACTGATGGAATGACGTTGTGACCAATGCACATGATGACTGGCTTTGACGTGTCAACGGTTCCGATGCCCAATGAAACAAGTGGAGCTTCAGGTTCAGCTTTTGGAAAGCCTAAGGTGGAAACTTGAGCGATGTCGCCGACTTCCATGCCTACGTGGTCAATCATGCCAACGTGGAAGGCTTTGGATTCAAAATCCAAGTTGTTGCCTTCTTGACCAGTGTGGGCTACGGAGAGCAGTTGGGTAATTTGTTTCTCAGCAGTACTCCAAAACTTCTTCCAAGTCGCCAAGAGTTTGAGGTCTTATGCCAGTGACCAGACGAGTGACTGGGAGCTTCAACTTTAATGTTTAAGCCGCCGACGTCTAAGGGATATCGGCGACCATATTTCTCGATTAAGTGATGAAACATGTGGCGAGCATGTGCCGTGTGAGTTGCCGCTCCGATGCAGCAAGCCAAAAGCACTATACGGGATGATTGAGCAGCCATGTCCAAGCCGCATGCCCCACGTTTTCCCGCTGTCAAATCACACTTGCCAAAAGTGCAGAGGCAGCAGAGGTCACAATCGGGCATGTAAAAGGGCTTGTACCTGTTCGAGGAGCTTCATGTCCCAATCTCGTAAAGTGCTCATCGATGGCATTGGAGTTGGTCCCATGGGCTCCGTCCATGAGTCATCAACAACTTTGCCTATAGAAACTTCAAGGTTCTTAATGAGACCAGTGGTGGTCTTCATTTCGTCAATTTTCACGTGCACGTTTTTACTAGTCAACTCTGAACCTCTGTAAAGGTTGGGAGACCTACACATAGTTTTAAACTTTTCCTGATGTTCCGGCGAAAAGTCAGGTGGCACTGAAGAAGATAAGCTTCAAGAACGCAATTCTAGGCAGTAAGAAAAGGAGCCATTGCGCTTGCTTCTAAGACTACAAAGTTTCCCTCTTAAATCAGAATACGCCCTTCAATGTGTCCACCCACGCGGGGCTCTCTAATCGAAAACCTCTTATAGCACTTATGGGCAAATGGATTGTTAGTAGGTAGGTAGGTAGTAAATGGTATTGCTTATTTGTCAACATTGTGACTACAAATGGGATTACCAAGGCGAGAACGAGCATTATGCCACCTGCCCTAGATGTCGTTACAAGGTCAGGATCCCTGAAGAAAAAGCTCAAATGTTACGTCAAAAACGTTGGATGTGGAGCAACGCAAACGCGCGCTCAGGGTTGGATACAGAGGCGAAAAGCAAACTCTCATCAAAAGAGCACCCTGTAAAATTGCTCGGTATTGCTGGAATAGTGAATAGGACAATAGAGGACTACCAATACGACAAAAGCATGTTAATTCAAATCCTTTTGAGATTGCAGAAGAATTTCGGCTGGCTTCCAATGGAAATGCTATTAGAAGTAAGCAAACAATTAGGGATACCTATTAATCAAGTATACCAAGTCGCAACCTTTTACAAAGCCTTCTCTCTCAGTCCCCGAGGGAAACATCTAATAAGGATTTGCTCTGGAACTTCCTGCAGAGTGAGAGGTGCACCAACAATCCTTGAGAAGTTGCAGAGCTCTCTCGGCATAAACACTGGTGAAGTCACCACAGACGGCAGATTCAGTCTTGAAACAGTCAACTGTTTAGGCGGTTGCGCTCTCGGCCCAATGATGACTATTGACGACGAATACTATGGAAACTTGAAGTTGCTTGCCGTGAAAAAAATTCTATCAAAATACACGTAGTAGGTGAATAAACATGGGAACCGTTAAAGTGTATACAATCACCGAAAGACCTCGAAAAACTTCGCGAAGAAATCAAATCCAAGAGAAAACCAAGCAAATCCAGCATCTCGGTCTGTGTCAGCACAGGCTGTGTTGCGCTTGACGCTCCGAAGGTTAAGGAAGCATTCATAGCCGAACTGGAGAAGCAAGGACTAAAAGATCAAGTGGAAATCAAAGAAACGGGATGCTTGGGCTTCTGTGAGCAGGGACCAAGAGTAACGATATATCCAGAAGAAATCTGCTATTTCAAGGTTAAGCCTGAAGATGCCCCTGAAATTGTTTCTAAAAGCATTCTTGAAAAGAAAGTTGTGGAACGGTTGCTATACAAAGACCCAGCCACCGGCAAAGGAGTGCAAAAGCTCGAAGACATACCCTTCTACAAATACCAGCACAGATTGCTTCTGGAAAACAACGCGAAGATAGACCCAAAGAATATTGAAGATTACATTGCTCTAGGAGGATACAGCGCCCTTGCCAAAGCCCTCTTCGAAATGACACCTGAAGAGGTAGTTGAGGAAGTTAAAAAGTCAAAACTGCGGGGAAGAGGTGGAGGAGGATTTCCAACGGGATTAAAGTGGGAAACCACACGGAACGCACCTGGCGAACCCAAGTATGTCATCGTTAACTGTGATGAAGGAGACCCAGGAGCCTTCATGGATAGATCTCTGATGGAAGGTAATCCTCACAGTGTGCTTGAAGGTCTCATAATAGGCGCGTATGCGGTTGGAGCCAATGAAGGCTTTGTTTACGTTAGGGAAGAGTATCCTATAGCTGTAGAAAACATATTCACAGCTATAAAGCAAGCTGAAGAGTACGGATTGCTCGGCAAAGACATCATGGGCTCGAGTCTTAAGCTTCAAGGTTAAGGTTCACAAGGGCGCAGGAGCTTTTGTCTCAGGAGAATCCAGCGCTCTTATGACAGCAATCGAGGGAAGGGTTGGTGAACCCAGACCCAAATACGTTCACACAGCGGTTAAAGGCCTTTGGGATAAACCTAGCCTCCTCAACAACGTTAAGACATGGGCTAGCGTCCCTCTAATAGTCCTTAAAGGCGCTGAGTGGTTTAGGAGCATAGGAACCCAAGACAACAGCGGAACTATGATCTTCTCCCTCGTTGGGAAAGTTAACAACACAGGTTTAGTGGAAGTACCTATGGGAATAACTCTTCGGGATTTAATCTTCAAGATAGGTGGAGGCATTAGAGGCGGCAAGAAGTTTAAAGCTGTTCAAATCGGAGGACCATCCGGAGGCTTCATCCCAGAGCAGTACCTCGATATTCCAGTAGACTACGATGAACTTGCAAAAGTTGGCTCAATGATGGGTTCTGGAGGCATGGTAGTCATGGACGAAGACACCTGCATGGTAGACGTGGCTAGATACTTTGTCGATTTCCTCCTCGAGGAATCCTGCGGAAAATGCATCCCTTGCCGTGAAGGATTGAGAGTGCTCTCCAGACACTCTAGGTGATATCTGCGCTGGCAAAGGGAAAAGTGAAGACATACAGACAACTGAAGAGATAGCTGAAACAATGAAGAGATGCTCTACTCTGCGCATTAGGCAGAACCGCAGCAAATCCTGTGCTCACATCTCTGAAGTATTTCAGAGACGAATGGGAGCAGCACATAAAAGAGAAACGTTGCAAGGCTAAAGTTTGCAAAGCTCTGATAGATTTTTACATAAATCCAGAGAAATGCCAAGCTTGCCTTCTTTGCTTAAACGAATGCCCAGCAGGAGCCATTCAAGGCGACAAGGATCAAGTTCACTGGATTGATCAAGAAAAATGCATAAAATGCGGGACATGCTATGAAATTTGCAGTTTCCATGCGGTGAAAAAGCTTTCAGGAGAGCCCATTCCGCCTCCACCAAAAGGAATGAAACCAATTCGAAAATTGAAAGGAGAGAAATAGAATGAGTAAAATCATTACTCTAGCAGATTGATGATAAAGAGATTAAGGCAAAGGAAGGAACAACCATTTTAGAGGCAGCGAAGCATGCAGGTGTGGAAATCCCAACCTTATGCTTCTATGAAGGACTGGAACCCTACGGCGCCTGTCGATTTTGCAGTGTAGAAATCGAAAAAAGAGGAAGAACTCAAGTGGTAGCCTCATGCTGCTATTCAGTGGAGGAAGGATTAAAGGTAAAAACCAAATCTCCCAAAATCGCCAAAATGAGAAAGACCATACTAGAATTAGCTGCCGTACGTTCAGGAAAAGATGTCAGCGGCAAAATGATGGCTTTAGCCAGTGAATACAACGCGAATTTATCTCGATTCAAGATCAAAGACACCATTGCCCCAGACAAAATGCATCCTTTGCGGACTATGTGTACGTCGTTGTACTGAAGCAAACTGGGAGAGCGCTATAGGATTCATTGGTAGAGGAATATACCGACGCATCGCACTTTTCCCTATGCCAGCAGCAGGTCTCTGCTCCACTTGTCATTATTGCCGCTGACGTATGCCCCACTGGGAGAGCATGTTCCACCGGTAGTGGTCCTCATCCTCCTTTCCCTACGAGTTGACGATGTCATCGCAGGGAGAAAATAAAGCATAAAACTCGTCCAGGCTACATCAACAATAAGTCTGGCTTGCTTTCAAATCTATTACTGTATGTAACCTGTCAGTTTCATAATAGCCTTAACAGAAACGATACGCGGCATTGTCAGAAGGCAAGTCAAGCAATGATTTCCCGTCAAGAACGTAATCGTCTACCTGTTCATCGGCTGCAATTTTGCCCAAATACTTAAACTTCAATTCAGTTTCAGCGTTACTGCCGAGTTCTGCGGGAAATCGGTAGCCGCCGATGAGGTAAAAATTGTCAAATTCCATGTCGACTTCTTTAGCGATGCGGTACGCTCGTTTAACGTGGTCTAAGCATCTTCTTTGAGTGGTCTAGAATGTCAAGAATATCATCGACTTTTGATGTGATGCGCCTGTTCAAATGTTCAAGCCCCGCCGGGGAATCAATGAGGACATACTTGTAATTCTTGGTCAAAGATTCCAGTGCCCCTTTCAAGGCGGAGTTTGGCATACAGTAGCAGCCTTCAACCCATTTGGTGCCGACAGCTATGAAATCGAAATCGGGACTCTCAAACAGGCCGCTACTCCATATCTTGCTCTCTATTCGTTCAGTTGGAGGAACTCCGACAGTTGTACCCCCTTGCTCAATGAATGTGCTAACAAGCAGCTCCGAAATGGTTGTTTTTGCCAGCTTCTTTGAGGTCAACGCCCACCATCTCGGCAAGATTCTGGTCGGGATCAGCATCCACCAGTAACAACGGAGCACTCCTGCTTCCACAAAGCTTTTAGCCATCAATGCCACGAAACTTGACTTTCCAGTTCCTCCACGACCAATAGTTACAATAGTTTTCATTCAGACATCACCCAACCTTGGTCAAATCAACCTATTTGCCCTTTTTAATAAATGCCTCGCATAACCCATCTATGACTCGAACAGCCTCGATATCTTTCTTCATAAGAGGGGTTTCTCCTTGCATATCCGCATCAGTCACCTTCGAGTCAAACGGAATAAAAGTGAGGAGGGAAAGGTCATTCTTCTCGGCGAAAACTCGGATAGCGTCTTTCTGAGCGTCATTCATAACTCTATTCCCGATAAGAAAGAGTTGTTTCATTCCAGCTTTCGCCGCTAAATCGTGAATGTGTCTTAGCAGTCTCTAGAGATTTTAGATTTGAGTCGGCCACTATAAGCAAAGCATCAACTTGCTTTGCAGTTCCTCGGCCTATGTGCTCAACGCCCGCTTCCAAATCTAATACAACAGCCTCATTTCTGTCAACAATCAAGTGACGAAGCAAAGCTCGAATAACTGCGTTCGGAGCACACATGCAACCCGAGCCCATCGACTTTACAGTACCCATGACTATCAAATTCACACCAAGAGGAGTGCTCACAGAATACTCTCGAACAATATCATCAACGGTAAAGGATAAACGATAGACTCCTGAGTAACCGGTACTCGTCTTAGAGTCAACAAGCTCTTTGTTCTCAGAGATGGGCACAATCTTGCGAGCTTCTTCAGCGGACAAGCCCAGGGTCAAAGCAAGATTAGGTGAAGAATCCGCATCAATCGCTATCGTCTTCAACCCTCTTTCAGCAAAACCATGCGCCAGCCCACCCGCAATTAATGTTTTACCTACTCCGCCCTTACCTGAAACTGCGATCTTCATAAGTCCTCAACAGGGCATAGTTCGGTTTTGAGATTTATTTGCATTTCCTCGCAAACTGGAAATTGATGTCTTTCTAAACAAGAAAATGGCCCAGAACAAACCCAAATAGAAAGAAGATTTCACTTCTGCAAAAGATATTTTAATCCAAACATAACTTCTCTTTAGCCCAGATGATATCTCAAATGAAAATACTAAACGAATTTGTTCCGACACGCAAATTTCTGAAGCTCGCCGAAGAAATCAAGGACTTAGTAGACGGATGGAACGTAACTGACAGCGCAGCCGGATTTCCAGCGGCAAGCGGTACAGTTGTAAGCTGCATACTCAAATCAAAATACCCTGAAAAAATAATCGTGCCAATATTCATACTACACTACAAAGGTCCCGTAGAAGTGGGAGGTCTCGCTTTAGCATCAGACATCATAGGTCTCGACGGTCTGGCAATAACTATGGGAGACAACCCCAAATTCGGAGAACCCATAAAAATGCTGAAATCATCCGAAGAAGCGCGAGACTTCCTGCGCACCAATGTAAAGCTAAAGAACCTGAAGTTAGGCTGCCTACTGACAGCACGACGATCTGTAGAAGAGACCTTGGAACGAGTCAGAGGCGCTTGGGACTTCATCTACTTCATGAGGCTAGAAGATAAGACCTTCCCGATTCTAGAACAGGTAGCAAAAGAGTGCTAAACGTCTGAACAAGCCAATCTACGCATACTTCCTAGTGGGAACTCCAAAGAATGTCGAGACTGTAAAAATGATCGGGTGGCCAGTAACCACAACCATGGACAAAGTTGAAGAGACTGCTGCAAAGCTGGATGGTCTTGTTGACGGCATAATCGCAACATGCGCTGGAGATGCTGAAGGCGACAAAGAGATGCTACAGAAACTGCAGAAGTTCAGAAAATAAAAAAGCTAAACTAAATCAATATTAATGATGCCTTAATAGTCTCCTCATCCAAAGTTTCCATCTCAAATCCTTTTTTCTTACACAATTGCGCCATTTTGTAGTTTTTTGAGAGAATATAGGCGAAGACTCTCTCTAAGTGCATATTTTTTGCTACGAGAATAATGTAGTCCATTAGCATTGATCCAAGCCCAAGACCTTGCCATTTGTCATGGACCAAGACTGCAAATTCCCCGTTTTTCCCGTCAGGCTCAACAATGACTCTCCCGACGCCAATTATTTGCCCATTTTGCCCCATTTCAGCTACAATTGCGATTTGTCTGTCATAATCCAAATTACAGTACTTGGTGAGCGTTTCATGAGGCATCTCTTTAATTACATTGAAGAACCTGAACATCATAGATTCAGCTGAAAGAGACTTGATAAGTTCGTTGAAGCGACCTTCATCCTCCGCTCTTATGGGACGCAAAACTACTTCAACTCCATTCTTCAGTTTCCGCGACGCAACGTATTCTTTTGGGTAAGCAGCGATCAGCGCCTGATCACTGTGTTCGCTAGCTTCCCGCATTACTCTAGCCCTATCAATGACAATACGAGCGTCAACTGCTACAACCTCGCTCTCGGTGACGAGCAGAGGATTAATGTCCATCTCCAGTATCTCAGGAAAGTCCAGTATTAGTTGTGAAAACTTGACCAGCACTTCCTCAAGAAGGCTCAGGTTAAGCGGGCTCCCGCCTGATGGTGCATGTCTTGCTATCGCTGTAGCCTCAATGAGATGCTTTGCCAATACCTGATTTAGCGGTGGAAAACCGATACTTATATCCTTAAACAGCTCCGACGAAGTCCCACCCATCCCAAAAACAATGACCGGACCAAACTGAGCATCTCTTTTTGCGCCCACGAGAAGTTCAACCCCTCTCTCTCGTAACATGGGTTGAATCGCAACGCCCTGAAACGCGGCTGCTGGGCTGAGGGCTTTAATTTTATTTTGAAGTTCGTTGAAGAAAGGTTCAATCTCTAAAGAAGAACAAATGTTGAGAACAACGCCCTTGATCTTGGATTTATGAATAACCTGTGGAGAAAGAACTTTCATTACGACCGGATACCCAACCCCGGAAGCCAAGGCCTCTGCCTCTTCGGATGTTCGCGCAACAAACGTCTTCACGACTGGAATTTTATACTCTTCTAGAAAATGAACAGACTCAGGCAAACTGAGTACAAATCGCCCTTCGCAGAAAGCTCGTCTGATAATATCTTTAAGCAGCCTTGTGTCTGCCTGTTGGATCGAAAGTTCCTTTGGAGTCTGGTAAAGAAGTTCTAAGTCTTGTGTGTAATTATACATGTACATAAAAGCTGAGACAGCTTCCTCAGGAGTGGTGAAGGAAGGGATACTATTTCGTCGCAGAAAACGACGGGCTTCTCGACAACGGCTGTCTTCGCTCATTAGAGCTGTAAGAAACGGTTTCCTGGTTTCTTTAACGAGGCCTACTATCGTTTCAGCCAATCCTAAGGAGTCTGTTGCGCCCTGAGGAGTGTAGATAACCAAAAAGCCATCGCTGTGAGGGTCTTTCAAGCAGATTTCAATCACATTTTTGAACCTTTCCAGCGAGGATTCCTCGTAAATGTCAATTGGATTTGTCAAACTGCAGTAAGGAGGCAAAATACTTTTCAAGGCTTGAATTGTTTCAGGGCTTAAGTGGGCGAGACTGCCGCTTCTGCAAATCAAATGATCGGTAGCCATTATTGCTGGACCACCTGCATTGGTAATTATTGTCAAATTAGGTCCAGCTGGGTTTGGCTGCATTGCCAAAGCCTCAGCGCAATTAAAAAGATCGTTGATGGTTTCAACTCGGACAATTCCAGCGCGTCTGAAAGCGGCATCGTAGATAGCATCTTCTCCAGTCAATGAGCCGCTGTGGGAAAGTGCGGCTTCGATGCTTTCTTGAAAACGCCCAGCTTTGATAAGGACTATCGGTTTTGTCCTGGCAAAGTCGCGTGCGGCGCTTACAAATTTTCTCGGATTCCTTATCGATTCTATATATAGTACAATACTCTTGGTCTGTGCGTCTCTTCCGAAGTAATCAATAAGGTCGGCGAGATCGACTTCAGCAGTTGACCCTGTTGATACGACAGCGCTGAATCCAATTTGGGCGTCCCAAGCCCAATCTAAAGCTGAAGCGCACAAAGCAGCGCTTTGGGATAAAAAAGCAATTTTTCCACTGTTTGCTTTTTTTTCAGCGAATGTTGCGTACAATTCAATCTTTGGTCTTATCACTCCGAAGCTATTCGGTCCTATTATGCGCACGCCAAATTTTTCTTGATACGAAAGCATGTTTTTTTCCAGAAGTGCACCTTCATCACCGGTGCCTCTGAACCCTGCTGATATGATGATTATTCCTGAAACTCCTGCCTTTCCACACTCATCCACGATTTGTGGAACAGTGTGTGCTGGCGTGGCTATAATCGCGAGATCCACTTTCTGGGGAATCTTGCACACGCTTGGAAAAGCAGTCATTCCCTGTACGATTTGTCTGAAAGGGTTAACTGGAAAGACAGCTCCCTTATAATTCGTCCCCACCAAATTTCGCAGGATTTTAGCACCTATGGAACCCTCTCTTTCGCTTGCACCTATTACAGCGATACTTTTTGGATTGAAAATGCTGTCCAGGTTTTCTATTCCCAAGGCGGGCATTACCTCTTGACAGAGAATACTGTTCAAATATAGTTATAGAAGTTTTTAGCGCCTTAAGATTTTCGCTGGATTCAACGCGTGCTTATGCAGACGGGGCCGTGGGTTATTTAGGAAACCTTCCTCAAAAATTGATTGACAATTAGCACAGCATTTTTCTTCAAGCAACACAACCTTAAACCGTATCGCATAATTAGCAAATAGAACCAAGAGAAGAGTAAACTGAATGAAAAATGTAAGAGTAATAGCTGTTGAAAATCTGCCCTTAATAGCAAAAGGGGACAGTATAGGCGAGCTTATCTATTTTGCAGCGAAGAAACAGAGAACGCCTATACAAGAAAAAGATGTTATAGTCATAACTCATGTGGCAGTCTCCAAGGCTGAAGGAAACATAGTCAATCTCGACGAGATTTCTCCATCAGAACGGGCCAAAGACATCGCCAAACAAACAGGAAAAGAACCAGCATTGGTCGAAGTGATCCTTCGCGAAACTAAAGAAATTGTACGTTTGGGGAACAACAGCCTCATTACCGAAACAAAAAGCGGAATTATTTGCGCGAACGCAGGCGTAGATAAATCCAATATCGAAGGCGAAAGAAACCTGGCATTGCTGCCCAGAGACCCTGATGCTTCAGCACAGCGAATTAGACATGAAATTAGAAGATTAAGCGGATGCGATGTGGCGGTAATTGTTTCAGACACTCATGGCAGACCGCTAAGAATGGGAGAAATAAACGTGGCTATAGGACTAGCGGGAATGAAGCCTATCAGAGACAGACGCGGAGAAAAAGACTTGTTCGGCTATGTTCTGAGAGTAAAACAGACGGCAGTGGCCGATGAACTGGCATCTGCTGCAGAGCTTGTAATAGGGCAGACAAATGAAGGAATACCTGCAGCTATCATAAGGGGATACGATTACGTACCGGAAGAAAATCCTTCAGTGAGAACACTTACTAGACCAGAAAGAAAAAGATCTGTTTAGATAATGAAACACAAAATGTCTACGGAAAAAGAGATGGGCAAAAACCGATAAATGGACTCGGTTAGAAAGTCTTCAGGGAGAATCAACACAATGGAAAACATGATTGAGCAAATCAGAGAAGACTTGACCAAGGCAGGGAAAAGACTCCACAAACAGGGACTAGTTGTAGGAAATGCTGGAAACATAAGTGCGCGAATACCAAAGACAGATGAATTTCTGATAAAACCTTCGGGAGTAAGCCTGGAATTTTTGAAACCTGAAGAACTGGTCGTAGTAGACCTCCAAGGCCATAAGGTCAGGGGAGAACTGCCCGTATCGATGGAAACACCCATCCACGCGGCAATCTACAGGACTCGGAAAGACGCGCAGGCGGTTGTGCATACACACGCTCCCACGGCAACAGCGTTCGGGATTGCGGAAAGAGAAATCCTTCCGTTACAGGTTGAGATGTATATGCGACTTCCCAATGGAGTGCCCGTTATTCCTTTTGAGAGACCGGGATCAAGAATACTAGCGAAAAAGATTCAAAAGAAAATTGCCAAATACGACGCAGTGATCCTTGGAAATCATGGAATAGTAACCATAGGATCAACCATTCAAGCTGCCTGCGACTTGAATGAAATGATCGAGGAAGCAGCGAAAATTCAGCTTCTAGTAAATTCGCTAGGAGGCGCGGGTGAGGGCGAAATGGATTTAGCTTCGTTAAAGAAAAGGTTCATGATCCTGGAAAAACAAGAAAACAATACTGAAGACGTTTGAAAAATGGAAGCAAAAACACCTAGAGAATTCTTTGAGCAGATACTACCCAATAGATTCAAACCAGAAAAGGCGGCAGGTATTGACGTGATCGTTCAGGTCAGTATTGTTGGGTCAAATGGTGGCGACTGGGTGGTTACGATAAAGAACCAACAATTGGAAGTTAAGGAAGGAATCCATTCATCGCCTAAGTTGACTGTTACAATGAAAGAAGAAGATTACCTGGACGTTGTCAATGGCAAGATAAGCGGGGAAAGAGCCTTTTTCGGCGGCAAGCTTCAAATCAAAGGCGATTTTATTCTGGCACTAAGATTGAAGGAAACAGGGTTTCTTTAGAGAGCAAGACCTGCCCTGAGGTCCAAAATTCCTAAGATGGGGGATCCGATTGAAAAATCATTTATTATTTGTGTAAATGATTATCTTAATTAGTCAATGCTTCGACAGTTACTTGTTCTGACCTCCTAAAGAAAAACATTGAGATGGAGTTGAGAGAGAAAATGTTGAAAGAAAGCATAAAGGATTACGAGTTCAAGGAAGAAATGTCGGTCAATGATCTTGTGAATCAGATGGAAGAAGCGTGGGGTTTTACAGTTGGAAAGCTCGCCGTCGGCACTAAAATTCTTGAGAATATGATTCGAGCAAAGAACTGCACAAAATTTCTTTCATTCACTGGAAATCTCGTTGCAACAGGCACTCGAGGGGTTTTCAGAGAACTCGTGAAAAGGAAGCTTGTTGATGTCGTTGTCACCACCTGTGGAACTATTGACCATGACATGGCACGTTGTTGGAAAAATTATTACAAAGGCTCCTTTGTCATGAACGACACAAAACTGCACGGACAGGGGTTAAATCGTCTGGGGAACGTGCTGGTTCCTAATGATAGCTACGGCTTAATAATAGAAGAGAAAATGCAAAAGTTGCTGCAAGAGTTGTGGAGAGAAGAAAAAAAGGAAGTCTCGGGCAGTCAACTTTGTCGGGAGATAGGCTTACGCTGCTGCAACGACAGCTCAATTCTATATTGGGCCGCCAAAAACCAAATTCCAGTGTACGTACCTGGCATCACAGACGGAGCTGTGGGATACCAGACCTGGCTCTTCAGCCAAGACCACGACTTCAGACTCAACTTGCTTAAAGATGAAGGAGAACTGAGCGACTTGATTTTCGGCGCTGAGAAAACAGGCGCATTAATAGTCGGCGGCGGAATATCGAAGCACCATACTATTTGGTGGAACCAATTCAAAGACGGCTTGGATTATGTGGTTTACATCAGCACTGCGGACGAGTGGGATGGCAGTCTTTCAGGAGCTAGACCTCGTGAAGCAGTTTCATGGGGTAAAATCAGTGAAAAAGCAAAGCGCGTCATGGTCGAAGGCGATGCTTCGCTAATACTTCCTCTAATTACAAGCGCCCTGCTTTCGCGGCTAAGAAAGACTTAGGATATGTTGTTGAAAAGCCAAGACATATCAGGCGCTTTGCGTTTGATTTTGACTCTTTCGTTGAGTGCATGAGTTATCAGAGGTAAGGCTATAGTGGCATCGCAATAGCAGACAGCCCGGGTACCGCTCTCACTGTTAATCTTGCCCCAGCTTATCGCCTCTTCCAGTGTACAACCGCTTAAGCCACCCCATTGAGGCGAGTCAGTGGTTATTTGTATGGCATATTTGTGAGGGTAATAGTACTCCTGCAAACCCTTACGGAGGTGACCCTCTCTGCCAGGCACACCTTTGTCGCTGGTTTTTGGTGAGACGGATATTGCTATAAGCTGAGTGAGGTCTTTGGGAACGCCGCCTCCGACATAAACCACTCCTACGTCTTTTGTTTTCTCGCCTATACTTACGAATTGATCGAACTCCTTCACTGAGTCAAGCATTACTGTATGGCCCTGGTTCTTGGCAAGCAAAAATGTTTCACCGTATGCGCTATCAGTCATGGCTGGGCTAAATATGGGGACGCCACTTGCTGCCGCAACCGCGGTAATGCTTGGGATTTTTTTCTTGCCTAGGTATTTTCCGAGCAGATTAAGAAATTCAGCGGAGGAGTACGGGAAATCTGTTTTGAGTGTTAAGATAAAGTCAGTTACGAGTTCTTCCATTTTTCGATAGTCTGTTTCTTTTCCGAAAACATCGTAGTACCTGTTTACGTCTGCCTTCAAAAGAGCTTCATCGTCAACCATGTGGCTGCCCTGCCAGTAGCCGAATCCCATGGCGTCCACGATGTCTTCCGAAACATTGGCACCTGTGCTAACCAGAACATCAATGTAACGGTTTTCCATGAGCCAGTTAATAATTGTCCACTGTCCAGCGGTGCTCAATGAGCCCGCGATACCCATAACTATAGTGAGGTCTCTTTCCTCGATCATTTTTTTCCATACTTCGACTGCTTCACCGAGTTTTCTACCCTGGTAAGCGGTTCGACTCATTTCCGAAAGGAGCTGAGAAATACTTTTTTTGTTGACTTTTATGGGTTTGAGTTTCTTTTTGAAATACGGGTCACTCATCAGTTTGCACCTCGTTGTAAATTAAGTGCCCTATATTTTTATTTTGTTATTTTAATTTATACCGCGGACGCAATACTGATCTAAAAAACAAATGCTATATGGGGTAGGCTCCACAAACCTTGCAGAACTGAATTCTAGTTTTGACATAGCTTTTGCAGTATGGGCATTGTACTCCGCCGTTGTTAGGATAGACCTCGGATGGTTTTCCGATAGATGTCCCTGAAATGCTCGTAGTAGAGCAGCTGCTCTTTATCTTGGATTTTAACGTCGTCATTTTCAAGGATTCTTGTTCTTTTCTCTTGAAATTCCTTGTCGGAGATCATGTCGTTGAAGAATGTTCTGAGAACTTCGGTTCCTGTTCCTTGTTCCAAAGGAGCTTTGGGACGCCAAATAATTTCCTCAGGAATTACATCCTCGTATGCCTTCCTGAGTATCCATTTACTGTATTTCACGCCTTTGTACATGTTAATCTTCAGCTTGATAGGCAGTTTCTTGGCCCAGTTCATGAAAAGCGGGTCTAAGTAAGGAGCTTTGATGCTCATTCCCATGGATTCAGCCATAGGTATCGACGAGAAACTCATGTCCAGCCACATTTCTTTCTGTTTCTGCTGAAATTCTGCTTCGGATAAGTGGAATTGCCATGGGTAACCGAAAAGCTCATCTAAACCGTCTCCCGTGAAGACGCTTTTCAAGCCCTTTTTCTTCAGCAGAGTCAGGCCGATGTAGACAGGCATGCTGTTCCTTATCTCCATTGGGTCAAATTTCTTCAACGCCTTTACAACCTTCGGAGCAAAACTAAGAACGTCGTCGCGACCGAAAACATGAGTTTCCTGATTAAGGTTCAGGAATTTCACCATCTTCTCTACGTATTCAGCATCCCTGGGGTTTCCATGTTTAAAAGCCATTGTCAAGCATGGAATTTTGGGTTTATATTTCACCGCTTCATAATGCGATGATTTGCGTGTCGGTTCCTGCCGAAAATAGCATGGCGTCAGCCATGTTTTTCCGCACAACTTCGTTTACTAAATCTTTAGTTCCTGGCAGAATGTTAGCATATTCCTTTTCGTTGAGTTCCATGATATTTCCCTCGAGATACTCTGGATTTGTCGTATCGGACTTATATAAATTTTCCGTATGAGTACAAAAATCCTGAAAGCTCTAAACATATGTGCTGAAAAAATATGAAAAACTGAACACATGAGTTGCCAATACCTTTGTCGTCAGTTTTTGTGTCGATTAGTTAACTTTAAAAGTTTTAGCTGCTCGTTCATATCAAAGGCTCGATGTCGGTGACTTTGACCAATCTACCAAACCCAGGAGCAAACTCGCTTTCTGCGGATAAGCTTGCTTCACATGAAAGTCAGAAATGCGCTTGAAGAAAACCTTGCAGCAGCTTCAGCAGGAATCATCAAGGCTGCGGCGCAACAGCCTGCGTTTATAGCCCTGCCAGAATATTTCTCTGTGCCAGGTTGTATGGAAGATTTCACCTCAGCAGAGAATATCTTCAAAGAGACTTACAGAGAGACGAGGGAGTTCTTGCTCAAAGTCTCCAAGGAAATACCCGACATATACCTTCTCGGCGGAACACTCTTGGAAGAAGAGAATGGAAAATTCTACAACACAACTACCTTATGGAAAAATGGGGAGCAAATAGGAAAATACAAGAAAAAGAACCCCATTGGAGCCGAAATAAGAGCCGGAGTTGCGAGGGGAACCAAAGCTGTTGTCATCAAGACAACGCACTGTAAGGTTGGCCTGATTATATGTGCAGATATGTTTGACCCAGACCTCGTGAAACAAACGGTAAAGTTAGGGTCTGAAATCCTGTATCTACCGGTTGCAGCAATGGGAACTCACCCGAGTGTCAAGGGGCATCCGTTAACCGAAAAAGTGGCATCAGACAATGGAGTATTTGTAATTAAAGTGGGCAACGTCTGTTCAAACGCGAAAGGCGGAAGAAGCGCGGTGATCGCCCCCTGGGGCATCATCGAAGAAGTGACCGATGCGCAAGAAGACTCGATAGTGACAGTAGATTTGGATATGCAGAGACTGAGAGAGTACAGAACGAAACTTAGTAAGCCTTGACCCAGTCATCAACGATCTGACTCATCTCTGTGAACTCGAACTTTCTGAGCCATCCTTGAAACTTCACATTTCTAACCGCAAAACGGCAAATCTGCTTAGCATTCTCGGAATCATGTACAAGAAAGAGTACGCCCTTCAGATTGTGTCTTGAAACATATGCTGTAGTAGTCAGGAGTGCGTCAAGCTTATCATCAGTTGGCATCTCTGCGCTCAACTCTAAAACAACAGGTTTCTTCAGAATCTTTGTGAAATCTCTCGCCAGCAGATCCACCCAGTACATCGTTGTGTAGTCTCTTGCAGAAAGAGGAACATGAAAATAGTCCACAAGTTCTGCTATACGTTCAAAATCTATCCCGAAACGTTCCTTTGCGAGCACTGGATCGGGATACATCTCAACAGCAAACGTGCCCTTTGTCAGACTCTTCGCCTTTTTTAGAAAACTCGTTATAGCTTGCACGCGCCACTCTGTCCAGTTGAGTCCGCTTTGCCGCCAAAGTTCCACACATCGGGGGCAAACGCAGAATTCTTCATCTGGGAAATGGTAAAGGTTTAGGGTCACACCTTCAATCTTTTCTTTGTTCATTTCTTCAACATAATCAAGGATTCTTTTTTGGTAAGCAGGATTTGTGGGGCAGACAAAATCGAATGGAATGTTTAGTTTCCGGTTTTTTCTCAAGGCAAGACCATTTTTTGAAACGGCCACTAAACTTGGGTTTTCCCGGATAGCTTTGGCGTCGCAAAAACAAGTAACATCATTCTGCATTTCTTTCGCTGCTGGAAAAATTGAGCCGTCTGCCCATTTTGAGTAGTAAACGTGCATGTCAAAACCCTCCACTTTTTCGGGAGTGTACGTAACCAAGCCCATTTTCACGTTGTTCACCTCAATCGCGCAACAGATATATTCACGGCACTTATTTAGTTGTTGACTCATAATGGAAAAGCTCCCGCTGCCTGTTTTTATCGATTCTAAAAAATGCCCACCTTGTTCTAAGCTCATTTGTGTAGGCACTTGCCCTTTAGGCTTGTTGGAAATTGGTTCAAAGGGGAAACCTCAAGTTCTCGACATTGCTTCATGCACACAATGCGGCGTCTGCGCAAACTTGTGCCCAACAAAAGCAATAACAGTTAAAGACGAGCAGCAACCAAGTCAGAAATGACAAAGGTGAAAGCATGAAACAATTTGACCTCGCAGTAGCTGGAGTGAAACTAATCCTGAAAGAAAACGTGCTTGCTGTGCTCTCTGATGCACCGCTCAACACAGTAAGTTCAGCCTTTCACAACGGTGGTGGACTGAAGAAGACAAGCGCAATTCTCAACGTAGAAGTTCTTAAGTCATGCAGTGATCGTTTGCTCCACGGCAATCCTGAACTCTACATAATGGATTCCGCGAAAAAGTTCGGACTAAATGAAAGCTTCATCGGAATGGTAACTGCTGCATCGGTTGGGAACTTCGCCTTAGTCTCAAAGAAGGAGGGCGAACTTGGCGTAAGTGCCATTGCCACCGCATCCGATAATGAAGGTAATACTTGCAACTATTCCGAGTCGGCAGGCGAACCTATTGTGACTGAAAAAATCGAAGGCACAATAAACATTATAGTCGTAATAGACGGAAATCCAACCGAAAGTTGCCTAGTAGGGTCTCTAATAACTATAACTGAGGCCAAAGCGGCAGCGTTGAGTGAGCTAGACATCAGAAGCAGGTACTCCGGCCACGAAGCAACAGGAACAATAACAGACGCAGTAGTCGTGGGCGAAACGAATCGAGGACCGCAGATAGTGTATGGTGGTCCAGCGTCTAAACTCGGTCAGCTGGTTGGGTACTGCACAAGAAAAGCTGTGAAAGAGGCGGTGATGAGGGCAGCCGAGTGCATGTCTTGCAGATCCATAATAGCCCGGTTGAAAGAGCGCCATTTCCCGATCGAGAAAATGGCAAGCGAATTGTCAAAGAATGGCGATCTGAACATAGGTAAGGAAATATTAGAATCCTATTTGGACAAGACCTTGAGAAACGATCCAGTAGTTGCGTCAACTGTGATGGCAGCATTAAAAATGGACGAAGACGTTGAGAAAGGTCTTATCCCTCCAGAGCTAGGCAATATTGAGGAGACAAGCAAAAAGTTCGGGGAAATCTTCCAGTCGTGTCAAACATCAAGTGCTGCACTCACTAATTCGACGTCTTTGGACACGGTAAATCTGCCTCCATTCTTAAAGCAGGTTTTAACGAGCATGGTGAAAAATGCCCTTTCTGCCGGGAAAACTGAAAGCCTTAAATAACTTGCAAAATTTATTGCGTTAGCAAAATAATGAAATGGTGAAAACTTTGAAATTTGGAGTCTTTCTGTATCAACCAGAGCCAGTTGAAGGGGTCGACTATAACTTCTATCGTATCAAGCCAGAATCGGGAACAGTGGGAGAACCAAACCCGAAAATGTATACTAACATAGCATGTTTTGGTGACAACGCGTTAGCCGCGAAGCGTCCCGAGTGGATTTCAGTGAGCGCTCAGGGGCCAGCCTTCCGCACAAACAAGAAATTCAATCTCCGGTGGGATGTCTTATGCATGACGAACCCGGAAGTTCGTGAGTACAATCTGAAGCTAATTGAAGAATGCGCCAAAGTTACGCCGGGCATAAGTATAAGCAGTCAACACTTTGCTGAACATGCATTCTGCACTTGTCCTCGTTGTGTGGAAATATGGCGTCTGAGCGGGCTCAATTGGATAGATTGGAGAGCCAAGACGGTAACTGAATTCCTCAAAGAAGTTCGTGAACGCGTTGGCAATAAACCATTGTTTGTAAATTGTTTGCCAGATCCGTTGCTTGGCAAGGTCCGCTTCGGCTATGACTTTGATGCAATGGCAGAATACGCAGACTACTTTGTAATTCCAATGTTCTCGAAAGCTTATCCTACACCTTGGTACTGGGAAACAATAGCAAGAGGGTTCAAGAGCATCCTGAAGAAACCTGTATTCGTAAACTTTTACGTCCGAGGTCCAAGAGAAACATGGGAGACGGTTGCACCGACCAAGCAAATACTAACGGTTGCGACTCGAGCTGCCAGAACAGGCATAGATGGAATAATCTTCTTGGCAGAGAAGGCTCAATGGATTCAGGAGTTCCAGAAGAACGCGGTCGCAGACAAAGAAACTCGCGAATTCCTTAAAGACCACGGCGGCGACGAAGTCTTAGAGCTTGTGAATCGTTGGGAAACGCTTTTCTAGACTAACCTCATATTTTTGTAACTCAATTTTAGGAAGATCGAACCCGCTTTTTTCTTTTAACCTAATTCCAGCCTGCTTGGCAGTCCGGGGGGCTTCGGACTAGCAGAATTAAGAGTGGGAAAGTACTTCCTGTATTTAGCTGAGGGACTGGCCACTCTTCACTCGGAGTTCCCTACTTTTGATGATAAAAGTAGCGATCGCTAGAATCAGTACGATGACTGTCAGCGAAACAGTGATCGAAGTGAAGTCTATCCCCACTGACGATAGCCCCAAGACTAATCCTACGAGCCCTGCGATGCCAAAACTCAATGCTACTGACAATACTGTCTTCTCCACTAGTTCGAGTTGGTTTTTCTTGGAAAACAGTAGCGTCACAAGACAGTAACCTGGCACAATTGCCAAAAATATGAAGCTAATCAAGTAACGGACAATGAAAAACAGTGAATCGGCTGGAACGAAATATACAACAAGCATGGTCAAAATAGTGTAGGAAACAATTATTTCAAGCCAGAGAGTGGGCTTCAATATTTGCCCTTCAAAAATACTAGCCGCTAAAATTTCAAAAAAATAAAGAAAGGAAGTTTAGAGGAAGACTTTGAATATCGGGTGAGTCTCTTCTAATGGTCTAATATCCAAGTCAGCCATAGCAGATGCAACGTAAGTATCAACAATAGCCACAGCGGGGAATACCCATTCAGCTTGTTCAGCAGGTCCAAACATGAGCCAGTTCGCGCCAACTGTTTGCATTATTGCGTTGGTAGCAGTGACAGGGCCCTTTCTGAATTCTTTCATAATGTTTGCTTTGACCCAGCCCATAGTAGTCACGACGTTACCTGTTCCCAGGCCTGTTGGATGACCAAACTTCTCTTTGATCTGTGGTATAGCTCTTACAGCTGTACCCATGTCCGGAGCGAACGCAGGAATTGCTGTGTCAATCAATGGTTTAGTAATTCCGGCTTTGTCAGCAAGCGCTAGGGCTTCTTGCAGAATCGCCATCTTTCCGTCCAAGGTGTTGTCTCTTGGATTGTCAGCAAGGACTATGGACATTTTGATTCCGCTATCCTTCAATTTCGCAAGTTCCATGTCAGTAACGCCTTTGTAGACGGAGTTGTAGAGGCATCTGTCCTGTAGACCCATGTTCTTGGCAATGTCTGAGGCAGCCATTCGGACTTTCGGACTCATCGCGTCCAGCATTAACGGAGCTTCACTGTGCTTGGCACAGAAATCAATGTATTTTGAAAAGGCTTCCTCCGTAGTTCCGACAATGTCGAAACCGAACGGAACTCCGCTTATGTCGCTCTGGATTTGCATTTTGTTAATTATGTCTTCAGCTTGTTTTGCGTCGAAAATTCCTTTGTTTGCATCTAGCACCATTTTCTGGCCGAGCCAAAAGATGGAACCGATGAGAAATGTTGGCAGTTCTCCAGGCTGGCCTCCAACTTTTACTTTCCCCACTTCATAGATGTTTTGTTTTGTGTTGAACTTTATCATCTTGCCTCATCTGAAGGAGTCTATTTTTTCCTTTCGGCTATCGCTTTTTTGGCTATCTCAACGCCTTCTTCCTTGTTTTTCCCGAAAATTGCACCCATTGCCACTGCGTCTTCTTTTTTGATTGCAGCACCGCCCATAATGACAATTATCTTGTCCTTGAGCCCTGCTGCTTTCAGTGCTTCGTCTAGTTTCGCCAAATTGTTTTTTGCGGGAACCGTGTTAACTGAAAGCGCAAGTATGTCAGCGTTTGTCTCTTTTGCTTTGTCAATAAAGACCTGTGGAGCAACGCTCTTGCCTACGTCGACGGTCTTGAATCCGGCTCTCTTTAGTGATCTGCGAACTGCTTCTTTAGCTGTGTCGTGCATGTCTGGTTCGATGTTTCCGATGACGACTGTGCCGAGTGGATGCTCTGGTTCAGGAGGTTCTTTTTCCATCATAGATTTAAGCCATGACATTTAAACACCACTTTTATTTGGTTTTTTTTACCCTCGCTTTTTATACTCGAATACTCTATTTAAACTTTGACTCTACAACATCTCTATCCATCGAAGAACCGAAATTATGATCCGGGAAGACAAGAAATGTTCAAAACGACGCGCAATTATCTGCTGCTGGCTTTGATTTTTGCATTCGCATTTGGATATCGGATGCTTTTCATGCATTGGGAGGGCTATCCTCCGGGAGCGGACATCGGCCTTCACGAAAGCGTTGTTTACTCAATAATAGGACATGGGAATGTAGACTTTTTCTATAATTTCTACCAGATGGGTGGGGGCCTTTCTCTGACGTTCCCAGGATACCACATTTTCGTTTCATTCATAATGATGATGACAAGCATGCCTGATTACTTAGCGCATTCGACGGTGGTGGCGTTTTTCTCCTCCATAATCGTCCTCTGTGCATACCTGATCGTGCGATCCCTGCAGGGAGAGTCAGCTGCCTTGATAGCTGCGTTTTTGGTGGCAATTTCAAGATTTGACATAGAAATGCTGCTGTGGGGAGGCTACCCAAACGTAATGACCCTCATGCTCATTCCCTTAACATTCTATCTTTTCTTGCAAAGAGAAAGGTTCTCGCAACTCCCTTTTTTGGTAACAGCTACAATTCTATCTGGAACGATATTTCTCACACACTCTCTAAGCGCAATAATATTCGTCGTGACCGTATTTGGAACTGCGATTTTTGGAACGATCTTTTCAAAAAGACTCGAAGTGCCAAGAAAGAATTTTGTCATGTGGATTTTGCCGGTGATCTTGGGAGTCCTGATCGCTTCTCCTTTCCTTATTGACGCCCTACCTGCCTATCTGTCCAATACATTGGGCGAAGACATTCGACAGGCGTTGGTCTCGACTAGAATTCTCCCTCTAGAATTAGTATTGCCTCTCTTTGTCTGTGTTCCCTTTTTCTTCTTTTTCTCAAAAAAATATCAGAAGCGTTTCTTCACCGTGCCTTCCCTGCTGCTCGCCATTTGGATCCTAATCCCACTGCTCTTCACCCAAGGTTCTCTAGTGGGACAGTATACAGACTACAATAGATTCCTGTACTATACTGTTCTACCCGTCGCAATACTTGTCGCCTTGGGAATCGATCATGGCTCGAGTTTTTTCGCTCGCATAGTGGATACTTATTTAGCGTTAACAAAAAGGGCGCAGACTTACATCAGCCGGGAAGCCAAATCTCGATTGCTGCCTCGGCTAACGCGCAAAAATCTCTATACAGGCTTCTCTCTCGGACTGCTCGTTATTGCGTTTTTTGCCGTGCCTATCTTTCTGACGCCCTTTCAAGGCGTAAAAGTCCAGAGTTTCTACCAGGTCATGAATACGGCGGAATACGAAGCAATACAATGGGCAAAACAGAACACACCGACTAACTCGGTTTTTGTTTCTGACGCTCTTTACGGGTGGTGGTTCTCAGGTTTTGCGCAACGTCGAACGCTAAGCGCCGTAGATCCCCAGTATTTAACACTTGAAAGGGAGTCTGCAAACGCCGAGTTTGCTAGGTATTTGCTTGACACAGACTACGTTATAGACAACAACCTGACCCAAGTCCGGGAAGATGGCGGATATACTGGAAGACATAACCCCATATTCTTGACCAGACTTAACTGGACCTATTTTCCTTATGCTTTCCTCAACTTCAACAATGGGGAAACAGAAGTAGGATATGAAGTCCACGATGATTTGCGCTTCGTGACTTTGGAAGAGCTTCGGGTGCAAGAGATGTGGATGGAAAACAACACGGAGCAAGCTACTATTGTTGTGAAAAAAGGAAACAATTTCATTAACTGCACTCAGGTCACATCAATTTACAAAGGATTGAAATTTGCAGATATGTCGATTGTGTTAGAGAGCGAGGTTGATAATGTTTCTCTAGAGTCAGTTGATTTCACAATCTACAGCAAAGGCAAAGTTATAGGGGAACTATCAAACAGGACAGTGGGTTTGTTGGACGAGGGCGTCAAAGCGTTTTGTCAGTTGATTTTTCACGAGGAACAACCTCGAAAAGTTTCGAATGAAAATCGTGAAAATCCCTGCATTTTATTGCTTAAGTACAACCTAAATGGCAAATCGAAAGCAGAAATCCAGATTTCGGTTGGTACTTATTCAGTTACTACGATCCTCAGAATTTACCAGGATAAAATGGAAAAAGATGACTACTTCGGGAAAATGGTAGTCAGACAACTTGGGTTCACCTAAGGACTTCTTGAATTCTATAATCACAGCTTTTGATTATACAATCGAAATAGAAAATAAAACCGTTTCGTATGTTGCGGTTCGCGATTCTGAACTGATCCCTAAATTTGCAAATGACCCGGCTTTTAGTTTGGTCTTTATTAATGATTATGTAGCAATATTCGCTGTGAAAGATACCCGACTAAGTGGTGAAAAATAGTCGTGTTGCGACTGCCCCCTGAGAGGGAGAAACTACTTGAGATTACGTTTGCAGCGACTTTTTCAGCGGTGATTATGGTCGCTTTCTATGCACTAATATCGATGAATGGGTTGGTTTTGGGAAACGATCCGGCTGTTCATCTTGAGAAGGCCCAGATTTTCTTGCAGACGGGCAAAATATCGCTGGAAAACTTGAGCTGGACTCCGCCTCTCTTCCAGCTATTGTTGGCCATGCTTATTTCTCTGACCGGCGCGAATAGTCTGGGTCAACTCATTTTTATAGAGAAAACTTTGGCTGTTATTGTCGATTGGTTGCTGTTCTTCTCTGTCTACTTGATTGGAGCAAAATTCTTCAACAAGAAAATCGGCGGGATAGCCGCAGTATTGTTACTATTTTGTTTCCCATTGTTTGAACTGAACCAGTTTGGAGGTTACACCAGCGTACTCGGTTTAGCGTTCATGTTTTTGCTGTTTCTTTATTTACCTTTGGCAACAAAGGACTTCGGACATATTGCCGTTGCATTCTTTGCAGCGTTTTCCTTGGTTTTGTCCCATCAGCTCGCCATGTTTGTTGCCGTGTTGACTTTGCCTCCCATCGTCTTGTTCATGCTCATGAAGTTCAGAGGCAGGCAGCTCAAAGCATTAATCGCAGTGATCCTAGGCGGAGGGATAGCCTTTTTCCTCTACTATTTCCAGGCGATGTGGCCTTATATTGACCAAATAATTGCACATGTTTTTTTCATGCAGAAAGCGACACTCTACCAGATCCCGGCGACTACTCTCAATGCGTTCATGGTGAATTTTGGTTTCGTATTCATAATAGCCTTAGCGGGCATCTTCATTTCGTTTTTTGATTTGAAGGCTAGAAAACAATCTCTTCTTTACCTAATTCTATTGGTAAGTTTTGTTGTTCCTTTTGTCCTCGCAGAATCGCACCTGTTCGGCCTGTACTTGCCGTTCCAATGGTTCATTTACTACCTAATACCAGGGACCGTGGTTTTTGCAGCTGTATCATTTGACTTCGCGATCGATTGGTTCTCAGCGTTCTACCTCAAATACGAGAAAAGATGGAAGAAACTCTCGTTAAGGGCAATCACGGTTTCATTGGTAATTATGGTTGCATTGCTTTTCGTCTTTCGCTTCGGAACCGTCTACGGAAAGATCATCGAGGCAGGGACATACTACTCCACCTCTGACTTGAAAGCTTACGATGCAGGAGTCTGGCTCAAAACCAATTTCCCCGAGGAAGCGACCGTTGTCGTGACAGAAGATTCCTGGCTTCTGGTTCAGAATGTTTTCGGGCAAAAATGTAATCGCTGCGACTGACCCCGTCGTCGAGCGAAATCAGATCGCGGAAACTGTTTTGGACTTATCTTACGAACTTGATAGTGCGCTTGCTGAACTTGATAGTGCGAGCACCACCAAAAGCCTAACCATGGTCAGAGCCTACGAATCTAAGGGAGACATTTCGGGTGAGAACTACGTCTCGATAAACGGAGTCTGGGAAAGAGTCACCATTTTCAGCTGCAGATGTGGACTTCATATCTCTATCGTCAAAACGGTGTAGAAAAAAATGGCCCTTGTCCACTTTCGCGAGGGAAATAATTTTTGATGACAAGAATGTGCCCTAAGATGCTAATGATCAAGTACTCAAACGGCGAAGTGATAGTGACTCAAACCACACTCATGAATAATGATAGCTACCATCTGAACGTTACTTGGACCCTGTTTCCGCTAACAAGCGAGATAACTGATGTCTCTTTGTACGTAACTACTTATCTTCGACCCTCCAATTCTCTTTTCTTAAAGCGTACATTCCTGGCATATTGGATTGGGATAATCCATGGGTCAAGACCTTCAAACTCTAAACGGAAAACGAATGGGCAGTTGTCAATTTCACGAAGATCGACAATAACAGACAACTTTTTCGGATTCTACGCCGAAGATCAAGAAGTTGCATATGCACTCAAATTCGAACAGCTACCGGACTGGGGCAATGTAGGCGTTTTGGCCAGCATGCAGATTGACGCCATACGATTTCAGTATAACTTTGACAAGATCAGCCTGGATCAAACAGTATCTTTCGCATACAACGTACTCACACTCACTAAGAACAGCGATATAGGATTTCAACAGCTAAGCGATCTAAACGGACTCTTCGATGCGAAACCTTCTACTACGCTCCAGCTCAACAGCCGTGATTACCGAACTTTCATCGAAGCAAACAACATAAAATTCATCATATATGACAAAAACCAGCTTGACTCGAAAATCGTTAACTGCAAATTGTTAGAACTTGTTTACTCAAATGACAGGTACGCGATTTTTAAAATAAAACCCCCGGTCATAGCGAGAGCATTTCTCAAATTATCGATTGATTCAACGATTTCTGTCAGTTTACGTAAAGACTAATCGCTGACTAATCGAAAGATAGAAGAGGTTCTGAGCTTGTCTATTTCTCTCGGAGAACCTTGGGTATGTATGCGCAGGCAGGGTCGGATTCGAACAAGTCGCCGGTGTAATATTCAGCACGGGTCCTGCAACCGCCGCAGATCTCACGATATTCGCAAACGCCGCACTTACCCTTGATATTGCTTTTATCTCTTAACTTGAGATGAAAATCACTATGCTGAAGCTCATCCCAGACTTGCTGTGAGTTTTTTGTCCTTTATGTTTCCGAGTCGGTAACCTTCGTGGAAACCGCATGACCTGTAATCACCGTTCTCCGTGACGCTTACATAGTTGCCGCCGATTGTGCACCTTCCCAAGAATCCATTTTGGTACCAATCCCAAAAATCTACGGGGTTTTTCTGGCGCACAATTCGCGCGTAGAACGGCGCGTAAACGTTGATTTTGACTTTTCCAGAAAGCTTCACCTGAAGATCATAAATTTCGTTAAATGCGGCCTCATATTCTTCAGGAGTTGGAGCAAGATCGGGCATGTTAGAACCAGCTCTTCCCACAGGAACCAAGTTGTGGTAAACCACCATTCTTGCTTTGTACTCTTCTCCTAAAGCTGCGGGATGGGCCATGTCTTTGATGTTATATTTGGTCATTGTCGTGACAATGCAGTCCAACAGATCATTTTCAGAAAGTTTCTTCATTGCGAAAAGTGCCTTGTCATAACTTCCCTTCCGCCTGATTATCTCATTAGAATCCCTGTTGCCATCCACGCTGACAGCAGTATGTACTTCGTACTTTGCCAGTTTGTCGAGACGCTCTTGATCGAAGGCGAACCCGCTGGTAATGAGACTTATTTCCATGCCGTACGTTTCTTTGGCATACTTTATGATATCGAAAATATCTTGCCGTACAAGGGGTTCTCCACCGCTTATTCCGAACCATGGAGAGCCGAACTCGTGAATTTCATCAACCATCTTGTAGGCCGTTTTGGTGTCTATCTCAGTGTCTTTGGCGTATTCAGGAGTGTAACTGCAGTACAAGCAACTGCCAACACATCTTCTGGTGCACCGCCAAGTCACCATGTACAATGGTGCTTTGTCTGAAGCCATCAAGGTCACTAGCGAGAGCTAGATAAAACCATTATGATATAAAACTTGCTCCTTCTGCCCTTATTTTCATCAATCCTGAAAGCGCGACTCGAGGCGGGTCGTTATAGGAAGATAACATGGTGGATGCGCAAAGAATCATTGTCTTAACATTACGCGCCAAGGTCTTTTGCTTTACATTCGGTCAGGTGCGACTATTCCAATTAGATTAAGCGCGTTATGCAGTACCGTGCGAATTGAATCCGTCAGTAATATCCGTGCATCACGCAGTTCATTTGGTTCTGCTTTAATGACTGGTAACGCGTTATAGAACGTATTGAACTTATCAGCAAGTGTGTTTGCATAGTCTGCAACCAAATTAGGTTTTAGATACTCTGTTGCCTCTATGAATGTATCTGGAAAGCCGGCCAAAGCCATTACAAGTTCACGTTCGAGCTTTTCCTTCAAGAGTTCAAATCCTGGCTGTCTTGAGTCAATTCCCGCCTTGCGCAGAATGCTACATGCTCTTGCATGCGTGTATTGGACATATGGCGCACTGTTGGTTTCGAAGTTTAGCACCCTGTCCCAAGTAAAGACAACTGGCTTGGAGGGATCAACGTCAACCAGGGAGTAGCGTACGGCACCGATGCCGACGAAGTTGGCGATTTGTCTTTTTTCCTTCTCGACCAACTGTGGCGAGCGCTTCGATACTTCCTCATATGCCCTAGCAACCGCTTCATCTAATACTTGGTCAAATGTGATGTACCGCCCCCTACGGCTGCTCATTCTGTAGCCTGGAAGAGTAACCAAATTGTAGGCGAAGTGAACAAAATTATCAGCTTGCTTACCGTAGCCTAACGCGTAAAGAGCTATCTTCAACTGCAGCTGCGCCAAGGACTGTTCAATGCCAATAACGTTAACGATTTTCTCTGCCCTAGAGAACTTCCAAAGAGAATAAGCGATATCGCGAGTCGTGTAGAGTGTTGTACCGTCACCCCGCACAAGTGTTAAGGGTGGAATCTCATAGTCTTCCTTTAAACCCAGTTTAGCCTTGAGATTCAGGACGCTTGCTGCTTTCTCAGCGTCAAACTCCAAAACGTTCCCTTCACTATGAACAAAAGGTGAGGCTTTCAGTCTTTGAAGAACCTCGCTGACTTGGCCGGTCCACACAAAATCGCTTTCCCAGTCCCAAGAATCATAGAAAATTTCCACGCGTTCCTGAGTCTGCCTAAACCCTTCAAGGCATAACTCGCTGACTTCCCGTATAACGCTTACAGCCTCAGGTTCCCCGTTCTCGTAGGCAAGGTTCAATCTGTTAATCTCTTCTTCGGGATTCCCGTCTGATCCTATTCTTTTCAACAAGTTTTCAAAAAGGCTTGGAAACTTTTCCTTAAGCTCAGCGGCAATGGACATCCATTCGTCGATATCCTTGTTAATCTTAGCTATCTCTTCAACTGAAGAGAGCTCTTTAGCTTGCTCAAGTGCCTTTTTGAGCCGACGGAGCTCTACTAAGCAACTTGTTACGGTGTAGATCTTGCCCACAAAGCTGTCGCTCTTTTCGTCAGGTTTAGGCTTTCCGAGTTTAACATAGCCGTACGCGACCACGGAGGATTGGCGTCCTACATCATCGATATAGTAGTGTCGCGAAACCTTGTGTCCCCTCTCCATCAAGATTCTTGCCAATGCATCGCCGAGCATTGGATTCCTAGCCTGCCCGATATGAATAGGGTGAAGGGGGTTAACGCTGGTGTGCTCAACAATTATCTTCATAGGCTCATCTGTCTTAGCAAAACCGTAAGATGAACCCAAGTGCGCAATCGATTCAAGAGTTAGAGAAGAAAACTTTGGGAAATTGACGTGAAAATTAACATATCCACCTGCAGATGCACAAGTCTCGATTAGAGAGAACCTCTGTTTACCAATAGACTTAACGAGATGCAGTGCCAAATCAGCAGGTTTCTGGTTTAGCTTCTTGGCAAGTTCAAAGCACAAAGAAGAGGACAGTTGACCTAACTCGGGGTTTGGGGGTTTAGACAAGGCATGTGTCTCGACTCTAATTTCGGGCAGAGTTTTCTTCAGCGCATTCTGCTAGAACGCGATCACATTCCTCACGGAACAGTGCAAATGGGTTTTCCGATGTCATTACAAGTATCTCCGACTATAGAGCGCTAAACCTTTAAGGGGAAGTTGTATTTTAATGTGAAAAACGTCGCTTATCTATATTCGGATGCAGTGCGCAATGAAAACAAAAATTGTCTTTTCAGAAAAATGTTTGGGCTACGGAACGTGGCACATCGAAGGACCACAAAGAATAAGGATAGCCAACGAAATTCTGAAGAAAAAAGGATACGAGTATGTCGAACCCTCACCTGCTTCTGAAGAGGATCTGCTAAGAGCACATGATCCAGAGTACATTTGGAACCTAAAGAAAGGCTTAGTGGAAGACGTAGACACTCCAGCCTATGACAAAATCTACGAATACGCAAGACTCTCAGCAGGAGGAGCATTACTCGCTGCAAAAATCAACGGCTTTTCCATCATGAGACCACCTGGACATCACGCCGGAAATAACGGAGCTGCATTGGGAGTTCATACACGCGGATTCTGTTACTTGAACAACGTGGCAATAGCAGTAAGAGCTCTCAACAAGACAACGTTAATATTGGATATTGACGGACACCATGGAAACGGAACACAAGAGATTTTTCAAGGTGACAGAAAAGTAACTTACGTGTCATTGCACCGCTTTCCCCATTATCCAGGCACAGGTGTCCGCTCCGAAGGAAACTCCTTCAACTTTCCTTTACCAGCTGACTGTGGTGAAGCAAAATACCTTGAAACGTTAGATCAAGCATTGAAGCCTATTGACGCCAGCATATTTGAGATTATAGCCGTTTCTGTCGGCTTCGATACTCACTCAGGAGATTTAGCTTCTCTCGGCTTGACAGAAAACAGCTACAGAGAGATAGGGAAAAGAATTGTAGCCATAAAGAAGCCTGCATTTTTCGTTCTCGAAGGGGGATATATGGGAGAGGCTAACGGGAAAGACATCGATTCTTTTCTGAAGGGCTACGAGGAAAACCTCTAAGAAGAAACATTTCACCGAATCTGTCGTACAGCGAAAATAGCATGTTGCTTGAAGCAGGAACGAAAAAGTTACTTTTGCTTCTTTTCTTTTGCCTTCTTGTTTAGTGCCTCAAGTTTTTCCGTGACTTTCATCGATCTTTTCTCTGCGTCTGCCAGAAGTGGTTTCCAATCCTTGTTCTTGATCGTATTCGTTAAACGTTCAGTCTCTGTTGGAAGCCTCTCTAAGGCTCCTGAAAATCGTTTCTCGGCCTCTTCGTCGGTAGCTATCATTTCCAGGGCTTCTTCAGGACAAGACTCAACGCATTTCGGTTCGCCTGCACAGAGGTCGCAGGCCATGGACTTGCCTGTGTCCGGATGTATTGTAATCCCACCGTGGTCGCAGGCTTGAACGCACCAATCGCAACCTTTGCATTGCTTTTCCTTGAGCATAAGAATGCCAGTCTTTTCAGATTGAACCAAAGCTTTTTCTGGGCAGGCTTTGACACATTTGGCGTCTTCGCAGAATCGACAAGCAAGCGCAAAGTTAAATAGTGGTGTCATGCGGACAACGCGAATCCGCGAGCGTATCGGATTCCATATGGTCTCGCCTTTTTCCAAAGTACATGCGTATTCGCAAATTCCGCAACCTGTACATTTGCTGGGATCAACTGAGACGAATCTTCTTGATTCAAACTTAGATGATGGCATTTCTGATATCTGAGTTGCTTGGGGTATCTAAATATTTCTGTGTTTTTACGTTCTTTTTATTGCTGGTTTTTAAGAAAACTAGCTTATGGATACAATAACGCAAAATCTCTAGACCTTAGATTCGCAAATTGTGTTCACGGGAAACTGGATGTATAAAGACGTTCATGGATACACGGATGAATCTCAGGTTATTGGGAATAAGGAGAAGCTGATTATTCTCTGCTCGACAGGATTATAATGTAGTCTGCAGTGTCTGCGCACATATCTGCAGCATGCTCGATGAATTCGATGAGATCATCAAAAATCACCATGGCACCGCAGTTAATTTTTCCTCCGTACTTCACAAACAAGGTTTTAGCTTTCAAATATTCGGCGTCAAGGTCGTGCTCGACATCTCCAACTCTTTGGGACAGTTCTACGGCTTCTGTAGGGTTGAATGACATTTTCTCGATGCTGCTTCGCAGTGTTTGAGCTGCCTCAACAAGCTTTGAGGTCATGAAAACCGTTTTTTCACACAATTCCTCAGGGATTCTTGTTTCTCCAAGCATTTCTAGACATCTTGCTGCATCTTTTGTGTGGTCTGCTAGAGTATCAAGTCTTTTCACAAGATGCAGTAAATCTTCGCGGTAATCTGCCACAAGGGCCGCGCCCTTAGAAAGTTCCATGAAAACTTCTGTTCGCAGCTTATCAACTTCCTCTTCTGCGTGGAATAGGTTTTCAACATGCCGCCTAGTCTCTTCTACATTGCCCTCTGAGAAGCTTTTCATGGCTTTGTTAAGCCAAGTTACTGTGTCAAAAGCTTTCGTTATCTGATCATGCGCAAGTTCGAGACCTTTTGTTCGGCGACGTTTTTCAAACCAACCGTAACTTCTTCTTTCCACAAGTAGCAACTCCTAAGAGTACCTATTAGAAGAGTTGACATATAACCCTTATCTCAATGTCAGTTTTCCAGAACGGTTCGAGCTAATTGTACTTTATCCTTTAGGTTTCTCATTATTGTGTTGACGACTTTGACCTCAATACCGAGCTTCTCTATACGACTCTTTTCATTTGCATCCAATGTATCCAAAATGAAAGTATCAAGAAAATCAGAATAGAGCTTGGCCACAGAATAAGCTGAAACCTCAAGGCCCAACCCTCGCAACAGTTTATCCGCTGGGCCTTTAATCGGGGCACCAGAAACTATCGGGCTAATGGCTACTTTCTTAGCTTTGGTGTTCCTCAAAGCGTCTCTTACACCATTAACGGCCAGAATTGTTCCTATGCTAACTATCGGATTGCTTGGACAAATTATAACCAACTCAGAATCGTTGATTGAATCTATTACGGTGGCTGAAGGTCTCGCGTTTTCCACGCCGGCATATTCAACGCCTAAAACTTCATCTCTTGAACCACGTTTGACTAGGTACTCTTCGAAATGAATTGAGCCGATCTGTGTCAAGATTTTAGTTTCAAACTTATCATCAGTCATAGGCAATATTGCCACATTAAGCCCGAAGGTGTCACAAAGCTTGGCGGTTGCCTCAGTTAACGTGTAGCCTTTTTGCAGAAGACTTGTCCGGAACAAGTGAGTAGCTAAGTCCTTGTCGCCGAGAGTGAACCAAGCCTCATCCATTTTCTTCAGCGCATTGAGACAATGAAAAGTTTCCTGCCTCAATCCCCAGCCTTTCTTATTATCCACGATTCCTGCCAACGTATACATGACGATATCGAGGTCTGGACTTATGTGCAAGCCAAACATTTCAATGTCGTCGCCCGTGTTGACGATTACAGATAGGTCTTTTTCATTAACGAGTTTGATGAGTCCTGAGAGAAATCGTGCAGCTCCTATTCCGCCTGCCAGGGCCGTGATCAATGGCTTTCACTCCCTGCGCGCTAATGGGTTTCTTTCTCAGAAACCCAATATTCTGTTGCTGAACCGTCCTTGCTAATAATGCGTTCTTTTTTGAAAACTGGTGCCTCTTTCTTGTACCGCTCCACGGCTTCTTGTAGAACTGGGAAAACGTCCGTACGATGGGAACCGGCAACCGAGACGTAAACCATGTCTTCGCCTGCATTGAATTCTCCCAGTAAGTGGTGAATCTGCACATCAACTATTCCAGGTTTCTTGTTCAAGTCTTCGCAGATGCTTTTGAGAACCTCGTTTGCTTTTTCCTCATAGGCTTCCAGTGTGAGTTTCTGAACTTTTTCTCCTGTCATTGTTTCGCCGCGTGCGACACCGATGAAAAGGGTTATCGCTCCAGCTTTTTGGAAAAGTTCGCTGTGCTTGGCACTGTTTATCACGTCAGAGACGCTGAATGTTCCTTTTTCATGGACTCCAGCATTTGTTGTCAGTGTTTCACGTCTCCTTCACTTCAATAATCTGATACATTCTAAGTAGGAGTATCTCTAAAAGAAGTTTCTCTCTAAATCGCATTGAAGTATGGAGAAGAAAATGAATTATGTCAGATTAGAAATCTGAGTCATATACTATCATGCTTTGGCTGCCACAGGAACCGGAGTTGGCGCCGCTACAAGCTTTGATTTTCTTATGCCCACATGCCTAAGCGGAGCGACCTTCTTAGCCTCGTTGTAAACGTCTGAAGCTATTTTTCCAAGCACCATTTCTTGCACAAAACTGTCCAAATTCAATGCAGCTGATTTCTCGTTAACGGTTCTCTCCATAATATCACGAATTATCTTCTCTTGGGACGTCTTGATTCTGGAAAGCGTGAGCGCTGAAACTGCAATTCGCAGTTTATAACCATCCTTCGTAGTTAAATTGAAAAGACCGTCAACTTTCGTCGTCCTTCGCCTAACTAAGCTTCTGAGATAGTCACGGCTGTACTCATGTCCTTTGAATAAGGTACGGGCAGTTTTACCGTCGATCTCATTTATCTGGAAGAACATTTTCAAGTACATATGGGAAAAGTCCCCCGTTATGTCATAGAGTGTTGCGTCGACGACTCTTCCGATTAGCTGTTCTGGTTCCTCTGCGGGAACTGAGCCTAACTCAACGTTCCCAAAGAAGGGAGGCGCAACTACCATGTGCCATGCTTTTCCTCGCCATTTATCTCGCATCTGCTTCGTTTTTGAAGACAAGTCAATCCTCCGAACGCGGCTTCAACATTCTCAAAGGTCTATTAAAAGGTTTACCGCTTCTGACTTATGAATTCATTGTTGCCCATATATTTCCTCAATGCTTTTGGAATGGAAATTGTTCCGTCTTCTTGTTGGAAATTCTCAAGTAAGGCTACAATTGTCCTGCCCGTGGCTATAGCTGTAGAATTCAAGGTGTGAACAAACCCTTTAACGGGTGCACCTTCCTTTTCTCGATATCTTGTGTTCAATCGTCTCGCTTGATAGTCTGTACAGTTGCTGCACGAAATTATTTCTCGGTAAGTCTTCTGCGCCGGCATCCACGCTTCTATGTCGTATTTCTTTGCCGCGACGGTACCAATGTCACCGGTACAGACATTAACAACTCTGTATGGAAGACCAAGTTTCTGGACAAGGTCCTCTGCATTGCTGAGAAGTTCTTCGTGAATTCTCCATGAATCTTCGGGCGTGCAGAAAACGAACTGTTCTATTTTGTTAAACTGGTGAGTTCTAAAAATGCCACGCGTGTCCTTGCCGTGAACGCCAGCTTCTTTTCTGAAGCAGGGGCTGACTCCCGCCAGTTTTACTGGCAAATCTTCTTCTCTGAGAACTTCGTTCATGAACATTGCTGCCATTGGATGTTCCGATGTGGCTATGAGGTAAAGGTCTTCGTTCTCAATTTTGTAAAGTACGTCTGCGAAATCGCCAAGAGATGTGACACCTTCGTAAGGTTCACGCCTCATCAAGTATGGCGGTTCTACAGGCAGGTAATCTTTTTTTGTCATTTCTTCCAAAGCAAAACTCATCAGCGCCATGTCCAAAAGTGCTCCTGCTCCTTTTAGATAGAAGAATCTGGCGCCAGTTACCTTTCCTGCCCGTTCTGTGTCGATTATGTCAAGGCTCGAACCCAAGTCAATATGGTTTTTTGCCGAAAAACTGAAAGTTGGAATCTTGCCCCATGTTCTTACCTGCACGTTATCATTTTCGTCTTTCCCGAAAGGTACTGAATCGTGCAACAAATTCGGCAGGTTCATCAGGAAATCTCTTGTTTTCTGTTCTGCCTGAATTACTTCTTTTTCGATTGTATACATTTTGGCGTCGATTTCTTTTGCTTCCGAAAGTTTTTGGCTAATGTCCTTTCCAGTCTTTTTCATAGTTGCTATTTCGGTTGTTACGAGTTTTCTCTCATGACGTAGATTGTTTAGTGTGGTCAGTTCTTCTCGCCATTTCTTGTCTGTTGTTATCAGTTCTTCCAAGAGTCGAATGTGTTCAGGGTTTCCTCGTTTAGACAAGTTGGCCCTAACGAAATCAGGATTTTCGCGGATGAGTTTTATATCCAGCATTTCTCTCACGAGAGTTGGTTCAGTAGTTAGATTCTCTTGATTATATAAACTTGCTACGCTGTCTCCCAATACGTTTTCTCCTAGGCGTGGGCTTCTGGCGTAAGAAAGATTTAATTCTGCCCATGTTCGTGTTTGAAATGGCAGGGTTGAAACGGATTTGGCTAGGCTGTCTGAGCTGAAGCTAGCTATGGGAACTAGCATTCTAATTGCAGGTTTCGTATTTGGAATTTTCATACTTGCCGTGCTGTTTCTTTTGCAGTTGGACTTTGTAACAGGGGCAATTTTCGCTTTAGCAGGCACTGGTCTCTACATACTCTTCCAATACTTGATAGGACCAGCAATCGTAGCCTCTTCAACACGACTGAGCTACATCAAACCGGGAGAAAACCCGTGGCTTGAATCGGCAGTTAAAGAGCTTGCAGACAAAGATGGACTACCCATGCCTAGAATAGCTGTAGTTCCCAACAATTCACCTAACGCCTTTACTTTTGGCAGATCGAGCAGTAACGCGACTCTGGCGGTGCATGAGGGATTGCTAACCAACTTGAACGAAGACGAAATAAAAGGAGTCATAGCCCACGAGTTGGGTCACGTTAAACACAAGGACTATATTGTGATGACGGTGCTTTCGGCTTTGCCGTTGATTGCCTACATTGTAGCATCATTTTCTATGCGTGCGGGATTGTACACGTCTGGACGGAGAAGCAAGGACAACAATGCAGGCCTAATCTTTGTGATTATTGGCGGAATCTCTTTCTTAGTCTACATCGTAACCTTCTTGAGCGTTATGAGACTTAGTCGCTTGCGGGAACATTTCGCTGACGCCTATTCAGCTTATTTGACTGGATCTCCCAAGAGCCTTGAGAGCGCTCTAACAAAAATCACCTACGGCTTGTCTATTGCCCCTCAGCAATCGACACAAGTTCGAGCCTTCTACATCGAGGATCCAGCTCGAGCGAAGCAAGAAGCCCAGGATATAAACGAGAAAAAAAGTGAGTACGACCTGGACCGAGACGGTGTTCTGGATGAACAAGAGTTGGAACTGGCCATGGAGAAAGAAGCCAAGTCCACTTGGAACCAGCTGAACAGTCTATTTGCTACTCACCCATCAACATTCCGGCGGATACTGCTTCTGAGAGAGATAGAAAACGAGATGCAAACCGGAAGATACTCTGGCGATCGAATCTATACCCGCATTTAAAAAACTTATAGGCCGAAAGTCTTAGAAATCTTATGATTTAACATCTTGAGCTTCCGGAGAACACTCCCTCAAGTGGATTAGCCCAAAGCTATTTATTGATTCAGAAAAAACCTAAACATATGAAAGCAGACTCTGAAAAACATGAAGACATAGAGCAATATGAACTGGACGCTTTGAAAGAAATCAAGGAAAAAATGTTTGAACGGAACGAAGAAAACGAAAGGCACGCTTACATTGCGAAAGGCGTTGTTTTAGGTTTGACATATGGAATAAGCGGTACCCTGTTTGTCCTATTCGTATATCCTCTTGTTGAGGCGGTTATACTTGGAGAGTATTCAGCCGCTCTTTTGAGCAACTTGATTGTTTGCGCGATATCCCTAATCGCAATTGTCTTCGTCTCATTGTATCTTCGTCGGGACATCGCTCGAGACAAGAACAAGCCGAAGATATCCAAAGAAAGTGTAGATGTTATAGAATATGCTATCAAACGTCGTCAATATGCCCTTGAGCAGCGAAAGAAGGACACCGCAAACCAATATCAGTCAACAGCGGAACAACGAAAAACTTGACCAGCCAGTGAATTCGTTCGGTCGGTATCAATAAGATAGCTAACCATCTCAGGTGAACAAAGCGCGTGAGATTGCAAGCAAGAAAAGATTGGGATTGTTCTCAGATTTCGACCCAGGTCGCCGAAAGTGAGTTCCGTTTACAGTACTGATTCCAGTCGATTGCCTACGTTCAGAAACGCTATTCCATCTTACTTGCTAAGTCAAGATAGTTATAGAGAGTCGGTGCAATTGCCTGTTATTTTGAGGGTTCAGAATCTCTCTTGGCCAATACCATGCCTACAATGAAGATAGCAAGCCCTATCAAAACACAGATTTGTGCAATGGCAACAAGATTTAACAGATATAAGGAAGCGCCAACACATAGGACAAAGATGCCTATTAGGAAGGTCTTTGAAACCATAAACAGGTCTCCATCATAAGATTATTCTCTATTTAATCGCTGCAATCATAATTATCTTAACAGTCTATTACGTGCCTAATTATTTCTTTCTCGAAAAAGCAACTGCTGAACACACTGCCATTCTGCTTAATTCCTTGGGAGTATCCGTGCAAACAAAAATACTCAACGGAAGTGTGTTTCTGGAAAACATAAAGATTGTGAAGGACTGCACTGGAGTCCAAGTCGTGGCAGTTTTTCTAGGATTAATCATTCCGGTTCCCAACGCTCCTTTTAAAAAGAAGATTATCACTCTTGCAGCTGTTTCCGTCCTTCTTTATTGTGCAAACTTGTTGCGAATAGGCCTTGAGTTTAGTCTTGTCTATCTTAACATGCTGCCGTGGTCCTTAGCACACTATCCTCTTAGCCTTTTACTCGGCATCGCAGGAGTGTTTATACTCGTCTTTGTTGCGAATCATCTAATGCCAGAGTTCGGGAATTTTCTATTCAGTATCAGACACATGTAGATTAACAAAACTCACTTGAGTAGCAGGTCTATTTGTCGCAGATCTTTTTCTCGCGAGAGAATACAGCACTGTGAATCCAATAATCAAGCCAATGAAAATCGATTCAATCGGAAATCCTGGAATCTCTAACCCGCCTCCGCCTCCAACAGTGTATGAATATGTGCTAGAATCTGAAACAGCTCCTTCTGTATCTGTGATAGATACATAAAACTCAACGACTGAACCGTCTGCCTGCTTGGGTATAGTTGCTTTGAATGATGATCCTTGGCGCGTCATCGTGAGTGTCTTCTGAGTGCCTCCATCGACCGAATAACGTAGCTGGGCTTGGCTGATGGAACTTTGAGTTGTAACTGAAACAGTTACAATTACGTCATCTTCTGCCTGTGGATCGGTTGGGCTGTAGTTTACATTGGATATCAACGAAGAACCACCGAGAGGATAAACGTCAAAATTCCCGTCGGTGTAATCGGGAGGTGTCCATCCTAAAGGATTGTTTTCCCCGGTGGCCTCGACCCATATCCAGCCTTTACCTTTTCCGTCATTTAAATCCCAGTAATAGTTGGCGTTTGAGTACTCTGGGAGCCAAATCATTAAGGCAACATGTTCCGGAGGAGATATGATAGACACATCGAAGCCGGCCGCCAAATAAAGTGTAGAGCACAAGAAAGCCATGTCTTCACAGTCTCCAATCGCCACAGTGAATGTGTTTTGATTAAACATATGCGCCATTTCGTCTGCGTTCCAAGCCCACTCTGGTTGGTACTCACCTTCTATCTGAACATTCTCCTCGTCATAGCCATAATCGGTCCATCTCTGGACAAAAGACAAGATTTGCTCGGCCCTGTCAACCCTATTGGGATAATTGGCCTTGAGCGATTCACCAACACTGTATGCTTTTTCTTTGTATTCTCCGATGGACTCATATGCAACATTCGGTAGGAAGCCGTTGCTACCACCGTAATTAGTTCTAGTGATGTCCCAGCTATCTAACCATTCTCCGTTGCTGTAAGTGAATTCTGGAGGGTAGACACCTCCGCTTGGAATTCCGTAGACAATATTAAGATAGGAAAAAGCGAATAGTATGAGCATTCCCATTGCGAGGTATCGCTGCAGGGTCACGTCTCTCCCCTTTCTTAGCCTAGCGGTGTCATGAGGCTTGCGTAGACAATTAAACCGAGAAATACTTCATATCCAAAGAGAAAAATGCCAACTGCAATTGGAGATTTATTTACATCATCTAAATCTATGCCGAAAGGTGTCAGTTTGGCAAAAATAATATAGAAAAGCCATCCAAAGAGTAAGCTTACAAAGAAGCTTAGAGCTACAACAACGAGACGCTGAATGTTAAAATAGGAACCGATTAGTACACTTTGACCTAGGAAGAAGGGATTAACCATTGAACCATAGACAACAAGTCCCGCAAAAATTAGAAAACCACTAACAAAAAGACCTGTAGCCACCGGATCTCCTTTGATAGCCTTGAACTCTGAGATCTTTGTCGTCAAGTATGTTAGAGCTTTTAACGCCAAAAAGCCGATTGCTAGGCAGATAATGCTTGAAATAAAAGCCCGAACAAACCAAAGCAATAAGGAAGTAATTAATTCTGAAGGTATAGCAGACATAGATTTCATCCCGACAGTAGTATCTAACTGATTATTTAAAAGCGTGTTGGCTGCGAGAAAATGATAATATATCCAGATGCTATTAGCACAAAAAAAGAAAAAGAGGAGATATATCGGTCCAATATTATTCTTTCTTTGCTTCCACAATTTTCGCTATGGGAGCATTCTTCTTCACTGATTCTATACCGCCAACGCAGCCTTCCTTCGAACTGTACCCTTCACTGATAGCTATGATTTCTCCATTGCCCGCCTTCAATCGGAACCGGTATTTCCCTTTCTTGTCAACGTACCATTCAAAAACTGGTTCAGGCATAAACTCACCCGACTAACCACTTTCAGCCGAGTTGCTTAAAAGCTTATTCATCCGATGTGGAACTAACGCAAAATTTTAATATCGACCACGTAGAAAACCAGTGAGTGGAGGTAGGTGTTATGGCTGAGAAGGCAGCTTCCGTTGTGAAAGAGCTTGTGATAAGCTTTGTCGGACTATTGATCGCCTTAATTTTCAGTGCTTTAGCATTAGGCATTGCAAACTGGGGAATCGGCTTCTTCGGAATAACAGGAGACGTCGCCAAGGGCGCAGCGATTGTTGCTGTGGCAATAGTAATCGGCCCAACGATAGCAGCGTTCGCCACCAAGAAATACTTCTAAACCAAAAACCAAGAACGCAGTTGGGAAGATACTTCCTTTTTTTCTTTCTCTATCTATGATGTATGAAGCATTGCTTTGTGGTGTTCTTTTGTTTGGGACTTGCCCTTTCTCGCTGGTGCCTACTTTGTTGCCCAGACAAGGGCAAGCAGCCTGACTGCAATGCCGGTTTTAGAAGGCGTTATTTGAATGTTTTCGAGGGTTTCCGTTAACGAGTTGATTTTTGTTTCGGTGTTCTTCACTTCGTCTTGAAATTGCTGCTCAAGTCTTGCGCGTTCCTGCTCGGCCGCCTTCAAGTTTTTCTCTGCATTTTCTTTGTCTCTTGATTCTTTTTGGCTTCGAGAAAATGCCCGTGTGGCTCTTGACGCACGTGATGTCGATTTTCTACCCAAAAACCCACCCAGTATGGCTTCTCCAATTGAAACAGCAACCTGGTACTTCTGACTTTTTGCTTGCGCCTGTTGTTCATCCAGAGCCATCTTCGCTTTTCTCACACGTTCGTCCAATCGAGAGAAGGTTGAAGTGTACTTTTGTCGAAGCTTTGCGACTTGCATGTCACGCTCTTCCCTCGCCTTCTGTTCAAGTCTTATCCTAAAGTCCCGTTCAGTTTCTTCCGGTCTCGAAATTTCATTAAGGCGAGGGCTCTTGAATAGCTGAATTCTCTGTGTTCTCGTTAGCCAGTTTGTGAAGTCTTTTGTCCAGAGAACGTAGTTTCTTTTCTGCAAGGCTGCAGGAGGTAATTCTGCGTAGGAGTAATCTTCTTGCGGGTCGTTTCTAAGTTCTGTGATTTTTATGCTTGCCTCTTCTGCGTCGTCCCAATTAACCGGGATGGGGTTGTCAGTGACAGGGGCTAGGAAAATCTGCTCCTTTGCAATGTTGACTTTTGACTTTTGATCGGAGAAAACCACTTGTGCTGCTCCAACTATCATGGGGTGATAAATTAGACTCACTGCTTCTTTGACGTCTCGATTCAGAGGCATAAAGTATTCAGGCACGTCAGGTGGCACCATAGGCTTGGAAGCTCCTTTCAACATAGTTGGACGTGAACTAGCTGAAAGCGTTGAGGTAGCAATTGGTGTGGCTTCTTGGGCTGGAATTGTGGGTATCTGTTTCTTTGTTGGTTCCATCAGAATCTTTATTTGGTCTCTTGTTAGTGGTCCGCGAAGATAGGACATTGCCCATCTGGTTTCGAAAACTACGGGTACATCTTCGTGTACGTTGTTCATTAGAAAGATTCTGTTTCCTAAACCGGATAGCATCTGGTCGAAAAATCGTCGATTAAATTGTTTTTGTCCTGAAACTGCAGCCCCTTCAAGTCCGTCAAGCACGCGTTCCTTGTCGCGTTCAGTCTGTAACCGTCCAAGGAACCATGTTCCAGCATTTGATAAGGCTTTGTAGTCTAAGTCTATCGGATTTTGCGTTGCCAGGACTACTCCCAGACCGAAGGCACGAGCTTGTTTCAGGAGTGTTAGGAGGGGAAGTTTTGACGGTGGACCAGCTACGGGAGGAAGGTACCCGAAGACTTCATCAATATACAGTATTGAACGCAAACTGGTAGTGCCAGATTGTGTCCGCATCCAGCCTACGATTTGGTTCAAGAGTAGTGAAACAAAAAACATGCGTTGTGTATCGCTAAGGTGTGCAATGTAGAATATTGACACTTTTGGTTTTCCATTGGATGAGTGTAATAGGCCGTCTACGTTTAAAGCATCACCTTCAAGCCATAAGTTGAAACCTGGTGCAGCAAGAAGATTGTTCAACTGCATTGCAAGCACAAAGCGGTCTTTTGACGGGTAAAAAGATTCTAAGTCCAAGACCCCTATGCGCGTCATAGGGGGATCTTGAATCAGCTGAATCAAACGACCAAGGTCCAGATCTTCACCTTTTTGCCAATGGTCAGCGAATATTGTGGATAGAAGTATGTGTTCTCTCGACCTGATGGGGTCTGCGGTTATCCCAAGTAGAGACAGCAGACTTGTGACCGTTGTGTTTATAGACTCTTGTAAGAGCTCGGCATCCTCCCTGATTTCCTGTTGAGGAGCGGAAAAAGACTTCAATATTGAAATCGGCATTCCAGCATTGCTTCCAGGAGTATAAATGACAAAATCCGCCGAATCACGAAGACGTTGGATACGTTTGCCATCCTGTCCCCATTTTAGGAGCCCAGTCTTCCAGAGATCAGCCTGTTGTTTCGCATAGTCCTCGGGTGAAAGCCCTTTCTTTTCCGCATCTTCCTCGTTTATCCACGGGGCAAAATCTCTACTTTCAAGATTCGGAAATGTAAGGAGTAGATTTGTGATGTCTCCTTTCGGATCGATTACAATGGCAGGTACGCCGTCGATTGCAGCCTCTTCGATAAGGTCAATACATAGTCCAGTCTTTCCGCTGCCCGTCATTCCAATACACACAGCGTGAGTTACCAAGTCTTTCGAGTCGTATAGCAGCAAATCTTCTAACCCAGTTTTCTTGGCGAGATCGTATTCGCGTCCTAGGTAGAAGACGCCAAGCTTGTCAAAATCCTGCAATCAAACGTCCCCCTTATGCTGTATTCAGTATTTTCGAGGCAGAGTTATATTTCTTATGTTTAAGGAAGACTTTGGTTCTAGGGTATTTAGTCCCAGATCAGCTGAGCAATTAGGTTGACTGCGGATTCCAAAATTCGAGACCGTTTCCAGAAGAATCCACGGCAGAATTAGCAGATTTTCCCATGTTAAAGACTGAATATTTTTGGAGAATAGACCTCATGTGAAAACGCAAACGACAAGCGAAGACTAATATCTCAGGATTTGTGCTTATTGCCAAGTGAATAAGTAATGCCCTATTGTCCAGAATGCGGCGGAGAAATGCACTATGCTATCGCCACCAAGCACTACGTCTGCAAGAGCTGCGGTTTATCTGTTACACAGCAGGAACTCTGGGAGCTCAGGGAAAAACTTAGACCGGTTACGGAAACACCTGAAGAAGAAAAGGACAAGCAAAGAAAAGAATACTTGAAATGGTGGCTTAGCAAGAAGAAATAAGCTGCACTACTAGAATCTTTATGACAGATTGTTAGCAAGCGGTATGTAGAAAGGCCTATTTATCAACGTTAAATGCGAAGTGTGAAGTTATGACAACGATTGAATTGGAGATAATCTGCATAGGCAACGAACTCTTGATAGGCAAAACCTTGAACACCAATGCCCAGTGGATGGGTAAAAGAGCGACGCAAATTGGACTTGCTGTTAGAAGGATTACTGTTATACCTGATGAAACCGAAGAAATCGCGACGGCTATAAAAGAAATATTGAAGCGGAAACCGCGTTTCGTTCTTACCACTGGTGGATTAGGACCGACCTTCGACGATAAAACGTTGGAAGGACTGGCACAAGCATTAAACCGCAAATTAGAAGTCAACAAGAAAGCGCTGAAAATGGTCAAGGAGAAATATGAAATCTATTCCAGAAAAAGCCGCACGGAAACAATTGAACTAACAAAACCACGGCTCAAGATGGCAACACTCCCCGAGAAAACCGTGCCAATTCATAATCCAGTCGGAACAGCACCAGGTGTCCAGGCAGAAATAAAGCAGACAACTCTCATAGCCTTACCAGGCGTGCCGAAAGAGATGGAAGCAATCTTCGAAGAAACAGTGGAGCAAATTCTCAGGCAAGCATCAGGCAAAAGAAGTTTTCATGAAAAAAGCATTTACACAGAGGACATTATGGAGTCAAGTTTGGCACCATTGATAGATGAAGTAATGAAGGATAATCCCAGCTTGTACGTCAAATCCCACCCAAAAGGCGAGGAAAACAAACCTCACATTGAAATCCACTTTTCCACAACACTGGGTAAGGCTGAAAAGCAGGAAGAAGAATTGGACAAGGCAATACAGCAACTCTCCGAGGCAATCAAGAATAGAGGCGGCAGAATTGTCAGCGAAATATGACTAACCCGTAAGTATTTTTAGTAATAACCCTTGGTTCACAAAATCAATAAACACGCCTCTGTTTTAGATGTTTGAGAAAACATGAGTCGGAATCTTCACAGAGCATTTTTTGCTATTCTTATAACAGTCACTGTCATCCTTTCCACAATCTCAGTATGCCTTGCACAAGACAGTCGAATTTCCTATCAACTATTGAATAAGCTCGATGGGAATGTAACCTACGAGCTAAACGTGGTGGTTCCTCAAAACTTACTTCAATACTATATTGACAGGAGAACTGATTTGAGAATTAGCAACTTTCCAGACTTTGTTACCCCTTACGCTTTGAAACCTATTGCCGATTGTTTATGGCAGATTTACACGACAGATGAAGACTTCACGAACGGAGTTCTAATGCTTGTCCACCAGATAACTTATGTAGAAACTACGCCCGCAAAATATCCTGTTGAAACCATGGTCGACAATAAGGGCGACTGTGACCTTTTCTCCTTTATTGCAGCGTCGATACTAAAAGCTGGAGGAATTGATGTTGTTCTGCTCTATTATGAGACTCTGACCCACATGAATATTGGAGTCCATCTTTCCAATCCTCCGCGAAATGCCAGAGACTCAGTCTATTTCATGACAAGCAACGATACCAAATACTACATTGCAGAATGCACAGGGGGCAATTGGAAAGAAGGATGGAGAGTAGGAGAATGCCCAGAAGACTGCAAACAAGCCTCATCTGAAATACATACCCTTGAAGAGACGGAATTGATTGCCCCCGGTCAAGTTTCCGCGAGCTTTACCACACTTGAGCCAAGCACAATCTCCCTTGAAATTTCGTCACTTGTTTTGCTTCAAAACGGCGCGACAACGTTTCGAGGCCAAATCTCCCCGGACATAGTCAATGGAAACGTAACCATTTACGCAAAATTCAACATTTCACCTTGGAGAATAATCGGAACAACTGTGACACAGCCCAACGGAAGTTTTGAGTACCGCTGGATAGCCGATACTGCAGGTCTTTGTGCAATCCAAGCAAGTTGGGCAGGTGACGATCAGTACACTGGTGCTATGAGCCCCACTAGAAATACGATCGTTGTTCCGTTTTTCATCACCGTGCTAGCGGGTGTGGTTATTCTAGTCGTTGTTGTATCCGTAATAGCTGTCGTCGTATCAAGACAAACACGACGACCAATCCAAGACAACGGAAATCCAACAGTCATGACTTCCTATCTGTGACGAACATACTTGGTATAGATCAAGTTTGAGACGGCCATAGAAAAGCTATTTATCGGCAGTTCTACACAACCGCCTACAGAGGAGAATAATATGCCGATCACGTTTATTATAGGGACGGCTGGTTCAGGCAAATCCCTTTTTACCGCAGCCTTTGGCGAGTGGCTTAAAATGTCAAAGCAAGATGTTGCTATTGTAAACCTGGATCCGGGGGTTCTGAAACTTCCATATTCACCCGATGTCGATATCCGGAACTATGTGGATGTTGGCAATTTAATGGAGAAATATGGGTTGGGACCCAATGGTGCCTTGATATTGGCTGCGGATCTCATTGCGGATCAAATTGAAAAAGTCACCAGAGACATCGAAGAGGTTGATGCGGATATGGTTTTGGTTGACACTCCTGGACAGATGGAATTGTTCGCGTTTAGGGCAAGCGGACCATACATCGTTGACGAGCTGACGAAGGAGCCTAAAGCCATAGTGTATTTGTTCGACTCGGTTTTTTCTATCAATCCCCTGAATTATGTTTCGAACATGTTTCTCTCGGCTGCTGTTTACAACCGATTTTTCCAGCCACAAGTACATCTGCTCTCAAAATGTGACCTGGTCCCAAAGGAGCAGGCGGATAGAATCGCGGATTGGTCAGCTAACCCGAGGGCTTTGGAAGATGCGATCGAACAGGAGCTTGAAGGGTCAAAACGATTATTCAGCAGAAGCATGATGAGGGCCATTGGCCAGCTTGGCCTCAAGTTTCTTTTGATTCCTATTTCAGCGAAGACAAACCAAGGACTGACAAATGTTAACACTACTTTAGAGCGAATCCTCAGTGGAGGAGAAAAATACACAACTTAAGGTAAGAGCTATTCTTTCTTTTTGCTGTCAACAAGTATCCAGCTTGCAGCGAAAGCGCCGCGCTTTGCCTTTAGAACATTGTCGGCGCTAGCTATCACTATTACATCATTGTCCTTTGGCTTGAAGCTCTCCATGATCTGGTTTGCCGCTTTCGGAAACTGTTTAGCCACGTCATTGCTGATCGATTCTATAACCAAGTGATTATCTTTTGACACTATGACGATGGCGCGTTTTGCACCGCCCATTATTGCTGCGTCGCGTTGCTCAATTCCTGATTTGATTTTATGACCGCTGTCTTTGACGAGGAAAGCAAAGTTGGGACCAGCTTTTGTGAGCTCGGTCTCTCCGAGAGAAAGCCTCTTGGGAAAGATGTTTTCAAAGGTTTTCCAAATACTCAAGCCCTTTTCGGTGAGCTTGCAGCCTTCTTTCGTAATAGTAATTAGATCGGCTTCTTTCAATCGTCTAATTATTGTTCGAACGGCACCGTCTCCCACGCAGAGTTCTTTGGCCAGCTTGTTACGTCCTATGGGTTTCTTGGCCATTAGTTCTAAAGCGAGGAAGAAATGAAACATCGAAAACGAGGTAGAGGGCCCAGGTGCTTTTCCACGAGCAAGATTTTCGATGAATTTCTTGAATGTGGAGGGCATGAGTTTTTCAACTGTTCTATTTAAAATGGCTGACTATTATAATTTGTGCGGACGAGTAACCCATAGGGCGAAATTAGGTTAGGAACCTGATGCTTCGTTTTGGAAAGGACGTTACTTTGGAGGAGACAGCTTTGATGCAAGCTGATCTGCTGCGTTTTTCAATTTGTTCCATTCATCCAAGTTTCTGAAGCTGAACTTGTTCTTTCTCTTCCATACGTCGTTTCTTTTTACCCACAGATAGAAGCCTATTGAGCGCTTTCCGCTAGATTCGTAAGCTACTACTGCCTCCCACCATTTGGAGGTCTTGAATATGGTAACGAATTCCACTACTTTGTAAGTCTCAGATATGGGCAATTTCTCGTCTGACCCAGACATTGCGTTCACCTAAGTTATGGGTTATTTTCTGAGCATTTAAGGGTTATACTCCATTACACACGGCAGTTAAGTGTACTCTTTCATCAGAGTTTGTTCGATGCTAAGATTTGGTTCTTTGTTGTTTGAATTCTAAGATAGAAGTCATATCGTTTGATGCGGTTGCTCCGGTTTTGGAGAAAGCCTTTTAAGAAAAATGTGGAGTTATTAAACCCCCTATTACAAACATGAGAGCTGAGAATTATTATGCGAAGAAATGGAAAATACTTGTTCACCTCGGAGTCTGTTGGAGAAGGACATCCAGACAAGGTTGCAGATCAAATCTCCGATAGCGTTCTTGACGCCATATTAAGTAACGACCCGAAGGCACGGGTTGACTGCGAAACCTTGGTGATGCAAGGTAACGTTATCGTTACCGGCCAAATCACAACGAAGTGTTACGTGTCGATACCTAAAATTGTGAGGAATACTCTCAAGGAAATAGGTTTTGATAATGCCAGAGACGGATTGGACTGGGAAACCTGCGGCATACTGGTTTCTTTGGAGGAGCAATCTCCAGATATTGCGAGAGGAGTAAACGAAACCGAGACTCATGAGCAGGGTGCGGGAGACCAAGGAATGATGTTTGGTTACGCCACAACTGAGACAAAGGAGTTGATGCCGTTGCCGATAATGTTGGCGCATAAACTCGTGAAGCGATTGTCCGAGTGCCGAAAGAAAGGCATCCTTCCATACTTGAGACCTGACTGCAAGTCTCAAGTAACCGTTGAATATTTCAACAGAATGCCGAAAAGAGTGAACGCTGTTGTAATTGCGGCTCAGCACACTGACAAAGTCAACACTGAAAAAATGAGGGAAGATATAATCAACCAAGTGATAAAACCAGTCGTTCCCGCGGAAATGTTAGACGCGGAAACACGGTACATCATTAACGGAACCGGACGGTTCGTGGTTGGGGGAACCTTGGCAGATTCAGGTCTGACAGGAAGAAAAATCATCGTTGACACCTACGGAGGAGTTGGAAGCCATGGCGGAGGATGTTTTTCTGGAAAAGACCCATCAAAAGTGGACAGATCAGGATGTTACATGGCTAGGTATATTGCCAAGAACATAGTTGCTGCAGGTTTAGCCGACGAATGTGAAATTCAAATATCATACGCTATTGGGGTCGCTCAACCGATATCCGTGTTCGTGAACACTTACGGCACAGGAAAGTTGCCAGATGACGATATCCTTGCACTTGTGAAGAAACACTTTGACATGAGACCCAAGGCGATTATTGAACATCTACGCCTTCTGAGACCTATATACAGGAAAACAGCTGTTTTCGGACATTTCGGAAGAGATGATCCGGATTTTACGTGGGAGACAACTGACAAAGCAGATGAACTGAAGAAAGCGTTGCAGTCATAAAACAAAGCATAGCTTTCATTTTCTACCTTCTTTCCCTTAGATTTGAACTGCGTTTTTACAGCAGACTGAAATATCTGAAAAGGAAATTCAGAATTAGATCTTTCTGAGTGTACATAACTTCCAATATTAAAAACGAAACGAACTTCGGAAAGAAACTAAAAAATAAAAGAAAATTATAGATTTTTAGCTATTGCCTGCTCCGCATTCTTAGCTTGCTTTTTTGGTCAGCGTTATTTCCATCGTTGAAACCATTCTGGACCGTGTCTCGCCTTCTCTCGGAGGCATTTCCGCTGTTCCGATGGCTATATTGGTCACAGTCAGATCTTTAATGAACCGGTTTCTAGCTATTTCAGCAACATCCACCGCTGTGGTTATAGCTTGTCCGCGTGCCTTCAATGTAACTTCATTAAGGGTTCCTGAGGAGAGACTTGTGATTATTGCCAGAACATAGCTCATTGGTGGTTTGTTTCCGACGAAGATAACATCTGCATTTTGAGTCATTTTCTTCACTCCTTTTTATTGTTTCTTTAGTGTAACGTTGCTGTCTAGGCGATTCTGTTCGCCACAGAACGTTACTGCCTCTACATAATTCGACATCCCACTTATAAGTTCACTCAAAAGACGTGATTCAGCCTACAAGAATTTCGCTAATTCAATCTCTATTTTCTGCATCTAAGACAAGCAAACCCACAACTTACGAAATTGACTCCGCAATCAACCTTTTACTTAGGAAGGGCAAGACTTGCTTAAGATAGAACGGCATTGTGTCCAGTTTAAATAATAAGTTTTGATATACAAATAGCGATCCAGAGTTGTTAACTAAATTTAAAGAGAAAGTTCAACAGATCTTGCTTTCTGAAGCGAAAGCAGCTCATAGGGTGGGATTAACCCCAAATACTATAAGCGTCTTGGGTTTTGTACTTTCCATTTTTTCAGCTGTGACTTATGGCATAGGATCTGGTCAGCCTTCGATCCTTTTTTTTGCCTTTATTTTACTTTTGGCATCGGGATTTTGCGACACGCTGGATGGCGCCCTAGCCCGAAATTATCAACAAGCCACCCCCTTTGGCGGTTTTCTTGATTCCCTATTGGACAGGTATTCAGACGCAATTGTAATTGCAGGTGTGATAATCGGAGGATTTTGCGACCCTTTATCGGGGTTGGTCGCTCTAATCGGTTCCTTGTTGGTCAGTTATAGTCGAGCCAGAGCAGAGGCAGCAGGAATAAAGATGGAATCAATAGGCATTGCTGAAAGACCTGAGCGTGTGTTAATTCTTGCTGCAGCAACTCTGATAGGAATATTCTGGCTTCCGGCTTTGGAAGGCGGTATCATTCTTCTTGCGGTACTGACGAACCTAACAGTCCTGCAAAGGGGAATACACGTATACAAATCTCTTAGGAAAATGTGAGGCCGTTCTAGAGAATTAGTATCTTCTTCTTTTGTACTTTGTGTGGCGTTCGTTTTCAGCTCTAACCTTCACAATTCCGCGGTGCACAGCACACGAAATACAATAATATTTCGTATCCACCCACGAAGCTAAGTAGGTTCCTTTCTGCCGAAGCTCTTTGGCTAGTTGGGGTTCGACGAAAGATACTCGTCTCGTATTCCTTTTGGCTTTGTCGCGCGGGACCATGGATCCACAGTTAGCACATTGAACAAGACCACTGCTACCTTTGCTGCCTTTGGATCTTCCTCGGCTTTTTCGCTTAAATGGCAACTATTCTTAACCTCTAGCTCTTAGCCAATCAGATATTTAATCCACTGCCTTATATATCTGCTCTCAATTTTAGGATCAAAGCGATGTTGACATATTTGGCTATTCTAGTACGATTTTGCCATAAGAGAGTAATCAATGAAGCCCCAAGTTGCTCCATTCGTTACCGGTATTGGTTACGCATTAGTTGCGATGATACCGTGACGATGAGAGACCAATAACAAAGCGCGCGCTAACTTAGGCAACTCTTAAATTCTGGGCTAGTTATCTTTGACCTGAGAAGCCAAACCATGGCTAAACTGTTGGAGTGATTCAAGCTGTGTCAGATATTGGGTTAAGAACAAGAATGCTAGTGAAAGATGCCATGAGCAGCCCCGTGGTAACCTTAGACGAAGAAGATACTTCAAATAAGGTCGCTAAAGTTATGGATGAAAACAACCTCGGCTGCGTAATAGTCACGAACAAATCAGGAAAGCCAGTTGGAATCATAACAGAGAGAGATTTGGTTAGGGGAGTATTGTCTAAAAACCTCAAACCAGATGCAATTCGAGCTAAAGAAATCATGTCATCGCCGTTAGTCACAATAGAGCCGGAAGCTACGATTAGCGAAGCAGCGAGGAGAATGAGTAGACTTGACATCAGACGCCTTGGAGTCCTCTACAAAGACAACCTTGTCGGTCTGATCTCCAGCAAAGATATTCTAGCGGTGATGCCTGAACTAATAGAAATAATTCAAGAAAGAACACGCATTGAATCGGCAGACGAGGACCAAACCGAAGAAGAAGCGCCTCTTTCAGGATACTGTGATCGTTGCGGCGGTTACTCTGAAAATCTCAGAGATGTCAATGGTCAGAGTCTCTGCGAAGAATGCCGCATAGAACTCGAACACTGAAAACAACCTTTTTTAACTGTACGTCTGCTATTCAACTTGAGAGAACGGCCAACTTGATTGTAGATTCTGTGTTAGCGAATGCTAAAGCGTACTTGAACCGGGAAGTAGTCGACTGCAGCATAGCCATTCAAGATGGGAGAATCTTCAAGATTGGAAAAGAGACACACATGCCGAGCGCTGACGAGAAAACTGATCTGCAAGAACAGTTGGTCTTGCCAGGTTTAATCGATACGCATGTGCACCTCCGGGATGAGGAGAAAGCGTACAAAGAAGACTTTTACACAGGAACGGCTGCTTCGGCTGCTGGTGGGTTCACAACCGTTTTGGATATGCCCAACAATGATCCAGTGACTGACAGCGTGTCTGCTTTAAAGAATCGCATGCAAATAGCTGAGAGAAAGATCCTCGTTGATGTCGGTTTCTATTCTGAATTCCCAAGCGATAAGGACGAGATCCCAAACATAGTGCATCAGGGGGCTGTAGCCTTCAAGCTTTTTATGAGCAATCAAGTTGGTGGATTAGACATTGACAGTGACGAAGAGCTTTTAGATGCGTTAAGAAAAGCGGGCGACGAGAAAGTCACTGTGGCCGTGCATGCCGAAGATAAATCGCTTCTGAAAGCAAACGTAGAAAAGATGAAAAGGGCCAATCGCAACGACTCTGCTGCTTTTCTGAAGGTGCATTCAGAAGAGGTTGAAGTCACAGCTATCAAGCGTCTATTAGAAACAAGCAAAGAAACGAATGTTCACCTGCACTTTTGCCATTTGACATCTGAAGAAGGAATGAACGCCGCAGTTGAGGCGAAAAAATCTGGCAGAGCGGTGACTTGTGAAGTAACGCCTAATCACCTTCTGCTGTCAGATGTAGATGTTAGGCGATATGGCTCTTTATTGATTATGATGCCTCCGCTTCGCAGTGAGAGCCACGTTGAAGCATTGTGGAATGGAATAGCGGAGGGTTGGGTTGACACGTTAGGGTCTGACCATGCCCCGCATACCCGGAGTGAGAAATCTGCGAGCAGCGTCTGGGACGTGAAAGGCGGTGTTCCAGGCCTTGAGACCACTCTTCCGTTAATGTTAACTATGGTTAGAAAAAATCGACTTTCGCTGGAGCAAATGGTTCACTTGCTTGCAGAAAGACCGGCTGAAATCTTTAATTTGAAAGATCGAGGTTGGTTGGAGCAGGGAAAAAAGGCGGACTTGACCGTTGTAGATTACAGGCAAAAATTCAAGATTGATGCCTCTAGTATTTCACTCTAAAGCAAAGTTTTCGCCCTATGACGGTTGGGAGGTCCAAGGGAAACCCGTGAGAACCTATCTGAATGGGTTATTGATTATGGAAAACCAGGACATCATAGCGAAAGCGGGAAGTGGCAGAGTAATCCAAGGAGATACGGCGTGAAATTCGTCGCAGACGGTATGCTGGGAAAACTCACCCGATGGCTTCGCATGCTCGGACAAGACGTAGAATACTTCAAGCAACTCGAAGATTCTGAATTGTTGGATATAGCCAGAAATGAACATAGAATCCTGCTGACGAGAGACATGGAGCTTTATCAACGGGCGACATCCAAAGACATCCAGGCGTATTATTTAGAGGGTAAGACAGAACCAGAGAAATTAGCCGAACTCGCCATCCGATTCGAAATTCCCTTGAAAATCGATATGGAGAAATCTCGATGCCCAATGTGCAATTCGAAAATTGAGCCCATACAAAAAGAACAGGTGAAGGATGAATTAGAGCCCAACACATTTGCCAACTATGATTCTTTTTGGAGATGCCCAAAATGCGGCAAGATGTATTGGCAGGGAGCCCACTGGGGACGCATCCGAGATACTCTTGAGAAAGCAGAGGAAATTCTAAGGAAAAATAAGATGGCTTAGTTTTCTATGTGAGAAGCCACTTCAGTGGAATGTCTTGGAAGGTGCCGTCAGGCAATGTTCTCCTGATGGTGATAGGTAATATGCCGCCTTCAAGCTCTTTGAGAGCGATATCAATCGGATTTGTAATGATTGACTCAGCGTCTACGAGAATTGGAGCGCCCATGGAAATCTGAAGTGCTCTTGCTCCGACTATGCGAGCTTTCTCAAACCGAGTGATTTTCGGAGGACCTACAGTAATTTTTTCTGTTTTTGACGTAGTCTAATACTCTCCAGCACCCGGGTACATTCCGCCTGGACCCCCTCCCCCCGGTGGAGTAGGAGGCGCTTTCATTTTTCCAGCTGCGATCATGTCATCGATTTTAAGGATCATGGAAGCTGCTTCTGTTGCAGATTTTATTATCTGTTTCTTCACTGTTATCGGTTCGAAAACACCCATTTCTGACATGTTTTGGACTTTTCCAGTCAGAACTTCTATGCCGGCCACTTTTTCGCCTTTTTCGTGTCTTGACCTTAATTCTGAAAGGATGTCGATTGGGTCTAGTCCAGCGTTTTCTGCAAGTGTTATTGCGATTGTTTCTAAGGCTTCTGCGTAGGCTCTGACTGCAAGTTGTTCTCTTCCAGGCAAAGTGTCGGCGTAAGTCTTGAGCACCCGTGCCATTTCGAGTTCAGGAGAGCCTCCTCCAGCTACCACTCTTGGCTCTTGAATAACATCTCTTACTACGCATAATGCATCGTGTATTGAACGTTCAGCTTCGGAGATCATTCGCTGTGTTCCGCCTCTTATCAGGAGTGTTACTGCTCTCGGGTGCTTGCAGCCTTCAACGAAGGTCATCTTGTCGTCGCCGATCTTTCGTTCTTCGACCAGAGCTGCATACCCAAGATCGGCTGATGTGATGTCGTCCAATTTAGTGATTATTTTTGCGCCTGTGGCTTTCGCCAACATTTCTATGTCAGATTTTTTTGCCCTGCGGATTGCGAGTAAACCCTTTCGTGACAGGAAGTGCTGTACCATGTCGTCGATTCCTTTTTGGCAGATCACGACATTTGCGCCTGCTTGAGTGATCTTGTCCACCATGGTCCTGAGCATTTGTTCCTCTTGTTTCAGGAAAGCTTCAATTTGGTCTGGACTTTCGATGCTAATCTTGGCGTCAAATTCTGTCTTTTCGATTTCTAGAGATGTGTCGAGTAATGCGATTTTGGCGTTTTCTACTCGTTTAGGCATTCCTGACTGAACAACTTCTTTGTCGAGGACTATACCATTTATCAAGGCTGTAGCTCCGAGGGACTCGCCAGGTTTCTTTTCAACTCTGACGTCTTCCACGTCGGCCTTGTATGCCGCCGTCTTGTTTCTCCGCTACCGCCAGCATAGCTTTGACGACCAAATCCGCCAAATATTCTTTGTACTCAGCTACGAGTTTGCTTGCCATTGCGGTTATGGCGACTTTCCTCAGGTAGTCTTTGGCTTTCAGATCAACAGGCACGGCTATTTCCTCAATCGTTTCCAGCGCTTTTTCTGCAGCCTTTTTGTAACCGTCAATTATTATGGTTGGATGAATGTTCTTGTCAATCAACTCTTCAGCCTTGTTCAATAGTTCTCCTGCTATAATGACAGCAGATGTGGTGCCGTCGCCGGCTTCGTTGTCTTGTGTTTTGGCGACCTCGAGCATCATCTTCGCAGCTGGATGCTGAATGTCCATTTCATCCAAAATTGTACGACCATCACTTGTTATTGTTACATCGCCAAAACTGTCGACGAGCATTTTATCCATGCCTTTGGGTCCTAAAGCGCTCCTAACGCTTTCGGCCACTATTTTTACTGCGGTGATGTTCCCGTGTTGAGTTTCTCTTCCTTGAGAACGATTTGAGCCTTCCTTTAGCACAAGAACGGGTACCCCGCCAGCCTGTCCAGATGATGACAAATCAAGTAAACCTCCCTAATGCGAACAACAACAAAACACATTTGCCATATAAGTTTTTCTAGCAGTACGAACCTAATTGACCTTTGAACGGCAAAATACGTATCTTCTATGATGTTTGGTTAGCTAGTAAACTGATATTTTGGCAACCCCGCTGATTTTCAGCAGTTTCGGGATTAGTTTTCCTGGAATTTTCTTCTCAACGATAAGGGTAAGTCTTGGTTCGGGTGAGAGCTCTGGGTCATCCACTATTGCTTGTCTGATGCTTAAACCCTCTCTTGTGAGCAGCATTGAAGAATTTGCCAAGATACCTGGCATTTTTGGGTCGGTCGCTGTTATTTCGACTACGCCTAGGTTTAGGTGTTTAGCTATTTCTTTGAGGGAATGACCTGCAGGTCTTATTTCCTCAAAGATTAACCGGATCTCCCGGTTCTCTTTGATGAGGCTCATTGTTTCGGTTACTGTCCGCCTGTCAACTCCTGCGACTCTGGCTATTCGGACTGGTGGGACCTCAATTTGGTTAAGATAGATTTTGTTGTCCACTATACTCAGTCCATTTTCGACTAGTACCCGGGCGACTTTGAGGCGTTCGGGGTACTCTGATAGGTATTTCTTTATGGTGTTCCACATGAGATTGTTCCTTCATGTACACTTATGTACAGCAAAGTATAAAAGTGTTGGTTGCTTTTCTCATCGGAATAAAAAACGGAAAAGAAACAAAATGTCAACAAGAAAAATACTACTGGACGAAAGTCAGATACCGAAGCAATGGTACAATATTGTTCCCGACCTGCCTAAACCTCTCCCTCCGTTCATCGACCCTGCAACGAGGGAACCAGGAGTGGGAATAGTCCCGAGGATATTTCCCAAGGAGATCATCGGTCAAGAAATTAGCACCGCTCGATGGATAGACATTCCAGAAGAAGTGCGAGATGTTTACAGACTGTGGAGACCGACTCCTCTCTTCAGAGCAATAGGGCTGGAGAAGGCTCTAAAGACCCCCGCTAAGATCTACTACAAGTACGAAGGAACCAGTCCGGCGGGAAGCCACAAGCCCAACACTGCTGTTCCCCAAGCCTACTACAACATGAAGGAAGGTACCGAACGATTAACAACAGAAACAGGAGCTGGACAGTGGGGTTCCGCGCTCGCTTTCGCTGCAATGACGTTCGGGCTAAAAGCAACCGTCTACATGGTCAGAGCAAGCTACGACCAGAAACCATACAGAAGAATGATGATGGAAGCTTTTGGAGCACAATGCTATGCAAGCCCCAGCAAACAGACTGAAAGCGGCAGAAAAATCCTTGCAGAGGATCCAGATAACAAAGGCAGCTTGGGAATCGCAATAAGCGAAGCAGTTGAAGACGCTTTGACCAACGAAAAAGAAGCAAACTACACCATAGGCAGCGTTTTCAACCACGTACTACTGCACCAAACCGTTGAGGGTCTAGAAGCTAAGGAGCAGATGGAAATCGCAGGAGATTACCCAGACGTCATATACGGTTGCATAGGAGGCGGAAGTAGCTTCTCAGGTATGTTCTGGCCATTTTACCATGACAAAATAACCGGAAAAGCACCGAAAAACACGCGTTTTGTAGCCACAGAAGCCACAGCTTGCCCCAAAGTTACAAAGGGCGAATACCAATACGACCATGGGGATACGGCGAGAATAACCCCGCTAGTGCCGATGCACACCTTAGGTCACGATTTCATCCCAGCCCCCATACATGCAGGCGGATTGCGTTACCATGGAATAGCTCCTACGATAAGCTTGCTTGCGTCTGGGCACCAATTGGAAACTCGGGCTTACAGTCAGATAGAAGTCTTCGATGCGGCAAAACTCTTCATCCGGACTGAAGGTATAATTCCTGCACCTGAACCGGCTCATGCAATAAAAGGTGCAATCGATGAGGCTTTGAGATGCAAAGAGACAGGGGAGCAAAAAACCATCCTGTTCGTGCTGTGCGGTCATGGTTTCTTTGACATGCAAGCCTACGATGAGTACTTCAACGGAAGACTTCAACCCTACGAGTACCCTACAGAGAAAGTTGCTGAATCGATGGACAAACTGCACAAGCTCTATCCTTGGCTGGAAGACGTCAACAAGAAATACATAAGCTGCGAACCCCTCTAAGGCACCCGAAGAAGTTCTGGGAACAGAGCTATCCCTCACCCCCTTTCTTTCAAATCTTGATCCATACATTCTTCCGGATTATTTTGTTTTTATCAGTCTGTTCTATTGATACTATAGTCTAAAGTACAAGATCTGTTTGGTGCAGTGTTTGAGTACTGACAAAGCCTCGATTGGCCTAATTGTTAACCCGGTTGCAGGAATGGGAGGAGCTGTCGGACTTAAAGGGACAGACGGTCAGGCAATCTTGAACAAGGCCAGATCGTTGGGAGCCAAACCATCTGCACCGGCGAAGGCAAAAGCTTTCCTATCAGACCTCAATCTTGCAGAAGACTGCGTGCATCTCGTCGTAGGCGCAGGAAACATGGGAGAAGATGAATCAAAGAGCCTGCGTCTCAACGTCTCAGTTCTCGGGGAGAGGAAGGAAGAAACCTCAGCTGAAGATACAAGGGAAATCGCCGCAAAGATGCGGCAAATAGGGGTAACGCTTATCGTTTTCTGCGGCGGAGACGGAACCGCCCGAGACATCCTTCAGGCAGTAGGCACAGCCATTCCAGTGTTGGGCGTCCCTACCGGCGTGAAAATGCACAGCGCCGTATTCGCTGTGAACCCACAAGCTGCAGCGAGAGTTGTCTTGCGCTACATAGCAGGCGAATTGCCACTGAGGGAAGCAGAGGTAATGGACGTCGACGAGGAAGCCTTCCGATCAGGGCATTTGTCCGCTGAACTCTTTGGATACGTATTGACGCCTTACGAGCCTCATTTGATCCAAGCGAACAAGTTGGCGACGCCGATAACGGAGAGTGAATTGCGCAACCAAGCAGCGGTGGCAATATTCGTTATTGAAAACATGAAACCAGATTTTATCTACATAATCGGTCCGGGAACAACTACGCGAATTATTGGCGACTTATTAGATGCGAAGAAGACTCTTTTGGGTGTAGACCTATTCTGCGACAAGAAATTGGTGGCGAGCGACGTGAATGAGAAGAGAATCTTGGAGGCTATAAGAGGCAAGATAGCACGGATAATTGTTACGCCAATTGGGGGGCAAGGCTTCATTTTTGGGAGGGGAAACCAGCAGATAAGCCCCGAGGTCATCAGGCAGGTGGGTTCGGATAACATTATAGTTGTTGCCACTGAATCCAAACTGGGGAGTCTGCGCGGTTCACTTAAGGTTGATACAGGGGATTCAGGGTTGGATGAGGATTTGCGAGCGCGTAAGCAGAGAGTAATAGCCGACTACGGAGTCGAATACTTGGTCTCAATTGAATGAATCTGTGAATCAGTTTGTCATTGAGTTTGTGGGTAAACTGAAATATAGTTCGATTGAACTGTACTTCTCAATATTCTCGGGGCTGAGAACGTGATTCCAATAAACTCTCCAAGCATCGGCGAGGAAGAAATCGAAGCAGTTGTCAAAGTATTGAGAAATGGTCCTTTGACTAACGCGTTGGGTGCCGGTCCTATGGTTACCCAGTTTGAAAAGAATTTTGCGGATTACTCGGGTGTTAAACATGCTGTCGCGGTCAATACCGGCACGGCAGCTCTGCATTCTGCGATCGTTGCGGCAGGTGTCAAAAATGGTGACGAGGTGATATTGCCGAGTTTCACTTTTGTTGCTACCGCTGAAGCAGTTGTGATGGCTGGTGGAAAACCTGTCTTTGCAGACATAGACCCCTTAACGTACACCATTTCTCCTGCAGAAATCGAGAAGAACGTTACGAAAAGGACTCGATGCATCTTGCCAGTGGACCTTTACGGTTATCCTGCTGATTATGACCGTATAAACGAGATCGCTGAAAAACGTGTGCTATCCGTTATCGAAGATGCGGCTCAATCACACGGCGCAACCTACAACGGTAAGCCTGCTGGATGCTTTGCTGATGCAGCTTGCTGGAGCCTTTACGCAAGCAAGAACATGACCACAGGTGAGGGCGGTGTCGTAACAACCGACAGTGAAGAGATAGATGGACTGCTTCGGATGGTCAGGACTCATGGGGAGAAAGCCAAATACTCGTCGCAGATGCTTGGCTACAATTATCGCATGTCTGAAATACAGGCAGCGATAGGTTTGGTTCAGCTCAAGAAGCTACCTTCTTTCCTAAAGAAACGCCGTGAAAATGCTCAAAAGCTCGCTAAAATACTCGTGAAAACTGCAAGACTTCAATTACCTGGAGAATCGAAAGACCGTCAACACAGCTGGTACCTCTACACAGCCAGACTCAAGAATGGAAGGAAGAATGAACGAGATGGACTTGTGGAACAACTCAAAAAGAAGGGCATTGGTGCGGAAGCTTACTACGTACACCCTGTGCATACCATGCCTTATTATCAACAGTACGGGAACGTGAGACTGCCTGAGACAGAGAAAGCGTCTGAACAAGTGTTCTCCCTACCGGTTCATCCTGGAGTCACTGAGGAACAGCTCAACTTCATTGGGGAAAGCGTTTTGAGCCTGTTGTAAACGAGCTGGGGACAGGAGTGCACTTCACCTTTCGAAACATGAGAATGCGAGGCGATTGCTCAAATTGGATGCGGCAAGTGTAAGAGTTATATATGTTCTTAAGTATTAGGTCCCCGTCTATCTCGAAGAAGTCGTAGTGACTTTTTTCAAAGCGAGAGTGAAACAGTGAGCAACGAAGAAGGTATTTCGAGGATTAAGGTAAGATTCCTGATAGAGAACTTGGGTGAAGCGGAAGGCGAACTCGTTCGTTTCTTAGCTCCCAGGACCATCGATACGATAGTCCGAAAACTTCCTCTTGAAGGCCGTGCTGCCTTATGGAAGGAGGAGATATACTTCGAAATTCCAGTTAAAATGGGTGAGGAAAAAGCTAAACCCACAGTGGAAATCGGAACCATAGCTTTCTGGCCAATGGGAAGCGCTCTTTGCGTGTTCTATGGAACATCGCAACCTTACAGCCCGGTAAGTATTTTGGGCAAAATTACGAAAAATCTAGATCTGTTCAGGCAGGTCAGAAGCGGAACTACAATAAAAATTGAGACGCTGAGTCAATAAGCTATTGAACTTTCTTCCCACATCTTCAGGAGTCGTTCACACTCAGTCTTAACACTTTCATCTTCAGATTTGTTTTTCAATGATTCTAAGAAGTCTAGCCGCTTTGCAATCGACCTTTTTTCAGCCATGCCTCCGTAATAGATTTGCCCGTCGATGTATTCTTTCATGGAATATGCTTTCTGGACTAAGAGACTTGCTCCGTCGACGGGGTTTTCTATCGCAAACTTGTTTGCCCATATCACCACTTCTGTTTCGCGCAGTTGTGTTAATCCGTCGATTTCAACTATCTTCTGGATATATGTCCTCAGAAACTCATAGTAGTCAGCTGTCTTTGTGAGCTCGAGAATTCTGTCGACTTTTTGCTTGAAAGCTGGGCTACCTTCGACTACTAAATCGTGTTTGTACCCTTTGGCGATCAGCTCCCGGGCTTTCTTGACTTCACTGGTGGTATAGACTCTTTCTGGAAATTTCATGCTTCATGCTCCTTTTTAGTGCTTCAACTAAAAAATTAGTTGAGGAAAATGAGGTCAGGCTGCGACGGGCTTGTAGATTTTTATGTTGTGGCTTCCTGAGACAAGTTGTACTGCGCCAATCTGCTCAAGTTGTTCCAAGAAATCTTTGGCTGCGCTTATTCTGATACTGAACCGGGTTGATACCGAGTAGGGTGTTAAAACGTTCATTTTCTTTATTTCGCTAACGATTTTTTCGTTCTTCACGTCGGGAGAAATTATGCCTATTGTCCTTCTTTCCTTTGTTTGCCCTGCTTTTTCTTTCTTCTTTGATTTGTCGTCTTCAGGCTTCTTATCCTGCATCTTTTCCATTTGTTTCATGCCGAGTTTTTTCTTTCCACCCATTTTTTTGCACCTGTTGGATTGCGTTTCCTGACTATAAGGGCTGGCTTATTTCAACTTTGTGTTTGCGCTTCCACTCTTTAATTGGGACTCCAAGTTCTTTTTCAACAGCTGGTCTATGGATGGAGTTCATGGTGCAAAAGGGTATGATCCGTCCATCGGGCACCGCATAGTGGATTACGCACCGCTGCACTCGTTCTAGGTCGAAGTTGTAGGGATCCATAAAGTGCATCGACGAAAGCAAAATGGACTTTCGTTGTAGATCACCGAGCGACTTGTAACTTCCTTCCGTCAGCACACGCAGCATGTATTTTCGCAGAAAGCTGAATTTGACGTGTCTGGCTGCTCCTAATAGGTGTATTTTTGCCCTGTTTTTCTTGCCTTTTGATGCGTCCTCGTAGACCTTGTTCATGCTTTCGATGAACTTGTCTACTTTTGCTAGCTTTGTGATCGGAGTGAGTTTACCATCTTCTACGAAGAGGTAGGTCGCCATGCCGCAGTGTTCGTGTGCTGTGAACTCTACTTGTCTTTTGCCCTGCAATGCGCTGATGGCTTTCGAAACTGGGACCACTGTGGGAACCGGATAGAAGTCTGCAACTTTTATTTTACCGTCGGTCTGTTCCTCTACGAGTTTCATGAAATCTGGTATTGTGATTCGCATCTTTGCACGTTCCTCAGCTGGTAGCCTGCCGCATAGGGAAACGGGTTGAACATTTACGCATCTGACAACGTCAAAATTCGAGACTACGAAATCGATTATGTCGCCTAGTTGGCTGTCGTTTACGCCTTTGATCAGTGTGACGACAAGAACTATGCTGTGTATGCCCGCCTCACGAAGGTTCTGAATGGCCTTCATCTTGATTGGTAGGAGGTCGACTCCGCGGATGAATTTGTAAACATCAGGCGTCAGTCCGTCGAACTGTAAGTATATCGTGCTCACTCCAGCTGCTTTAAGCTGCTTGGCATATTCAGGGTCTTGACTTATTCGAACTCCGTTCGTATTGATTTCAATATGGCGGAAACCAAGCTCCTTTGCTTTTCGAACAAGATCGAACAAGTCATTTCTAATGGTTGGTTCGCCACCTGAAAACTGTAGTGCCGTGGCTGGCACAGGGTCGTTCTTACGCAGGTTCACCAGCATCCCTTCAATATCCGCTGGAGTAGGTTCATAGACGTACCCCGCCGCTGATGCGTTTGCAAAGCAGACCGGACATTTGAGGTTACATCTATTCGTCACATCGATAATCGCCAAGGCCGTGTGCGACTTGTGTTCGGGGCATATGCCGCAATCGTAGGGACAGCCGTTTACGGTTTTCGTGCGGGGGTTTTTCAGACCATCCCCGACATACTTGAGTTTTTCAGCCCTCTTGTATTGGTCATAATCTGACCAGTAAAGCTCCTGACAAGGACCATGCTCTGGGCAGTCTTTTGAAATGTAGACTTTGCCGCCTTCCTCAAAAATCGTAGCGTCTAAGACTTTAAGACATTCAGGGCATATACTCTTCGTTTTCTTTATTGTATTCATGGTTTTCACTTGAAACCTATACTTTCACTTTTCGAAGCGCTTAAGAGCGAAAATAGCCATAATAAGGTTTCCAAACGATTACGACGGTGATTGAGGGGAATAACGTGCCAATAAGCGAGAACACCCGGGAAATTCTGCGGGAGATGGGCCTAAACGCCTACGAAACAGATGCCTACATCGCGCTTCTTGAATATGGACAAAGAACAGCCATGGAGATAAGCCGTGAAGCTCATATTCCCTACTCAAAGATTTATGAAGCCCTCAATTCGCTCAAAGAAAAAGGATGGGTGAAAAGTTCAGAAAACAGACCCTTCAAGTATTATCCTGTTCCGCCTTTGGACGCTGCGACCTCCACGAAGCTGAGACTTGAAGACAAATACCAGAGATGGGAGAACACCCTGGCTGAGGAACTGCAGCCTTTGTATGAGAAAAGAGAACTTGTAGAACGTCCAGACATACTCATCCTGCGAGGACAGGAGGCAGTTTTTGCCAAGTTTGGAGAGGTCTTGAAGAAAGCCGCCAAAGAAATCATGATTGCAGCCCCAGAATTCGCTAAGGCCATAGTTGTTTCTGGAGATCCGTTCTTTGGAGGTTTGAAGAAGAATCTCAGTCTCAAATTGATGGTTGCTGGAAAAGCGGCTGACTGGCTATTTTTGAAGAAACTCACGGGTGTGAACGAGTTCCGCGTTAGAGACAAGATGTTCGGTGGCGGAATAATTGCTGACGAGAAAGAAGCCATGCTTTTCCTGGGTGAAGAGAAACCTAGCCTGGTTATCTGGAGCAATCACGTAGGGTTGGTCCGATTTGCCAGAGATTATTTCCAGTTTTTGTGGGACTCTTCCATTTCGGTCTGAAGCGAAAGGCGCTCAATCCTAGAAGCTTATTCCTATCGAATGTCATGATTTCAGACAAATAGAAGTAACTAAGTAAAGAAAAGAAGAAACTTAAATATATATTGAGAGAAAAGAGCTCTACAGGATAATGTCGAGAATAAAGATATTTACTCGATTACCTGTATTGCACCTTCAGGACACTGGGCTTCGCATGCTCTGCAGACTAGGCACTCGTCAACTTTGGTTGGCACAGATTTGGAGTCTTTGATTTCATAGGTGCCTACTGGGCATGTGTTTACACAAGTTTCGCATCCGGTGCATTTGGCTTGGTCTATTATTATTTTTACCATTTTCTTATACCTCTCGTGATTTTTTTATTAGGATTCAAGCTGTGAAATAAAAGCATTTAGGTTGGCTAGCGTAGTTCTTCACGGAGTCGCAGCAAAATTCCGTTAATGGTTGTTTCTGATTTCTCTTTCCGCCGTTGGTAATCCGCCAGTTGTTTCTTGTAGTTTTCCAGCGGAAGGTCGCCCCGGCTGTATCGAGTCTCGATTACTCCGATGTTGGTTTCAGTTTCGTCAAGTTCGGTTTCAGCGTAGTCAAGCTGCCTAACTAGGTCTGCGTAAACCCCGCCTGCACTCCTGAAGGTTGCCTTTTGGTCGTTGGTGTTTTTCAGCAAACCTTCGGATCGGATTTCCAGGGTTCTCCGTTGAACCTTATACTGGCGTCTTGGAATCTTGCCTTTCTGGGCTCTTGCGTCAAGCGATTTCAATTCAGAATTCAGTCTGCTTCTTTCTTCGTAGGCTTCTATGAAGGCTCGGATATTTTCTGGTCTTAGAGTAACTGAGGCTTTAGGCGCTACGATCCTTAGCGGTGCAGCAGTCTTTGGTCTTCTCCAGATCGCAAGTGCTACAGCTCCGATAATGGCTAGGACCCAGGCCCACATCGTAGGGCGAAAAGCCAGCCATAGTGGACTATAATCGTATGTGACCTGTAAAGCATCTTCTGCGGGAATCTCATAATCAACTTTGCTGACGCCTGTTTGGGTGAATGACAACTTGTCTTGGAATATATCTCTGTTCAGAGTTGACATTGGATCTAGCTCAGACAGACTGGGCGTAATGAACCTGGCTCCTTCCGGGGGAACGAAGGTGACGGTTGCTTGGTCAACGTAATAGTTGAAATCTGGGAAATGAACAAGGTCGAGGCTGAAACGTGAGCCTTGAGATGAAGCGCTTGGCAGGTTGTAGTTGACCGTTAGTACTGAAGTCCTGCCGCTGGTTAAGGCTGAAGCGAGTGTGGCGTTAAGTAAACGAGTTCTTTGGTTGCTTGACAGAGTCTCAGTTGTTAGGATAGCCCCAAATTCATCTCTGACTATGACGTTTGTGGCGGTAGATGGTATGATCAAATCAAGGGCGCCCGCCGTGACTGTTGAATTGTTTCTAATTCGGTAGCTGTCAAGGGATGTCACATCTCCGGATGCTCCTAATGTAATTTGGCGATCCAGCTCTCTAAATGAGATTATTTGGATGTAGCCCACCGCTACGGTGAAAGAAGCTTCTGCCGGAGCGTATGTGAATGCCGGCAAATTGTCTCTGACGTATTTTGTAGTGTCAATCTTCCCATCATCCTTTGTGACAGTAATGCTTTGGGCGTTGACCGGAAGAACTATTGAGACGTTGCAGGTGGCAGCGTTTTGTACGAAACTCGGGTAAGCTGGGAAGTCGAGTTCGAAAATTGTTGAGCCCACTTCTGTCAGAACGTTTGAGACGTCACGGATGAGGTTGTTTGAGAGGATAAAAACAACGGTGAATACAGTTGGATTCGACTGTCCGAAGTTTATCTGTACGCCGTAGAAACCTACTCTATCTCCCATTTGGACTCCTAAGCTCACGGGGTAGATGTTGTTCTCGTCGTAAGCTACAGCCTCAAGGACATTGGCGCCGTATTTGTATGGAAAACCAATGATGAAACCGTTCGTCAGCTGGCCGGTCACGTGTATGGTGTCGCGAACGATTATGTGCCCGGAGTACATGACTTCAACTTCGTGGTCAACCCTCTGTATGGTATAGCTGGCGTTTTGGGCTGAAACCGTTTCAGTGTTGAGGCAAAGAGGCAGGAGAATTGCGAATGAGAAGAATATCAATGCAATTACTCTTGCGGTTCTCTTCACCCTATATCACCAAGTTTAGATTTCTCTATTTTTATCCTTAGCTTGTTTATTTACTTTTAGAGTGAGAAAACCCGGGGTGTATTTATGGTTTCGGTTTCAGCTGTTTCACTTTGGTCTTTTCATGGTGAGAGTTGCCAGAGACCGTTTGAAAACTGATCCGTTAGTCTGCCAGTGTGTTATTCTAATTGAATTGTTTAGGCGAGAGTTAGCCTCCGGGTGCGCCGTGGAAAGGCACGTTTTCCCAGAGTAGTTTCCACCAGTCGGCTTCGGTTATGGTTTCGCCGTGGACGATTATGTCCAGGACAGTTTTCAGCAGGGCATGATGTCTTCTCTCGTCGGCTAGTATTGATTCTATGAGGAACTTGACTTTGTTGTTTTCGATTTCAGGCATGATTTTTTCTATTCTTTTTATGAGGGTCGCTTCTAACTGTATGTGTTTTTCTACAAGGGCTCTCTGTGCGTCGAGGTTTTCCTGAGTCAATGCTTGAGAAGTTTTGGTGAGGAGGCTGAGGGCTGAGGCATATAGTTCGGCGTGTTTGACCGAGTCTAGTGATATTCCTTTTAGAACGCCTTTTACTGGCGGATTCTTTATGTCTGATACTCCTTTGTTTAGGGAGCTGACGATTTCTTTTTCAACTTCTATTTGTTGTTTTATGAATTCGATTAGTTCTGGAACTGAGTTTGAACTCAATGTTCTTCACTTCACTTTAGAACATATTATGGTTTGGGAATAAGGGTTTCGGAAATGCGTTTCCCAAATTCTCTGCACGTGTCAAGCGTGGCAGCGTCTGGCGTGAGTTTTGAGAGCAACGGAGGTTCAACTGTGAGCATGCCCAACTTATCTTTCATTAAGTCTAGCACTAGTTTTGGTGCTTCACCGCTCCAGCCGTAAGAGCCAAATGTTCCACCCACTTTGTCTTTTAAACCGATGCCTTTGGCGATGGCTTGTTCTAACAGTCTTTTCGTGTCGATGGGCATGTCCTTGTTGAAAGTCGGTGTGCCCACGAGTATGGCATCGTAGCCGGCTAAATCTTCAGCATCTATGAAGTATTTCATTTCGACTTCTGCTTTTCCCGTGCTGCTGATTCCCTCAGCAACGGCCTTTGCCATTTTCTCGGTGTTTCCAGTTCTACTGTAATAGAATATCAATATCTTGTTCGTAAAATCACCTAAACTCAAGAACGGACTTGAGAACATATGAACTTTTTGCAAAAAACTCTCCCGTGCAGGTTTCCTCACCGGCTCATTAAGAAAGTCTATACAATATCTGCTACAAGCTGGGGTGTAGCGAAAGCGCAAACCCGCGCGTAGCGTTTGGTTTAAATAAATTCTTCAAAGCAAGAACTATCACAATCAAAAGCGTACTCTCTAGCGAACAAGTTTTAGTATAGGAAAGCCACGCTCAATTGTCCAGGTTAAGTTTATGGAATTGGATGCTTGCATTAAAGGCAGAAGAAGCGTAAGAACCTACACAGATGAAGCTATTTCAAAGGAACAAATAGAGACCATTCTAGAAGCTGGCACTTGGGCTCCAACAGGTATGGGACGTGAACCCTGGCAGTTCATCGTAATTGAAGACAAGAAACAAATCAAATACATTTCGGATGAAACCAAACTTCTAATCAAACAAAAGATGCCATCAGTATCTGAGCGAGTCTCTACTGAAGCGGACGTTGTCTGCTATGACGCGCCCGTGCTAGTGCTTGTATGCATCGAAAAAGACCCACAATGGGATAACATAAGTCTCTTGGACAGCGTACTCGCCACTCAAAATATGTTCCTCAAAGCCTACGAATTGGGACTAGGCACATGCTACATGGGCTTTGTGAGTTTCCTCAACAGCAAACCGGACGTTCTGCGAAAGATGGCGTTCCCGAAAACTGCAGAATAGCGGTACCTTCATCATCGGTCACCCGAAAGCAAAGCAGGGCAAAGGGAAAAGACACAAACCTAACATAATAAAATGGGCAAAATAGCTGAAGCAAAAAATCCATCCTTTTCTTATTTTTCAATTCAGAAAATAACAAAGTTTTAGAGCAGTATCTTCTTCATGGACTTTTATTCCCCTAGTGTTCCCCACATCTTTCTTACTGCTGCTTCCACGTCTTTTTTCCTTTGTTCTTTGTTTTGCCTTTTGTTTCGTTTTTTGGTTTGTTCTTTGTTTTATTTTTGATTTTGATTGCCCCTCCTGCAATCTTCTTTACTCTATACCACGGAATTTCTGTTGTAGTATATCAGGTTTTATCCTATTCCAATTTAAACCAAAACCATAACGAAAAGTTTGTAAAATTTCAGTTTAAATAAATTCAGGAATCAATTAAAAAAACTAGGTTGATATGAACCTTAAAAAGAGCCAAGAGAACAAAGAAAGAGCGCATTTCGCTATTTCTTATTCTTTTTATAGCTTGCAGGAAGTCCGCCTTGCTTTTTCAGCTTCTTCTTAAGTTCTTTTTCGCGCATTGCATTTTTGTGCTGTTCAAGACCCTCAGCTTTAGATAGTTTCTTTGCCAATTTTAAACGACCACTGTAGGGCTACGGCATAGAACAATTTAAAACGTTCGCTGGCTTATGCACAAATCAATTGAAACTTTGTTTTCCCAAGCTGTTCATTTTGATTTTATCTTAAATCTCTTCAGACATCCAACGAAAAGAAAGTCGGGAGCACGAGCTGTTTTCTTCATGGACTCTTATTCTGATGGCGTTTCTTGAAGTAACCAAACAAACCTACGGCAACCACGACCGCTGTGATCGCTGACCCTAGAATCAATGTTGCTATGAAGAATGCTGGATGTCCTGTTGGTGTTGGAGGAGCTGTAGATTCTGGTGAAGGAGCAGGAGTGGGCAGGTCGGCGTTTACTTTGAGATGAATCGTCGCAGTCGTATTCTTAGAACATTTTAGGAAATCATCAAGTATGGGGCTTGGGTCATCACAAAACGTTGATGACGAAACATGTATTCTCACAATATGATCTCCTCCACATAAAACTCAAAGTTACAGATAGCTGGCTATCTCAGGAGACAAAATCTAGGAATCATAACTCAATACAACCTTCTCCTATTTTCTCTCTTCCATTTATCTAAGAATTTGCTGTGGTAATCTATACCTTGAAAGACTGGAGCATAAGTCAATTGTTCGTCTATTCCACACACGCAAATAGCGTGTACTTCATTGTTCTTAGTTGATATCACAATCTGCAACAAGGTCTTGCCGCATTTAGGGCAGTCATAAGGACCATTGATCAACTGCTTAGATTCTCTCTGGAAAATTTTGATCTTTTGACTTGGAGGAAGAACTCTGAACTTTGCATTTCCTGGAGACATTCTTTGCAAGCCTCAGCCCATAACTTTCTTACATTAAAAATAGATCGTTGCTATAAGTTTTCCCTGAGATATTTCTCTTACACTTAGTAAGAGCATAGATGATTCTAGCTATTGTCTTGACCAAACCAATCTGAGCCCCTTCATTTTAGATCAAAGGAATCCAGACCAGACCCAGAACCCAGCTTTGCACTTACAAAATGGTTTGTTTGGGTCAAAACCGAAAAAGTGTCATAAGCAGACATTGAGCCGTAAGACCGATTGGATGGAAAAGCTTTAGCATACTCCAGCTAACTAATAAGTTCGTGTTCAGATTGCTTGAAGGCAAGACTGTCAACCTTAAGATTATGGAAAAAGACGATTTGCCATTTTTCATGAGCTGGGTCAACAATCCTGACTTTTTTGGAGAATACAATCCTTTACACCAGATGTCAAAAACTGAACTTGAGAAGTTGCTTGATAACCCATCTGACTTTAAACCTTTTTTCATAGAGAGAAAAGACGGAAGCAAAATCGGTTTCATAGCTCATTTTCATGTTCTGCACTTGGGGACTGGAACCAAACAGTTGGAGATTGGCTATGCTCTACTTCCTAGTGAAAGAGGGAAAGGTTACGGAACTGAAGCCCTAGAAATGATGGTGGACTACCTGTTTCTTGCCAGGGACACAGTTGCGTATTCAAGTTCAAACTGACCCGAGAAATGTAGCCTCTCAGAGGATAATAGAAAAGGCAGGATTTAAGAAGGAAGGAACCCTTCGCAAGATTCTATTCATGAGAGGAGAACTGAGAGATTGCTACATCTACAGCATTCTTAGAGATGAGTGGAAAGAACCAAGAATACTGACAAAAACAGCTTGAATTCAATTAGGTTTGGGTTCATATTTTTCATGCGATCTTACTTTTTCCTTCAAACATTCCAGGGAGCAAATAGAAATAATCGCAGAACCTTCTATTCTTAAGCCCTATGAGAATAACAAAATGCTGAAATGATTTCAGAGCAGCTCGAGAACCTTTTTTGGGATAATGTAATTCTTGCCGCAGTGTTTGCATGTCACCTCATTGCTTTTTGAAGATAGCGGTTGAGACGCAGCACAATGAGGACATTCCATATTGATTGTACGGACTTTTCCCATGTTTAATTCTCTGAGTTCTGTAGCCTTGTCCCACATTTCAGCCTCTTCGTACTTCAGAGCCGCCTCTTCATACTTTCCAGCATTCTTCAATTCCTTAATTTCTTCAAGAATATCTGGAACCGCATCCTTCTTGGATATTAGTCTTGTACTTCCACAATAAGGGCATTTCTTCGGGTCTTTCTGCAAAATATCTTCTTTACAATCAAGGCATCTCATCTGTTGTGACTTTGGTCTTTCAGTTTTGTCTGACATTCAGCAACCCTTCACACTTTGACTATTTTGCTGGTTCAGCTGTAGCACTTTCACTTCGCAAACAATCATTGGCTCACCTAAGTGCCCTCACAAAATATTAGTTTACATTTAGGACACAGCCTATAATCAACCTGCATCTTTCTGTTTCTAAATTCCTTAGTTGAAATGCCAAGATCCACCGTTTCACTTTCACATCTAGGGCACTTGGTCTTCATCAAACCCACACTCACAATATGCTACTCAGTCGTCTACCTATTATTTTTTCACTTCAAACATTCCAAATCATCGGCAACAAATACTACAAAACATATAGGCAGAAGCTGTAATGAGATATCAATGTCAGTTTCTTTAGATCCTGCGGGCAACATTTCGCTTGTTCTTCAAGTTGTGATTCTTTTTCTTCTCGTTTTGGGTCTTCCTTTTGCTAAGGGATTTGGCGGCAAGAAAAATCTTCTGATACATGGTTACTTGACGATTTTAGCTTTAATATTGCATACGGTTCTAATCTTTATCGTGATGATTCCTTCATTCAGCAGTGGATTAGGAGAACTTGGGGAGCTCTCTGCACTTAGTGCTTTCAATGTTTGGTCTCACGTAATCTTGGGAACTGCGGCAGAAATCTCGGGTTTCATTGTTGTTGTGTTCTGGATATCAAAATCACCATCAAAAATGGCTTGTGGACGAATGAAGGCGTTGATGCTACCTCTCTTCATAGTCTGGACTATTTCGCTGGTTAATGGAGCGCTCATTCATATTCTTGGAATGCTGTAAAACAAGACTCAAGAAGGCACAAAAGTCCTCAGATGCTTTTTCATTTCTAACATTCCAAAGAGAATGCGAGTTTGCTTCACAAAAATTCTTTATCAGAGTTCCACAGAATGACCCTATGAGGATCAATCTTATGACAGATGTACTGGACAAAGGACTGAAACGATTTGGCGTTACAGTATCAAAGCCTATACTTGCGGTGATAACGATAATTTTTGGATTACTGGTTATTATCTTTCCACAGTTCTTGGCACTCTTAGTTGGGCTGTATTTCATAATCCAGGGAATACTGCTGCTCGCTGACTATTATGAACTTAGGAGTAAATAGCACAAATAGGCACAAATTAACATTCCATTTTTTTCCATTTCAAACAATTCAAGGATTGAATGAAAAAAGGTCGTTATTTCTTAAGCCAAAACAAGTCTTCAAACGCGCATGCTTGTTCCAAAATTCGTTCTGATTGAGCCTCGCACCTCTCCATCGGGATAGACAAAACTTGCGAGAAGAACAACAACAACGATTTTTTCAGAAACACGCAGCCGTTTTTCTTTCACACACTTCTTCTAAATATTTAAGGAACAGACAAGCGCGCTTGATCAACAAGAATCACGGCTGTGGTCGACAACATCTAACCCAATTTCGCGCGCGAGTCTGTCAGTTTGCGTTAAAACCACGAAGCGGGCCCGAGGGGATTTGAACCCCTGTTCTTCGGCTCTCTTCCGCCTAAGCGTCCGGAGGCCGACGCCTTAATCCGTGCTCGGCTACGGGCCCTTCTTCAACCGAACGCACTTCTGGATAAAAAGTTAATCGCTGCTATTCCTGAACCAGTTCTTCGTTTATCCACCATGCCTTCTTCTTTCCGGACTTTTCGCCTCGCATAGTAATCCAGTATTGGTTTGCCATATTGTTTCTTCGAATTTCGTTGAATCTTTCTGAGCCTATTTAGTACCATCCACCTGTTGGTTTTCATGTAGTCAGCTAGTTCAGGCGTGGTTGCGCCCTTGTAATGCAGAAGATAATCGACTATTTTGTGGTCTATTTCATCTATGCAGAATGCGTGTGCGTTGACTTCTCCATTTTTGTATGTTAGCAACTCTAAATCGGCAAGGCATTTCTTTACTTCAGCAAGTTCATTTTCAAGTTTGACCATTCTTTTTTCGAGACCCAGAACCTTGTCTGCCTTCGGAGTTTTCTGGAGTTTCTCCATTAAAGCTTCACGGATGAAGTTGCTTCTGTCTCCCTCTGGGATGCGTAAAATCATCTCATTATACACGTCTTCGGGGATTTTTGCTGAGACCACTCGGACCTCGCTCACCGTTGGCACCATCCGACACTGAATATGCAGCTCTTATTATTTCACAGTTTCTCCAAAGATATTCCCCGTGACCTCTGAAAAATTTAAATGTGTTCCGCCCTCAGTTTTAGATAGGGATTGTGCAATGCCTAGAAAAACCACGATCTCTATAATCAAGTGTGATGTTGGCTCGTTGGCTGGACACCACATTGTCCCTAAACCTTTGTTTGATGTTGCGGAGAGAAAACTGAAAAAAGCCGCTAAAGAGGGCATAATAAACAATTATTACGTGTTCAACGCTGGCGACGACCTTGAGTTGCTTATGGCGCACGAAAAAGGGGAACAGAACCATGAAGTTCATAGATTAGCCTGGGAAACGTTCAAAGAAGCCTCAAACAAGGCTTCGCAGATGAAGCTGTATGCTGCGGGGCAAGACCTTTTGAAAGATGCTTTCAGCGGTAATGTCAGAGGAATGGGTCCTGGCGTCGCAGAAATTGAGATCGAAGAAAGAAAGTCGGACCCGATCATTGTATTTGCAGCCGACAAGACCTCTGCCGGATCATTCAATTATCCTCTTTTCAGAATGTTCGCCGATCCGATGAATACGGCTGGTCTCGTCATTGACCCGAACATGCTTTGCGGCTTCAAGTTCGAAGTAATTGATACTATGGAAGACAAATCGATAACGCTGAAATGTCCCGACGAAATGTACGAGCTGCTGGCGATGATTGGAACTGTTGGGCGATATGCTGTTTCACGTGTCTGGCGGGCAAGCGACGATTTGATCTGCGCGGCAAGTAGTGTAAGTAAACTCTCGTTATTAGCTGGGAAATATGTTGGGAAGGATGATCCTGTCATGATTGCTCGAGCTCAGTTTGGATTGCCTGCTGTGGGTGAGGTCTTAGCTCCTTTCATGCATAGCTACTTCGTTCAGGGATGGATGCGTGGAAGCCACTGGGGACCATTGATGCCTGTTGGGTTGAAATCTTCAAAATGCACTGTCTTTGACGGTCCTCCGAGGATTGTTGCTCTGGGCTTTCAGGTGGCAAACGGCAGAATCTCGAGTGATGACTGAAGGAAACCCCATGATCGCTGACTTGTTTGATGACCCTGCCTTTGCATTGGCAAGACATGAAGCTATGCAGAATGCTTGTGCGCTTAGGAATATGGGTGAGTTTGAACCTGCGCGTCTTGGCGCGGAAGAAATGGAGTATACAACGATTCATCAAGTTCTAGAGAAGCTTGGAAAACGCTTCAAGCCGTTGTAAGTACAAACGTTACTACCGACAAGCATGCTAACAGGCTATTACAGCTAACGCCCTGAGCCTTTTTTCAACAAGGTTCTGCAGTCTTGTGGAGAGATCAGGTTCTGTAACTTTTCTTTCCTTCAGAAGGGATGCTTTTTTGGCCATTTCTAGATCGCCAATTTCTGTAAACCAAGCTTCGAAGTCGCCTCGCCTCAAGTGAAATTCTATTGAAACTTCGCCCGCTTTCGGGATTTTGCTTGAGAAATCTTGAAGGCTGCATGCGTAGAGATTCAGTGGTTTCCCTATGTCGCAGTAAAAGTGAAATGCTTTGTTGCTTGGGATATGCGCGATTATTGTCTTGGCGGCCTCTTTGCTTGTTTCTGGCAAGCCAAGGGCTTGTTTGCCTTTTTCTGTTATAACATAAAGTCCTTTTTCAGGCGATGTATGCGTATCCCATGCGGATGAGACCGAGAATGTGCATCATTACTGGTTTGAAGTCTTTTCCAGTTTCCTTAGCAATGTCGGTTGCTTTTGCGGGTTTGTCGTTTATCAGCATGGTTTCTAGTATTTCACGTTTGTTAAGTGGCAAACTCATCTTAGATTTTACACCTTTGAGGTATTATGTGCATTAGACCTATTCAAACCTTCAGTATTAGATATTGAGCTGAAGCGGTAATAAGCAAAGCTTTAGTATGAAGAACGTTATGCTAAGACTGGAAAAATGGTGATTGCCAAGAATGAAGATTGCCGTGCTGGTTTATGAGTATCCGCCTAAGATCGTCGGTGGGTTGGGAACGTATGCTGCTGAGATAACGCGCAAGTTTGTCTTGATGGATCATGATGTGACGGTGTTTACGATGAATGATGATGGGGGTACGCTTCCAACGAGGGAGATTTGGCGCGGCATAGAGATACATCGTCCCCTGCACATTGACATTTCAGATTCGTTGCCTGACGTTATTTCTGAAGACATAAAGAAGTGGGGGAGAGGACAGATTCTTGTTCGGCAAACTTATGGTGTATAATTATCTTACTGCTTCAAAACTCGTCAATGACCTCATCAAGAAAGAAGGCATGAAATACGACATTGTGGTTGCTCATGACTGGCTTTCGATTATGGGCGGAATCACAGTCAAGAAAGAGAGCGGTCTGCCTCTGGCTTTTCATGTTCACTCAACCGAGAAGGGCAGAACCCTTGGTAACGGTTCCAACGTGGTAAGCAACATTGAGATGCGCGGTGGCAACATGGCAGACATGATCGTCACGGTGTCGTACGCCATGAAAGACGAGCTGGTTCAGCTTGGATTCCCAAAGGAAAAGATCCAAGTGAGCTATAACGGTGTCGACCCGCAGAAGTATAACCCCGCAAAGTGTACCCGCGGACGCAAGTGAGGAAAATCAGGGAAAGGTACGGCATCAAAGACGATGACTTCATGATTCTCTTCTTGGGAAGACTAGTAGCCGTCAAAGGAGTCGACAAGTTGATCATGGCTATGCCGCATATTCTGACTAAGGTGCCCAATGCGAAACTCGTGATCGTTGGCGTCGGAGACCTGCAAGAATACCTGACAAACTTGACCCGAACACTGCGGCTGGATGATTACGTGAAGTTCTGTTTCGACTTCATTCCTGAGGAAGAACGCATATATCACTA
>CAVTHH010000013.1:0-27469 GCA_963734505.1 Candidatus Bathyarchaeota archaeon | reverse complement strand
TCACTGCTCGTATTTGCCTGGTTTGGATTGTTAATTGGAACCTGGTATCTAGCGACTATGGTTCTTCGAGGGTTATCGATAACATAGTTGAGGTAGAAGTAGCCGTTGTCCTGGTAGTTAGGGTGAAAAGCCAATCCGAGAAGACCCTGCTCGCCGCCATAAAGAACCTTACTGGTGATATCAAGGAAGACACTTGACGTAACTACGCTTCTAGTATTTTCAAAGACTCGAATGACCCCCGGTTGTTCAATCACCAAAATCCTGCTGGTTTCACCAGGAGGACTGGAAACTCCGACAGGCTGGTCAAACGTTAAGCTGGGAAACGCGTTCTCTATTGACTCTTGGTTTTGCGTTTGGCCTGAACCAACCAATACCTGAGATGCAAGAAGGGCAACGCTAAACATCAAAACTAAGACAATTCTCCTTGGAATGAGAAAGAATCTTCCGGTTATTCTTTGTCACCTCTCGGTGATGACGCGTTTTATCCTCAATCATCTTGAAGAACGAAGCCAGCCTAAATTTAACGGAATTATTATTTAAGCTATTGTTGTTGCGTATCCACAGTTACAGTCGGGAACCTCAAGAGTCTTCAGAAAAGAACAGAGCCTGCAATGAGCGAGGAGGCTTATCCCATTTCATTGCGAACTTTAATCTTACCCGTTTCAAAGCACACACTTGAAATTCACCGTTTAGTTTCAGTCTGTTAACACCGAGTATTCTGCCTCGCTCTTGACTCCGAGACCGAGGGCTTTGGCACGCTGTATCTGCGTGTATCCCCAGGGGTCGTCTTTAAGGATTGACCCTTCAAACCTGCGATTACCTTGATTGTCTCGACATCCATGGCTATGCGGTCGCCTGAAGCCAAGACTAGATTCGGTTTTCGTACTTCTCGCGCGCGTAACATCTTGCTTCGTCTGTCTTATAACCTGTAACTTTTGAATAGAAAACCGATATTATGCGAACGCAAACTCAACTTTTTTGTATTATGGAAATTGTCGTTATGACTGTGCGTTTTCAGTAATCAAGCATAGCGCGCGATTTGTGGGTGTGGCACCACAGTCACATATGCTTATACCACCTAACACATATTGTATATTAATATATAATACTGAGGTCTTCAGAATGCCATGCCAAAGCCCCAGAAAACTACCCAAAAAAGCAACTAAAAGAATAGTATTCACCACAATGTGCATAGTTCTAGTCGTGATCCTCGGCACCGTTATTATGAATTCAGCTTCGAGCAAGAACGTTGTTTACGCTAACTCCGTGAGGGGTGTCGGAGTTGGGATTTACTGGGATCAAGACTGTACAAACAGGTCTCTTTCGCTTGGCTGGGGGGTAATCGAGCCAGGTTCAAACAGCACTGTGATGGTTTATGTTAGGAATGAAGGCGATTCAGCGGTTTCTTTGTGGCTGAGAACGTTTAACTGGACTCCATCCGTCGCCTCGGACTACATGACTCTAAACTGGACATACTCAGGCAGAATCCTTAGCGCAAATGAAGTCATTCCTATAGAACTAATTCTAAATGTGTCCCCAACCATAAGTGGAATAACCGATTTTAGCGTCGACCTGGTCATAACCGCAACAGGATAGTATTTAGTACGCGCTACGCTTATGCATATTCCATGATTACGCTGGTCTTGCAAGAACGGGTCTCAGACAATTCTTGGCCATTTCAGTAATAACCATGCGCGCTTTAATCTTCAGCTTTCTCCCAGTCGGATTCAAAACCTGTTCTTAGCACGCCAATAAGGTTGCCGTTGTTTGTCCACAAAGAAGGGCTTTCGCCTAATCCGCTTTCTTTGGAGGCGGTAATCAATGCTTCTTTGTCATCGGACATTATGAAGTGATTCAACGGTTCACGATAGAATTTGACGTGGACTGAAACGCCATCGATTATTTTTTTCACTTTTTCTTTGAGCAAACCATCCTGGCTGTCTCCTTCAAAGATCAGTCGAATCTGAGTGCCCTTCTTTATTGCCTGCTTGCATTCATCTGAAAACTGAGACAAAACCGGTAGGATTCTTCCCTTGTCTGCAATCAACGCCACTTCTTTTCTCGAGTTTCTAATCAGTTCTGAGGTCTTGGCTAAAATTGCTTTCTTTTCTGCTATCAGAATGTAGATGCTTTCTTCTCCAGGCAGCGGCTGCTTCCAGTCCTTTGAAGATAGACTCTTAACCTTGCTCCTCATACCCGACAATCGGTTATCAGACTTCGTCTTTTCTTCCGCTACTAGGAATGTTAAGGCATCGGAAATTGGAGTTGCCCGAATCTCAGTTGGATTACCCAGTAATCTTTCAATTAAGCCCAATTTTTCAAGTGCCGGAAGAGTTCTGTAGACCTCCTCCCTCCGCACTTTCGAAAACTTCGTTATCTTCCCTATCGCAGTTCTTTCCAGTCTAAGTATTGCTAAGTACACTCTTGCCTGGTTAAGACTCAAACCTAAACCAAGCAGTAAGTCCGTGTTTTCTTCGTTTGACATTGGCGATCGCGGGCTGGTATGTATATTCACCCCGCATCAATGTTATGATTTTTGTGATTTTCTAAAATGTATTTAAAAACTGAATCCAACGCGAAAAAACACGCAACGGCAGCCGCATAGCAAGTTTTCTTCGAACACACTACTCAAGTATCTGTGCTCGTCGGAGCGCATACCACGCGATGAACAGGAACACGCAAATGTATGCCAACGCAACGCCAAGTCCTCTCAAAGCCACCATTGAAATGGGTTCCGTGTAAGCCAGAGTCTGGGTTATCAAAGGCTGCTGTCCCGCGCCGCCTAGTTCTATGTTTGTCTTAGTGAAATTCACGTTCGCTGAAGGATAAAGCGCGTAATTAATCAGGTTCGTGCCTAGGTTATCCACTCCACCGCCAATTGTAACAGTCCCCTGCGCGGTGCTCATGGCTCCGCCTGCGCCGTTTCCAGGAACAAAATTCAGGGCAATTGAAGGACCCGCAAAAACCGAAACAATGGGAACGGCTATGAGCAAAGCCAAGAACAAGCAGAAGGCTGCAAGCGCGGAGATCAACGTGCTCTTCGACAGTGATCCCACAGCTCAGGATTATTGCTATCCAGATGAAAGTTGTTATGACATTTCCCAGCAGTCCAAGCGGCACCAGTTGAAGGCTATTCTGAGCGCCGTAGACGACGGTGCCTCCGATGACTACGTACACAAAGAGCACCGTGTAGGTTACCAGAATTATGATGAAGGCGGCAAACAGTTTGCCCAGGAAAACCATCGTTCTAGAAATCGGCTTCGTCAGCAAGGGCACGATTGTGCCGCTTTCAAACTCGCTCGATATGCTATTCATAACTGTTGCAAGCGCGAAAAGAAAGAGGCCAAACGCTGGAATGCTGTATGTGACCACGTAATCAGGGTTTGAGGTCAACGCCTGCCCTGTTACGCTGCTGAGGATCGGCGGCAAGAACAAGGCTACGGAGGTGATGACGAACCCGAGGATGACGATGCCTATGAACTTCTTCTTTCGGATGTTCCAGAGCATTTCATATCTCACTACTGCCCAGAAACGGCTCAACCAGCTCGGACGGGTCCTTGGAATCTTCTGAGTATCTGTGGTCACTGTGTTTTGCCTCCTTGGTCCTTGCTTACTAGTTGCATGAACACGTCTTCAAGATTTGACGTCTTCATGCTCATGCCCACAATGACTCCTCCAGTCCTCGTTATCGTCTCAGACACTTGAATCCGAACATCCTCGTGAGTTGCCACCTGGATGCTCAATTCGTTGCCCGTTTGCCCCACATTTGTCACGAAAGGCAGGTTCTTTAACGCTTGGACAACCGCGTCTGACATTATAGCTACTTCAACGTGGATCAACGCTGGTCCCGTAAGCATGCCTGAGACGTTCTGAAGCGTATCGGAGACAAGCATTGTGCCGCGGTTGATTATGGTCACGTGGGTGCAAATTTGTTCTACCTCAGATAGCAAGTGTGAAGAGACGAAAACTGTCATGCCCTCTTTGGAGATGGACTTCACGAGTTCGCGGACTTCCACCATGCCCACAGGGTCCAAGCCGAGGCTCGGTTCATCCAGAATGACGAGTTCAGGATTGTTCAGCAACGCCTGCGCTATGCCAATGCGCTGCTGCATGCCTTTGCTGTACTTGCCGATGAGGTCATTTTCTCTACCCTTAAGTCCCACCATCTCGATCAACCTGGGTATCTGCTCCGTGCGCTGTTGCTCGGTCATGCCATACATTCGACCATAAATGTCCAAGAGTTCAGCACCCTTCAAATGCTTCGGAAACTTCGGAAGTTCAGGCATGTACCCAATGCTCAGCCGCGCGTCTGCTTGGTCTCCGTGCACTTCCTTGCCCAGAACAGACACGACACCTTCGTCCGGCTTCAGCAAGCCCACCAAGATTTTTATGGTTGTCGTTTTCCCCGCGCCGTTGGGACCTAGAAAACCGTGGATGGATCCTCGCGTGACCTTCAGGTTGAGTTTGTCCACTGCTGTGAGCGAACCATATTTCTTGGTCAAGCCATTGGTTTCTACAGCGAATTCCATCCGCGGCGCTTCCAATGCTTTTTAACGTCGCGCTGGGCATATAAACATTAGCGGGCTGTCTTTTTTCGGGTTTGGCAGAGGCACGCCAAGTGAGCACGCGCCTAGTGAAGGTTACCGCGGAGCCTATAACACTTTTTCCAGACTCTCTAAACTAAGATTTGTGTGGGAACAACCATTCTTGGTTAAGAAGACCCCTTGACCTGCTATTCCCAGCTTCTTGATGAGACCAATAGCCATCTTCAGTTCCATGCCACAAGCCACGCCAATGACCCCTTGGTAGTTATTGTCTCTCAAGATTTTTTCGGCGCAAGATCCCCCTGGAATTACGTAAACGTCATAACCTTTTTTCCTACCCAACGCCGTAGCCTTGTTCACCGCACAACTGTCATTACAACTTCTGCAATTGTACGTCGGAACTTCTGGGTCAAAGTCTGCCATACATCGCCTGTCCATAAACGATCGGGCGCAATGTGGAATGAGTATTGCTTTGCGTTGGGCCTTCTCAAACTCTTCCCTTTCGATCTTATTCGTGATTTGGACTTCAATAAGATCCTCTATTAGAGTAATGGCTTCTGAAAAGTTCAATCCTGTGGCTTCGTCAATTTTAAAGATCTTGACAAGTTTCTTTGCGTTTAAGCCAATAAACCTGTGTAATCCAATACCACAAGCTGCGTCAAATATTTGGCCGAATACGCTTTGTGAGATTTTTGTCAAATCGTAAATGAAACTGTAAGGCATTCATTTTCCCCTGTTAGCGCAAGCGCACGAGCCCTTCGATGGACCTAAGCAGCTGGTACCCGAACAATATCGCCGCGAAGTACGTCGGCCACAGAATCACGGGCCAGTCTCCAGGCGTGTAGTGCCACAGGTTAGTGGACACGGCGAAAAACTCCATGAGCCCCAAGGCGAACATCCCGCAGAAAGCCAAGAAGAGCTGCTCCTTCAACTCTCGTCCGCCTTGGCTCTTGCGCCTAATAATCAGCACGGCTGCCCATGACAAGAGGAAGGCGAAGAACAGGACGTACCAGCCTGAGTTGAAATCAAAGACTATGTTCATTCCGCAAACTGAACGCCGTGCACTTATAAAAGCGTTCCCGAAAGCTTAGGCCACAACCTTCATGCTGTTTCGTTGCACCGCCCAGCACGCCTTGCAGTAAATTGTTGGTTGGATTAAATTTTAATCTGACCAATCGAAAACTTTAACAACCGTCTAACACCCTTACCTCAATCATTCGTGTTCTCAGAAGGTTGCTTAGATGAAGCCAGAAGAATGCACAATTCCAATTCACAGGCCAAAAACCATTGAAATGTTGTTCTTCTTCTCCAGCGGCATAATCATAAGCATTCCCACAACAGCTTTCGTATATTCGCTCGTAGACCCGTTACTCACAAACTTCACCCAACTAACAGCGACATTATTATTATACGTCTTCTTCGCGCCTTTCATCGAAGAGTTCTCAAAGATCTTTCCGCTATACTACCGTCACGGCGAAACCCAGAGGTCAATCCTCAACCTTGCAATAATGGTTGGTCTGGGGTTTGCCATCGTCGAACTGCTCGAATACGTGTTCCTGCTCGGAGTCCCAGTGATTTTCCGCCTGCCAGGACTCTTCTTCCACTCGTCAACCACGACGATAGCAGCGTACGGCATCGCCACGAAGAGACCCGCGCCTTTCTACCTGTTGGCCGTAGCGCTTCATTTTTCCTACAACTTCCTGGCGTTAATCAACCCTTTTCCCCTAACGCCAGCCTACCTAATCGTTGGGCTTGCAGTGGGACTGGCGTACACGTTCTATGGCAGGACGAAGGAAAAAGTAATACAGTACTCATGATGGGCTTGTAACCAGAGACTTCGCAAAAAAGGGTAATCTCTGGGTCCCATTCCACAAACTTTTGTTCAACCCAACCCTACATGTCGTAGATAACCAAAGAAATGCCGTGTGTTTGCGATCCGTTCAAGGTTAAGCGACCTTGTATCTTAAAGATTGCAATGTGACTCTCGCTTGCCTTTTTTCGCCTGATTATGTCAGATAGACTCTCAATATGAGCGTGCACGAGTAAAGAACCAACACCAGGACAGGTGTAAACCTGAAAGATAATCTCATCAGCCTCTCGATGTTCTTGGTTGTCGGGGTTGCCGAGAGCCTCATCAGGTAGACAACGAAAGGCAAAAAGAAGAGAAGCACCAGCAAGTACCAGTACACAAACTCGTTTGTTACTACAAGATTAAGTACTCCATAAATAATTGGAAGAACCAGACTCAACAAGGAAAACACCACTCCAATCTTGGCAGATCTCTCTTTTCCATACCTGACCACAAAAGTAGTGATTTTTTCTCCCCTATCTGCCTCGTAGTCTCCGATTGCCTGGAAAATGTGGCTTGCGATTTGAAAGAAAAACAGTGGAATTATACACAGGAGTATCTCTTGGTATCGACTCCAAATCCAGGGCAACGAAGAATCGACTGTCAGTTGATGAGATGCCTGTAGTCCGATTAGGAAAGGCAGAATTCCAGCGCCAATCCCTACGGTCAAGAGATCTATCACTGGTCTTTTCTTGAAGCTGATAGGTGGGGCAGAATAGACTATCCCCACTCCAACATAGGTCACGAACAAGAACAGAAGCGTATAGTCCACTACTGCCGTAACAAGCAATCCTACTGCAAATAAGGAAACGAAAAGAACTGATGACTGCTTCGGAGATAATTCTCCAGCAGCAACTGGCAAGTGTCTTTTCTGAGGATTTGTTCTGTCGCTTTTTCTATCGAAGTATTGATTGAGCACAAAAATGGCCCCAGTAACTAACGAAAAGGAAATCGATATCGGAAGAACATTGTACTGTGGAATTACAAATAAAGTGCTTCCGAGTCCGAAAAAGAACAGCCAGCCTATCCAGCTTCGCCATCTGAGGGCTCGCAAATAGATAGTGATCCCTGATCTTGCGTTTAGGGAAGCGCTCGCAGTTGTACTCCGTGCCATTCAATAGTCTCCGTTTTTACTCTAAGTGATTTTTGTCTCATAATAAGTCTTTATTTTTTGGCGTGAGATACTTGTGTAGTTCTTGGGTTGGGTTGTATCAAAATTTAATCCACAAACCCAAAACAACTACTCCATAGTCTTCTAGAAGCAAAACATAAAATCGTCTAATGTGTAGAATCTTAGGATGTTGTGAGAAAGCATGAAACTCCATTGTGTGAAATGTGGTCATCTGCTACCAAAAGATGAGGGCGCAAAATCCTTGCTGCCGTTTGAAGTTTACCGCTGTCGGAATTGCGGGGATGGTATGCTTCTTGATATGGCTACAAAAGAAGCTTATTTGATTCCTAAAAGTCTAGGACTGTTCGAGATGACACTTGAAAAAGTCAAAAAAGCAATCAACCAAATTCCTTATGATGAAGATTATTAAACTTCTAACGCGTTTCTCAGTCAAGTGCCAACCAATGACCCTTATCTTAGCGCTGGAACTAGGTGTGTGTGCATTAAATTTAATTCCCAAACCCAAAAAAATTTGTAGCGATTTCTTTCCTATTCTCTCTTTCAGTGGATTTTTTAGTCTCAAGCCTTGTTTCTCTTCAAATGGTTGATGATGAATCTCCTTAGACTCTTATGATTGCCCCAATGACCCAATGATTTTTCTTTCAGGTTTAACCACTTGGCACGCGTTGCGCTCTGCTCGTGTCCATCGTTGCGGCGGCTACCATAATTGTCACCAAACCTACTAACAACTCGAAGCCCCGATTCATGTTTTCAATGAATATGAATGCAGGGTTCCCCAGCAAAGTAATGACACCTTCCGCAAACACGAGAGCTCCTAAGACAGCCAATATTATCCCTGCAATCAACCCGATTATCCTCATTCCAACATTTTTCACCGTCAATCCATCACCCCTTTCCGTTTCCACAGTTCTGTTAGTTTCTTCGTTCCAGATATAACGCTTTCGAGCGCGGTTGTGTCGCATTCTGAGCAGTAGACCCAGTCAACAGCTTCGATCAACTCGACTTTCATCTTTTTAAGTGACCGTCTTTTATTTCTGGCTCTGCCATACCCTGGTAGCGCGCATGGCTGTTCCTAAATTGGTGTAAAATGGTCATAAGTCTTCTTTTGCCTATTCAAGCCCAAATTAGCCCATTTGGCAAGACAATCCAGTCCTTTTTAGACTGTGAAATGCCCGAAAGTGCAAAGGTCACGCGAAAAACAGGGTTTTCAATCCGCAAATCGAGCCTAAGTATGATTACATTTAGGATTAGAGTCATATGAGATAGAGATTGTGGCTATAGCGGCTCATTTTTGTACTTAAAACGCAAAATAGTAATTATAACCATTTTTAACCATTTTCGGAACACGCATGCGCGCTCTCGGTCGTGCGAAGCTTGTGACCGGTTTATCGGGTGGGGCTACAGTTTTTGTCCCAAATGTAAGATTTACCCTTGTCTCTGCTGCAAATTAGGTCTTCAAAATTCGTTACTATTTCAGTATACGCCTTCTGAAGCGTGGATAATTAGATAAACAAACTCATAATATGATTTGGGGGAGAATGCACCTCTGGTGAGTCGTGGAATGATGTATGCAGAAATCTCCTATGAAGATTGCGAAAGGAGAGGATATTCCAGTGGTGTAGAGATTGAAGGTTTAGGCCGACTTTATTCCAAGATATTCCAAGATAGAAGAAATCCCGAATATTGGGTCGTGGACAAAAACGATGCTGTGAGGCAGATAGAAAGAAAGAATATTGACGTGTTAGTCCTAAGCTCATTTAATCCTTCGGAGAAAAAAAATATAATGGCTTATTTGAATACAGGAAAATGGTACTGCTGGTGACAGCGCTCGCTAACAGATTCTTCTGGACTCTCGACATCAACGTCGATTATTGCCCTTGAATAACACTCCATGTGAACCCCGTCAAAACTTGGATCCAACACTTTTCCAGTTGCTCTCGTGCCAGCAGTATTAGAAACAAACAATCCTTGAGATGCACTTGAGTACACTATGAAATCGTTGAACTGATTGTCTTCACAAGCGTACATCTCACTTACTCCGGCGTCTGCAATTCTGCTCCCGTAAACAACTGCGTTGTTGATAATGTTTCGTTTGGGTGACTTGTTGATTGCTTCCCACCCTTCACAGTTGATGGCGTCCGCAGCACTGTTCCCCCTTACCATCGGGTCGTCAACGATATTATCCTCGCTCTCTCCGTCAATGCCAATTCCTATGCATCCACTACTGGCTGAAACATCAACGCAAGGCGAAACAACATGATTGTGGTGACTTCTTCCCGCCCCCCCGGAGATGTTGATTCCTATGGTTGTTGCGTTGATAACTGTTGGTTCAATAACCATGACGTAGCAAGTGCCATAAGCCAAGCCTATGCCTCCGCTGGAAGCCAACAAGCCCACGTCAACGTAAGGAGCATCGATCGTTCCGTTTCGGCACGCTAGTAACGTGATAGCTGAGTCTCGGCAGTTTTGGAACCGCCCCCCAAAAATAGTAAACTTCGATACTTGGCTGAATAGTACACCGTTTCCGTAGCTTGACTGGTTTGCTCCGTTTCCCTCAATTATCGCATCTGCCAGGTCAAGCATGATGTCCGAGTTACCGGTTGAAGGATCTGCATTTTGAAAAATCGCCGTGTTTGCTGAGTTAGCCATGGTTATTTTGCCGTGTACTTCAAAGGTCGTGTGATCCGGTATTGTGAACGGAGTTGCGCCAACCGTGAAATCGCATTGGATTTCGATTTTCAAACGAGTATTTCTAAAGGGGAAACTGTTGACCGCAGCCTGTATCACGGCAACTGGGTCGCCACCATCAACCCCGTTCACATCATATGGTCCACCATAGATTGTTCGGAAGCCATTGGTACAATAGTAGTCGTTGCCATCGGTCGTGATTAGGTAGGCAAAAGTAGGTGTAGCTGCCATGTCAACGGCGATTAAAAGCATCATCAAGATGGAACACGCTATACAAGCGAAGAGGTTTCTTGTCCTTCTCGTGTAAACCAATCAATCTACCTCCTCACTAAAGTTGCCTGTTAACCCGTGCATAGGTATGAAAGTTAACACTAATCCGAAACAAACTCTTCTCCTCAACACTCGCCTCTAATTCGGCTGTCTCGATAGAAGCCGCTTATTAGGCTTATGAAACTATCTTCTATCCTAACTAACAAAACGAACGCAAAAAGATCCCATAAAATGAACTAAGGTATCAGTCTCTCAACCGAAATTTAGCCAAGATTGACTGTTTCTTAAGGTATTTACCGTAGTTATAAACAGAATTATGAGGTACATGTTCAAACCAGCCATAATCCGTGTGTTCTGAACTGAGGCATATTTTTCCTTTGGCAGAAGTCACCTCGTAAGTCACTATTCTCTTTATCCTCTCAAAGCTTCTCTCCAATCGCTCTCCCAGCCTTTTACCAATTTCGACCTCTAGATTAGTTTCTTCTTTGAATTCTCTCCTCAAAGCATCCTCCAAACTTTCCTCTCCATCTGCGTGACCTCCCACAAGACCCCAATAATCCTTGAACGGCTCGGTTGCCCTCTTCAAGAGCAACATTTTTCCATGTTTGACGTACACTCCGTCTACGCAGACAACCGCCCTCTTATCATTCATTTTAGAAAGGTATGCTCCCGTCTTCCCGTCGTCTTGCCTGGTTCGTTTCAACAGGATCAGATACTCTCCCGACCAGACAACGAAAGCCGCGGCTGAAACTAACAAGCCAAGAAAAGCTGTCCGCGAAAACGTAATTGACGACGAGTCAATTAGTGCCAGTGTAGATTCGCCATACATGAGTTGCGTTTCGTTCAGTTCAAAGACTGCCTGCATTGAAGAATCATCTGTAGAGTTGCCTCGGGAGAAAGAAGCTAATCCAAATCCTACAGTTGTGGTCTTCCAAGACGTATTGATGTCTACTCCCTCATTTGCCAAATCATCCCAGATATTTCTGGTTCCTCTGAACCAAGTGTCAGTTTCATTTCCTATTTGATATTGAACATCTATGTAGTTTTGATACGGATGTTCGACTGCTTCGTTCCCCACATAATACTGTAGGACAATAACATGTGTTCCATTGAATAGTCGCAACCCCATTGCACTCGGAGCAGTAGCAGGATACATTGAATACATTATGTTTAGGTCGGGATAAAGGGGAGCGGCAACCGTAGCCCCAACGTCAAAAATGGCCGATCCCACGGAATTTGCCACTCTGATCGCTGAGAGCTTTAGTGAGCTATTTTCAATCGTGAAAATTGCGTCTGTCACGTTAATTTCGGATTGAGTTCTCAACCCATCTTGCGGAATTTGAACGTTGTTCGCTACAGAAGCATCAGGTGATATCCGGTATAGGCCATTTGCAAAGTAAAAAGTGGAAACTGCTAACAAAACAAAAATCACGCCAGCTATAAGTTGTCCCAATATTCTTCGGTTCAATTTCTCACCCAAACCTCGTATGCGTAGGCGACATCTTGAGAAGAGACTATCTGGAGCAGGCTAAAATGAGACTCAACCCAGCTTTCCACGCCAACCTGGTCCTCATACCCGTTCCAAAGCAGGTCGTCAGGATATGGAACTGGGCCTGCACCTCGAATGAAAATTAGAACCTTCACTTTGTCGCTTTCCCAAGCCTGCGTAAACATGTCGGGTGAAGTTATCCCTATTCCCTGATGAATTACGCCGTTTGCGTCGACAAATTCGGTGTCAAACACGTCGTTAAAGAATCCTTGAATCGGCCAAACCGTGGAATTGGGCGCTGCTATCAGCCTCCCAGCAAAGAATGCAATTCCCGTTTCGCTTGTCCATATCATATCAGCTGGACTAGTCAAGTTTGCCACGTATGATCCAACGTATAGCTCCACCTTTGTATACTGATTCGGATCGGTTGAGAAGTAAGCAGAAGCTGAAATCAATGAACTAGTCAACACTGACGTAGAAAGCATCACAATCACCGCCAAAGTTGACAAGAGAGCGAAGAAGGTACGCTTATTGGCAATTTTTCTAAAGTCTCTAGGTATTAAGCGAACCAGAGCGAATCCACCTATGATGCTAATGAAAATCAAGTACGGATTCAAGAAGAAGAAATAGTGCATGAAAGTAGTTCTCGGAATCACTGAAAGGAAGATGAAATTTGAGATGAAGAGCCAACCCGGAAGCATGCCTTCAAGTGGACCTTTCTTCAAGACAAAACGAGTCAAAACAAAGACACCTGCAGCTCCGGCAACGATCAACGGAAAGAAAGAAATCAGGTAAACGCTTATCGAAAGCCATTTTTCCCAGAGCGTCAGCCCCGCACGTGTTGTCTGAAGCATGAAGGTTTGAGTGAAAAAAAGGGGAAGAGAAGACCAAACGAAAGACACCCAAGATAAAACCATGGCGATCGGAATGACCAATCCAACAGCCGCTAGCCCCAACTGTTTGAGCCACATGCCAATTTTTTCTCGTCTCCAAACCACACGAAACAATTCAAAAATCAAGAGTGATGCGACAAAAAAAGCGGCAATATACCATGTCATACACGCAAGACCCGCAAAAACCCCGGTCAAAAAAACAGAAATCCGGTCTTTCCGTTGAAGAAATCTACTATAGAAGAGGAGGCCGCCTAAAGTGAAAACCGTGAACAAGTCGACCAAGGGACTTGCTATAGAAAAAGGGATAATTATCGGATAAAAAGCAAGCACAGCTGCGCATCCCAGACCCACATCCCTTGGCGCATAACCTTTCAGGTTTCTGCTCAAGATTTCTCCGAGGAAGTAGACTTGAATCACGCTGATAATGGACAGTGTTATGGAGAATAGACGAACAAGAAAGAGGTCTGCATTGACATCGAATAGTTGCATGAACCCCGCATAGGCAGCATACACTAGCGGAGGATGAACGAGGGCGATTTCACTAAACGGTCTAACCCCGCTCTCTATTGCATAAGCTGCATAGACATAGATTGCTTCGTCACTCAAGAAGGCCGTACTGAACAGAAATGATACACGGACGGCGAAGGCTATCAGACAAATGCAGGCCAAAATTACTATCTTTCGCATCTTACATCAGATCATTTGTCCGGGTCAATTTCACTTCGCTTAAACACTAGTACCGCCCGCATTCCAAAACAGTATAATCAGGAAAGAACTTGGCAAAAAACCGATTCAACTTTCGGGGGAAATAGAATATTCCACATGTGGGATACACTCTGCGAATCTTGAGACGCGTGCTAACAACCTTTGTGAGGTCTTTACGCGAAGGGGAGAACACATGCGTCCGATCGTTTCGGATTGTGCGAGTGAATACTTGGTACCAGGATTGAAAGTCAACACATCCAACCAAGACCTTGGTGGACACCCGGGACATTTCAGCCAGAAACCGTCCTGTATTGTCAACGTGTTCAATGCAGTCGTATCCGATGCAAGTGTCAAAACTATTACCTCTGAAAGGCAAATGGGTTGCAGACGCGCAGATGTAGTCTCGAGTCGGGAACAGAGTTTTGGCAATTCGTAGACCCTCAATGTCCAAATCGACCCCGATATAATGCAAGAAAAGGCGGGACAAATAGCCTATGCCGCAGCCAACATCAAGCACACATGCGTCCCGTCCAGAGAGATTAGAAATGAGATCAAAACTGGACACGCTCTGCAAATTCCAGTTCTTCATCTTACCATACATTTTGTAGTAACTGGAACCGGATTTTTCCATGGACGCTTTCAAGTTTCATCCCAGCAACTAGTAAATTTGATTGAAGTATTTTCTTTTCATTAAGAAGTGTTGGATGACCACACTTTTCTTAATCATTCTTCGAATTATCTCCCGATCCGAAACCGTTCTAAGTCTCTGCACAACCTTCCGGCTTCGATAGACGTTGCCAAGGTTTCTAAGCAACCAAGCATATGACCTTGGAACACAAAAACTTCTACTCCTGTCTCTCTTTGCAAAATAATAGAGGAAACACATAGCATCCAGTGCCATTCGCAACGAGAAGAAACGCAGCAAACCAGCATTAGAGTAATTCTTAAGCATCATAACCAAGTTGTTTCGATGCTTAAGATAATGTTTCTCTGGCACCGAAGTTCCACCGCCAAGATGATAAACAATCGCGCTTGGAACTGACAATATTCTGTATCCAAGGAGTCTTATTCTCCAACAAAGATCAATCTCCTCCATATGAGCAAAGAAATTCTCATCCAACAAACCCGTTTTATTCAATATTTCCCTATTAATCAAAATTGCTGCCCCGCCAGCCCAAAATATCTCCGATGTAGAATCATATTGCCCTCTGTCTTCCTCAATCACATCGAAGACTCTACCACGGCAAAGTGGGACACCATAAGCATCCATCATTCCTCCAGCACAACCATTATACTCAAAATATCGAGGAGCAGTCAAAGATAATAGCTTAGGCTGAACGGCACCGATTGAAGAGTCGCTGTCGGCTACATCCACTAGACGGCTCAACCAGTCAGGCGCGACCTCTGTATCATCATTCAAGAGAACGACAAACTTGCCCCAAACCTGTTTCAAGGCCAAGTTGTTACCGCCAACGAAACCCAGATTTGTCTCACTTCGAATGATTTTCAGCTGATCACCGTAAATCTTCTCCACAAAATCAACCGAATTGTCCTCTGAGCCGTTGTCCACCAGAAAAACCTGAAGGTTATCATAATCCGTTTTGAAAAGCGATTCTAGACAGTTGAGTAGTTGCTCAACCCCTCTATGATGAACAATAACTACACTGACGCAAGGATGTAATACTACTTCCTGCAAATCTATTTCACTTAGAGTAAGTGCGTCCTCAGTATTCTGAATCATTGCCCTCGACCACCTTTGACCCGAATGGCGTGAGATGATTTTCCGTTTTTCTCGTTCCTTAACGCTCTAAGGGCGCTGAACTCTGAAAACACAATCTTGGGTATCCTCGATAGACTATACACTTTGCTACTGCCTGAACGTTCACGGTAACTAATGGGTATTTCCAAGACACTGCAGTTTTTCAAGGCAGTCCTTGCCGTGAACTCAAGCCAAAAGTTGTAAGGAGAATACTTGACCTCTCCCGCAATTTCATGAGCAAGATCAACCTTCATGAGCCTCATAACGCTCGTGACGTCTTTGCATTTTATGGGGAACATGATTTTCTCCAAAATCCGTAGGCCTCCCGAAAGAAGCCTGCGATATGCCGGTTCTCTTCTTGTCACACGTTTTCCCATGACTATGTCTGGGTGCTTAGTCTGCATAACTTGCCAGAGCCTGAAGAAATCATCAGGGGCATACTGTCCATCAGAGTCGATAGACACAACATACTGATAATCACAGGGATTGATGCTGAGGAAAGCATCGCTCATGGCCTTAGGATAACCTTTCCTATCTTTCGTCATTACAGCTCTAAAATTCGGAATCTCATCCTCGAGTTTTTCAAGTATCTCTTTGGTTCCGTCGATGCTGCCGTCTTCGAAAACCCATATGTCAACATTTTCCATCTTACCAACGACTCGCTCATGAAGCTCTCGAACTGTGCCTTCGATGGTTTCTGCTTCATTGTAGACAGGCATAATGAGAGCTACACGATTCCTGAGTTCAGTGACTACCTGCACCAATTCGTTCTCTGCAAACAGGGTTTCCGTTATTTTTCCATCTCTCCGTCTAATTCTCGGGTTCTTGTTCCTTTTTCAGATCGACACAAATCAATCATCGCTCTAAAAGCATTTTTCCCAAATTCGCCCCAACTGCCTTTGTATCATGGTTAGCGAAGTACCAGTCTATAGTCTTCTTAAAGCCTTCTTCGTATGAGACTTTAGGTTTCCAATTCAAGACCTTTTGTGCTTTAGTTAGATCCGCCGCTCGGGAAGCGACTCCTTGAGGCTTGCTCAGGTCATGTTTGATTTTTTTCGGTTTCCAACCCGTTATTTCAAACACTATCTTAGCAGCTTCATTGAGGGTTATGCGATCGTCACGTCCTGCATTCACAGCCGAACCGTCAGTAATTTTCTCTGAAGCCAATACTAACGCGTCGACAATGTCCTGCACGTAAGTGAAGTTTCGGTCCTGTTCACCAGATCCCCAAATATCATATGGATCCATTTTAGTGAAAGCCTTGGCAATCAGGGCGATTATCGCATGGGTTTCATTTTCTCTTGGCCCATAGGCAGTGAATATCCTGACCGCAGCCGTTTTCATTCCATACTCTTTGTGGTACGCCCTTAAACCCATTTCACCCATGAGCTTTGCCCAGCCATATTCCAAGTCAGCTAAGGCCTTGTCTCTGACAAACGGGTCAGCATCGTCCTCTTTCAGCAGATAATTGGACCCTGCTTGCTCCTGAAGATACGCTGGATAAACGCAGGCTGAACTGGCAAAGCACAACTGGTCCACTCCCGCCTTGTAGGTTTCTTCGAAAATCAACTGGTCCAAAATCATGTTGGATGAACACTCAGCCGGGTGCGTGTCGATGTAGCCGCGCCCCCCATGAAGAGCTGCCAAGTGGAATACGACATCGACGCCGTCCACCATTTTCTTAGTGAAACTCTTGTCTTTCAGGTTTCCCTCATACACCGTCAGTTTATCATGCGCCCATCTACCCTGGCAATTGCTCGTAAACGGGTACTCAAGATTCTCCAGCTTCCCGCTTGAAAAATCGTCCGCAACTCTAACATCAGCTCCCTTTTTCAGAAGAATGTCGACAAGATGACTTCCAATAAAAGAAGCCCCTCCAGTCACGAGTGCTAATTTTCCCTTCAAAATTCCACCATCAATATTCTTATCTCTTAATTCTTATTTCACATCTATGAAGAGTTTTGAGCGGTATGTTAATCGTCGGCTAATAAAAGACTTTCTGAATTTCAAATCATTATTAGAAGAAACGTTTCCCGCCCAGATATGACGCAAATTGAGCCTGAGTTGCCCTGGTGGAGTAAGGAATGCTGATCATAATTATCAGTTGATAGATCTCGCGCGCGCTGAATCTTCTTCAACCTTTAAACATAGAAATTATGTGAAACGCATATGAGCGCACGCTCGAAACAACCGTAAGCGGCACTGTTTGATTAGAGTCTTCTGTAGACGAATGTTTAGATAGATGATGATGTCTTCATTTCAAAAGGGTGACGCGAGCACGAAGAGAAAACGGGCATTGGTTCTCGCTGCAATTTGTGCGGTTGCCTTGCTTGTCGCATTCGGAGTAGGCGAGTTTCTGAGCAACCAGAGTCCGGATTCAGCAACTTACACCGCTAAGGCTCAAGAAATGTACAAGGACGCTCGTTCTTTTGTTGAGAAAACCCGCGGGGTTACACTGCCAGACGTTCCCCTTGTCGTCATTACAAAGGCTTGGGCACAGCAAACTTGGGGCGGCAGCGGCTCCGGCCAGAATCTGAAGAATACTCTGAGGGATGAGAACTTTTACAAGGGTGTTTTTCTCATGCATGAAGAAGAAAGCCTTGTTCAGGCCCAAACCGAGTGGACAGGCTATTGGGTTGCCGTCACCTGGAATAACCAGATCTACGTTGTTCGCGAATACTTCAACCCGTTTCAGGCCACAAGTGAAGGAACACTCGTCCATGAGTTGACGCACATCATGCAAGGCACCCTTGACAGTCCAGCCAATGCTTATACGTTCGACGGGGTTGAAGCCAGGGCGGCACTGAACGAAGGAGATGCCACTTTCATGGCAGATTTCTTCCTGAACAATAGCCTGCCTCCAACCTACACCCCGCTGAAAGACACAGACCAAAAAGTCAATTCTCTGCCGGTTGAGGCATCTTGTCCAGGCGGAGTCTTTGCAAGTATTCCCCAGTCCATATCGAGAATCGACTACTTCGCCTACGACTACGGAAAAAGATTCGTATCTGCCTTGTACGCCAAGGGAGGGTGGACCGAAGTTAACGCCGCGTACGCTAATCCCCCGACCACAACCGCCCAGATTCTTGACACGGAAGAGTATTATCAGAACACTACAGCTCAATCAGTCTCCAGCTTTCCCCTGCCAGGACAAGACTGGACCCACGTAAGAAACAACCAGTACGGCGAATACTTCATATTCAATCTGTTAAGCACCTGGTTGCCAAAGGATCAAGCCGCAGCCTCCACTGCAGAGTGGCGAGGAGACAACTTCACCTACTACGAAAAAGGAAACGAATACCTCTTCACTTGGAACATAGTCTGGCAATCACAATCAATAGCCTCCAGTTTTTCCGGATCATTTCAAAACATGGCAGCCGCCGTGGGAGCCTCAAAAAACAGCAACGGAGACTGGTACGCAAACGGAAGGTTCCTCTCAATCAGCCAAGGGGACAACAACTCAACCCGCATAGCATGCTCAAACAACGAGACAGCCCTCCAAGAATTAGCATAGAGCATTAGAAAGCGCGCGCGAAATTAACACTCCGGAGAAGAACAACAACACCCATTTTTCCGAAAGATGCAACCGTTTTTCTTTCACACACTCACAACTCAAACCAAGATTGAAAAATGTATTAGATACTTTTCTAAATAGACCTGTACTCGTCAGAAGCGCACGCTTTGTGCATGCAAGTTAGCCGGAGTTTCTTAGAGCCAAAAACTCAACTCATGCTCCTGTTTTCGTCGTGTTCAACCCTGCCTTGGCACGAGATGCTCTCGCCTTTTTTCGCCTGCGTTTTCTTCGCCTTTTCGCAGGTTTCTGTATAGCCGAGGTCTCTGCCCACACTCTATCCAGCTTTTTCTCTTCTGATGCAAGTTTAACTGTATTGTCCATTTCCTTTGTCGGGATCGGACTTGTCGAACTCTTGGGCTCCGTTTCTTCTCTTTCCAAGAGTAGATTCGTCTCTGGTGGCTTTACCGCTTTTTCAAGATCTTGCGGGGTAACCGAGGCTTTGTCCCGGCTCTGATTATTTGAACTAGTCGCCACAGGAGCGCTACTTAGGGCAATCACTGCCGAAATAATCAACGCGAAAAGCGTAACCGCCATCAACGCGACTGCAAACTGGCTGATAAGGTTGTAGATTGTAGCCCAATCCCCACTGTATCTTAACCCATAATCTTTCAACGTGTTCCAGACGATAAGATTTTTCTGATCGAGAAAATAAATGCTGATTCCTTCGTAGACAAGGGCGAACATGGGCAAAAAGACTCCCGCCCACTTTAGCAAATCACGGGGGTGTTTGTTGTGCAAATATTGCAGAATAGCCGAAACGGAAGCAAATATCGTGGCTCCGCCGAGGAAAGCCCAAAGCGTCTCGACAAAGTACCAGTATGGATCTGCCCAGTCACGACTGTAAAACAAACCATACGCGTAAAGGTCTCCGTGAACAAAAAAGTCCAAGCGCCACACCAAGAAAGCAACAACCAAGTTCATTACTAGCACAAACAACAGAACAAGAACGGCCTTGTAATTCATTAGGCTCTTGAAAACCAGACACTGAGCACCTCCACGAAACCAAACCAGAAACAAAGCATGCTAAATAATACGCGAGAGAGACGATATAAGATTTCGCCGTAGGCAACAGCCCATTTGCTTTCTTGCGCGCAGTTGGCTGGTGTTCCAGGGATTGAGAATGAGTTTTCCTAATCCCTGGCAATAAGGAGCTTTTCTCCTTATAGCGCGCTCGAGTCAACGTTAATCTATGTTTCAACAGGCTTTTCTTGGAGAAACGTGTTCACGAAACTTGCCAGTTCTTCGCATTTCTTTTGCATGCTTTCAACTTCTGTTTTTAACTGGTTTTTCTTTTGTTTTCTACGTTTTATCTCTTCATCTATTTCTTTCTCAAGCTTTTTCTCAATCTCTGCCAGGTTCATTTTTTCTTCGCAGAGGGCACTCATTTCTTTATCTAACTCCTCTAAAACCCGTTTGGCACTCTTCTTGTCAACGGCTTGCTTTTCCTGATTCTTCTCCGAACTTTCTAACTTAAGCATCTCTGACTTTCACCCTCTCATCCAACACTTTGACATCGAGATGAACGCCCGCTTCTTCCTCATGGCTCCCCAATACTTGATTGCAATAAGGACAAACATCCACAAGTCTAGATATTCCCCCGCCATAATCAAGCGTGACCAAGGGTCTACGGCATGTCTTTTTGCATTTGGGGCAAGAGATTACCTTCTCACTGACTCGCTTCTCACTTGCAAGGGACTTAGCAGCCGCTTGAGGCTCCTTCCCCTGCTCAACCCCAACCTCCGACTTCCTCACTGGGGCACTCGGGTCTTTACCCGAAAGCACTTCAACCTCGTAAGTCTTCTCAACTCTATCTTCAAAAGAACGCGCACGCGCAAGCGACGCCTCAGAAAATCCTTGACCGCGTCCCGAAGGATTTTCGACCTTAATAGGCACTCTCGAAGGTTTAACAGGAAATAGTTGTGGACTTTCAAGTCCCAGAGGCTTGAGAGCAAGCTTTTGTTTCTTCCGAAACAGACCCGACAAGAAAGATATGCCATTCAAAACCACAAGAGTGACTAGGCAGACGTAAATCGACCGCAGATAAAGCCAATACGAATCCGCCCATTCCGTACTAAATATCAAGCCAAAACTGTAAAGTTGCCCGTGAACGATCAGATCAATCCGAGCCAACAAGAAATAAACTGCAACCGCAACTACAATGCTTACAATCAGACCTAATAGTCTTAACTTGGAATTTCGTAAAGTGGTCTTTAGGCTCAGCTTTTGCACCATACAAAGACAAGAATTCAGAAGACACAAAAGCATTATGAATTAAGAATCACTACCGGGAGACCAGGTATTGCTGAATGTTGGTTTTTCCAAAAATTATAAGTGCGAAACAACTTCAATCATGTTATTCATTCGGATCCTGGAATGTCGTCCTTGAAGAAAAAAAGTCCTGGGCAATCCCACTCGAAGTGGTCGATAGGAATTACCTGTGCTGGTACGCTGATCGCGTTAATCCTGATTGTTTCTGTTTCTCCTATTGCTTTTGCTTCCGAGGCGCCTGCGGTTGAATGGAGCCAAACCTACAACGGCCTGCATACGCTATCTGTGATTCAGACCTCAGACGGAAGCTATGCCATAGCTGGCGCTTCTTGGTCGGCTGACGCAACAACCTTCGTCAAAACAGACGCATCGGGCAACACGCAATGGCAAAAGGCACAGGGCAATGCCGTATCTGTGGTCCAAACCAGCGACTCGGGCTACGCGTTATTCCATGACAACGCCATAGTCAAGACTGACGGTCAGGGAAACATTGAGGCAACAATCAACACAGAATTTAACGGTGTCCAGGAAGGCATTCTCACACGCGACGGAGATTACGTCCTTGTCGGCAACAGTCCCGGAGACAACGGGGAATACTTCGCTTGGCTGCAAAAGCTCGATGCACACGGCAAGATTCTATGGAACAACACATTCACCGGCGGCTTCACGGTCTACGATGTTGTGGAGACCGACGATCGAGGATGCGCGCTAGTAGGCAACTGGAAAAACGATTTCTGGTTAACCAGACTTGACTCCAACGGCAATGAACAATGGAGCCAATTCTACACTTATGGAGGCCTCCGAGATGCCCATATTGCATTTTCAGTGGCGAAAACAAAGGACGGAGGATTCGTTCTCGCGGGAACTGGAGAATGGCAAGACAGCGGCGGATTCATTCCCTGGCTGATCAAGGTCAATTCTCTTGGGTACTTTCCACTGAGCGTTCGTTACGAACAATTTCCAAGCGAGAGCTTCGACGCCGTGGTGCAAACCGATGACGAAGGCTACGTTTTATCTCTAAGCCAAAGTGCAGCCTTGTTAAGGACAGACTCCTCCGGCAGCGAACTGTGGAGATTAGCGCTAAACAGCGGAGGAGGTTATCAGTCTTCGTGCCTAATACGGAGCAGAGATGACGGATACGTCGTCGCAGGCACCGTCTTCGACACCGGTTTCATAACGAAAGTTTCGGCAGAACCTGACGCTCAGCCACCCGCGGTTATCGTCTCAAGCCCCCAAAACAAAACCTACGAGACGACCGACATTCCCCTGGCGTTTACAGTGAACGAGCCTGTTTCAAAGATCTCTTACACCCTTGACGGACAAACTGAAGTTACAATAAGTGGAAACACATCTCTATCTGGATTGGCAACTGGCGCGCACAACTTGGCAGTCTCCGCTCAAGACTCAGCTGGACTGGTTGGTTCCTCGGCAACAATTCAATTCACTGTTGCTGCTCGTTTCCCAACAGACCTGGTTATCGCAGGTATAGCTTTTGCAGCTGCAGTCGGTATCGGTTTTCTGGCTTACGTCAAAAGAGACAATCTTTCGGTTTACAAAAAAAGAGGCCTAACCAGCTTTTTCCAGAGACATCGCCTCGTTGCATTCGCAAACAACAGGATAGTATGGACGTTGACCATAACTAGCTTAACAATCCTTCTAGTTTTCGCCCAGATATTCTTCCCATACTTTTATCATTCAATTTCACCTGGAAACTCGAACTCCCCATTCGAGGTTGGAGTGACCTACGTCTACGAGCGAGACAGCCCAAATCTAATCTATGATGAGGTAACTCGCATCAAAAACCTAGGATTTGACGTAATTCGCGCCAATCTGGTCTGTGACTCGAAGAGCCCAAACGCATACTCGAACGCACAAACAGATGTGTTCTTCAGCGCTGTTGAGCAGTTTAACATCAAAGTTGCTCTCATAATCAACAACCATGACAACATCGACAACATGGACTACTACCTTGAAAAGTGGGGCCAAGACCTAGCATACGTTCAAGTCCTCAACGAACCCGACGTAGCTTCATCCTGGGACATGGGAGCTCTCTTCACAGACGATGAGGCAGGCTCCAAATTCGAACAAATCTACAACACAGTTGATCAATATGGGCTTTCGGCACAATATTACACCAATTTTGGACCAGCCTTCCTGGTTCGAACAAACCTTCCAATCAAATTCAGCGAGAAACTCGACTTCATAGGGTTTGACGTCTTCATGGATTCGTTTCTGACTCTTTCCCCGAGAATGATCCAGCTCCTTCAAAAAATAACCAACAAGGAGGTCGTGATCTCAGAGTTCGGCATGTCAACAAGCGACGACACGGCACAAAGCGACTACATCATAAGAGGCTTAAACTTGTTCAAGAGCATGGGGCTAAGGGGCTGCTGGATAGTCTACTGGAACAGTGCCGACAACGTTTACGGAATACGCGGGAGACTCGCAGAGCAAGAAGTGGGTGAATGGATTGCTCAAAACTCCTAAGCTCTCTAAACGAATCTTCCTTCATGGCCTAGCAATAGTAGTTCCCTTAGTTGTCATTCAACTGCTTCTAGACGCTTTTCAGCATTCCTTTCTTCTGTACATGCCGCCGATAGGATTCGCCCTCTTCCTGCTTGCCACGTACGGCATCCAACCTGCAATAGTAGGCGTGCTGAACATAGTCGTTCTTCATCGCTTCTACGAATATGAAGGATGGCAAATAGGACTATGGCTCAACGGCTTCCTCCTCCTGCTTGTCTTCTCTACCATAAACCTGATAATACAAACAGTTACAAGTGTGCCCTTTTCCTTACTCATCGGTTTGCTTGAAATACTCCTGTTATCCTATCCATTTGGGTATCTGGGGAAATTCAGCAACCGAGGCATGCCCCGCTCTAATCCGTAAGCACGCTCATACTGAAGGCTTTTAAACAGATTCCGCTGAAGTCCAAATGAAACTGAACGCGCCAAGAGTATGGAAAGTTAAATCCAAATAGCCCCATTATGTATTGAGGGGAAAAAATGAGGCAGTGCGGATTGTGTGGAGAAGAAATCAAAGACGGTAAATATTTTACGATATATCAGTGCAAGGGTGCCGAAAGCAGACTTGTGCTGGTAGTCTGTGAAAAAGATTTTAATGACAAGAGATACCGAGAAATCATTACGAAAATCTCAAGTATTTAAGCAAGTTCTTAGCAAGCCTTTTTTCCTTCGTTTATTGCCGTGTTTTAGAGTCCCCAGCTTTGTATAGCGGTTTGGTGGAGGCTGTCGTTCTTTTTCTTGTGTTTTTCCTTCTTCTTGGCGGCGCCCTTGAACCTGTTGATTTTAACGGTTGATCCTTCGACGGAGACCCAGTGAGTGTTGTTGAAGTTTCGGTGGTAAACAAACTTAGTCACTACCCGCTGCAATTCCAGTGCAGACAGCTTCTCCGAATTCACGGTCAGTTTGTTCTCAACTGGGACAACGGTAACTTTGAGTTTTGACTGCAGAAAGCTGGATAAGTGTTCTTTTTCGTTCTGCAAATCGCCCAAGTCCACTCGGAATTCAATTAGGCTTTTATCCTTATGTCTAAAGAGCAAAAGCTCTCCCCCTATAGGGGTAAGCTGTTCTTATATATTAAAAAAGTGTCCGAAGGAATTAACTTTCAGTTACAGAAGGCACTTTGTGCGTATCATCTACACCTGGACCTGAATTGAAAAAAAAAAGATAAAGATTAATCGAACCTGATAGAGCGAGCGTTAGATTTTAGAAAGCGCACAATGTACTTGTTTCTACGTTCCTGAGAATTTCTTTTCTCAAGTCTTCCGTAGACTGCTCTCCTTTTGTCCTGCCTATTCTTTCTGCCAGTGCAACGTCTTTAATCGTGTATTGTATCCAGTTTTCGAAGTCTTTGCGTTGAAAGTGAAATGTTACTGACTCCGTTGGAACGAGTCGTAGCTTCGCGGCGAACTCGTTGAGATTGGTCGCGGTTATTCCAGTATAATTCCCAATGGCGGTGTAGAAATGAAAGCCGTTTTCAAAAGGCACTACAGTGAGAGGCTTTACGCTAGTAGGTTTTGCGATTGACTGCTTTTTAGCCTGAATTTTTCTTGACATTGTTGAAACACTCCCCCTCCAATGCCGCCATCATTATTAAGTCTATTGCGTGAATTGCACAAAGAGGGAGTTGCGGGAGGCATCTGGTTCAAATCCCAGTGGGGCTGCCAATATATTTGGCAGGTTTCAAACACCATGGTTTCAAAACGTGGGTTAGTACCTAAGCGGATCCATACGCCTTATCTGTGTTCATGTTGGACAGGCGAATAACGTGATTTATTAAGACGCAATATTGAAAATATGGATTAGGCAAAAGGAAGATCTCTCTTGCTGGCAAGCTCAGCAACAATATGCTCCCCTTTACGCACGCCTCCAAGCAAGAGAGACTGAACAAAGTGACAAAATGCCGTCTCCAAAAACAATATTCGCGATTACTTTCTTACTCTTCGTAAGCCTCTCTTTAATTTTCCCCAGCTTCCCCCCAGCTCAATTACTGCACGAATATCTGAAAATCCCACAAACAACATCATCCATCTGGGGAATCACCCTCGCAACTCTGCTTAAAGGAATCACAAATGGATTCTTCTGGGTGCTCGTCGTAGCAACTGTATACGGTGTGGCTAATTACTTCGGTCAACTTAAACCGCTTCCGCCAATGCCAGTCGCCCCTCACCTGACTACGCCACCGCTAGAAAACCCACACGTTGATTACCGAGTAAATAGAATACCCCCAGCACTAACAATCTCACTTACGCCATCATTCACTGCAAGAAGAGAGCCCACAAATGCTGTTCACCATGGACACACTGCCAAGAGGAGAAACAGAGTATCATGGAGGCATGAAGTTGTCAATGTGAGAGGAGCCTCTCAAGAACGTTATAGAGACCTTAAGACTGGACGCTTCATCAAGAAGCCTGGTCGGCTAGCGACCAGTAAGAGCTTGCAGAATGACAATCTTCAATTTCTCAGTGTTTACAATGTCAAACAAGTGTTGACAATACCGTAGTGGACACGGGTTAAAGTCAGCATTTCTGAGTAACACAGCGCGCATGCGTGTTCCTAAATTAATAAAGTGAGTCTCGTACCTCTTTATTGGGGTGAGCAATGAAGAGATACGAGGCTCTAGAAACCCTCTTCAGCAAGATCGATTTATCTTTTGCCCAAAAAATCCTCAACGAACCCTACCATCCAGTTGGCTCTCCAGGAAGACCGCAAAGAAACCCTCTTGGAATATTCAAAGCACACATCGTCAAGCGACTAAGGCATATCCCAAGCGACCGAATGCTCGTACGTCAAATGTGGAAAGACCCACGGCTCAAAAAGATCTGCGACATAGAAGCCAAACGAGCCTCCATACGGCATCGCGGTTTTGTCGAGGTTCAGAAGCAAAGTAGGCCCAGAAAGACTAGCCCGAATAGTGGATCACACCAGTTGAAGTGCTTGTTAAGAAAGGAAGAATCAAAGGCAAAGCCGTAGCGTTGGATTCCACATTCATCAAAGCGTACAGCCGACGAAGCCTCGACAACCGCACGGGCTACAGCGATCCTGAATCGAGGATTGGAAGGGCAGTCAAAGCCAAGGACTTGGGTTATAGGCTTCATTTGGCAGTTGACGTCAAAAGCGAGTTGCCGATCGCGATGATTGTGGTTTCGGCAAACGAGAACGAGAAGAAACATTCGATAAGCCTGTTTAGGAAAGCGTCAGAATACGTGAAGCCCAGGAAAGCTTCTGGCGGATTCTCAGTACAGTGCAGCGAATTTGAGAGAAACGGCATTGGAGCATGGAGCATTGCCGGTTATTCCATATCCGAGAAATCAGCAGAAAGGTGTCAGGGGTATTCTGAGGGTTGATAGGAAGTTTAGGAGTCATGGTCCGCGAGAATTCAAGTTGGCGTATAGGAGAAGGGTGGCTGTGGAGCGTGTTTTCAGCAGGCTCAAGAATTTGGCTGGTCTTACGCAGCATAGTTTGAGAGGATTAGCTAAAGTGACCTTTCATTCTCAGCTCTGCGTTATTGCTATGCTTCTGACTGCTCAAGCAGCCGTCAACACGCATAAACCAGGCAAGTCAAGAAGCATCAGATACTTCGCAAACTAATTTAGGAACAACCATGCGCGCTGCAGACTGCTATGACTGATGTCGACTGCCTAAGCAGCTATGTGATGACTCATTTACCGACGGGCGCGGCGTTTCTGCAAAGACCAGAGAATCGCGACAAAAACGGGGAGAATCGTCAGCATCGCTATCGCGTAGTTGAGTCCAGGGCTTAACCCCAACGGCG
>CAVTHH010000012.1:0-17844 GCA_963734505.1 Candidatus Bathyarchaeota archaeon | reverse complement strand
GAATCCCAAATGGGGCTATAGTGAATTCGATTTGCATGCGGTTGCCGAGTGGAACCGTGGAAAGATCTGAAACGACCCTGCGCTTCAAGGTACACTCTGTTTACGATCAATTCTATCCGTAGAACTGCAAAAACCTAGTCATGCCAAAGCTGCGCTATCGATGGGACTGCCTTCTGATTTCACCCGAACATCTGACTTTCCTCTTCGCGCTTATGGAAGTAGTTGTGGTATAGTGCTTAATCACTACTACTTCTATATTGAGAATCATCCGGAGTACTCATGGTAAGCCAACGTTTTTGTGGAACATCAAGTATATCCTTTCTAAGAACATGGATAACTGGGAATTTTGGAAAGAATGAGCTGCGAAGAACCAGGAAGAGAAAAGGCTTCGAATGTTCAGGAGGACGGAGAAAAGAAAGTTCTGACCCTAGTTATTGTGTCTCTCGGTTTATCTATTCTCATCGCAGGTTTGTTAACACTTTTCGCCAATGGTCTTCCCCTTGGATTCTCGATACCTATTTTGAACATAAGCCCAACCCTGTCCGATATAATCTACTACATCGTCATACTTTCGTCGGCTGCATACATTGGAATAACCGGGTTGAAAGAGCTTGTTTTAGAGAAGAGATTCTCAGTCGAGTTCCTCATGGCGGTAGCAGCGTTAGGCGCGCTTTATCTGGGCTTCCTCTTTGAAGCGGCAACTGTACTTTTCCTCTATTCCTTGGCAGAATACTTTGAGAGCTACATAGAGGATCGAGCACGGCGAACAGTTCAGAAACTATCAAAATTTATGCCGGATAAGGCCCGAGTGTTGGTCAACGGTTCAGAAACAAGCGTCAACGTGATTGAAGTTCAGGTAAACTCGATTGTACTTGTGAAACCTGGCGAGCGTGTTCCTGTCGACGGAAATATTGTTGAAGGCTCCTCTCAAGTTGACCAAGCACTAGTAACCGGAGAGTCAGTGCCAGCGTTCAAAGACAGTGAATGATTGTGTGTATGCTGGAACATTGAATACAACTGGATTCCTAAAAATAGTCGTAACCAAGAAAGCTGATGAGACTTTAGTCTCGCGAATTGTCAAGCTAGTGGTTGAGTCGGGAAAGAAGAAAGCTTCCATAGAGAAGTTAGTTGACAGGTTTGCTAAGATTTACGTGCCAATCGTTATTGGTTTGGCAGTAATCACCGCCGCGTTTTTGCCGGGACTTTTGGGCGAGCCTTTTCAGATATGGCTTTACCGTGCACTCATATTGTTGGTGATTTCTTGTCCAAGTGCGTTCATTATTTCAGTTCCGGCAACCGTTTTCATCGCGATTACGATTGCGGCCCGAAGGGGTGTCATAATCAAGGGTGGAGTCTATGTTGAAAAACTGGCTCGTGTAAGATCTGTTGTTTTCGATAAGACGGGAACGCTTACTCTGGGGAAACCCATTGTGCACGAGGTACGTCAAGTGGAAAAGAATGGACAGGAAGCGTTGGCTTACGCTGCGGCGCTGGACCAGTTTTCAAATCACCCTGTCGCTCAAGCTATAGTCAGGAAAGCTGCCGAAACGGGAATCGACCTCAGCAGACTTAAGGTCACTGACGTGACAGAGGTTCCGGGCAAAGGTATCATCGGATACGTTAATGGAGATTTTGTGGCAGTTGGCAATGTTGAGCTAATGAAGGATTTCGGTTGTGATTGTAAACAAGCCTACGAGATTAGCGAGAACGATATTCACACAGCAGTCTGTGTTTCAGTAGGAAAGGAGGGATTGGCATCGGTTTGCGTCGTTGACGAGGTCAGAGAAGATGCGCTCAGAGCAATTGGTTCTCTTAAGAAACAGGGCATTAGAACAACTATGCTCACTGGCGACAGATTTGAAATCGCGAAAGAGACCGCTCAAGCAATAAATATCGACGAAGTGCATGCAGAACTCTTTCCGGAAGACAAACTTAGAATAATTGAGGAAATGAAAAACAAAGAGGGGCTCGTTGCCATGGTTGGAGACGGAGTCAATGATGCTCCGGCCCTAGCCGCATCAGATGTTGGGATCGCAATGGGAGCTGCAGGTGTCGACGTGGCCTTGGAATCTGCTGATGTGGTTTTGGTCAAGGATGAACTAGCACAGATACCGTATTTGCTTAGACTGAGTGAGAAAACATTAGAAATCGCCAAACAAAACATAGCGGCATCAATTGTTGTCAAAATAATCTTAGGCGGTTTGGGATTAATGGGATTAATACCTCTGTGGTTTACGGTGGCTTCAGGAGATGACGGTATCACAATGCTTCTCCTACTGAATACTCTGCGCCTTGAGAAGTTGAATTGAAACACATGGATCTGCACGCTCTAGATATTCAACAAACTGTTCAAAAGCGCCATTGTGGTTAAGCAGGCAAGGAAAAAGGCTCAGATAGTACAATCTTTTCTCCATTTCGGAACAAGTAGACTTCACCTATGAACGATAGGCAATTACTGGAATAAACAATCGCTGCGCCAGACGGAATAGCAAATATTGCGCCTCCATTCGACAGTTTCCTTAATTCCCTGTCCTTAGAGGGTTTATGATGAGCCTTGACGGTGAAATCTACAAGCCCGACCCCTTTTATCAAGTTCATTTCTTTCTTTTTCCGATCGGTAATAACACAATTTCTGCACAAGGCCAAGGCTCCTGCGCTTCTTCCAACAACAACACCTTCGTACTGCCGCAATATGTGATCAACGCCTTTTGTCTTCAGGCGTTCAACTAATACGCTTGCAACCCCGCCCGTGAAATAGATTAGGTCAGACTGATCAATTCTTCTCGCTATTTCCTCTGCTTCGGCCGAGTAATCGACAAATTCGACTATGTTTGCACCAAGGCTTATGAAATAGCCGGATACCATTTCTCTACGCTTGTATGATTTGTCAAAGGAGGCTCGAGCCCACGGAAACACTAGCACTCTCGGTGCTCCTCCGGCGTCGAGGAACGCTTGTGCATTGACCTTTTTCGCGTTCTTTTTGACTAGGTTTTCTCCACCGAGAAGATACAGTTTCATCAGACTAAAACCAGCGTGATGCTTTAAAAAGATAATTCATGATATTCATGAAAATTCTCTTTTGTTTTCTTTGTTTCGGGGTGCGGCTGGAAAACCGTTTCTCAGGTCTATGCACATGAGAATGAAAGGCTATAAACCTGATATCGCAGAGTACTCGTGGGAGAGTCAACACCAATGTGTGGAATATTTGGTTTTGCCCTAAACAAGCCCTTGTCTATGAACAAGGTTTTTCATGTTCTCCAGAAGCTGGAAGTCAGCAAGTATTCAGATGAAAAAACACCTGTCGGCGGATATGGCGCTGGTATAGCGGCGCTGCTTGACGACAACAGTGTTCTTTCAGAAAAAGTTGGAAAAGCAGGTAATTCTCCTGCCATTCAACTGTCTGAACTAGTGAAACTTAGACTTTCAGAGGCCAGAGTCTTAATTGGTCATGTTCGGTTTCCAAGCTCCGAGTTTCTTGATACGGTTGAGTTTAAGGAGGCTGCACAGCCTTATGTTGAAACCTTCGATCCGGAAATGACGATCGTTTGCGCTCACAATGGAAGGATCCAGAATTATAGGGAACTTCGGAAGGATTTGAAGGGACACGCTTTTGAAAGTGAAAAGATTAGACTAATCGATTCGGAAGTGATTCCCCATTATTTCGGGTCCCTTCTGCAGGAATCCGACGATGTGAATGAAACCGTAAACAGGCTTCTCTGTGCCTTGCGAGGGAAGACTGTTGGCTCCGCTGCTTTGCTGCATATTGACAGTGAAATCGCTCTCCTGCATATCATTCATAAGGGATGGAGCAGAGGACTAACCGTCTGGTCAAATGAGAAAAACGAAGTAATTTTCTCCACGAGACCCGAGCCTGTTATCGAGGAGCTTAAAGAGACTCTGGACAGAGGCAAATTTACAGAGAAAGCCGTCATCAAGCTTCGAGAAGACGCAACTCTCAAACTCTCTTTTCCCATTGCTTTCAAATAGGAGAAACTGAGCTAACTCCAATTGGATTAGTCCACTCAGTTCTGTCAAAGATTTCCTCTTGGCGCGTGCGGACTCTGCTAAGCGCGATTAGATTAGATGTAGTTGACCTGAGCTGTGATTTTTATTGGTCAACTACTAAAAGCAGGTGTACTGAAATTTGAGGCTGAGACTGACGCGCGAAGACATATTAACGTCTTTTTCAGTATTCTAATATGTGATTTTGTATGGTCGACATAACTAAATTATTCTGGAAGAAAGTGATAACTGCAGACGGATTTGTGCTGGGCGAAATTCACAGTGGCGAGGTGGACGAGAACACTTGGCTGATGACCCATTTCTATGTTAGCCTGAACGATGAAGCAGCACGGGCGCTCGGTTTTCAGGTTCCTTTTCTGGGAAAAGTTGTGGTGTGCCTGCCAGTTTCTACAATAAAGGCAAGCAAGGAAGCAACTGTTCTTAACAAGACATTGGAAGAGATGCGCGAACTCAAAGAGTGCAAAGCATAACTAGGATTTCCACCTAGTTACTCATGGCAAATTCTCCAGTTTCTTGTTCTTCGAAGATCGGGATCTGAGCGCACGCTTTTTCCTCAGCTGAACTGTCAAGACCTAAGCACCACGATGCCCCGAATACTTATTTAGATAGAGTTAGAGAATAGCACACGATGAGAAACATGCCTCTAGAAGGGTTTGTCGAATACAAACGCAGAGAATTCTGCAAAGATGTAAAATGCCCGGTGCAAACGAAACTAGATAACCTTTCTGAAAAGACTGAAGAGTACGAACGAGTTAGGCAAACATGTGGCACAGGCTGCCTCTATACAACATGGCAGTTTCACCATTGGCTCATCGAAAATGGTTACCTGATTCTAAGGTCAAAATCAGACGAAGATGACAATCTCCAAAAAACTTGAATCAGTCTTTTTTAGATGGTGTAAGCCTCAGTTGCATACCTTCTCATGACCCAGTGCGTTTGGAAGTAATGAGCAATTCTCGCGATCGAGTTTTTCATCAGCGCTACCCATGCTTCCCTCTGTTCATAATATGTGGGAACAATCAGGTACTCCAGTTTGCTGTAGAGATCGCGAAGCTCGATTTCTCTTTTTTCATCTTCAGTTACTAGCTCCTTTGGATGCGGCCCTATAGACCAGCCCGTTACGCCTTCGATGCATCCTTCCATCCACCAACCGTCCAGTACACTGAAATTCACTACCGCATTGTGAGCTGCTTTCATTCCACTTGTTCCTGAAGCTTCCATGGGCGGAATCGGAGTATTTAGCCAAACATCAACCCCGGAGGTGAGCATGCCGGCAATAGTCATATCATAGTCTTCAAGATACACAATCTCAATTTGACCTTTCAGCTTGTTTGCATAATCATAAATTTCCTTAATCAGTCTCTTGCCTTCAACATCTTTAGGATGCGCTTTTCCAGCAAAAATCATCTGAATCTTTCCCTTTTTGTTTACCTCCAGCAGCCTGTGCAGATCCGAGAATATCAGCGTTGACCTCTTATATCCTGTAGATCTTCTGGCAAAGCCGATGGTCAAAACCTGAGGATCCAGCGTAACATTTGTGCTCTTTTCTACGAATTCAAACAGTCTCTTCTTGGCCATTATATGAGCATCCCAAATCTCACGGCTCGGTATCTCTGTCGCTCTAACAAGCAGAATAGGTTCGTTTGCCCAACTTGGTATATACTTATCAAAAAGTTCCCTGAAAAATCGACAAGTCCACGTGTAAGAGTGAACACCATTAGTTACTGATCTTATGTATTGACCTGGAAACAGCTTCCTCGAGTATTCTACATGTGCCTTGGAGACTCCGTTCACGTATTTGCTGAGGTTTAAGGCCAGATAGGTTAGGTTCAAATTGTCTGAGCCAGCAAATTGCTTCATGGATGACATCATATACTCTTTGGAGAGAACTTCCTCTGCCTAGTTCATATGAGAACTGGTCAAACGCTGCTTCTATCGGTGTGTGAGTTGTGAAAACACAAAGATTTTGAACCTTCTCAGAATTTAAGTTGTTTTCTTTCAGTAATTCAAATGTCAAAAGCGCGGAATGACCATCATTCATGTGGTACTTTCTGATGTTGAAAGATAATTCTTTGAGGAGTCTGACTCCGCCTATCCCCAAAACGATCTCTTGTTTTAACCTGTATTTTTTGTCGCCGCCATAAAGGGAATCTGTAATTTCTCGATCCTCCGGATTGTTTCCTTCTATGTCGGTGTCTAAGAAGAGTATTGGAACCATCCCTCCAGTCGGGCTTTGGTACTCATACAGCCAAGCTTGAACTTTCACAGGTCTCTTTTCTATTACCACGGTAACATTCTTCGGCATCAAAAACAAGGACTTGGAAGGATCCCATTCATCTGGAAACTCTTGTTGCTCCCCGTTTTTAGTAATTCTTTGCTTGAAGTATCCCTTTCGGCTTACTAATGTAAGGGCCACCATCGGCAAACGGAGATCCGCACTGGCTCTGACAATGTCTCCTGCCAGAACCCCTAAACCTCCGCTATAGGTTGGAATGTCGTTTTCTATGCCTATTTCCATGGAAAAATACGCAATTCGGGATCCTTCTATGAATTGTTTCCTACAGTCATTGCTGTCAAAGCAATATTTTTTGCCCCCAAAGCTTCCGTAGGTTATTTTCATTCTTGTTTCTGCGTCGTCTACGTCAATTTGGTTCCCGCAGAGAGGACATCTTAATGAACAATTTGGCTCCAAACTGTATCCGTCCACTCGTTTGTTTCTCAGTTCACGGAATTGCCTAATCGTATTGATAAACCATTCTAAAGTCTGGTTATGGAACCAGAAAAAAGTATCTGCTAAATCGATCAAAAATGTTCGGGATCGGACTGGAAATCGTATTCCAACATCTTGGTATATCCAGATGATGCATCTCGAGTTTCAAACAGTCAGGGAAGGATTAGATGAGTTCGTTAAAGTTCTGCGGAAGAAAAGGTTATTTAATTCTAAGATGAAAAGGTTCGCGGTGAACAAAACAATGGAATGGGGAATGAAGAACAGACTTGCTCAGCTCATTCAAGCTGATGGTAAAGCCCTCTTTCTCCCGATTGATCACGGGTATTTCCAAGGACCAACACATATGTTGGAGAAACCTGGCGAAACGATTAAGCCTCTTTGGCAACATGCGGATGCATTGATGATGACCCGAGGGGTTTTGAGAAACTGCATAGACCCAACCAAGACGAAGCCTATAATACTCCGTGTTTCTGGCGCAGCAACCGTCGTAGGTGAAGACTTAGCAAACGAAAACATCGTTACATCGACAACTGAGATAATCAGACTCAACGCAAGTGCAGTCTCTATGTCCGTCTTCATAGGCAGCAAGTATGAGCACCAAAGCCTATCAAACTTGGCAAAGCTTGTTGACACATGTGAGGATTACGGGATTCCTGTTATGGCTGTTACTGCCGTTGGCAAAGAACTTGAGAAACGCGAAGCGCGATACTTAGCGCTATGCTGTAGAGTGGTAGCTGAAATAGGAGCTAGAGTGGTGAAGACCTACTATTGTTCTGAGAAATTCGAAAAGGTTGTTGAAGGATGCCCTGTGCCGGTAGTTATTGCGGGTGGGCCGAAAGTTGCCACTCAACGCCAAGTTTTCGATTTCGTGTATGATGGGATACAAAAGGGAGCAATAGGCGTAAATCTAGGACGAAATATTTGGCAAACTGAATCTCCGGTTGCAGCTATACGTGCAATAAGGGCCGTAATTCACGATGGATACACGCCGCAGGAAGCTGAAAATCTTTTCGAACAGGTAAAGGCTGGAAAAGCCTAGATTTCTCTTTTTCGTGGGTGGAACCTGCGTGCTGGTTGCCGTGTACTACAACAATCATGACGTTAGAATTGAGGAGATGCCAGTTCCTGAAATTGGTGCCGACGATGTACTGTTGAAAGTTATGGCAAGCGGAATTTGTGGGAGTGATGTGACTGAATGGTACCGGGTGCCTAAGGCTCCGAAGGTTTTGGGACATGAGGCAACAGGCGTCATTGCAAAGGCAGGTGCCAATGTAGAAAGACTGAAAGTTGGGGACAGAGTTTTCGTATCGCATCATGTTCCATGCGGCGTTTGTCGATATTGTTTGCGCGGTCACCACACTGCGTGCGAGACTCTTCACACCACGAACTATTATCCAGGTGGTTTCGCCGAATTTATTCGCGTACCGAAGATAAATGTTGAGCAAGGGGTCTACAAACTGCCTCCAGATATGTCTTTTGAAGAAGGCACATTTATCGAGCCCCTGGCCTGTGTCATTCGTGGTCAGAGACTAGCTGCAATCGACAAGACGGACACGTTATTAGTGATTGGCTCGGGAGTCTCCGGACTATTGCATCTGCAGCTGGCAAAGCTGAGAAATGTCAATAAAATCATCGTGGCCGACGTTAACCCTTACAGACTCAATCTTGCTGAGCAATTCGGTGCAGACTTCGTCATTAACGCTAGGGAAAATGTTCCGGAAAAACTGAAACAGTTGAATCAAGGCCGCCTTGCGGATCAAGTTGTCGCCTGCACAGGCGCCACACCAGCAGCTCTTACGGCGTTAGAGTGCGTGGACAAAGGTGGAACCATACTTTTCTTCGCCGTTCCAGACCCTACGGTTAGAATTCCTGTACCCATAACGCAATTCTGGAGAAACGAGGTCACCATCAAAACCAGTTATGGTGCAGCTCCAGCCGACCTGGCAGAGTCTCTTACGCTCTTAGCTGCTAAACAATTGAAAGTCAAGGACATGATTACCCATAGGTTGAGTCTGAATGATGCTGCGAAAGGTTTTAGGCTGATGGCAGAGGCAGGCAATTCTCTAAAAGTGATAATTGAGCCCAATAAAGAGTGACCGGAGAAAGCGCGCTCTCATCACTGAATGCAACCAGATTTTTAACTCGCGCATCCCTTGAAGTTCTCTTTCTTACGTAGATGATTGCTCACGTGCTTTGCTACTTGTTTCTAGTTTTTGGTTAGCTTAAGGCTTAAATTCTCGCCTCTCTCCGTTCATCAGAAAAAGAGAGATTATTATGGGGCTGTCGAATTTCCTTCGACGTGAGTTTTCCTTCATAGGCGGCAACTACCTAATTCTGATGGTCAGCTGGGTGATAATGGACATTGGTTCGGAGATGCCTGCTCCCTATTACCAGCAGTACGTTGATGCCTTGGGAGGAAATGTTTTCCCCATGGCCTTGGGCATAATAGGATTTGCGAATTTTTTTGCTATGGCGCTTGTGGCGGTTCCTGGAGGTTTTCTTGCAGACAAGTTTGGCAGACGTTGGCTTATCATGACAATGACGTTTGGCATGGCGTTTACGTTCCTATTTTTTGTGCTTGCGCCTTTCTGGTTAATCACGGCCCAATGGCATTTGATATTGGTCGGTACGATTGCGCAGAGTCTGTGCCTGATTTATCAACCTGCATTGTTCGCCATGGTACAGGATTCTCTCCCGCCTGAGCGCAGGGGAGTGGGTTCTTCTCTCATAGAGATGATTCACGGAACCTTCAACACTCCTGGTCCAGCTATCGGTGGTCTTCTGGTAGTATCTTTTGGATTGATAGCAGGGATGCAGTCTGTTTACTTCATCTTGCTGGTCCTATTTCTTGCAGCAGCAGTTTGGCGGACGAAGCTCAAAGAGACTGTCAACTACACAGAGAAGATACGCTTCAAGTATTTCATTTCAACTTATCCGCAGGCTATCAAAGAGAGTTTGCGAGTTTGGAAGGTTGTCCCGCGATCTGTATTCTGGCTGTTTCTGGTTGAGGTGATGACTATGTTCTCTCTTGCTTTAACCAATGTCATAAATGCCTTATACGCACGAGATGTGTTGGGAATTCCGCAGGATCAGTGGTTTCTGGCTTATATTCCAATGCTCATAACATTGGTTCTCGCTTCGTATCCTATTGGAAAGATAGTTGACAAGGTCGGCATGAAACTTCCCTTAGCCATTGGACCATGTGCATTAGCTGCTTCCTTGTTGCTGTTCATTAATGGTAATCTTTTCACAGTAATGGCTTCGCTAGCTCTATTGGGTTTGGTGCACCTTCTCGTAATGTCTTCAGGAATGGCTCTTACCGCTTGTCTAGTTGAGCCACAGAACCGTGGAAAAGTCAGAGGCGGTCTCAATTTTGTAGGCTACATTCTCACGGGAACGGGCATGTTGTTAGGCAATTTTCTTTATGTTTTGACTCCTCAGTTACCATTCTATTTGACAATGGCGCTGGTTGTCCCAATGATGCTCATTATAGTTTTCCGGATACCCGAACCCAAGAAAGAAGACCGTAAGTATTGATGATTCGTCGGGCGCTAAATGTCGCTAAGATCTTATCATTATAAGAAGCATTTTGAATCTGGTTATTGCTGTTAAGGCATGAGTTTCATTGGCGGGCATTATGGTCATTTCACCTTTTTCTAGATGTACCGGTTTGCCGGAAATAGTCACATAAGCCTCTCCGTCCAAGATGTAGACGATCGCGTCATATGGAGCCCTGTGCTCGCTCAAGCCTTGTCCAGCATCGAAGGCAAACAACGTTACAGTTCCTGCTTTCTTGTCGATAATAGTGCGGCTCACAACTGAACGCTCTTGATAGCTAATCAAATCTGATAGTTTTGCAGGTTGGGCTGCGAGATTTTGACTTTGCTTATTCTTTGGCATTGTTTTTCATCTTTCTTTTATGACTTGTTGCATGGTTATATTTGGACTTTGGCTCGTTCAATGTCCCATCGTTTGAATACTTCTTCGGCAATCTGCGGTCTTAAGGTGAATATGTCTTCCGGATGCTCAACGTAAAGGTAGACTGCGTAGATTCGTTCAAAGGCAGCAGAACGCGTGAGCATATAACCGGGTTTCTTGGGAAGGGAATGAACATGTCTTTCAAACACTTCCTGAAATATTTCAGCTATCTTCTCAGTTGCAACTCTGTGATCGAAGCCTATTTCAAAAGTGTAACAGTAGAGATCCATGTTTTTTGTGCTTTGAAGCGTATAGTTAGTTATATCCCTGTCCAGAATCTGCAAGTTGCTTATCGAAACCATGTTGTTGCCAATTGTAAGCACTTTAGTGTAGTTGATAGTGATTTCCTGAACAATACCCTCTACCGTTCCGATACGCACGTAGTCTTCAATCCTAAAGGGTCTTGCTGCAAGAAGATAGAGCCCAGCAATGAAGTTGCCAATAGTCTTTTGCGATGCAAAACCCAACGCGGCGCCACCGATGGCCGAGAACGAGACTATCCATTCAGGCTGCAATCCTCCCACACGGCTTATGGCAAGAAGAGCCCCGATCAGTATGATCATTCGAAAAGTAAGGACGAGGTTATTGCCTGAGCTTCGCTGCATCTTTACTCGTTTAGCGAAGCGCGACAAGTATATCGTGAAGATTCTCTCGAGTGCAATAGCTACGGCCGCTATTAGTAGCAAGTACAGTATGACGTTGAGATCGATTCCAAACAGGTCAGCCATAATGAAACTTCCATTATCCCCAGTTTTGTATGTTTTCCTCTATTAACTTTTTTTTTAAGAAAAGGTAGGGCAAGCCAATTGTCTGCGTCGAATTTCAATGAGTTTCTGGGACAAATTCAATTGAAAGCGAATTGACACAATGTCGTGTGTTTTTCTTTGTGAAGCCTTCTCCGGTGAAAACGTGACCCAAGTGTGCTCTGCATCTTGCACACTGGATTTCTGTGCGGACTCCATCCGCGTCTGGAATTCTATTTACCGCACCTGGGATTTCATCGTCAAAGCTTGGCCAGCCACATCCCGCATCAAATTTGGTCTCAGAACGATAAAGCGGCGCACCGCATCGTTTGCAGACATAGGTCCCGCGTTCCCAGAAAGCGAAATACTTACCAGTGAAGGGTGCTTCCGTGCCTTTGTCCATGATGACTTCTCCCTCTTCTTTGGTCAACTTTCTATATTTCGGTTCCTCATTCGACATGCTTTCACCTGGCAATCAAATATTCTCTTAGCTGTAAAAAACTATTCCCCTCATTTTCCTTGAGCGCTCGCTACAGCGAATTAATTGATGGTTCTTCTCAAAACTCGCACGGCAGTACATAGAAACAAGGGAGATTGCAACTTACCTAAGTGAAGATGTGCAACTCGAAACTAAGAATCTGATGCGCGATTTAAATAAGGTCTATTTCAAATGACTATCGCGCACTTCGCAAATGGGTATACAATGGTTTAGTTCTAGTGCACTAAGTTTAAATCTTGCGTATTGTACTCTGTGGGAGTATAACTTATGTATTAAGTTATAAGAAACCATGTGAAGTTAAAATGTCAACAAAATGTGAAAAATGTGGAAAACTGATTCAACCACAACTTGAAATGAATGACGATCTAGACAGCTATGTTTGCCCTGAATGCGGTTCTTCTCTGTATGCAAGCACTAGTGGAATACACGTTCTCGGAAAAGACATGTAGCCATACAGGAAAATCAAGACGCCATAATAGCAGCGCAGGTCTAATTACAAATCTGCATTTTCTGTTCTAATTATTAGAACATAGCTACCAATAATTGGTCTTATATGTTTCTGACCAGTTCTATATTGTGGGCGCCCATAAGTTTGAATGCAAATAACGAAATGGAGCTTGAGTATGCGCTCCGCGGGAAGGCATGGAAGGTTTACTGGTTCCTACTGAAAAATGGCAATCCCGTTAGTGTCCGCGAAGTTCAGCGTAGTCTTCGCTTCAGCAGCCCCAGCATAGCCTATCATCATCTGGAACAGCTTCGCGAGTTAGGTCTAGGTACAAAAGCAAGAGGTTGGCGGCCACTATGTACTGGTCAGCGAAGTCAAAATTGGCGTCTTGAGACATTACGTGAAACTTGGAAAACTACTCTTTCCGAGATACTTTTTCTACGCAGTCTTTTCCACTGTCTTCTATGTGGCTTTCCTCCTGTTTCTCCTCCAAGGGTTTACACGTGAAAACCTGTTCATCATCACTTTCGGCGCTATAGTTTGCGCAGTTTTCTGGTACGAGGCATACCGCGTGTGGAACATGCGCCCATTCTAATTATTAGAACAATGTGTTCTGAGGCTTAGGATAATATGAAAAGGTTCCATTAGCATATATCAGGTAAGAATATGGTTCAAAAAGAAATTAAGCAAAAGACGCGAATCTACGGAACTGTTGCAGCTCTTTCAGCTATGATTTTGGTTGGATTAGTATTTGTCTTAGGATCAGCTCCTGGTCTCGTAACAAATCCGCCTACGAACCCACAGCTGACGGCGTTGAATCACTTCACTTCCTACAATGAACTTCGAGACTATATTGCTGCTAATATGCAAGGGTCGAATACAGCCTATCGAGGTGGACCATTAGATCAAAGTTTCTTCGCAGCAGAATCTGGACCAGTACCTGCACCAACGGCTGCCCCCAGTAGTATCGGAGGGGACTCATACTCGACAAGGGTTTACTCAACTACTAACATACAAGTGACAGGAGTTGACGAAGCAGATATTGTAAAAACTGACGGCGAATATATTTACGTGGCTTCAAACGACTACATGAGTAACCAGAATCACGTTTTCATCCTGAAAGCCGAAGCAGAAGACCCACGAGTAATCGCGAAAATAACCCTGGAGAACAACACGTATCTAGCTGGCATGTTTCTGAGCCAAGACAGCAGCAAACTTGTTGTTATTGGAAGTCAGTATCAGATGTTTGCTTACGACGTTGTGCGTTCGGACTTAGCAATGATTTACCCGTATTACAGTGATGTTAAAACTTTTATAACAGTATATGACGTTTCCGACAAGGTTCACCCAGTTCTTGCAAGAAACTTGACGCTGAGCGGCAGTTACTTCAACTCGCGAATGATTGGCAATTATGTCTACGCGGTGGTTAGCCAATCGGCTTATGTTCTCGAGAATGCAGTCACCCTTCCCAAAGTTTACACCGAAGAAGGCGTGTCCGATGTACCGGCCGATACTATATACTATGCGGATACAGTGCCCGGATCGTTCATGTTCACAAGCTTCATTGGATTCAACGTACTAGATAGTTCGGAGCAGTTGGCTAATATGACTATACTCATGGGTGGAGCGAGCACGATGTACGTTTCCCTCGACAACATCTATGTGACTTATCAAAATTATGGTGAAAAGGGAGATTACACTTCAATCCACCGGATACATTTCGATAAGAACGTGCTGACGCCCGCAGCTGAGGGAAATGTCCCAGGCTACGTCCTTAACCAATATTCAATGGATGAAAATGGAAACTATTTCCGATTGGCAACGACATCGCAGAGCGACACCACACACAACAATGTCTACGTACTTAACATGAACATGACAATAGTAGGAAAAGTGGAAGGCCTTGCCAAGGACGAACGCATTTACTCCGCCAGATTTATGGGAGACAAAGCGTACATCGTCACATTCAGACAAGTAGATCCGTTTTTCATAATCGATCTAAGTGATCCATTTTACCCCAAAGTTGCAGGCCAACTGAAGATTCCGGGATACTCTAGCTACCTACATCCATTCGACGAAAATCACGTCATTGGCTTAGGCATGGAAAACAGCACGGTGAAACTGTCACTTTTCGACGTCACAAATGTTAACGCGCCCACAGAGATAGCCAAGTATACTGTAGAAGGCGACTACACGTATTCGGATGCGCTTAACGAACCAAAGGCATTTCTGTTTGACAAAGCAAAAGAACTGTTAGTAATCCCGATTTCAATAACCCAGTACGGCGTAGTGGACTCAACAAACAAAGAAGTCTTCGTAAACGGAGGCTTCTGGCAAGGCGCATATGTTTTCAAAGTGAACACTAGCGGCTTTACACTCAGAGGAGGAATCTCGCATGGAGAAAACACCACAAACCCATACTACTATGGGTACAACTACAACGAGCAAGTGACCAGAGCACTGTACATTGACAACATTCTCTACACGATATCCAACAATGAAGTTAAACTCAACAGCTTAAGCGACTTAGGACAAATAGCGGAAGTTATTCTTCGCTAAATTCTTCTTTTTTTGTTTTTCGAACAATTTGCTTTCATTTCTAGCTCGAACGAGGTTCTATGTGCACCGTAACTACAACGTAAGCGAAGCGTTTGCTGATTTCATGCTCAATTCGTGATGTAATTTCGTGTGCTGTCGCTATTGAGACCTCATTTGTGAAGCCAGCAGTCCAAGTTTATGTATCGTTTACCTTCAGCTGTATAAGTCGTTATTCGTTTTATGCGAAAATCGCTCTCCGTGTTCTTGACAGCTTTTTGGATTACGTCTCTGAGTTCGTTTTCATCAATTTTGTATCCGTTTTGTTCGACGCCGTCAGGTTCCAAGTGAACGGTTACGTTCTCGAGTTGCTTTATCCCCATATGCATATTGCCTTCGATCTTCTCTGCGATTTCATGGGCCTTTTCCACTGAGAGTTTGGGGTCAACATATGCATGCAAAGTAATATTCAGTCTACCGCCGGTATACACTGTTTCAACGTCATGTACTTCTTTGACTCCTTCAACTGTTGCGAGGTTCTCAATCAGTTCGACCATGTTCGTTTCTTTTTCAGAGGGCTCTATGTGTATCGTGGCGTCAACGTTTCCGAAAGTCTTCTTCAAGTCTAATTCTATCTCTGAGGCTAAGGCGTGAGCGTTTTCAAGGCTCATATGGTTTGGAACCTGAACTGTGCATTCGGCGAAGATTTTGAGCCAACCTTCCTGACTTTCAGGTTACGGCAATCAAGAATTTCGGTTTGTGACAAGATCTTTCTTCTGATTTTTTGAACAGTGCCTTTCGATGCTGTGTCAGTCAGTTCGGTTGTGCTGCTTCTTACAAGTTTGATGCTCAAGTAGCTGAGCAGTATGCCGAGTACAATTGAAGAGAGTGAGTCGCCTTGATTGAATCCAACTGTGGCTAATCCGAATCCGAGAAAGGCAATTACGGTTGAACTCAAATCGGCCAAGGCGTGGTAATATCCAGCTTTGACCGTAGTGCTTTCGCTTTTTGCAGCCTTTCGAAATATGAACATTCTGAGGATATCTATGGAGAATGTGAAGCCGATGGCAAGGAAACCTGCAAGTTGCAGACCAGTTTCTACGCCTGTTCCTTGCATAAGCTTCGTAATAGCCTCGTATATGACGAAAACTCCAACGCCTATGAGCACTATTCCACCTATCAAACCGCCTACGGGCTCGAACTTTTCGTGTCCATAGGTGTGTTCCTCGTCTGGCGGCTTGAGCGCTTCCCTAGTCGTCACAAAAAGAATAACACTAGTCAACGCATCCAGCAGCGCGTGCAAGCCATCGCTAAGAATCGCTAAACTATTAACAATCAAGCCGAGGATCACTTCCACGATCACCACGCTGGCTATGGCAACGGCGGAGACTTTCAACATCCAAAGCTTCTGCGCGCTTTCTGGAGACTTTTCCATTAACAATCAGAACATACGTTCTTCACAAGGGCGATTTAAGAATTGCTTAATCACAGAGGCAATTCCAACTTTCTTACCAGACAAAATCTAGAACAGTCTGTTGTTTGAACACCAACTCTTTCGTAAAAACTCTCTCTATTTAAAGCGTCTTGTTCGTGCATTTATTTCCCGGAGGAATTTTGAGTTGTAAAAAAGTCTATCTATCGTCCGGAAGTATCGCCCATGAGTCGTTTTCAACCTCACTGCAATTAGCCATCTTTTCAGACATTCTTAGCGTGCTTGACAAAGTGGACACCATTTCTGTTTCATGGACAAATTTAATAAGCAACTTGCGCCAGAACAGAAGCCGCGATTCAAATCGCGAAATATAAAGATAGGAGAAATAAGAGAATGCAAATTTCGAAAACGAAAACTGTTGCTACTGCTATTTCATTGTTTCTGATAATAGCTATGGCCGCTTCGCTCGTTGTCTTACCGGCTTCCGCGCAATTTGAAGTGGTTGAACGGACAGGTCACTCGAAGTCGTATGCCTTCATCGGCGCTGTTCCTGACCCCGCAATTGCAGGTGAAGAGGTCTTGCTCCACGTCGGCATTACCCAGCAACTGCAAATCACACGTGATTACTATTCGGGCTTGACAGTGACTGTCACTGAGACCTGACGGCACGACTGAAACACTAGGACCGTTCAGGACTGATTCGACAGGAGGCACTGGCACCATATACGTACCAGCTACTGTAGGCACGTACAAGTTGCAGACACACTTTCCCGCACAATGGTACAACTTCAGCTCATTTGACATTTTCTCATTCCAAATGCAAAACATAAACATATATTATGAAGCCGCCTACAGCCCAGTACTCAGAACTCAAAGTGATTGAGGGAACTCCAACCTATTGGCCAGGTGTTCCTCTTCCCAGTGAATACTGTACTTGCCCTATATATAGTCAGAACAGAGAATGGTCAGTGATTCGGGCAGCTGGCTCTCACCTGGCAGTATCTTCGGCAATGATCCATCTGCAGGCACGGGTCAAGAGGATACACCAGAAACCGCACACGTTTTGTGGCAAAAAGTGTTGCAGTGGGGGGGCTTAGCTGGAGGCGTTGGCATATCTGAACCGGCAGGAATTTTCCCCGGAGATGCATATGAAGGCAAATTCAGCAACTCCTTAGTCATTCAAGGAATACTTATATACCAAAAGTTCGATGCAGTCGGAGGCAATGCCGTCGACAACGGAGTCGTCGCTGTAGATTTACACACTGGAAAGACGCTGTGGGAAAAAACAACTAAAAGACCCTGACGGAAACATTGTAGTGCCCCAATTTGGCCAAGTAATGTACTGGAAGAGTTACAACACCCAGGTGCTGTACTATATCTGTGGGCAGGCATTTCCGGAGGATTCTTTGCGCAGCCTCAACTAGGCCGGAAGCGTTTGACCCCGGCAGTGGGCGCTGG
>CAVTHH010000011.1:0-79556 GCA_963734505.1 Candidatus Bathyarchaeota archaeon | reverse complement strand
CCCCGGAATGTAACCGCCGAAGAATATATCCAATGGGGTGATCATAGTTTGTTATGCCCGTTACACTCATTGTCGGTGAGTTCTCGTTTATGAATGTACCGTCTTCAGCAATCCAGACAGCTACTTGTCCGTTGTTAAAACCAGACTTCACCATGACCTCAACATAATACCAAGTATTGGCTTTAATTTCAACTGCAGTGGAATACTGGGAGGTTTCGCTAGTGCCATCGTAGTATCTAATACTCCAGCGGAATCCGGTGCCGTCGTTGTTGATTCCTACGGTGCCCAGATGCGTTGTTCTAGAGTCGTCGATTATTCCGAAAAGATCCGATTCAGCTCCTGAAGGTGGAAAAGCGGAAACTTGGATGTATTCTCTATGGTACAATGTGGTTTCAGTTGCGAGACTGTAATAGGCATATGCATATGTGCCTAATGTGCCGCTTATCGAGCAGTTTCCTGCAGTGGCTACCTGTATATGCCTTGGTCGAAGATATTTCCATCATGCTCCCAGTGGCACTTGTCAGTTCCCGTCCACGCTGAATAGTTCCCCGTCTCATAGTCATCCGTAAAAACAGTTGCCGCAAAGACATACTGAGTTGACGAAAACAGCAGAGTGCTAGCTATGACAAAAGTTAGAAAGATCGTTGTAATTGCTTTTACTTTATTCATTTTTGGTTCTGCTCCAATGCCAATTTAAGCACAACAGAGATATAAAGTTTATTGAGACTTAATAAATGAATAACATGCCCGCCAACATGCGGTGCAAACGTTCTGCATTCGAATCACTAAAGTCAGCACGATTTGGGCGTCGATTTTCATATGTCCGGTTCTGGATTTGTCCTTCATACATGAGAAACAGAATTTTCGAAAGCGAAACCAAGATAAACAACAAAACAGAACCTCAACTCGTGAGTGAACCCTAATGTCTGGGACTGAGACTCTGATTCCTTACTTGAGAGAGAAAAGGAAAGACCAAGTAGAACCAACAATCATTGTCGACTGTCGAGAAGCGAAAACAGCATCCAAAATAGTGAAAGGTTTGGTAGAGCGAGGTGTTAAAGTTAAGGCTGAGGCTCTTGAAAAGGGCGATTATGTCTTATCCGATCAGTGCGCGGTTGAGAGAAAAACCGTAAACGATTTCGTCTATACTCTCACTAGACGTTATCTATTTGAACAGTTGTTCAGGCTCAAGGAAGTTTATCCGAAGTCGCTAATACTTCTAGAGGGATATTTGCCCATTATCTACAAATATAGCCATATTCAGCCAGCAGCAGTTTGGGGAGCCATGTTCAACTTAGCCAAGAATGGCATCGCGATAGTAAACACTGCATCGCAAAAAGAAACAGTCGATTTCCTGTACGTGGCTGCACGCCAAGAACAAATCATCGAGAAAAGAACGCCCGTAGTCCACGCATTCAAGAAAATAGACACAACAACCGAAGCCCAAGTGTATTTCATCGCTAGTCTCCCCAATGTTGGACGAGAGAAAGCAAACGCCATACTCAAGTCTTACCAGACACCGTTGAACGCAGTGATTAACGTAGATGACTGGGCAAAGACTGTTCACGGTTTAGGGCCGATAATAACCAATAAGGTTAAAGAGGTTTTGTACACTCCATACACGGAATAAAATTAGATGAGCAAATTGCGTTTTGCTGAAAGAGATTATGCGTTCATAAATAATAAGAGCATCTTCGAGAATTCATAAGTGTAAACTCGGTTGGAATTGTGAGCGCGTTATGGACAAAGTGCGGTTGTTACTAATCCTAGTTACAATAATCGTTATTGCCGCTCCTATTTTGGGAATAGTGCTCGTCTACCGAAATAACCTGCAGGATTTGTTCATTCCGCCCGAAATCAATGAGATAACAGCCAATCTATTTGGTACCGGCGGTTCGGGTGAATCATGGTTGCAGACACCTAAACTAGTTGGTCCGATCGAATACGACCCGACAACAAGGAGCGCCACGTTTACCTTTGAGTTTACAAACTCATTCCCCATCGGAGTCACGATAAACTCGTTGTCCGGAGATGTGGTATGCGCTACGCACGATGTACCTCTCGGCGCAGCAACCCTAAAGGAACCAGTCATGATGAGTGCAGGGGAGACCAAGACACTAAGCGTTGTTGCCGTTTGGACCGATGTTGCCCTTGTTCATTTTCAGAGTCTGCATCCAGGGCAAAACACTATTGACGTAGATTTGGTTGATATCGCGGTAGATGCCGGAGGGCTGAATATTCAGAGCAGCGAACCGATTCGGATTAATGCAGTTCCTATCAAGTAAACGGGGGAAATCGCAGAATGTCAAAGTCTCAAAGAATAAACTGGTTTGGCTTCGCCGGCGGCATCACCACAATCATAGTCGTATTTGTATCGATGCTGTATCCTTGGTGGCAACTCACAGTCGGAGAATTATTCAAAACAAATGCTTCCCCTGTCAATACCAACTTCGGGCTTTTAGGCACTGCCTTCACGATACCCTTCATATGGGCACTAAACGTAGTGAGTCTGCTAATGCTGATTTCAAGCGGAATAGTAATGGTGATTTATTCTATAATTCCAACCAAAACGTATTCCAAAGACCTCCTGAATTTCTCCTACAAGAAACCGCTTTTTTCACTCGTATTTTTCGTAGTTGGTCTTTTCACTGTAATACTGATTCTTCAAGCAGTGCTCAGCATTAGTGTGCCGTTAGTAGGGTCAGCCACGGTTACCCTTCCCGATTCTCTAACGCAAGGATTGAGCGTTAGTCTCTTCTTGTCCGCAGGATTCCAATGGCCCTTCTGGGTGGGCGTTGTAGCTGCAAGTCTTTGCATAGCCGCAAAGTTATATCACAAAAGAATCGGCTAGAAACATGATTCTCCCCCAAGCCCGTGGGCACCTCTGGGAAATGCTTATTTCAGTGACCCGTGAATGAAGCTAGAGCCCTCAGAAATGCAGAAGCTAAGAGGGGGCTGTCGGCTAGTTTGGTCCAGGCTTGTAGCCTCGGGCGCTATAGACCCCGGTTCAAATCCGGGCAGCCCCACCATTTTACTGTTCAAAAAGTTGGTGAGAAAGCAGCATTTCTTAGTTTTGGTCAGTTCTTGGCTGACATGTAAGCTTTAAAAGACAGTTGTTTTTTCTTCATTTTCATATGAAGTATTCTTTCAGAATAGGCTCTGCATGGGGCATTCCGATTGAATTGCATATCACTTTCATACTGTTGATTGCCGCGGTTTTTGCTCTATTCTACCCCGACGTCTACCTTTCGGTTGTCATGCTGTTTCTCTTCGTGTTTGTGGTCTTCCATGAATTGGCCCATTCGGTTGTCGCAAGGCATTACGGCATAAAAGTCCGCAAAATCGTTCTCTATCCAATCGGTGGTGTCTCGGAAATTGAGGAAGTCCCTGAAAACCCCGCTATCGAATGGAAATTGGCAATTGCAGGGCCACTCATGAGTTTTCTTTTGGGGGGGCTTCTTCTAGCGTCTAATCAGATTATTACAGTGGGTGTGCCTTCAGAGGCTTTTAAGCAATCGTTTACCACTATTGGTAGCTTTGTTCTTGATTTGGCACTGTTAAACCTTATCTTGGGGGCTTTCAACTTGATTCCAGCCTTTCCAATGGACGGAGGCCGAGTTTTCAGAGCCTTGCTTGCTGAACGGATAAATTTTTCGGACGCAACTAAATATGCTGCCTATCTCGGAAGGATTCTTGGCATAGTTATGGTTATTGCGGGTTTTTTCTACAATCCCTTTCTCGTTCTGACAGGCGTGTTTGTCTACATAGGTGCAAGTGAAGAAGCGGAACAGACTATCGTATCTACTAGTCTGGCTGGTGTACGGGTAAGGGACGTTATGTACTCGGATACAGCTGCTGTTCAGCCAAATACGACTCTAGCTGAAGCAGTGGAAGTAATGTTCAAGGCGCGATATCACGACCTTCTTGTTGAAAGCGAAGGTGTTTTCCAAGGGGTAGTTGGATGGGATGAGATTATGAAAGTAAGGTCTGAGCAAAGATCGAATCTTACTGTCGGACAGATGCCTTTAAAACACCTTTCGGTCTTTGAGGACGATCCGATTCTTGAAGCCTACAAAATCATGAACAAAGAAAAAATCGATTTGCTTCCGGTCGTTGACAAGAAAATACCCGCCAAAGTTGTTGGGGTTTTAACCAGCGAGAGTGTTGCAAAGGCTTACGAAAAAGCGAGAGATGCTCATTGAGAGAAACGAACTGACAGGTTAGAGAGTGTTGGCATGTTTCATATCGAAAAAATGACAGTCAAGGACTTTCCTTTCGCGTTTCAACTATCAAACACGATGAACTGGAATGCAACAATTGAGGATTTCGAGTTAGCAACGACGCTCGAGCCCGAAGGCTGCTTCGTTCTCCTAGATGGCTCGAAACGAGTGGCCATCGCAACAGCGGTAAGTTTTGGAAGAATCGGCTGGTTTGGCAATCTGATCGTGAGAGAAGAATATCGGAAAAAGGGCGCTGGAAATCTTCTGACGAAGTACGCTCTCGAGTATTTGAGAGAGTAAAGATGTAGAGACAATAGGCCTTTATGCATATCCACACTTGATAGGGTTCTACGAGCGCCTAGGCTTCAAGAAGGACGCGGATTTCTCCTTGTTAAAAGGAAAACCGATCTCTCTTGCGGAAATGAAACCCTTGGAAAGAATCCAGGAGCCAGATTTTCCCTCTGTGATAACTTTTGACAGCCAATGTTTTGGGGCAGATAGAACGAAGCTACTGGACCCGATACTCCGTGGGAAGCAGAACTTGTGTTATGTTTTCAACAGTTGCAGCGGCATAAAAGGGTATATTGCGTCGAATGTTTACGAGAGAATAGCTACAGTAGGGCCATTAGTATGTGTTCTCGATGGTGCTGCCTTTGTAAAATCCCTGCTTGGAAACGTCTTGAACAAGTTAGGGGGTTTCGATGTCTTCATATGCATACAAAGAAAAGAAAAAGCACTTCTGAGTTTGCTCTTTTCTGCAGGATTTCGAGAGGATTTTCGAGTATCTATAATGTTCTTAGGCTCAAGCTTAGCACCAAAATGCATATACCTACCAGAATCTCTGGAAAGAGGTTGATCTTGTTTGACTAACGATCTATGTCGCGTGCTGGTTGAGAATTTCTTGGAAACCTCTTGGCCTTGCGTAAAATCGCTTGTTGAAAACCTTCAAAACTTCAAGAAGGAAAAAGGCCTTGGAACATTTTCTCTCTTTAGGTTCAAGAACGATAAAAGGGTTGACTTGAGTGTCGACCGTAGCCAATTCTTTTTGAGAGCCTCCATTGAGTATTCGAATCCACAGTTAACAGTGGAAGAAGTTCAAGGAATAGTCGGTGCCCGTCTGCTTGAAACTTGCGCCAACTTCTTTTACGATTATGGCTTAAACAAGCCCGATTCTATTGATTTTGCGCAAATTTCTGAGAAGTTGAAGAAGCCGTCTGAAGGACCTGTTGTTTCATTTCTGCTTAACACGGACGAAATAGAGGCGGATAGGTATTCCATTAATCCCCTGAGGCAATCACTGGTCGTAAGCGGGCAGAGCGCGTTCCCAGTTGCCTATGTCAAGACAGGTTCGCTTGAGGTCGATCAGCAGTTCGTGAGTAAGTACGAAGGGACTCTGATTTCAAGAAGCGAGGCTGAACTCGTGGAGAAGTATCTCAAAGCATCCGGTGGCTCGTACCTCGACCTGATAGACTCGATAAAATATGACCAACTTGAAAGATACTCAGAATCTTTTGGCATCGACCTATCCATTCCAGCGTTGCGGATGCCCATAGAGACTCTGCGGTCAGAAACGAGGACAGGCCTGCTTCACCATTTGATCAGCCAGATACACAGAGATTATGATGCGATCAGCACAGCTTATGCATGTATGGGAAGAAGCATGGCAAAAAGAACAACTTTGTTGACAGTACCCCATTCCAAAAAAGGTTATGGTTCCAAACGTGCTGCAAGAGGAAAGCTCCATTTTGATGGTTCAAAACTGTTGAGCGCGAACGTCAAGTATAGGACTACACCGCTTTACCCAAACGAGATCGACCCTAATGATGTTAGCATAGCCCAAGCTGAGGACGAATTTTCTGTTTCAGGCGAAAGATTAGCTGACTACAGTTTCGAGGAAACGCCATCTTCACCGCAATTTTTCATCTACTCCATAGGCTCCCCCGAAGACGCGGTGGTTTGGCACGGAATAGGAACTTATGCGGCACCGAAACTGCTGGAAAGCTATGTATCTTTTCACCAGAAATGCGAGGAAGAACAAATAGTCAAGAATCTGACAGCCATGTATTCGATAAAGACTGCGGTGCCATTACAATTCAACCTCACACCCGAGAGCATGTGGAGCCATCCAAAGCACCACAACATCGACGCCAGCATAGGCACAATCGAACAACTCTCAACTTTAGCCCACCAAGCAATGAAGATTGAACTTCTTCCCACGTTCAAGTGGGGATGACCGTGTCCATATTTGAAACTCTCATTTTCAGAATATTACGCCTGTTTGATAGGATTCCTATAAACAGGCTCGTTGCTTTTCGGGCTTCAACCCGCACGTTTGCTGAATATTTCAAAGGGTTTGAGAAGGTAGCAGCGGTTCGCGCCCTCTTTGGCGAAGAAACAGAGGAGGTTCTCCGCAACACCAAGGTGGACATCACATGGTTCGGTGGTTACATGTTTGTTAATAACGCTAATGGGCACCTCGTGATAAGCAGCCGCTATTTGCGAAATGGTGACAAGGTAGACATATACTTGGATTTGATACACGAACTCTGTCACATTAAACAATTCATGCAAGGTAGAGAGCTTTTCGACAACAGATACGACTATGTTGACCGCCCAACAGAGATCGAAGCTTACCGATATGTGGTTCAAGAGGCAAGGCGCTTAGGTCTCAGCGATGAAAGAATCTGTCAGTACCTTAAAACAGAGTGGATAAACGATGAAGACTTGAAACGTTTGGCGAATGCTGTCAACTTATTATGTTACTAGAGACATAGCCTCTCTGTAAACTCTAAGCATTTTTTGAGCGCAAAGGTCCCAGGAAAAGTTTTTAACAACAAACTCGCGCCCCTTATAGCCCATTTCTTCTCTTACGGAAGAATTTAACAAAAGTCTCAGAAGCGATTGCGAAAATTCGTAACTATCTGGTTTTGTCAGCAATCCACTTTGCCTCTCTACCAGAGCTTCAGGGACTCCGCCTACTCTGAAAGCAACTACTGGTTTAGCAGTAGCCTGTGCCTCCAACAACGCTATGCCTTGGCCTTCTTGAATAGATGGAAGGGCAAAAACGTCGGCGCAATTATAGATTACTGGAAGTGCGTCTTCGCTTACATCGCCTAGGAAAATGAATTCTTCTGACAGATCCATTTTGTCCACGTAATTAACCAGATATTTTCTCAAAGGGCCGCTCCCAACGATCAGGAACACTGTGTTATCAATTTCTTTTACAACGTGTTTAGCAGCTTCAATCAGATATGAGAGACCTTTTCTGGGTATTAGTCTACCAACGAAGAGCACACAGAGTCTGTTATTTATCCCAATTTGGCGTCTGACATTCTTCAAGTCGCCCATTGGTTTGAATTTCCGAGTATCGACGCCATTAGGTGCAATTCTTATTTTTGCATAGTCTATATCGTAAAACTCAACTGCCTTTTTGGATGAATACTTGCTCACTGTCACGATAAGGTCTGCGTTTTCAGCGGTTTCTTTCTCAGTTGTTGCCATCTGTTTCATCATGAGATTCGCGAATCTTGAGCGAAGCGTCGTCGAACTGCCACGAAGCGATTGTGCATACTCGTCTGCAAGAACGCCGTGAATCGTGTGAATGACGGGTTTTTTGATATGCTTTTTTCTGAGAGTCTTCAAGAATCCGTAGCCGCTAACGGTGTGCGCTTCGTAAATATCAGCGTCAATTCTTTCTATTGTATTGGAGAGTGTCCTGTTGAAAAACCAGTTATCAACAGGAAAAAGTGCATCTGTGGAAAAGCAAGGGAATATTTTTACTCCTTTCACGGAAGTCGGCTTCTTGAAGCCTGCTTTCGTGCCGCTATATACTGTAGTGTCAATGTCATCGAGCAATCTTCGGGCTGTTTCGATTATTCGGCGTTCTACGCCGCCAAAATATAGATGCGGTGGCTGAGTGTTGAAAACGCCTAAGCTGATCTTCGTCACTTATTTCTCCCTACCTTTGAAGATATCTTTGATTGTGGGTCCTGGATTTCAAGAATGATCTGCCTAATTACGATGTTTGAGTGTGCTCTCTTTGTTTTATGCTTATTCTGTTTTTATCTACGTAATATCCTAAGTTAGCTTTTAAATTTGACACAAGAAATTAAGTGCAGCCTGGAAGCTTAATCCTTTTATATACTGTCTCAATGTATTTGCGATGGATTGTGTTGCAAGGTGGCTATAAAATCGGACGCTAATTCTAACTTAAGTCTTACCGGAGATTACAAACCCTTGGAACTCGAAAAGGAAATTCGATTCTTTTGGGAAACGAACCAGATTCGAGATAAACTTGAGCTTCGAGAGCAGGAAAATAAGGGATTTTTAGGCTATGTTGAAGGACCTCCTACACTGAACGGCGTTCCACATATCGGTCATGCCAGGGGGAGAGTGATGAAAGACATTCGCTATCGATGGAAAACCATGCAAGGTTACTACATGCCTTTTTGGGCGGGTTGGGACTGCCAAGGTCTCCCTGTTGAGCTCGAAGTTGAGAAGCTTTTGGGAGTAAAGAACAAGAGAGAACTGCTGGAGCATGTTGGGCAAGAGCGCTTCATAGAAGAGTGCAAAAAAGTCATAATGAAGTACTACCATGAATGGATGGAAGCTGACAGTCGCATGGGGATTTTCATCAACCAGAAGAAAGCCTATTGGACGTACTTGGATGACTATATTGAAAGAGAATGGCAATACCTCAAACACGCATGGGAACAGGGTCTACTTGAAGAAGGTCACTATGTAGTGGCTTACTGTCCAGGATGTCAAACATCGCTTAGCAGCGCAGAAGTTGGTTATGAAGGCTCCTACAAAGAAGTGGAAGACCCATCCCTATATTTCAAATTCAAGAAAACAGACAGTTCAAACGACTACTTTCTTGTTTGGACCACCATGCCGTTCACGATAATCACCGACACGATGTTAGCGGTTAACCCACGAGCTGAGTATGTTAGAGTGCGTGTGGGCGGTGAGTTTTGGATAATGGTTCGACAGCGAGTCGAGCCCGTGATGCAGGAATTAAGCATATCAAAATACGAAATCGTGGAAAGCATGGCTGGAAAAAGCCTTGAAGGAACACCGTATGATTACCCGCTTAAAGACATAATTCCGGGGCAAAAAGAGCTGGAAACCAAAAATTCGATAGTTCACACAGTTATTGCTGAAGACTTTGTAGATGTTAATACTGCGACCGGAGTAGTTCATCTATCTCCTGGAAATGGGGAAGACGATTTTTGGGCAGCACAGAGACGAAAAGTACCTGTCTTTGCGCCTTTTGATGACGAAGTCAAATTCACAAAAGAAGCGGGTTTGTTTAACGGGGTCTTCGCTAGGGAAGCAGATTACTTGGTTGTTGAGGAGCTTCGCGATCGAAACGCCTTTGTCCAGGTGAAGAAGGTCAAGCATGAATACCCAACTTGTTGGCGTTCGCATCACAAATTGGTATGGTTGGCAAGGAAGGAGTATTTCCTAAGAACCGACAAGATAAACTCTAAAGTTCTTGAGGCAGCCGAAAAAATCGAGTATTACTTTGATGAACCAAAGAACCGATTCTTGTCATTCCTCAAGGAAGGCAAGCCGTGGTGCATTTCCCGTGAGCGCGTTTGGGGTGCGCCACTTCCGATATGGGCATGCCAGAAATGTGGTCAGAAAAAGTTGGTCGCGAGCAAGAAAGAATTGGTTGAGAATGCTTTAGAGGCAGTGCCTTACAATTTCGAGCTGCACAAACCTTGGGTTGATCGTGTCAAATTGAAATGTCCAAACTGCGGAGGCATAATGCAAAGAGAAGACTATGTTTTGGACACTTGGCACAACAGTGGGGCTTCACCTTACGCAAGGTTTACTGATGCCCAATTTGACAAATTTGTACCCACGGACTTTTTAACTGAGGGTATAGACCAAACGAGAGGATGGGCTAACTCTCTTTTGCTGGAACACGTTATACTAACTGGACGGGCTCAGGGGCCCTATCATGCTTTCTTGTTCCAAGGCTTAACGCAAGATGCAAGGGGCAGGAAAATGAGCAAGAGTTTGGGTAACGTACTTGAAACCTCCAAGCTCCTTGACAAATATTCTGCGGATCTGTGCAGGTTTTACATGATGCGAAAGTGTTCGCCGATAGACTTCATGAACTTCGACCTGCAAGAACTCAGCCGCCGACCTTACCAGGTGCTCTCTACTCTATATCATTTGAGCAGGTTTTTCCTGCAGAACGCAGAATTTGATGAGTTCGAACCTAGCAGATACAGGTTTGCGGGAAATAAGATATTATTAGATAGAATCTTGGTTTCATTGCAGCCTGCAGACAGATGGTTGCTCTCCAAGCTACAAGAGAAGATTGAGGAATATACACACAAACTGGAACTATGCGAATTCAACGCTGCCGTCGCAATCCTCGAGGATTTCGTGATTGAGACCTTAAGCAGACTTTATGTACCAATGATTCGAAAAGAACTCTGGACCGATGACCCTGAAACCCTTGAGCGGCGACAGACCATATACGCCTTATTGCACCATACTCTGAAGACGATAACTTTACTCTTCAATCCAGTGACACCGTTCCTCAGTGAGGCTTTATACCAGAAAGTCTACAAGAAGCTGGACTCGAAGCTACCTGGATCAGTTAATATGGAGTGTTGGCCAGTTCCAGATGAGAAGCTGCGAGATAAAGATCTGGAAGAGCAATTCGAAGCTTTGTTCAAATGCGTCTCGTTGGCTTATGCCGCTAGACAGCAGGCTAAGCTTAAGCGGAGATGGCCTCTGTCCAATATAGTGGTGGTCGCGCCAGAGAAGATGGCTGAGGCAGTGAGGCTTTTGGAGCGGTTGTTCTTGGAACTCACGAATGTTAAAAATGTGGAATATGCCTCGAAGGTTCCAGATATTGTTGGATGTGGCGACTGGGCATCCGCGTCAGAAGGCGACGTGTCCGTTTTTGTGAGCGGACATCGCGATGACACGCTTCTTGGTGAAGGAATCATGCGAGATCTAGCTCGTCGTGTCCAAGCTTTGAGAAAGGAATTGGGCTTTGTTCCAACGGATGTGTTAGACGCGGTTCATATCGCGGAACTTGATGACGAGAGCCAGACTCTTCTACAATCCTATTTGGAGGAGATGGCTGGGTTGGTTCGCTCCAAAAAAGTGTACTTGCACGGTGACCACACCTCAGTCGAGGCGGATTGGCATGAGTCAGAACTGGATGGAAAGAGGATCTACCTGAACATCCACTAAAGTATGGGTGCTAGAAATCATGGTCGAAGAAAAGGAAATCAAACAAGGACTCAAGTGTCCCTTTTGCCCATGCATTTTTTTGACTCAAGCAGACTTGCGAAGCCATCTGGATTGTTTTGGGAGTGGAAAGCAAGACCACGAGGAACGCTACAGGAAAACCCATGCTAGGATAGAGCATGGATCATTCGGCGAAGAATGAGATCCGTTCCATGTCAGAGTCTTTCACGCTCAGCACGCGCTATTTGAATCCGCATTAGTCAATATTCGGTCCAATGGTGTACAATCGTAAATTTTCTGCGGCATTATTCTTTTATATTCAAGGGCTATTCTTTTTTTGATCGTGTTTCGATGGGCCGGTAGATCAGTCTGGTATGATCGCCGCCTTCGCAAGGCGGAAGCCGCGGGTTCAAATCCCGCTCGGTCCATTCTACGCGAATTCTGACCTAAAGTCTAAGAAGAAATGTAGGTGTGGTGTATTTGCTGCAACCTTTCTCCTAGCATCCAGTTTGCAGGTCTACTATCAGCGAGCGCTAAAACAACAAAAAGGGTTTTGGTAGAGCGTTACCAAACTATTTGTCGTACCAATAGACTGAAAATCTTTTAGAACATTCTGTATTCTTACATTCGAGATCCTGTATTATCACGTTAGCTATTCCTTCGTCTTCTTTGGGCCTATTCACGGACCAAAATGGGTGGGAGCTGTCTGGTCTGGTAACTTGCAGCTGTTTTGCGCATCTAGGGCAACGAACAACCACTTTTCCCATACACATAGGCTTTCCTTCCACTACTAGTGTGACTTTTTTGAATTTATTCTTTTGCCAAGCATAACCATAAACATGTCCGCAGGTGCTATGCCAAAGTTTTTCTACATCTGAAAAACGCGAGGGCTTCAAAATTGACAGGACTAACCGTCATCTACCCTTTCAAAGGACTGTTGCAGAAATGAGATCCATGTGAACAAGAAAACCCAGCTATTGCTAGATTTTTCAGTTAGTAGTGTAATAGCCAATAATGATCCAAGCAAGAGTGTCGTCCCTGTATTTGCGCTTTGTTTCTATTCCTTGGACACGCCTTCTTTATCGCGGTTAGCGTTGAAATTGTCCATGGGGTGCCTTTAGCGGAGTCTCCTTCCTAGCAAATGATAATAACCCCTTGCTACAAAATGAAATAAGCTACAAAATGAAATAAGGGTTGAAAAAATGACAACAGACAGCAGTTCGCAGATAGATATGGGTCATTGGCTCTTGCGGTTGATCGCTTTCATCGTCGACACCATCATACTTGGCATCATTGCTGCAATCTTGGTCTTAGTGTTGTTTGTACCGCTTCTTTTTGTCGATGCGTACTCAGGAGTCTGGGCTTCGTGGGGTTACGTGTTCGTATTACCACTAGTGATTGGCATTCTCTCGGTGTTGTACTTCCTAGTGCTGGAGGTTTCGTGGGGCGGGACTATTGGAAAGCGTATCTTTGGCTTACAGGTTCAGATGGTCAATGGCGGCAAAGTCACCTATGGGAAGTCGTTTATTCGCAACATTAGCAAGATTTTCTGGGTTTTCCTACTGTTGGATTGGTTGATTGGTGTCGCGACTCCGGGTGACAAACGACAGAAATACAGTGACCGCATGGCAGGCACAGTCGTTGTTCAAGTAAAGCAGGCTTTCGCTTCTATTACTTCGACTACATCACCGAGTCCATAGATTTCAATAAATCAAGCTCCCCCATTTTTTCTTTTTTGTTCTGACAAGAGCAGTTAGCGAGGCTATCCAAGACTGAATAGTTGGCTTGTGATCACTTTCCTTGCAAGAATTGATGGTCTGCGCAAGAAAGCTGGATCGAAAAGATCTGCGCTTAGAACTCTGTTTCTTAAGGGAGTCTCCTGCTCCGAACTTGTGATCCATATCAAAAAGCCTATATTCTCAACAGAGTTCTCTACGGAAAAATGACTTGCATGTGATTTGAATGGATGTTCTCACCATAACGTTGATTGCAGTTGGTCTGGCGATGGACGCTTTCGCGGTTTCAATAGCTCGAGGATTATCTATTGAAACCCACAAGCGAAAGAGTGCACTTATCATTGCCTCTTTTTTTGGCGCGTTCCAAATGATTATGCCACTGATCGGATGGTTTGCAGGGATTGAATTGGAAGATCTGATCAAGGGAATTGATCACTGGATTGCTTTCGGTCTTTTGGTTTTGATCGGTTCAAAAATGATTTATGATTCCACAAAAAAGGAAACCTCTCAGGGGGGAAGTAGTCTTCGTTTACATGCTCTTCTAACATTGTCCATCGCGACTAGTATCGACGCTTTGATGGTTGGTTTAAGCTTCGCCTTTCTACAAACAGATATCCTGGCACCAATAGTTGTTATTGGCATTGTAACATTCTCCCTCTCATATGCGGGCTTTCTTTTTGGCAATGTTATCGGAAACTTCTTTGGAAATAGAATAAAAGCCGTAGGCGGAATCATACTCATTGCCATTGGAATAAGAATTCTTCTTGAACACTTGGTGACATAACGAGACGCTAAACGCACTCTTTTTGAAAAGAGTGCCATGGGTTTGTAGATTCGTTTTAATCTATGAATTGGTTTACGGAATAAAGGGACAGAGTCTTTGTTGCATTGGGAATCTCGGTTAGATGGGAAAGCGAAATGTCTTACTTCGTTGACAATGTCCAATAGTCGTCAGTTAGTTTGTCTGCCTCGCTCGGGTAAGTTTCCACAAACTCTTATAAGTCCTTAATTCGATTTTGAATATTTCTTGTCATTCCGCAGGGGGGAAGAAGAGTGCAGTTTGAGCTCAAGGCGCCTTTTCAGCTTTCTCCAGGTCAAGAGGCCGCAGTGTGCGAGATCGCTGAGACTTTCTCAAAAAAGGAAAAGCAGACGCTATTGGGAATCACAGGCAGCGGCAAGACCTTTGTCATGGCCAACGTTATCAGCCGTCTGCAAAAACCCACCCTCATTATTGCGCACAATAAGACTTTAGCTGCGCAGCTATACGCTGAACTGAAAGAGCTCTTTCCTAATAATCGTGTTGAATACTTCATCAGCTTCTACGATTACTATCAGCCAGAATCCTATCTACCGACAACTGACACGTATATCGAAAAGGATTCTAGCGTGAATGAGCAGATCGAAAAAATGCGTATGCACGCTGTCTCCAGCGTTGTAAGCCGCGAAGACACGATTGTTGTCTCAAGTATTAGCTGCATATACAGTCTGGGTAACCCAGAAGATTTCAGAACAATGGCTATCCCTATCCGAATAGGAGAAGAAGCGGATCGCCGAAGCCTCATAAATTCTCTGATTGACATGCAGTACGAACGCAACGACACTGTTCTCGAATCGGGCAGATTCCGAGTGAGAGGAGACACAGTAGACGTGATTCCAACTTACGAGAACGATATCATACGAATCGAACTTGAAATGGGAAAAATCAAGAAAATCAAAGAGGTCAACGCTCTAACAGGCGACACAAAGCTCTCTGTTGATAATATTACGATCTATCCAGCAAGACAGTATGTAGTTCCGGAGCAGAAACAGCAGCACGCCCTATTCAGCATAAGAGAAGAATTGGACATTAGACTTCCTCAACTTCCACCACTTGAAGCTCAACGGCTCAAGCAAAGAACGAATTACGATCTAGAAATGATCAGAGAAGTGGGTTTCTGTGCAGGAATAGAAAACTACAGCCGCCATTTCGATGGTCGCAAAGCTGGTGAGCCCCCATTCGTTCTCATTGATTACTTCCCAAAAGACTATCTTCTCATAATCGATGAAAGCCACCAAACCATACCTCAGTCTCGGGCCATGTACAACGGCGACTACGCCAGAAAGAAAAATCTGGTCGACTTCGGCTTTCGTCTCCCCAGCGCGTTTGATAATAGGCCCCTTAAGTTTGAAGAGTTTGAAAAGAAGATGAATAAGACTCTCTTTGTTTCAGCAACGCCGGCTGAGTATGAACTTGGGAAAAGTGGCCCACCCGTAGAGGTCATCACTCGTCCAACAGGCTTACTAGATCCCGAAGTTGAGCTTCACAAAGTCGAAGGCCAGATGCAGCATCTCATGCAAGAGGCAAGGAAAACAATTGATCGCGGGGACCGGATATTGGTAACAACCCTTACCAAGCGAATGGCTGAAGACCTTTCAGATTATCTTGCCAAAGAAGGCTTCCGAGTGAGATATCTCCACTCTGAAATTGAAAGTCTTGACCGCATCGAACTTGTTCGTCAACTCCGTGTAGGAGAATATGACATCCTAGTGGGAATAAACCTGCTCCGGGAAGGCTTAGACATTCCCGAAGTTGCAACAATTTTCATATTGGATGCAGACAAAGAAGGCTTCCTCCGCGACGAGCGTAGCCTCATCCAGACAATTGGACGCGCAGCACGGAACGCTAACGGCAAAGTAATACTTTATGCGGACATAAAGACCCAATCGATTAAACGCGCTATGGAAATCACCATGTACCGCCGCAAATTTCAAATGCGGTTTAACAGTATCCACGGCATAACCCCAAGAACGATAGTCAAAGGCGTTTCGCATAAGGAGGGCATCATAAAAGGAGCGAAACATCTCGCTGTGTCCGATATTCAACGCCAGATTATTGAGCTTGATGCTCGAATGAAAGAAGCCGCTGAAAAATTGGATTTTGAGAAAGCTATCGAGTTTAGAGACGCGATAACAGAACTTACCAGAACTCTCACTATGAAAGAAGGAAAGAGGAATACTCCATTGAGAGAGTTGGCTTAGAGGAAAAAGGTTCTAATGCTTATGTTAAAACAGGATACGGTTCACAAGAAAGCAGACTGGAATTAGAGAGACCCATGAAAGATACAATCTCTGTCAAAGGCGCTCGAGAACACAATCTCAAAAACATAGATGTAGAACTCCCGAGAAACAAATTAACCGTAATTACCGGACTTTCCGGCTCAGGCAAATCCACCTTAGCCTTTGACACCATATACGCGGAAGGGCAACGAAGATACGTTGAAAGTCTTAGCGCTTATGCCCGACAGTTTCTAGGATTGATGGACAAACCCGACGTGGACTCGATAGATGGATTGTCACCAGCGATTTCTATAGAACAGAAAAGCACAAGCAAGAACCCGCGTTCTACAGTTGGAACTGTAACCGAAATTTATGACTACCTTCGTCTACTCTTCGCACGAATAGGCATCCATCATTGCCCGAAATGTGGCAGCGCAATTCGCCCTCGCAGTCCCGAAAATATAGCCAACCTGATAATGGCATCAGAAAAAGGAAAAACACTGGTTTTTCTTGCTCCTATCATCAGGGGCATGAAAGGAACCCATGAGCAGATATTCGATGATTTGAAGAAAGAAGGATTCACCAAGATCAGAGTGGACCAGAAAATCTATGACTCAGAGTCAATAAAGGAAGAAGTCAAACTCGTACGGTACGAGAAGCATTGGATCGAGGTCGTCATAGATACTGCCAAAATCGAGGATGACGAGCGCTCCAGAATCGCCGAAGCGGTTGAGCAAGCACTGCAGATTGGAAAAGGAACTATGATATTAATTGACTCAAAAAAGGCCTTTGAGGATAGACGAAGTGAAATGACACGCTTCGAAGACGAAAACACGTTGAGTACTTTCGGGGCCTGCCCTAATCATCCCGACGTCGTTTTTGAGAGTCTCGAACCGCGCATGTTCTCTTTCAATTCACCTTTCGGAGCTTGCCCAACTTGCCACGGATTAGGAGAAATCACCGAAGTCTCCGAAGATCTTGTTATTCCAAATAGAAACAAATCGATCATGGATGGCGCTTTAGCGGTTTACGGAAGGATGGATCTAAGTTGGCGTGCACAACAGTTAGCGATGGTGGGCAAGAGGCATGGCTTCGATGTCTTCACTCCAATTAAAGATTTCACTGAAAAACAGCTGAAGATTCTTCTTTACGGTGATCGAGAGCCTATCAACGGAATTTGGTCCAATGGAGCCAATATGTGGATGCGCGACGGCTGGGAGGGCGTGATTCCTCAGACGATGAGACTGTTCCGTCAAACAGAAAGCGAATGGCGGAAAGAAGAAATTGAAAAGTTCATGAAATCCAGTCTCTGCAATTCATGTGATGGAAAACGCTTGAAACCGGTTGTCCTAGCAGTCCAAATCCTAGGCAAGAACATCATAGATACTACGGATCTATCGATTGACCAAGCAGTAGATTTTTTCTCAAATTTGCCATCTCAATTGAATGAGAAAGAACTGGCTATTGCCAAGCAGGTTCTCAAGGAAATTAATGAACGATTAGGTTTTCTTAAGAACGTGGGTTTAGGGTACATTTCGCTCTCCAGGGCGGCGAAGACACTTTCAGGAGGCGAGGCACAAAGGATTCGGCTGGCCACGCAGATTGGCAGCAATTTGATGGGTGTCTTGTACATTCTTGACGAGCCAAGCATAGGTTTGCACCAAAGAGACAATGCTAAGCTTATCGCTACTCTGCACAGGCTTCGCGACCTCGGTAACACGCTGATTGTTGTAGAGCATGATGAAGAGACTATACGGAACGCAGATTACATAGTGGACATGGGTCCCGGAGCGGGAGTTCACGGTGGGCACGTGGTTTGCGAAGGCTTTCCTGAAGAAATCATTACGAGCAAGAAAAGCATAACAGGCAAGTATCTCTCGGGCAAGTTAAGAATCGAGGTGCCTGAAGAGCGGAGAAAACCCTGTGATTATACCACAATAACTGGAGCAGAAGAGAACAATCTAAAAGACCTCACTGTAAATCTTCCTTTAGGAGTGCTGTGCGGAGTTACAGGCGTCTCCGGATCAGGAAAAAGCACGCTGATGAATCAGACCGTGATGCCCGTATTGAAAGAGAAATTCGGTGAACGAATCGACAAAGTCGGAAAGCACAAAACGGTCGAAGTTCCAGGATTTGTTAACAATGTCGTTGTCATAGACCAAGATCCCATCGGGAGAACTCCCAGAAGCAACCCTGCTACCTACACAAAACTCTTCGACGAAATTCGACGGATTTTCGCCACTACAAAGGAGGCCAGAGCCCGCGGATACAATCCAGGCAGATTTAGTTTCAATGTAAAAGGGGGCAGATGCGAGACTTGCCAAGGAGACGGTGTATTGCGTATCGAGATGAACTTTCTTCCCGACGTTTATGTTCAATGCAGTGAGTGCAAAGGAAGACGGTACAATTTGGAGACGCTCAACGTGCTCTATAAGGGAAAGAACATTGCCGAAGTGTTGGACATGACGGTCGAAGAGGCAGCTCAGTTTTTTGAAAACATGCCATCACTTGCGAGGAAACTCCAGACTTTGCTGGATGTCGGGTTAGGCTACATAAAATTGGGACAGAGCTCAACCACACTATCAGGAGGAGAAAGCCAGCGCATCAAAATTACTCGTGAACTCAGCAAACACAAGTCAGGTCACGTCGTCTACATGCTCGATGAACCCACTACTGGACTGCATTTTGACGATGTTAAACGACTCATCAAAGTTTTGAACAGACTAGTCGCCAAGGGAAACACGGTTTATGTCATAGAACACAATTTAGACGTAATAAAAAGCTGCGACTACCTCATCGATTTGGGTCCTGAAGGTGGGGAGTCAGGCGGAGAAATCATAGCACAGGGGACACCCGAAGAAGTTGCTGAAAACCCGCGTTCGTACACTGGCAGTTTCCTGAGGAGAATACTTGACAACGAAGTCTTGAGAGCAAAAGAAAAGGTTGCATCTCCAATTGATACCCTTAATTAGTCCATCAGAATTCAATAGCTCCGAGATTCCTGCAGACCCAGGAGTCTACCTTTTCAAGGATGAAAAAGGAGACGTCTTGTACATCGGGAAGGCTAAGAGTCTCCGTTCTCGCGTCCGCTCATATTTCTCCAACTCTGACCAGCCTACTAAGACAAAACAACTTGTGGCTAGAATCCGCAGCATAGACTGGATCGTCGTAAATAATGAAGTCGAAGCTCTCCTGCTCGAGAACAAACTAGTCAAACAACATACACCTAGATACAACGTTAATCTCAAAGACGCCAAGACGTTTGCTTACATTGCGCTTACCAGAGAGACCTTTCCGAGGATACTAACCAGCAGAAAGGTGTCTCGGAAACTGGAATCTTTTGGACCTTACACGGACGGCTTCACTAGGCAAGATTTGCAGAGGCTCGTCGTAAGAATCTTCAAACTCCGAGTGTGCAAGAAGCTACCGAAGAGAGCTTGCCTTAATTTTCACATAGGCCTTTGCACAGCGCCATGTAGCGGTCGCGTTACCGCTGAACAGTACGCTGAGCAAGTTGAGTTTGCCCGCTATTTCTTGAATGGCAATTATGAGCAAACAATGCAGATGCTTCTCCTACAGATGAACCTTGCGTCAAAAGAACAGAAGTATGAACGTGCTCTTGAACTTCGCAATCAGATTGCCTCCATTCGACTTCTCACAGAGCGCCAGATAGTTGATAATGAGAGACATTTTGACCAGGACGTGATGGCGTTTAAACGGTTTGGGGAGAAGGAACTTGCTGTCCATATGGGCATACGGAAAGGCGTACTACTTGGAAAGAAGGAGTTTTCTCTAGATTTTCAGCCGCAGATTGAACAGGATTTCCTGAAGGCTTTCTATTCCTGTAGTCAAATTCCAAGGGAGATCTTACTAAACTTGCCGTGTTGGACAGATAATTCAGAAAAGGCAGCTTTGGAGGAATTTCTTTCCCATAGAAGAGGAGGACGAGTAACTCTCTGCGTTCCTCGGCGAGGCGACAGATTTGCCTTGGTTAAACTTGCCGAGAAAAATATCGAGTCCGCTATAGACGAAGAGGGTCCTTTGGCTGATTTGCAGACTACGCTCAATTTAGCGGCGCTTCCTAGTGTGATAGAGTGTTTTGACATTTCCAATTTAGGGCGTGAGCATGTTGTTGCTGGTATGGTGCGATTTGTTGACGGAAAGCCAAACAAGAGCAATTACCGTAGGTTCAGGATCAAAACGGTTCCAGGGCAAGATGACTTCGCCAGCGTCAATGAAGCAGTAATGAGACGATACAGGCGTCTATTGGAGGAGAAAGCCTCGATGCCGGATTTGATAGTTGTTGATGGCGGTCTTGGACAGGTTTCGGCGGCTAGAACTGGCTCTGCAAATGCTGGGGCTCCAGCTTCCCCTAATCGGCCTGGCAAAGGAACATGAAGAGATTCATCTCCCCGGTGACTCTATGCCTCGACAGTTTGATACGAGTAGTCGAATGATGCTTTTGCTTCGTCAGATAAGAGACGCAGCACATAACTATGCATTGAGCTATAACAAGAAACGAAGAGAAATGAAAATCGAGAAGGAGTTTCAAACTAAACGAAACATAGAGACGTAGAATGCCCCCTCTCAAAGGACTAAGGGTCTTAACCGTCAAGCGGTAGGTTCTATTTCTGGCTAGGCTCTTGGAAAAACATCCGAGACCCTGTTTGTTCTGGCATCTTTCACAGAATCAAATGTTTTCTCGTGTCTGATTTAGATTAACGCTTTTATTCAGTTCGTGTCAAATAGCTTGATGATGGTTTGATGTCTGAAGTTGTAGCTGGTACTCTTACAGATATTGTAAAGGCAGCTTTGGTCTTGTTCATTATCGTGGATCCTTTCGGAAATGTTCCAATTTTCATGGGGTTGACCGAGAAGTTTAGTAATGCTCAGAGGAGCAAAGTTTTCAACACGGCCATCTTTGTCGGTGTCGTCCTTCTTTTGGTGTTTGCGTTCACTGGTCATGAAATATTCCTTATTTTTGGCATTTCGGTTGAAAGTTTTAGGATTGCAGGTGGGCTGCTTTTATTGATTACGTCAATGAAGATCTTGGTTTCAGGCTCGCTTTATGAGAGTACTGAACCTATGGAAAGCTTGGGCGCTGTTCCGATTGCTATGCCTCTTCTTGTGGGTCCAGGGGCCATAACTACAACCATACTTAACCTTAAATTGTACGGCACGCTTGTCACGATTATTTCGGTATTGATTGTGCTTTTTTTGACTTGGGTTATCCTTCGGTATGTTAACTCAATCTATAGGGTTCTTGGCAAGACTGGGTCAGTTGTTATCGCGCGAGTCATGTCTTTGCTACTTGCCGCAATTGCCGTTCAGTTCATACTGGTCGGGATAACTCAATTCCTAGCAAACTCGCAATAGTCACTCGTCAAGGATGCTTTAGAGTCTTAAGCTAAGCAGATGCAATTCCTTCATTTATTAAAGTGCGCTCTTCCAAAATTCAGAAAAGATTTAGTACCTCTTCCGCTTTATCGGTTCACCTGAGGTGCTGGCAACTGTCTGATGAAGAGTATATTGAAGACGACGAGGGTTGGGACGAAGAAGGAGACGAATGACAGCAACAGCCTGTCTGTCCGAAGCGGTAGGACCTCCTCAAGCTTCGTCGTCTTGTTCTCCAGCCCACTACTTTGAAAAGGTTTTTCCGTATAAGCGCCTAATGATTTCTGTCAGGCCTTGAAACAGGTACTGAAAATCAGAGAGTGACATGTAAGCCATGGGTGAAGAAAGAGATTGGGAAGATGACTACCCAGAAGGTTCAGCGGGTTCGAGGTTCAACCAAAAGATGGCGGCAATCGAGAAACACGCACTTAAAGCCGGCACGATCTTCCTGTCCGCATTCGCCATACTAATGCTGTTTGTCATTGTCGAGGCGACATACGAATATGGTCCCTTTTTCCTTTGGCGCCTAAGTATTGAACCCTATAACTTGGCGTTTTACAACACCGTTGTGTACGGCATCATTTTGCTTATTGTTGGTAGCGTTTTTTTCTATTATGGTGCAAGATTGACTTGGCACGGCTGGAAACAGCATGGAAAATGACGTCGAATCAATACAATAACCTTGCGCCGGAAAGAATACCGAGATCTTTCTCAGGGATAATATTAATAGTTGTTTTCTGTTAAGAATAGTGGGAGTCTAGAAAAATGGCCGTAGTAAAGATAATCGAACTGATAGGCAGCTCGCCAACTAGCTGGGAAGATGCTGTTAAAAATGCACTGGCAGATGCCGCAAAGACCGTTGACAACATCAAATCTGTTTACGTGAAACGTTGCAACGCAAAGGTGGAAAAAAACAAGATCGTCGAATACAGAGCCAATGTGAAAATTGCCTTCGTCGTTACCAGAAAGAAATAGCCAAACACGTTGAGCAGTTCCTTCTATCCGCCCTCCTTTTTTTCGGAGTTGTTCTCAGCGTGCCGAAAAAGTCGGCTTGTTTACAATTATTCTAGCAGCCGAAGGCTAGTAGTTTAACTTACATCCTTTGAGTTCCAAAGGTGACTTCCATTTTCGGTTGCGGAAATCAATAAACATCTCCACTCGTCCAAGATTCGTAAATCCCGCATTATAGAAGAAATGAATTGCATCTGTGTTCCTTGCCACTGGTGAAACATTTAGACTAGTTCCGGTTTTTCGCGCTTCAAGAATGGCTTTTTCAACAAGTTTTGTTCCCACTCCCTTGTATCGATGTGCTTTGGTGACTATGAGGGGTTCTATTTCAGTCTCGTAGCCCGATACGTCGAGTCCGATTAATCCAACAACTTCTGAATCAATTGTGGCAACCCATATTCTTGAAGGTCCCACCTTGGACAAGTGGTTATCAAAGTGCTCTCCGAGATTTTCTCCACCGATTGTGGAGTCTTGATAGATCTGACGATGCCACTCAGTGAGTTCTCGCCACAGGGAACGACAAGTTTCCCTATCAGAGGCTTTGGTAGTTTCTAATGGTAATATTCTGCGTCATGTCCTTCCGCTCTTTCGTCTCGTCCAGAATTATATATTTGAAGTTATTATTATGTTCAAATCATGGGAAAAGAATCGAGTGTCATTGATTGTCGAAAACTGGCTGCTCCTTGCGGTCTGTATTGTGGTGCTTGTGTTGATTACTTAGAGTATAAATCATGCCACGGTTGCGGGTGCATGTGTGGAACCTGCGCCGCAATCGAACATCATGTAGGCTGCGACATCTACAAGTGTTGCGTGGAGCATAAACATCTCGAAACCTGTAAAGACTGCGACGAACTGCCCTGCTCGAAGCTGATTCAATTTTGCTATAGTCCCATTTGGACTCATCACCTGCCAGTTATAGAGAATCTTAGGAAACAGAAGATCACGGGGATCGACAAATGGTTGGAAGAGCAAAGAGAAGTCTGGGGCAATGACTGGTATATCAGAAGATGGCTTTGGCTGCAAAAAAGTTGTGAAAAAGCATTGAGCGAGTTTCGAGAAGAAAATCGAAAGGTATAGTTCTTTTCTGCACATTGGGACATGAGCAACCATAGTGAAAATTTAATAGCTAAATCTCTAATTCCATCTGGTAGGGAAAGAAAATGATTGGGAAAATACTCGTTGCAATTGATGGATCTGACCATGCGGATAACGCGTTGGACTTTGCAGTTGACATAGCACAGAAATATTCATCAAAACTCCTACTTCTGACCGTGGTTCCCCCTGTCTTCCTGCCGATTCCATCCATGAACTTCATGAAATCCCAAGCGATTGCTGACGCTTCTGCAGAACTAGAGAAAAGTTTCAGCATGGTGCTTTCCAAGGCCGAGGAGAAAGTGAAGAAGTTAGCCACTCTTCAAGTGTTCGCAAGACTTGAACACGGGCACCCCGATGAAGTAATTATCGAGACAGCCAAAATGGGAGACTTTGACTTGGTTGTCATTGGAAGTAGAGGAATGAGTCGGAGAGATTACGCTCTAGGCAGTGTTAGCTCCAGAGTCGCCGAAAATGCCACTTGCCCAGTGCTGATTGTCAAATAGACTACTTCTCTCAGACAAAATATAAACCTGACATGTCACATGCCATCTGTTGCGGACTTCGAAGTGAATGATTGAGCGCGCGCTCCAAGAACCTTTCCCTGAGATTTTGTTTGCTGGGACTCTGGATGTGTTTTAGGAGAAAGGAAAATTCCCGATGACTATAAGGCCATCGTTTGCCCAGAGTCCTTTCAGCCTTTCTCGCGTGTTGAAATCGCGAGAGTAGTTGGCATAGCAAACTGTGTGCATGCCCACCTTTACATTTCTCTTCTCCTTGTTCGTCGACCATTTTTTCCTCGCTTTGCGTATTTAACTTTTTGCACTCCTGTCAGTAAGTGTTAACAAAATTGTCTGAATGTTGAAATGGATTAATTTATGTAGCTCGGACAAATCGAGGAATTGTACTTTCACCTCAACTTAGATCCTTTTTTCATCAATCAAGTGGACGCCAGTTTGAGGATGGTTTCCCGTTTCCATGTCTTAGTAGTTGAAGAATTCCATTTGCCAGTGAGCTCAAAGGTTGAAAAAACGAATTCTTCCATGTCTCAAACTTTTTTCCTAATCGAGAATGCAGTTATGAAGATGATTGCCAGAACACTGCATGTGACGATGCATATCATTAACCACGGCTGCAATGGCTGAACTATTACAGTTATTATGCTTTGAGCGTTATTTCCAGCTGCGTCTTCTACTATCAATTGAACTGTATAGGTTCCTGGATTTGTATACGTGTGGTTTGTCAACCGGCCATTTCCTAATGTTCCGTCCCCAAAATTCCAAAGATAACCGACAGTGTCGGCATGATCAGTGCTGTTTCTTGCTTCAAAGGATAAGAATGAACCAGTGCTCACTTTCCTATCAGGGCCAGCATTAGCCTCTGGAGATGTTGTGTCAAGGTTTGTTGAATCGCTGTATGATGAGACTGTGCCTGCGTCATCTCTGTATTGAACCGTGACGCTTTTTGGGCCGTCGCCTTCTTGCAGATTCCAAGACTTTGAAGTAGTGTAATGCTCCCAGGCTGACCAAGTAGCGTTGTCATTGGAAAAGCGCATTTGAACTACACCTGAACCCACGTCTGTGGCTGACAGATGCAGTTGTACTGCTGTGGTGTTCAAGTATGCTGTTCCATCGTTGATTTGCATTGAGCCTTCAGGAGCTGACGTATCTAGAATTATTGTGTCAGAATAGCTAACTGAGACAAGCCCTGCGTTGTCTCTGATCTCGCAGTATACGGTCTTCGCTCCATCTTCAGAGTCTAAGATCCAGGTTTCAATTGATTTGGGCGTCTGCCATTGTTCGCCGTCCCACACGCCGTCATTGCTGAATCTGACCTGGTAAATGCCAGAGGTTGCGTCGGTTGATGTTATGCTGAGAGTGACGGAAGTTGAAGGTGTTGCTCTTGCTCCTTCATTTATTTGTAATGAGCCGGTTGGGGCCGTCTTATCAAGTTTTACCTGAGTCAGAATTTTGTGAGGAAGTTCCTCGTTGCCCAATGTATCGATGCTCCAATACTCTAGAACGTTTGCTCCGCTTTCGAACGTGATTTGAGGCTGACCCTTTGTACTGACGTTTTGGGCTTCGCCACTATTGATTCTATAATATATTTCGGATACTCCGCTTGAATCGGTCGCCTTGAGGTAGATGGTGAAGTCCTCAGTGTGCCATAGACCGTCGTACGAATCTGTCGTTTTTGGGCCTGACAATGCTACGTTTGCCTCGTTCGAAGGTTTTGATTCTCCAACTGGACTGACGGCAGTGATTCGGTAGTAGTATGCTTCTCCCTTTGAAACTTCATTGTCGATGAAAGACAAAGTGTTTCCGACTTCTGCGAAGAAAGCTTCTTCGTTAGTTGTGTTTCCTTTATAGATTCTATAGTTTGTAACTTTAGAGTCTCCGCTCAATAATGGTGGAGACCATGACAGTGAAATACTGAAATTTCCTTCGGTAGCGTCCAGCTTCTGAGGTTCTGTCGGTGTTATTGCAACGGGTTCTCCGTTAACTCTTGTTATTTGATTCCAGTCGTCTGTGAATTCGATATCGTAGACTCCGTCTGATGTGAAATTGTACGAGACAGGTAGCGAGCCATACACAAATGTCAGCTCACCAGCTTTCACTGGGATCTTGATCTTGTGATTCGAGTAATCGAACTTCATTTCTCTGACTGGAAACGGCGTTGTATCAGGTGGATAATTCTCCTCCAACAAGGGAATCGCAAGGCTACCTGTAATTGGCACTATTCCTTCAAGAAACAGAGTTGCTGCTGCACATGCCGTCGCTTCGTTGGAAGATTGAGAACCTGGGTCGACTCCTCGGAAATAGCCGTTGTTGTTCAACCCACTTTCGATCAGGCCTTTCCATGCCGGGGTTTGCCCCATGAGTAAATCTGCAAAGCTTTGTTTCATGTTTGAAGTCAGTTGAGGGAAGAGCTGATGGAGCGTTGTTATAGCACTCAGGGTCTCCCAAAGTCTCAACTGCGAGTTGCTTTCTGCATGAACGATGACTCCTGGGCTAGCCCAACCGGGTGAACTCCAACCTTTCGCCAGCAGTTTGTAGTTCAAGTCTTGAATGACTCTTTCCCAATCTGAGAAGTTGCCTCCCTTTTCTTGTCTGTATTCGCCAATAATTCTGGCAAAACTGCCCATTTCACATTCAACGTTTGAACTGCCTGTATAACCATAGTACTGACCGTTCCAATGGCTTTGGACTCCGGTCCAAGCTACATCAGCGTAGGCCAAGGCTTCTTGGACCCCGATTTCATAGAACTTCAAGAACACGCTCAGGGTCTCGGCGTGTTCGTCGTAATATCTGCTTGAAAATGAATTTGCCCAGTTCTCCTGGGGATCGCACCACAGCATTTCTCCGGATGCACTGTTGGCGGGAGGTTTGTTAGACATTCTTGCGAAATCAGCAAATGCTCTATTCTTGTCCCATTTGCTTGTGAGGTTGTACTCTTCTGCAAACTTGTATGCCCATATCAGAAAGCGGTTGTATACCAGAAAGCAACCCTTATTTGTCAGATCTGGATCGCCGTAGCCGTTTGCTGCAAAATTTATTGGCAGGCTTCCGCACATGGATATTTGTTGAAGTGCGGTTTCTGCACCTTGTGAAATCGAGGTTGAGCTGTATTGATTCAATTCGGCGAGTCTGGTGATATGTAGGGCGTTGATATAGTTTCTTTTGGCTATGCTTTGGTTGATTGCATCGTCAAGGGCGGTCATGTTTTTGTTTGCTAGTATAATGCCCCATGTGGCAGTGAGCGGGTTTGAATCAGCCCAGTTAACATTGGTGATTGTTTTGTTGAGAGTCTCAGCCAGCGTCACGTTCGCGGCTGACGCTTCAACCGTGAACAGACTTACAGAAAGAACGACGACTATCGTAGCAACTATTAAAATCCTTCCGCTGGCACAATCGACTCTCCTTTTCTTCATCGGTGGAAGCATTTTCTTTAGATATCACGCCCTGGATACGCGTGAGAACTATCCAACAACTCCATGCTTCTTGGATTTTAGAATTTCTATTTTTAGAATTGACAATACGTAGCACTCGTTAATATTCTCGATTCAAACTGTCATGAAGTGGCCCTGCTAGCATACCGTGCGCGCGTGTGAATAAGTCCCTGAGCGAAATAGCCCCTTTTCCCACTTTGGATCAATGCCAATGTCGAACTGTTCAGCTACGATAAATAATGAAGTCGGAGCTATCGCATATTTTCCCTTAATCAGGATCTCAATGTTTGACTCACATAGAACAAAATTAAGTGACACTTAAGCCCTTGGAAGCGATTGGTCAAGCTTCACAGTCAGTATCAACGCAGTTCAATGATCAGACAATTAGACGATGGAGTTTTCTTCCTTTTACTATAGAAGAATTGTTTTGTCGGTCCTACACAATGGTCCAAATCTATGGGGTACTCATAAAGTCTACGAACTCTTGGACGGTGCGTGGTTTGAGGACGAAATTTGTCCTGCGTTCTTCCCCAATTGTTGAGCGAGGTCTATGTCCGTAATCGTGTCCAGGGTACACTTCAATGTCATCACTCAGTTTCGACAATTTGTCGAATAGGCTGTAGTATAGGGTTGCAGAGTCTCCTCCTGGCATGTCGGTTCTGCCGCAGTTCCCTACGAATAGTGTGTCACCTGTCAACAGTTTTTTTCCATCGATGAGAAGACATATTCCGTCGGGAGTGTGTCCCGGAGTGTAGATCACTTTGATCTCAATTGCGCCTAGGAGAATTATGCTGCCATCTTGAACAGCGAGGTCTGGTTGTGTTCGGGATAGTTTGTGGGCGACTGTCTTGGCGCCAAAATTGAAGCGGAGTTCTTCGTTTCCAGCGGTATGGTCAGAGTGCCCGTGCGTGGTTATGAGGTATTTCAAGTGAAACCCTTTTTCTCTCATGGTACGTGTTATCTCGCCGGCGTTGAAACTTGGGTCCACAACGACTGCCTCTTGCGTTTTTTCGTCTGCGATGACGTATGAGAAGTTGTCGCCGTGCTGCTGCACCTGTTTGAAGTACATTTGTATCAGCTTGAACTCTCACAATCATAGTCCTTAAAAACATATCCAGTCTCGAATTAACGGACTTTGGGCAGGAGCACATGCTACGCTAATCTGATTAGGGTGAGAGGCTAAAGCTAAATTGGGTAAGACTTATGTGGCTTCCTAGCAATTAAGTTTGAGAGGGTGGAACGTTTTTGAGGTTTATGGTTACCAAGGCTGACAGCTCAAGGCAGCAGTTCGACAGAAACAAAATTGTTGCCACTTGCATGCGTATGGGAGCAACCAAGCAAGATGCGGAGGAAATCGCTGGGAAGATCGAAAGCAGAGTCTACGATGGAATGCCAACAGCAAAGGTTTTGCAGATGATTTTCCAGTTCATCCACAAATACAAACCTCAGGCAAGCCGGTTATATGACTTAAGAAGAGGTTTAAGCTTGATGAATTCAAAGCCTGAGTTTGAAAAATTCGTCCAGATCTTGCTAGCAAACATCGGTTTTGAGGTTGTCCCCAACAAAATATTGAAGGGAAAGTGTATTGAGCATGAGGTTGACGCGATCGCAAGAAAGGATGGTGTAACTTACTTTGTTGAGGCAAAACACCATTACAACTATCACGCTTTCACAGGATTGGACGAAAGCCGCATAGCGAGAGCGGTATTGGAAGACGTGAGTGAGGGTTTCAACCTTGGCTTGATCGATTTGAAAATCGATGAAGCAATGATTGTCACCAACACCAAATACTCGGAACAAGCCATGCAGTATGGGATTTGCCGGAATATCATGCAGATTGGGTGGAGTACGCCTGCTGATCTTGGCCTGCGTGATATAATCCTGGAAAAGAGTCTTTACCCGCTTAGTTGCATCAGGGGCTTAAAAACAGACGTAAGGCTGCAGCTTGTTGATTCCGGTATTATTCTCATAAATCAGTTGGTAGCTGAGGAAACGGAAGAGATAGCTAGGAGAACGAGGTTACCCCAGGAATTCATTCGGAACATCAAAAGCAAAATAGAATCCGCAGAATCTTCCCGTCATTGACTCCGTTCTTTGACCAGGGCTAAGAAAATTGGAGCATTCATTCTATATCGTTCTGAAATAGATAATAAATGCAACTTGTTGGTTTTCTTTTGCTTTGCATATTATGGCAGGGAACATAAATCCGAAAGTAAGAAAGCAGGTAGATGTTTAACGGATTATAGATCACCAAAGGAATTGTCGTAAGTTGTTCTCTGAGGATCATGGGGTGGAATAATCAGGAACGATTGGGTCGTTGGGATAGCCTCTGCTTTCCCAATAGCCTAAGTAGTCTTTGTTGTTAGTGAGTTCAATCTCGGTTATCCATTTTATCCATTTGTATCCATACCTACTTTCTGCAACGAGTTGAAAGGGGAATCCTCGCTCGGGCGGAAGAACAAGCCCGTTCATTTTGTACGCTAACAATATATCGTTCGCTCAAGAGATAGTCCAGCTGAAGAGAGGTTGAGTACCCATCATATGGCGCGGAAGATGACTGCTTTGGTTTCGGGTCTTATGCCTGCTTCCTGTAGAAGATCTTTCAAAAGGAAACCTTCCCAGAGGATCTTGGCGGACCAGCCTTCGACGCAGTGGACCGTGACTACTTTCTGGTATTTTTGGAGGCTATTGACGATTTCGTCGTAAGTGTATTCCACAGTTGTGTTTACTAGTCCCATTATCTTGAGCCGGTAGGTCGAGGCGTTTACATGTTGAGGGCCTTGGATCGAGTTCTCTCTGAAGTCGCCAATCGACGAGAGGTTCTGGCCTTGATATTCACGTATTTCCTGAGGATACAATGTTATGGGCGGAGATTCCCAGAAAATTATGGTAACGACAAGCACAAGAAGCAAAAGACCGACTGCTGCGATGAGTATATCCTTAGAACGTTTTGGCTTTTCCATTCTACCATGTAAAACGGGGCGGCGTCAGCCTTATATCTCTTCTGAGCAGGTTTTCAGTTTTACACCTTCAGCTGCTCGCTTTTGAGACAAAAGAAGACCCGAAATAGAGGTTGTGTTTTGGGTTTAGATCGCTTGGATGATGGCCAGATAAAGGACAACCCCCAAGCTAAACGCCAGCGACCACAAGATAATAGTAAGATCCATGAATCGTTTCTTCCTAAAGCAAGGCTTTAAACTCGTTTGCAAATGCCATGAACCCACAATCCAACTGCCTAACAGTGCAGCTGCAAGTCCTGAGAAAGCGTGGACTAATGACATTATCGTTAGTCCATTCGTGAAATCTACAAGACTTGGCGCACTGAAGAATGCCGCGAGAGAAGGAACCATGACAATCAATATGACTATCGAATGAAGAACTACGGCAAATAACATGACGACTCCATGCTGCCTGTACAAATTCCGTTTTTTCAGGAAGATAGCAGTTATGAGTAGACACAATACGGCTACTTGAATGCCTAGGCTAACAGTTGATTGGACGTAAAGCAAAGCGAAATCACACGAGATTATTATTGGTTACTTCCATGTAGAAGGTCTATCCTGTTTTAGCGCGCACGGGAGAAAAGATGATCGATGTTTTTCACCAGAAACCGCCTTTTGACGCTACCGTTACTTGCGCTTCCAGCGATCCGATTCCAATTGTCCCAAAAGTGAAGTTGTAGTTCCCGCTGGGCAGTTGTATCCAGCCGCTGTCGTAAATCTGTTGTTCGCCTTGCGCTGCTGAATGTTCCCATAAAACATCATCTCCCTTTAGAATTCGAGCTCGCCATAGGGCTGCGCCGTTTTCAATGGCAACCTGTACTTGAACCTTGTCGCTCAAGAATGATTGATCAAGCGCTGTTGTCTTCGAATCGGCTCCTAAGGCAAGGGACACTGGAATGGATATCACTGTTCGAGGGTAGGTAATCCCCGCGTACACTGCGAAGGCGGTAACGATAAAAACAACAATTGCGACTATTGCCATGATTGTTCTTTTAGCTGCCATAAATTGCCTCCTTCATCGATTTTCATAAGGTCCGCGCGCGCCGAGGCTAAATCATTTTGACAAGTTCTGAGCCTGTATATTTGAATGTTTCTTCTGCACCTTCTTCGAGCGGTCCTTCTCTGCCCTCTACAATAGCTGACTCACTATGTCTTACGATGGTGAAGCCTAAGTCTTTCAGTTTGCTTTCAATCTTTCCACCAGCGCCGCCGGCCAACCTACTCTTCATCTTAGTGTCAAACGCGAACGCTTTCTTGCCCCTCAAGCCCTGCACACTCTTCAAGTGCTCAAAAAATTCCTTCACAGGCTTCGACGCGTTCCAACCATGCACAGGGCTGCCCACGCACAGCAAATCGATTTTTGCCAACTCCTCAAACCTGACAGCGTCAACATTCACAACCTCAACATCAACTCCCCCACTTTGTAGACCAGCTCCCAAGGCCTTCGCAAGCTTCTCGGTATTACCAAACATGCTATAATATACAACTGCGGCTTTTAACAAAGTTATCACCAAATACTCTTAAGGCATTTTCAAAGTATTTAACCCCAATGCAAACGATGGCAACTGCGCCAGAAGTCTCATGAACATGCACGTGGTTGAACCAAAATCAACGCATGTCTCATTCTGAGTTGTTATGAGCCAAAACTATTCTGCTATCAATGAACGATAATGCTTTGCACAATATTTTTCGAAACTGATGAAAAACCCCATTAACTATGGCAGCGTACTGTGTCTGGGTAGTCTTATATTGCTTGAGCGGTCTGTTGGCTTGGAAATCGAAAAAGCTTACTCAGAAATGAGAGCTATTTTGCTTGAGAAAGGTTGCAGGATTGTTTCAGAAGAGCCGCCACAGCAAATTTCGATTGAGCACGGTTCTTTGTTTGGCGTTTCTCCAAAAAGTGCCAAGAAAGTAGTCAGTTATCAGTTATTTCCACGTGAATCAGGAACACGAATAGTCGGTTGCTCGTCAGTTTCATCAGGTTGGTCAAACCTGACTTTGTGGGGCAACGTTATCGCTGGCGTCGTGGCCATTGTATTCTGGTGGATTGCTTCAGATATCGCCTCTTTAATTGTGGGTGGGGCATCTGGATATTGGACGTGGCTTGCTGTAGCTTTTGGGTATCCGCATATTCAATATACACTGTTCATGATTAACCTAACAAGAGCGCTTTCAATTGTTCTAGTTGTGATAATACTTTTGGAAATATTGGATGTTTTTGTTGTTTGGCGCAAGATAGACACATTTGCCGCTGAGACTTTAGACAAATTGAAACGAAAGCAATCCGTCAATTTGGCTGGGTTGAACTAATTTCAATTTACTAGTCGTGAATTTTCACTGTTGTTTTTGCAGTTCAGAATACTTTTTCCACGAGTTGTCTATCCACTCTTTAAAGATTTTCACGTCTTCATCTGTCATTTGCTTGTATCTTTCTTGAACCCGAAGGTATTCTTCTATTGGCTTTCGTCTCTCTTGGTTGAGAAGGTTGAGGCTTGGACCTGTGAGGCTGAATTTTCCTTTTTCTATTTCGAATAGGGCCCACGATCCGGTTTCAACGGCGAGTTTTCCTATGTGTATTGTTTCGTCTGCTGGTGTTCTCCATCCAGGAGGACAAGGCGTAAGGAGATGGATGTACTTGAAGCCTTTAAGGGTCATGGCCTTTCTGAGTTTTTGGACAAAATCTTGGGCATACGAAATGTTGGCGGTTGCTACGTAAGGAATGTTGTGTTGCATCATGATCAGGGGCATGTCTTTCTTGATGAGCCTTTTGCCGCGTGGCGAGTTTGCAGTCACTGCTCCAAAGGGAGTTGCACCGCTTTCTTGAACGCCTGTATTCATGTAACCCTCATTGTCATAGCAGATGTACAATATGTTTTCTTGACGATGAGCAGCCCCCGAGAGTGTGGAAAGTCCTATGTCAGCTGTTCCTCCATCTCCTGCCCACACTACAACGTTGACTTCTTCTATGCCTCGAACCTTGAGGGCAGCGAGGACTCCTGAGGCAACAGCTGCAGCCGAAGCGAAAGCAACGTTCAAAACTGGAATTCTGAATGTAGTTTTAGGGTATGCTCCTTGGATGATTGCCGAACAATTGGCGGGAATGACTAAAATTGTTCTATTGCCTAGAATTCTAAGGGCTAACCTGAGGCTTAGAGCTGATCCGCAGCCTACGCAAGACGTGGTTCCCAGCATATACTCTTCTTTAGGTAGTTCTTTTATCCAGCTCATTCTTCAACAACCTCCTTTGTAGCGACCCATTCTTCCTTTGGATATTTTACACCTTTCTTGAGTGCATCTAAGGCTTTTCTAGCTGCTTTGGTGAGATCTCTGATCCTTATGTCTCGGCCGCCGAGACCGGCAATGAAACCTAAGACAATGGGCTTTTCTTCCAAATGGTAGATAGCGCTTTTTAGCTCTGTGAAGAGCGCACCTTCCATTCCGAAGGAAATGTCGCGGTCTATGACTACGAAAGCTTTCACTCTTTTTCCCAGTTCTTGGAAGAGCTCGGTCGGAAAGGGTCTGAAGACTCTTAATTTGACAGCGCCAACAGGCATTTTCTCTTTCCTCAACCTATCAACTGCTTCTTTTGCTTCGCTGGCTGTGGATCCCATTGAGACTATTGCAACATCTATGTCTCTGCATTTGTAGCATTGAATTTGAGATTCGTAGTCTCGACCGAAGTGTCTTGAAAATTGTGAAGCCGTTTCGTCGATTACATGCTTAGCATTTTCCATCGCTTTCTGAATTAAGTGTCGAAACTCCATGTACAATTCCGGACTTACTAGGTTGCCGTGGGTTGTGGGTTCTTCCAGATCTATCAAGGCATGCTCCACATCGTAAGGTTTCAGAAAACCGTCAACTTCTCTTTGATCAGGGAGTTCCAGTGGCATGGCCGTGTGGGAGAGTTCGAAACCGTCATAGCATACCATTGCCGGGAGAAGGACTCTCGTGTCTTCGGCGATCTTGTACGCCTGTATCAGAGTGTCAAAGATGTCTTGGTTGTTTTCGCAGTAGAATTGGATCCATCCCGTATCTCTTTGTGAAATTGAGTCATTATGGTCTGTCCAAATTGACCAAGGCGGAGCTATCGCACGGTTCACTTCGGCCATTACTATAGGCAGTCTACTTCCAGATGCCCAATGCAGCATCTCATGCATATACAATAGTCCTTGGGATGATGTGGCAGTGAAGGTTCTGACTCCTGCCGCTGAAGCTCCGATGCAAGCTGACATGGCGCTGTGCTCGGATTCTACTTTGATATATTCTGCATTCATCTCGCCTTTAGCTAAGAACTCAGCGATCTTCTCTACGACGGCGGTTTGGGGCGTGATAGGATATGCTGCAACCACTTTTACTTTAGCTACCTTAACCGCATAAGCGGCGGCATAGTTACCATTTGCGACTATGTTTTGTGGCATCTTTGGTTTCACCTTTAAACTTCATCACTATTGTTTTCATGGGGCATTCTTTGGCGCAGATTCCACAACCTTTGCAATGTGAAATGTCGATCTCAGGTGAATAATCTGAATTTAGCTTGACAGCACCTTCTGGGCAATAGAGCCAACAGAGACCGCATTTCGTGCATTTTTCTTTGCCTAGGATGGGTTGGTATATTTGCCATGTACTGATGTCGCCAGCCCCTTCCTCAGTTGGAGTTGAAATGGGCGTTCTAGGCAGAATTTGTTGTGCTCGGCGAACTCGTTTTTTAACCAGCTTTGTCGATCCCCCTTAGAAGCATATAGCCTAAAATAGCTGCTTCGGCGTTTCTCTCTCCGAGCTGTCCGGGCCATCTTTTCTGGATAGCTTCCTTCAACGAGTCGAGGTTGACAATTTTGGTTGCTCTGGCAAAAGCTCCTAACATCACAGTGTTAACAACGGCAGATCCTGCAACGACGAGGCCGAGTTTGACCGCGATCTTGGTGGCGTCAACCTTGACCACTCTGTAGCCTTCATATTCAAGCCGTTTGCGCCTGCCTGGACTGTTAACGAGGAGTAAGCCGCCTTTTTTCAATCCTTCCGTTACGTTTACTCCTTCGCTTAGGAAGGGGCTTAGAACAACGACATAGTTTGGCTCGTAAAGGGGTCCTCTAAGTCGAATCGGTCTGTCAGCGATTCGGACAAAAGCTGTTACGGGTGCGCCTCGGCGCTCTCCACCGAAAAATGGAAAAGCCTGAACCCATTTGCCTTCCTTGAAGGCGGCGTCGACCAGAAGCTCTGCCGCGATTACTACGCCTTCTCCTCCTCGACCATGAAATCTTACGCCTTTCATAATCGATCGTTGAACTATTCTGATGAGAACTGCTTAAAACGTTTACACTAGAAGATCCAGACAACGCCATTTCATTGATGTCATAAGAGAAGATGGCTTGTTGCTTGGCGTCTCTTTGGGTAAATCTTTCGCGTGAGAGACTCAATGACCATTAGGATGGGCAGCAAGCGCACGTGGCCCACATGATGATGATCATGGAATATCCGCTGTTCTAAATCCCTACCTCGTATTGAGTGGGTTAGAAAAAGCTATAATGTGATGATATAACAAATGAAGGAGGGAGTCAGTATATGGTTGCTGAACGTCAAAGGATGATGGATGGGACTCATGTTCCCAACGAAAGAGAGATTTTGGCTTTCATAGAAGCGCCGGGTGCAGTTGAGGCTTGGAAAGAGGTAAGAAAGTTCCTTGAGGATAACTATGACATAATTCCTGAGATGCTTTTTGATAAGAAGCAGGGGTGGGACGTTCGGTACCGAAAGAGTGGTAGAACGCTTGTGACGCTTACCCCTGAAAAAGGTGGCGTAAGAATATTGATGGTTCTTGGCAAAGAAGAATCGGCGAAAGCTCTCTCAATGCAGAAGTATCTGAGTCCCAAAATGTACAAGTTGATAGAAAACTCTAAACAGCTTCACGACGGTCGTTGGCTATGGATTAGGATGTTTGAGACAAAAGATGCGGAGGATTTGAAGAAGCTTCTGCCTCTGAAGAGAAGACCTAAGAAAACAAAAGTAGAGACATGACCCGCTGCCTAGACTTCATCAAATTCTGTGGGAAGGCTGGTTACTTAGAAAGTGGACATTTAGGGTTTAAACCCCAACTAAAGCTGGTCAGCACATAGGACTTTTCTGGTTTGATGTGGAAAAAAAGGAGAAATTTTAGAGTTTTTCTCCACAGTTGCCACAGAATTTGGTTCCCGGTGGGTTCTTGGTTCCGCATTTAGGGCAAGTGATCTCAGCTGGAGCTGCTAGTGGTTTTCCGCAGTTTCCGCAGAACTTCATTGTTGCGGGGTTCTCTGTTTTGCAGTTTTGACAGATTATCTTAGCTACTGGGGCTAAACTAGCGCCGCAGTTTCCGCAGAACTTCGTATTAACCGGGTTCCTAGCTCCGCAGGTTTGACATACGATTACTTGCTGCGGTTGCTGTTGTCCTTGCTGCATCTGCTGAGCCATCATATACGGCATTGTCAAACCGATTCCTGCCCCTAAACCTGCTGCTGCTGCTCCTCCTCCTTGCGAATCTTTGAGTTCGGTTGCTGTCTCCTTCATATACTGCATTGTCATGGCCTGAGAACCCATGCCAGAAGCAAAACGCCTTGCTTCCTCGGGAATCTTGACCCCTTCGAAGACGGAGTCTATGATTTTCAGTCCTATGCGAGCTGCTTCGTCGGTGATCTTCAAGGACACTATATCGGTTGTTTCATCAACGTTCTTCACTAGTTCAGAGATCTCATGTTCTCCGAATTCGTCTATTACGCGTTCAACGATGAAGCCTCTTATGTAGTTTGCAATCTCGCTTGAATTACTCACGTCCCTATTGCCGAAGAACTCCGTGACGAATAGTTTCGGTTCTTCCACCTTGTACAGAGTGTATCCAAAGAATCCGATTTCAGCTTGGTATTTTATGTCTCCGCTTGGAGCAGAGTAAGCGCTTCCTCCGAAGTTGGCTCTGAATTGGCTGTTGCTGACAAAAATCACTTCGCAATCAAATATGTCTCCTATCAGTCCAATCTTCTGAAGTGCTTCCGTCAGCAATGGAACATTGTTGCTTGTGATCGTGTGTCTACCGGGGCCGAAAACGTCATATGCTTTTCCGTCCCTGAAGAACACTCCCCACTGGTTTTCTTTAACAATGACTTGGCTTCCGTACTTCAGACTCGTCATGGGAAATCTTTTAGCAATGTCTTCCGCCCCGGCGTTATCCCAAGAAACTTTATCGATCAACGGCATGTTTATGAAACCTCCAAAGGTCTAAATTCTTTTTCTCTTCCATCCCACTTCTCTTCGACATCCAACAGCATGAGCTTCAACGTACGAACTTTCGGCGGAGCTTCGGTCCAGTTTTCGGCTTCAACCAAGCCGTAAATGTCTTCAACAGCCTGCTGCAAGTCATCAACTTGATTCCCCAAGGCCTTGTCGTAGTTGAATACCTTTGCAAGCTCATCCTCTCTGATGTGTCCTTTCCGGTCCATGAGCCCAGCATAGCCGTAGTCGGCCCTGTTAATCTTCTCACCAACTCGGTCTATGACTTGAATGACCTTTTTGTACTCGTCTTTGTTGCGTTGTCTTGCTTTTAGGGCTTCAAGAGATATCTCTTCCCATCGGTGACGCATAGCTTTGAAATCAGAGTAGTAGCTATCTCTGAGCTTTTTGTCAAGCTCCCTGAGGTCTTCTTTAGTTGAGTACCCTAAGGTGAAAAAGTCCTGGATTTTAGAGATGATTCCCTGCTTTCCTTTTACTTGGTCAATCGTGCTTTGACTGCTTGAATTTACTGCCTTCTCGCTTGCACCTTCAGCCTTATCATCTTTGCCTGTGACTGCATCTTTAGCTGAATCCGCGAAATCCCCAAGTTTTTTCTTCGCCTTATCTATGAATGACATTTTTCATCACTTCAGCTATACAGCGGTCTTGCTTAAAAAATATGTCGCATTTTGCTTACGGATTGTGATTCTATAATCTAGCAAAATGCATTGCGGTTTAAGCAGACGACCTGTAGGATGGGGAAGAAGAGGTGGCCAATGCCGCTACTGAATTGCGATTACAGCTCCGCAATATTTGCAGTTGACGGAAGTTTGCCCTCGGTAGATCTTTTCTGTATAAGGAGCACCGCAGACTGGACAGGTAACAAGTTGTGGTCCTTGCTGTTGTTTTTTGCTTTCTGCTTCGGTCGGAGCTGAGGCTGCCAGTTCTTTGTCTGCTTGACCCGAAAGTATGTAATTGTAGGTTTTGGTCGCCCAGTCTGCGTCCTCACCGGACGTGTCGAATTTCTTCTCAGGAATTCCGCTTTCTGATGCAAATTTAACGAACAGCCCAGACCCTTTGAAGAAACCCACTCTTCCCTCTGCTATGCTTGTGACCATTCCAATTGGTTTCTGAACCACAACTTCTCTCACGACCTTTTTCTCAGTTACCACAAACAAAGTTTTCTTCAACACAATCTCTTTCTCTTGCTCGAAAACGAACTTGAGATTAGTGAGAGTGATGACGCCTTCTTGGTCACTGTTAAGGTCTTTAGCTTGAATAGCCAGAATGGGTGTTTCATCCTCTTCCCAAGGAAATGATGCAGCTTCAAGGAGAGATAGAGTGCTTTCAGCTCGCGAAACGTCTTGATCTATGTTCGCAAACTTCTCCTCGAGAGGCGACAATGCAGAAACTACAGAGCTGTGCATATCAGATAGGCTCGTACGCAATTCGGGAATCCCCGACTCGATCTCCTGTAGATTGTCGATATTGTAGTCGCCCCTTCCCACTTTTATTGATAGAGCCTGCTGCAAATCCCGGACTTGCGTGCGTGCCATTTCACCTTTGAGACTTGCAGTCGATCGTAGCTCCTGACCGAGCTTTGCCCAATCTTCAGAGAGAGCTGTTTGATCAGTCTCCAAATGTGTTAACACACGATAGTTACTTTGTCGAATACGGGCAATGCGCCCTGGTAAACTTTTGATTCTACCATCAAGGCCTTCAATCCTGGCTAATATATTGCTAACCTGTTGATTGATGCTTGAAATCTCAGCAGACAAACGGTTTACCTGTTGATTGTAAGCCAATTTCTGATCTCGCGTGTCCGCGTAATTCTGCGAAGCTGTTGGATTCACATGTGATAAGGAACGTGCAACCATAGTGGACACTTCCTGTGACGGGACGCTTGTTCGGGGCGCCAGACGAGCAGTGACTCGATCTACGACTATATTAGCCTGCGGCTGAGTTGCTCCCGAATTGCGTATGCTTTCAATCATTTTGTCCCGGTTGAACGGTTCAACACGCCCATCCCGCTTGACGATATTCACGATTGGTCCACGCGCACCCATCGGAGCTCTTGCTCCCTGCGTTGCTGGACCGACTGGAGGGGGCCAACGCCTATTTGGATCACTCATATTTTTAACATCCGATAACTCTTTGAACTCTAATGCATAATAACTTTTTTGCAGACCGAGGAAGCACACGTACTCGTGGAACTGCAAAAGCTATTTTGAACGTACTCAGGTTTGCCCAAAAGAAATCCAACAACTATACGTATTCTAAGAGTCGAACGCGCGCGTGCAGCACGAGCATAATTAGATGTCTCAGGCTTCAGGTTAATCTTTCTGGTATTCGTCTTTGGCCAGTTCAACAGACGCCGAGTCATCGTGACTAATTTTCTGTTTCTGGACCTTTCTTCTGGGAGGTTCCTGTTCTCTGCCTTGCATGAAGGCATTTTCAGATGCCGATATTTCGTCTTCGTCAAGCATCTCTTCTCTTTGTTCATCATTATAGATATCTTCAGTGTCTGTTTCCTGTTCTTGCTTGTCAACATCGTCAGTGTCAACATGTTTCATTTTTCTTTTCTTGCTCATCAAAATCAACTATCAGAAATAGTGTATTAGAAACTGGTAATGTAAAGGGGAACATTTTTGAAAAACTTTTCGCTCCCAGCGCACGTAGATTACCTTTCTGCGGACTTGAAGGAATACATGTCTGAACTGAAGAAGGCTAGCCTACTTCGAAACCGTGACGTAATATCGTCTATCTGTTGTCTTCTTTACGTCTGCAAACAGCCCGCCGGCGATGTAGCTTAACCAGTTTAGCTCCTGCATGTCGAAGTGAGCATCTTGGATAGTCACTGCTTCGTCTCGTGAGACTGCCCTGGCTGCCAGAAGCTTAGCTTTAATGCTAGCTTCCATTTTGAAAATAGTTCCTGAAACAACTTCCATTTAATTCATTCCACATTTTAAGGCGCGACTTTTGTAATAAAACAGAAACTTCACAGAGATCCCGGAAAGATTCTCTAAGAATTCTTCCTATTACAATCACAATATGCTTAATCGACTATTTAAGCCCAAAGCTTGAATATGAACAAAATCTCACGTGCTAACTGCAACAATTCCCGGGAGCAATCCCGAGTTATGCAGGATATGCCGTGTTCAATCCAACCGACTCAAAAAGACGATCGCCATGCGGCAAATTAGAAACCTAGCAAGATCGCATCTGCAATATTAGTTGAGTGATCACCAACCCGTTCCAAGTTTCTGAGAATATCAACAAAAATTATTCCGCCCAGCGGATTGCATATTTTGTTCTCCAGTCTTCGGATGTGGTTGGCTTCAAAAACTCTCTGCAAACGGTCAATTTCTGCCTCCAGTTCCCGAACTGTCTTGACAACTTCCTCACTTTCACCCTCAAGGGCAATCAAAGCTTTTTCATAAATCATCTTCGCTTTCATACCCATGGTATCCAGCTCATTTTTAGCGTCTTCTGAAAATGTCAAAGCCTTCTTCAGTTTCCTTTCTGCTAATTCAGCCAGATTATTAGCGTGATCTCCAACTCGTTCAATATCATTAAGACTGTGCTTCAGATAAGCAAATTTCTTTAGTTCCTGGTCACTCAGGTTTACAAATCGGCTCTCGTCCAAGAATTTGTCAATAGCATGATAGATTTCGTCCACAATCCCTTCCAGCTCCTTCACTTTTGCTATTGCCTCTTTCTTGTCATTCTGTAAAGCTGACATTGCTTTATCCAGCATCTCGTATGTTAAATGGCCCATTCTGTGAACTTCTTTTTCAGCTTGAGACAAGGCGATGGACGGGGCAGCCAGGAGTTTATCATCTATGTACTCTGTTCCTCTCTTGATTCTGACCTCCTCTCCTGGCATAAGTCTCGTCACAATTGATGCTAGAAAACCCACCAATGGCAGCATAATTAGTGAAACCGCTACATTGAAAATAGTGTGGGCATTTGCGATTTGTCTAGGCAGATCTGCCGATGTCATGGCAATTAATCCAGCAAAGTTGGTTATGAAAGGGAAGAATATCAGCGCTCCAATTATGTTAACTACAACCTGAGTTAGGGGCAGTCTTTTAGATGAGAGGGATGATCCGACGGCAGCCATCATCCCGGTTACGCATGATCCTATATTGGCTCCCAGAATAATGGCTATGGCGACTTCTAGAGTAATCATGTTGTTTATTCCCAGAGAAAGTACAAGCCCCATCAGAGCTGTACTGCTGTTTAGAGCACCAGTTAGTAACATTCCTGCAAGCAATCCAGTTATTGGGAACTGCCCGAGATTATAAAGAAAGATTTCCAGAGCAGGCTCGTCTTGCAGAGGTCGAATACTCCCGGACAAAATATTCATTCCTAAGTAGACCAGGCCGAGACTCAGCAATACCTGACCTATACTCTTGTACCTTTTGTTCTTGGCCACAATCGACAGGAGGAACCCAATTGCGATCATGGGATAAAAAATAATTCCATGTCGGAAGCTACTATTTGAGCAGTTATTGTTGTGCCAATTTCGCTTCCAAGCATGACTCCTATACCTTGACTCAAGGTCAGAACGCCTGCGTTGATTAAGCCAATAAGAATAACCATCGTTAAGCCGCTGTGGACAGTCGCGGATGTTATGGCGCCAAAAAAGGCGCCTTTTATAGGATTGCTGGTCATCTTAGAAAGGAGCTGCTTAAGTTTTTCGCCGACGACTTTCTTTAGGCCATCGCTTAGTAATATCAAACCGTAGAGAAATATCGCTAAGCCGCCAACAATGCCGAAAGCGATTGCCAGTATATCCATTCTGAGGTCGATGCCCCTTTTTCTATTTTTTGGGAACTAATTGCTCCTGTCCTTATGGATTTGTAAGCATAAATAACGTTTGGGATCCATCAAAATCTAGTTCAGCGTGTCGGTTCAAGTTGTTCTTGTCAGTATTTTTGGTTCTTTCCATTCTTCTCTGATGATGCTGAACATGGCTGTATCTCTCCAGACTCCTCTGCTGAAGAATGATTTTCTTATTATTCCCTCTTTTTTGAAGCCTGCTTTCTCCAGAACTCTTTGTGACGCGATATTTTCGGGGTGGGTTTCAGCTTGAATGCGGACTATGTTTTTCGTAAGAAACAGGTAATCTACGATAATCTCGATTGCTTCGCTGCCGTAGCCTTTACGTCTTTCATTTGGAAGGACTGCGTACCCTATCACGGTGCCATGTGCGACGAAATGAGCGATAAGTCCTATTTTGGTTCCTTCTTTCTTCTCTATGAAGAACCATTGGCCGTCCGTCGATTTGTCAAATTGCCGTTCCAAGTCGGCCTTGGTTTCCTGAATGATCGGCTCATATTCCCCCATGATACCGATTTCATTATCCCATTCCTTCAAGATTGGAAGGTCTTCTTTCTCCATAATTCGAAGGTTTACAACCTTCCCTTCAAGCAAACTCGAAAGCCCCTATTGCTGTCTCCACAGATCAACTATAAAACTTCTTAGTAGCGTTGAAACATTAGTTTATGGAATAGATTTTGATCCAAGATTTTAGTCCGAATTGAAATTCAACTTGCGTCCGTCATCGTTTGCTTTTAAGAGGGAAAGGTAATTACTGATAACTGCCGAAGTCAAGTTGATAAGCTATGGAATGGTATGTCGTTGCTTTGCTGGCTCCCGCTTTTTGGGCAATGAACAACGTTTTCATCAAGTTTCTAATCACTAAAAAGTTTCACAGCTATTTTGCCACGATTTTCACCGTTGTCCTTATGGATGCAATCTTTGCATTGGCAGTCTATGTTCTTGTTCCGGTTAGGGTTTCTTTTCCATATTCAGTTATTGGTTTGCTGGTGGGTTTGATGCCTTTAGCCGGGTTTTGGTTTTATTCTAAGGCTCTTCTCACTGAGGAAGTCACGAGAATAATTACGTTGTTTCAGCTCATTCCTGTTTTTGTGGTCTTGCTATCAGTTATCTTTCTTGATGAGGTGCTTGGGGTTCAGAAATATCTTGGGATTTCCCTGATCGTGGTCGCTTCAATGCTGATATCCTATAGGAAGTCAGGAGGTAAACCGTTCTCCAGTGCCTTGAAATTCATGGTTCCCTTCGGAGTGATAATAGCGTCCTATACGATCTCGGACAAAATTCTTCTAGGCTATTTGGATTACTCATCGCTGTTCTTCTGGAATATAATAGGGACTTTTTGCGGAGCGCTGTTATTGTTTTCTATTCCGAGACTGCGAAGAGAGACTGTTAAGGCTGTAATTGGAGCTGGGAAAAAGGCTGTGATAACCACTTTCATTGGAGAAGGGTTGTACGTTGCCGGCACTCTATGCTCGCTTGTAGCGTTGTCTTTGGTTAACGCTTCATTAGCCTCCTCTTTGTTCGGTCTGCAACCTTTTTTCGTCTTTTTCTATATTCTATTTCTGAGCACTTTTCTGCCTAGAATCCTCAAGGAAGAGATAAACAGATCAATAGTATCGTTAAAAATCTCTGCTATAGCTTTGATGTTAATAGGAACCTGGCTTGTGATATGACCTTTTCTTTCTACATAGCAACAACTTGTTAGTTCGGCGGGGCTTTGCGCGAATGCGTTAGGTGTATATACGAGTCGCAGATTGTAGAGAAGCCATGAAATCAAATTCTTGTTCGGAGCATAGTTTCACTCGGACTAGTTCAAAACATCCAGTCGTTGTAACGTATGGTGAAGCTACGGTAAAGCGAGCGCCGGATCAGGCTTGGCTTTCATTATCCACCGAGACCAGGGACACGAAAGCCGATGAGGCGCGACGAATGAGCGCCGAAACCATGACAATAGTCCAATCGAAACTTCTCGACTTGGGTCTCTCAGCTGACGCGATTCGGACAACTGGGTATAATCTCACGCCAGAGATTGAATGGAAGAACGGTCGTGGCACGGTGAGAGGCTACCTCGTGCGGAATCAGATTGATGTTCGGGTGGACAAACTGGATCGTCTGGGCGATGTGATTGACGCTGCCAATGCAACTCGCGAGACAGCGCTGACGATTTCGGGTCCACGTTTCGGTCTCAAAGACGAGGGGGCGGTAGAGACCGAGGCACTCCAATTGGCCGTGCAGGCTGCACTCGGTCGTGCGAAAGCAATTGCAGCCGGTGCGGGAAAGGTCATCGGCGGTATAATGCGAATTGAGGAGCAGAATCTTGGCGGGAATCTTCGTGAACCCTTTCTTATGCGAGCTGCGATGGCGAAGGACGATCAAAACGTTGAGACGCCGATCGTATTGGGAGATATAGAGGTGCGGGTCATCGTGGTACTAACGGCAGAATTGGCATGAAATGCAATGTTTCTTCTTCTCTTGGAAGTCCCCGGTTATGTTTTTGCCCTGCCGGGAGAGATGAACGGGACAGTGACTCATGTTGTTGATGGGGACACTTTTGAAATTAGGGCTGTAAACGGCACCAAATACACCATCAGAATGGCAGATGTCAATGCAAGTGAGATAGGTCAAGCGGGGTATGACGAGGCGAAAGCAGCATTGGACTCTGTGATCTCTGGGAAAACTGTTTACCTGGATGTGGACGATCTCTATGTCTTGGATGCAAGAGGCACTGGTTATAGGGTTGTTGCTGTTCCCTACATTGATCATAATTCCACCCATTTCTTAAATGTTAATGAGGCTATATTTCTGGGCGATTACCTTGAAAAGAAGGATATCCAAATGAGTTCTCTCCGTATGCTTGGACACTCTATGAAACCAAGGTTCAGGGTATACCAGAGTTTACGTCAATTCTGCCTGTGTTTTTAGTTTTGTTGTTCGCCATCGCTGGGGTAATGGTCTATAGGAAAAGCCAGAATGCGCGTTGAGATTAGACAGAAATTATGATGATTTTATGCTTATGGTAACGAGTCTGCGTGCTTAATGTACAGGACGCTCCCTCTTCCCGATGCTGAACCTTGCGCAACTGTGAATTCAGACCCAAGTTTCTTTGCCAAATCCTCCAGTATTTTAACGGACACATCACCAGCACTTGTTGTTTCAAGATACTCGTTCTTGGTCAGAGCATGTGCTTCAGAAACAATCTCTTTCACCATTTCCTTCTTATTGTTGGCCGATCTGCTTTTCAATTCTCCAAATTGGGGACGATTGAGTTGATCAACCTTAACATGAGCCATAGTAAACGATATGCCATGTTCACTACGCAGATCTTTGACCTTTTGTATCTCTTCAAGCTTGGATCCCATCTGCAAGGCGGTCAAAACCTTTCCGTCAACATAAGCGAAATAGGACAACAGAATACCGGAAAATCCGACTAACACTGAAAAACCAAGCGCAAGAATCTCGCCATTGCTCATCAATCGCCACTCATCTTGAGGAATCGATATTATGCTAACAACTAGTAGGAAAAAAGCAATGGCGTAGATGACCACCATGAGTCCTCTCATCTGTTTTCACTCTATACCTATTCAGGTATTAACGATCGACTTGACCCCAGAGAGGACTAACCTCAGAGCCAATCACAAGAATTACCATTCTGCATCAGGAATATTCGGCAGTTTGGCTGTTCAGCTTCTCTCACATTTGACGTCTGACGAATTATAGATAAACGTTCTGAGTTGCATGCACAACAGAAATACACGTCGTTTATGTAGGATAGTTTAATCCTAGAGAATGAAGATGGCCAAAGATGCTGGATGTTACCTGCCGTATTTGGCCCATAAGAATCCTGTTACAACGACAACTATCATTATGAATACGAACATGTATAGTCCGAAGTTGAACAAGTTTGCCAAATTGTTCATGGGGTAGGCTCCTCCTCCTTTCTCCTACAACATTAACGTAGCGGTGGCGGTTTTAAAGGCGTATTTCGATTTTCATAGTATTTCTGAACACACGATAGTTCATATGCACGATTAAGTCACTTCGAGAATAACCGCTTTATTAATACACCATGTACCTTGTTTGAGGAAAGCAAAATGATGAACCTATTCGGCCGAAAGAATCAAGCTGTGAAAAAATGGCGCTCAAAAGCATGGTCAATAGACATCAGAAAAACGAGAATAACAATCCTTGATCGTTCGATAGCCTACGGCGTTTTCTCCGACTTTGAAACTGAGGCAGACTTAGAAAACGTTTAGACCCGCTTAGGCGTTTCTGCATCGAGTAAATGGTCCATCGTGTCCTCAACGGTGAAAACTGAAAAAAAACAGTTCAATCGAGCATGTTTAGGGAAAGGAGAGGTGTAGTGTATGACTAAGTGTTCATGCGGTACTAATGCGAACGTGTTTGAGAACGGCAGAGCAGAATGTATAGACTGTTACCTCCAACGGAAGAGGAGATTGTAAGACAGGCTTCAAAGCCCGATTTCACGGGATTTTTCCGCTTTGGGCATTACTATGCCCTGTTCTTGCTCTCCATAGATCGTGCTTTTGCCTTCCAAGAAGAGTTTTCCCACGAACGCGCAAGTGACAGCATCAAGTTCATGATCGCTAAGTCCATCTTTTAACGCTTCTATTCCTAGTTTCTCCAACCCCGCCTTCAGCTTATCGAGGCCTTTTTGTTTTCGAGGAATTTCCAGCACATCTTGTGCGCCTCCAGGGTAGACTTCTATTGCCCTGAAATTCTTGCTTTCGAGGACTCTTCTTAGGTACACGCCGCGTTCAGTCAGTTTTCTCATGACTCCGAGCGTTATGGGAAAAAACTTTATTCGCTTCTTTAGTAGTTCTCTGTCGCTTTCTCTTAGGTGGACGCCTGACCTGTCCTCGATTGTTTTTCGTCCCGGAGGAAGACTCAAGGGCGCATCGATCGCGATTACTTGAGGTTTGCTCTCATCAATTTTCTTCAAGATTTCTTCATTTGTATATAGCAGGCAAGTTTATACCTTCATTCCGGCAAGGAGGCAAAAGCCTGTGGGTCGGGTCTCGACTCCTGCCAGATCTAAGCCTATTATCAACATTGCCTTCAGCCTGGATTCTTCATCGATCGGCCGTTTATAAGGCTGTAGTACTGAGGTGTTTCCTGTTAATGATTTTGCTTTTTCCCAAGATTTTTGCTAGGGCCGAAATTTTATTTGGCAGCGAGCCTTGTAAATAGGAGTCCGTTGGAGTGAGTTATTATGCCCTACCCGGTTTTGGAAGTAATGGAGAAGGAGGTGTTGTCTAGTTGAAGGAGTGGAAATGCGTGTTAGTTGGACATCATGATAACGTGGGCAAGACTATAGAAGAGGCAGAGAAGGCTGGTTGGAGTCTTCATACATATGCTGTTGCTGGAAATGCGGCTATTACGTTGGGGACGAATCATTATCTACTATTTGAGAGAGACAGGCAGCAGTTCGAATAGAAATGTCCTAAAATAAGGTGTGCACAGAAGTTCCAAAATGGAAATCTTGAACAGCGACCATGCATACTTGAAGCGATGATCGGCAGTAATGTTTGAATGTCGTCACGAAAAACGTTTGTCACGATGCAGTTTTTTAAAGCGCCTGGTGAAATTCACGTCAATCTCGGTCGGGTTGATTGTCATTTCGCTCATTATCGGAATGGTAGGTTATAACGCGTTTTAAGGGCTACCGTGGGTGGATGCGTTCTTAAGCGCTGCCATACTTATGGGAGGAATGGGGCAAATCAACTCACTCCAAACTGATGCGGGGAAGATTTCTGCGGGAATGTATGTTCTCTATTGTGGGATGGTTTTGCTGATTGCCTCCTTCATGACTGTACAATAGTGGACTCTAAACTTACGCGAGCCCTTTTTAGCAAAATAATTATGCAACCTAAGCGATAGCAGCTTAGATGTGACTTTGAAGATTGGCCACTGGAGTTTTCTTGTTCCAATCATAGGGTGTGGTTACCTCTTACTTTGCTTGTTCGCTTTCTTAGCTTACCAGGGAAACCTGAATGATTGGGTCGCGTTCATGCACAGTGAAGCTTCGATGGCTCTCTTCGGCTTGTACACCATTATAGGGGTTGCAGGCATCGGCGTGACATTGCTCTTCAAAAAGGGTGAATTACATATTCTGGAAGCACCAAGCACGGCGGTAAACACAGTTTTTCTGGTAGCAATTATTGTAGCCTTTATCGTGTTTGGCTGGCTTACGTTTTCAGCGACACCGGCACACTATTCGTGGATGCATGATGGCTTAACTTATCAACAAATGGCACAATCGTTTCTTGCAAATCGTGAGTTTATTGTCGATGGCTTATACACGCATCATTTCTCCCCAGTTTTTCCAATGTACTTGTCACTATTCTACACTTTCTTACCCGTTCATTTAGGAACACAGATAGCGGATTTTGTGATTTTTGCTCTATCCTTGATCGTAGTTTTCTTTGTTACAAAGAACCTATACGGTTTGACTCCGGCTTTAATTTCCACTGGACTTGTGGCAACTATACCCAGCTTCATTTTTTCAACATCAAGAAACTATGCAGAGCCCATGGTCCTCATGCTGTACACGCTAACAGTGTTCTTCATTTTTGAAAGCCTCAAGCCTGAAAGAGGGAACCGAATCATACTTGCGGGGTTATTCGCTGGTCTGGGCTTCCTCACTAAAGCCAGTCTCGGCTATTTTTTCATAATAACTGGCATTGCGGGTTTCTTGTGGAGATTCTATTATATGAATTGGCGCGTCTTCAAAAACAGAAACTACCTGATAGCGATTGCAGTCTTTTTTGCTTTGTTGTCAACATGGACCTTACGTAACTTGGCACTTTTTTGGGACGGATCCGTCTGGAATTTGTGGACGGCTTCGCAACCCAGTTCGTACCTGCAGGAAGCGCTCGTCTACTCCATTGCAAATGATGTAGGAAGCGCTTTTGTTCAATTCTGGATTTTCGCTCTCCTCTCCCTATTCTTCCTTTTACCGTACTTGTGGATTCTATCCCCGTACCTTAACGGCGCATTAAAACAAGTTCGCAATGAACAAGTCAGCTGCTTACTGCTCGCAATAACGTTGCCCATTCTGATTGGTCTAGTCATGAGTTCAGTGGATTTTGTATATGAGAACTGGTGGATGCCAGATTATTGGGTTTCTTATTATCCTATTTCCCAAATCCGTTATTTAGTTTTCACAATTGTTAGATATTTGTTCATTTCTATCGTTCCTCTCAGCTGGCTTGCCTACGAATTGGCGAATAGAAAACATGAACTGGCAAGCATGGTAAATTGAGTATGAAAGAAATAGTTCGTGCTGGTTGGAAAGAGCAAAAGTGGATTGTTGCTTCATAAGTTATGTATAGCCGAAACATCATAGGTTGTCCTCGACTTGTGTTAAGGTGCCGAAGGCACTATGAAGAAGAAAGACATAATCAAAGTGGTATCCAAGGATGGAGAGATACACTTTGTTATGCGCGAGCATTCATCCGATGATGAACCCAGAGAGTGCGTCTGTCTTAAGGATGCTGAAGTTATTGATGTTTTGAAAAGGGAGGCATCAAAACCTCTCCTCCTGCTGCGTGCAGAATGACCATGAGACATGTATACTCTCTTTCTTACGGTTCAGATATCTGACAGCTTGAATCTCAAGGGCTAATCTTGGAAGCTATTCCAGGGAGCTATTCTGGCTTTGAGAATATTTCCGGCCTGAAACTTTCCTTATATTCGCTTTTCCAATAAGAGCAAAATGGGAGTCTGGAGGAAATGGAGAAATTAGTTTTCAACGAAGAGAAGTTGATCAAGATTCTTACTCGAAGAAAAAACCAACTCACAGAAGACGAAACAGTCATACTGAACAAGCTGAAACGGAAGGAAAAACTTACTGAAACCGAATTCTGGAGTGTCTTCGATTTGATTCGGCAAGAAGGTCCAGAAGCAAGTTACTCGAATCCGAACAATTGGAACAACATTTTCGAGTACCGAAGGAACTAAGCAGGCGTTCTCGCAAGGGCGTGGCCCCTTCGCCTTCTTCAGTTAATTGTGATTAGAGCAAGATAATGCGACTTGTATATGTGTACGACGCAGATACAAGTCCGTTGAGTTAAAGTTTAAACGGTGGTTCAGCGTTATGTTTGGCAGTATATAACGTGATGCTGAACCAAGATGGGTGCCGGGTCGGACATCAAGGCCAAGCGAAGCCAGTTCAAGATGCTTGTAGAGGTGCTTGAACTTTGCAGGAAACCGACTGCGAGACCCAAATAATGCACAAGACAAACGTGTCATATTCTGGAATGCAAAAGTTCTTAAGACATCTACTAAAGCTTGAATTACTCCGGTCGTCTGATGACAGCACGAAATACATAACAACGGAGAAAGGACTCGAGTTCATCAGAAGATATGCTGGACTCCAAGACTTACTAAAATAGTATAAAAAAAAGGGGATTTCCATTTAACAATCGTATTGAGTTTTGTTTCATGGGTTCTCGTTTAAGTGGGAGTTTGCGGTTTTTTTAGCAAGTTTTTCCAATTTCAAATCTTATAGAGCGTATTGATTGTTGTAACGGAAATCTACAAAATCGCTTTTTGACTGCCTCTCGGGTGCGGTCTTCAGTTCTTCGCATTGACAATTTGCTGTTTTTTCTTTTGTTGTGCATTGCTCGCAGAAGTCAGAAGGCGGTTTTATAGGTGTTTCTTGATATATGTACATTGGATATTGTGTGCAGTTCTTGCACCAGTGCCACTTGTCATACTGGCTTCCTCTAACATACTTCACCATTCTAATCACATCAGTTCGATCTCTTGCACGCTTCTTGCAAGAGATGGTTTTTTCATTTGCCCCCATTTGTATCTTGAATATTGAGTATTAATAAAGGTTATTGTTTACCTGCTCAGCAAAAATACAGGGCGTTGACCCTGTATATCATTAGGTACCCTTGGCTAATGCTAGAACTGCCTATCTGAGAGGTTCTCACAAAATTCAGGATTGAGGGATTCCACAGGTCACGGTTGAGCTGCTCGTGTACGATAGAATCTATTGAAAGAGACTCATTCCACAACTTTTAAATTGTCAGTTTCTGCAATCCTTACTAATTTTCCCGCGGGATGGGACTGAAACTATGAAAATCATCTCCAAAGAAGACTTCAAGGATTTTGTGAATGCTTTAATCAAAGATGATTCTCGACATGTCATTGGCGTAAAATCTCGGGGGAACAAATTTGCTTTCGGCACATTGGGTTCAGCAGATGAACTTCGACTGGATTATGACGTTACGTTGTTGCCTCCGAAGAAATACTTCTTTCCTCAACGTGAAACGTTGTTCACTTATGATTTAGCAGATGGTTTTTCGGCGAAGAACCCCGAGGCGGCTAAGCCCATGGTCATAATAGGCGTACATCCCTATGATATTGTTGCTTTGCTTCACATGGATGAAATATTCAGGGACACAAAATCTGATCCGTATTATTTCAAGAAAAGAGAGTCCTCGATTATTATTGGTGCAAACATTCAAGAAATGTCGAAATATAATTTTTCTTCCATCATGGGCTGTAGCGTTATTGACTATGGCTATGACCTCATGCTAACTGATTTAGGCAACAGGTACGGCATCAACGTTGGCTCCTCAAAGGGAGAGGCTCTTCTGTTCAAGTACGCGAAGAATATCACGCCGGCTTTGGCTCGTGATATTCAGATTGCTGGTCAGAAGAAGCAAGAAGTCTGGAATATGGTTCAGCAGAAATTGGATTTTCCGGCAGAACTGATCCCAGAATTGCTTGGAGCCAGCTATGCTAAGAGTGGGTTTTGGGAGAGTCATTCTGAGAAGTGTTTAGCCTGTGGATCTTGTGTACTGGTTTGTCCAACCTGCTACTGTTTCGACGTTAAAGACAATCCGGATTTGACTTTGGAGCAAGGTGAAAGAATTAGGACTTGGGATGGTTGCCTTCTTGAAGATTTTGCTAAAATAGCTTCGGGAGAGAATTTCCGTGCGACCAGACCAACACGTTATCGTCACCGTTACTTCAAGAAAGGAAAGTACTTGTATGACAGGTTCGGCTTCATCTCTTGTGTTGGATGCGGAAGATGCTCTTCCAACTGTCTTCCGGACATAGCGAACCCGGTTAATCTGTTTAATGACATGTTCCATGAAAGTCGAAATAGTGGAATGCCTATGCCTTTCTCTGCCGCTCAGCCAGACGTCAATATTAGCACCGAAGGCAACATAGATTACGTACCCGAACTGGGAACGATAATTAAGAAAGTGCCGATGACCACCTTCGAAACACTTTTTGAGATAAGACTTGATGATGGTTCGGAGCTTGGGCATGAACCAGGGCAGTTTGTTGAAGTATCGGTTTTCGGCATAGGCGAAGCCCCAATATCAATTTCATCATCTCCTACGAAAAAGAAAACGTTTGAACTATGTGTCCGAAAACTGGGGAATGTTACAAGGAGCCTTCACAATTTGGATGTGGGAGCCAAAGTCGGAATAAGAGGGCCGTTTGGCAAGGGTTTTGATGGTAAGTCTATGAAAGGAAAAGACCTGTTGTTTATAGCGGGTGGTCTTGGAATAGCTCCACTGAGATCATTGTTCAATTATGTCTTGGATAACAGGAAGGACTTCGGACGCGTTACTCTTCTTTACGGGTGCAAGGAGCCAAAAGAATTACTCTTCGGAGATGAACTTGCCTTGCTCGCGTCGAGAAATGATGTTGAATTCAAATCCACGGTGAATTGGTGCCCCGAAAATGAGGTTTGGTCTGGAAGCATAGGTGTTATTACAACGCTTATTCCGCAAATTCAGTTTGATCCCGAGGGAACCCTTGCGATACTGTGCGGTCCCCCTGTCATGTACAAATTCGTCATTGCGGATTTGAAGACTCGAAATATGCCAGATGAGAACATCATCATGTCACTTGAGCGTAGGATGAAATGCGGTGTCGGAAAGTGCGGTCACTGCCAAATCAACCAGATATATGTCTGCAAGGATGGCCCCGTTTTCAATTATTCCAAAATCAAAGGAGTCCCGGAGGCGCTTTGATGAAACCTAAGGTTGCATTTTTTGACTTTGCGGGCTGTGAAGGAGATCAGCTTCAAGTAGCCAATCTGGAAGAAGACCTCTTGACATTGCTCGGGCAGATCGAGGTGGTCAGTTTTAGAGAAGTGATGAAAGAGCATGCGGACAACTACGACATCGCCTTCATCGAAGGGTCATGCACCAGGCTTCAAGATGAAGATAGGCTGAAACAGATCAGGAAGAACGCGAAAACTGTCGTCGCCATAGGCTCATGCGCAGCCATCGGAGGTATTAATTCACTCAGAAACTACAAAGACCTCGAAGGCGTCAAGAAAACAGTCTACGGAGAAAACGCAAAGCTTTTCGACAGCTACGCTGCAAGACCCATAGACGCCATAATACCTGTAGACGCGTACGTTTACGGCTGCCCCATAGATCGAGACGACTTCCTTCACGTGGTGAAATCGCTCTTGCTGGGAAAGAAGCCCGAAACCATCACATACCCTGTTTGCGTTGAATGCAAGAAAAACGAAAACATATGCGCCTTTGAACGCGGACAGTTCTGCGTTGGGCCAGTCACCAGGGCAGGCTGCAATTCCTGCTGCGTAAATGAAGGGACAATCTGCTGGGGTTGCCGAGGATTTGTGGATAATCCGAATGAGAATTCTCACAAGGAAGTCTTAATAAAATACGGTCTCACGGTCGACGATGCAATAGGCAAGTTTAAGCTATACTTCGGTTGGCAGGAGGCAAAAAGATGAAAAATCGAAATCTCGACGTTGCCGTGCACCATGTGACAAGAGTGGAAGGACACGGAAATATCTACGTGAACATGCAAAAAGGAGTCGTTGAAAAATGTGAGTGGAGTGTTCCAGAAGCTCCTAGATTCTTTGAAGCAATGGTTGAAGGCAGGTCTTGGAACGAGCTGCACCACATCACTTCACGCATATGTGGCATATGCTCTATCGGCCACGCACTCGCTTCTCTCAAAGCTACAGAAGCAGCGTTAGGTATTACAATTAGCGACCAAGACCTCAAACTGAGAAAGCTGGCATTACATGGCGGAGAATTTGCAGAGCCACATTTTACATTTGGGTTTTCTGGTACTGCCAGACCTAATGGGAGTAGGCTCGGTTATTCCTTTAGCTTCTACGAACCTACCTGAAGTGAAAACTGTTCTGAAGCTTCACAGACTCGCGAATGAAATGTCAACTCTGATCTGCGGAAGAACAACTCATCCTCAGAGATTGATCCCTGGCGGTTTCTCTAAGATCCCGACGATGAGAGAATTAGTCGAACTGAGGAAGAAACTCAAGGAATCAGTCTCAAGCATCCGAGCAATGGCTGGGCTCTTCAAGAGTTTAGTAAATAAATTTCCAAACTTCAAGAGAGAAACCGAGTTTATCGCTCTGACGAATCCTAACGAGTACGCGCTTTATGACGGAGTAATAGCTTCCTCTGATACGGGTACGGCTCCCGCTAGAGAGTACTTGGCTTTCACTAACGAGTATGTGGTGCCCAGGTCAACGGCCAAGTGGGCAAAGCATATGCGAGAATCCTATATGGTGGGGGCTTTGGCGAGACTAAACATCAATTACAAGAGGTTATCACCGATGGCTCTGGAAACAGCTGAAGCATTCAATTTGTTGCCGATGTGCTACAATCCCTTTATGAACAGCGTTGCCCAACTCGTTGAAGTTGTTCAGAGTGTCGAAGACTCTATTCGCTTGATTAATGAGCTTGAAGCTGCAGATTTGAAGAGTCAGCCAGAGTACAACAAAATAGAAATTAAGGTGAAGGCGGGTCAGGGCGTAGGTGCGGTCGAGGTTCCCAGAGGAATTCTGTTTCACGACTATACGTACAATGCCAAAGGAGTGTGTACGAAAGCCAACTGCATAATCCCGACGAACCAGAATCACGCCAATATCGAGTTGGACATGAAAGCTCTATTGCCTCAGATTCTTGAAAAATCAGAGAAGGAGATAGAGTTGACCCTGGAAATGCTGGTGAGAGCGTATGATCCCTGCATATCATGCTCCACTCACGCGGTCAAAGTAAACTTCGCTCGCTAAAGATCTAAATCGTTGAGGAATTTCCAGAACTCTTCAACGGATCCCACTATTCGCAACTCCAAATAATTCAAGTCTTCACACGGGGACTCGTTAGTTTCAGACTTGAAGAATCCAACTGTATGAGGGAATCTTTCTTGAAACTCAATGTTTTCAACAATTTCGATAAGGCGGACTTTCTCGTTCAAACTCATGTTCTTGAGAACTGAGAGTAAAACTAAGTAATCAGGATATTTCTTTCCTTTATTTCCTGAGCCAGGGAAGGTGATTATCCAATTCATCTCTTGAAAATGAAACTTCTTTTCCAAATGCCGTGGAACCTCAGCGTCCAAATTGCTGTTCAACGGTATTGTCTTTTGTCCTTAGATAAGACTTTCTGAGCGCGCTGACTTTTTGCGTTTCATCTTCTGCAAAAGTGGTATAGAATCGGTCACCCTATTCACCACAGAACTTGATAAGAGGGGCTTCTTTATTTGGAAAAGAGAAGCGGCTACTTCCACTCCCAGATTTTTCCCGTCCAATTGTCTTGTATGTCAGTTTCGTATTCGTGCATGCCGACGACCTTATTCAAACGTGCGAATTTCTGCGATGAGGTCATGTGGATTGATGCAGCTCGTGTCGCTCCCCCGTTTCCTGAAGGAAAACCTACTGCGATGCCTTTCGCTGTCACAGTCTCACCTTCCATCGTGTTGAAAACGCTGGTAACTTCTCCCATGAAAACCCCGTTGGTCGCCATGTTTCCCACGCTTGTGGAAATCACGAAAGCATCTTTTCCAAGAAGTTTGCCGGTTCCTTGCGCTGTTACTTCGATTTTTCCGTCTGGAAGAACTCTCCATCCTGCGTTCTTGCCTTTGAATTCTCCAATAAGTTCACCTAACATTCATATTTCACCTCTCGAGGAAAAGACGGGAAGATTTCTTATTAGTGTTTGTGATTGTGCCACGTCAATAACAAGAAGTCAGAACGACCTCAAGATTATCACATTTGACCATCATTTTCCGCTGACGAAGACTTCATCCCTATTCCGCTCTATATCCCGGGTTCTTCTTTCAAGAGTTGCTTCGCCCTGTTGTTGGTTCACAACCACAAATTCTGATATACCGCGAAAACTCAAATGTCACGGGAGGACTGCCATGAGAAAATTTGTTTTGGTTGTGCAGATGAGGTTTCATGGCTTCAGCACAGGGCCGAACGGGGAAACAGACTATAACGCGCGCTCAAATAGTGGAAGGGAGATGTGTTTACGTAATGACAACTTCGAGAAACCAATGCAGAACTGTTGATGAATACGTGGCTAGGTTCCCGAAGGACGTCAAAGATATTTTAGAAGAGCTCAGACACGTTGTCAATGAATCGGCGCCCCAAGCGGAGGAGACGATGAGTTACGGGATCCCACGTTCGATCTCAATGGTGCGCACTTGGTATTTTTTGCAGCATGGAAAAACCATGTTGGCTTTTACCCGGTCAATTCATCTGTCGTTGAAGCTTTCAAGAACGAGTTGGCTCCTTTCAAGCTGGCAAAAGGTACTGTCCAATTTCCGTTCGATAAGCCTATTCCTTTTGACTTGGTGAAAAAGATTGTGCGGCTCAGGGTAAAAGAGATTGAGTCGAAGAAGAAGTAGTTTAGAAATGAGATTTGTTGGTTTCTGGCCTGCTGATCTTTGTGCAATTGATGTATGAAGTGTGCCCGCGCTAGGATGGTGAAAGGTGTTTGGAGGTTTTTGAGCTGAATGCTTAATAGTATGACGCGTGTCATAGATATTGTGACAGACACCCCCTGAGGGCAACCAAATGAAAAAGAAAATCCTCTTGGAATTTTTGCTTGCAATCTTTCTTGTTTCCATTATTTTCGGAGGCACGATCCAGGCGAATGCCTACTCAGAATGGACGTTAAAAATAGACGGCGCCGTCTCCAATCCCATGGCTTTGACCATCAGCGAACTTATGGCGCAACCGAAGAGTTCGGTCTATGGGGAAATATACTGCTACGGCGTCTTCGTGACTGCAGGAAACTGGACCGGCGTAAGTCTCCATGTTCTACTTGACAAGGTTGAACCTGATGTTGGAGCGAAGTCGGTGGGGTTCTCCGCCTCAGACGGGTATATGAGAGACATCTCTATGACCGACGCTGTGCGAGATGACGTAATAATAGCTTATGAGATGAATGGGCAACCTTTGGTCGAGACCCTTCGCCTCGTGCTTCCTGGCGCGAATGGTGATCATTGGGTAAGTATGGTTAATCAGATAATGGTGAGCACGAATTTAGCCTCGTACATGCAATCAACTTCATTCACAGATTTCAACCCGCAGACTTTAGGGCGCATTCCTACTCGCCTACCATCACCAGCGCCGAAACCCACGCCAACTCCATCTCCTTCTCCTACGCCTCAACCTCAACCAACCCCCTCGCCCTCAACAGTTTCTCCAACTCCTACGCCTCCAACTACGAATTCTAACCCAGAACCGTTTCCCACGTTCTTGATCGTGACCGGAGTTGCGCTGGCGGCCTTCAACAGCACGGGTCTCGTTGTTGGCTTCAAGAAGCGTAAACCATAGCGAGATAACAAGCGCTTTCAACCTATTCTCGCATCAAATCCTAACTATCAGAAGATAAAATTGAGCATAGGATGATTCTGCGTGAAAAGAATTGTGCACCTTTGATTCACAGATTATTCTTCGAGTTCAATCAGATGAGGTTTGGCTGTTTCCTGTGCAAGTGTTGAACATCGGGAATATTACGGTTTGGAAGGATGGTTATTAAGCCAAACTGCTCATCTCTGTAAAATAGGGAAACCGCCAAGTTTGGGTTCGCTAGCAGGAAAATGTCAAGCTGCAAAAACATGGTTCTGCTCGGGAAGAACGATGAGAAAGAGAGAAGGCTTCCCTACCCCTCTATTATCTCAATACATGTCTGGTTTGCCTTGTGAATTGAAGAAACTCTCTTTTGCTGGTTTTGAAGGGGGGAGAAGGTTTTGGGTGGTGAAAACCCATGAGAGAAGAAAGTGCCGCTATCTTTGTGGTTGCTGCCTTCCCCGTTTCCCCTCAGACAATGCTGTGGTTTTGATGGAAAATAACTCTTTTTGAGAACGCGATTTCACTGTTCAGTCAATTAGATTTCGTGCAGGTAAACTCGATTCAGCGAAGCAGAATAATCGTGCGTGAGCCATGAGAGCGAAACAAATGAAATATTGCTTATCTATAGAAAGGTTGTGTTGATTTTGAGTAGACTGCTAACCATCAAACTGAGCGTAAAAACGATAGCAGTTACTACGAAGTCTCTTGCCAAAACTTCGCCCAGCATGTGCAGTCTCTCAGTGTCTTTTCCAGGGTGATTGAATAATGTATCTCTTTTCTGTACGATTCGAAGCGACACAAATGCGGCAAGCGCGATCAATGAAGCGTAGTAGACCCAGCCAAGCTGAAAGAGCAAGCCTACGAATACCATCATAGGAATCATAGCGTAGCCCAGGCTGATTGTCAAGAGAAGCCCCTTGCGGAAACCGAAAATTATCGGCACAGTTCGAGAGCCGCTGTGGAAGTCTGAAGCGTAGTCCGCCAAGTCCTCCCACAAGCTGTTAACTGAAGTTGTTACGCCTATGAGCAGAATAAGCGAAACAACATCGGCGGAAAATACGTTGAAGAAAGCGGCAACGATCAGCACTGGAACCGCACCCACAGTGAAATTAACTATTGGTTTATACGCTGTTTTCCGTAGTCTGAAAGGAGGAACAGAGTACAATACGCCGAAAACGATGCCTAGCGCGACAGACAGAGCAACGAAGGGGATCAATGTTGCGGCGCCCAATGCCAAAGACAAAGCGGCAAAAGCTCCCGTGATGAGCATGCCCAGTTTCCCCAGTCTTTTTGTGAACTCCGCACGTGAAGGGTCAGAAAGGGCGTCCAGGTCAGCGTCGCAAAGGTTGTTTATGGCGTCTACGGCGCTCCAGATACAGAACACTGTGAAGCCGAGGTAAAGGGCGGAAGACCAGGCGAGGGTTTTGGTCATCAGGAATGTTGCGCCGACGGAGATCATGAAAAGCATTATGCCTCTTTCTACACTGATGAATTGGGCGAACCCTTTGACTTCTTGGAGCATACCCCTACGCGTAGGCTGTGTTACTTAAGGTTTGTTGATTGAAACTCTGAACCTGTTGTTTACATTTGGGTTTATCTTGTTAGGTGTTCATTCATGTTCGGGTGTGAAACTGGCGAATTTAGCGGTAGTTGGTGCTGGTATAGGCGGGTGTTCCGTTGCATATTTTGCCCGCAAATACCTTCCAGGCGTAAAAGTGACTGTTTACGATTCTGCGGACAGAGTAGGCGGCAGAATCCTAACGCGTAATGCGGCTGGAGTGAATCTTGAGTTGGGTGCCGCCTTCTTCAACCGTTTCAACAGGACGCTTTCGGGACTCATAGGGGACGAGCAGCTGAGAACGACGCCAATCGAAGAACGCGTGGATTTCGCGGTATGGAATGGCTCAGAATTCGTTTTCAAGTCAAACAAGAAGTCATTCGCCACAAGCCTTAGACTTCTGGAAAAGTACAAACTTAGCCTAGCGCGAACTTTTCTTCTCCTGAGGAAAGCACGAGGGCAAGTAGCCAAACTGTACCAAAAACTCTCCGTCCCTGCCGATATGGGTGAAATTTTCGAGGCGACTGGTTTAGACAAATGGCACAAAGAGAAGTTCTCTGAGATATTGATTGAGGAAGGCGTTAGTCATGACTTTATTGATGAAATTGTTGCTCCCATCACCAGGATTATATACTCTCAGAACGCGGACCTGGGAGGATTGGCGGGGATTTCTTCCTTGATAGGAGTTTACTCGGGGGCAATGTACAGTTTAGCGGAGGGCAACAGCACTTTGCCAGTTCATCTTGCGAAAGCCTCGAATGCCACGGTTAAACTGTCTCAAAAAGTTGAAATGATAGAAAAGACGCTTGAAGGTAATTATAAGGTGTATGCTGGAGGAGACATGACGGTTTTTGACAGTGTGATAATCGCCACACCTCTTGAACTTGCAGACATAAGATTCGATGGCTTGTCCGTGCATGGTTGGGAGCCTCAGACTTATCAGCCTGTCTATAAGCGGGTTATGCGTGGCGTTTTTGACCCAGAATGTTTTGGTTTGAAAGATTCGGAAGAGCCTCCGGCTATTGTGTTGACCACAGAGGACTCGGGTTCGATAACTCAGTACATCATTCAAAAAGCAAGGGATGGGAGGTCTTTGGTTACGATTTCCTCGCCAGAGCCCCTCAGCCCAATATGTGTTCAATGGCATCTTTAGAGACGGCGGAGTTATGGTTTTGGAGCGTTGCTGGAAAGCTGCCTACCCTGTGTTCAAACCCCTAACCAAGTTGCCTCCAACCCGCATTGACAAACGATTTATGTATGTTAATGCCGTAGAGTCGGCGGTCTCAAGCATGGAAACCTCAGCGCTGTCAGCTTTAAACGCGGTACAAATGCTTGGCGAAGAATAGAGGGTTTCGCGACTGAAACAGCAACAACGTATGGGCAGAGTGCTAATGAACAAGTGAGTCGAATTTGGCACGCGCTGAAAATTCACTAAATGGATTCAGACGAGCCCTTTGCTTTTTCCTTTATCTTTTTCTATATCTTTCCATGCTGGACTGATTGGCGTGGCGTTTTTGATGTATTAGGTTTCTGGAAATATGGTTTATATGCTATCCTACGATTTGCCCTTCTTGAGGGAGAGAAGTGACTCAGAAATCTACAGATGAGATTCGAACACTTTTGAGTAAGGCTAAACTAGATTTTGAGTCTGTTGAGAACGAGGCGTTGAACGCTTATCTCCCGCGGATTTTTCATTGTTGCCCATTTTCAGAAGATGTATGCACAATGAAGCAATGCATGGACTGTGCAGTTTTCAAAAACTCTCCAAAGAAATAGAATCTTCAGTAAAAAGCAGAATTTGTAGATAGTCTCGCAGCAGAGTTTTGCCGAGTGCACTCACTCTTTTGCAGTGTACTTCTTTTTCAATTCGTCATGGCGCTTCCTTATCTCAAAGATTTGCTCCCTAGATAATCCGCTCAGTTCTTCTATAACAGCGATAGCAATCATATCTGTCACTCCTGAGAGCCTTACCGCTTCATAATCGAGAAACTGCTCCTTAGTTATTTCCATAGTTTTCACCTAGCGCTCTAATCTGTCTATTGTTAAAGGTTTATTGACAACCGCACTTCACTAAAAAGTCAATTGTTTTTCGCAACTAACGTCTTTCACTTTAGAGGCAGGCTCTCCCAGCTAACTAATGGGTAGTCGCTCGGGCAATCTCATGCGCGGGAACACGATTTGTAATATCCACCAAAAAAGAAAGAAGAATATTGATCTTTTTTTTGGCGTGGAATTCTTGCGAAACGCGCGCGTTTATTCGCCTTTGGTATCGTTCCTGTTGCATTCTGCTTTTGGTCTGTACTCTCTTTTTCTGGTTCGCTGCTTCTGATGCCTTTCACACTCTTTTACTCGCACGAGCATCCACTCGCTTTCTTCATAAACGCATCCACAAAGCAACGTTTTAGTCGTCAAGACAGCCACTCATCACGTTTCATATCTGCATCAGTAGGGTCAGGGCAGCTCTATCGTGCCGGCTACGCGCAGCTTTCCACCTTCTAAGTACATGAGCACGGCTTGGTCGCCTGGTCGATGCACGAGTTCCTTATCCAAAGCCACCGTTAAAACCGGTTTGCGCCAGTCTTCCTCGTCAGTGACGGCTTCAACCCTGCCATTGATAAACTGCATCCAATGTCCCAAGTGCAAAATCATGCCCGTCTTTATTCTTGCAGGCCAATACTTAACCAAGGACGCATGAGTATCCAGCAGTTTTGAAGATTTAACTGCGGGATCTCTTGTTAAGACTGTTCCCCTGTCCAGGTCTGCGACTTCTATGTTCTCTCAGTGCGAGACCTACTCTCTCGCCTTCATATGCTGAATCGAATTCGTCGTCTTGCTTCTGTATCGATCTTACCTGCGTGGTTTTTCCTCCTGGAAGAACCTGCATGGTATCATGTTTCATGATGCTGCCGTTGGTTACTGTGCCGAGGACCACGGTCCCCACTCCTTTCACGTTAAACGCATGGTCAAGGGGAACTGTCCCTACGGCTTCTTCGGCTTCGTTCTCTGGTTCTTGAAGGGCAGCTTCGGTAATGAATCGCTCTCTCAGCAACGTCGGATTGTCCTCCATAAATTCGAATCTCTCCAGACAGGTACCCCTAATCAAAGGTTCAATTTTTTCCCTAGATAAATAGTTTCTAAGAATGAAGTAGCCGCCGTTCACGTTGGAGCATTGAAGCATAACAAGGCATTCTCCGAAGCTTGAGTTCAACTCGTCCACCACAACCAGTGCCTTATCAGCCATAGCTACCGCATAGAAGAGCGGGGCTAGCCTCTCAGGATATCTGGTGGGTTCTACGAACGTCACGCTGTCCAAGCCTCTCTTCAAGTCGTAAAGAGTGATGTCCGTAGGCCGTGCCTTTCTTGCCAAGGCTGCTTGCGTAATCCGATGCGCCGAGAACGGCAACTATGAGGTTTCCCATGTCAACCATAACCGGTGAATTACCGCAGGGAACAAGTGTCAACTTCATAAGCCTTATGGCAACCCAAAGTCAAACATGATGTACCGTAGCGCGCTTGCCTGTTCCGAAAATATTTGAGAAGAAGTGTGTGAAAGAAAAACGGATGCGTTTTTCGGAAAAAATGATTGTTGTTGTTCTTCTCGTGAGCCTATTCATTCCCATGGGGAGGTGTGGGATTCACTCTAAAACGAATTTAGGAACAAGCATGCGCGCTCCAGGTTTCTTCGTGTCTTTGGACGGAAGAAAGATGGAATATCATTTTCGGTTCTTGTCATATTTCCATTCTGAAGGCTCCTTTATAGTATCGTGGGACGAGCAGAATAGGGGAGAAAGGAGAAGGCTTTCCGCTAAGCTTTCTGCAGCGAACGGGCTTGGTTGCGCCGGAGCACACGGAGAGGTGCAGCCTGTCCAAAAAACTAAAAACAAACACGAGTATAACGATATGAGACCGACCTGTTTTGGTAACTGGAAAATTCGAGGTTTCTGCGGTGATGAATGTCAGCACATGGAAGCTTGCATGAAGGAGTCTTCTGCCGTGTTACCGCTTGAGGCGTGGCGGCTAATCGGTGAGTTTGAACCGCATCCGCAGCTTGGCATTCGAGGGAAATTTTCGGCTTGGGAACGCAGAGTTAAGAAGTTAAAGAAATGAGTTTTAGTGAAGTAAGCGCTGCGTTAAAAGTAAACAGACTTGTTATTCAGCGTTAAGCCAGAATATAGAGCCGAGAAGTGCCATAGCCAAACCAACCAGAAACGTCACGGCAAAACTCGCTGCAACACCGTCAGCAATAAGCAGAATCCCAACAGTCAAGAAAAAGACCACTATTAGCAGCCTTCTGATTTCCATTTGAAACTTCCACTAGGTCGAGTTAATTTCAGTTTGCTACTACGTCTCCTATAAGGTTATGTATTTTTGTGCACAACAAGTCAACAGTGCTCGTGAGTGTCGCCTAAACAATCTTAAAGCCTAAATGCTTCTTGATGGGATTGAAGGCTTGAGCGTGAAAACAACGCTAAAAGTTCAATGTCTCAACTGCGGCTGCTGGAACTTTTTGGAAGTTGCAACAGCAAAACTAAACTAATCCTCATCCTGAACAGCATCGTCCTATCCTTGCTTTCCGGTCTTTGAAAACTCAGAAATGCACTAAATGCGAGACTGTTCTCACCGAGTTTGGCAACGTGTTCAGGATAGAGAATGGTGAAGCAATAAGGAAGCGGACGCGCAAAACTTGAACTTCAAGGTATCGCACGCTAGGATTCAAGAAACGTCATACCTATAGGACAAAGGAACTTGTACTGAACCGCTAGCGCATCAGTTTGTTTCTCGGTTGAACAGGTATATAACGACTCGTCTGTCCAAAAATGGACTGCTTTTTCTAAAGCATAATTTGTGATGAAGGGATGCGCATCAGAGTTCAAGAGACTCCATTCCTTTAGGAAAAGGAAAATGGACTGAACCACTGTGCGCATCGAGTTGCTTTGGGCTTATCAAATATATAAGAAGTATGAAGTCCAAAAACGGATTACTTTTCCACAAACAGCGTTATTGTTTGGTAGAACATAACTATAGAAAACAGGACCGGAAGATCCACTTGATTGCAAAGAAAAGTTGACTTCTAGGCCAAGTGCGGTTCACAAGAAACCTTAAAACGGCAATCATGTGATTGGGTGATTATGAAAATTGAAGTAAGCGCTAGGGAAGAGTTAGAGAAGATCAACGCAGAAATTTCTAAATTAGAGCGCTGCAAGAAAGTTTTGGAAGATATTTTATCTTTTGAATTGCTTAAACACTAGCGTGCGCTTGTATTTTTGTTGCACTGGTTAAAGATAACGTATATTAGTGTTTTCTCTTTGCAGATACAAATTGCAAAAGAGAGTTGGTGATTAGAATTGGTGGAATATGTTAAGGGAAGCGACCATGACAATTGGCATTGGTGTGAGAACTGCACCCAGTATCCCATGTACATTCATCAAAAGACCTCCACGAGACCAGTTTCCAACTTGTGTGAACAGTGTAAAACAAAGGAAGAAAACAGAGATTGTCATTGTGAAGAAATGAGACATGACGAACCCCAGCTAAAAAGGGAAGTCTCAAATATCGATGCAACGAGCCGTGAACTTGAAGGCCTGCAGTAGCACATCTCCCCATTTTTACAGGGAACAAGATAAATGGTTTCGTCAATACCGTCTGATATTGCCTCATACCTCACTCCTGACGAGAAAGTTATCATTGTTGGAAATCCTCAAAGGGAAGTATATGTGACAAACAAACGTCTCATCCTCAAAAAGAAGGGGATCTTTGGTGGAAAAGAAATTGTTGACGCTTCTTACCGCTACATCTCCTCCATTGAGTATGAGAAGGAGATTCCATTACGCTATATTGCGGCAGGGGTTTTTGTTATTGTTTTTGGATTGTTGTTGAACTATTTTCGTCCTCTGATTGCGCAGGGTTGGTATTGGGAAGGAGATATTTTATCAAATATCCTGTATATTATTTCGACAGGTTTGGGTATTGGTGGCATAATTCTGATTATATTGGGTGTGTTTCTGTCGCTTGGACCTCCTGTCTTTACGTTACATGTTGTAGGTCGAGAACCGATTGAAATCAGAGGCAAGGGATTGGAGGAACTCATTAGAGTAATTCGTCAATATCGAGAAGAAACAGCAGTCTCTGAGAAAGGAACTCCTTAGTTTCGGGTTTGGGATAAAATTTTATATTGAGTTATGGCAATATGGTCTACCGGTGCTGGAAAAGTGGAACCGTGGGAGATAGGATTAATCTTTTTAGCTGTTCTTTTCGTCTTTTTAGTGGGTAGATTAGGGTTTTACATTGTTAAGCAGTGGGAAAAGGTTGCTGTCCTTAGATTTGGAAAAATCACCAAAATCGCCAGCACAGGGATAAACTTCAAGATACCATTCGTTGACTCGCTCTACCGAGTTGACATGCGAATGCAGACCATAGACTTGAGAGGGCAGTCTGCGATAACCAAGGATAGCATTTCGGTGGGTCTTGACGCGGTTGTCTTCATGAAAGTGGAAGACCCTGAGAAGGTAATTCTGAATGTCGTTAACTATAAGGAAGCAGTAACCAAGTACGCGCAGACTTCCATGAGAAACATTGTCGGACAATACAAACTAGACGAGCTGTTATCCAGCCGTGAGCAAGTTGCGGTCTCAATAAAGAGCATAATCGACGAGTTGGCCCAGCAATGGGGAATCGACATTGCAAGAACTGAACTGCAGGAAATAAATCTGCCCCAAAACATGCAGCGTGCTTTTGCGGTTCAAGCCGAATCAGAACGCGAATCAAGAGCGATAGTAATCAAGTCTGCGGCTGAGTTGGAAGCTTCTACAAATCTTGCGAAAGCAGCCGCTGTCTTAGCGGAAAATGATGCGCTGCAGCTGAGAATTCTGGAAACTATCAAGCAGGTTAGCAAGGACCAGAGCAACACCATTATCTTTGCGTTGCCGACGGAAACTCTGAAAAGCATTGGCGCAGGAGGGCTGGCTGCTATGGCTTCAATAAACAGTAGCGATTCAAGAAAACGAGCAGAAAACAAACGAGCGCAAACTCAAGAGAAAGAAGAAACAGAAGAATAGAGGAAAATCATAACGCGCGGAAAAAGAAAAGAGATTGTGGAATTGCACTCGATGGAGTCCCCAAAGTAAAACCACAAGAAACAAAAGTAGAGTTTCGGGAGACACTTTCTCCATAACCAGCAGGACAAAACATAAGACAAATCATTGAAATCTTTAAGCAACCAATAAACGCGCGCTTGTGGTTGTCTTCCTACAGTCACATACCCTTAAGAGAGAACTATAACACAACGTTTACTGGGAGTTTTAATGGCTGAAAAGAAACCCACAGTCAAAGATAAAGAAGCTTCAAAGGAAGCCGAAACAGCAGCCAAGAAAAAGAAGTCGATGATAGTTAGCAAACCCTCAAGTAAAATATCCGATTTGGCGCCCGCTTCTCCTTCGGATATTTGGCAAGCGTTCGACGACACGTTCACCAGATTCAGGAGTGATTTTGAAGATCTCCTTTTCCCTGCGAATTGGACCAAGACATTTTCTTTTATGCCTGAAATCCGGGTCCCAGCGGTGGATTTGAAAGATAGCGAAAAGGAATATCTCTTGAAAGCGGAAATGCCCGGTTTCAAAAGAGGAGACATCGAGATCGAAGTCCAAGACAACGCGGTTGCGATAACGGGCATGGCAGGATGGAAATATGACGAGAAAGGTCAACTTTACATATGTAAAGAACGCGCATGCAAAACATTCTACAGAAGAATTGAGCTGCCAGAGGAGATAAAAATTGACGAAGTCAAAGCAGACCTGAGCGAGGGAGTACTGGAAATAACGCTTCCGAAGAAAACGCCCAAGCCAAAACGAAAAATTGCATTGAAATAGACCTCTTTTCTCTTTTTTCTTTTTACTTCAATTTTCAAAAAAACTCAAAAATGGAGATTTTATTCGGACGTTTTCAGGAACTATTTCTTGATCCTGTTTACCATTCGCATTGTTTCTCTCATGAACGCGGGCAAATCCCCAGGATAACGTGACGTGACAAGGTTTCCGTCAACAACTACTTCTTTGTCCTCGTATATTCCGCCTGCTTTCTTTATGTCGTCTGGAACGCCGTCATACCAGTAAGCAGTCAAGTGTCTTCCCTTTACGAGGCCTGAGGAAGCCAAGAGCCAGGGGCCATGACAGATGGAGGAAACGGGTTTGTTGGAGTTGAAAAACGATTTTGCAATGGCTTGAGCCCTGGTGTCCTTTCTGACCACTGACGGCGCTCCATTTGGCGCCCCGCCGGGAACTAATAACAGGTCATAATCGTCTGGATGGACTTCGTCAAAGGTTTTTTCGACTTCGAATCCGTAGCCGTGTTCTCCTTCAATGTGTCCCTTCTCGGGGGCTGCTACATCGACCTCTATCCCTTCTTCCAGTAAGCGGAAATATGGAAAGAACAACTCCATGTCCTCAAACTTGTCGGCAGTGAGAATGAGTGCTTTAAATGTTTTTAACATACATGAACTAAACAGTGTGAGGGTATAAAGCTGTGTGATTGCGTAATCGCAGTCACAAATGCATTAGCCAGCACCCGTTGCATTGCAGTGATATTTCGTTCTAAACCGGCAACAATTATGCTTGAGTTCTATTACTCGTTTGCGCCTAGATAGGGTTTGGGACTGAATTCGTGCGCGACCTTTGCTGTATTTCGTTTTTTGACACGTGTCGGGAGCAAGAGCATAGCAATTATATATTAAGATATAATATTCCGTTAGGTGTGACAGAATGTTTAGCGAGGTTGAAGATTCCGGTGGCCTAGCACAATTGACCGAAGAAGAGTACAAGTTGCTTGAAGAGAAAAAGCGTTTACTCGTCACAATGGAGGAACTGGAAAATAGGTTGACGAATGAAATCAGAAAAAGGAAGTCTACAATAAGTTCGCTTAAAGCTGAGATATCTGAACTGCGGATGACATGCGAAGAACTCGCGAACGTCCTCGGAATACCCATCCTCAAATAGAATAGGCAAAGTTTCAGTCTTCAGTGTCTGTGAGAATTTTGGCATTGCTCTCTCTTTTAGCGTGCGCTCTGAGACAGAAACTTTAAGTTTAATTTCTTCCTTTGCGACTTATGATTAGGGAATGTTCATGGGTGCGAAGACTCGGTATCTGGTGACTGGCGGAGCAGGTTTCATAGGCAGCCACCTGGTTGACTTTCTGGTTGAGCGCGGTTTCGAGGTTAGAGTTTTAGATAATTTTTCCTCTGGAAGTCCAGGGAACATTTTGGAGCATTTGAAGTCTGGCAAGGCTGAGTTGATAGAGGGCGACATACGCAACGCTGAGGTTGTCAAAAAATGCTTGGATGGCGTGAATGTGGTGGCTCATTTGGCTGCGGTGACGAGTGTGCCTTATTCCGTGGAGAACCCGGCCTTGACCTTTGACGTGAATGCTGGTGGAACTTTGACTTTGCTGCGTTGTTGCGTCGAGGCTGGTGTGGGTAAGTTTGTGTTTGCCTCTTCCTGCGCGGTCTACGGCGATCCCAAGAAGCTGCCTGTGAACGAGAAAGCCATCCCTAATCCGATCTCGCCCTATGCGGAGTCTAAGCTTGAGGCTGAGCACCATTGTAGGAATATTTGTCTGCAGGAGGTCTTGAAGGCGGTTGTCCTGCGATTCTTCAACGTTTACGGGCCGCGGCAGGGAGTGAACGATTATTCTGGCGTGATAACCAAGTTTGTTGATCATGCTCGGCGGGGTTTGCCGTTGATTGTTTACGGTGACGGTTCCCAAAGCAGAGACTTCGTGAGCGTGTACGATGTGGTGAAGGCTGTCGTGGCTTCTGCGGAAAACGACAGTGCCAACGGCGAAATCTTCAACATTGGTTCTGGAAAAGCGGTTACGATCAATGCGTTAGCTAAGACTGTGTCTGATCTGTCGGGTAAAAAGCCTGAGGTTTGTCATGAGCCGCCTCGGATTGGCGATATCAAGGGCAGCCGTGCCGACATTTCTAAGGCAAAACGTATTTTGGGGTATACTCCTGCGGTTTCTCTTGAGGATGGAATGCGCCGTTTGATAGCTAACGCCATTCATTTTGATAAGTCGTCCGACAAACAATGAGGTTAGTGTCGGTCTCTGACGCGCAAGATACTGTGTCATAGTAAACCTTTAACGTCAAAGTGACGCGTGCTAGGATTCAAAAAGCGTTGTACCTTTAGGAGGAAGGAAAGGACTGAGCCGCAAGGGCGCATCCGGTTATTTCTCGGTTGAATTGGGCATTTCAAGTGAATGGAGCCTCTGTTTCTTTTCAGGGTGTAGCGGATGCTTTGAGCAAAAGGCTTTATGAATCTTTGTAATGGAAAACAAGCGTTAAGGTTCTATTTGACTCGAAAGAAAAAGTGAAGGGCTAGGTGCCTGGGAAAGCGATGGCCCAGCTACGAGAGAAAGAGCTCGCAGAACACTTATACCCGAGAATATATGAAGAAGAGAATAAGTCAAGAAGAGAACGAATAGCGCGCTAGAATGAAGCGCTAAAACCCTTATTTGAAATTCTCAAAACTCTTATACTCATTTTTTGTACTAAAAACTTTCAGGAAGTTGTGGGAAGTGTCCGGATATAGTCAGCAAAAACTCAGTGTCTATAAACGATATATCGGTGAGAGGCTCGCATCAAAATATCTTAGAAAACAAGGATTCGCCGTTCAAAGTTACATGGTACTCTCAGACTTTGTAGGAAGAAGTTCCCCTTACCGAGACTATGCGGAGAAATTTCTTGGTTCTAAGAAGGAAGATTTTATAGAAATGAAGACGGCTCTCGACAACTCTGATTATTCGGGTAAAGAACATGAACGCAGACGATTTGATTTTGTGGCAAAGAAAAGAGCCAAGTATTATGTCATTTGGGTCAAAGTAAACACGGCAGTTCTGAGTGATTTGGAAAAAGCGAGTGTTCAACTTTCCAAGAAATTTGGTTTTATTCCTATGCTTGTCAGAACTAAGGTAACATTGATTGCTGACTTCAAGAATGTAGTTATGAAGACTTTATGAGTGCGCGCGGGAGGGCAAGCTTTGGAAGCAAGCGCTCTTATTCCGTTTCAGTCGCAACAGCCACGTTTGCATCTTTCTTGTCGGTTTCTTTTGCTGCGCGAGAGCTGAAACCTGCCACCACAAACGAGAGCGCGGCGTAAAGCATGAAAGGCAACACAACGATCAAGCTGGCGACCAGAATATAGCTAGCGGGAGCGGTTGATCCGTATTGCATATCGAGTTGTTCATAGGTTAAAAATGCAGAAAGCGCTCCAAATACGACAAACACAACTCCGAAAGCAGTCGCAATTTTCTTCACAATTTTCCAGTAGTTCATCCTGTCACCGTAGACTCACATCTCTTAACGTTGCGATTAATAAACGATTGGGGTGTGCCTTCCTGTAAGTCAGACTTCAATTGGCACTTTCCGGCAAATCTCTTCTAACAATCTATTGCTTTAAAATGGACTCTCCAGAATGCGTAACGGTCTTTCCAAAGCATTCTTGGCGAGCGCAAGATATACTCTGTTGTCCGGGGGAGACTGGGTTTTAATACTTAAGACGACACTTTTGAGGGCTATGATCGGAATTCCGTTTGCATTGCTTTCCGCAGCCGTGTCGGGTGTCGCCATCGTTTTAGTCGGGAGAAACTCAAAAGCGACAGACGCGCTCAACGTCAGCATGTTAATCTCGTTCACTGGCTTACTCGTTATCTTGCCTTTTGCAGCGTTACTTACTGATTTCTCAACCGTTAGCCTTTCTGGCGTGCTGTTATTCGGTGCGGGAGGCATATTGATGCCTGGATTGGTCAGGCTCTTCTATTACGTTGGCTTGAAGAGGCTTGGGCCGTCTGTCAACTCTTCCGTGTTTTCCGTGTATCCGATCTATAGCGCGCTCTTCGCAGTTTTCTTTCTGAGTGAGCTTCTGACGGCTGCAAACTGGGTTGGCGTTGCCGCCATCGCTTCAGGAGTTATTTTCATTGAAATGAGTTGTCGGGACAACACGTGTGCGGACAGGACCCTGAAAGACTGGTTTTTTCCAATAGTTGGGGGGTTAACGTACGGTGTGTCTGCCATTTTTATGAAGTCGGCTTTGAACATTTCCAATGCTCCGTTTCTGGGGGTGGCGATCGCTTATTGCTTCGCGTTTGTTCCGTATTTTGTGATTTTTGGTTATCGCAAAAAGGCTGGAAAACATATTTCGCTGCGAAAGGATCTGAGGCTTTTCTGGATAGCTGGAGTTGGGCTGGGAATTTCTTGGATTCTTTCGTTTTATGCTCTGAGTGTGGATGCGGTTTCTGTGGTGGTTCCGTTGCTTTCTCTTGAACCCTTGTTCGTTGCTTTGTTCGCTTTTCTGGTTTTGAAGCAGCAAGAGCGTTTGTCGATTAAACTGGCTGTGAGCATAATGGTCACCGTGTTAGGCGTGGTTCTTGTTGTCACTTAACCAGAATTGGGTCGATTTGGATCGGCGCAAGTATGGGTGTTTCATAAAGGTTTAAAATTCAACCGGGTGAAGTATACATTGGCTACCGTGGCCCTTTTTCTTTGAAAAAAGGGCAAAGAAGCAGTAGCTACTGCATGATGAGTTCTACGCCCGGTATCTTCTTTTTCTCGTAAATTATGTCCATTACCTTGGAGAAGACAGTGATCCAGACAAAGTAGATTACTCCAATAACAATCCAAACGGGTAGAATCTGCATAGGTTATGCCTTTAGATTGAGATGACCTGCACCAACCAAATCCAAGAAGCCTACAAATGCTAAGGTAGCTGTACTTTTTGTTAAGGAACAGAATTCGTTAGTCCAAGAGGGGATGACTATTCGGTAAGCTTGCGGCAGAATCACGTGACGAAGCGTTTGAATTTTTGACATGCCGACCGATAGACCTGCCTGCATTTGGTCACCCAGTATGGTTTCCATTGCACCTTTCATGTAACCTTTCTGGTAGCCAGCGCTGTTTAATCCAAAAACCAAAAAAGCCAAAACAGCATGATCAATCTGGATATTGAGTATTGCCGGCACAGTGTAAACCGCTAGAAAGAGCTGAACAAACAGCGGGCTTCCTCTGAAGAATTCGACATAAACGGCGATGGCTGCTTTAACGGGTTTTTTCCCGTAAATGTCGCCGATTGCCAGCAGCGTCCCCAATCCCAACCCCAACAAGACCCCGAACAGCGTGATTTCTACTGTCAGGAGTAATCCTTGAACGATCCATGTTTGATACATTGGGTTGAGGAGGAATTCAAACATCATTTATTCCCTTGTGGTTCGATTTATGATTCGTGTCATGAATTGTCTTGGCTCGATCTGTATTTGGTGCGTTGAAGAACAGTGATGGGGGCCCAGTTTCGACGATTGTGCCTTCATCATAGAATATCATTTCTTCTGCGACTTCGCGGGCAAACGGCATTTCGTGGCTTACGATGAGCATGGTTGTGCCTTCCTTTGCCAAGTCGCGTAGAGTGTCGATGACTTCTCCAGTGAGTTCTGGGTCTAGTGCCGAAGTGGGTTCGTCAAGCAGGATGATGTCGGGGTTGCGGGCTATGGCTCTGGCTATGCCAACACGTTGCGCTTGTCCACCTGACATCTGGGAAGGATACTTGTTGATACAGTCAGTGACCTTCACTTCCGTCAAAGCGTCTAAGGCTCGTTTGCGAGCTTCGTCTTTGGGTAGCTTAAGCACTTGTCGAAGCGCCAACTCCACGTTTCCCAAAGCCGTGAGGTGACGGAACAGGTAAATGTGTTGGAAGACAAACCCGATTCTCGCACGGGCTTTGTTCAAGTCAACGCCGGGTTCAGTTAGGCACTCGTCGCCGAGGTAGATTTCACCCTTGTCTGGAATGTCAAGCATAGCCATGCAGCGGAGAAAAGTGCTTTTTCCCGAGCCGCTGGGTCCAAAAATCAGTTTGATATCGCCTTTTCTGATTTGGAGTGAAACGTCTTTGACTGCTTCGACTATGTGATTTGACGTCGACGCATGCGTCTGTGTCTGCTTTTTTGGTTCTTTGCTTTTGCTGCCGTAGGTTTTGTATACGTGTCTTGCTTCCATTACGAAGTCTGTCATTTTTTCTACAACCCTATTTTCTTTTTTCTTCTGTTTCCCCACCTGTCAAGCCAGAAGGCAATGGGGAATGTTATTGCGATATAAATGACGGCGGCAAGAACGAATGGTGTAACAACGTCATTGGGCTGAGTTTTTACACTATAATGATCGTGTTCATCACTTCCACTAAGCCGATGACGTAAACGTAGGCTGAGTCCTTGATGAGTAAAGCGTACTCGCTGCCTAAACCTGCAGTGGAGAAGTTGAAAACTTGTGGAACCATGATGTGCCAGATTGCTCTCCATTTGGAGAAACCAATTGACATGCCGGCAATCATCTGTTCATCTCCGACGCCGTGAATTGCGCCTCTGTAAATCTGTGATTGGTTGGCTCCGCTTCTCAAGCCTAGCACGAAGGCTGCTACGAAGAAGGCGTTGCCAAATGGGAGATGGGAAGAATGGTCGTAAGCCGAAGTAGAAAAGCAGCATCAGAACGATTTCTGGAACGCCGCGGAATACTTTTTCGTAAGCGTCAACTACAAAACTGATTTCTTTTTCGTAGACTCTGATGAATGCAAGAGGCAACCCTACTGCAATGCCGACTAAAAAAGAAATGATAGAAATGGAAAGAGTTAATGGTACTCCTTCCAGGAGGAAGATGAATTGTTGCCAAACGTCCAATACTGATCACGTTTGTTTAGTACGCATTCCATTTTGCTCTGAGTTGCTCTATTGTTCCGTCGAAGATCAGCTCTGCTAGTGCGCCGTCCAATTTTGTCCAATAGTGTGTGAGAGTTCTTGCTGACAAGGAATGCAACTGGATAGTATGGGTGACTGTAGACGGGGACGACCTCGATTCCTTGCGTTTTGAACTGGTCGATCCAGTTGGTGGTGATTGGTGTTTCAGCGTATACTGCCTGTACGCTTGGGTTTGCGCTTGACCATGTCTTGGAAGGGCGATGCAGAGTCACTCCATGTTCTGATTGTCTACGCCTGCCTTTTGAAGTTCTTTTTGTTGGACGTTTCCAGCTTGTACTCCAACCGTGATTCCTAGGGTTTTGAAGTCTGCAAGTGAGTTTACGGTGGTTATGCCTTTGGCTGTCACTGGTGCTTTTGAGCATTACGACTTGTCCTAGGGTTGTGCTGTGTGGTAACGTGAAGGCAACTTGTGTCGAGTCTTTCTGCTTTTACTGAGAAGCCGCTGACGCCCATGTCAAGTTGACCTTGCTGAACGGAGAGGATGATGTCGTCGAAAGCCACATCATTCCATTGTATAGTCAAGCCTAGTTTTGCTGCGCATGCGTTTGCTATGTCAACTTCGAATCCTACGATTTCGTTGGTGACGTTGATCTCGTAGTTGGTAAGGTGGCCATGTTGGGTCTGTGCCGACTTTGATGACTCCTGTTTTCTGTATGTTTTCCCACACTGTATCGGTGGTTGTCGATGTTTGCGGCATAAGGAATGGACCTGAAACTAAGCCTACTGCCGAAGCCTACGACGAGCATTATTACAACTAAAGCTACTGTTACTATTTTTGCCATTTTTTATTTTCTCCTCTCTCTCGAATATTTCAATGGTTTATGTATTTAAGTCTAAGCATCCTCCAAGAAACCGCAAGTTCTTATTTCTTTTTGGCAAAATAGCTGTCTTTCACTGAAAACAGCACTGCGCGAGCGGTTGTATTAGCAAAAAATATTAATCAACGCGGTCGACATTTGCTACGGACGCTATACGAGTATGAAAAAGAAGTGCCTTCGCCGTTTTGGCTGTGGCAAGTCTCGTTTTTCTTCTGTTTCTTTGGGCGCCATGGATCACCGATGACTACGCTATCAGCATGGTGGTGGAGAAACTTGGTGGACCAGAAGCTCGCTTCAATTATCTAGGGGAGGATATGGCAGTAAAAGATGTTCCGAGACAAGTCGGTTGGTATCCTTTCGGCAAGTATGTCACAGTTCCCAGGAGAAGCGGGTTGGACCGTTAATTTCTACGGTGGCATCTCTTAGAGGATGTAATTACCGAAGTAGAACCTTCTGTGCCCTACGATCCAGGTTTATTCTTCTCTCTTCGGTGCATCATCATAAGAAGCAAGCCTGCCACGGTGAGGAATGCGAGGAAAACGAGTCGTTGAGTCTGAAGAGCAGGCAAAAGGAAGCGCAAGCAATGCATAACCGATCAAAGCCGATACAACGAGGATCGTGGCCACTGTGTTCTTTTGCATGTCTGTTCTCCGGTCTTGAGTGGAACAGTCTTGACTTAAAATCTTATGTGCCACTTTGGCTGAGTTACGCATGGAGAAATTGAGAAAGTGGAAAAGAAATGGTTACCTGATTGGTGCGAGTGCTCTTATTCGCCCCAATCTTCGCCTTCAAGGGTTAATTCCTGAAGATCTAGGCCTCCACCTCCAACAGGATTGTTTTTTACTTCGAGTTCAAGTCCACAGCCTGGGCAGCTCAGTATTTCCCCTTTTTCTACGTCGAGGGGAACATTCAGTTCTGAGGCGCAGTCGGGGCATGTGGGCTTTTGCTCTGTGTTTTGAGGAGCATTATTTGCGGGATTGGTCATTGTGTTTTTCTCTTTTCTTGTTGATGTCTCTTCTAATGGGTTTGGATAATTATTAAATATTGTGACTTTTATGTCACAAAAAATGATAATTGTGTTCTATTTGAAACAATATCGTTTAAGGGAGGTCAAATTATAACCCTGCCTTACATCTATATGAAGACAGGCGCGCGATACCAATTTGCGCACGCCATATGCGCTATTAAAATCAAGGTGTGCGTACTTGCACCGGAAGGTCTGCTTAAAAGTGAATTTTAATGCTTTCCATGTTTCTTTCCGAATCAGGGCTACGTAACGAAGCTTGTCTAGTGGGGTCGGGTTTTGCATGGATTACTAAAAAGAGCTACTTCAAAGGGTCATATTTTTAGCCCTAAAGCTCGAACAGTATTTTATTTGCCAGTTGCCCAGTATGGCTCGGGATGTGAAGTTTTGGTCAAAAGGTTCAGGTGGAAGAACAAGGAGCCCTCAGCATCTGCTGTGTTTCAAGATTAAGGACGGGGGCAAATCCGTCTGATGGTTGGAAGCAGCAGATCACCGCGGTTACCCAGCGAATAGACGTTCAGACAAGAAGTTTAGACGAGGCGGTGGGGCGTTTTCAGCGTCGTGATGCTGGCATTTTCAGTCGCGTCGTGAAAGCCTTGGAGGACCGAGACGAGGCGAGGGCCAATATTCTTTCCACCGAGCTCTCGGAGATACGCAAGGTTGAGAAAATGCTTACTCATGCGTCGCTTGCCTTGCAGAGTGTCTCTATGCGTCTTAGCACGGTTTCTGAGATGGGTGACATAGTGGCGGCGTTGAGTCCTGCGAGAAGTGTGTTGAATGACATACGTTCGGAGATGAGTGCTGTTCTTCCTGAAGCGGGTCAGGAGCTTGGGTGCATAGGAGACTTGCTTTCTGACATTGTTACCTCGACTAATTCGTCAGGCAGCATTCCTGTTGATGTTGGAAAGGCAAGTCCCGAAGCGATGGCGATTCTTGAGGAGGCCACGGTGGCTGCGGAGAAGAGGCTTGAGGACAGCCTGCCAGACGTGGCAGCTGGAAGAAGCCGTCAGAAGATTGACCTGTGATCTTTGCGCGTTCAAGTTGTTGGTTTCAGAGCATTTTCGAAAAATCGTCGTACACTTTGCTTCTGTGACCCACAAACAGAATCACAACCTTTTTCTTGCCTTGGTCAATCTCGTAGATGACACGGTAATCACCTACTCTTAGGGTCCAGTAATCTGATTGGCTGAGGCTTTTCCCTACTGCAATGGGGTTTTGGCGCAGTTCTCCTGGCGCGTTCGATTATTCTTGCCCTGATGCGTGCTTCTAGTTTCTTGAGTTCTTTTGCAGCTTTAGGATGCAGAAAGACTGCGTAAGTCACTCGAGTTCCTCTATGGGCACGAGCGATTCAGGGTGCTGTCTTTGCCTCTTCGCTTCTTTTTAGGAGCATGTTGAAGAACTTGCAGGTTTTCTCGCGTTCTTGGTAGTATGTGATTATTGATTTTATGGCGTCGCTTCGGTTTTTGAAGCGTCCTTCGGCTACCCATTTGTCTATTTCTTCGATTGTTTTCTGGGGGAGACGCAGTTGTACTTGACCCATAAACAGCCACCGTAAACAGTACTGTTTACAACCCACTTAAACCTTTCCAGGAAAGAATAGACTTCTTGATGGCGAGCGGACTAAGGCTTTTTCAGGATGCCCGTTTTTCTTTTGTTAGAGGGAACTCGTTCGTCAAATAAGGTTGATTGAGTAGTTTTCTGATTCTGATGATTCTTTCTCTGCCTCTTTCCGTTTCCCTCTCTGAAATTCTGATTTCTCCTTCAAAGAGACCTAGAATTGCCTCTACGTCGTGTTGCTGATGCATGCGGTGATTGAAAACGGCTAATATTGTGAATCCTTTTGACTTGAAGTCTGATATGAGGCCGCTTAGCCATTTTCGTGTGATTACTGCGTTGTGTTGCAGCAAAACATCTGAGACTATTCCGAGCAAGACTCTTCTTGATCTGTTCGAATCGGTTAAGGTTCTGAAGGCTTTGGTTATGGCTATGTCGATGTCGGTGAGTCCCTCGACTCCTTTCAGGTTGAAGACATTGGGCAGGCTCTGCCTTGTTGAGTCTGGTCTGTTGGTGCATACGAACAGGTAGAAGTTTGATTGGTGTTTTTCTGCTAAATCTCTTGCTATTCCTGGGTCTGTGGTGATGCAGAATGTTATGTCTCCGCTTTCAGCTGCGTTTTGAAGGAGTCTCTTTAGGAGTAGTTCTCTCTCGTCGCATGAGGGTGATGTCAACGAGTGCATACTTTTCCGGTACTCCGCCCAGCAATAGTTCGTCGAGGTCTTCGTATCCTGTGGTGATACGGCCTGGGAGTAGAACTGATGATACGTTTATGGCAACTGGGTTGGGTGCGCTGAAGATGTGATGTCCGGATTCGTCAACGCAGGTGATTTTTGGACTGATTTCGAAAGCGCCTTTCCTTGATGTTGTGAGGGCTATTTTTGTTTCGTAGATTTGTAGTGGGTCGAGTCGTTTGCCTTTGATGATGAGGTCTTTGTTTTCGAATGAGTAGTCGGCTGGTTTGTTGACGGGGTGGAAGCCTTCGGGAAGTATGTTCTCGACTTTTGTTACTTGTACTGTTTCTTTTCCAACGTTTGCGATTCGAAGTTCAAGTTGGGCTTCTTCTCCGACTTTGACGTCTTCTGTGTGTAAGAGCAGTTCGGTTTGAATGTCAGCGTGTTCAAATACTCTACTAAGCCTACGGCTCTTTCTTCAAAGAGGGCTCAACATGGCAAAGCTGGCTGTTGAAGAAGCTACAACGGCAAATGGAGACCTGGTTGAGTGACAAAGCTAGATCTTTTCTTCGCCCACTTTTTCAGAGTCTTCGAACAAGGTTCCTTCTGCAGGTATTTTGCGTTGCGACGATTGGGCTCGTATCGGAGGACTCTTTCGAGCCATTAGGTAGTATCTTGCTTCGTTTTCATGGTCGTCTCTCTCTTGGCCATATCCATGTAGACGTATGCGTCGAAGAGGCGCTGTGTTGCTTTGGCGTATTCAGATCC
>CAVTHH010000010.1:0-63309 GCA_963734505.1 Candidatus Bathyarchaeota archaeon | reverse complement strand
CGACTTAGTTGTATGATGTGGAGATTGGGTACGGTTCAAAGAGAAATACTACTATGTTGAAGATGTGAAGCCAATAGTGGAAGGTGTCGATTTCAGCTACAACATTTTCATAATGGCAGAACGCCGGAAAGAGGAACTATTTGACTCTGATCCAGATTTACCGCAATGAGAAAGGTAAAGGTGTTTTAGCTTTTCACTTTCACCGGGGAGTCTCTCCAGAGACTTGGATAGTCGTTTCAACCGTCCACTTTTAAGCGGTTCAGACCATAGAGCGGTTTCCCTGAAGTGTAATTCATATGTGCAACGAGTGCGTGTTCAAACGTAAGACCTGTGTTTATTGTGGTGGACAAGCCACGTTTTGCTGTCCAGAATGCAGCAACATGCGAATCTGCTACAAATGCAACGTCACCCTAAAGCTCAAAGGCGTAAAACGGCGTGACGGATGTCCTCAATGCGGAAGAAAGCTGACTAACACTTATTCTGGAGATTGGAACCCTGCTTCAACCTGAACAAATAGCGCTTGTTTTCTAGAACATAGTTCTACAAACCGTATAAGCAAACTGCAGCAAAGCAGAACCTTGGTCTAAGGAGACTAGCGAAGAGAAGGGAGGTGATTGAAGTGAATAGGAAAAGTCTACTTATTGCATTTGTTCTATTGTCGACAATATTGCTGGTTTCGCCTCTTATCGGAACTGTAGCAGCTTGGAGAGAAAGAGACAGAGATAATTACGCATGCTACAAATCCGAATGGATTCTCGGCAGAGATGTTATTGACAAAGACGTAGTTGTTGATAGCGTTGAAATCATTGATGGCCATCGGGACCCCTCTGGAATATTTAAAGCTGTAGTTACCATAAATAATAGGGAATATTCGTATCCTAAAGACTTTAGCTATATTGACACTTGGCACATGGAACTCGATTTGACTACCTTTTCGGGCATATTGACTGGTGAATTGGTGTTAACGTTCAACTTGCATGGTAAGCCCACGATAACAGAATGGTTAACGACAAAAGTTCAGTTTGTGTCGCCCACGGAAGCTTTGTATAAAGGCGGGTTTACACTAACAGGCACTAAAATGTTCTGCAAGGTAGAAGGCAGAGGGATTGAGTCGGCGTATAATGCCTTGTACAACGGAGAAAATGCTCTGTATGCTACTCACATGGGAATAATCAAGAATTGGCCCTTCGAAGAAAGGGGACGGTGTCATCAGAAGATAACTTACTCCTATGGAGAAATCATGGTTCTGGATCCAGCGCATCCTGGCGTTGTTACCATAGACAACAACAATATAATGCGTTCAAGGGGCGGCGGTCATTTGGTGTACTTGGATAGGGTACCGTATGCTGGACCGGACGGGACAGTGGAAGGCAGCAGTATCGGCAACGTGAGAATCGATTTGAATAGTTATACGGGGTGGGGTCAATTCAAGTTCGTTGATAATGAACCAGATGGAATCATTGTGGGCAGCGGCACCATAAAACTCACCGGTATTGGTTTGTACACCTATGATGGACCGACTTTCACGGCTGCGGGAATTACGGTGACTAATGGAGACGCAGTCATTGGGGCGCTGATGGAAGGCAATTGGGTTGCTTATGGTAGGGGAGAACTGGAAGGTCTCGTGATTAAAGGCTCTTTCAAGGGCATTTCTTTCCCAGATGGCAGTGGATATGACGCTGGAACAGCCACATACATGTTCATGGGATAATTCAGATGATGGAACAGAATGCAATAACCAAAAATCCTTCTCTTCCTTTTTTCTTTTCTTGTTGCTACTGTGTTTTGACCATGGAAAAGTGGTCGGTTTTTGGACTGACTAATCCTTATATAGATGACAATATGAAGAAACGTTTTCGAGAAAGAGGAAGAAAGAAAGGAGCGTGAAGGGAGGTGAATCCGAACCGCCCTCTCTTTCTTCCCGTCGAACCGTGGAAGCGAATGTTGTATAAAAGAATTTCCAATAATTGTGTTTTTCGGTTACCATTAAAAAGAGAAGGAGAATTCATCTTATTAGAGGGCAAACATGGCAAGGGTAACTGCGATGACTGCCTCGCCCTCCCCTTTGCTAGTGTCCGATGCTAAAACTCAGGTGAAGCGCAATTGACTAAATACTGAAATGGGGTTCTGAAGAAGAGTTATTTCTTAACACATCATAGTTATGTCTTGGGAAAGGAAAGTGCTGAAACTAAACAGAAGAAGATTAGCACCCGTGCCTATTAGGCTCCTATTCGCGCCGTTTTTGATCATTGTCGGACTTATCGGTTGGTTTCTGTATTGCCTGGGTTTCCCTTGGCGATAGACACACGCCATTGATTGTTCGTTTCATGCTGCTGTCAAACTCCGAGCGGGCTCGCTACTACTTCCGCCTTCCCTCTCCAAAGCACTGCAAAACAGCGCATGCATATCGGTTTCCGACATATTTCTAGGCAAGAAATCTGTTTTATATTGTCGCAAGATTTACGATACTGCTAGGGTTTAAAATGTATCGACTTTCAAGGTCAGACTTCTGGTTGCTGTTTAGCTCCCTGTATGAGAGAGGACCTGCAATCAGTTACAGCAATCCAGACAAATGGCGAGCAAGCTAACCCGTAGCGCGCTTGCTGCTCTATAGATTACGTTACTGGAATATGCCTTTTAAGAATCTTCCAACTCAATTCATTGGTGAGAAGGGAGAATGGAACAAGAAGAGTTGACGAGCGTCAACCAAACGTTGTGCGACCATTCGAAACAGAGGCGTTACACTCAGAAACAGTTCGACATTCTGGATGGTTTTGACCTGATTGAGACGAGATGCCTCAACTGTCACAAGATTCTGGATTTAACCATTAGCAAGACTAGTGCGTGCGCGCCTCCCTCATAGTTATGTTCTAATTCACTAAACTGGGAACTTTGTTTATGAATTCCTGAGCGCTCTCTCTTCCAGATGTCAGCCAGTGATGGAATAAACGTTGGTTTTCCCACGTTTGAAAAAGTGGTTGCAGTATCGTATCGGTTTGGGTCTGCCAAGTTTACAATATATCCCTGATAAATCGCCTTTCAACTTGGCATAACGACATTTGAGGCAGTCGACATGTTTTGACCTTATCTTAACTATTCCCCGGTCTTTCAATTACATTTTCGCGGTTTTAAGATTTTTTGGCAACCCCACTTCGCTAGCTCGGGTATGCTTCTGCGAAGGATAATTGACTCAATGGTGAATTAGCGTTCTCAAAAACGGTTATTTTCCACCCAAAGATGGTTATGTTCCAGAGGGAAACGGGGAAGGCAAACAAAAAAACAGATAAGCAACCACAGAATAAGGCAATCTCCTCAATTTTTATCCCTTCTCAAGCCTTCCTTCCCACCCTCCATAGAATCCTTATTCAGCAACCAAAGCGCGAACATTTTAAACATAGAACCCCCCAAAACCAGAACCCCACTTAAGAGCCCTATTACGCGGCCAATAAAAGCATGCTTCTTTGCTTCAATGTGAGTTTCTATTATTCTTGTGTTTGCTACTGGGATAGCCATGGGCGTGCTAGGCAAGTTTTATACCGAATTTGCAGAAAATAACAGAAGCGAGGGATTAATCTGGACGAGGAGAGGGAGTTATTGCGCGGAAAGCTTACCGGGTTTCTCAACAATTCTCCGCTTGTTTTGACAACCAAACGTTTGATGTTCGGGGATAGAAGCATAAACTTGAGCGATATATCGGAAGCGTATGCGGAACAGAAGAGGTTGGAGAGCGAGTTGGTGCTACGTCTCAAGAATGGCACAACAGAAAAACTAGCACTTGCTCCTGAGAGTTCTCCTTCTCTGCTTTCAGCACTCTCTTTTCTTTCAGGAGACATTGCTGGCACGGAAAGTGAATCGAGGGCACACTCTAAGGCAACGGTTGATAGATGGGTGAACGCAATAAATCAACAATTGACGCAGAGAGTTGAAAGTCCATCTTATGTCCTGGAGCGTAGAATTAACGAGTTGGAGAAAAGGCTGAAGAGGAAGGAATCAGAAAATGTATACGTTAAACAAACGACTGCGGAAGAGAAGCTAGAGAGAGCACCTTCTGTTGAAGAAAAATCATCATTCCAGTTCTTCCCGAAATAGTGATAGAAAAAACAAGAAGTCCACCTCCTGTTAGGGATGAAGTCCTCAAGTCTGTCACACAAAAAATTGAAGACAATAAGAAAATTGGCGTTACTCCTAGGAAGGAGCTGGGTTATGTCCTTCTTTCAGTAGGTGTCTCCATTTTCGCTGTTGTGATCGTAACTGTTTATTTGTTAGCTGAGGGTGTCTTGGTAACCCCAATCATAGCTATGCCAAACCCGGGATACGGGAACGACATCTTTGCAGGCTTGTTCCTGGAAATTGGTTTGTTGAGTATACTCACGGCTGTGGCGTTTGGGATCTGTAAGATTGGCGTTGACTTAAGCAAAAACTAAACCCTGATAAAACCCAAACAAACGTTAGAGCAGTTTAGTGCTGCCGATTATAAGTATGCTTTTTTTGAAGATATCATTGTTTTATTCATTGCTTCCTGTTCTCATCCAATGCGTAGGCTTCCTAAAAGGTGACGCTAGCCTTGCTTGACAGCGATAAACGCCGTGCGATACGGTGTTTTGAAAGAGCGCGGTCTGCTCTCGTTAGCTAGTCTTGGGAACCCATCAGCGGTTAAGTCATTCATGTCAAAAACAATTGTTATGTTGTGTTGCTCATACTCTTCTTTCTTGCTGAGTTTCCTAGTGCGAAACAAAAGGCGGCTCAACATTTTGAGGCGTTCTAGAAGTGAGATGGTGGATAGGCTTTTTAGTTCTCGCTGTCGTTCCTGATCCAGCAGGTATCTTCGCTGGTTGACTTGGCCTTTCACGTATCGTTCCAGTTTCGATAGGTCTCTTTGAACGGTCTTGACGCTTACTCCTAGCTCTTTTGCTATTTGACTCAACGTCAAGCCTTGACTAACAAGTTCCAAGGCTTTTCTTCTACGCTGCCTTTCCTTCTGATATTGCAAGGGACTCTTAGAATAAATGTTGATTCTGCGGTAGGAGGGAGTTTTTCTACGTTTGATAGGTCTTGTTTTTGTGTTTTCCCTGCTGAAACTGTGCATATGCTTGATCTGAAAACCGTTATTCTGGCTTGTTTCAGCTAAAGCGTTATGTGAAACGCATATTGCTACGGGGGTTTCCTCCTTAATGTGACGTTTTGCTTCATTTGTGTACTTTTTTGGTATGGTCTTTCGGGTTGTTTCAGGTGGGTTTTTGCGCGTTTTTGTCATGGAGTATTTGGTCGGTCTGAGGATGTCGCGCATGCCCGTCATTGTTTTTGTTTGGATCGATACTCCCGAGCATAAAGACGTTTGTAGGTTTTCATTCCTTCATGCGTTGCTAAGTTGCACTGGTACCTATTGCGGATGCCAGTATATTCTAAGTTGAAATATAAAGATTTTAATTCTCTACGTTTCCCATGATCGCCCCGGTACTTGCCATGATTACGGCGCTTGAAGGATGAAACGGTGAAATCTATGCCATACCTCAAAATTCAAAATGCCTCCCGTAGGAGTTGTTTAAAAAATATACCAGATGTACGCAGTACACCCAAATTACACTTGGTGTAAGTTAACTCACTAACAACTTTATAAGAGAAAAACGATAATTCAAAACAAGAAGTCTTCAAAGAAGAAAAAAGGGATATAGAAAAGAGTAAAATTCCCTTCCAGAGGGCTTTAACAACAAGGTATAGAAAATATATCGATATTCACGGAGAATTACACTTTGGATAAATATGATACTATCGTGGTTGGGGCCGGAACAGCAGGCTGCTTAGCCTCGAAAACCTTGGCCGAAGCAGGCTTAAATGTATGCCTATTGGAAAGGAAACCCAAGGCAGAGATTGGAGAAAAGATCTGTGGTGACGCTCTCGGTGAGCATCACTTGAAATTTTTGGGCTTGGAGAAACCTCGTGGCGGCGAACTCGAGAAGCGTATCGAAGGTGTCCAGATTTTTTCACCCGACAGAAACGCAGTCTTCACTATCGCGGATAAAGATTTCATCGGTCACATCTTAAACCGTAGACTTTTTGGACAGTGGTTGCTTAAGCAGGCGATGGACAAAGGCACCATACTTATGGACTCAACTCAATTCCTGGAACCTATGTTTAATGACGGCTACGTTACCGGGGCGATCGCTAAGACCTCTGATGGTAAGAGAGTCAAATTGAAGTCTAAAGTCGTAGTTGACGCAAGCGGTTTCATGGGAGTAGTCAGACGTAAGCTTCCCGAAAACATGCAGATAGAGCGGGAGATTGAAAATGCCGATGTGGAGGCCTGCTATAGGGAAATCAGGCAACTGAAGCAAGAAAATGAGAACACAAAATACTGCGAGATCTACCTAGATGGAAAAGTGACGCCGGGTGGCTACTCTTGGATTTTCCCGAAGGGCGGAGCCAAAGTCAACGTAGGTCTGGGCATATGCATGCGAAAGAACTTTCCTAATCCAAAGAAACAGCTGTACGACCACATTTTGGTTCGGCCGCAGTTCGAAGGTTCACTCCTCCTGAGCGGAGGAGCTTGGTGGGACCCAACGCGCAGGCCATTAGACAACATGGTTGCCAACGGCATCATAATTACTGGAGACGCGGCGAGTTTGGTTAATCCTATCCACGGTGGCGGCATTGGTCCATCTATGTTAAGCGGTTTCTTTGCCGGTCAGACGATAGTGGAAGCCCTCGAGAAAGGCAGCCCAAGTCAAGCGGCCTTGTGGAATTATAATAGGAAGTATATGGAAACTTATGGGAAGAAGCAGGCAAGCCTCGACATTTTCCGTATGCTCCTGCTAACTAGTAGCGATGCAGATTTGAATTATGGCATGGGTTGCAAGCTTGTCACGGAAGAAGATGTGTTGCGGGCAGCCATGGGTGATGGACTTCGCCTGAACATAACTGAAACTGCGAAGAGAGTGTTTAGAGGCAGGAAACGCATGGGTTTCCTCAAGAAGCTAAGGCTGACGGTGAGCATGATGCGACAAATCAGAGAAAACTACGACGCTTATCCTAACGCACCGGAAGACTTCAGCAAATGGCAACAGCAGACACTGGCTCTGATGAATCAGGCAAAAACCAAGATTGAAGAGTAGCCGTTAGTTAGTATAACGGAGAAGCTGCTTGCTTTCTCAGAATGATACGAGTTGACATACGACCGATCTCTGCATTATGCGAGCTAATGGACCTTAAGGTCGTTGTCTATCTCGAGTTGTAGAAATGAGCTCTTCATCCTCCCCAGGAGATCATATTGGGGTGTATTGTAGGCACCGAACGTTTCCACAGAACTCAATAACGTAAGACCGAGAAGTCTATGATGGAGTTTCTATTACTTCCAGAACTTTCACTGTTGAATCTATCCATCTAAGATATGCGTTTAAGGTCGAGCGCAAAGCAACGGTATCTTTTGCTGCAACCTTAAGAACCAGAAATGTTCCTTCTCTAATAAGAGCTACTTTGGCGCGCCTATTATTAGATGCGCCAGTTTCAGGGGCCAAACCATCTAGCAATGTCTTAAGATGTTTTTCTGATGAAAACTGCATACGAACTCTTGCCTTCGCATCCAAGGTTTTGTCCTCAAAACATTGAACTTAAATGGGTCAGGTAAAAACCTGGACTGCGTTATACAAATAGAGAAAAGTCGAATAGAAATGGGGTGTTATTTGTTTTCTTCTTCCGCAACTGCCTTGGTTGTCTCTTGCACTGGTGCCCCTTTAGCTGCACGCTTCGCTACAACCCCCAGCTTTGTAACCGGAGTGTAGGCTCCACCTGCAAACGTAAAGTCGCATTTCCTGCATTTCCAAACGCCAACACTTACTCGCTTTACCCTTACAAAACCGCATTCAGGACATTTGTGAGGCTTTCTTAGTTCCGTTATCACTTTTATATAGCGTTTTCTCACTGTAGCGCCGTAGCGTGTGCCCAAGCCTCGTGTTGGACCCACTTTCTTTGTTTTCGGCAGTTTCATCACCAGCCTAGTTTTTTGCGTATTGCAGCGGCTTTTTCTTGAACCAGCTTGCTAACTTCTATAATCTGTTGCGGGGAAAAATATCCTGAGCCCCCTTTCTGGATGGCGCAGATATTGCCTTCGTCGTTTATTGCCATGGACATCCGTGCATCCATTACCTGTTCTTCTTCCAACCACGGATCGACAATCAAATTGTTACCTATCTTTCCGATGGTAACGGTCACAGGATGGCTTTTCATCGGAAGTTGTGTGTAACCTGTTTTGATCTTCAGTTCCCCATTTTCGACTTCATAATTCGGCATCTTCGTATTCATTAAAGCGGAAACTGCTGCTATCGCTGAGGCGTCAATCAGATTTCCGTCGTGATTAAGCACGTATACATCTACGAAAACAACGAACACCTTCTTCCCAGGTTCAATGCACAATTTTCCAGTGTCTATAGCTTTTGATTCTCTAATGCCTCTGTCAACTATTCTGGCTAGCTCGATAGAGTTCTCATCTGGTGGTCCGGGTTCGAAAGTTGCGGATGCTAATGGAACAAGTTCAGCGTTTACGGTTAAAACGCCCTCGTTTGGAGTATCGGGAAATGGTGTGCCTGTTTCAACCTTAGTCCCTACTAGAACTTCCGTTTTGCCTAATAATACTCTAGCTGAACCTTCGGCTCTTTCGATTAGTCCTTGTTCAACTTTGATTTCTCTGTAGTCGGTTAAGCCTCTTCCGTCGAGGCGTTTTCCTTTTTCTATCATCTGCTCAATCTGTTTTAGTCTGACACGTGTAACTAAAGATGACATTATTCTTCTTCTACCTCCTCCTTCGCAATCATATATTTATTCTTCAACGCATCCTTTTGCAGGGCGTAGATTTTTTTGCTCCCTTCTATGGCCATGTTAACAGCTTTTTCAAACTCTTCTGGCGACAGTATCCCGTCCATTTGCAGAAGGGTTACCGCGTTCAAATTGGGCATTATGGCTACTGGGACATCAGCAGCGCCAAGTTTGTCTTCAGCGTCGTATAAGTCTAAAACAACCGTGTCGTCTATCTTTCCCGCTGCGCAAGCAACTACTAGGTCTCGCATCGGTATGCCTGCGTCGGCTATGGCTAAGGCCGCAGCAGTTATGCTTGCACATCTTGTGCCACCGTCGGCTTGCAAGACCTCTATAAAAACATCTATTCCTGTTCGCGGGTACAATTCTAAGAATACTGCTGGCTCCAATGACTCTCTGATGACTTTTGACAATTCAACTTCTCTACGCGAAGGGGCAGGTGACTTGCGTTCTTGTACTGAAAAGGGCGCCATATGGTAGCGGCATCGTATCACCATCCTATCCGGAAGTGACAAGTGTTTTGGATGCATCTCTTTTGGGCCGAATACTCCGACCAGAATCTTATTCTTTCCATGTTCGATGTAGGCTGAACCATCTGCGTTCGCCAACACGCCTACCTCTAGTTTCACAGGTCTTAATTCATCTGCTTTTCGACCATCTAGTCTGAAGCCTTTCTTATCAATCAATCTTTCAGGTTTTTCGTTCATCTTTAATTTCCTCCCGTTTTGCTTTTTCCTCTTTTAACAATTGTGTTATGCGATCTGTTAGCCCGCTAGTATGGGATTCTTCTTCGATTTTTCGAATCGCCATCATAGCAAGTTCTTCATCCTCTGGATTTTTTCCAGTGACCAAAATGACTCCGTTGAGTCCTAAGATTATTTGGCAGCTTGTTTCTTGTTTAATCGTGGAAATCATCGAGCCTTTTCTGCCTATGACGCGGGGGATTTTGGTTGGCGTGACTCTCATTATCTGTCCACGTGTTATTTTTCCCAATCCCGGCTCGCCGACCGTAAGCTGGGGATCATGGGCTCTATCATAAGATGCTATCTTTGCAACTATCAAATCACCGGCACTAAGGACTTGCGAAAGTTCATCATTCTGCGGTTTAAAGGGTCTGCTCAAAACATCTGAAGCTCGAAGGAGTGCAGTGTAAGGCGCCTTGATGTCCACCGACCAACCGTTGAACCCGACTTCTGTGATAGTGCCAATTACTATATCTCCCATTTTGGGGATGTAGAATGCCCTTAAAGCCACCACGTTGACCTTTTTGCTGTCAACGTCTGCAAGTCCTATTCTTGCGGCGAAAATCTTCTTATCTTCTGAGTATGTGTTTTCGCCTGCTAAGTAATCGCCTTCAGCAAGCAATTCTCCAGGCGTCACAAGCTGCTTTTTTTCGAAATATGTTGGCATAACTTTCATATAACCTCCATTCATTTGCTTAAGTTACTATTTTCGCTTCTCCGCTTCCTTTCGTTATATCTCCGAGTTTATTTAGAAAAGAAGCATATGTTCCAGCCGGCATTTCTATTATGCCGAACCACGAACCGTCCACACGCCATTCTTCCCTTTTGATTACGCCCGAAGATTTCATCGCACCATAGACTCTTGCGGCGTATTCAACCGTTATGTGGACGCTCACGGATATTTGCTCTATTTTCAAAGGCAAGATGGGTCGTAGGAGTTTAACAATGTCTCTCGCTTGTTCTTCTACAGGTTTGTATGGATCTATTGAATAGCGGATTTGTTCCATGGCGTTTTCGATGCGCAGAGGGGGATGTGGCAGATTCGTCTTGGGATCAACCGCTTGTCGTGAAATGAAGTCGACTATTTGTTTTCTCTTGTCTTCTATCATCTTCCGCCTTTGTTCTGTCGTAAGCTGAAGGGTGCCTTTCTTGAGAATAATGTCGGCGATTTTCAGAGTATCCGTTGTTTGGAAGGCTTTACGCATCTGTTCTTCCGAGACCTTTGTGCCTTTGTTTGCATCGACAAATATGATTTCTGCTGCCAAGACTTCTGTTATGCCGGCGATCTTTCCGTTGCGATAGTCTAATGCTTTCTGAGGTTTTACCAGAATTTCAAAATGCTCGTTGTCTTTTGTAAAACGTGCAACGGTGTACTTCTCACTCATCCGGTCTTCACTTGCTCGAACCCAGCTCTTTGATGTGGCCTTCTACTGTTTCATCGGTTAACATTTCTAGTTTTTTGGTTGCTTCAGTGATAACAGCGACTTTGATTCTCGGTGGCAGCTGTCTTGCTTCCAAAGCCTTCACTAGACATTTAACAGCGAGTTTTGTGATGTCCTTAATATTCATATCTTCGCGGTATTCTTCTTTCAAAATGGCTATGACTGTTTCTCTTCCTGCACCTAAGGCTGTGGCTTTGTATCCTCTGTATGTTCCGCTTGGATGCGTCCCGAAAACACGGGTTCCTGTTTTGTCTACACCGCCAAAGATTATGCTTACTCCGAAGGGTCGGACACCTGCGTGTTGCGTGTACATCTGTTGTATGTCGCATATTCGTTTAGTTACAACTTCGACATCGATGGGTTCGTCATAGGTGAGTTTGTTGCTTTGCGCATATATTCGCGCTTGATCGGTTAATATTCTAGCGTCGGAACTCAACCCCACTATTGCAGCGCCAATATGCTCATCAATTCTGAAGATTTTCCATGAGTATCCTGCTTCTTCGAGGACTTCGACGTTTTCTTCCGAAGCTAAGACTACTCCTTCAGAGCACTGGATTCCCAGAATAGTAGCGCCGCGGTTAACCAATTCCATTGCGTATTCAACTTGAAAAAGCCGTCCATCTGGAGAGAAAACGGTTATGGCACGATCATATGCTCCTGGTGCTGCAAACACGGACATAATGTTAACCTCTTATTACTCTTTCCACTTTTGCACAGTCTCATATCACATCTTAACTAAAAACCTTTCCTATTTAAATCGCTTTTAATGTACTGTTCCTTTTCCTATTTTCTGGAGATCCTGAAGCCAAGAAGGTTGGCATTGCTAGATTAAGAAGGAGAAAAAGAGGTACGTTCTCTGTGACTAAACGCTTCAAGGCCCTTTTGAAGTTTGTATGAGCAAATATCTAGCTTTTCATCTAGAAAATGCTTAATTAAGAGCATGCTTATTGCTGTTCAGACGGACGAATAAAAGATGAGTGACGAAATCTCGAGGTTGCCCCCTCAAGTTCAGGAACGATTATTGAGACTTCAGCAGTTACAGCAAACTTTGCAGTCAGTGTTAACTCAGAAGCAACAGGTCGAAATGGAGAAAACCGAGGTCGACCAGACGGTTGCTGAGCTTCAGAAAACAGCAGATGGCACAATAATCTATAAGGCAATTGGATCGCTCATGGTAAAAGCTGAAAGAACGAAGATAAATGAAGAGCTGGTTGAACGTAAAGAATTACTAAACACGCGAAGCACAGTTCTGGCCAGGCAAGAAGAAAGACTTCGAAGTCAGGTCAAAGAAGCTCAGACGAAACTACAAGAGGATTTAAACCCAGTCTCGCAGTCATCGCCCTAGCTCGTTAGGTGAGACTCGTGGAAGAGTTGAGCATTCCCGAGCTAACAACCGAACAGATTGAAGAGTTGTGTTCTGCTGCCGAAAAAGCAGCTATGACAGCATATCCTTTCTAGAGTGTCTTCAAAAATGATTGAGAAACTTGACATAAGCGTGGAAGCAGAAGGGGCAAAACCCATCAACTTAAGGATTGAAATAAACTTGGCGCTTTCGCGGCAGATAAGCGCTTTCGATCCGGAGATTCTATCGGCCGAAGCAGCTAAGGAAGCGCTAAAAGCCAGCGATAACTACCTGAGAAAACTGAAATGAGCATAACAGACGTACTCAAAATTTTAGACGAAATAAATGTAAAACAAATATTACTGTTATGCCACCACAACTCCGACCCTGACGCATTGTGCTCAGCCTTTGCTTTTCAAGGTTTGATAAAAAGAGTCAGGCCCAATGTGGCTCTTGAGATTGGGGCAGGTGGAGGAATAAGCAAGCTCTCAAAGCAACTATTAGTATACATTCCGATAACGGTAAACCTGAATCCCAAAGTTGAAAACGCTGACGCGCTAGTTCTATTGGACACTAACACTGTCCAACAGTTGGGTACACTTGCCGAGGCAGTGAAGAAGACCGCCGTGCCCCTCATAGTGATTGATCACCACACGACACATCCTGAAACAGAGCGCATGGCAAGACTTATCGTAGCGAAAGAGGAGTCTGCGTCCACTTGTGAGATAATCTACAGCTTCTACAAGGAAATCGACGAAAAACTGGACCTAAACGAGGCAAAGGCTCTGTTTTTGGGCATAGCTTTCGATACCCGACATTTCGTGCTGGCCAATTCTTCAACGTTTCAAACCATAGCAGAACTTGGCAAATTAGGTGTCAACGCACAAGAAACGTTAGCAATCCTCTCCTTACCCATGGATTCTTCAGAGCGGGTCGCTAGAATCAAAGCCTGCCGCAGGGCTAAACTTCTAAAAATTGAGGATTGGATAATTGCTTTGTCCCATGTCAGTGCCTATCAAGCTTCCGCGGCTAGAGCACTCGTTGACTTGGGCGCTCACATGGCAGTTGTGGCTGGCCAAAGAAACGAGAGCATTGAGATCAGTATGCGCTCCACTCGGGAGTTCAACAAGGAAACCTCCATACATCTAGGAAGAGACATAGCAAAACCCTTGGGCGAAAGCCTAATGGGAATGGGCGGTGGCCACGCAACCGCAGCAGGAGTCAACGGAGTCGGAGATGTGAAAACAGGACTTAAGAGTTGTTTGCGTTTGATCAAAGAGAAGCTGTCTAATCATTAGTGAGTAGCTACTCTTAAATGGGCACAAAATGCGCTTAACCTAGGCAGGCACTTCATGCATGGCTGTAATACAAACAAAGAATCTTTCATACACGTACCCTGGAGCTTCGCGACCATCAATTAGTGACGTCTCTCTGACGGTTGAGAAAGGAGAATTTGTTTTAATTACTGGTCCAAGCGGTTGCGGAAAGACTACATTGTGTCGATGCTTCAACGGTTTAATCCCTCATTTCTATCAAGGTGAACTCCAAGGAGAAATAACCGTAGCTGACATGGACGTTACTAAGCACCAAACCCATGAAATGGCAAAGCATGTAGGTTTGGTTTTTCAAAATCCGGAAAACCAACTTTTCGCGCTCTCCATCGAAAAGGACGTGGCTTTCGGTCTGGAGAACCTTGGTTTCAACAGAGAAGAGATGCGGAAAAGAGTTGATTGGGCGCTGAACTTAGCAGACATTTATGACCTGCGAGAAAGATCGCCGCACGAGGTTTCAGGGGGTCAACAGCAACGTGTCGCGATTGCGTCTGTTCTAGCTATGCAGCCCGAAATAATAGTGCTGGACGAGCCAACATCTTTTCTTGATCCCATTAGCGCAGAGAAGATATTTGATGTAATTTATGAGCTAAACAAAAAAATTGGAGTAACTGTCGTGCTCGTTGAGCACAGACTTGATCTAACAGCCAAATACGCTGGACATATCGTTATAATGGACGAAGGAAAAGTCTGTCTTGATGGAGATCCCCGAAGGATATTGGGTGTTGAAGAAACCCGCCTTCTCGGAGTTGGGATACCGAAAGCAACTCTCCTCTACCAATTGCTCAAGAAAGAAGGCGTCAACCTTAGCAGCGTTATTCCGCTTTCATCAAAAGAGCTGGCTGAACAACTCGAAGGAGCCCTCCAAACTCATGATCGAAGTTGAAGACGTACATTTCTTTTATTCCAACCAAGTGGAAGCATTAAAAGGCGTCTCACTAACTATCAAGAGTGGCGAGTTCGTAGCCATAATGGGGCAAAACGGTGCGGGAAAAACAACTCTAGTCAAGCATTTCAACGGGCTATTAAAGCCGTCGCAAGGATATGTTCGCATTGACGATATTGATACCCGAAAAACAAGCATTGCAACTCTAGCGAGAAACGTCGGCTTCGTTTTTCAAAACCCTGATCATCAACTTTTCAGCGAAACCGTTGAAGAAGAAATCTCCTTTGCGTTGAAGAATTTTGGCTTTGAAGCAGGGGTCATAGAGAAGCGCATAGATTGGGCTTTGAATCTCCTAGGACTGACACAGTACAGGAAAACTTCACCGTTCCTTCTAAGCGGTGGTGAACGAAAACGCGTTGCATTAGCCTCTGTCTTGGCTTGGGATCCTGCGTCGTTGATTCTGGATGAACCCACAATAGGGCAAGATTACCAGCAAAAAGAAAAGCTTCGCCAGTTCATTGTTCAGATGCAGAGCCAGGGAAAAACTGTAGTCATCGTCACTCACGACGTTGAGTTTGTAGCTGAATGCAACCCCAGAGTGCTATTGATGAAGGAAGGAAGAATCATTGCTGATGGCGAAGGTAAGGAAATTCTTACAGACCCTGAGGCTCTAGCTAAATCGTCGATCGTCTTACCCCAAATAGCTCAGATTTTCACCTATTTATCGTCGCTGGGCTTCCCAAAGAACATCATTGACATATACGAGGCCAAATCAATGATCCTCAGAGCCCTCGAGGAAAGGCGAGAATGAGCGTTTTCGACGGCTTGAAGTTTCGCAGAGTTTCCTCGCCAATCCACAATCTGGACCCTAGAATCAAATTCATTTATGTAATAGTAATCTTCATTGCAGCAATAATTTTCGGTGAGATCTTACCGTTAATTGCACTTTTCTTGCTGCAAATTCCTTTCGTGTTGCTTGCTCGTGTACAAAGACAGTGGCTCCGATCACTTCGGGGCGCCACCTTTTTGGCAGCATTTATCTTTATAGTCAACATAGCCACCAAGTTTTTCGCTACTGGTTACACTCTCAGTACGACTGACATCGAGTTTTCTGCAGCGATGACCTTGCGGTTTGTAGTCCTTGTCGAATCATTTTCGGTTTTCTTCTTGACTACGTCTCCTGATCATCTAGGTCTGGCGCTGGAGCAGACTCATGTACCTTACGAGTTTTCTTTTGCCTTTACAACCGCCGTTCGTTTTGTTCCAGTTCTGGCTGAAGAGGCGCAGACAATTATGGATGCTCAGAAGGCAAGGGGATTAGAGTTGGAGAAAGGGAATTTGCTGAGGAGGATCAGAAACTACGTTCCGGTGCTGATTCCGTTGATAGTAAGTGCCATCCGGAGGAGTCTGGAGTTGGCAGAGGCAATGGAATCCCGTGCATGGGGGGCCACCAAGAAACGAACAAACCTGTACGCATTGAAAATTCACAAAGGGGATATTGCATTGTTGGCGCTGACAGTCTGTATTCTCGTAGTATCAATCTATGTCCGTTTCTACTTGGTCGTTCCAACTCTAGTTCAACTCCTCTGAGTCCAAACCAGACTTGACAGGTCGCCCGATTCGACATAACAAACTAAACTTTTAAATCTCGAACGCCCATTCAGACCGTGCTCAAGAATTAAGGAAAACAGAGTCAAATGGCAGACCGTCCCCGTTTTGGCCCAGCTGGCGTTCCTTCCATATTCAGGCTCATAGGGTCACAGTTGTCAGATGTGCCAAAACTCCTTCGAGAGGAGGAGCTTGATGCTTTCGAATATCAAGCAGTTCGTTGGGGCCAAAAACCTCAGATGAAACAACAAGATGCTGAAAACCTTGGTTCCGAAGCCAGAAAAAATGACGTTCTGCTAAGCATGCACGGTTCTTACTATGTGAATCTCTGCGGAAAAAAAGATGTTGTGGAAGCAAGCAAAAGACGCCTAATAGCATGTGTAACTGCAGCGCATTGGATGGAAGCATACGTTGTTGTTTTTCACACAGGATTTTACGGGCTCTGGGACAAGAGCTTCGCCTTCAAAAACTGCATCGACGCCCTAAATGACGTTGTAGAAACCATAAAAAACTTGGGAATCCAAAACGTAAAACTTGGGCCCGAAACAATGGGAAAAGTCTCTCAAGTGGGATCCCTGCCCGAAATCTTAAACATCTGCGAACAAGTTGAACAGACTCAACTCGTGATTGACTGGTCTCACCTGCATGCCAGACACCAGGGGAGATTCAGAAAGCCACAGGATTTCCGCGAAGTTGCAGAAAATGTCGAGCGAAGACTCGGAACCGAAGCAACAAGGAATATGCACTGCCATTTTAGCAAGATTGAATACACAGACAAGGGCGAACGACGTCACCATACGCTGGAAGAACCTAGATATGGTCCGGACTTCCAGATGCTGGCTGAAGTAATTGCGGATTTCAAACTGCGCCCTGTCATCATTGCTGAAACTGAAGTTCAGGATGTCGACGCAATGAAAATGAGGAACATCCTTAGAAAGACAATGGACAATGATGCTCCATTTTAGTCCCTCTGTCTTTTGCCTGAGCTAATGAGTTGGCATCCGGAAGGGAAATTTCTGCAGAACAAGAAATCATTTGAAGAAGAAATGGGTGTGTTCAGTAGTAGTAGACAGCCGAAACGGTAGCGTTTACGGGATTAGTGGTTTCAAAATTTCCTATTCCAACGTTTAACAGCCCAGGCAGAACAGGGAAAACAGACGTTCCCTTCACTCCAACAGTCGCGTTATAATTGAAATTGGCTGCCGGAGAAGATATAGAATAAGTCACTTTTGCGTATGTTGTGCTCGATGTTGATTCTACTTGGAAAGCGACATAGCCAGCATAATCCACATAGTTAGTCCACAATGACGTTATGTTGCCTGCATCCTGAGTTAACTGCACGTTATTAACCAAGTAACCGTGTTGGCTTAAGGTTAGCTTCTGGTAATAGTCTGAAAGTAGTTCCTGCAATGCTGCGGCGTCAGTATTACTCTGGTTAAGGCTATTTGTAAGGGAAGCGACCTGCGAGTTCAGTGAAGAAATCGTTAGGTTTAGCGCAGCAATCTGTGAGTTCAACGATGCAATCGTGCTCTCATTGTTATCTACTTTGGATTGCAGATCGGTGACTATCGGGTTATAAATCGCAATAACGCCGACAAGTCCAGCCGCCAAGATTATGCATATTGCGCCTAACGCGATAACGGTAATTTTGCTGACAATCTTTATTCCGCTTTTTTCCTGTGTCATTGTTTCATCAACTGGTTGCTCACCTAAAATTCTCTGTCTATAAAAATTTTTGCCAGACTTCCTCCAGAATCTGTCTTTCTCTCTAAATCAGATTTGGGTTCAGCAAGGCTGATGCGTGCTATTTATGTCTCAGACGCAAATCTTCTTAGCGCCTCTGCTAACTGGCGAGGCAGTTCGGTTTTCTGGAAAGCCTGTTCGTCGTAGGCTACAACTGTGACTATGGCATTTGCCGCGATCTTTCGTTCACTATCGATGTTGTTCTTTTTGTAGAAAATGTGTGACAAGGTGAAGGAGGTTTTACCCACTCTTTTTATCGAGGTCTCTATGTCTATCAAGCTGTCGGGAGCCACAGGCGAGAAATACTCAAAAGTGACAGCTCGACGTGGAAAAGATATTTTGAGTGTTCTGTAAAAGTGCATTACACTGAAACCCAAGACTTCCATTAGGCCAACTTCACCTTCTTCGCAGTACCGGGCATAAGCCATCCAATTCAGTCTTCCAAAAGCGTCAGTGTCGTGGGGCAGGACCTTTATGTTATTTTTTTGGAACAACATTCTTGTTCCAGTACATTTTGTTTTCAAGACTTAAAAATACTCTCTACGTCGCGTTTCTCCGGTCTGCAATCTCTGAATTGAAATTCCTCCATAGCTTGAGGCGAGTAGGAAGTAAACCCGACACTCTCTGACTGCATGAAGCCTTTCTATAGACGGAAAAACTCAAAGCTTTTGTTGAAAAAGACCTGTGAGAAGGATAAAACATATATCCATTCGACTGCCATCCTATGCGGCAACACGTTAAGGCCGAAACGATGAACCTGACAGAGAAAATTATTAGTCTAAAGAAAGAAAAAAACGCGCTAATTCTTGCTCACAACTATCAACGCCCAGAGATTCAGAATATAGCTGACTATGTAGGCGATAGCATCGAACTGAGTCGCAAGGCCATGCAGGAAAAGGACGCAGAGATTCTTGTTTTCTGCGCTGTGGATTTCATGGCAGAATCAGCCGCCATTCTTAACCCAGACAAGAAAGTGTTGTTGCCCTCCCGCGGTGCGAGATGTCCGATGGCGCAGATGCTCACTGTTGATGAGATTAAACGGGCTAAAGTTCATCATCCCGATGCGCCGGTTGTACTCTATGTAAACACCCTTGCTTCATCAAAAGCATATTGTGACATCTGCTGTACTAGTGCCAATGCGGTTGAGGTTGTTAACTCGTTAGCCGCAGAAACGATTCTTTTCGGACCAGACCGTAATCTGGCGGAATACGTTGCTGAAAAAACAGGGAAAACTCTGATCCCGATCCCAGAATGGGGTTTCTGCCCAACACACCTGCTTTTCCAGCCTGAAGATGTTGTGCTCCTTAAGCTTGAATATCCCAACGCTGCCGTTATGGTTCATCCAGAATGTAGTGCCGAAATGCGCGAAGTAGCAGATTTTGTTGGAAGCACTTCGAAAATGTGTCATTATGCACTCGAATGTGACGCCAAGAATATCATTGTTGCCACCGAAGAAGGCATTCTTCACCGCTTGCGCAAAGAAAACCCTGAGAAAAACTTTGTCTTAGCTTACGAAGGTGCAGTTTGTCCCAATATGAAACTGACCACGCTTGACAGGCTTTGCACTGCACTGAAGGAGGAAAAACACGTCGTCAAGGTTCCAGAAGCCATAGCCAAAAAAGCTAGAACAGCGCTTGAGAAGATGTCTCTGATAAGTTAGACTGAAACAATCATTGCCTTTAGAATTTTTACTCCCCTTTTTGTAGCCAGTTCATCGCTCAGTTCTCTAATCTCGGATGCCTTCCCTTTCACCGCTATTGTTTCCAAACAATCCCGTTCGCTGAGGTGAATGTGCATCGTGGACGAAACCAGATTTGTATGATGATGCTGCGACTCCGTCAAATCACTCTCCAATCCCTTCGCCTCATGATCGTAAACCATCAATAGAACACCAGTCTGATTGCCTTCCTCTTTGAGCCACTTCTTCTCGGAAACGTATAGCCTAACGGCATCTTGAATGGCTTTGCTACGACTTTTGTATCCCATCTTGTTCTTGATTTCATCAAACTCTTTCAAGAGTTCGGGAGGAAATGTTACGCCTACGCGGATGATTTTTGGCATAGAGCCACCAGTAGGAGTTGAGTTCGCTTGCCCTAAAAGCCTTTGGACATTGACCGTAAAACTATGAAAGGAATAAGCCGCGAAGATGAAGGGCTCCATAAAACTATTTAAGTTTTTCATGGGTCAACAATTATCATGTTACGCATAGGTCACAGGGGAGCAAAAGCATACGAGCCCGAAAATACGCTTCGCAGCTTCGGAAGAGCACTAAAAATTGGAGTAAATGCGGTTGAGTTAGATGTACGGAAGACGAAAGATAATCACCTAATTGTTATTCACGATGCTGATATCAACAAGACAACGAACGGCAAAGGGTCGGTGAACGAACTGACACTGAGCGAGATTAAAGGGTTTTCTACTGAAAAAGGCGAGAAAATACCGACATTGAAAGAGACCCTGGACTTCATAGGCAAGAAGGCGAAAATTCTTATTGAGTTGAAGGAGGTGGGTTTAGAAAGAGAAGTGCTCAAGCTTGTACATGAAAATAAGTTGGAAAATGACGTAATTATAGTATCTTTTCTCGAAGACGCTTTACGGAAGGTTAGAGGACTTGATGGCGCAGTAGAAACAGGTTTGATTTATGCTAAACATAGGGACCCGCTGGAAGCCGCGTTAGAGTTGAAGGCGCAGTACCTTGTTGGCTTTTACAGATTTGTGCACACAGCCAACGTCCAAGAAGCTCATGAAAACAGCATCAAAGTCATTGTTTGGACTGTCAACACTCCTGAAGAGATAGATGCCTATGTCAAGAAAGGGGTTGATGGCATAGCCAGTGATAAACCCGATTTGCTTATGGGGCACGGCGCAGGTTAGATCTGGACCGTAAGCTCTATATTTCTCAGAGGAACCTCTTTCAAAAGTGTCGCGGGGCCCGTAGCTCAGTAAGGTTAGAGCGGCGGACTCTTAATCCGTAGGTCGCGGGTTCAATTCCCGTCGGGCCCGCTTCTTAGAGGCGTATTTATTCAGTTTCTATTTCTGTGTTAGATAGTGATAAATGCCTGAGCTTCTTCGTGTTCGACGTATTACCGTAAAGTATATTATACATTGAGAAAGTGTTTACCCGCACTTCGCGTCGGCATAAACATGAGGGTGTGCTCGATTACAGACATCAAAGCGGTAGTATTCGATTTGGACGGTACCATAGTAGCTTTTAACCTTGACTATCGAGCGTTGAGGGCCGAGATTAGAGGTTACCTCATAAAGAAAGGAGTTCCAGCTTCAGTTTTGTCATTGAACGAGAACATTTTTGAAATGCTTCAGAAGACTGGAGTCTTCGCTAAAAATACAGGAAAATCAGCCGAAGGGATGGAACGAATTCGGAGTGAAGCTTTGAGCATCGCTGAGAAATACGAGTTGGAGGCTGCGATGGACACTGGATTGTTGCCTGGAGCGGTTGAGACGTTGAAGACCTTGAGGCTTATGGGCTTGAAAATCGGTTTGTGCACTATTAGTAGCGAAAAATCCGCGAGCTATATATTGAAGCGTTTTAAAATCGCCGACCTTTTCGATGTGATCGTAACGAGAAGTATGGTCAGTCAGGTAAAGCCGAATCCTGAACATCTTGAAGCAGTTCTGAAAGGTTTAGATGTGGTTCCAGAAGAAAGCGTTGTTGTTGGAGATAGCGGTTCGGACGTACAATGCGCGAAGGAGTTAAACGCAATTGCTGTCGGTTTGCCCACTGGCGTTTCAACTGTCAAGCAGCTGATGAATCAAGGAGCGAACTATATAGTAACGTCAATAACAGATCTGCCAGTTCTAATAGAGAAAATATGCAAAGGGCCGGTCACGTGATATCTGCCCTCAGCGCGCAAGACCGACTTTCAGAGGCATATGACTGTCTATAGGCAGCCAATTCACCGATTCGCAGCATTATTCCGCTTTTGCCAGATTAATTTCACAGGATGAAAAGTTTTTATCAGTAGTCTGTTCATCTACCGTAGATGTCCAGCAAGGAATTCTTCACGAGCCGCTACGCTGCATTAGGCTGGCAATTCAAAGAAACGTGCCCGAGGCAAGCCATAAGACTAAATGTGTCAACAGCTAAGGGTAAAAATATTGTTCAGAGACTTGAATCCATCGGTGTTCAACTCGAAAAAATTCCTTTTCTGAAAACAGGATACTGGGTGCGCAACTCAACGATGTCAGTCGGTGCCACGGCCGAATATTTGTTAGGTTTATACTCTATTCAAGAGGCTGCTGCTCAAATTCCAGCGACTCTTTTCACCAAGATAGGAGGCAAAATAGTTTTCGACGCTTGCGCGGCGCCCGGCGGAAAAACCGTGCAGCTGGCAGATTTGATGAATAATACTGGTGTAATAGTCGCCTCTGACATTAAAAAAAGACGCTTGACAGCCTTAACGAATCACCTGGAACGTTGTGGTGTTTCTAACACTTTAGTCTATGAACTTGATGCAAGGCGAGCGCATCGACTAAAATTGAAATTCGACAGAATTCTCATAGACGCCCCTTGTTCAGGCAACTTCGCTGCAGATAGCAATTGGTTCAAACGAAGAACCATGGAAGATGTGAAGCGAAATGCAAAACTTCAAAAAGAAATACTGAAACAAGCAACTGCCCTCCTAACTGAAAATGGCGAAATTGTTTATTCAACATGCTCTCTGGAACCAGAGGAAAACGAACTGAACATTGACTGGGCAATGAGAAACTTGGACCTGCAAGTTAAAGAAATTGACTGCTTCGGGCAAGACGGTTTAGTCGACGTCTTCGGAACCCGGCTTGACCAATCACTGAATAAATGTAAACGGATCTGGCCTGGAGAGACTCAAGGCTTTTTCGTTTGCAAACTTGAGAGAGGGGCTGGCTAATGAAGGTAATACTTGATTTTGCAGCTAGATTTGACACAAAGCTCTCTCTAAACCCAGATTTCGTAGTTAAAAAAGATGGTCGCTACTTTCTGTTGAATCGAATCCTAAGACGTTTCGTACTTAGGGATTACTATTATGCAGGCGTCTATTTGGGGAAGACCAGAGCTGGAAAATTCTTCCCTAGTTTCATTTTGCTGAAGAGGATAGCGGAAAACAAAGCTAATAGTGTAATTGTTGATAGGAAAGCTTCGTGGCTATTCATATGTGGCAGAGACGTATTCAGGAAAGGCATATTGGCCGTAAACGGTTCGCTGAATAAAAATGATTATGCTCTAGTGCTAAACGAGTTTAACGAGTGTTTAGGCTTCGGCATAATAGTCTGTAACCTTGACACTATCGGGAAAGGAACCGATGTCGCAGTGAAAAACGTGTCTGATGTCGGGGACTTTTTGCGGAGGGAAACCCGATGGTCCGCTTAGGATTTTTGATTCTAATCACCTGATAGTAGCGGTTTTCCTTTTTCAGTATGCGTGCGAATCAGGTTGAGGGGTACATTATTTTCCAGATTATTGCCTTTCTTTTGGAAATATGTCTATAAATTTAACAGATATACTTATATACGTTTAACCAAGATGTGGTCGTCATAACATATGAAAAAGAAACGCTTAGGCAAATTTGAGGATGTTTGAAAATGAAGAATTTCAAAGACTCTGTCTGGAAAAAGAATGTTACCAAAGTCATTCAGCAGATACAAGAAAATGAAATCAAATTTGTAAGACTGCAATTCACAGACATAAACGGCATCATCAAGAACCTGGCAGTCAGCTCAAAAAATATTGAGAGCATTTTCGAGAACGGCCAGTCTTTTGACGGTTCGTCCATCACGGGATACAGGCCGATAGAAGAGTCGGACATGGTCCTATTCCCTGATCCTACGACTTTCGCAGTCTTGCCTTGGCGACCTAAGGAGAAATCGTCTTGCAGGCTTATTTGTGATGTGCACACTCCGGAATACAGACGATTTGAAGGCGACCCGCGATACATACTCGAAAGAGCAATAGACAAGGCCGACAAAGCCGGGTTCACGTACATATGTGCTCCAGAACAGGAATTCTTCATAGTGAAGGAGAACGACTCGCAGCTTCCCACGCCCATAGATCTGGCCGGTTATTTCGATTATCACCCCGGAGACCTCACCGATGAAATCCGAAGAGAGATATCGGATACCGCTGAGCAGTTTGGCATTGAGATTGAGATTTCTCATCATGAAGTGGCGCTTGGGCAGAACGAGATCGACTTCAAGTACGATGAGGCTCTTGTAACCGCAGACAGAACAATAACCATGCGATTAGTAACCAAAGTAGTCGCTGCGCGGAACGGCTACGTGGCCACTTACATGCCTAAGCCTTTTGCCGGGATCAACGGTTCAGGGATGCACACTCACCAGAGCCTTTGGAATAGGGATGTGACGGAGAACTTGTTCTTTGCCGACGACGCAAAATCAGGCTATCTTTCACCGTTAGCCCGCAACTTCATTGGAGGTCAACTAGCTCATGGACGCAAGATGTGCGCGGTTTTGGCTTCTTGGCCCAACTCGTACAAACGGTTGGTTCCAGGATACGAAGCGCCCGTCTATCTTGCGTGGGCTCACAAGAACCGTTCGCCGTTGATCAGGGTGCCTAACTTTGGCGGAAAGAAAGCTGCAGCCCGCTGCGAAATACGCTGTCCCGATCCGTCTGGTAACCCGTATCTTCAGTTCGCCGTTCTCCTAGCAGCAGGGTTGGATGGGATCAAGAACAGGACTGATCCAGGCGAACCCACGGAGCTCAACGTTTACCATATGGGCTATGAAGAACGCAAGAAGAGGGGCATAGTCTCGCTTCCGGAATCGTTGAAAGAAGCGCTTGACGAGCTCGAGAGCAGCGACCTGATGCGGCAGACTCTCGGAGAAACCGCTTTCGAAAACTTCTTGACTGAAAAACGTAAGGAGTGGGATTTGTATCGAATGCAAGTTACCGAATGGGAAGTCAACAGATATATCAAACGACTTTAGGTCAGGGCTCTTTATTTGTACGGTTCCAAAGCTCTTTTCTCTTTCACAATTGCCCTCTAATTTTCTTTGTCAACTCTTCGAGATGCACAGCAGTCTGCTCCCGTTCTGCCAAATCTCGAACAACCACTTTTCCTTCCTTCAGTTCTCTTTCGCCGACTAATACGGCATAGTCAATTTTCCGCTTGTCAGCATCCTCCAAGGCTCTAGCCATTTTCCGGCCCATAACTTCAAACTCTGTCTCAATACCAGCTTTTCTGAGCTCCTCAGATATTTGCAGCGCCTTTCCTTTCAAAGGTTCGCTTATTGGAATTACTAAAACTCTCTTCTTTCTTCTTCCTCGTCTCTTTTGCGTTGTCGTATTATTCATCTTTTCTTGTAGCTGCTTTGCAAGCACAATTCTATCCAGGCCATGCGCGACGCCCACGGCCGGTGTGGATTCCCCTCTGAATACCTCAACCAGCCTATCGTAACGTCCCCCTCCACCCAGTGCAATGTCCAATTCAGGGATATAGACTTCAAAAATCATTCCTGTATAATACTCCAACCCTCTGGCAAAAGCCGGATCGATGGTCTTAATGGGGCATCCGCCGTTATTGAGGAGGTTCAAAATGTCTGAAAGATTCTGCGCAGCGTCTGAAGCCTCTTTGTAGCCTTTCACAAGCTTCTTAATCTCCCCAACGACTGAAGATGGACTGGTTGAGGGTACTTCCAGTTTTTTAAGACTAACCAAAGCTTCAAGTGTTTTCCTGCATTCTTTATTTTCTACTAGTCCTAAAGCCTCGTCAAATTCTTTCTTGTCCATTTTTTGCAGCACTGCATTTTGGCTTTGTTCTTCGATACCATATTGACTAAGTATCGCTCTCAAGATCCCGACATGACCCAACTTGAACTCGAAGTTTCGTAAACCGATTTCTTTCAACAGTCTATAAGTCAGAAGGATCACTTCAGCGTCAGATTCAGGCATACTTGAACCTACTAACTCAAAGTTCGATTGCCAAAATTCTCTATATCTGCCCCGCTGAGGTTCATCATATCTGTAAACACTGCCCACACTGAAAATCCTCAGCGGTCTCGGCTCGTTCCTTAGGGTGGTTGTGAGCAAACGCGCTATTGAGGCAGTAAATTCTGGACGCAATACTATCTTTCGACGTCCCAAATCTTCAAATACAAACATTCGCGAACGAATTTCTTCACCCGATTTGGCGTTCAAGAGTTCATATGATTCAACAACAGGAGTGATTATCTGCTTGTACCCATACAGGTAAGCGGTTTTTTTTGCTTTGTTTATTACCTCTTCCAAGTCATCGGCTTCTTTAGGTAAAAGATCCCTCATTCCACGAACAGTCTGGAAGTCGTTCATGCCTATTCCCTTCTTATTTAAAAGTAAGTTGAGAAACTGAATAGTAAACTATTTCTCCCCTGCGATTCATGACAGCAAGAATCAACTCTTTCTTCTGCTTTTGACTACGTTCCAATGCGCTTCTCATGTCTTCTATAGGCATTGGTTTGCCCTCCTGCGTACTAAGAATCAAGTATGACGCAGTGTCTTTCCCATAACTCCCCCGCTCATAAATGCGGAAGTCTATACCTGCGCCGAAACCTTCCCTGACCACATAGCCCCTGCTCCGAAGATCACGGTAAACCAAATAGTTGATCCATGCATTCTCGTCCACCTTCTCATATACCTTAAGAAGATCCTGAAAACTCACGTTTTCCCATTTTTCATCTTTAACTTCAAGCAATCCTTTATCCGACAAATAAAGCGCTTCATAAAAAGCGAGTGTGAACGTTTCACCCTCAACCGTGCCGTATCCCCTTTGGGAAAGCGCGTCGATGCTGCTCTGTTCAGATATTTTAACGCCTTCTTTCGATAAGACTCCGTTAGTCTTGATTTCCATAAAGCTCTGACTTGTTTTATTTTCGATCATCACCGATCAACCATAGTTTATAATGCTTAGCTCTTTAACGATATACTCTTCTTTCTGTATAAAAATGGCACGCAGTAATCAGAGCTCAGTAGTTTCCCCAAGTCAATTAATTCGAAAGCATGCCCCTTGTCAACATAGTCTTGGAACAGTATAGACAAAATTTAAGAATTGTTTGACCCTAATTCAGTTTAGTAGCTCTTTCAAATACGATCTAGGCTGATGAGCTTTGACTTTGGATCATTTCATCCTTCCTAAAGAAATTATTATAGACTCTTCAGGGTGGAGTGACCTCTTGCTCGGAGTCGTAATCGGGGCCCTAAAACCCCCGGACCGTCGATACATGGAACGCAGAATTGCGATATCATCGTTTCAGCCTCCCCATTTCAAGAACAAGAAGTACTTAGACGATACTGTGAGAATCGCCGAAGAGATAGTCAGTGTCATGCAGCCCGATGAAAAAACTCACTTCAAGGTTTGCTCAAGTTACGTTCTCTCTAGCTTGCACAAGCACCTGCAAAATCAGGGTTTCAGAGTTGAGAAAGTCGAAAACACAGGAGAATTACAGGATATGGTTGAACGAGGATATGTTAGATGGTGCGTTGAGGTTGGAGTACCTGAAGAGCTTTTGAACGACAAACGACGTTTTTGGACGCTGCTAGAACGGGTTGCAGAGATGCCTCATCTTAGGGAGGGTCTTGTAAAGACTGGCTGGGCAAGTTGGGAGAGAAAGTGGCGAGAAGAGATTTTTAAGAAACCCTTGGATTTGCCTCGATAAGAAATTTCAAACCCTGCCCTTCAAGACAACTTTTAGCGCAAGCAAGCCGAGTTCTTTTTCACAACTATTCTATATGACCGATACTTTTTTGTCCTGTTTCTGAACAATTGTTTTGAATCGCGCAAAATCTTCTTTGTAGTAAATACCTTCTTCGAAAATAATCCCGGTCACGTATTTTAATGGCGTAATGTCAAATGCGGGATTTAATACGTCAATGTTTGGAGTTGCGATGGGCTGAGCGCATATATGGGTCACTTCTGTCGATTTTCTCTCTTCAATAACAACTTCGGCGGAAGTGTGCGCCAGGTCAAAAGTAGATTTGGGTGCCGCTACATAGAAAGGCACTCTATGTTCGTGAGCTAAAACTGCAACCGTGAAAGTGCCGATCTTGTTTACAACAGCATCTTGAACAATGCGATCAGCGCCCACCACAACCTTGTTAACCAATTTTTTGCTTAGGACATAACCGACCATGTTATCCGTGATCAATGTAACGGGGATCCCGTCGCGCTTAAGTTCATACGTTGTCAATCTTGCTCCTTGCAGAAGGGGGCGCGTTTCTGTGGCGATAACTCTTATTCTTTTGCCTTGCTTCCATGCTGTTCGCACCACGCTTAAAGCAGTGCCATACTCAACTGTAGCTAATTCTCCTGCGTTGCAATGTGTCAGTATAACGTCGCCGTCATCGATAAGTGCGGAGCCGTTTTCACCTATGGCTCGATTTGCCTCCGCATCCTCATCTGCTATTCTTTGAGCGTCGTTGACCACAAGTTTCTTCAGTCCTTCGATGTTTCCCGAATAGTTTCTTGATTTGTTTAGGACCCTATCTATAGCCCAGAAGAGGTTGACTGCCGTGGGTCTTGTGCCCTTCAATGCCGATGCAGTATTCTCCAATTCGGCTTGCATCTCTGACAAGTTCTTTGCTTTGGAATGATAAGCTGTCAGAGCCATTCCAAAGGCTGCTGCTGCACCAAGTAGAGGGGCTCCCCTGATCCTTAGGCTTTTAATTGCTTCCGCCAAAGTTTCAATCGTTTCGATTCTCAAGGTTACTGTTTCATGGGGCAGCCTGGTCTGATCAATAGTGACCACCGTTCCGTCTTGCCATTCTATGGTTCGCATTAACGGTTACCTCAAGGAAATATTTTGTACCCTAAATCTGACTTTGGTTAGGTTCAAGATTTCCGTAGTATCTTGAGTTGAAGATACCTCTAGCACTTCTTCTTACTCGAATGGTGATTTAAGGTATGTTACGACTTCAACTGGTGAGTCGCTACCGAACTTTAGCCTTTTCTTCCACTCATCTCCCACAGCTATAAGTGAGAAGATGCCTGAGATTTCAGCTTTTGACTTTTTGACGAGGTTGACAAGGGCTTCTTGGGTTTCGCCACTCTTGATCATGTCATCCACGACTAGAACGCTGTCTCGTTTTTTGATTGCTTCTTTTGGAATGAAAAGCGTGACAGTTACTCCTGAGTCCTTCCCGAGAATGTAGGTTTCATCCAGGAAAGCTTTCACTCCAACTTCTTTGTTCCTCTTAGCTACGATCAAGTTTACTCCCAATGCGTTACCTACCATCGTAGCGAGCGGGATGCCGTCAACCGCGGCGGTTAATATTTTTGTCACACGTTTGCCAGCAAAATTTGCAAGAGCATGGTTAGCAGCTTGTTGCAGAATATTGTAGTCGCCTACTATTTCGGTGTTGTCGAAGTATCCTGTTTCGTCGAATTTGATTCTGCTTCGTAGTTCATTTTCTAATCCGACGAGTTTTGTTAGCACTCGCCACAACTGTTTAGCTCTGGTTGTGTTTGGGAGAACATGTCCTTTGGCGTATCTGCTTAGGACGGTCACGGGTAAGCCTGTTTTCGAGGCTAGCTCTCGATACGTGATATTTCGTTTGTATTTGGCAGTTCTGAGAAGTTCGATGGTCATCAAACGTAGTTTTAAATCTTCGGCATGAGTGCTCATCATTAATCCTCTTTGACACCTATGAATCAAATAGTACTATATTTATTCTTTATTGAAGCTAGGCAATTTATGATTTCCGTTAAAAACGGTCGTTGTCTCCGTTGGAGCACATGGTATTCATTCGGCCCGTTTCCGAGTCAAGCTTTTTTAAATTGAAATACAACTCCTATTGAAAAAGGAGACTCAGTGTTCCGATGCAAAAGGCTGTACGATGGTTTTTGGTGGCGCTCTTCAGCTCAATCATTTTCATAATTAATTTCTTTGTGCCCCTTCCCATCAACTACCTCTTGATAGTGGTTGAAGCTGTAATGCTGTCTTTAGCCTCTCTCTTCATCAGAAGAGCAGGTGCAACATCCGTTGGCATCGTTGGAGGATTACTTTCAGCACTGTCACAACCAGCTTTTGGACCGTTCACCTTTCTATTCACATTTCTTTTCGGGTTATTGGTAGATATTTTTTCTCATGTTTTCAAAGTCTTCACTGACGCTGATCGAGCAAATCGGAATAGAGTGATTCTTAGCGATGGCATTCAGTACAGCAATCATCGGTTTCTTGAGCTATTTCGTAACCAGCGTCTACATAAGAATTGTCGACCCGACTCCAATGTTGTCCGCGCTTGTACTCTTCGTAGCTACAGGCAGTGGCATAAGCGCAGGCTATGCAGCTGCCTTTTTGTGGAACAAATATCTCAGAAACATTAACATCACCCTCCAACCTCAAACCAAGAACGCAAGCTGATTTTGATGTTGGAGCCGTTGTTTATCGTATTGTGAGGAAGTGCGATGTCCATTCTGATTTTCGGGTCTTCATTACTTAGCCCATGAAGTCTTTGAGTTATTCCTAACTCGGCCTTAAGAAAGCCAATAAAGGAATTCAACACATGAGGTTAAGGAAATCTTTCCTTTATTTTAGAGTCTGCGACTTTGGCAATCATCGCGTTAGAAATTAGACTACATTTAACATCTCTGAGTTCTGCCAATTCTGCCTGCTTGGGATCTTGAGTTACAAGCAATAAATCATGTTTGCGCGCGTGTTCCACAACCTCTCGATCTTTGGCGCTTTTCAAACCTGCTTCCTGCGCCGTAAGAACTTCATAACCTAAAGTCTCAAAGTATTCTTTCAATCCCGCATACATCTCATCGAGCAGGAGCTTCATTTCGGTCACCAGTGAACCTCATTTTGTGAGTTATAGATATTTAGAAGTTTTGAAGATGCTGATTTTTGTTATGTCCTTTCGAAGGATGCGTCTGAAGAAGAACAAGAAGTGAATGATAATCATTCAGTCAATGAGGACCAAAGCGAAGGACTCTGGGTTCTTTTCAAATGGAAAGGACACCGAAATCCCGGCATTTTTGGCTGTTGCTTTCACATTAACCCCGACGGCGTCTTCTGAGTAACGCGCCTTCGTTGGATGAGCACAAACTTTCTTCTCTACACTGCACTTTTCACATAAATAGCAAGTTCCAGAGACGAGACCGACCGCTAATGGATAGCCTTTGTTCAAGGCTGCCTTTTCAAGATCAATAACAGCGGAGAGCATGATTTGTTTGTCTTCCCTCCAGGCTGCCCAAAAATTATGTATTTTCTCTTTCATGTCTGATGGAAGAGCGGGGTCGGTTTCAGATTTTGAGAGGTATTTTGCTGTTTCCGCCTCCGCTTCAGCTTTGGACTTGAATTTCATAAACAAAGCGTAGCTGTATTCTCTTGTGATTCTTCTGAATTCCTCAGCTGAGGGAGTGTAGGGTGGGCACATCAATGTTTTTCCGTAGTTTGAGCATCCGAGTTTGCATTTCAGTACGACCCGATCTTCGATGACGATTTTGTCCGCAGGAATTATCTGTGCGTCTGCTGCGCCCTTGTCGAGAGCTATTTTCTTGAGAAATGCAAATTTCTCTATTCCACTTTGGGGCGACATTACCTTTCACCATCGCGATGCTTGATAATTGTATTCGATATAAAGGTAGCGAGATCTTGCTGCCAAAATTCTGGTTGTTTTGGAATTATAACTGTCTGAGCAATCGCTTTTTGGAAGATTGGTTCGAAAGATGGTAGATGGTCATGCTGAATGAGTTCTCTATCGGTTTTGGGGCGCAAGAATAATATAGTCAGAAATCAGGTTTGGAATAGAAGGTGCCGTCAACATAAAGAGCAAAGTCAGCAACATAGGCTTTGTCAACAGAATTCGAGATAACATTCTCAGTGTCAGAAGAAAAGACCTATCGCCGCTATACGATGCCTTGAAAGCGGCTGACTGCGTTGTCTGTGGTGGATCAGGTAGATCACTTTATTCGTTAAATGCGGCTATGAGCCAAATAGCCCTCAGCCAAATAGGCTGGAGAAACAAGGTGGTGCTGACTCCAGATGACCCAGGCTTTCCAGGCAAGAACATGTACGACGCAGCAGCAGACCTGGAAAGACGCTATAAAAAGACGTTGTTGCTGATGAATTCTGGCAGCGGCTATTCAGATGACCCCTTGGTGATGGCACAGGATCTAGCGCGATATATCGAAGAAAAGAAAACAAACAAATTTACTATGGGATTGATGACTTCCAGCCTAGAATCCCCATTAGCTCAAATAACGAGTCAGCATGGGTACGTGGTTCAACTGAAGGGAAGAGGAAAATCCAAACCTTCCTTCGAGTACAGCGAGACAGGCATGATGGGCGACATCTTCGAACTTGGAACCCTCCAGCTCCTATGTATGATGATTGAAGCCATCTTCAGAAACCTGGAAGTGGAAGATGTCTTCCGCCTGTGCAGAGAAGAATTCGATAAGATAGGAGCCATAATAGACGCGAACATGGAGTCAGAAACATACACGCAACTCGTGGACATGCTCGAAAAGAGGACTAATGTGTTCTTAGGAGGAAAAGGCACAGCAAACGAAATTGCCAAGATGACTGGAGTGAGACTCTTCCACATTAAGAGTTTCCTTGGGGACAACGTTTTCATCACGAGAGGCGTAAACACACCTCACCCGAGAGCTGGAGACCTAGAAGTTTTGCTGTCTTATTCAGGTGAAACAAAACCTGTCCTTATCTGGTGTGACGTTATGAAACAGTTCAACGGAAACGTGCTTGCCATAACCGGCAAAAAAGAGTCAACGTTAGCAAAGAAGGCCGACTTGAAAATCATATTGGAGGAAGAAGTGAAACCAGGTACGCCTCGCCGATTTTATACGCGGGCAGCGTATGTTCTCAGTCCTCTGCCCGTTAAACTTGCTGAAAGGCTAGCGCAAAGGGGATTGCGGCTGCCGGAGTACATAATTAGCTGGTACCACTCGGTAACTCAATAGAACCGGATTTATCACCGTTCTTCTTTCAACCAAAACGGCTTGCCCGAGAGAAATTCAGTGAGGAACTCTGAGAACTTTTCATTGTTACTGTAGGTTTCGATGACTTCAGCGTTAACTAGGATTTCCAGTTTCTTCTGAAAAGCTTTTGACATCAGATCAGCAATCCCTGCGTTCTTGCCCCCGTTCTTCAGTATTTCTGACAGAAGCTGTGTTACGTCTGTGTATTTTCTTCGTACTTCGACTATCCATCTTCCGTCTTCAATGTAAGGCCCAGAAACGACAGCGTCATTATGGGCATATTTGGAAAGGAAATTCTTGGATTCTTTTTCGCGCTCAAGTGGGGGGCCAGAGTGTTTCTTCACATTCGGAATTGTCCTCTGCTCAATTTCCAGAATGAAAACATTCATAGTCTTCTCGTCACTCCAGGCGACATCTCTTAGGACGCGGAAATCATTAACCTCAGCCTGTTTTCGCAAGGCTCGTTTAGTTCTATACAACTGTCCCCACAGGACGTCAGGAACACTCTTGATTTGATCAGAAATTAAGAATATGATGGAAGAGCCAAGGTTGTCTAGTCTTCTCTTGAGTGCCTGTGCGGGCAGTGGCTTGATTTCTTGTGGATAAAAGAAAGTTGTACTTGGCTTTTGAAGGTACACACGGGCAGCCGCTATGAGTGTATAGAGTTTCTGCGTCTGTACTGCTGAGGCCACGTTTCTTCCCTTGTCGACAGGGTCCACGACTACAAAGGGGTTTGGAAAAATCTTCTGTAGTTCTCTTTCTCTGCCTTTGTAATAGTCTTCGATGTCGACAGTCAGGTGTTGAGCATACTGTGCAAACCCTCCGAGGGTTGCGAAAAACGATTCATAGTGTAAGATTAGGAGTTCACATAGGTATCCGCTGAAGCCTCCGGTCTTTATTTCTGCACCGTAAGAACCTATGCCCTTGAGGAATTTTTTAAGAAGACGCACTTCACAACGTGGGAATTTTCCAAGATGCGCTTTTATGTAATCTGTATGCATGGGTGTGCGGTCGGTAGCACTCAGCCATTCCCCTGGCTTTACGTCGTAGCATGGAACGATGTTCACTCTCACGCCATCCACGAAAGCCTCTAAATATGGGTGTTCAGCAAAACGCTCAATCTGAGGCCAACCTCGGGTGGCATTACGGGCGATTTTTAGACTTATTTCGCCCAGAAGCTTGCGTGGAATCGAAGTTGGCATGCGCATAAATATATCGACATCTGGGTCTTCTCTTAGCCATGTGTCTTTGGCCACAGAACCTTCGACTCGTATTACGGCTTTGATGTTTTGAGCCGCGCAAGCGGATGCCACTTTCTGCTCCAGCTGCTTGGCTAATGCTTCTATTTTCGATCTTTCCTGTGGCGTAGGCGTTAACTTCTTTATGATTTCCTGTTCGATAACGCCTTCCTTTTTATGCATGAGTTTGTTTTTCCTTTTTCCAATTATGGTTGTGGGCAGAACTCCTTAAGTGTTGAGTAAGTGGGTCCTTTGGGGGATAGAATGCTTCTTTTGAGGCGTAGACACTGTGCTTTGACTGTCCCGAAGTTGTAGTTCGCATTTTTAGCAACTAGCTCTGCTAGCTGAGGTTTGTTTCTTCCCGAGCGTACGCGGGCGATAGTCAAATGTGGGCTAAAGCCTTTTGGGTCAGGCGTGAAGCCTATCCCTTGCAGTCGGGGTTCAAGTTGGTTAAATACGTCTTTGAGTTGGTCTGCGCCACTGGTTATTCCAGCCCATACGACTCGAGGGTAGTGCAGGTCTGGAAATGCACCCAAGCCGGCAATGCGGGCTTCGAACGGAGTGAATTGAACTTTTTTCATTTCTTCGAAGATTCTTTCGACCAGCTGAGGAGGCATGTAACCAAGGAACCGGATTGTGAGATGGATGTTTCTAGGCTGTACAAGTCTCAAATCTGCGCCCGTTTGGACCAGAAGACTCTGCGCGGCTTCCATTTTTTCAATAACTTCTATATTTTCGATGTCGAAAGCCAAGAAACTCCTTATAGACTCAGCCATTCTATGGTTCTCCAGCTATTTTTTACAGTTTCCCCTCATAAATGCTTTTTAATTCTGAATGATGGTATTGTAAGAGAATGATAAGGGTACGACGTGAACTGTGATATGCTTGATGCCGGATTTGCAGGGATCCTCGGAGTTGACAAGAATTTAACGGTTAAATATCATGCATGGTGAGAAAGGTTGGATGAAATAATAGTTAGAGTGGAGACCGTGGTTAACTTTACTGAAAGTGAAGAAAAGGTTAGGGTCGCTTTAGAGAATGTTTTTGGCGGGTTGCCCATAGTTGTTAAGCCCAGTCACGAGGGAAATACTCTTGTAGCCGAGGTGAAAGGTCGGGATATTCTTATCAGATTTCGCAACTTGTTGCGGAATGAACGGATTCGGGACGCTGCCCGAAGGATATTTTTCCAAGGAATGGAAGGAAATACTATTGATTTTTGGTTGAACAAGCAAGTGGCCTTCGTAGGGCACATATCTTTTTCCGAGGAAACATCAGAGTCACCGTTGGGACCCGATAAAAGTCACTGTTAAATGTGAAGATCCAAGAGAACTGGTGGATTGGCTTGCGCCACGAACAGCTTAAGTTGGGGTCTTGGTTGCCGTCGAAGGCGCGGGTGAGTCCGCGTGGGGCGGTTCTATTAGGTGATTTCGTTGCCTGCGACGCTTTTGATGAGTCTAGACCTTTGCGAGTGGTTACTCATGCGCATGCAGACCATCTCTGCGGCCTGAAGAGCAGTCTTCGAAGTTGTGAGAAGGTTTTGATGACCGCAGCTACTCGGGACCTTGTTGGAGTGATGAACGGGTTCAACATGCTGCAGGATGGTCCTGTGGAAACCGTTGAGTATGGAGAAGAAGTTGAGTTTGAGGGTGACCGGATTAAGCTTGCTAAGGCTGATCACATCTTGGGTGCAGCACAGGTGATTGTTGAGTCCTCAGAGGGTGTCAGGGTAGCTTACACGGGAGATTTTAGAGTTGACGGTACTGAACCCGTTAAGGATTGTGATGTATTGGTTGTGGAGGCGACTTACGGGAGCCCGTCTTGCAGACGCTCCTTTGGGGTTAATGTTGAGGATTTGTTAGTGAAAATGGTCGAGCAACGTTTAAGAAATGGTGCAGTTTACGTTTTTGGTTATCACGGCAAACTTCAGGAAGTCATGCAGATTCTACGTTGTGCGGATGTGAGCGTTCCCTTTGTTGTGCCTGAGCGGGTTTTTCACGTTTCCAAAGTTTGCGAGCAGCATGGCATGCAGCTTGGTGATCTGACCCTCTCTACTGATACAGATGGCCAGGAACTGTTAGATGGCGATCTGCCCTGCGTAGCGTTTTATCATATGAACGCGCGTGGCAGTGTTGGTTTGCATGGTTCTCGCATCTGTGTTAGTGGCTGGGAATTCCGTTCCGCATGCCGGCAGATCGGTGAGCGCGAGCATTTAGTGGCATTAAGTGATCATTCAGATTTTGATGGTCTAATTGAGTACGTCAAGCGTTGCAAGCCACGTCGGGTTGTGACGGACAATTTTCGAGTGAGTCACGGTGCGACTTTGGCTCGCGAGATTCGCAAACGCTTAGGAATACCCGCCATTGCGATGCCTAAGAGATGTTCTGTACGCTGAATCTCAACACGTTACAAAACTGCATTGAATCAAGGCGATGATCTTTTCGCATGTTATGTGTTATAGCTATGTTCTAATTTTGGTTAAGTTTAAAAGCGTAGAACAAAACCTATTTCAGGTCTTTATCAAAGAAGCGCAGGTGTGAATCATGGAAAGATCGTCTTTGATTTCGGGCTTTTATAAACTGAACCCAAAGGAACGCTTGAGACTTGTCAAAGAGTTTGCCAATTTATCTCAAGAAGAATGCGATCTGCTGCAGAATACCGGCTCCTTGCCTATGAGCTTGGCCGATCACATGATAGAGAACGTGGTAGGAGTGTTTCCCCTTCCTATGGGTATCGCTGTCAACTTTCTCATTAATGGCGCGAACTATCTGATACCCATGGCTATCGAGGAACCTTCCGTTGTGGCAGCAGCCAGCTACGCTGCTAAAATGGTGCGAGAAGGAGGCGGTTTTCATACATCAAGCACACCGCCAATCATGATAGGCCAAATACAAACTGTGGGCATCAAGGACCCTGAGGCGGCCAGGCAACGTGTCTTGGAAGCCAAAGAGGCTATTCTCAAGAAGCGCGAATGACCAGGATCCAGTTTTAGTGTCTGCGGGCGGCGGGGCGAAAAACCTGGATGCGAAAGTCATTGATACCAGAACGGGGCCAATGCTCATAACAGAATTGCATGTTGATTGCCGCGATGCTATGGGCGCGAATGCTGTCAACACCATGGCTGAGGCAGTGGCGCCCATCATAGAGCGCCTTACAGGCGGACGCGTTTACCTGCGTATTATTAGCAACTTGGCCACAAAACGTTTAGCCAAGGCGCAATGCTTTGTCCCAAAAGAGTCTGTTGGCGGGGAAGAAGTTGTGGACGGTATCGTTTATGCTTCTGCGTTTGCAGAGGCGGATCCTTATCGCGCTGCCACTCATAACAAGGGTGCTATGAATGGCATCATTGCAGTTATTCTAGCCACGGGTAATGACCACCGTGCAATAGAAGCAGGAGCACACGCTTATGCGGCGCTTAAAGGTCAATACACTTCGCTCTCAAAGTGGGAAAAGACAGAGAAAGGCGACCTAAAAGGCTCGATTGAATTGCCCATGGCAGTCGGGTTGATAGGCGGCGCCGTACGCACTCATCCAATAGCCAAAGTTGCAATGAAAATCTTAGGCGTAAGAACAGCCAACGAGTTCGCAGAAGTCTTGGCCGCCGTAGGATTGGCCCAAAACTTCGCAGCACTCCGCGCTCTAGCTCATGAAGGCATTCAGCGGGGTCACATGTCTCTTCACGCCAGAAATATCGCTGTTGCAGCAGGAGCCTCGGAAGATATAGTTAACTTAGTGGCGGAAAGAATGGTGAAAGAGCGGAAAATCCGTATGGACAGAGCTTTAGAACTGATCAAAGAACTTAGCGCTGATGAATAGCTAACCATATTCAGTTAGCCGTTGAATAGACAATTTTCAAGGCATGCCGCAATGTTTGCTACTCGTTTATTCTCAGTGCATCCAGAATTTCTCTATACGCCCTCAGGGCCGAATCCTCATCCTTGACGTTTTTGATAAGCACACGTCCCGTATTGAAAAGGCTGACTTCCAAACCTTTATAGTCAAACATTATTGCCAGATGCGATTTGACTCGAACCTCGAATCGACTCATTACTGCTTTGTAAACCTTGTCAAGGTTCAGCCTCAAAGGCTTCTCAGGATTGATGTTCGCGGTGTCTCTCCCACATAGCCAGACAAGCTTTTCGCCTCCCTCGATAGGAGATGAGATACCTTTGCACGCTTGGCAATTAGCAGCTTTGTAGATGTCTATGGTCGCGAAGTTCATGTCGCTGAAATCACAAACCAAGAGTTTGCCCTTCAAAGGGAAGCCGACACCTGCAAGGACCTTGATGGTCTCCATTGCTTGAATGGTGCCTATAATTCCAGCTGTAGCGCCCACAACTCCGCGAGTGTCACATCTCATCAATTCAGAATCGGAGATATTCGGCAACAGACACTCCAAGCATCCAGTCTCAGGTGGAGAAAAAACTGATACATTTCCTTCTAAGCCAATGGCTGCACCAAAAATATACGTGATGCCCAATTTCACAGATGCCCGGTTGATTAGATAGCGAGTCTGCATATTGTCTAACCCGTCTACCACGCAGTCGACTCCCGATAGAAGTCGCTCGACGTTAGCGGTATTCACATTCTCCGAGACTGGGTCGACCGTTATTAGCGGGTTCAATTTAGCCAACCGCTCCGCGGCCACTTCGACCTTCGGGTAATTTAGGTCGTCAGATGTGTAGAGAATTTGTCTGTGAAGATTCGCCGTCTCGACCATGTCCTGGTCGATAAGTCTGATGTATCCGATGCCAGCAAGGGCTAAATACAAAGCGGAAACCGTTCCCAGTCCACCGGCGCCGACCACTGCTACTTTCGCCTTGCCGAGTTTTCGCTGACCTTTTACGCCTAATTCTTTCATCACTTCTTGGCGGCTGTAAAATTCCTGAGCGAACGTCCGTTTATCCAATGCAAACGCACCTCTGGATAATTTGTCATTCAGCCGTATATCTGCCTTTTTTAGAAAATTGCATCTCATAGATTTGTCGAACATGGTTAATCGTGTCTGCATCTTCTGCGCCTTTGTCTTCACGAATTCGTGTGATTCGCGCGAACCGCAATGCCATTTTGCTTTTGTATTTTGGGCTTCGCTGAATCTCATTGTAAGCCACTTCAACAACAACTCGCGGGAGAACGACGACTCGATTTCGCTCTTCTCTAATGGCTATCTCTTTGAGCCGTTCAGTCATCTCCATGAATTCTGGGTCTGTCAGACCCTTAAACGTTTTACCTACGACCAAGTATTCACCCGCGACAGGGTCTCTTGCAGCAAGATAATAGTCTGAAAGCCAATTATGTCTGCGTCCATAACCATATTCAGCCGCAACGATGACCAAGTCCAGAGGCTCCAATACGGGCTTTATTTTGAGCCAGTTTTTTCCCCGTGTTCCAGGTGTGTATGGACTGTCGAGTCTTTTGGCCATTAATCCCTCATGTCCGGCATCTATCGATGCCTGCAGAAACTTTTCGGCCGTTCGCTCCTTCATCAGTAATCAACTGCATCGTCAACGGAATTGTTCCAGCGTTTTCGGCCAAAACTGCTCTTCGTTGCGTATACGGTAACGGAACAAGGCTTTTGCCATTAACGTACAGAATGTCAAATAGGTACAATTTGACCGGAATTTTTTCGGCTATGTCAAATACTTCGTGTACTCGTTTGAACCTGCGCATAAGATGTTGAAACGGAATGGGCGTGTCAGTCTCGTCAACTGCTACGACTTCACCTTCCAGAATGGCTTCATAAGCTTGGACGTTAGTTTGTACCGATTCAACTGTCTCGGGAAGGCTTTGTGTTACATCTGTGAGTCTACGGCTGAAAATACGCGCGATTCCATTTTGTTTGTGGATTTGGACTCTTGCACCGTCATACTTGTATTCAAAAGCAGTTTTGCCTGCATGTTCTGCCAAGGCTTCAGCGACGTCTGATGCTGTTTGAGCGAGCATGAGTTTGACCGGTCTGAAAACCTTAAAACTTACCTCTGACAGGGCTTATTTGCCTTCCTTTTTGGCTGTCGTGGCTACTTCTCCTATATCGCCTAAAGTCATGCTTGCCTTTTGAACTGTTACGAGCGGAACGTCGAAGGCTTTTGCGACTGCTTGCTCCATTAAGCCTTCGTGTAGTCCCGTCCGCATCTCGCCAGTGAAGATTTTTATGAGGTACTTGGCTTCGACAGGTGAAGCTTGGCTCAGAAGTGTCGTTAATAGGCGCTCTTTCTTTTCTCTTGAGCCTGAACCGGTTGTTTCGGCTATAGTTTCGAGCGTTCGCCTAGTTTCGGTTATGGTTAATGACTTTTCTAACAGCTGGGATTGTTTTTTGGGCTTGGCTTTTTCGAAGACGTTTTTTGTAGCTGAGCCGATATCGCCTGTTCCGCGGAAAGCTTCAGTGAAAGCATTCCAATCAGTTCCAGTGACGCTTCGGAGGATTCCAGAGAGGGTTGTCCAGCTTACGTCTAGGGTTTTCAAGGTTTGTTTCGGTAATGGGTTTCCGAGAATCATGGAAATGGCTGGCTCCACTTCTTCAGTGTCTAGCGTCTTCAGGTAGTCTGCTGTTAATGTGATAATTTCTAGTCGTTTTCGTGTGTTTTCTATTTTTTCGAGAAGTTCAGCGAGGGATTTGAAAAGCGTTGTCATTGGTATGCCTTAGAATTTCTGCTTTGCAAAAGATGAAGGTTAAGGCTGTTTATAACTACTTGCCGTTGTTGGATATCAAAAAAAAGATGAGGTTCATTGAACCGTAATGGTCTAGAAAACGCTTTCAAGCTTAGTTTTGACTTCTTTGATTTTCTTTTCTAGTTCCGCCACTTCTGCGGTGTTTCCTAAGGCTTTTTGGCAGTCTTTTGCGTAATCCAAAGCGCTTAGGCCGAATCTGTCAAACCCTTTTGCGAAAGAAAGTTCAGCTGACTTGTTAAAGTACTCAATCGCTTTTTCATACTCTTTTAATGCGAAACTGCATTCGCCAGCTTTGTAAAGCATTGTGGTGGAGTCAAAATAGTTTTGCCCTTTGCGATATAGCTCTGCGGTTCGGAGAAAAAGCTCTTGGGCTTCCTTATATTTTCCAGAATCCATGAGGCTGTTAGCGTCTTTATGCATTTTCACTGGGTCTTCTCTAACTTTTTCAGTCATGATAATCATCTCAACGGGCTATTATGAAATTGTGTACTTGCATTTAGATTTTCCCCTAATAAAGAGTCAAAAGTCGGAAGAAAGCGCGGTGTTTGGACAATAAGCGAAAAAGGTCGTGCGCAACAGTTTAATTCCGCGCTTTTTCATGTGTAACTTGGTGCTTGACGTTGCAGGTCTCGGTTCGGTTCTTCACGAGCCTCAGGGAAATAACAGGTAGAAGAGAGGAGGCTTTGAGTTTTCAAGAAGGTGAAAGAGTCACCATAGATGTTGTTCTCAAAACACTCAAGAAGACCTATGGCAAAAGGTTTGCGGAGTATGTTTATGATGCCGAAATCGGGCAAGTTCGAAGCTTTCTACAATTGCTCGTTAATGGAAGGAGCGCCTCAACGATGAATGGATTGCAGACAATTCTGAAGGATGGCGACGTGCTAGCTATTCTTCCTCCTGTCGGCGGTGGGTGAGTTCTCGGAGCACATATTTCAAAAAACCGCTTTCGCAACGGAAAGCTTAAAAAAAGTAAGAAATCGAAGATAGTAGATGATATCTAAGAACTAGAGAGGTCACGGAGGAAGCAGAATAATGTTTAACCCTAAAGCGTTTATTGAGAATTCCGTTGAGGAAATCAGAAAAACCGTCGGCAAAAGCAGAGTAATTTCTGCATGTTCAGGGGGAGTAGACAGCACAGTAGCAACCTACATGGTCCACAAAGCAGTAGGCGAAAAACTTGTCGCAGTCTTCATAGACGACGGTCTCCGAAGAGAAGGAGAACCCGAATTCGTGGTACGAGTCCTAAAGGACTTCGATATAAAAACCAGGCTAATTGATGCCAAGGCTGGGTTCTTCGCCGTCTTCAAAGGAAAGACAGATGCTGAAGAAAAGAGAAAGGCGTTTCGAGAGAAGTTTTACAGCACGCTCGGGAAAGTAGCTAAGGAAGAAGGAATCGATTATATCGTGCAAGGGACGATAAAAGCTGACGTCATAGAGACGGTAAAAGGAATAAAATCCCAACACAATGTACTATCACAAATTGGCATTAACCCAGAAATTTACGGCTACAAAATCCTCGAACCGCTGAAGGACTTATTCAAACCAGATGTTAGAAGAGTAGGTCGCGAACTAGGTCTACCACCCGAAATTTCGGAGAGAATGCCTTTTCCGGGGCCTGCTCTCTCTCTCAGAGTTCTGGGCGAAGTGACTCCGGAAAGAGTCGCAATCGTACGCAAAGCGACGCAAATTGTCGAAGAAGAGACGCGGCATCTTAATACCTTCCAGAGTTTCGCAGTTCTCCATAACGACAAAGCAACAGGAATCAAGAATGGACAAAGACTCTACGGAGACATTATCACCGTCAGAATAGTCGACTCGGAAGACGCTGTGGCAGCCAAAGCTACCCACGTTGCCAATGAAACACTCAGAAAGATCGCAGTGAGAATAACTCAAGAAATACCCACGGTCGTCAGATGCCTCTACGACATGACTGACAAACCGCCCGCAACGATAGAATTCGAATGAGCAAGCCGAACAAAAGCGCACGTTTTTCTCATTCACGTAATTCATTAGAAGGCACCCCAGAAAGGAACTTTCTTTCTCATAACCTCAGTATACTCCCGCAAAACTTCCTGCTCATCCTCAGACAACTTTTCCAAATAAGTCGACATCAATACTTTAGCGTCAGGCTCGGGCACCTTCACGTACAGTATATCCTTTTCGAAAACGTGTCTTCCAACTATAGGCTTATCCATGGAAACTGCCACTTGCATGCCCTTCTTAGCCTCAGATAGGGCTTTGCCCTTATCTTGAATCTGCTGAACCTCGCCAATGTCTTCCCCTCCGTCTGCTCTAATCAGAGCACTTCGAGGTTTCAGTTGTCCACCTAGAATTTCTACGCCGAAAATCGCGGGTTTTGCTCTTCGGAACACAAATCCAGCCATTACGAGGACTTTACCTGGCTTGATAAGTTTCTCAAATTCCTGTTCAATCCTCGATTCACGTTTGAGCCTGAGCCATTCGAGGTAATTATCGATCAAATTATAGATAATGGGTTCCTTGAAAATTTTCACGTCACTTGCTGCAGCTTCTTCTTCGGCATCAGGCAAGATTTTAACTCCGAACGACAAAATAACTCCGGCTAGAGGTTCGCGCGATTTAACCACTGAAGCTTCAATAACATCTCGTTTGGAAACGTCGCCTACATCAGCAATTCTGATCTTGCACGTTGTTCTGTCGCAGAATCTCTGCTATTGCCTCCAGTGACCCCAAAGTATCCGCCTTCAACACGACGCCTTCGGTCTCAGTGGCAATCCTGATTTTCTTAATTTCCTCCGTGACAATCTTTGCGTATTTCTCTGGGGATTCTCCAGGCGCTACCCCGTACAGTGGAGCTCCTGCAAGCGCCCCCTCTAAGCCGGAAGCGACAATTTTGACACCTGCCGCCGCAAAAACGCAATCAACAGAGCTGAATCTATCACGCGGATCTCTAATCTCATCTAAAGGCTTTGGAACAAGTATCGCTCTTATGTGTGTCATTATCGGCTTTTCTCTACCGCCCACAACGACCAGATCGTCTTTCTGCAAGGTTCCGTCGTAAATTATCGTATTCAAGGTCAAACCTAAACCAGGTTCTTCCTTAACTTCAAGGACGGACCCCTTCGCCGGACCCTCAGTCGTCTGCAAACGCTTCTTCAGATATTGCTGTGTCAATCCAACCAATACCATCATCAACTCAGCCACTCCTTCACCTGTTTTTGCGCTAGTTGGCACCAACGCAATTGTTGACGTGAAATCTTTTACGTGGTCAAAGCGGTCAGTTCTGAAGCCGGAACGGCTGAAGAGACCCATGATTTCATAGAGTCTATTGTCCAAATTTTCTCGGACGTATGAATCCTGTGTGGCATAAGACTTTAGGAAGGGTTTTGAGGGCTGAGCTTGCCAACCAGGCACTCTGTCTATTTTGTTTACCGATACGATAAAGGGAGTCTTTCGAGCTTTCAGGATATCTATACATTCGTACGTCTGCGCCTCAAATCCTTTTAACATGTCAACTACTAGAATGGCTATGTCCGCAACGCTTCCGCCTCTTCTGCGAAGGTTAGTGAATGCCTCATGACCAGGTGTATCAACAATCAATAAGCCTGGAATCTCTATATCGCCTTTAAGTGAGGAAAGTAACGGCCCGATAAGCTGTCTAAGTGTTTCAACCGGAAAGAAACTTGCACCGATGTGCTGTGTAATCCCGCCCGCTTCTCTAGCTTGAACGCTTGTTTTGCGGATTTGATCCAGAAGCAGAGTCTTGCCAGTATCCACATGGCCTAGAACGCATACTATGGGCTGGCGAATGGGCATTTGAAGCGTGTCTCCATTTTTCGTTGTCTAACAAGCGCAGGTCTGCCAGAAGAGTAAGCATGAATTGCTTAATAAATACTCAGCAGAGGCAGCGAAAATTTTTAAGGTTATAATAGTCCTTTAAATGCTAAGGTGAAAGATATGCCTTACTGCACTAAATGTGGTGCCTCCCTCAAAGAGGATGACAAGTTTTGCCCTGTTTGTGGTTCGCAAGTTTCGAAAATAACTAGAGAAGAATACGCAGTTTCATCAGACAATTTGGTTAGCCGTGTTAAGGAGTTATTGCACGAGGGCAATGTAACCAGAGTGATCGTCAAAGACGACGCTGGAAAAGTGCTTCTTGAGATTCCTGCTACGGTCGGCGTAGTAGGCGCTGTTTTGGTACCGTGGCTGGCTGCATTAGGAGTTGTCGCTGCATTGGTTACCAACTGTAGTATAGTGGTCGAGAGAAGAGAGTAAGCTGTAAAATCCAAAGGCTATTCCGGCGGTTTGACAACGAGCAGGAACAAACCAATTGCCAATAATACAAAACTTAAGAAACCGAATAGCGCAGTGAAGGCTCCCAAAGTTGCCGTGCTTGAGAAGGTAAAATAGAGTAGTAGTGCACTGACTATTGTGAGTAGGAGACCGAAAAACTTCTCCGATAATGATACCCAGAATGTATCTCCTTCTTCGCTCATCTCAATTCCGTCCGTTATTTCTCAGTGTATTTTCTACATAAAACAGCTAGAGTTATTTTAAATTTCGCTCTCTACTTGCTCTCTTTCAGTTTAGTCGGCAGATATTCGTCAACTATATAGGTTAACCCATAGCGGCTGAAAGCCTCTTGCTCCGCCTTCCGCCTAATTTTTAGGAACGTCTTGATCTCCCTCTGCCACAATGGGTCCTCTTTATATCGTGGGTCCCTTTGAAGCTCGTACAGCCGTTTAATATCTACCTCATCCAGAGGATCGGTTGGCAACTTGTAGTTGACAATGTCCGTCGCCCAAACGCCGCTCCACACAGCATCGGGCGTATTCAACTCTCTCAAATGAGCTGCGTTAGCGGAGCCCGATATTATCACTTTGGCTATGTGCATACCCCAAGGGTCGCCATCTGTAAAGATATAAACTGGCAAGTTTAATTCATCGTGCAATCGTCTTATGAAGTGTCTGGTTTGTCTCGGAGCTTGTCCAGCAGTTAGAACCAGAATCGAGTTATGTTTAGTATGCACATTTTCTTCGATGAATCTTGTGAACAAGCCGCCTTTCTCGATTGCAATGACCTTATCAGCTGTTGTGCCCGCAAACTCGGATGAAGTCAAAGCAGGTCCAATAAGCACGCCGTCAGGATGCGACGTTAGATTAAGAGTTTTACCCTCGTAACCAGGAACAGTGTATTCTATTGTGAGGTCGCCAAAAACTGCAGAACGTTCTTCAGGAAATATGTTAAAGTCTTCCCTAGAATAGCCGGTCACGGTTTCCAAGTCTGTGATTATGTTGTTAGATTCCTGTTGATCCTTGAATGTCATTTCGTACGCTTGGGCAGAGTAGTAAACATCTCTGAGAGTTGAGGTTTTTCTTTGAGATGTAAGCTCATTCGCGAACATAGCTGCCCAAGCAAGTTGCGTAAAAGGCTTAACGTGTCGAATGTTACGGGCGCTTCTGCTGACGCTCTTTTCCCCGAGTATGAACTGGCGTAAGTGCAGATCATAGTTTATGTTCTCAGTGGAACGGCTTGGCATGCTAATGCTGGGGAAAACTCCCTTATCGAGCTGGTCATAAATCTTAACGCCGAAATCCTTTAAGCCACTAACCACTTCGTTCTTCTTTTCAGCTACACGGGACTTATGTTTCTTCTGCTCCATATTTTTGCACGCTCTTAATTAATTTGTCAACATCTGGAAGTCTCTCTTTTCCTGCGAGCATGGTGGAAAACTGCGCGATCTTAGGTAAGTATTTGGCGAAGATACTGAGCCGTTTTCTTTCTTTATCTACATGCTCACGTTTAGATAGAAAGTGCTGAAGCTGACGTGCAACCTCGCGCAACTCGTTAGCTATTTCGCGTCTGACTTCAGACCTGTCTGCAATGAACTCTTTTCCTACGGTCTTATAGGGCACTTTGGTGCTGCAAATGTGCACGACAATGGCGATCGGCATGTCAGGAGAGACTTTGTATCTTCGCCAGTTCATGGCGTTTATGACTCTAAAAGAAACGTCGCTCGCTTCATCATATAGAAGCGGAATCCTGTTGGCAAAACGATAGATCACAAAGCTGCCTCTTCTCGGAATCTCCCCGCCATAAGCTATGCCCACCTCAATAATGAACGGGTGACCTGCGTAGGTTGACGGTTTGCGTTGATGAACCACTAAGTACTCAGGCTTTAGCTCCTTCATTATTCCAGCGCGGAGGAGATCTTCACCTAGAGGCGATAAGCAGCTTGCGTCTGGGGGCAGAAATTCTTTGAATTTCTTCAGGTTCTGCATTAGTCTGACTATTTCTTCATGTGCAAGTCTCTTCGGGTTCTTCGAAGGGCTCAAACCGCTGAACTCCAAGAACTTCTGCGCTGTTATATCGCCAACTCTGTGAAAGTGATGCTTCAAGAATTCAGCCATGGTCTTGTAAGGAGTAATCTGAATGAGTCGCTGAAGAAGCTCCACGTCCACACCATAAGGGTGGGGCAAGGTTTCCTTTGGAGGTTCGGGCATGTCTTTCGTGGCTCTCACGAACTTGTAAAGCCTGCCTTTTGGATCAACAAACGTAAGGTTCGCGTAAGGATTTACCATGGCGGTCTGTTTAAAGTACTCAAGAATCTTGGGCATAGCCCGTAGATAATCGCCTTCAAGCGTGAATTCCACGATTGTTCCGCGCCACTGATCCTTGTTTATGAGGACTTTTCTGTCAAGAATTATGGGACGGTTGCGCTGAATGTCGATCATCAGCTTAAAAGAGTATACTTTAGCTTGGCCAGTACTTGAAGCGACATATGCAGCCTGATGAGTCGTTATCTGTCCGTACAAGACTGCCATTTTGCCGCCTAAACCAAAGGTTCCCCGCATCTGCTTCAATTTGTATTTTGATCCATAGAGAACCTGCCCAAAAGCTGAAGGAATAAACCGAGGTTGAATTCCTGAACCATTGTCTTCGACACGCAGCTTGTAAATCTGAGTGTCTTTGGTGGCTTCTCCTTCAAAAGAGAGACGAACATAAACGTCGGGTGGAATCTTTTGGCTTTCAGCAGCGTCCAAAGAGTTCTCAACGAGCTCACGAATGGCCGCGAATATGGCTCGGGATGGATTGGTGAAGCCAGCGATGTCGCGATTTCGGTAGAAAAAGTCGGATGCACTTATCTCCTCGAAGGTTGCTTGTGCCACTTCTAGCCTCCACCAGTTTAGTCCTTTCTCATCTTTGGTTCGCCTACGATATATTCATGCCTATTTTTTAAGTTAACTACCCCTCAGCGAACAAAACTGTAGTCCGGGAGAGAGTGAATTTCTATTCTTGTCGGAGACGCGTGTAATAGTATTCGCCAATATCTTTTTGGAAGGTATCCATTTTTGAGTCTTCCTTGTTAACTCTGGGGCGCCTGGTTGTTGAATCTCTTCGGAAAGTCACGTTCATTTCCTTAAGGAACACGTTCATGCCCTTCCTCAGGCTTGTTGGAGGGTTCGCTTCACCTTTAACGCCGGGTTCTCCGCTGAAAACCATTAAGCTGTCAGCGATGAAATCCTGAGTCACAACATCGTGTTCCACGACGAATGCGGTTACGCTGTGCGCCTCAACCACGCGTCTTATCGTTTTTGCCATGTTCAGTCTTTCTTCAACATCCAAATAGGCGCTTGGTTCGTCAAGCAGAAATAGGTCTGCTTTGCGACTTAGACATGCCGCTATAGCGATCTTCTGCAATTCTCCTCCGCTAAGCTCCATCACCCGTCGGTCCAAAAGAATGTTGACTCTTAATGGGTTGAGAATTTCGGTTTTATACCAGCTTGACGTGAAGGCATCTTTAGCTACGCTCATGAGTAGCTCTTGAACCGTGCCGTCGTAGTCGGCCGCGATGTACTGGGGCTTGTAACTTACAGATAACTCGCCGAGTTGTTCCTTATTATCATCAGGTTCTTCGATTCCTGCCAGAATCTTCACAAAAGTGGTTTTGCCAATTCCGTTGGGCCCAAGAATACCAATGATTTCACCACGTTTTATCTCGCCTGGGAAAGCGACAAGCTTGAAGTCTTTGAATGTCTTTTCAACCTTTCCCCATTTCAGCAAGATTTCTCCGCCGGCAGCTGTTATGGCTGGGGGTTTTTCATGGAAGATTATGGCTTCTTTCCGGAACATGATGTTTTCATCAGGAATGTAGCCCTGCAGATAGATGTTTATGCCAGTTCTGACGCCATGGACGTGACTAACGACACCGTAAACTGCTGGTTCTCCGTAGAAAACGCATATCTGATCGGACAAATAATCGATTATCGCTAGATCGTGTTCTGCCACGATTATAGTTTTCTGGTAATCCTTCAAGCTTCTGATAGCCTTCGCTACTTGTAGTCGTTGCTTCACGTCTAAGATAGCTTGAGGGTTCATCGAAGAGGTACACGTCCGCTTCTCGGGTTAGAGCCGCAGCGACCGCCACACGCTGGAGCTCGCCTCCGCTGAGTACCTGCAAATCTCGATCCCAGACCGTCGTGAGTTCAAGATCGACGGCAAGTTTGTCAAGAATATTTCTTTCATTCACTTTTTCGAGAAGCTCACCGACTTTGCCCGAAACCGCTTTAGGAATTCTATCAACATACTGCGGTTTGTGCGCGATTTTCAGGTTATTCTGGCTTATTTTCAAGAAGTAATCCTGAAGAGTTGAGCCCCTATAGTACTGGATTATCTCGTTCCATTCAGCTGGATTATCATATTTGCCTAGGTTGGGTTTGATTTCCCCTGAAAGAACTTTTAGTGTTGTGGTTTTACCTATCCCGTTTTGTCCCAGCAAGCCCAACACTGTTCCTGGTGAAGGGATGGGTAGTCTGAAAAGCTTGAATGCGTTCTGCCCAAAACGGTGGCTGCAGTCTTTTTCGAGCTCGTCGGGAAGGTTCACAATGCTGATTGCTTTGAATGGACATTTCTTAACGCAGATTCCGCAACCACTGCAAAGTGTTTCTGAGATGACGGCTTTGTTGCCTTCTACACGTATGGCTTCGACGCGGCTTCTTACCATCGGGCAAAAGCTGACACAGGGGCGGTCACACTTTTTCACTTTGCACTTGTCGGCCTCTAATACAGCAATGCGGGTCATGATAAACTCAACCTCAATAATGAAAACTGCTTGGTTATAAATATGGGCGTCAAAAGAATCTGCATAAAAGCTAAAATGCGTAAATAATGATTGAGAAAGAAAGATGCAAAAAAGGTGCTATTCACAATCGGTTACCATTCTTCTTCTTCCCATTCTTCATCTTCACTCTCTTCCCATTCCTCTTCTTCGAACACCATTCTTTTTCACCTCCCCATATAGTCTGGGTGTTAGTGTAGCTTAGCTCCCGATGGTTTAAGCATTATTATTCGTCAAATGTCGAATTCGTAGAAGCAGTGGTCCGAAAAACATGAGTTTCTGCCTTCTTCTTCTCAAAAGAGACCGGAATTTTTATGGCCACGGCGTCTGTGATCGGCGAGAATAAGAGTTTTCTATAAGCGGAACTTTTGTCCAGATGCGGCAAAATGGATAAATCTGCGGTTGTCGATTGTTATCCCCGGGATGATGTGAGGCGACGGCTTCGAGCCTGAGCGCTGTGAGAAAAGCCATAAACCTACGCTGACCCCTTAAAACTAACGTGAATGGAATCAACTTTGCTTAGGGACTTTAATCTTTTAGTCTCTACCTCGCGTGGAAACGAGAGACAGATGTGTTCAGAGTTAGATTATCTCCTAAAGGAACTGATCGGCGATCCTGAGCCTGCGGTTGCAAAGACTGGAATTAGAGGGCTAGTCGTAGCGAGAACAACCTTAGACCCGTGTGAGGTTATAGAAAAATTTCGCGAAATCTTGCAGGAACGTCCTTACGAATTCCGCTATGCGCTACGAATCATCCCGATTGAGAGAGTTTTACCCACGAACTTGGACGAGATTAAGAAAGTGGCAACTGAACTAGCTGCGAAAATTGGTGAAAATGAAACTTTCAGGGTGACAGTAGAGAAACGTTTCACCAATTTGCATGCGAAAGACTTCATCACAGGGGTAGCAGAAGGGATAGAGAGAAAAGTTGACTTGGAGCATCCTGATAGAATTTTGCTGATTGAGGTTCTCGGAGGTTTTACAGGTATCTCTCTAATTAGGCCAGTCGACTTGTTAGCTGTTCTTAAGGAGAAAATGCTCTAATCGTTAAAGCTGAGTCTGAATCAATGCCATTCTTTCAATGACAAGACTAACTATTGCCTTTTCATTGTTGCTTTCTGCGCCAACTGATTCCAGCTCCTTTTCAGTTATCCCGAAAACTTTCCGTATTTTCTCCGTTTTTTCTTGTGTCAATTCTAGAACGGTTTCATCTGCTGTCGCGGCAATACACTTTCTGATACCTGAGAAAGATGTCTGTACTATTTCTGTTTTATCACCGATTATGACCACTGCGACGTTCGAAGAGTTCTGTTTGACTCCTAGCATGTTTATGGCCTTTCTGATTTGGCGCTGAGCAGAGGCATAAATCATAGTTTCCATAGCTATTGTTTTGGAGATGTTGCGTCTGTTACGGTAGGCCAGTAGAGCATTCAGCGCGGCAAAATAGAGATGTTCCCATGTAGCGATCAGGTCTGCATTGAAAAATTGAACCCAGGTGCTTAGCTGTTTTTCTCTCGAGGACGACTTTATGAATTCTTCCGTATCTTGGATGCTGATGCCTCTGAACCCTGCAATTTTTACGTATTTTCGGTCTTCTTCGATGTAGGTAAGCATTATCATGTCCCTATTGAGATGGATTTGTTAGTTGTGGCAAGCTTAAGTCTCGCCATTTCTGCAATCGGATATCTCATTACTATTCGGCAAGATATATTACGTTGCTGCGTCTAACTCTATAACCGCTTTTAGTTTGTAGGAGGATCTGTTTCTTTGAAGAAGGCCGCCAAATCCAGGGTTAAGGAAAGTGTCGACCTCCTCATACTGAATGCAGAAGAATTGTTAACTCTTACTTCTGGTAGCTCGAAGCCAAGGACTGGCAGCCAAATGCGCGAGTTGGGAATAATACATGATGGCGCGCTAGCCGTTCAGGAAGGCAGAGTAATAGCTACTGGAAAAACGCCAGAGATAGCGAAAGTCTTCAAATCTGAAAACGTAATCAACGCCAGAGGAAAGACCGTTCTCCCAGGTTTTGTTGATCCACATACTCATTTAGTGTTTGCGGGTTCCTGTGAGGAGGAGTTTGAGGCACGTCTAGAAAGCATGTCGTCCACCGAAGTGCAGAGTTGCGTTAGTGTTATAGAGGCTATTAAGGAGACAAGAAAGGCGCGTCTTGAAAAACTTGTGGATTTCGGCTTGGACAGACTTGATGCTATGCTGGCACATGGCACAACTACTGTTGAGGCAAAGAGCGGCTATGGGTTGACAACTGAGGCTGAATTGCGAATTCTGGAAGCCACAAAACGCTTGAATCAACTGCACAGCGTAAATGTTATTTCAACTTTTCTTGGTGCGCACGCTGTTCCTCCAGAGTATAGAGGAAATCCATCTGAGTACGTTGCGCTGGTCGTCGGAGAAATGATTCCCGCAGTTGTGGAGAGGGGACTTGCTGAGTTTTGCGATGTGTCATGCGAAAGAGACACGTTCAACTTCGAACAGGCAAGATATGTCTTAGAAACTGGCAAGAAACATGGCCTGAAACCTAAGATTCATGCTGATAAACTTAGTATGTTGGGCGGCGCAGAAATTGCTGCAGACGTTGGCGCAGTATCAGCTGAGCATTTATTGTTTTCTTCGGTTGAAGGAATAAAGGCCATGGCTGAAAAAGGAGTTGTAGCCGTCCTCCTTCCCGCGGCTGCTTTCAGCATGAATACCAAACGATACCCTAACGCACGGTTAATGATAGAGAGCGGATTGCCGGTAGCATTGGGAACAGACTGTAGCCCGAGATGCTGGGTGGAGAATCAGCAGTTAGTCGTGGCTATGGCGTGCCACTGCATGGGTATGACACCTGCTGAAGCTATTACAGCTGTCACCATTAATGCTGCTCATGCCGTTAACCGCGCTGGGGAAGTGGGCAGTCTAGAAGTTGGAAAGAAAGCAGATATTATGGTTTTGAATGTGCCTAGCCACAATTTTCTTGGGTACCGGTATGGAGTAAACATGGTCGATAAGGTTGTTAAGAACGGAAGGCTGGTCGTTGACAGGGAGAAACAAGATGAGCCTGTATTTCGAAGTGAAACAGAGTGACATACAGCGGGTTAAATAGTAAAAATACGGTTTCGAGTAGACTCCTGCGAGGCTGATCGGAGAGGACTTCTTGAAAGAGAAAGGGCCGTTGTATATTGTTCCTTGGCGTTGTACCTTTTCTTGTGGCAGGAGTTGCGTGCATTGTGCTTCGGCATTGAAACCCGCTTTTCCAAATGAAGTCGACACTGCCGGAGCCCTCCGAATTGTCGATCAAGTTTACGACTTTGGAGCAAGCTTTTTTGGAATAACAGGCGGAGAAGCACTCTTGCGGAAAGATCTTTTCGAAATTATAGCTCACGCCCGGAAAATTGGCTTAAAAACAAGCATCATAACAGATGGCCACCTCTTGGATGAAGACGCTTTTGAGAAGGTGGTTAAGAACGAAGTCCGCGTTTCAATCAGTATCGACGGCGCTGAACCCACAAACGACCTGATTCGAGGGAAAGGAACCTACGCAACGACCGTGGCTGCAATCAAGAGATTATCGCAGGAAAATCTGCTTAACTGTCTCGTGTACACGCTTGCCAACTTCGATGAGTCAACAACAAACATTAATGCTAACGATTTTGAGCGTGTGCTGGATCTAGGGGCAAAATATAACGCTAGATGGGTAATTTTTCACGGGTTTATTCCTTACAGCAAAGATCCAAACCGCCTAAGAGCAGCTCCATCTGCCAAGCAGTACGAATGGGCATGGAACAAGCTATACGACTTACAGTCAGTATACAAAGGAAAACCGGCCGTTAACGTTTACTACCCCTCTTATGCACGAGTGGCGAAGCAAAGAGGAATGCCTGACTTCGACAACTGGTATAACCATTTCTTCTTGGGCAGGTGTTTCTTCGGCAAGTTCATGAGCGTTGCTGAAAACGGCGATGTTATCCCGTGTAGCTTCAACGACGTGTATCGACTTGGAAACGCCAAGAACACACCGCTTCACAAAATATGGGGCGAAATGCAGGCCTCCGAGTTTTTCGAAAAAATCCGGAACAAGAACAACCTCAGGGGAAAGTGTGGTGTATGCGAATACCGTGAAATCTGTGGAGGTTGCCGAACTTCAGCATATTTCTATACGGGTGACATTTTCGGTTCGGATCCTCAGTGTGCGTATGTTCCCAAGATTCTGAGAGAAGAGTAATTTTTTGGGAGAAATTCTTTAAAACACTTCTAGCCTCTAGATTGGTTGGGCATGGTTTCTGCCCTTGACGAGCTTGGTGTGACCTGTAGTCTACACATACTCTATATGATTTCGCGAAAATCATTTATATGTAAGTTAATGAATTGTGTGATCTAAACGAAAAATGTAAATGGTGAACATTTGTGACGATGAAAGACCTGGGTTATAGGCGCGTTCAATCGACAGGTAGAGGATCGTATATAATCAGCTTGCCCAAAGAATGGGTGCAAGACATTGGGCTTAAAAGAGGAAGCGAAATCGCTTTCACCGTACAGGATGACTCATCAATAGTTTTGGTTCCTAGAAAGATAAGGGAGAAGCTTGGGGAAGACGAGAGTTCTAAACTTAAAGAATACTACATAAGTGTGGATTCAAAACAACCCCTGCAGTCTACTCTTCGCATGGTACAGGCCTTGTACGTCATAAGTGCGGACATAATCCGAGTGCACTTTAGAAATGAAGAGCACGCTTCTAAATGCAAGCCGGAGATTAAGAATTTTGTTAGAGAGACTTTTCTGGGCGCCGAAGTTATCGATGAAACCTCGGACGAAATCACTCTTCAGATACTTATCAAACATTCAGAGTTTCCTATAGAAAAAGCCGTCAGGAGAATGGCGATAATAGCTCTTTCAGCCAACAGGGACGCCATATCCGCCTTGAAGAACCCCAGTCCTGAACAATTCCAAGGTGTGGTAAATGCTCGAAACGACGCGAATCGCTTGGGCTTGTATGTGGTCCGCCAGCTGAAGTTTGGCATAGAGCACAATCTGTACCGAGAACTGGAATTCAACACTCCGAAGGAGTTTCTTTTGTACAGAATCATAGTCAACGACATTAAGAACATGGCTGATAACGCGCTTAACATAGTCAAGAACTTGGCAACGTTTCGAAAACTGATTGACGACCAGCAGTTGTTCATAAAAGAGCCTGTTGACGAGGAAGTCTTTTCGCAACTGCTGAACTTTAATTCTGTGGCACATCAGCTGTTTGAGGAAGCAACCAAGGCCTTGTTTAAGAGAGATTACAACTATGCTGAGAGCATAATCGCTAAACGTGGATCCTTTGTTACGCTTGAGAACGACTTGATTCGACTGATGTCGAGTAAGAAGCTTGACCCTAACATCTCTGCAATCCTCAGACTGATGCTCGACAGTTCTAGACGCATATTGGATTACGCGCAAAACACGGCGGAGCTGACGCAAAACCGAACAGTGGAAGAATTATGCGCCAACTTCGTTGTCAAATAACTTGGTCTTTGACCTCATGCTAAATGCTGCAGACCTATGATCCGTCGCTGTAGACTTTTGTTCTTTTTCTTAGAACGCTGTTGATTGCGACTTCATCTTCATTAAACTATGGTAATGTGGTTTGTTAGCGTCAAATGACCCAATCTTACAGTGCAAGCAAGGGTAAAGATTTATATTTGCGTTGGATTTTTGCTTACTTCCGATTGAAATAGAATTCTACCATGGAAAGTGAGGTTAACGAAATGGCGTATTTAACAACAACAGGTTCAGGACAGCCAGTTCTGATACTTAAAGAAGGCACAACAAGAAGCAGAGGAAAAGAAGCGCAGAGAAATAACATAATGGCGGCTCGAGTAGTCGGCGAAGTCCTCAAAACCACTCTCGGTCCGCGCGGTATGGACAAAATGCTTGTTGACAGTTTAGGCGACATCACTATAACAAACGACGGCGCGGCAATTCTTAACGAAATAGATGTTGAGCATCCAGCGGCAAAAATGATGGTTGAGATTGCCAAAACCCAAGACGACATGGTTGGAGACGGAACTACAACCACCGTAGTTCTAGCAAGCGAACTCCTCAAAAAGGCTGAAGAACTCTTAGAACAGAATATTCACCCAACCATACTTGTAAGTGGCTACCGAAAGGCAGCGCAAAAAGCCATAGAAATCATTGAGAAAACAGCTGTACCAGTGGACATAGAAGATAAGAAAACTCTGTTGAAAGTGGCTTTGACCTCGATGAGCAGCAAAGCCGTCGGGGGAGCCCGCGAGCACTTGGCACAGATAGCAATCGAAGCAGTCAAACAAATTGCAGAACAACGCGGAGATAAAATGCTTGCTGACATAGACAACATCCAACTTGTTAAGAAGACAGGTAAGAGTCTTCTTGAAACCCAGCTTATACGCGGTATAATCGTTGACAAGGAAGTTGTTCATCCGGGAATGCCAAAGAAGAAGGAAAACGCAAAGATAGCGCTATTGGATTCAGCATTAGAAATTGAAAAGACGGAGATCAGTGCGGAAATAAGAATTCGCGATCCTAGTCAGATGAAAGCTTTCTTGGATCAGGAAACCAGTATGATGTCGGAAATGGTTCAGAAAATCAAGGCATCAAAAGCTGACGTAGTCTTCTGCCAGAAGGGTATAGATGATATGGTTCAGCACTTTCTTGCTAAAGAAGGCATAATCGCTGCTAGACGTGTGAAAGAATCTGACATGGAGAAACTCTCACGTGCAACTGGGGCAAGAATTGTCTCTGATTTGGATGATTTAACAGCTAAGGATCTTGGATTGGCAGGGATAGTTGAAGAACGCAGAATCGGCGACGACAAGATGATTTTCGTTGAAAAATGTAAAGATCCTCATTCGTTGGCGATTTTGATCCGTGCAGGGCTCGAACGCATGGTTGACGAAGCTGAACGTGCGATGATAGATGCTCTTTCAGTTGTCTCAGACGTTATTGAAAACAACAAGATCGTTGCAGGCGGTGGGGCGGTGGAGATTGAAGTTGCCAAGGAACTGCGCAAGTATGCCACAAAAGTTGGCGGTCGTGAGCAGTTGGCAGTTGAGGCTTTTGCAGACGCGGTTGAAGTGATACCTCGAACTCTTGCGGAAAATGCAGGGCTTGAACCCATAGATGTGCTTGTAGATTTGCGCAGTGCTCATGAGAAAGAAGATGGAAAGTACATAGGTGTCAACGTTTTCACAGGTAAGACCCAGAACACCCTCGACAACGGCGTAATCGAACCTATCTCAGTCAAGGAGCAAGCCATAAAATCAGCTGCTGAATCAGCGTGTATGATACTTCGCATAGACGACGTAATTACTGCCAAAGCGCCGAAAGGCGGTCCTGGTGGTCCTGGCGGAATGCCGGGCGGTCCTGAAGGCGAAGATTAAGCGCCTTTTTCTATCTCTATTTTTTCTCTTTTGTAATTGCTACTTTAAGATCTAGTTGTCTTTCGCTGTATTTTGTTGCTATCTTTAGCTTTTTTGTTTTTGAAAACTGTTTTTGCAGGCGACGTTTCGGTCGTGCTGAATGAAATTTATTCCTAATCTTGCGCAGTAAGAATCTTTTTTGCATCGGTATTTTTATTAAACCAGAGTTTCTTACGGTAGGCAGCGTTCTCTATTGGGGCTCCGGTAGTATAGTCCGGTCAAGTATAACGGCCTCTCGAGCCGTGGACCCGGGTCCGAATCCCGGCCGGAGCACCATTTCACTTGGCTTAGATTGCGTTTCAAAATACTTTCAGAAAGGACTGCGTGCTCTAAAGGATTATCATATTGTACTTGTCATCGTCTCACTTGATTTGTGTTTGTTGTTTATTTTCCGATGACTCTGACATTTTCAACTAAGATCCATGGAGAGACTAACTGCCCCATCTTTCTTTCGTTGTTGGCGACCATGTTCACGTTTTTCAGCAATTCAAAGATGTTGCCCGCTAGCATCACTCCACGGGTTGAATGCCCTATTTCGCCTTTCCTGATTTTCCAAGCAGGTGTGGCCACGACTGAGAACTCGCCACTAACGGGGTTGCTGCTGTGGGCGCCCTGCAGAGTAGTAGATTATCAGGCCGTCATCGATCTCACTTATAATCTGGTCGGCAGCGACGGTTCCAGGCATTATGTGGAAGTTTGTAGCCTCTATTTCCGGTGTTGAGAGGTATCCCGCTCTTGAAGCGTTTCCCGTGCTCTGTCTGCCTTCTTTCTTTGCTGTGTAATTGTCGTATAGGAAGTTTCGCAGTATGCCTTTCTCGATAAGCGTGGTTTTTTGATGAGGGACTCCTTCGCCGTCGAATGTCGATGTGCGAAGGCCGCCTGGAATCAGGCCATCATCGTTTATGGTGACGTTTTCTGCTGCCACTTTTTCGCCGATCTCTGTCTTTGAAGGGTGACTGGTTTCTTTGAACGTTGTCGGCCTTTACTGCGTTGATCAGCGTGTAATAGAAGAGTTCTTGCAGTGCGAACTGGGTGAAGATTATTTTGGTGTTTTTCGTTTCTATCCGCTTCGTTTTCAGCGCTGATGTTGCTAGGCGACCCGCTTCTCTTCCAACCCACGCGGGATCAACATTGTAGTTTCTTTCAGCGCTGAATTCAAAACAGACAGGTGTCACAGTGTTTCCTTCCTTGGCTACGGCTGCCAAGCTGCACTCCATCATTGTTCCTCTGTCGAAAACTCGCGATTCCGTTTGAATTTGCAACGGCGCTAGATAGGTACGCAACTCCAGCACCGCCTTCGATTGGAAAAACTCGTTTGTTCACACTCGAGGCAGCATCCAACATGCTGGGCTGCAATGTCTACTAAGTCTTCAGCGCGCAGTTCGAGCAGTCTGTTGTCGTAGGTTTTCTCTGCGTGGAATAAGGTCTTTTTTCAGGGAGCCCTTTCCAGTCGGGGTCGGGTTTGCTGGCTTTTGCGGCGTTTAGAGCCCTTGAAATCACGTCTTCTGTGGCAGTCTGGTCTTCTATAATGTTTGTATATGCAAAACCTATCGCTTTATTGACTGCGACTCTGATGCCTAAGCCTCTGTCGATTATCCTGTTGCTTTTGCTGATCTGACCTAATTCTATTCCAACGTTTGTGGCTTGCCCTTCGTAGACGTAGGCTTCAGCTTCTTGCAGCGCCTTTCTTTAGGCACTTATCACGGCGATTTCTGCTAACCGCAACATTTCGTTTTTTTCAAGCACTGCCACCGACAGTCACCTCTTTGAGTCTGATGTGTGGTCCACCGTCGCCTATGAAGGCGGTCTGGCCTTTTCCACAACGTCCAGAGGATAGTTCAAAGTCTTTTCCGACTGCGTCAACCTTGAAGAGAGTTTCGAGAGTGTTACCGCTGATAGAAGCGTCGCGGACGGGTTCGCCTATTTCGCCGTTGACAATTTCATAAGCCTCTTGGATGCCCACTTGGAAAGTTCCGTCTAAGTTAGCTTGTCCACCTCTGAAGCTCTTGAAGTAATAGCCCTTTTTTATGCCTTCGATCAACTCTTCAAAAGAGTGGTCTCTCGGGCTCATGAACGTGTTTCGCATGCGAATAATGGGTTCAACTCGGAAGTCCTCAGCGCGAGCGTTGCCCGTTGGAACTGTGTTAAGTTTCTTTGCTGTTTCACGGTTGTGCATAAATCCAGTCACCACGCCCGTCCTTAATTAGAAGCGTCTTCTGGGTCTGAACGCCCTCGTCATCATATTTGAAAGAGCCGAAGGCGCCGTTTATGGTTCCATCATCATAAAAAGTGACCACTTCTGAAGCCTATCTTTCTTTCCCAAGTTGGTGGACAAGACACCCCCGGATAAAGCTAAGTCAGCTTCGGCAAGATGTCCAAAAGCTTCGTGTACGAAGACTCCCACTACGTCAGGTCCAAGCACAACCGGGGATGGTCCACCTTTGGGTGACTTAGCGTCCAACTGTTCGATTGCGCGCTTTGCTACAGTCATACCTATTTTTTCGGGAGTTACTTTGTCGAATAATTCATAGCCTTCTGTTGAGCCTATTTCCTCCCTGCTGAACGTGAATGTTCCTTTACTCTTGGCCGAAGCGGTTATTCTTGACCAAACATACAGTTTGTCCTGATCGATTGCTGTTCCTTCACTGCTTACGAAATGGCTATTCCCTGTTAAATCCAAATAGTCTATGGTGCAACTTCTGACACGCTTGTCGTAGCTCAACGTTGTCTTGTTTATTGCCAACGCGGTTTTGATTTTGTCTTCAATTTGGATTTCACTTGGGTTTTTTTCAGGTTTCAGACAGACGCTGTCTTCTACGGCTTTAGTTTCTGCGAGTTTTATCGGTGACTTTTGTCGTGAACTGGCAGTCTTTGCCATTTTGCAGGCGTCAGAAACTGCGTTCGTCAACACTTCAGCGTTCAAGGAACCGACTGAGGCAAAACCCCAGGTGCCGTTTACGAGCACGCGGAGTGCTACTCCGTTTTCGATTCCTTGTTTTGCAGCTTCGACGCGTCCTTCTTTCAAAGTGAGCATGGTCTTGTGAAGCGTTTGTGCTCGGGTTTCAGCGTATTCGGCTCCAAATTTTGTGACGGCAGCATCAACTATGTTATTTAGAAGATCTCTCAAAGCTGTCTTCCTTCTGTTCCAGAATAGCAGTATGCATTACTCTTAAGAATAAAATGGTTTTGTTTCATAAAATGACCCAACATAAAGCCCAGGTTCAGTTTAGAGGATCCGTTCACCAGAAATCAGCGAGATTCGACTGTTGAATTCTTCCTGGGCGAGGAGGCTTCGTTCCGATCGGAATGCTCTCATCTAGGACGAGACGACCGTAGACGCCATCATATCCTGGAATAACGGTGACAGATCCATCTCGGGCTCTGAGAATGGTGTCTACGATTTTCGCTTCCGCAACTTCAGACAACGCCTCCTTTGAGGCGTCGATTAGCACTGAGTATTCATCACCGAATTTGCTCACTAGCTGGTTGTAGATTTTCCAGACAGCTTGAACTGAAGGAGAGTCAACTCCTAAGACTGTGGCGATAATCTCTGAAAGTGGAAGTAGCCGCATGTAACCGGGGACGTTCTCACGCTTGAAGTTCGGAGGACGGTCGGCGAGTTCTTCGACACGCTGTTCCACACCTTTCGTGAGCTTCCTGCGGCAGACTGGACAGATGTTCCCGAATTTTTGAGCTTCACGTGCTGAAAGAGAAACATTGCATGCACGATGGCCTGTCCAATGGTATTTTCCATAAGCAGGGTCAGTTTCAATTGTGAACTTGAAACGAGTTGAATCATTGCTTTTGATGGCGTCCAAAACTTCTGTGTAATTTAGCTTATCAAGCTTGAAGACGTTGGCTTCTCTTCCTATGCGCCACGGCCAAAAACTGTGGCAATCACTGTTCGAAACCAATGCAAACCTGTCGAGTTTGCTCAAACGCCAGTTCATAGGAGGGTCTGAAGATAAGCCTGTTTCCAATGCGTGTATGTGCCGTGTCATATCTTGGTAACATTCTTCTATGCTATCGAAACCGCTGAAGGCACCGAAAAGGCTGAACCATGGCGTCCAAGCGTGAGCAGGGATAATCATGTTCTCACTCGAGATTCCCATCACAATCTCAACTAGTTGTGGAGCAGTCATGCTTAGCGTAGGTCTGCCATCGGCCGCGAGGTTTCCGTATGTTTTGAGCGCCTCATTGATTTGAACCCCGATCTCAATGCTGGGTGCCAATATGACGTGATGAATTTTCTTGCATTCGTTGTGATAATCGAATATTGTACATACTTCTGTAGTCAGCATAAAACGGATTGGTGAATCTGGCAGGCTAGCCACTAGGTAAAGGTTTGTTTCTGGTTCTGGAACTAAGGTCTCTTGTATTTCTCTTAGCCATTCTGGGTGTGTGAAGTCACCTGTGCCAACAAGGTTTAGCCCCTTGATTCTAGCGAAACGGGCGATTTCCTTGATATTCATCTGTTGGCTTGTTGCCCGACTGAATCTGCTGTGTATGTGAAGGTCCGCGATTACTCGGATACCGATATACACTCCTTTGATATACTCAATCTGAGCCTTCGCCCTTTAAATTTGCCTCTCGCAAGCGATTGTACTATTGTCTGTAGCTCTGTAGCGCCCGCGAGGTTCTTATATTTCTTCGACAGCTAATGAAAGACAAGAGGGACTTGAAACTTGGACGAAATCTTGGAAATGCTAGATAAGACCACGAAGAGAATTCAGAGGGTCTTAGACGAAAACAAGGAGATATCTTCTAAACAGATTATCGCCTATGAACAATTACTCCAATCAGAAGAATCATCTGGAGAGCAGAAAACTAAAGCGTTCTTGGGAAAAACTCTCGAATTAGACCGGTTGGAGAGATTATCTTCTCAGTTGAGTCTGCTGTATGTTCTCCAAATATTTGCTTTCAAGGTGAAAGTGTTGGAAATATCAGTCGGCAACATCAATGAACAATTAACCGAGTCGAAAGTTTTGGAGAAAGGTTCAGAGATCGAGGACATAAAAAAGAACATTGATGCTCTGAAGATTCTAGTTGAGGCTCAGTACGAATCCATGAAAGAAATCCGAGAAGATCAGACAAAGAATCTGACCTATATTAACTGAAATTCAGGCTGCGAAATCAAAAGATAAAGATTGAAACACATATTGTTCTGACTTAATCGCAAGATTAGTCCCAAGGCTTTTTGGCATTATCAAACTGCTTGTCTTTCTAAAAGAAAACCCGAGAACCCCAATCTTTTTCGGACTTACTTAGGATAAAGCAATCGTGATTTTGGATAATGCATGCGGACCACGTGGGTTCTAAGGGGGGACATTATGGGTAACGACCTTTTTCAAGCATAAAGTGCATGAAAGATTGCAGAATGGTTTAATTAGTTGAAGAATAAGGCTGTTAGTTGGAGATCGAAATGCCTAGAGCGTATGTCTTGTTCAATGTCGAATCAGGAGCAGAAGACCAAGTGCTAACAGCCATACGAAGCCTAGATGGAATAGAAGAAGCCTATGTTGCCTACGGAGTATACGACCTGGTAATTAGAGTCAAAGCTGATTCGATGGAAAAACTCAAAGAAGTTGTGACCCACAAGCTCAGAACAATAAAAAATGTCAGGTCGACACTAACGCTGATTCTGACTGAAGAATAGACCCTTACATCGCGGGTTTGTGTATCCTTGATTCAACCCCGCGATCCTGCTCTTTTTAACAAGTTTTGAACGGTTTATCGTCAGTCTTTTCCCATTTGGCAAACAGCTCAAGTCTGAGGACTTACAACTCGCGCTGGTCTCTGAAGTTCGCCTCTTCTTTCTTAGGCACATTTCCAAGCAAGGCAACAAAATTGGAGTTGATGAAGAAACACGGTAGGTGTGAAATCTGAGTGGCTTTTTGCGCTGGAGTTAGAGTTGTCCAACCAAAGTTTCACCAAACATACTACTACCTAGCGGTTTCTATAATGAAGAGCTCAAGGAAAATCTCTCGAAAGTGCAAATAGATTCAATCGCTCGGGTGACCGGTGTTTTTTAAAAGCAATGTTGAAT
>CAVTHH010000009.1:0-27129 GCA_963734505.1 Candidatus Bathyarchaeota archaeon | reverse complement strand
AGGCAGGCACAATGCAGTTGACAAAGCAATTGGAAAAGCTGCCCTAAACAAGGTTGATTTCAGAGAGTGCTTTTTGGCGTTGAGCGGTCGCATGTCAGGTGATGTTGCTTTTAAAGCGGCAAAAGTAGGTTTGCCTATAGTAGCCTCGATCGCAGCGGCACTTTCTTCGGGACTATTGCTGGCTGAAGCGGCAAACCTCACGTTGGCTGGATTTGTTCGCGGTAAACGCATGAACATCTACACGCATATGGAGAGAATAATCATTTGATGACCATTCTGTGATTAGAGATACTGGTTTTCCGCAAACTTATTTGAAATGTGAAAGTTGAAGGCATGGTTTCTATAAGCATTCAGACATGTTTTCTTCGTGATTAGAATCCTGAATTCTTGAACTCACTCTTAAATATAAGCATTTTAATTCGTATTGTAAAGGTTGGACTTCATGGTGCAGCAGAAGTTGCGCGTGACTTTGCTTACGGGAAGAACAATCGAGCAGGGTGTGGGCAAAGAGGCGGGAAAAGGCACGAAAGAATACATTGAGGCCACTTCAATGTGTTATATGGATTCAAGTGATATGAAGAAACTGGGTGTCAAGAACAACACGAATATTCTCGTTACTACTTCAAGCGGATCTGTCGTGCTCAAAGCCGTCAAATATCCAAGAGGCGCCATGCCAGGTCTGATCTATATTCCGTACGGTCCTTGGGCTAACGCGATCTGCAGCAGCGAGACTAATGGGATTGGCATGCCCTCATTCAAAGGTAACCCTGCTTACGTTGAGCCGGCTCCCAATAACAATGTCTTAACCATGGAAGAACTTCTCAAGAGCCAATTTGGCAGGTAGAAATTATGACAGTAGTCAACTCTGTGACGTGTCCGGTTTGCGGGTGTCTGTGCGATGACATCGAATTAACAATTGATAACGGTGAAATTGTTAAGGTGAAGAATGGGTGTTCTATGTGCGAGTCAAAATTCTTGAGCTACAAGAATGAGCACCGCAATAAGACACCTTTGATCCGGAAAGACGGCAAAATGGTTCCGGTTTCGTACGAAGAGGCTATTCATAAATCTGCCGAGATTCTGGCTAATGCTAATTATCCTATATCTGTATGGTTGGAGTTCCACCGACTGCGAAGCTCAACGCGTCGGAGTAGAGTTGGCTGAAGAAGTAGGAGGTGTTCTTGACAACACTTCATTGGTCTGCCATGGACCTTCAATTCTGAGCATTCAAGAAGTGGGAATACCAACATGTACTCTGGGGCAGATCAGGCACCGTGCGGACTTGATTATCTATTGGGGTTGTGATCCATGGAGCGCGCATCCCAGACACCTTGAGCGTTATACGAGTTTCACGGAAGGGAGATTTGAAGGGAGCGAATGGAAAAGTTACATGAACAAAGTCAAGGCTTCAGCGGGAAAGAAAAAACTGCTATAGCTTGGAAAGGAAGGGAGTACTCAAACATGCCCCTGAAATCGTCGCTGAAACTTCACAGGTTGCAAAGCCTCCGGAAACACTGGGCAAGAAAGGAAGAAAACTAATCGTTATCGACGTTAGAAAGACGATGACGGCGGAGATAGCTGATTACTTCATGCAAGTAGAACAGGGTAAAGATTATGAGGTGATGCTGGCCATTCGTGCGTTGGTTAAAGATCAAGAATTGGACGTTGATCAAGTTGGCGGCGTTCCTGTTGAATACTTGCAGGAGTTGGTTGATGCCATGTTGAACTGCGAGTTCGGTGTAATCTTCTTCGGCATGGGATTAACCCAGAGTGGAGGAAAATTCCGCAACGTAGATGTTGCCATTTCGTTGGTTCGCGATTTGAACAAACGGACAAAATTTGCCATATTGCCCATGAGAGGGCACTTCAACGTGACTGGAGCAGACACGGTCTCTACCTGGCAGACAGGTTACCCTTATGCTGTTGACTTTTCCCTTGGTTACCCAAGATACAATCCTGGCGAAACCAGTGTTACTGATATCCTGTTGCGCAAAGAGTCAGATGCTGCCCTCGTTATTGCTTCTGATCCAGGCAGTAATTTTCCGCGCAAAGCAGTCGAGCATTTAGTCGCAAACCCGCTCATTGTAATCGACCCTCACATGAATGTCACGGCACTACTTAGGTGATATTGTTTTTCCCACGGCGATTGTGGGCATTGAAAAAGCCGGGAGCGCTTATCGTATGGATCACGTACCTCTCCCGCTTAAGAAAGTGGTTGAGCCTCCTGAAGGAGTGCTTTCGGATGAAGAGATCCTGAGCCGAATACTCGAGGAAGTAAGGATCATAAAATCACAAAAGATGCGGGAGGCAGCATAAGATGGAACTGCTCATCAAGAATGGATTCGTCTATGACCCTCTCAATGGAATTAACGGCGAAAAAATGGATATTGCCATAGTGGATGGCAAAATTGTGGATAAAGTGCATGAACATAAGGCTAAGAAAATAGACGCCACGGGATTGACGGTGATGCCTGGCGGCGTGGACATTCACACACACATCGCAGGTGCCGAAGTCAACACAGGCAGGCTGCTGCGACCAGAGGATCACGCAAAAGATATAGAACGCAAAACTACACTGACAAGATCGGGTGTTGGCTATTCGATTCCATCAACATTCACTACCGGATATCGCTATTCGCGCATGGGTTATACAACGATAATGAATCCTTCTATGCCCCCTCTTGAAGCAAAACACACGCATGAAGAGTTAAGCGACACCCCAATGCTTGACAAAGCCAGCTACCCGCTGCTGGGCGACTGGTGGTTCGTTCTAGAATATTTGGCGAAAGGCAATTTGACAGAGTGCGCAAAATACGTCGCCTGGATGATGGGCACATCCAAAGGTTACGCGATTAAAATTGTCAACCCTGGCGGATTGGAGTCATGGGGCTTCGGAAGAAACGTCCACAGCATAGATGATCAGGTTCCCAACTTTTGTATTACTCCCAGAGAGATCATGTGTGGACTTGCCAAAGTCAACAAAATGCTGAATCTCCCTCACACCATTCATCTCCACACAAATAACCTCGGCTTACCTGGCAACTATGCCACCACACTCGATACGATGAGAGCTCTAGAGAGCGTGGCTACTGATGGCAAACCCGTGGCTCACATAACACATTTGCAGTTCAGCAGTTTTGCGGGGGACGGATGGGGCACAATGCGGTCGGGGGCAGAAGAAATCTCGAGGTACATTAATGCCCACAGTCACATGACATTTGATATGGGCCAAGTCATATTCACCGACACGACCACGATGACGGCTGACGGCCCGTTCGAGTACACTCTTTACGAGTTGAGCGGACACAAATGGGTTAACGGTGACGTGGAGACCGAGACTAGCGGGGGCATCATTCCGTTCCATTACAAGCGCAACAATGCCGTGAATGCAACGCAATGGTCAATAGCTCTTGAGCTTGCCTTAATGATTGACGATCCATGGAAGATATTTATGACCACCGATCACCCGAACGGTGGACCGTTTTTTGCTTACCCGAAAATCATCGCTTGGTTGATCAGCAATAAAGCGCGAATGGCAACATTGAAAAGGTGCCACAAGAAAGCGCAGAAGAAAAGCCTTCTTCCGTCGATAAACCGTGAACTGAGTCTTTATGAATTGGCGATTGTCACTCGGGCTGGTCAAGCTAAAGCTCTGGGGCTAACGCACAAAGGTCACTTAGGCGTGGGTGCCGACGCGGACATTGCCATATATGACGTGAACCCTGAGAAAACAGACATAGCTCGCAAGTATAAGACAGTGCGAAAGGCCTTCCGCAACGCGGCTTACACGATTAAGGATGGGAAGGTCGTGGTTAAGGACGGGGAAGTCGTCCAGCATGTTGACGGTAGGACTATGTGGCTTGGACGTGCAAACCGCTGAGCAAGTGAAGGTTGACGAAGAGTTGAAGAGAAGGTTCAAGGAATACTGGACGGTTGAGTACGAAAACTATCCTGTGACCGAACATTACCTGAAGGTTTCAGAGCCTATAACGATAAAGGCGGACGTGTAGCATGATAACCCTGACACCCCTCAGAGAGTTTAGATTTCCAGTAATTGCAGAATGCATAAATCCTGACGTTTTCAAAGGCAAGTCTGCCGACGAAATAGCCGCATTAACCGTTTGGGAAGGAAACAAGCAGAAAAAACTCGCCGACCTCTTCAAGATCGAAGAAACACCCGAGGAAACTCCGAACATTACAATAAATGGCAACGTAGAAAAGGTCCGTCGAATAGGCTCAGGCATGAAGAGCGGAGAGATCGTCATCAACGGCAATGTTGGAATGCACTTAGGCGAAAAAATGGCCGATGGCAAAATAACCGTTCAAGGCAACGCCGACGGATGGGCAGGCTCAGACATGAAAAAGGGCTTGATTGAGATAATGGGAAACGCAGGACCCTATCTTGGCATCACCGAATCGGGGAAGCAGCGTAGGAATGCGGGGTGGAAAAATAATCGTCCACGGAAACGTAGGAACCGACGTGGCAGCTTTCATGAAGGGCGGTGTGATTAAGATTCAGGGGGATTCCGGTCCTTTTCTTGGCTTCCGCATGTGCGACGGCGCAGTGCACGTTGAAAAAAACGTTGGAAACCGAGTCGGCGCATGCATGACAGGCGGAAAAATAGTAGTGTCAGGCATGCTCGAAGAAGTGTTACCTTCTTTCACTATTGACAGCGTGAAGGCGAAAGTCAAGATCGAAGAGGGCGATTCGGCTGCAGGTCCGTTCTATGTATTCTTAGGTGACTTAGCGGAGAATGGGAAAGGCAAACTCTTCGTATCAAAAAGTAACAATCCTCACTTAAGCCAATACGAAAAATTCCTCTGAGCAGTACCATTCTTTTAGTCTCTTCGACTAGTGATTCTCGGGAATCTAGTTTCTGTTGCCAGATTGTTTTGGAGAATTATGTTGATCATAAGTGTCATTGCCAAAGGGTTGAAGAACAGGTCTTTGTTTTCGCACCTTTGGCTCAGGTTATTGCAGTATTCTTCTCTTCTATGTTCATCGCATGATTTTGGCTCATTCCTGATTATAGCCTCGGCTGCAAGCTTACCCGACCATAATGCGTAAAGAATGCCTTCTCCAGTTATCGGGTCCACGTGCCCTGCTGCATCTCCTATTAGAATCCAGTTTTCTCCGGCGGATGGGAGTTCAAAGAAATTTGAATTGCTCGGGAAGAGAAATGTTGAAGCAAACTCTTTGTCAATGCTGACACAAGGGTAATAAGAATGGACAAAATCGCCAAGGATTTTCTTGAATCTTTTTCCATATATAGTCTCGCCACATATCCCAATGCTAGAATGATCTTTACGCGGAATAATCCAGATGTAGCCGACGATATTGTTAAGGAATTTCATTGTCGTAGGTTCATTCTCAGCTCCAGTTGCAAAGTAGCCGTATGTTACGCCAAGGTTTTCTTTGGGAATGGGTCCGAGAGTTTTACGTCGCACTATGCTGTTCACTCCGTCAGCGCCAATGAGGATTTTGGTCAGGAAGACATGCTTGTTAGTTGTGATCTCCCAGAGAGTTTTTTTCTGATTAACATCAGTGACTTCTTCTTTGAGTAACACTGCGCCGTTTTGCATTGCCATATTGATGATTTCCTCATCGAGAATTCGTCGTGAAATGTTGAAGCCTTTTTGTATTCCATTTAGCATTACCTGGTCACCGTTTGGGAAAATCACTTTGAAATTGGAGCAATCGTTACCTTCTGGTCGCATTTTTTCTAGGAAAGGAAACTTTGTAACAGCGGCAGAGGAAATTCCTCCTCCGCAGATCTTTTCTCTCGGATGAGAATGATCAATGATTTTTACTTTAACTCCTTTTCGTGCGAGCTCACATGCACAGTATGCTCCTGCGGGACCCCCACCAACAATAGTCACTTCTTCAATGGACTGCACAAACAAACCCCATTTATGTTGGTTATTTGAGGAACCAGACCCTTTTAGACGCTTCTCTCAAACTATCATCTCGCTTCAAGACCTCTAGATTTCCACATCTAGACCTCTCTTTTCGTAGGTAGCCTTAATCACAGTCTCTCGTGCACCTGTCCGGGGCGGTGTTTTATCCGCTTCGATGAGACCTTTAACCAGATCCTTGAGAGAACCACAATCGGGCACGTTTGGCAACATATCAACATAAAGACTGATTATTTCATCTGCAGCTTTGATGCGTTTATCTGCATCCTTTGAGTTCCCACCGATCTTTAAATAAATCTCCCAGAGCGCACTGGCATGGATATCTCCCTGAAGATATGTGTCCCATATCTCATAGTCATCGTGGTCAAACCTGAATTCTTTGGCGCCCAGGTTCACGCGGCGGTTTTTGACCTCAGGGTCCTTGCCTTTTCGTTCCCAAAGCATTACTTCAGCCCGTTTATACTGTTTTTCGTTTAGGCGGTCCAACCAGCAGGCTGAAAGAAAATCGCAAAAACCTTCTTCGCAGCTGTTATTAGCATGTCGGTCACTTGTGCCATCGTTGTCAAGTAGGTAATAATGAATAGCGTGGCCATATTCGTGTGTGATGACTCCTGGATCAGTTGCGTCGGGCGAAACCTGGCACATTTCATCTTCGTCGCCTAAAGAAATATATGGATTACCGGCATTGTCGAGATCGAAGTAGGCACGATCATCTTGCCCATAGCCGGCGTGCGGATCTATGGCAATAGGGTCGCTTAGGGTCTCGACAAAATCTTCAACGCCTAGGTCACGCATGTAGCGAACAAGTTTGTCCACGTAGTAGTAGGCCATAACATCAAGAAACAAAGGGTTCAACTTGCCGCTAGGTTCTTAGGATTGCATAAGAAGTCTCCTTTGCTCTTTGGGAGTGGAAAACCAGGTTCTTCTTTTTCAGCTATCTCAGCCCAGGTTCCGGCTAGACTATATTCTCCTCCGACTGGGTTATGGAGGTTTTCAAGTTCAACCTCTTTGCATACGTTACTCAAAGTCTCCACACTAGCACTCTTCCAACTAAGGTTATTGTCCTTTTTCGAACGAATTGGATCTGGGCAGAAGATCCTACCTCGAGGTTTAGCATATGATCGCCGATCTTTTATGGCTACAAAATCGCCGGTGGCGGCGTCAACTAAAAGCTCCCAGCCACCGCTTGGTGACCGAGTGCTCATGAGAACCTGCCAGACCAAGTACGTTTGGCCAACCTTTCCAACGCTCAAGGCGGTCATTTTTTGTCTTATCGATTTGCCCATGGGGGGCCCATACGCTTTTGGCGTTGAGTGTTGATAAATGAAGAGTCTTGGTTCGTCGATTGCTGTTCTTTTGAATTGTTTGCGAAATCGTTCCTCAATCAATTGCTTAACTTGGACTGTATCCAACTTTGGTTTAGTCTCAAATGTGTCGGGAAGTCCATAATCTAACGTGTTCACAGCTGAAGTGATTGTTCCATCCGCTTTACGTTGCCCAACTGCAATCCTAGCTTGGTAGATAGGGATTCCTGAGGTTTCGTGTTGAAGCGCGTAGCGAACAGATAGGCTGTGGATTCCTCTCTTAACACCTATTTCTTTCCTGGTTAAATTCTTGGGAATGAATAAATCATGGTTTGTTTCGAGGAATGTGTTCGCTTTTTCTATTGCTTGGGCTGTGGTCAAGGGGATTCGAGCAACTGAAACCGGAGGTTTTTCAACAAGATTCACTCCGAAAAAGCTGCGCACGAGACCTGTCTTAGAATATAAGGTGATCTTGCGTTTCAATTGTCCAGTTTTTCTTAACCTGAACATGTGTCTTTCACGCTTCGGACTATTCGAAAACTATTCACTTCTTATAGTATTGTCAGTATAAAAAACTGTTCTGAATTCAAAGGTTTGTGCCTTAAAAAGGATCTGTTGGAAGCTATTTTGAATTGACACGATTCGATGGAAAAGCGTATTAGGAGCCTCCAAAGAGAGGAAACCATCGATCGGTACGGAGAGTATTCGTGTCAGTAAACAAGGAAACCGTGTTTGCAGGATTGGCTATTGCAGTAAAAGCAAGAGGTCAGAGAGTACTCGAAAGGTTCAGACTGAATGCGGTTGCAGGTGTGAGGCACCCCATGTTGTTGTTGATGCTGGAAGATGTGAATGGTTACTGGAATGACCTGTTCAGGCCTGCGCTAGCTTCCTTTTCATGCGAAGCAGTTGGGGGTGTGCCACAGGCAGCGGATAATGTGAGCCTGATGATTACACTAATGTCTGCGGGACTAGGAAGTACATGACGACATAATAGACAAGTCGGAAAACAAGCACTTCAGAAAAACTATTCTGGGAAGTTACGGGCTCGAAACCGCTTTGCTGGCTGGAGAACTACTAATTGTCAAAGCATTGTCTGTATCCGGAGAAATAATCGAGAGCAAGTGTCCACCCGAAAAACTATCGGACATAGTTAAAGCGTTTGAGGGTTTTTTTATCGACGTGTGGGAAGGGGAATACATGGAAATTCTGTGCAGAAAAAACTTGGACACAGAATTGGAAGATTATCACACCGTTTTATGGAAATCCACTGCAGACACAGAAGCCTGTACAAGGCTCGGAGCCATAATGGGAAATGGTTCCCTTGGTCAGATCGAGACCTTGGCAGAATTTGGCCGGAGGCTCGGATACATGTACCGTCTAAGAGATGATCTAAAGGATTCAATGAATGTGGAACTGAACCTACCGTGTAGACTCGAAAACGAAAGCGTACCCTTGCCCGTTCTCTACGCAGCCAAGACAGAAGAGAAAGCGCGACGAAAAGTCGAAAGAGTTCTAAGGAAAGAACGAATTACGCCTCAGGATGCCAAAGAAATCTCGCGACTCTGTTTGAAAAGTGGGGCATTGAGTTATGTAACCAAATTGGCGAAACAAAACGCTATGGAAGCCCTTTCCAAGCTACGCTCTCTCACGCCCGGTTTTGCCCGAAACATGCTAGAGCTTGATGGTTGAGCAGTCACTTGTTGAAGCTACGAACATTGACCTTTGGTTGCCTTGATTACCAGCAGGGGAAACCTGGTCCTCCCTTAGCCGTCGCTTTTGCCATTGCCCACAATTGGCCAATCATCTTTTCATTCAAGCCCAGTCCTTTGCATTTCTCCTCAAATACATCAGACTTGTTGTTCTTGACTGCCTCCAGGAGTATCGCGAAAGCTTCTTTGTCCAAGATACGGCTTGCCTCAACAAAATAATCCAGCGCCTTTAGTCTTTCTTCATCAGTCTTTTTCAAGAACTCATTTTTCTCTCTCCCCCTCAAATCCTATAATTACATATTTGAGCCATAGTTTAGATTTAAATTTATGGGATATCTTGTTGAGGTTGGGTTCATCACAGAAAACAGAACGATTCGGTCCAAAAGTCTTGCAATTCTATCTTGCTCAAATGCTCTTAAAGCCTAAGCAACCTCCATCGCTTATGGAAAGGAACAATGAAATTTGCTTTTCTCAAGCAGGGAATCAAGACAGACAATTAGAGTGCTTGGGTCTGTCATAACGTTGTCCTCTGGCGTCATCCTATCATGGTTCTGACCTTTTGCAGGCCTTCCCACCAGAAAAATATGTTCTGAAAGCGATGGCGGAACCTCTTGGCTCCATTATGGGGAAGCAATATTCTTCCTCTGCACAGCTTTGTCGGCAATCTGTCATGAAGCCAAATCAGCGAACGAACGAACCACAGAAAACTATTGTGGCTATGGATAGCTTCCGGTAATTTAGCTATAGGTTCAATAGGAGTCTTTCACGGACCAGAATCTTACTAGCGGTTACTGTGCTCCTTGGCGTGCTCATTCGGAATAAGGGTTTCCATCGTGTTTGGCATTCCTTGCAGACTGCACAAATAGTGGTCTTTGAATCTCGATTTCCCTGCAGCTGAGTATAGGATCCAGTTCGATGCATCTTCACTTTTTTGGGCAAGTAATTCCAGCATTGTGTGTACACGGAAGTACAGTTGAAACCGGAAACAACAGCGAATAAAGCTATGCGACCAAGTTAGGAAAGTGAGCAAACTCGTCTCAAAGTCAAAGGGGATACTTTTGCTTGAAGTGCCCCTTGAAAACATAGGTGATTCCATCGCCTCGGATAACATTGAAATGTTCCTCAAGCTTTCTGACTATTGTCTGCAGGCAGCAGAGTCACGATAGAAAATTAAATAAACGTAAAGCATCGAATTGACTCATCTGCGGACCTGTGTGGCTCAATAAATGACCTTTTTGATAACGGGTATGACTATCTCACGTCGCAAACTACTAGCTGTTACTCTTCTGTTTTCCAGTTCTATGGGTTGGTTCTTCGTATTCTGGTATTACATCGATGAGATATTGCGCCGGCCTGTTGGTTCGTTCTGGTTCGACGCTGGGACCGTGGTATTCCTTGTTTCTATTGTGATCTCAGCTTTTATGGGAAGTATTATCGCAGGAAAAGTGAGTCGCAGAAAACTAATGTTTTCATGGTTGGTTTTTGGGATTTTGGCGACTATTCCGATCCTTTTCTTTCAGGCTAACGAGTTTATAGTGGTCTATGGTATAATAGCTGGCTTATCATTCGGGATTGGATTCCCAATCTTGCCAGGCCTTCTTGGCAGATTCAACCGCGCCTGAAGAAAGGGGTCGGGTGGCGGGAATTGCAATATTTGCGACTTTTGTTCTGGTAATCTTTTCATTTCTGCTGAAACGTCCTTGGAACTGGAACCTACCGGGATTCTTTGGCTAACTATAGGCATCAAATCGATTGGCTTCCTATCTTTCGCTTTAGATCCCATAAGCAGGGTAGAAAAAGAGGCTAAACCTTGGCGAGCGATCTTGGGATACGGAGATTTTAATCGCTATCTGTTGGCTTTCGTACTCTTCATGGTTGCTGCGGGTTTGGTGGCATTAGTTTGGCAAGGTCTCTCCTCAGCTTACGATGAAGCGGCTGAAACTGGAACAGTGTTCCGCTACGTTGGTTTGTGCATATTTGCCTTGATATCGGGTCTGGTTTCCGATCGAATTGGGAGGAAAAAACCAATGATACTTGGACTTATGATGCTGGGAGCCGCGTACGCAATTGTTGGATTGATGACTACACCGGCTACTTTTTTTGTGAATCTTCTGTTATCAGGCTTTGCGTGGGGAATATTGATGGTCGTCTATATTGTGGTTCTTGGTGACCTATCATTCGCCGGTTCCTCGGAGAGATTCTACACAATCGGCTGGGTACTGCCTTTAATCTTGTACATAGGCGTTGAGGGAACAGGACAGTTAATCCACATTCCAACCTTAAGAGTAGATGTTTTCTCAACAATACTTAGCATCGTTCTTTTCGCATCGATCCTTCCTCTCCTGTCAGCTGTGGAGACATTGTCTGAAAGCAAACTGCGGGGGAGGAGACTGAGGGAGCACGCTGAAAAAGTTGGAAAATTGGTTCAGAAATCCGAAGAAGATGACCAGGATAACGGGCATGCATAAAATAATATCCTAGTTGCTCATAAATAGGCTAAATCGTGAAAACATGACTTCTGGAAAAACTTTGGCGTTCCACTCTTACAAAGGCGGAACTGGAAAAACCACTCTTATTTCCAACCTTGCTGCTTTACACGCAAGTCAGGGAAAGAGAGTGTGCCTTTTAGATTTCGACTTGTATGCGCCCAGCTTGGGCATGTATTTTCGGAAAAAACCAACTACTTTTTTGAACAATCTCTTAAGAGGGGACTTGGACCAACCAGATGGCGAAGTGGATGTCGCTTCCGTGGTTACCGACGTAAGCTCCGAGTTAGGGTTGAAAGGAAAGCTTTTCATAGGTTTCGCCAGTCCAAGTAAGGAAGACATTAGCGACATCGAATTTCAGCATGACCAGAAATGGCAGCTGAAAGCCATCAAGAGATTTCAATCCTTCAAAAATCAATTGTTCGAGGAATTGGAGTTAGACTGTCTTCTTCTCGACACTAGTCCGGGAATCAGGTACTGGTCGATAAACTCGTTAGCAATGGCGAACATGCTTTTCCTGATAATGAAGACAAGTGACATGGATATTGAAGGCACAAAAAGAATGGTAAACGACATCTATGATGTCTTGACGAAATATGGTAAGTCAAAGTATTACATCATTTTGAACAAGATTCCTGAAGTTGAAAACTCCCATGGACTATGGTCAGACACTGCAGAGTTGGCATGGGCGGAGGAATTGCAGAAAGACATTGGAACCCAAGTTGTAGGATCTGTCCCTTGCTTCTGTGACATACAATTCAGCAAACACGAGTTTCTTTTCGCGGTTAAGAAACCAGACCACCCTTTCTCGAAGAGAGTTGTTGAGCTGGCAGAAAGAATGGATGCTCTGTGCTGACAACGGGGAAAAAGTTGGAGAAGACTGCATGACAAAGACTGATGTGTTTCCCGGCTCAGCCAGACTTGTCGAAGGACACATGCCTCCTTCATCATTGCTTTTGATAGGCCCTTCAGGAATTGGAAAGACTATTTTCGGCAAACAGTTTCTCTACAATGGTTTGGTGCACGAAGAACCCGGTATCTACCTTTCTACCGATGAATCCCCTGAAAGGATCGAAGAGTCGATGAAGAGCTTCGGGTTCAACATTGACATTTACAAGCGCAATGGCATATTTCGTGTAGTTGACTGTTACTCATGGAGGATCGGCAAATCCTCAGGCGGGAACGCTGTCAGTAATCCAGCGGATTTGGCAAAAGTTTCTGCTGCGATTGACAATGCTCGGCTGGGTCTGAATGGAACGCGACTTGTCCTGGATTCTATAACCGGGCTAATGACGGTTTGCAGTCACAATCTTACTTATTTCTCAAAGTTCCTACAGATAATAGTCGCAAAAACTAGGGCGACTAGCAGTAACGCTATTTTTCTTGGTATCACCGGAAGCCCATGATCAGGTATTCATGAGCTATTTGCGTGAAATATTCGACGGGACTCTGGAAATGAAAATGGAAACCGAGAAGAGCCAGTCCGGTGAGGAGATCAAGAGGTTGCTGAGACTCTTCTCGTTAAAAGGGGCTAAACATAAGACCCAATGGACGCCCTTCGAGATAACCAATGAGGGCATACTCTTGAAAAGCCAAAAAGAACTTAGATGCGTGATGTGCTCAAGGCTGATCGATTGGCAGCCTCACACAGAGGTCATTGAAGGAAAAGAATACAATTTTGATTCAGCGGAATGTGCCAACACCTACAAGAGACTCAAGAGCTTATATGGTCCAAGCTTCGAGTGAACCAAGCAACTGGTTAATTCTAATTGTAGAAATGTCGCTTTTCCAGTAAAACACACAATTGATGTTACATATAGCTTTAAAAGCATCTTCTATCAGGGCGAACTAAAACTTCTTCATTATGTAAATGTTGCCTTGCACATCTCTGGCTCCCAAGCCTACTGTGTCAAGCGCAGGAACAACCACCTTGGTCGGAAAGAGTGACTGCAGGGTAAAGACGCCTGAGTCACAAGCTAAAACCACCAAATAATCAGCTTTGTAATCTGGTTTTTTCATCGCGTCAACATTGCATGCCAGGGGAACCAACTCCGTGTCGATCACCTGAAACCCATCGGCCTTCAGTCTCGTCGCCAGTTCTTCCAATTTTTCCTTTCCCCCGGTCTCACAAGCTCTTGCGCAGGAGTTGCAGGCAACAATTCCCACCGTTTTCCACTTTTTTAGCATGCCTCTTATTACGCCATAGGGTTTGCTGCATGTAACAATCACTTTCTTTCCCCTCCCAATCCTCGATGCATTCTGTTGCTTAAAGTTTTTTCCTTTTTCGAGTTTCCAGATCGGGTTAAAGTCAAATTTTCAGAGTATACCTAAGTCGGAAAATAAGAGCGGGCGCCCTTATTTCTCTCTAAATATGGACATTGCTGGAAATATTTCGATGCCGTTTTTGTCTATCGTGTAGGGTACGAGGTTGGGGTTTATGTTGGCTCCTCTCATTTTCTCAACTTGCAGGGCTCTTGTTGTGGTTCCTCCTGAGAAGAGAGTTTGCATCATGATGACTCCGTGAACGAGAAATTCTTCGTCCATAAGGTTACGCTCTAGTCCTAAGTAGCTTAACTCTGTGGTGACTAAGGAAGTGACGTTGATGTCGGAGAGAGATTCTATCAGTTCGACGCCTGCTGTTCTGCGTTCGATAGGGTCTAAGAATCTGTAGAAAAGTGACGCGAGCGTATCCAATACAACCCTTTTAGCGCCGATTTGATGAATCTTTTCTTGCAGTTCTTCAATCAGTTTGTCAATTTGCAGTTGTTTGCCGCGGAGGCTGCTTGTTTCTTCTTTCATCATTTTCTCTTTAAGCATAGCAACTCGTGATAATCTGGTGGCGTCAATAAAGAGGAACTTGCCTTCTTCCTCGGCCTTCTTGAAGTCCCACCCGAACTTCAACATTTCAGAATAGAAATGACTTTTGCTTTCATCTAGGCTTACAAAGATTCCGTTTTCCCCATACTCGGAAATACCTTTGTAAAGGAATTGAGATCCAAGAATGGTCTTACCAGTGCCTGGTCCTCCTAACACAAGGACCACTCTTCCTCGCGGGAAACCCCCGCTAACTAGCTCGTCTAAACCTTCAACTCCAGTCGGCACACCTTCTGACAATTCAATCCACCATTGGAAAAGTATGGCTTTCAGTAGATATTTATAATTTGCGTAGCTGTGGTTATCTTCATCTTTTTCTGCAATATCACGCTCTAAGTTAACCCTAAGGAGCCTTTCATAACTTCTACGTCCAGACGCCCAGCGCGAAATGTGTTGCCAGACTTTTTGTTGGTTATTGCAACTATTGCAGGGGCAAAGATGTTTGGGTCAATCTTGTAGAAGTCAAAGCCTGCCTCTTTGAATATCTCAAGGAATCGAGGGCTTTTTTCTGCGAGTCTTCGGGCTTCTTGCAGCATTCTTGATGCAGAAGAAGGCGCCTGTTTCACAATTTCTTCGAGTTGCTGTTCGTCTTCGTAGTTGAGGGTGTAGTTTGTTACTCCTCCGTACAAGATTGCATCGTTTGTTCTTCCCATTGCTTCGCCGGAATTTGGGTGGACTGGCACTATTGGGGCGTATCCCCATGCGTGTTTGACGATTTTGGGGTCAAGTCCTAATCTTTCGAGTTTGTGCAATCCTGTTTCCACGATTCTTCCTGAGACTTGAGTTGCTCCCGTCAGGCTCGTAGTGGAAAGCGTTATCAGGAAAAGTTTTTTGGGAGAAACTCTGCATTTCTCTGCGATCTGTTTGATCACAGTCTCGGGAGGTTTCTTTTCTGTTTCAAGAACAAGTATTGCAGTGTCTGAATCCTCTTTGTAGTTGAGTTTCTCGTAAATATGCTTGGGTTTAAGAGCTAAAGCCCGAGCTGGACCTGATGCGATAGCTGAGAAGTCGCCGTCTTTTATTTGCCAGCCTGCGAATTGGGATGCCAACGTTGACAGGGCAGGATGATCTGTAACCACAAAAATAGAAGGTAAAATAATGTCTCCGTATGGTATGGGAGTAATTTTCGCTTCCCCATATCCGCCCAAACATATCTCAGTTACTATTTGCCCAGCTAGATAATCCGCCCTCAGCATTCAATCCTGCGTCTATCAGAGTTGCACCGGATTCTGTCGCTTCTACAGTGACATTATATTTCTCAGCGTCGCTGCAGAGTTTCTCAACTAACGACAAGGCGGCGCTATTCAGGCTGGCTTTGAGCAGAGACATACTAATCCCCAAGTTTGAACCGAACAGACAATTAACAGTTTGTTTGAAGAGGATAAGTTTTTCTCTAAAAAGGCCTGGTGCTTTCATTTTTCATTGCATCCGGGAGTATAGTTCAAGTTTTAATCTTCTCAGCGGAAAAATCAGTGAGGGATTGAGGCTAGATTGTTGAGATTCAGATGCTATTTTGGTTTTGAGTTGTTTCTTTTTGCAAAATGGGCTCCTATGAACTCGTTGAATCCTCTGTTGCCTATGAGAGCAGCTATGATGAAACTCATTATTATCACTTCAACAACCGCCTTTGCGAGGATCGTTAGGATAAATGCTGTTCCCATTTGTTGGTTCAGAAAAAGCAGCAGCAGATATGAGAAGTAGAAGTATGTAAATATGCCTTCGGGAATGTATGAGGCGATTATTGTCGGGATTGTTATGATCGAGGCATGACTTCTTTGGTGAATACTGAGACCTTTTCCTAGTAATCCGATTGTCAAACCGGTCAGAGCTTTTCCAATGGGAAGACCGACTAAGCCTAAAACCCCTCCCGTTCCCAGGGGACCGAACATAATTCCAGGAAGTATTCCAGCGATTGCTCCGGCTGTTAACCCAACCGCGGGTCCTCCATAGAGCCCTGCGATGAAGACCCCGATCAGAGAGAAGTCAAAAGCTACTCCTGGAGCTATTGGGCCTATGACGTATGAGAGTAGAAAGAGAACGTTGCCGAGAGCGCCCATCATTAGAGCCAGAGTGAGTTGTTTAGTGTCCATGATGATCGGGGTTTATAGCCCTCCATAATTATTTAAGAGTAACTACTCATAAAAGAGTACTCGAATTTGTGGAAAACACAACCTAAAATTGATAAACAAGGCTCACCATAGTTACGGAATAGTGAAACGGCTTGTCTGAACCCGCTAAGTTCTCAACCAGTAAAATAAGAAGTTGGCTTGAAGACCAAACAAACGCGACACTCACACCAATACACGCTCAAGCAAAAAGACTGCGGGACGACCTGAACATGTCAATTCAAAGCGTTGCTGAAGTAAGCAAAGCCCTCCTAGACAACAGCGCCAAAGAAATCGAAAGGCGCAACATGCGGGTCTACAACCGAGCAAGGGCCTTGAACAAACTGGCTCGCCTATTCATGGACAGGCTCAAAAAACTCAACGCGCCCGAAGAAATAACATATGAAAACCTCACGAAATACGCGCAGGACACACAAAAAGTATTCCTTGTAACTGACATCGACGTCAAAAACTATTTTCCGCGATTGTCCCCATTCTTCATAATGGACAGACGACGATTTCTGTCAGTCTACGAGAAAGCAAAACTCTCGTTGTCAGCTCTTAATGAATTCCTAACCAAAGAGTACATGAAAACAAAGACTCTAGAGGAGACATTTCAGCTAATAAAAGAACTGCAAAACTTGGAGACTCATCTTGACGAAATCGAAACAGAAAAGACAAGCCTTCAGAACGAACGCCTCCCAATAGATAAAGAGATAACTGAAGCGGAACAAAAAATTGCGCACCTTCAAACAGAAGGACCTGTTGATCAACTTCACACTCTAGAAGCTGAAATGGAGAAACTGAACAATGAGTTGAAGTACCTTTTGCGTCACTTGCAGAAGCCCTTCATAAAAGTTCAAGCTTTATCACTGCATGGAGGAGGCTCAGGCTTAACCCAAGATGAAGTAAACAAACTCAACGAGTATCTGGAGAAACCCTTCAATGCACTAGCCAGTGAAGAAGAGGGATATCCGCTGCTTAAACAGATATTGGAAAAGATAGCTCGCCTAATAAGTGAAGACAAGCTTAAGCTGAAACCAGACAAGGCTCGAAAAGCAGAGCAAGCATTGAATGACATTATGAAAGGCGACATCATAGCTACTATGTATTCGAGATGCGTTGAAGCAGCCACGTGGGAGAAGCAGACTCTTGAATTCGCCAAAGATGGAGGAAGTGAAACGTGAACTCTCGGCATTTCAGGACCAGATTGCACATCTTAAGGCCAGGAAATCAAGCGTAGAGGCTCATGAAGCTGTGAAAGAACGCGAGCATAACGACACGATAGAGAGAATCAATAGTACAAAAAGAAGCATTGAGAAAAACGTATACACTTCTCTAACTCAAAAAATTCAGGTTCTGTAACAAAGAGCGTTCCTAACTTCAATGTCTTACGAACAACTGCAAAAAGATTTAAAAATTTTCATCCCATAATAGGGTTAGTTTTCCGGAAAGAGTTGCCATTAGCATGAAATTTGAAACCCAATGCAAGGAGATTATCCCGCGGGCCCGAGAAATGGTCAGTTACAGGTTTCCAAGGCCTGATGATTTGGACTATAAACCAGGACAATACATGTTAGTCACCATCGAGGCAGAAGGAAGGCGTGTAATTCATCCTTTCAGCTTCTCGAGCAGCCCCACTGAAAAGGACTACATTGAGTTTACAAAGAGATTTACAGACAGCGAATATTCGAAGGCTCTCAGATCGTTCAAACCAGGCACTTGGGCCGAGATAGACGCCCCTTATGGCATATTTACTTTCCAAGGAGAACATCAAAAAATAGCTTTGCTCGCAGGTGGAATTGGAATAACCCCCTTTAGAAGCATATGCAGATACTCTGCAGACAAGCGCCTCGATTCAAGTATTATTCTTCTTTACGGTTGCCGTACCGAGGATGAGTTTGCATTCAAGACCGAGTTTGAAGAGATGCAGAAGCAGAATCCAAATTTCAAGGTCACATTCATATTGAGTGAGCCAGACAACCAGTGGAAAGGGCGTGTCGGATTCATCAGCGCTGACCTCGTTAAAACTGAAGTTCCTGACTTTGATGAAAGAGTCTTCTATGCTTGCGGTCCACCTGGAATGACAAAAGCTATGGAAACAGTCATAACGAACATGGGTTTGCCTATTACACAATTGAAACTTGAGGTGTTGGTAGGCCACACTTGAAAGTGCAATAGAGCTGGAAGTGGCGCGTATGCCGGTTCCGAACTTACGTGGGAAAAGTGTGTGAAAGAACAACAAGTTAGGTTTTGCAGAAAATTTTCTTGTTGTTGTTCTTCTCCTGCGCTCGCTCATCCCAATGGAGAGGAACGAGACTCGCTCTTAAACGAATTTGGGAACACGCGCGTGCGCTTACGGATAGAATCGGCGTGTTGTCCGGGGGAAAGGAATGGAATCGATGATGTTTTCGAGGTCAAGCATCCAGGTTAGTAGCCGTTCGACGCCCATTCCGAAGCCTACATGTGGTACAGTGCCGTATCGTCGAAGGTCAAGATACCACTCGTAGTCTTCTTCCTTCAAACCCATTTCTCTGATTCGCTTTATCAGCATGTCTTTGTCGTCCTCTCTGGCTCCGCCTGTGGAGATTTCTCCTATACGAGGAACCATCATGTCAACGGACATAGCAAGGTCAGGTTTATCACGGTATGTCTTACAGTAAAACGCCTTGATTATTGTTGGATAATCGTAAACGAAGAATGGTTTGTTGAATTCTTCGGCCAAAGCTTTTTCATCCTCGTAGCCTAGGTCATCGCCCCACTTAAGATTCGGATTTTTTGCTTTGAGTCGTTCAAGGGATTCTGTGTAAGTTATTCTTGGAAAAGGAGTCTTGACCTGAGATAGTTTAGAGATTTCTGCACCTAATTCTTGAAATTGTTTTTGGCATTTCTCGGCCACATTTTGGCAAATATGAGACACCAATCCTTCCTCAAACACCATAAGGTCATTCATGTCTGCAAATGGCCATTCGCCTTCAAGGTGCCAATACTCCGTCAAGTGTCTGATGGTTCGGCTCTTCTCTGCCCGAAAAGAAGGTGCTATGCAATACACGTTTTCAAGCGAGTGGATTAGGATTTCAAGGTAAAGTTGGCTGCTTTGTGTGAGATACAGCTGTTGGTCGAAGTATTTCAGGCCGAAGAGGGTGGAGCCGCCTTCAACTGCGGCTGAAATAAACATGGGCGGGGAAACTTCTATGAAGTCTTGGTTTTTCAAGTATTCACGGGCGAACTCCAAGACTTCTGCGCGGATCCTCATCACAAGATTCATTCGTCGGCTTCGAAGCCAGAGATGTCGCATGTCGCGGATGAACTCTTCGCTTTTGTCTTTTGATATGGGAAAAACTTCGGCTAAACCGATTATACTTATGGCTTGGGCTGACATTTCGTAGCCGCCTGGTGCGCGTTTGTCCTGTCTTGGAATGCCTTCAAGCACCAGGGAAGACTCAATAGTTGCTCGTTCAGCTTCTTTCCAGGCGGGGCTGTCTTTCTTCACGGTAGATTGAATGACGCCAGTTGAGTCACGAACCAGTAGGAAAATCAGTTCTTTGCTTTCTCGTTTGCGGTAAACCCAGCCTCTAATAGAGACGAGTTTGCCTTCAGGGCATCCTTCCAGTATTTCACGAATCTTCACCGGCACCATTCAATTCATCAACCGTTTTTCCTCTATTTACAGTCTTCAAGTCTAAATGCCTATCTATTAGGATTCCTGCCATTCCTTTGCTCTTTTTTGAAATTAGAGCGAACTATTCAGTGTAACGAAGGTTTGAGCAGTTGATAATTGGCTCAGATTTTTTGGCTCTGTGAATAAAGAAATTATTAAAGAGAACGAGCAGATTTCTTGTTTTACCATTTCTTTGAGAAAACGTCTGTATACTTTGATTGAAATTGAGTGCGAACAAATAAAGAAAGAGGGGAATTGAGTTTGTTGCTTTCGTTGCTAAATTTACCGTCTTCTCAGGACGAGTATGATTGCGATCGCTGCAACGATTATTGCTGCGATCATACCGGCTGACATGGGTACGAAGTACTGATCTGCTACGGAAGCGGGTGAAGGTGTTGGTGCAACTGTAGGTTCAGGTGCAGGGTCAACTGCGAAGGCTGTCGCTGCATGTGAACCGTAGTATGCTTTGGATCCGCCGAACGTGGCGAATACGGTGTATTTGCCTTCGATGTCAGGGAACCATTGGTAGCTGAAGAAGCCATCGGCGTTGCTTGTGGTTGTTCCGACGGTTCTAAGGTTGTCGTTGGCATCCAAGACACTGATTGACACTTGAACGCCAGTTGTGTCTGCGGGTCGAGCCCACTGCTTGTACACGTACTGCATCCACGCGCTCATGCTTGCGTCAGATACTGCTGGGACACCGTTTGGAAAACGAGCGGTCCTAGCGTATTCTTCTGTGCCTGGTGAGATATCAGTAACGTAGCCTTCTACGAGTACGCTGCTGCCGAACACAGAAACCTTCGGCGATGCCGAGACTGTGGTAGCGCTTGGACCCTTACCTATAGCGTATATTTGCTGGTCGTATGTGTCCATCGTTGCTATTATGTCGTCTCCCATGACTGCACTTCCACCCCAGTCAGTTTGACGGAACATGCCGTAAACGGAAAATATTACTTCTCCGGTTGTGGCGTTGAGGCAGACGAATGGTGCACCACGGGGCTGAGGTTGGTTGACAGAGTGCTCGCTTTGGCCTAAGTAGATCTTTCCGTCTGCAATTATGCGTGGGCGCAAGGATGACCAGTAGTTGGACCACAAGACTTCTTTGTATGGGTCAGGATAGGTATAGTTCCATAGCAATGCGCCTGTTTTGGCGTCGTAAGCCCACATTATTCCGCTCATGCCGTTTGAGTATAGTATGTCGTATCGAATCACTGGATACATCGCGTAGACGTCAAGGTAATGCTGGTGCTGGCTTGGTCCCCAAACCAAGTTGCCTGTGTCTAGGCTATAAGCCCAGAATTGCGCAAGTTCTTTGCTCCATATGGTGACAATTCTGTCCTCAGCACTTCCTGCTGCGATTGCGAAGGATACGTTGCCAGATGGTGCGGCATATTTTTGTTGAACTTTAGTGCTCCTGTTTTCGCGTCAAAAGCCCATATTGTGAAGGGAGGGTCATCAAAGGATATGGTGCCGAAGAATCCAATAGTGTTGCCTCTGTAGTAGCCGAAAATTGTGTCATCAAAGTATTGGAAGGAAACACTTCCTGGTAATCCCAACGGAATAGTGATGTTCTTTTGATAGCCATTTAATCCGAATGGCGTGGGACTACGTCACTGGGACAACTCCTGTTGCGTTGATGATCTTTCCCTGAGGTTGCCATGAACCGAAATCGGGGTTATTTTCAATGGTGCCCCAGTAGGCGTCAATGACAGCTGTTGAGTTCCACAAAGTCATGTAGCCGGCCTGCAGGTTGATAGTGTATATGAGGATTTCGCCGTTTGGACCGTACATGCGGTTGCCGCTAGGCATGTCTGTAAAGCTAAATAGCCAGCGTCCAGTGTAGGGGTCAAATGCTTCCAATCTAGATGAGGCTGCACCAAAGAACCCTCCAGAAACGCCTGCCCACAGATATGCGTGAACACCTTGGGTGTTGTAGCTCTTCCAGTACATTATTTGGCCAAATTGGGGCACTACCACAGCTCCAGTCGGGTCAAGTAGTTTTTTTTCCCACAGTGTTTTTCCAGTGTGTAGATCTACAGCAACATTCCAGTTGTCGACGGCATTGCCTCCGACGCTATCGAACTTTTGGTATATGAGTATTCCCATGATGACTAAGGAGTTGCTGAATTTGCCTTCATATGCATCTCCAGGGAAAATAGCTGCCGGTTCAGATATGCCAACGCCTCCAGCTAAGCCTCCTATCTGCAGTGGCTTTTGCCACAAGACGTGTGCGGTTTCTGGTGTATCCTCTTGACCTCGTACCTGTCAGATGGATCAGTTGCCGAAGATACTGCAGGTGAGAGCCAGCTGCCCGAGATCACTGACCATTCTCTATTCTGACTATCTATCGGGCGAGTCCAGTATTCAGTTGGAAGAGGAACGCCTGGCCAATAGGTTGGAGTTCCCTCAATCACCACGAGCTCTAGTATTGGGCTGTCGGCGGCTTCATAGTATATGTTTACGTTTTGCAATTGGAATGAGAAGATGTCAAATGAGCTGAAGTTGTACCATTGTGCGGGAAAGTGTGTCTGCAACTTGTACGTTCCTACAGTAGCTGGTACGTATATGGTTCCCGTGCCTCCTGTCGAATCAGTCTTGAACGGTCCTAACGTTTCAGTCGTGCCGTCAGGTCTGGTGACTGTCACTGTCAAGCCCGAATAGTAATCACGTGTGATTTGCAGTTGCTGGGTAATGCCGACGTGGAGCAAAACCTCTTCACCAGCAATTGCGGGGTCAGGAACAGCGCCGATGAAGGCATAGGACTTCGAGTGACCCGTCCGTTCAACCACTTGGAGGAGTTGTGCGTAAGCCGGTAAAACAACAAGCGAAGTAGCCATAGCTAGTATCAGAAACAATGAAATGGCAGTAGCAATAGTCTTCGTTTTCGAAATTTGCATTCTTCTTTTTCTCCTTTCTTTTATTTTGCGATTTGAATCGCGGCTTCTGTTCTGGCGCAAGTTGCTTATTAAATTTGCCCATGAAACCGAAAAGGTTTCCTTTGCGCCGTGAATCAACTTGTAGGATCGAGCCTGCAGTGAGGTTGATAACGACTCAGAGCGATACTTCCGGACGATAGATAGATTTTTTACAACTCAGAATTCATCCTGAAATAAAGCACGAACAACTACGCTGGAAATAGAGAGAGTTTTCGAAGGTTGTGTCCAAGCAACAACTCTTCGATATTTCTCCTGGCGGAAAGTATGAAATTGCCGTCTTGACCAAGCAATTCTTAAATCGCCCTTGTGAAGAACGTATGTTCTGATTGTTAATGGAAAAGTCTCCAGAAAGCGCGCAGAAGCTTTGGATGTTGAAAGTCTCCGCCGTTGCCATAGCTACTGTGGTGATCGTGGAAGTAGTCCTTGGCTTGATTGTGAACAGTTTAGCGATTCTTAGCGATGGCTTGCACGCGCTGCTGGATGCTTTAACGAGTGTTATACTTTTTGTGACGACTAGGGAAGCGCTCAAGCCGCCAGACGAGGAACACACGTATGGACACGAAAAGTTCGAGCCCGTAGGCGGTTTGATAGGTGGAATAGTGCTCATAGGCGTTGGAGTTTTCGTCATATACGAGGCTATCACGAAGCTTATGCAAGGAACAGGCGTAGAAACTGGTCTGCAACTTGCAGGTTTCCTTGCCATCGGCTTCACATTCTCCATAGATATCCTCAGAATGTTCATATTTCGAAAGGCTGCGAAAAGCGAAAGCACTACGGTCAAAGCTGGATATTACCACGCCTTGGCCGATTTGAGTTCAACCGTAATTGCCTTTCTCGGATTCGGATTAGCCACAGTCGGATTCAATCAAGGCGACTCGCTCTCGTCAATTGTACTCGGCATACTGCTCAGCTACTTGAGCATCAAACTTGTAAGAAGCAGCACAACCGAACTGACTGACACAGCGTCAAAAGGCACTGTTCAAAAAATCAGGAGAAAGATCTTGTCACAAACCGAAATTCTTGATTGCCGTAACCTAAAAGTCAGGAAAGTTGGCTCAAAAATCTTCGCCGAATGCACAGTTCAGGTTCCAAACCATATGAGCCTTGAAAGCGCTCACGCCTTAGCCTCAGAGATAGAAGCAGACTTGAAGAAGACTTTCGGAAACGTTGACGCCACGATACATATAGAACCCTCTGAAAAAGAAACCAACATGGTCGAACTGATTGAGAACCTCGCAACAGTTGAAGGAGTCAAAGAAGTACATGACGTTGAAACAGTGTATACCGGCGGTAGACTGAATATTACTTTGCATGCATATGTTGACCCCAAACTCTCAGTGGAAAAGGCCCATGAAATCGCAGAGAAGATCGAAGGCAATATGCATATGGGAATAAAGCAACTCGAGAACGTAACCGTTCACTTGGAACCTGACGGCGTCGAACAAAACGGATACAAAATTGATGAAAACGAACTCAGAGACGTAATCCAAAAAGCTGTCAAGGACACGGAGAGCGATTTTCGCATAAAACGAATAACGACTTATACAGCTGAAGGTAAACGATACATAAACTTGGACTGTGGCTTCACAAATGAGGTCTCAATAGCGACAGCACACGAAGTTACATCACGAATTGAGCATGAAATCAGCAAGCGCTTCGCTTACGTTGTAGTTACGGTTCACATAGAACCTCGTTCGAGCTAGAAATGAAAGCAAATTGTTCGAAAAACAAAAAAAGAAGAATTTAGCGAAGAATAACTTCCGCTATTTGTCCTAAGTCGCTTAAGCTGTTGAGCTTAACTTCATTGTTGGATATCGTGTAGAGAATGTTGTCAATGTACAGTGCTCTGGTCACTTGCTCGTTGTAGTTGTACCCATAGTAGTATGGGTTTGTGGTGTTTTCTCCATGCGAGATCCCTCCTCTGAGTGCAAAGCCGCTAGTGTTCACTTTGAAAACATATGCGCCTTGCCAGAAGCCTCCGTTTACGAAGACTCCTTTGTCTGTTGACTCCACTACTCCGTACTGAGTTATTGAAATCGGGATTACTAACAGTTCTTTTGCTTTGTCAAACAGAAATGCCTTTGGTTCGTTAAGCGCATCCGAATACGTGTAGTCGCCTTCTACAGTATACTTGGCTATCTCTGTGGGCGCATTAACATTTGTGACGTCGAAAAGTGACAGTTTCACCGTGCTGTTTTCCATGCCTAAACCAATGACGTGATTTTCGTCGAATGGATGTAGGTAGCTAGAGTATCCCGGAATCTTCAGTTGGCCTGCAACTTTGGGGTAAAATGGATCACTCAGATCGATTATGAAAAACGGATCTATTTGTCTGAACGTAACGATGTATGCTTTGTCTCCCATAAATCTGGCGGAGTAAATGCGTTCGTCCTTGGCAAGGCCTTCCACTTTTCCGACTATTGTCATGTTCATGTTAAGTACGTAGACATTGTTGTGTGTGGTGTCGCTCTGCGAGGTCGTTGCCAATCGGAAATATCCTCCGTTTTCATCCATTGAATATTGGTTAAGAACGTAGCCGGGGACATTTCCCTCAGCGGCGGGCATCAGCACGTTCTTATCGAAATGTATCCTGTGGATTGAAGTGTAATCTCCTTTTTCGCCATAATTCTGATATGTCACATAGATGTTGTCGAGGGAAACATACATGGTGCTTGCTCCACCCATGAGTATAGTCATATTAGCCAACTTTTCCGAACTATCTAGTACGTTGAATCCAATGAAGCTTGTGAACATGAACGATCCGGGCATAGTGTCTGCGTAGTATATAGTATCAGCCGGTACATCGGATACGCCTTTATCGGTATAGACTTTGGGAAGGGTGACTGCATTCTCGAGAACATAAGCCGATTGGCTAACCACTGCGTAGACATAATTGCCAATCATTCGCGAGTTGAAGTAACTGCCGCTTAGCGTCAAGTTTCGTGCGAGAACGGGGTGAACCTTGTCGGAAACGTCATATACTGTTATAAAAGTTTTAACATCACTGTAATACGGGTAAATCATTGCTAAGTCCGAACGCACAACGTCGTAAGCAAACATCTGATACTGACTTCCAATAACAACAAGTTTGCTGCTGTCTTGGCTCAGAAACATGCCAGCTAGATACGTGTTGTTCTCCAGGGTTATTTTCGCGATTACTCGTGGGTCTCCTGCTTCGGCTTTCAGGATGAAAACGTGATTCTGGTTACTCATGTAGTCGTTTGAAGCCACGTAAATATATTCGCCGTCAGTTTTTACAATATCTGCTTCGTCAACTCCTGTCACTTGTATGTTAGTAGTTGAGTAAACCTTTGTCGAGGATGAGTCCCCTCCGATACTACTGGGGGCAGCCGTTGGTGCAGGCACTGGTCCAGATTCTGCTGCGAAGAAACTTTGATCTAATGGTCCACCTCGATAGGCTGTATTCGACCCTTGCATGTTAGCAGCAATATAGTCTCGAAGTTCATTGTAGGAAGTAAAGTGATTCAACGCTGTCAACTGTGGGTTCGTAGGCGGATTTGTTACGAGTCCAGGAGCTGATCCTAAGACAAAGATTAATCCAACCAAAATCATAGCCGAAAGAGCTGCAACAGTTCCGTAGATTCGCGTCTTTTGCCTAATTTCTTTTTGAACCATACTATTACCTGACATATGCTAATGGAACCTTTTCATATTATCCTAAGCCTCAGAACACATTGTTCTAATTATTAGAATGGTCTCATATTCCACACGCGGTATGCTTCGTACCAGAAGACTCCACAGACTATAGCGCCGAAAGTGATGATGAACAAGTTTTCACGTGTAAACCCTTGAAGGAGAAACAGGAGGAAAGCCAAATAGAAGACAGTGGAGAAGACTGCGTAGAAAAAGTATCTCGGAAAGAGTAGTTTTCCAAGTTTCACGTAATGTCTCAAGACACCAATTTTGACTTCGCTGACCAGAACATAGTGCCCGCCAACCTCCTGCTTTTGTACCAAGCCTAACTCGCGAAGCTGTTCCAGATGATGATAGGCTATGCTGGGGCTGCTGAAGCGAAGACTACGCTGAACTTCGCGTACACTAACGGGATTGCCATTTTTCAGTAGGAACCAGTAGACCTTCCATGCCTTACCGCGAAGCGCATACTCAAGCTCCATTT
>CAVTHH010000008.1:0-166857 GCA_963734505.1 Candidatus Bathyarchaeota archaeon | reverse complement strand
AAATACGTTTGAGATTGGCACGCGCTTGACTACGAGAGTGGTGAAGGAGGGAGAACTTGTTGAAGTTGAGAACTCGGACCGAGACCAAATTCCTGTTTATTGGGGATATAAGGTTTCAGCTCATGAACGTCCCTTTACCGAGCTCTTCAAGAAGGGAAGATTTGATTTGACCATTGCTACATCGAAATTTGGAACAAGATATGCAGATGTGGCAGAGAAATTGGCAGCAGAGTGGACAAAAGCAAAAACAGTTCTTGTGGCTTTCGGTGCGCCAGCTCAGGGATTATTTGAAATAGCCAGAGATGAAGGAGAAAACCTTAACGAACAAGTGGATTTTGTAGTTAACACAATTCCAAATCAGGGAACCAACACTGTCAGAACTGAAGAAGCTGTTCTGGAATCACTCGCTATTTTCAACACAAGATTTGAGTGGTAAACCACTCTCCAAGTTGCAGTATGATGTATGTTTTAGAAAGAAAAAATGCCTTTCTGAATCTATCTCCATATCGGCGACCCTTTTTTTCCATTCATAAGTAATCGTGCTTTTTGAGACAAAGAATTAAATTCACGTTTGTTAATTTGCTCTGCATGCGATTCGATATTCTCTTTCCAACTCTTTTGTTTGCCATTACAGTTGTAGGCATGTTTCTAAGCAAAAAAGCGGAGTCCAAACTTAAGACTGTTGTAGAAGAACGCGAATTTAGAAATCGAGATATCGCTCTGCTAGTTGCAATGATTGCTGTATCTGTTTCAGTAATAGTCTTCGTTCCTCAGATGGCCATAATGGCTGTTTTTCTCTTCTCTTACTCAACTTTGTTGTTTACAATAACGTACGCCTTTTCAGACATGCCGAGAAAGCAAGTCGTGCTCTTTTGTGCCGTAAATGGCATTGCAGCTGTAGTTGCTAGCACCCTCGGTTTCTTAGGTTTCCTGCCGGAAGGGCTAGGAATCTACGGGATTTTGGCTTTCGCTGTCTTTGCTGCAGTCGCCTTTATCTTGCCACTCTACTCAGGGCAACAGAACGTAACTAAGTCAAAGTGGTACGTTGCTGCCTTGTCACCTGCTCTGTTCTTGTTGCTATTCGTGTTTTTCAACGGAACCTCCGTTTGGTATCCATTTCTTCTTGACACTTACGGTCTGATATTTGCAGTCTTAATAGTTCTATATTTGAACAGCTTGTTCACATGGAAAACGGCAGTTATCTTTGGAGTCGCACTCACCGTAATGGATATAATACTAGTCTGGGTGACGGGAGCAATGGTTGCCACAGCGAATGTAGTCTCCAATCTAGGTCTTCCAGTTCTGGTTGCTTTCCCCACAATTCCATTGATCACCACACAAGGGGGAATTGCCTTTCTGAGGCTAGGTCTCGGAGACTTCTTCTTCGCAGGCATACTAGGAACCCAAACAATGAAAAAATTCGGCAAAAAAACTGCCCTTCTTTCCGTGGCAACTATGAGCATATCTTTTGGACTCTTTGAACTCTTGCTCTTGAACCCAACACAAATTGGCGCTCTTCCGGCTACATTGCCAATCTTGCTTGGCTGGTTACCTGTTGCTGGTTGGAAAATCATGCAGGATAGAAAACAGAAAAAGACTACAATAGACGAATTAAAGGAAAAATAAATTTAAAAAATAGAGTTTGGGTTCTTTTTACCCGAATAAAGCGCCTAAACCTTCAAGTGCTGCTTCTTCTTTGGCTTTTTCTTCCTCGACTTTCTTCTTCTTGTCCTCTTCCTTAGGCTTCTGCTCTGCTGCTGGAGCTGCAGCTTGCGCTGGCGCGGCTGCCACCATTGTCGGCGCGGCCTTGAGTGCCTCATCGATGTTGACCTCACTCAGAGATGCAACCAGGGCTTTCACTTGCACTGCATCAACGGTTATTCCTGCTGCCGCCAGAACGTTCGTGACGGCTTCTTCGTTTATCTCTTTTCCAGCCTTGTGAAGGAGCATCGCGGCGTAAACGTTTTCCATACTTTTTCACCTCTTCATTCGAGTATTTTAACTTTTTCTGGTCGATATCAGCCTTTTCCTTTAGAAGGAGAAGGCTAGTACTTAAACCTAGACGTTGCCACTGGGCAATTTTCTTGCCGTTTAGAAGAACGGCCAATTACTTAATAACCTTTCGACGCGCTAAAAACGTGATTCTTCCCGAAGCATTTTTGGCACATATGCACATGCAGGATCGGACTCGAACAAATCGCCGGTGTAATACTCAGCACGCGTCCTGCAGCCACCGCAGATCTCACGATACTCACACACACCGCACTTACCCTTAATATTTCTCTTATCCCTCAACCTAAGATGAAAATCACTACGCTGAAGCTCATCCCACGTTGCGTCTAGACTCTTGTATTTAACATTCCCCAGTCTGTAATTTTCGTTGAAGCCGCATGACCTGTAGTCACCATTTTCAGTTATGCTGATGTACTTTCCGCCGATCGAACACTTGCCCAGGAAGACTTTGGTATACCAATCCCAGAAATTTGCAGGGTTTTTTTGACGTACAATTCTCGCGTAGAAAGGCGCGTAAACGTTCACATTAACCTTCCCAGAAAACTTGACCTGGAGGTCATAAATATCGTTGAATACCGCTTCGTAATCTTCTGGTGACGGCGCCAAATCAACCATATTGGATTCCGCGCGTCCTACGGGAACGAGGTTGTGGAAAACTGTCATTCTCGCACCATATTCCTCTGCAAGCTTAACCATATGTTCGGGATCTTTTAGGTTATACTTGGTCAATGTTGTTACTAAGCAATCGAGGATTCCGTTTTCCGAGAGTTTCTTAACCGCTGATAGGGCTTTGTCGTAGCTTCCTTTCCCTCTTATTTTATCGTTGGCCTCTCTATTACCGTCAACGCTAACGGCAGTGTGGACTTCGTTTCGGACGAGTTTGCTGAGGTTTTTGTCGTTGAAGACAAAACCGCTAGTTATTAGGCTTACTTCAAAACCTATCTTTTTGGCATATTCTATAATGTCGAAAATGTCTTGTCGAACGAGAGGTTCGCCTCCGCTTATTCCCAACCAAGGTGAGCCGAAATAGTAGAGCTCGTCAACTATTTTGTAAGCTGTTCTAGTATCAACCTCGGCGTCCTTGGCGTGTGCAGGTATGTAACTGCAATATAGACAGTTGCCAACGCACATTCTTGTGCATCGCCATGTGATCATATACAATGGCGCGTTTCGTTCCATCAATCAGATTTTCCTCCGAGAATTAATCTTGACTTCTGGACACATGTTCCAGATCCAGATCCTTACAAGAAAAGGGCACATCGCAAATTCACTTCCTAATCAGGTCTATTTTAAGCGTTTTTTCCGATTAAAGCATTCTTGTAAAGGTTTATTGACTAAAGACGCCCAGAAAGTGGTTTTTTAGTCAAGATTTCTTGACTAAACGGGTCCGCGGTCAGTCAAGGTTTCTTGACTTACAATTTATCAGAAAATGGCGATATTTCCCCTAATGAAAATCTAATCCGACATCAAAATGACCACTAGCAATGATCGCTGTATTCACAAAAAAAACAGTTGCACATTCAAAATTTTAGTTTTAGGCTTTGACGTTAATGTCCGCTTCCTTGCTCCTCCAGATAGGCAATTGCTTTCATAGGAGGTGATCCGGCCGCAGGTTCCCCTACGGCCACCTTGTTACGACTTTTCCCCCCTTACGAAACTAAGATTCGACGCAGCCAAGAAAGACCACGCCTCACCCAAGAGTCGCTCGGGTGGAACGACGGGCGGTGTGTGCAAGGAGCAGGGACGTATTCACCGCGCGCTAATGACACGCGATTACTAGGGATTCCATGTTCACGAGGATGGGTTACAACCCTCGATCCCAACTACGGCAGGCTTTCGAGATTGCCTTCCCCTTTCGAGGTCGGAACCCATTGTACCTGCCATTGCAGCTCGCGTGTGGCCCGGGAGATTCGGGGCATACTGACCTGCCGTGGCCCGCTCCTTCCTCCACTTTATCAGTGGCGGTCTCCTCAGTGTGCCTGGCTCAAAACCGGTAGCAACAGAGGACGCGGGTCTCGATCGTTGCCTGACTTAACAGGACACCTCACGGCACGAACTGGCGACGGCCATGCACCTCCTCTCAGCTCGTCTGGCAAGACCTTTAATCTGGCCTTCAAACTGCTGTCGCTCCCGGTGAGATTTCCGGCGTTGACTCCAATTAAACCGCAAGCTTCACCCCTTGTGGTGCTCCCCCGCCAATTCCTTTAAGTTTCAATCTTGCGACCGTACTCCCCAGGCGGCAGGCTTAACAGCTTCCCTGCGGCACTAGAGCGGCACGTGGCCGCCCAAACACCTAGCCTGCATCGTTTACAGCTGGGACTACCCGGGTATCTAATCCGGTTCGCTCCCCCAGCTTTCATCCCTCACCGTCGGGCGCGTTCTAGCAGACAGCCTTCGCCACTGGTGGTCTTCCCGGGATTATAGGATTTCACCCCTACCCCGGAAATACCGTCTGCCTCTCTCGTCCCCTAGCCGAGCAGTATCCCCCGCAATCCAACGATTAATTCGGTGGATTTAACAGGGGACTAACTCAGCCAGCTACGGATGCTTTAGGCCCAATAAACATCCACACCACTCGGAGAGCTGGTATTACCGCGGCGGCTGACACCAGACTTGCCCTCTCCTTATTCCCCCAGCGTTCTAGACTGGGTAAAAGCCATCCTCAGCGGACGGCACTCGGGATAGCCCTGTCACGCTTTCGCGTATTGCAAAGTTTTCGCGACTGCTGCGCCCCGTAGGGCCTGGGCCCTTGTCTCAGTGCCCATCTCCGGGCTCCCGCTCCCACGGCCCGCACCGGTTAAAGGCTTGGTGAGCCGTTACCTCACCAACAACCTGATCGGTCGCGGCCCCATCCTTGGGCGACGCCTAGAAGCATAGTCTAAGCGTCTTTTGGGTGAAGACTCATTCCAGAGCTCTTCGCCTATCGGGAATTAGCCCCAGTTTCCCGGGGTTGTCCCTGTCCCAAGGGCAGGTTAGCCACGTGTTACTGAGCTGTGTGCCGCGCTCTCCTTCTGGCTGGAGAGCGCTTGACTAGCATGTCTTAGTCCTATCCCGATAGCAGTGGGGTCCGGCAGGATCAACCGGAGTTATGCACTTGTGCACTCCGTGACCGTGCAGGATTGTTTTTATGGTACATCGCATTCTTGTGCCTTTCTGGATTTGGAGGGAATAGTATCCACATAACGTCAAAGCCCATATTCAGACCTGATGGCAATATCAGGTCCTCATGTTTGTCCCCGCAATTGGAGGCCAACGCCCGCATCCCTGTAAGGCAAAGCGCCGTTTCGGTTGGGGTTGAGCCGCCGCCATGTTGATAATTGCGGGGCTAGCTTTGTAGCTGAAACTATTCAGAAGCAGTTCCAGCCCATATAAACATTTCTCGTCGGCGCGAAATAAACATTGCTGTTGGATTTGTTCCCGGTCGTTCACATAATCGAGTCTCATTTCAAGGGAAAAACGCTGTTGTCCTTGTTTAAGCCAATCCCTGCTCCCTATTATCGGACTACAGACAGGGTGGATAACATGGTCCCTTAAACTGCTATGAAACATCGAACATATTGGATTTGCCTATGAACAACGCTCAAGCGCCGCCGGCAACTCATCCAGACTCTTTATAGTCTGGTTAGGGCAAAACTGTTCTACCTCTTTTTGAACACGTCGCTCAATGAAGACTGTTTTCATCCCCACGCTCTTGGGACCTGCAACATCGGCATCAACCGTGTCTCCAACAAAAACCGTTTCACATGCCCTTACCCCCATCCTTTCCAAGGCCTTAATGTAAATCTCCGGACTTGGTTTACGCTTATTGACTTCGCCTGAAACAACTACAATGTCAAAAATATCTGTCAAATCATGCCGTTCCAGGAGTCTATATACACACTCGGGAATGGCAAAGTTGGAAACTACACCAAGCTTGTATTTGCCATGGAGGGCGCCCAGCATTGCTTTTGTGTGATCATCTATCCTCACGTAAGTCATGAATTCATCGCAGAATGCGAGCGTCGCCTCAACAACAATCGGACTGTGAGCATCATAATTGTAACCCAAACTTTGCAGAGCGTCTGCGATTCGAACGTTAAAGTGGGGTTCTTCCAAAGTCGCTTCAGCTGCGGCATATATTGCATCTCGCGCCTTGACGTATGCCTGTCGGAATTCTGCAAACTCCACATCAACACCGTGCCTGAAAAGAGATTTGTAGGCTCTCCTAAGGGAAGGATCATAGAACATGTGATCCTTCTCAATCATCATCAGCGTGTCAAACATGTCAAATAGCACAGCTTTAATGGTCATGACCGATGTCCCAGCAAGCATAACGCGTTTCAATCCTTAAAACCGTTTTGTCAATTGAGGTCCATTTCATCTTGATTCAATATCAATGGCTCAAATGTCAGGAAGGGTTCCTAGTCTGAACTGTTTGCTACCGCTATGCATCAGCGGACAAAGGTTCAGTTCTTGTCTATTTGTTTTTAAGTAAGTTGAAATGGAATCTTGAAGTAGCGTGGCAGACGCAGGGTCATTGGTTACACAGAAGTATTTGTGGCCAATCGTTTTCATTTCTTTAGTGACGAGTTCCCTTTTCTTGTCGTCTGATTTTTTCGTAACTGCCGTACTCCGAGAGGCAAGCTTCCGAGGTTCTTGTGGGCGTTGACGTGGCCTTTGACAACGTAACTGAAATTAAATTGCTTGTTGACGAAATCAGTCCTTACACAAATCTCATCGTCATCGGAAGCACAGGAATAACATATGACGTGGCAAAACTTGACGAGGTTTGTCAGTATGTCGTCGATAAAGGATTGAGCTTCATGATTTACATGCATCCTCAAGACACTCTGCCGGAATTAGGATTCAGAGAGCAATGGGTGACAGACGCGAAAACACGATGGGGAGAATCTTTTCTCGGCTTGTACGCTTTCGATGAACCAGGGGGCCGACAACTTGACAATAGTACGTACAGAGTGTTCTAACGAAACAGCAACCAACTTCACTGATGCTGCCAACAAATTTACAGATACCTTAATGAATGATTTTCTTAAGCATGCAATTAAGGAAATCATCAATAGAGACTTGCCTTTATTCACTTCGGACTACGCCTTGTACTGGTTTGACTACAAAGCGGGGTATGACACCGTATTTGCAGAATTTGGCTGGAACTACAGCAGACAACTCAACGTAGCTCTATGTAGAGGAGCAGCCTCAGTTCTTGGCAAGGAATGGGGAGTCATGATTACTTGGACATATACACAACCGCCATACTTGGAATCCGGCAAAAAATTGTACTATGATTTAGTCTTTGCTTACGAGAATGGTGCGAAGTACATCTTGGTCTTTGACACAAATGACAACTATACACATGGAACTCTGAAAGAAGAACATTTGGCCGCTTTGGGGGAATTTTGGGAATATACAAGGGATAATCCCAGGACGGTCAGTCAAGTCGACGAGAGAGTCGCCTACGTTCTTCCAAAAGATTATGGATACGGTTTCCGCGGACCTAATGACAAGATTTGGGGATTATGGGAAGCTGATGATTTGTCACTTGATATAAGCACTGATCTTGGAAGTCTAATTGAAAAACACAGAAGCAACTTGGACATTATATATGATGACGAACTGGGAGCCAACAACCTGAAGTATTATAGTGAACTAGTGTTCTGGAACGGCACACGCTATCGCCCATAACCTGAATTCAAGGATAGCCAATTCCTTATTCGCCAATACTCAGAAAACCCATTAGACCGTGCACAACGTCAAAGTGAAATGGATCTGGGACTTTGAAGAAATATGAAAGAAGATTTTGTGTCTGTTAACAGAAAACATGGTCTGCTTGCCAGAATAGCGCGCGCTTGGCCGATGACAAAGACGGCTAATTCTTTCTGAGCAAGTTTTGAGGAGGGATCTTTGCGCCGTTCTTGCCATTCGTTTCTTCAGCCAACAATCCCGTCAGGTCGCCGTGCCGCTGCATGAAGTCTAATCCTTTCTGCGTTGCAACGTAAATGTCTTTTCCGTTGTTAACGAACTTGTTTAGTAAATGAATCTTTAACATGAACTTAAGGTACTCATTGAGTTGCGCGAAGCTCAAATTTGCCCTATACATTATCTGGGTTTTTAAGGTTCCATCTTTCGCGATTTCCAAGATTTCAGCGATAATGCTGAGTTTGTCTCTCCTCTTGGATGAGTCTGCCGCCCACGAGTTCATTTCTATTTCCTTCTTTTAGAACTATTTTCTATAACTGAGTTACAGCGGAGAGTATTTTAAGTCCTGTTTCGTAAGTCTCCATATTTCAAAAACCATAATATTGCTTAAAATGGCTCTAGTATTCACATGGAAACGGGAACGAAGCAAGATAGAGACTAAAATAGTATTTCTCAAAATTGAACCAGCAAACTGGGGGAGTACCCACAGAATTGCAGTGTAAAACCACGATTACGAAGGATATTTTCAATCTGGATCCCGAATTCATAAGGCAATAATAAATCTTGACCTTTAGTTAAGACTTGAAATTAAGAAACGCTTAACTGTTGAAAGCTCTCTAATACCAAGCTAGAGAGGAGAAAATGCCGACATTAGGCTTGTTCCACAAACCTAAGAAAGAAGAGGATGAAAAAACAGAAATGCCTCCCTCTGAAGAAAAAGAATGTCAAGAAAAAACCTATCTTAAAGCTAAACCGCTCCGTGACCTCTCAGATCTGGAAGAAATAAAAAATGAAGTAAAAAATGGGAATATACTTATTCTGCGGATAACTCCTCTCGCCAGTAAGAGCATCGACGACGTAAAGAATGCGGTTAATCAACTCTACGAGTTCGCTGAGTCCATCGGCGGAGACATCGCCCGCTTGGGAGAGGAACGCGTGGTTATCTGTCCCCAAAACATAAGAATATGGCGAGAAAAAACGCCGGTTTCCAGTGAACCCTTACCTACAGCAGCCTGAAAGTTTCCAATATCGCTGGAACCACTGTATTTAATCCAGCTTTCTTGTCAAGGAAATTTGCAATGTTCATTGTTTTCTGCTTCTCTCCGTGACACACAAAGATCCTTTCTGGCTTAGGCGTAAGATGGGTCAAATAGTTGACAAGTTGTCGTCTGTCAGAATGCCCAGAAAAGCCTTCAATAGATTCCACTTGCATTTTTATTGCTATCGCAGCCATCTTCCCGTCGTTATCCATCATCGTTACTTCGCTTATGCCCTTCTGTACTCTCTTACCCATGGTTCCTTCAATCTGATAACTAACAAAGACTATCGTGTTCTTCTCATCGTTAGCCCAGTTCTTAAAATACTCAATGACCGGCCCGCCTTCAAGCATTCCCGAAGTCGCTAAGACAATACAAGGTTCACCTTCCATTATGCTCTGTCTAACACTTGGGTGCTCCACAATCGTGAAGTAATCTGATTGGAACGGGTTTACCTCGTCATGGAGTATACTATGTCTGACTTCTCTACCAAGATATTCGGGATAAGCAGTATGAATGGCCGTTGCTTCTGAAATCATACCCTCGATGAAAACGGGTGCTTCTCGCATTAATCCACGTTTCATATAGCCGTCGATGATAAGCATTAGTTCTTGTGCCCTGCCCACTGCGGGAACAGGGATGAGCACTTTGCCTCTGCGTTCCAGAGTCTGGTTAACAATATGTGTCAGACGCTCTTCTGATTCGACTCTAGAAGGTGTGAAATCGTCTGGTCCCCCGTAAGTGCTTTCGGTGATCACGGTTTCGATTCTGGGAAACTCTGTCGTAGCAGCTTCAAGCAGCATGGTTCTTGCGAACTTGTAATCACTCGTATAGACTATGTTGTGCAATCCCTCACCGATGTGAAGATGAGCCATTGCAGCTCCTAGTATATGCCCCGAGTTATGAAGAGTCAAGCGGATGTCCGGCGCGATATCAGTGACCACCCCAAAACGCAAGGGAATTGTATGCAAGACGCACTCTCGAACATCCTTCTGGTCATAATGCGGCGTAATTCCCTGCTTGTTCGCCACATCCAAGTAATCCAGCTGCAACATAGTCATTAAATTTGAGGTCGGAGCAGAACAATAGACCGGCCCATCATAACCATACTTGTATAGAAACGGTGTCAAACCACAATGATCCAGATGGGCATGCGTTATAACCACAGCGTCCAAAGAGTCGATCTGAAACTCGGGAGAATCAAAACGCGGAAAACCTTCAAACGGACGCTGGGAACCCGGGTTGATGCCACAATCCAAAAGGACACTACTTTCCCGTGTTTTTACCAGAAAAGCTGAGCGCCCCACTTCTTGGGCCCCTCCAAGAACAGTAAGCCTGATGTCACCGACATCATACACCTTAGGCCTGAAGATCCTTTCGCCTACCGTGCGCAGTATTCTCTCGCGCTCTCTACTTTCAGAATGAAGGTAATGGCGCATATGAGTAACAATTTTAGATTTTATTGGAGGGCTTCTCAAAACGTGCGGGCGCCATTTGGTCTTCTTTATGATCTCTTGGAGAACAGTGCCGTTACGCCCAATCACCAAACCAGGTTTCTTAGTCTCAATTATTATTTCGCCCAGACTTGGGTCGAAGTTGATGTCCGTTATCTCCGCCTCAGGGGCTATCAGTTCGCGGGTTATTTTTTCCGCTTCAGTTTCTGGCAACCGCACCGAAGGATCTGGACGTATTACTATTCGTTTTCTTATTACACCGACAATTTCTGCCACGATGCTGCTTTGGTCAACAAGAACCTCGGGCTTTTTAGTGTAAACCGCAAGCATTGGCCCTTCGTATTCAATTCTAGTCACTTCGGCCTCTCTTGGGACATGTTCGAGAATATAGTGACTGATTTCTATCTTGTCTTTTTCTGAGCTTCGCGCCACTCTATTTAACTTCCTCGATTATCCAGCAGTCTCTTCTTCTCCTCTTCAGTTAGCTCGCGATACCCGTTTGTGTCTATTACTGTAACATTGTAGCTGTTGCCGCTTGCTATGTCACGCTTCATAGCTGCGTTTACTGCTTTGACTATTATGGGCAGCATTTCATCAACGGTCATTTCTTCTTTGTATCTGTCCTCTAGTATGCCGTAGGCTATAGGTGAACCAGATCCTGTTGAGACCGATTTTTCCTCAGTAAGGCTTCCAAATGGGTCTATGTTGAAAACGTGTGGACCAGAGTTGTCTACCCCACCGATCAAAACCTGCGTCGCTAGTGGTATGTACCTATTGGAGAATAGAATGTTCGCGGTTAGTCTTGCTGCGGAACTTACCGGCATCGGTCTGTTCATGCTAATCTTGTAGAGCTGCGCGTTTGCGGTCAGTATGTCCACTACGCGTTGGGCGTCTGCAACAGTTCCAGCGATCGTTATGCCCAAGTGATCGTCTATCTTATAGACTTTCTTTCCGAACTTGTGGGCTACAAAGTAACCCATGGTTACACGGGTGTCTGAAGCCAATATGACGCCATCTTTGCAGACAACGCCTATTGTTGTCGTTCCCTTTAGCACTCAGTTTGCTAGCTGCATCATTCTGTGCCATATTATTTGTCTCCCTAAAACTGATCTCTGCATATTCTTCGCTAGGAAGTAGCAACATGTAATCTTTCTGTGACGTTTATTAATGTTTCTCCAAGTGTAGATATCTCCCGCACCATCAATCTTCCATTTTTTCTTTTCGTTGATCGGGATTTGTAATTCTAATATCTGCGCGCTACCTATTGTATCTTGAAAATGAATGCTCTAAAATTCCTCAACGACTTCGTAATGGAAATATTTTCTTGTAGCTTTCTTGAACAACGAAAAAAACTCGAAAATAAATAGTTATGCTGAATTAGCTAGAGCCAAGACTGCTTACCTTAATATTATGAAATATGGATGGCAATATGAATCGGGATACGTAGAAGACGTTTTCCCCATAATTGACGTTGCGCTGCAATGGGATAACTTGAAAAATTCGGGAAAGGTTGAGATTGTATTTCTGGAAGAATGCAGAAAGAGAATGGCCGTAGATTCATCCAATTTCCTTGGTTTCCTTTTTGAGATGGACATGGCGACCCGTTGTATTCTGTCCGGTTGGAAATGCAGATTTCTAGAGGACAGAAGAAACAATCGAAAGCAAATGATAGATTTGATTGTCGAGAAAAGGGACGGAACCACAATGGGACTTGAGTGTTCATCAAAAAGGGGAACAACGACTCTCGATATGAATGATGTAAGTCAGACTGTGCTTGAAAAAAGCACAAAATTCTCTGAGGGAAACCTTTCAGAAATTGGCACTAAATTGGACAAGAAGATCATAATTCTGGATGTCACTCAGAGAGGGTTCAGAAAACCCGAAGAGTTACTAAAGGAGTTTGAAAAAACTGAGATACCTGAACTTGTAGATGGAATAATTCTAACCTGGAGAGAGTCTTTTCCTTTTGAAACTGAACAGAATCGGATGATGCCCATAAAATATGCCCAAAAAGGAGACCTACCTAATAATTACTTTACAACCACTATGTGCGCTCATCTTTCTCATCAAAATGGGGAACCTATTTTTTTCTTTAGATCTTATGTTGAGCCCGAGCCACGACCTAGTTCTGTCGGACCTGAGGAATCCCGGCTACAACTTAGCGCGCGTTTTTGGGGAAACGAAAGACGACTTAAAAGGGGATAAAGGTATCACTTAAGCTTGGTTCGTATTATGGATTGTCCCATGACTCGCGTTCTTCAGGCACCATATAATATATACAAATAAACATTCCAAGGAACCACACCGCAAATATAGGCAACATTGGAGACGGAATGACACTGTTTTGAAAGCGAAAGTAACGAGGAAAGACCCTGATATTTGTGAAAAAACGCAGAAACTATTAATATTGTGGTTTAAGAATTACGAACGAAATCCGGCGAATCCTACACGTCTTCAACATGTCCTATTTGTTTGTGACCTCTCGATGCCGTAACTTCTATTGAAAATGGGGACCCGTACCGACCCTAAGTTTTCGTAGCTACTAGGGGTGGTAAATTCCAAAAGGTTTTAAACGCTTCCGCCGTGAATTATGTCTGAGAGCTTGAACAGGGAATCGATTTGTCTTCGCCTTACCATTATATGCAGCTTCCTCGAGAAGTCATAGTTGGTAGAGGAACACTATCACGCGTCAAGGAAGTTGTGCAAAGACTCAGCCTCAGCGGCTCAGCGTTGATAATCGCTGGCTCTACGAGTTGTGAGATTGCAGGGAAACAAGTGCAAAATATGCTCGAGCAAACTGGCATCATAGTTGACACACTCATTGTTGATGCAGTAACGAGTGAGGATATTTTTATGGTTGAGGAGAGGATAAAGGCATGGAGACCAAGAATACTACTCGGCGTTGGTGGAGGAACCAAAATTGACGCTGCCAAAATAAGTTCTTTTCGTCAAGGAGTCCCATTCATAAGTATACCCACAACGCTGTCTCATGATGGCATTGCTAGTCCATTGGCTTCGGTTAAGGGATTTGACAAGCCATATTCGATTTTGGCACAGGCGCCTTTAGCCATAATTGCCGATACTAATATCATATCCCAAGCGCCTTGGCGTTCAGTCGTAAGTGGTTGCGGAGACGTTATTGCCAAGTTCACAGCTGTCAGGGATTGGCGATTAGCACATGAAGAAAGAGGCGAATATTATGGCGAATATGCGGCAAGCCTTGCCTTGATGAGCGCAAAACTGGTGATTCAAAACGCCGATCTTTTCAAGCCTGGAAACGAGGAGGGTCTGCGGGTTCTTCTTGAGGCTCTGATAAGCTGTGGAGTTGCCATGAGCATTGCCGGAAGCAGTCGTCCCTGTAGCGGATCGGAACATATGTTCAGTCATGCTCTCGACATGATAAATTGCCCCCACGGTATGCATGGCGAACAATGCGGTGTGGGATCAGTGCTTATAGCTTATCTTTACAAGTTGAATTGGCAACGAATAAGGGACACATTAAAGCGAATAGGTGCGCCTACAACTGCGAGTGAACTTGGCGTCACGGACGAAAATGTAATCGATGCGCTAGAGAAAGCTTCTAATGTCAGACCTGAACGCTACACTATTCTCCATAAACTGAGGCCCGATCGCGAGACCTGCGAGAAAGTCGCCAGAGCAACAGGTGTCATTAGTTAAGCTGGTTTCAGAACATGATAATGTTCAAGGTTTAGACCTAAGCTTCTGATTTTGGCTTTGGCGAGACTGCAGTTTTTTGTTCGGTCTTAAGCTCTGGCTCGGGCTCTGGTTTGGCTTCTTGTGCAATCTCTGGTTTAGGCTCGCTTTTGAAGGTTTCAACAAACTTGATTTCCGCGAGTTCAGGTAAAAAACGCTGTACATCCATAGCAATACCGCGTTTTGCGATCTGGATGCCTTCTATATAAAAGGTCTCTTCAGGCATGTCAACCGTTATGGTCTTTTCCTGAATGGTGAATTTGAACTTCGATTCCTCTGCAAGGGGGACTCTTCGGTGTATCAATGTAGCGATCTTTTCCTCGTTGGTTTGAAGCTTCTTTTTTACAGTTACATCGTAAATTAGCGTCTTACCGGCCAAAGGTGGATTAAAGTCTAAGAGCACTCTCCCTGCGCCGATTGAGCGAACCACAGCCATCTTTCCGTTGTAGTCAAGACGCATCCCGATGACTGGGGTTGTGCCCTTTGCCATTAACTGCTTGAGTGGCACCCGCTTTACTTTCTCAGGATCACGTTGTCCAAAGGCGTCTTTAGGAGCGATCTCGACCGTCTGAGCTTTATCTATTTCCATGGTGGCGAGACTCTCATCCAAGGCTTTGAGCACCCAACTTTCGCCTAGAACCACAAGTTTCGGTTCGTAGATTTCGCCTTCTTTATGAAGGTGTTCCTTCTTAGATATCTCTTCGAAAGTAGTGTCGAAAACTTCGTTTGTCTCTTTAACTTTGGCTGTGTATTCGATTAGTACGAAATCTCCTTTTTGCAGGGCCATTTTCTATCATCTTTCGGGTTGACGGTTCGAAGTAAGTTTCATGCCTAATAAATACTTTCCTTAGTCCTAAACCGATAAGCTCATTGGAGATATAGTCCCTTATGCATTGTGCCATTTTAGGTGAGTGCATTTCTCTATAAATGCGCTTATTTTGGAAAATGGCATAGGAAAAGACCACCTTAGAAAATGGAATTCAAGCAATCTTGGGTTTGTGACGATCTTTTAAGCAATGCACATATCTTCAATACCCTGAGTGTAATAACCTCCGATCTTTCTTCGGAAATGCTAAAATGTCGCCTCATCATTTTTTGTGTTGGGAGCCTCAATATCAATGGTTTTCAACGAGTTAAGAAAAGACTATTTGCTAAATCGTTGGGTAGTAATTGCCGCTGAACGCAGCAGGAGACCAACAGACTTCGCCAAACCAAGAACGGAGCCAGTCCAAAAAACTCTTTGCCCTCTCTGCCCAGGAAACGAACATCTGACCCCCCCGGCTGTCTTGCTATACCTTAAGTCTGACGGAGAGATGGTAAAAGACAAAGATACTGAGAAATTGCGTCATAAAAACTGGTTAATACGCTGCATACCTAATCTGTATCCAGCTTTCGCTCCGCCGAAAGTTCCAGCAGATACGGAGCAAATAATGAAAAATGATAACTTTGGCTTGGCCGTGGGACACCATGAAGTCCTTGTGGAATCACCAAATCATGACGAAGATCCCGCAGACGCTGAACCTTCCCAGCTCGTTCATTTAATCAACGGTTACATTGATAGGCTTCGCCATCTGAGTGCCAAAAAATATGTAAAGTATGTATCAATATTTCGAAATTACGGCAAAGAAGCTGGTGCATCTCTTACTCATGCACATAGTCAGATAATTACGACACCGATAGTTCCTAGGACGATTTTTGAAGAGATGTCAGCAGCCAACGATTTTTGGAATAAGCACAGGAAGTGTGTTTTCTGCGAAATTCTCGAAAAGGAGTCTGAGGGCCCAAGACTAATATATGAAAACTCGAAATTTGTGGTCTTCTCTCCCTATGCGAGTATTCATCCGATGGAGTTTTGGATATTTCCAAAAAAGCATAATTCGAATCTACTTAGTTTGAGCCATTCAGAAATTGAATCCTTCGCCAAAACCTTGAAGACCAGTTTGAAAGGACTAAAGGACTTGGTAAACGACCCGCCGTATAACTACGGGTTTCACCTATCCATAGACAGCGATGCTCAAGAATACTATCATTGGCATTTAGAAGTCTACCCTCAGTTGTCCATCTGGGCAGGATTCGAAAAAAATACGGGAATGCACATAAACACTGTAATGCCAGAAACGGCAGCTGCTGAACTCAAGAGAACTCTTCAAACTTAAGGCTGAAGAATTGCTTCATAACGCGGTCTAATCTGAAGGCAATCCTCCAAATAAGCACGCAGGGGTTCCGCAACGCTCCATGCTTGCGAAACACACCCTCTGGGCAAGTGTGGAGGTTCTGCGTCAAAAACCTCGCTCAAAGTTCCAAGACCTGCTTCGTAAATCTGCTGAGTGAGAAGGGGCAGCAAAAATCTGTTTTGTGCATATTCAATTCTGTCGTTCGTGTACCCCTTTGCTTTCAGAAATGCCGTTATGAAGGGTCCAAAGAGCCACGGCCAGACTGTCCCATTATGATAGGACAGATCTCTGCTACGCCTATCGCCCAAATACGCTCCACGGTAATGGGGGTCTTCACGCGAGAGAGTACGCAAGCCGAAAGGCGTTAACAGTTCACGTTGCACTATGTCAACAACTCGCTCAACCTTATCGCTGTCTAATACAGAAAAGTCCATCGATATGGCGATCAACTGATTAGGTCTGAGAGAATCGTCGCATACGGAATCCGATAATACATCGAACAAGCAGTGTCTTTCAGCATTCCAAAACTTCATGTTGAAACTCTCTTTCGTTGCTTCAGCCATGGAATCATACTTTTCGGCTAGACTATTCTCTCCAAATCTATCAGCTAAAAGCTTCATCGTCCTTAGTGCATTGTACCATAAAGCTTGAATTTCAACAGCTTTTCCAGCCCGCGGTGTCACTGCCCTGCCGTCCACTACTGCGTCCATCCACGTAAGCTGAGCACCGTGAGCGAGCAAATCATCATTGTATAGGTGAATTCCGAATTCAGTGCCCTTCTCGTGATAGTCAATTATTGCTTTCAAGATAGTCCATAATTGGTCTCGGATGAATCTGAAATCGCCTGTATACTTGAGATATTGCAAAACCGCATTAACATACCACAAAGTTGCATCTACGGTGTTATATGATGGTTTTCCAGTTGTTTCGCAAATAAAATTCGGTATCAAACCGCGGGAGGAGTTTTTGGCAAATACCATGAGAATTTTCTTTGCGTCTTCAAATCTACCAGTTGTAAGCATTAAGCCTGGCATCGAAATGAAGGCATCCCTGCCCCACTGCTCGAACCAGTGATAACCGGCCACAAGAGATGTTCCGACGCTAGCATTTTTCAAAATGAAAGTATCCGCGGCTAGAAGGAGCCAATTCAGCCAGTTGCATTCTTGCGCTTGCTTGTTCAAACTGTAAAACTTTGCAAGCATATTTCGTTTCTCGGCCAAGGCATTCTTCATTGATACCTCAATTTCGTTTACCGTAGAGCCTATAGTGCCGAGGTCGTCCCGAAGTTCTTGACTGCTTTCTGCCGCCACTGTTATTATGGCAAGTTGTTCTTCGTATTTTTGCGGGATCAGCTTTTCGAAGTACCCAGGCTGATAACAATCGTCGACACTACTTTCGCCTCGGCCTTCTTCCTCACGATAATACAAGCGATCTATCCAGTTTGCCTTAGGCAGGAAAATGCCGCTGGTAGCCCGGATCAAAACTGCAGCCTTTGGAACTGCAAAAGCTAACTCCACCTCCTTTTCGCTTTGTTGCTGCCTGAAATCCAAAGGACTTCGCCAGTGATCTACAACCGAATGAAAAGGTCTACAGTTTAGCAAGGGGTAAATTCTGAATCTGACTTCGAATTCATTCTTGTTCACAATATTGTAGATTACGATTGTTGCATTCTTGTCTCTCGGCATAAAAACTATCTTTCTAATTTCAACATCTTTCGCATTGTAGACGTGTCTTGGAAACGGCGAAATAGAGAATCCCTTCAATAACAGATGACCCTGTGGAAAAACGGCGTCTCTAAACTCGTTAGTTCCGAGTGCACAAACATCGCCGTCCGCAAGCACCTCTTCGTCCATCTTCGCGCAGCAAACGGTACGGCCGCTTGGGGGATTCAACGCGGCCACGAGTAGACCATGGTATTTCCGAGTGTTCATTCCCAAAACTGTAGAGGAAGAGTAACCGCCTATCCCATTTGTCACTAACCATTCTTTTTTGAGAGACTCGTCAAAATGTGAGAGTTGATTTTGAGTAATATTGATGTTGGGCAGCTTCATTTAAGGCATCAGCTTTGCGATATTTCTATCGCGGGGAACGCAAAAAAAGTTTGCGACCGGATTGCATTTGGTTCTGAATAGTAGGAAGTGAGGTTTGGTAAGTTTATACTCAGTTAAGGTTTCCGCGTAACCCATTCCTTTTGCAAAAACTATCTCCGCTTTGTTGTAGACTTTCATGAATTCTTCTGAGACCTCCTTCACGAGCAACCCTACCGCGTCAGTGCCGGTTGTCATAACTTTGTCGGCTAGTTTGTTCATCCCCGAAAATTCCACGTCTTCCATTGTTGCGTCGTTGATTATTGGCCCCCCTTTGACAACGTAGGTTACTATCAAGCCCATGTTCTTCAATTGCTCGACCAACAAGGTGTCAAAAACAATTTCGCCGGCGTTATCCGCCAGGAAGAGAATACTATGTCCATCTTTCGCCAAAGCGTAGGCTTTGTCTATGTCATCCACAGCCAACTGCTTTGTAGCTACTCTGAGGCATTTAGCGAGATCGCTTAATGCAAAATTGTGTCCAGGGATGTCAAATTCCATGATGTTTCCCACTATGGCACATAGGCAGGCTTTCTTGAATCGTTCTTGCTGTGTGTGTCCCTGCTCAACAAGTTTTCTTGCGTTGGGTAGCAGTTTTAAGGCTTTCTCATTGCTCATTTTCTTGTTTCGCAGGTATGGATCGTTGTTGTTTGTGAGATATTTTATCAAGCGGTCTCGTTTGGTCCCGATGGCAGCGGGTACCGTGGTAGGTCCAAACTCTCTGTTTACTAGTTTCACAATTTCTTTGATAGTTCTAAAACGCAATGCGGGGTTTGTCGTAGCCAAATAGGTTTCTGCAGTTGCTCTAGCGAGCAAGCATGACGCGCATTCCGCCTCTACTTTCAAAGTTGTGTTACACGCTCTTACTTTTTGTAGCTTCAGCAAACTCGCGCAGCACAGTATATGGATCTTTTGCCTTTACAATTGCACTTGCTGCAAGAACACCTTGGGTCTTGAGCTTTAAGGCAACCGCGACATCTTCGCCGCGACTTATGCCCGCACCACACAAAATGACCATTTTTGAATTGACTTTGCGGACAAGCTGTATAGTCTTGGTGACAACTTCAGGCTTCGCTTTGGACACAGCAACACCAGTTCCTATGAGTTCGGGGGGTTCTATTGAGATTATGTCTGGATTCAGGTAGGCAGCGGCTGCCGAAATTGGCGGATTGCTTGTGCACACGCAACTGATGAGGTCTTTCTCGCTTGCCAGCCTAATCACTGCATCAATATCAGAGAGCGTGAGTTGCCTCTCGGAATGATTAATTAGGGTTCCGACCGCGCCTGCTTCTTTCACTGATTCAGCTAATACGTGTCCTGTCGAGCTACCAGGTTTTATGGGGTCAATGTGCTGTGCGAAGACTGGAATCGCAACAGACTGTGCGACTGCCGCAATGTCTGCATGTTGAGGCGCCACAACTATTTGCGTCCGCGTTTCTTGGCTCACTTTTTCTGCTTGCTTTGCCAATTCGACGGCTTTCCTGCCAGTTGCTTCTGTATAAGTTTTGAAGTTGACAATTATTAGAGGCGCCCTAATTTCCGTTTTCAAATGAACTGTTCACCGAGCTATGGCTTTGATGCGAAACGTTAATATCATTTGCCATCCAGCAAAGCCTTTTCTCTCAAACAAGCGGCACCAAACGCAATATCGACAAAAATGTAGAAAGTTCAAAAAAGAGAGACAACTCTGCCGATCGGAAAAAGCGGTCTATCTGCCGGCAACCCTTGGCTTCCCGGCCAAGCCAGCTTCCTTCAATGCAGCTTCTTCGGTTAGCATGCCAACCAGGTGGCCATCCTTGACCGTTACTGCCCTTTTAATTCCCTTATTACGCATCGCTTCAAGAGCGTAGATTATTGATTTGCTCTCATCAAGAATAATCAGCGGTGTGTAATTCAGTTCTCTTATCAAAGTCGTCCGGGGGTCCTTGTGGTTTTCAACGATTTCTTTCAGGAGGTCCTTCTCATTTATGATGCCAAATGGAGTACCATTCTCTGATATTAGAACAGAGCTAACGCCCTTCTCGAGCATCTTTTCAACAAGTGCTTCTACCGTCTCAAAGTTTGAGACTGCAACTTCAGGTAATTTCACACCTACCTGCGACGTTATCTCCGAGATATCAGTGCCTCTTTTCCATGTGTCGTTCAGCATCTCGAGAACTCGTTCAGTCGAACTTGGATCAGTAGTGTAGAATGTGTCCGCTAGATAGAAGAGGCTGCTATCCAAATCGCTAACCGGAGGTCTCTTAAACATGAAGAGGTACTTGTTATCGACAATCATCATCGGCAAATAGCTCACAGGGACATGTCTTATCTCATACCGAGGTGAGAGTTTCTGTGCAGTTTCGAGATTATCAAGATCTATCGATGCCATAATGCGGAATTTAACATCGCTCTTCCAGTATTTGTCGAGAGGGTTATTCTTCAGGAGACCATTAACACTCTGTGAAGAAGTTATCATGACCACATCCTGCTTGGCCCCTTCCAAGACTTTCGCGACTTTTTCCCAAGCCTTCTCAGGATTCTTGATCACAAGCGTTTCACTTTGAGGAATGCCACTCTTCAACTCTTCAATGCGTACCTCAGTTTCTGCCGAGCTTTGCCACATTTGATCAAAAAAAGCTTCCAGAACAGAAATGAACATTTTATCGTTTATCCATAGACCTTCATCTTCAAGGTTTAGAAGTGATTGATCATCGCCTGAAGGTGCGTAAAGTATGACTTGTTCCTCGTCTTTGATCAGAAAGCGCGGGAAGAAACCTGAACTGAGATTTAGATGTCTGCAAGTTATGTTCTTCTTTTCAGCTGAGAATTTCTTGTTTAAGCGCTCTGCCACCCTGAGATTCTCCTGTTCGATATCGGTCAGGATCTTAAACTGAACCTTGCGCTTTTGTGCCGGTTGCATTATTGCGTCGAAAATTCCAGCGATGTCTTCCTGTATCAGGCCCAATCTGGTTGTTAGAAGCAAAACGTCTTTTTCTGATTCTCCGATCATGTTGAGCATTTTTGAGTGTATCTTTTTCTTTCCAGTTATGACTGAGAATTTCGCAATCGGGTACTCAGATTCAGGAGCGCTGATACTCTGCCAAGAAGTCAAGAGGTGGTTTTTCTGTTCATTGAAAGTCGCAATTTCGTTTTTCTTTGTGTTTATGAAAGTCTCCAAAAGGGTTTCGAAAGGAACTATTGTAAAGCGAGTTGGTCTTTCGAGAGTCGCTTCAATGAACCCTTTTTCAAGCAGTTTCTTGAATGTGCGGTATGCCTGCACTCTTTCCATCTTGAGCCTTTTAGCGACAAGGCTTGTTGATTGGACTCCGCTTCTGGCGAGAAACATATAGACTTGTATCTCTCTTTTGGACATGCCAATGACTTGCAGAAACTTTGAAATGTCTTTCTCGCTCAGATTGCAGGCCTCCATTGATAGAAGTGCCTAGCAGATTGCTATCAACTTGCACTTCTTAATATATATATGAAATGGTAGGAGAGAGGAGCCAAAAAAGCATTTTGAATTGTCTTGAACGAAGTCTTCCTGGACTGCAGAAAACATATCAAAAGTCTCTGTGATCCACTTAGAAGAGGAGCAAAATATTTAAAACATCGTTTTACACATCTTAGAACGTTGTGAGTTCTCAATCTAAAATTGAGCTCGTTGTAAAGCTGATGAACTCAAACCAACAATATTTGAAATAAAATTTGAGCATCAGTCAGAAAAATTACCCAGCTTAGAGCCAAAAATGAGGTGAAGCAAAATGTCAAAAGATAAAAGAACAATTCTCGTCGTTGACGACGACAAATCTATTCTCAGAACATTCACACGCATTCTTCAGAAGAATGAGTATGTTATTGATTGTGCCGAAACTGGAAAAGAAGCAATTGAAAAGGCTGAAACAAAGCACTTCGACTTAGCATTGGTGGACGTGAGACTCCCGGATATGGATGGAACTGATTTGCTTGCTAAGTTGAAAAAACCCTTACAAAAAACAATTAAGATCATGATTACGGGTTTCCCATCTTTGGAAAGTGGTATCAAGGCTCTTGACGAAGGAGCCGACGCTTATCTTGTGAAACCTGTAAAACCTGAAGAGCTTCTAATGCTAATCGAGGAAAAAATGAAAGGCAAAGAAGACGGCGTATAGAACACTCAAATCATAATCATCGTACTTTACTTGAATCTTCTCCCTCAAGGAGAATGAGCGACAACGATTTCAGTGTAAGCATTTTTTGAGACAAATTGGATAGAAGAAAGCATGTTCTTTAAAAAGCAAAATAGCTGCTCTGCTTTTTGAAATATGGTAATTGGAAAGATGGATCCTGTTCCTATTCAAGTCTCTCCACCATCAGATAGTCTCTGATCATTTGGCTATGTTCAAATGCTAAAGATCCGGGAATGTGATTCATTCTGAAAGTCTGAATATCCTGAATTTCACTTTCTTGCTTACGAATTTCTCCCCCAATGACTTTCACGAGAAAACAGGTTGGGAAATAATCATACTCTATCTCATCTTGCACTCCCTTTTCATGATAATCGCCTATCTTTCGTACTATTTCGATGTCTAAGCCAGTCTCCTCTTTGACTTCTCTCACTATTGCCTGATCAGCCGTTTCTCCTGGCTCCACTCTTCCTCCTGGCAATGCCCAATATCCAACAAATGGTGGTGTAGACCTTCGGATCAAAAGAATACTGCCTTTTTGATAAGGTATTACTGCAGTAGTGGTCTTCCCTACGAATTTCTTCATATTTCGACCTCCAGGAATGTCCTCTGATACCTCATAGTTAAGTCGATTGGCAAATATTCTGTCACGATTCTACGAACTAATCTTTAGGCGCCACTTGCGTGATTCCAGCAATGGCGAATATTATAATGCCGGCGATTACGACCAATGGACCGGGAACGACGTTGAGGTAGCTTGAAAGAAGTATTCCGGAAATCGCAGAAATTGCCCCGAATATGGAACTCAGTGTGATGTATCTGGAAAGGTTTGCACTTACGACTCGAGCAGCCGCAGCAGGAGTGACTACCAAAAACCCGACGAGTAGAGTCCCAGTAATCCGTATACCTATGGTTACAGTTAAGGAAATGAGCAGAAGGTACAAGAGGTTGATTCGAGCTATGCTAATTCCTCTCGAAGTGGCCAGTTCTTCTGATATAAGACCCAGCACAATTTGTCGGTAGATGAATCTCGTTAAGACAATTACTGAAATGGAAACAATTATTGCGATCGCAGCTTCTGAAATGCCCACTCTGGATATGTCGCCAAACAGGGCTTCTTCGAGGGCGTCTAAGTTGTCTCCAAAAAGCAGTATTCCTATTGCCAGTGCTAAGGTGAACGTCGCACCCACTAGAGTTTCGAAAGACAATTTTGTAACTCTGCTGAAATGCCAAATCAGAATTGCGGAAACAAAAAGAAATACGAATCCTCCGATAAGTGGGTTGAAGTTCAAAAGAAAGCCTAATGCAAGACCAGGCAAAGCCACGTGTGATAAGGCATCACCGACAAGCGCCATTTTTTCAAGCACCATGATTGAGCCTAGGTAACCTGCGGAGACACCTACAGCTGCGCCAACAATCAGACTAAACACTATTGCTTCCGACATGCATCTCACCGTATTCTTTGCAGACTGGTTCCCCGTAGATCAGTTTCTGTGTATCCGGATTCATTATCTCTTTGGACTCACCAAAAAACACGAGGCATTTGTTTATAGCCAAGGCATAATCTGAATACTCCCTGACGATATGCAGATCATGGGAAATCAAGAGAAGAGTGATCCGATTCTTCGTCGTGAGACGTCTCAACATGCCATAGATAGCTTCCTCACTATCCAAGTCTACGCCACTTGTAGGTTCATCGAACAAAAGAACATCAGGTTTATCCACTAATGCCCATCCAATCAGGACTCTACGCATTTCCCCTCCTGACAGAGTAGCAAGGCTTTTGTTCACAACTTTATTGCCTTCTAACCCGACAGATGCGAGAGCGGCTTCGATATCTGATGCCGACTCATTCTTAAGAGAAAGAAATTCTCTTACAGAAATTGGTATGTCTTTGACCGAAAGGATTTGGGGGACGTACCCAATTTTCACTTTTCCCTTCCATTCTATCTTTCCAGTGTGAGGAACCAGATTAAGCAATGCCCTGAAGAGTGTTGTTTTTCCCGCTCCGTTAGGTCCAACAATTGCCAAAGTGACACCCTTTTTGATGCTGAAACTCAAATTGTCAACTATTCTTTGGTTTGAAATATCTACTGTCAAATTGGATACTTTCAAGATAAAGTCGCTTCGTGTTTCCATGGAAACCATTAATCCCAAATTAGAGTGACTCAGCTAATAAAGACTTTATGTCCCCAAGAGAGACTGCTGTCTTAAGGTAATCTTAGCCTTTGTCCGTCATTGATACAAGCAAGATTGCGATTATTACCAAAATACCTCCCGCGGCTGAGGTTATGGTTAAGGCTTCGCCGAGAAATATTGTGGAGATAGCCATAGCCACTAATATTTCAATCATAAGAACCACGGAAGAAGTCACGGGTGAAATATACTTCAATCCTTCAAGCCACAAATAATACGGAACAACCCAACAGAGCAACCCTGTGTAGAGTACAGCGAGCCAAGCGTTCAAGGGTAAGGAGACAAAACTAGCGAGCCGAAAAAGGCAAGATGGGTAGCAAAGGTAACATAGTGAAAAGCATCAGCCAAGTCATGGATCTAACCATATTGTTGCCTTCCTTAACAAGCGGCTTGTTGTAGACGATGAAAACGGCCCAGAGAAAACCTGCAGCAATAACTAAGAAGTCAGCTACAATGGAACTCTTTCCAATTGAGGCGATTTCCAAATTGGTCGTTATCAATATCACTCCTAAGAGACTCAACACAATGCCAGCCATCTTTTTGAAACCCAAATGTTCCTTCAAAACCCCAGCGCTTAACATAGCAACCCAAACGACGCTGAGGTTAACAAGTAAGGAAGATTCAGAAGCGCTTGCGTCCGCCATACCTAAATATTGCAGCAAATATGCTACGCCGTTGATCACTCCCAAGAACAGAAGCAGGCGCTTCTTGACGAACTTCAAACTGAGCTGATTTCTAGTTAGCAGCATTACCAAAACTAACGTGAGGGAAGCAATTAGGAACCTTAAGAAGACAAAAGTGTAAGGATCCATAAACTGTAAACCGATTTTTATGGCTGGAAAAGAGGTGCCCCATAGGAAACCCGCTAAAACCGTCATCAGTACAGCTTTTTTCCTGTTGTCAGCCAGAATACTCGGCATTCGCAAAAACTATTCCTTTCTTCTTAAGTGATAAATGAGAGTATTCTTAAGACTTTCACCCCAGAATATGCCCTTAGGGCACAAGTTACGCCGTATGTTTCAGACTATATGATAAAACCGTGTAAAAGAATCGTTTATTAAAAAGTGCTAATGAATTGTTGGAGACTTTCCAAGCTTGCCGTTCTTAGCGGGTACGAAAACCGCTGCTGCCACGGTTGTCGTCCATAATACAGTCTTATCTCCTATTGCCGTTTGCGTTATGTTAGTTGTTTTGATAATCATTCCCGTTGTTTTGAAAAGCTGCTTCCTTTCGTCCCATGCCGTTTCAGGGTCAAACTGAATTCCCATTGTAGTTGCGAGCATCGTGGCAGCCAAATCTTCTGAGTAGTCTCCAGCTTTGTCATCTGTCTGTCCGAAGGAATGATGTTCAGATAGGTACCCGTACTGATTCTTTCCCGACGGAATTGCCACGCCAATGGATGATGCAAGTAGCCTATGGGGTTCGTTAGTTGCATTTCTGGCGATAACGACGAATGTTATTTCTCCCGGCTGCACCATTTTCAAACCCTGTTCTCTGGAAACCAGTTTGCATCCTGGCGGCACTATGCTTGAGACATTAACAAGGTTACAATAATGGATTCCGGCATCTCTCAACGCCAATTCGAAGCTCTGGAGTTGCTCTTTGTGTCTGCCAACTCCTTTAGTCAAGAAGAAGTATTTAGGTATCATTTGATGTATCGAAGGTAGAAATCGCACATTGCATTTAAAAAGGTTTTTCCGGAAATATCTCCTTCATCATCTTCTTTTTTGTTATCCTCTCAATGCCTTAAGCGCGCACAGACTGGAGTAGAACCCTCGAATCATCGTAGAAGCCAGAGGGATTCTCAAAATGAGACTAACGTGGCACCTTTAAAACATAAAAATTGAGAATAACGTAACCAGTCTGGATTCACGGAATGTCATAATTCCTTATAGAAAAACCAATCCCTAGTCCACAACAAAAAGAAACTGAGCAGAAACGCGTGAATTTTTAATAAGTCAACGCACATATGTTTTACCACAATACAAGGTGTCCATCGAGCTTTGGAGAACAAAGACGAGCTGAACGCAACGACTTTTCAGACCTATGTATACCTTATCAAAGTTGGAAGACCAGTCGGACCAAGAGACGTAATGCGCGGAGCAAACCTGAGTAGCCCGAGTGTAGCGTATAGAAACCTTCAAAAACTCATGGATTTGGGCTTAGTTGTAACAGACAAGTTCGGCAATTATGTTGTCAAAGAAAAAATTGGTCTCAAGGGGTACATATGGGTTGGGAGAAGTCTAATCCCAAGGTTTACTGTCTTGGGGCTTATCTTCTTTGGCGTTCTTATAGCAGAGGTATCGATTTTAATCCCGCATTTACTGTTTTCATCACCTGTTGAAATTTCCTTCTGGTTACTAACAGTGATCACTGTGATCACTGCAGTGATTTTTCTTGTTGAAGGCTTACGTTTCAGAGAAGAAAAGAAGAAACAGCCTTAGGTTTTCGACAGAATCATCATAGCTAAGGCATTCAGGAAAACGCATACTGTTGGCTAGGATGTCCCCAAAAAAACGCATTGCTTTTAATCCGCGGATGCTATTGAAAAGCCATGCTCAAATCCTTAAAGTCACTGGGGACGATATCCAGAGCAGAATTCATACTACCGAACCTGGGATCTCTAATAATGGGGCTTGCATGGGGAGCAACAACTTCCACAAGTATCAGCGAATTGGCGGTTCTGATAATTCTATCTTTCGCCATAATAAATCTAAGCTCCGCCATTGGGGCGCAGGCCAACACCCTTTCTGACCGCGAATTAGATTCAAAAGATGAACGCAAGAAACAACTCGTCGAAGCATCGAACTCATTCGGAGTGAATCGACTGAAGAAGACCATAGTCATTGAGTTTGCTCTTACTCTCATTCTAGTTGTCGTATTCATGTTAGTTCAGCAGAAACCTATCTTGCTGGTTCTTTGGATAATTGGGATATCCGTGGGCTGTGCCTATTCTCTTCCACCAACGCGACTTAAGTCCAGAAAGTGGCTTGCTCCAGTTTCTCTAATTCTTGCACTCGCAGTTTTCCCAGTTCTATTCGCGTATTACACTTTTACAACCGAGATGAACCCGTTCTTCTTAATCTCTTTGATGGGACTGTCCCTAACAGTGTACGGTGTGATAATTCCCACTGAAATCAGAGACTATTTTGGAGACAAGGCTATGGGCATCCAGACATTTACGGTGCAGATTGGTCTCGTCAAAGCCTCCATACTTGCCATGACACTTCTAACGGTTGGGGCAACACTAACATTGAGTGCATTCTTGCTGCAGTTCATTTATGCTCAGCACCAGTTTCTGGCGATTCTTTTGGTTGCGATACCTATTGCTGGATTTTTTGTACTGAGGGAATTCAGGAAGCTGTACTCTCTCTCAAAAGAATACGTAACAGTGAAAAGCGATGACATTGAGAAAAAGATTGTGAAATTGTCAGCCCGGAATCCCAAGTGGATAATGATAATTACTCAGACCTACAGTATAATCTCTATTATTCTCTTGGTCAGCAAATTCCTTCTCTGAGCGCGCACTGGGTGTCTTGGAAAGCGCAGTAATGTTGCTGTTTTTCAGTGGGTTTCTAAGAATCGCACAACTGTACCAAAAAACCTGCACGTCACGGGACAAGTTTGATATCACAGTTGGCACGGCAGCTTCTTACAAGACGCCATACTTCACTAAGTCCGGGATAAACGTCGGCTGGTGAACAGTATCTTACTCTTTTTGTTACAGTTCTTCGAAGAATTTAAGAGCGGGCTGGAAGGTTAGAATATTCGAAGGAACCCTATGTGACTGAAACACCGAAAGTTGACATGACAGTTTATGAGCTGCAGGCAGAAATCTCCAAAACTCTAGCCAATCCAATCCGGCTAGCAATTCTGCACTCATTGAGAGACAAAGAAAAGACGGTCAACGAGCTTGCTATGCTTCTCGGAGTCCGTCAGTCTAACCTTTCTCAGCATTTAGCTGTCTTGAGACAAAGAGGAATAGTGAAGACAAGAAAACAAGGTGCAAGCATTTTCTACAGAGTTTTTAATCCGAAGATCAACCAAGCATGTGATATGGTACGAGAGGTGCTTATGGATCAGCTAAGGCAGAAACAGGAGCTGGCAAGCAACTATTCCAGCGAGATTACGTAAGGACTCGACAAATATTTATTAGGTTTTGTTCCGGAAATTAGTGTTCGCATGCGCATGATTACCGATAGGTTAGACAAATCGTGATGGTTCACCGAAGCGTGTTTAAAGACGAGACGAAACTTGATATCAATTACGTTCCACGCCGCTTGCCTCACAGGGAAAGAGAACACCGTCTGCTTATGGAATTTTTCAGTTTTCTGCTATCATTTCCGGAACGCATGACGCAGAGAGTAATCATTACGGGTGACGTGGGAACTGGAAAAACAGCTCTTGCCCAACGCTTCGGCGCGGACATAACGCTTGAAGCAGGCAAGCGAGGCTTGAAACTTCACTACATCCACGTAAACTGTCGCGAATACCGTGGCAAACTCTTTCTCATACTTCAGCATGCGCTTGCTGTTTTTCGCCCGACCTTCCCAAGCCGTGGATACTCCACTGAAGAGGTCCTCAGCGCTCTAATGCAGATCTTAGATGAGGAGAATACCTATGTGATACTATGCTTGGACGAATTCGACACGCTCATCGAAAAAGAAGGCTCAGAGACTGTTTACTCGCTGACACGAATTCAGGAAATGCGGACGGGGAAGCCTCAGCGCATCTCGCTTTTGTGTATTCTGAGGAGCCTGAAAGCTATCGAGAGACTGGACACAAGCGCACGAAGTACATTGCAGCGCAATGTGATAAGCCTCGAAAGATATGATAAAACGCAGCTTAAGACCATCCTAAATGACAGAGTCTCCTTGGCTTTTGAAAATGGCACCGTCGCAGAGGACGTTATTGATCTCGTGGCTGAGCTGGCTGTTTCAGAGAGCGGGAATGCACGCTTCGCCATCGAGTTGTTGTGGCGTGCTGGAAAATATGCTGACGCGGAAGATATGGAAGAGGTTCAACCTGAATGTGTGCGAAAAGCGGTTTCCAGCATCGTACCCACGTTGCGAAAAAGTGAGTTGACTTCGCTGGGACGACATGAAAGATTGTTCTTATTGGGTGCAACTCGAATTTTCAAAGACAGACAGAAAGTTTACGCGTCTTTGTCCGAAGTTGAAAGAGCCTACGCAGTGGTCTGTGAGGAATATAATGAAAAACCTAACAGTCACACTCAACTCTGGAATTACGTTCAACTCTTGTCCACGTTGGGAATAATTGAGACCGAAGTCACCCAAACGAGAACGCGAGGAAGAGCCACGCGTATCTCGCTGCCAGCGGTATCAGCGGCTGAACTCGAACTTGAACTTATTGCGTCATTGGAAGGGGGAGGCTAAACTGAGTAAGAGCGTGAATACGCTTCTGTTCTCTTGAAGACTCGACAAGTTTGGCCTCCATGTGAAGGGTGATGTCGGGGGCAAAAAGACTTAATTTAGTCCTCTCTAAAAGAGATGAAAGGGTCAAACCTATGCAGGTTGAAGAGGTTTTTTCTTCCAAACCGAGAATGAAAATCCTGAAACTCCTCTCACGGTTGGGGGCAGTCAACGTATCTGAGATAGCGCGAAGAATAAACTTGAATTACTCAACGACAAATAAACACCTGAAACTGCTTGAAGACGAAGGCATACTTCAACAGCGACACTACGGACGAATACGCATCTACAAGTTCAACGAAATCTCACCCAAGGCCCGCGCAGTGCAAAACCTCATAGATGTTTGGAGTCAGGTAAATAAGCAGTAGAACATATCAAATCTTGGAGGACAACTTCGTGACAATGGTTGATGTTTCGGGCAAGGCAGAAATTCTCCGTGAAGCAACTGCAAAAGGAACGATCAGGCTGAAGAAGGAGACAGTAGATCTAATTCAAAAGGGAAGAATCGCTAAGGGTGAGCCTCTCTACACAGCGAAGATTGCCGGAATAATGGCCGCCAAGAAGACCAGCTATCTAGTTCCTTTGTGCCATCCGTTGCCGCTGGCAAGCGTTGAAGTGGGAGCCACTATTCTGGATGAATCTACCGTCGAGATTTTAGCCACAGTCAAAGCTAAAGCACAAACAGGTGTGGAGATGGAAGCGCTTGTTGCTGTTTCAACCGCCTTATTGACGGTGTGGGATATGGTAAAGCAATATGAAAAAGATTCGGCTGGCCAATATCCGACCACGAATATCGAAAATATCCACGTTGTTAGGAAGTTCAAACAGGTATGACAAACGTGAGCAACACCACAAAAATGCACAAGGCACATGCGCCAAAGTCGCTGAACTTTGCAGTCTTTGTTTGCAGCACGTCTCGTTACTCATCAATGCAGAAAGGCGAAAACCAAAGCGATGTTTCAGGTGATACCATTGAGTTTTTGTTGAAAAACGCTGGTCATAAAGTTTTGTTCAGGAGAGTAATCTCAGATGACAAAGAAATGATTGAACACGCGGTGAAGAGCGTTCTGGACAATTCCGGTCTGGATGCGGCCATTTTCTGCGGCGGCACAGGCATAACGCCTTCTGACGTCACCATAGAGTCAGTTTCGCCGTTTCTCGAGAAAACCCTTCCGGGTTTTGGCGAGATTTTCCGACGCTTAAGCTATGATAAAATAGGTTCGGCTGCGATAATGTCTCGCGCCGTAGCAGGAGTGGCAAAAGGCAAGGCGCTGTTCTGTATACCTGGTTCCCCTGGAGCTGTGCAAATTTCTGTCGAATTGCTTATATCGTCCGAGGCGCCTCATATCGTTAAGCACGCCCGGGAATAACGATGGTTTTATCAGACCGCTGCGGTAGACCCCTCCTAAACCTTAGGATAGCTATTACAAAGCGGTGCAACTTGCGCTGTGATTACTGCCACAAAGAGGGAGAAGAAACAACCTCTTGCTCAAGAGGCACCGTTGAGGAAATGACAGTCGGTGAAATCGGTCGCATCGCAAAAATAGCCATTAGTTTAGGCATCACGAGAATCAAGCTTACAGGCGGAGAGCCTCTCATGCGGAAGGACCTCTGCGAAATTGTCGAAAGAATAGCATCCATACCTCACTTGAATGATCTTTCTCTAACGACAAATGGCACCATGCTTGGCTTTCAGGCAAAAGAGCTGTGTGAATGCGGACTGAAACGCGTTAACGTCAGCCTCCCGACCTTGAACGCGGAGATTTACAATAAGCTCACTGAAGGAAGAATTCAGAATGTATTGGAAGGCGTCGAATCGGCCGTAGCGGCTGGATTATGCCCTGTCAAACTGAACATGGTCGTTTTGAACGGTGTCAATGTCAACGCAATTCCCGATATGATGGATTATGCTCGAAGAACAGGAACCATTCTGCAGCTGATCGAGCTTGACCCGATTAATGTTGATGATTTATACTTTTCAGTTTACCACAAAGCATTAGAGGAAAATGAAATGATGCTTCAGCAGAAGGCATTGCGTGTTGAAACCAGAAGATACATGCACAATCGCCACGTTTATCACCTTCCCGACGTGACCGTGGAAGTTGTACATCCAACTGAAAACAGCAGTTTCTGCCAGCATTGCACAAGGTTACGAGTTACAAGCGACGGAAAACTTAAACCCTGCCTGATGAGGAATGACAATTTAGTCGATCTTCTCACACCCATGCGTCTCGGTGCAAGCGATGAGAAATTGAAAGAGCTTTTTATCCAGGTCAATGATCGAAGAGAACCGTACAACAAGGCAGCGTAATCAGTTACTTAATGCAGAAAATACAGTCTACAGATTACTTGGATCTTCCTAAGCAGCTCCAGGTTTGAAAAGAACGTTTTTATCTATTTTGCATATATCTACTCCACTCAAGGTGTTTAGTTAATGGGCAAAGGATCAGGATTTGGAAAAGTGATCTTGTTTGGGGAACATTTTGTCGTCCATGGTGTACCTGGAATCGTTTCAGCCATAGACTCGACAACTGACGCCGAAGTCAAAAAAACTGGAAATGGCATCAAAATAAAAGATGAAAGAAAAACTGCGAAAGGCTACAGCGAGGAAAAACGGCTTCAACAATTGGAATCAATAGAGAGAATACTCAAGACGATGGGAATAGATCCTGAGACACCATTATACATCTGGATTGGCGGAAGCCTTCCAGGGTTCAGCGGACTTGGTGCTTCGGCGGCTAGCAGCGTCGCTATCGCCAGGGCAATTGCACAAGAGCTGCACATGAGTTTTTCGGACGAAAAGATTAATCAAATCGCCTACGAGGCTGAAAAGGCATATGCTGGAAACCCTTCAGGTATCGACAATACGGCCGCAACTTTCGGTGGATTGCTGTGGTTCAGAAAGAAACTGGGAGACGGACCAGACATAATCGAGAAACTGAAAATAAGAGAGCCTGTTGAAATCGTCATAGGCAGCACCGGAATTGTAGCGAACACTAAGGCTATGGTCGAAGGCGTGGCAGAGAGAAAAAAGAAGGACCCGCAGAAATACGATTCGCTTTTTAGACGAGCGGAAAAGTTGGCTCTCGCCGGCAGAAAGGCACTTCTAGAGTTTGACCTTAGGAAAGTAGGCAAACTCATGGATGAAAACCACCGTTTGCTACAGGAGATCGAGGTTTCCTGCAAAGAGCTTGACCGTCTCGTTGACATTGCAAGGGAGCAAGGCGCTTACGGCGCAAAACTGACTGGTGGCGGCGGTGGAGGCTGCATGGTTGCATTGACGCCCGGGGTGGAATTGCAGGAGAAAACAGCAAGAGCCATTGAGAAAGAAGGATTTGAAGTACTAAGAACAAAAGTCGGGGTCCAAAAACTATAAAGAGAATCCGTCATAATTAGGAAACAAGGTCGAATAAACTGTGAATTTTAGAAATTTCCTGAAACAGCTCGAGGAAAGGGGAAAATTAACTCGAATAAGGAAAGAAGTGTCAACCGAGTACGAGATGGCAGGAATCATAGACGCTCTCGGCGAAAAGCCAGTAATCTTCGAAAGAGTGAAAGAAACAGACATACCTGTTGTGGCAGGCTTGCTGTCCTCCAAAGACTTGATATCCGAAGCCTTGGGCATTGAGAAAAACGAATTGCTCCAGAAGTTAGCCTATGCGCTAGAAAATCCTGTTCCACCATTAACAGCTAGCCAAGGCGAGTGCCAAGAAATTGTCGAACAAGATGTGGACTTGACAAAACTGCCGATCATGCGCTATACGGAAAAGGACGGAGGAAAATATATTACATCCGCCGTAGCCATCGTGCGTGACCCTGAGTCCAGCGCTCGAAACATGTGCTTTCACAGACTAATGCTTCTCGATAGGAACCACTTTGTAGCAAGAATTGTTGAGAACCGGGGAACGGACACGGCCTTGAAGAAAGCGGGCGGAGAACTCGACATCGCATTTTGCATTGGAAACTCCACTGCTGTTCTTCTGGCAGCATCCACGACGTTGCCGATGGGCGTTGACGAATTAGGAATGGCGAATGCTTTGGAGAGAACAGAGCTAGTGAAATGTAGAAGCGTAGACCTTGAAGTGCCTAAAGATTGCGAAATCGTGATTGAGGGACGAATAACGAACCAGAAAGCAGGGGAAGGACCGTTCCTGGACACGACTGGAACCATCGACCGAGTAAGACAGCAGCCGATCGTTGAAGTCAAATGTATTACTCACAGAAAAGAACCGATGTTATCAAACACTCCTCCCGGGTAGAAACGAGCATCGATTCTTGATGGGAATGCCCAAAGAGCCTACAATATTCAACGAAGTCAATAAAATAGTCGAATGCAAAGATGTTTACATAACGCCTGGCGGCTGCAGCTGGCTACACGCAGTTGTGCAGATAAAAAAGAAGAAACCAGACGATGGAAAAAAAGCGATAACAGCCGCATTCGAAGGACACAAATCACTGAAACACTGCGTCATAGTGGATGATGACATAGATATTTACAACCCTCACGACGTCGAATGGGCCATCGCGACAAGATTCCAAGCCGACAAAAACGCAATCATCTTGCCAAATCAACCTGGCTCATCTCTGGATCCATCTGGAGATTTAACGGAAGGAAAAAAGGCAACCACGTGCAAGATGGGCTTAGACGCTACCATTCCCTTCGGAAAGACAGACAAAAGCTTCACCAAAGAACAGTACCGAAAAGTCGATCTAAACAAGTTAACGTGATAAAATAATGTACCTCACGGAAAAAGAACAACGAATGCTCAGACGGAGAAGAAGGCTACGCCGTCCGGAAGAGCATGGAAATACTTGTTGCTCTTGGCGACATCTATGGTGCAAAAAGCCTAATCAAGGTAGGCAGCGTCCAAGTGGCAGGCGTTTCATATCACAACTTGGGCGATGCTGGACTGGAATTCCTCAATGAGCTGGCAAAAGACGGACGAGTCAAAGTGCTCACCACACTGAACCCGGCAGGGATGGACTTGGAGAATTGGCAGCAATTGGGCATCAGCAAGGAATTTGCGGAAAAACAAAACCTCGTCATCGACGCATTTAGTCGGATGGGCATACTTATTTCTTGCACTTGTACACCCTACTTGATTGGCAATCTTCCTCGTTACGGAGAACATGTTGCTTGGTCCGAATCGTCAGCGGTAACCTTTGCCAACTCGGTCATCGGAGCAAAAACGAACAGAGAAGGAGGACCCTCCGCGCTGGCGGCAGCTTTTGTTGGTAAGACACCCTGTTATGGTTTGCATTTGGATGAGAATCGATTCCCAGACATACATGTTCAAGTAAACGCAACTTTGGGCAAGCTCTCCGATTGGGGCGCCCTAGGTTACAGCGTAGGCAAAAAAGCCGAAAACAAAATTCCTTACATAACAGGGATAGACGACGCGGAACTGGATGATTTGAAGTCTTTCTGCGCTTCGGTAGTGACTTACGGATCCAAACCTCTTTTCTACATGAAAGGTATAACTCCGGGCGCTGAGAACAACACCGCCCCAAAGGAGACGGTGGTAATCGAACAAAATGATATCAAAGAAGCCTACGATAACATCAACGATGAAGTTAACGACATCGACTTCGTTTGCATAGGCTGCCCTCATTGTTCAATCAAAGAAATCGCTGAGATTGCAGAACAGCTTAAGGGCAAGAAAATAACGGAAAACACTGAATTCTGGGTAGCCACTTCCCGTTCTGCGAAACAGCTCGCAGACAAGCGCGGCTACACCCATGTAATTGAGAAGGCTGGCGGAAAATTTGCGTGTGACACGTGTATGGCAGTAGCTCCGCTGAAAGGCAGGTTCAAAGCCTTGGCAACTACTTCGGCAAAAGGATGTTTCTATTCAAGACAGAATAACATGAAAACCAAAATGGGCAGCATAAAAGAATGCATAGGAGCAGCGGTGACGGGAAAATGGAACTTAAAGGCAGAATAATCTCAAAAGGCAAAGCCGTTGGCGAAGCTCTTACAACCACACAAGCTATCTCGTTTTACGGTGGGGTTGACCCAGATACGGGCGAAGTCATTGAAAAGGGACATGAACTTCAAGGGAGAAGCGTAAAGGGCAAGATACTTGTTTTTCCCAACGGAAAAGGATCCACAGTGGGTTCCTACACTCTTTACAGAATGAAGAAAAACGACACAGCTCCCTCTGGCATAATCAACAAAGATTGTGAGACCGTGGTCGCCGTTGGCGCGATAATTTCAGAGATACCTTGCATAGACAAAATCGATATCTCACAGATCAAAACAGGGGACGTTGCCATAATAGAAAATGATACGGTCACACTAGTGCAACATTAATCAGCAAGTACCTCGTAGAACGAGTTGAGGAACGAAGATTTGAGCGAGACAAAACCTATAGTCCTGAAAATCGGCGGTTCAGTGATAACGGACAAGAGCGGGGAACTCGCCGCTCGAACCGAAGTGATAAACAGAATCTCAGAAGAGATCGCGAAAGCAAATGTGAAAAAACTTGCAATAATCCATGGCGGCGGTAGCTTCGGACACCCCACGGCCCAAAAATATGGCATAAAGGAAGGACTACGAGAAGAAACACAGAAAGTAGGTTTTGCGGAAACACACCACGTCATGACCGTTCTCAACGGCTTGCTCATGGACTCACTTGTGTGGCACAACATTCCGGCAGTAAGTCTAGCACCGTCGAGCAGTGTGATCACTGAAAACGGCAGAATCAAATCATTTGATGACACCATCCTTAGAACCTATCTGAATATGGGGTTCACGCCAGTTCTCTATGGAGACCCTACCTTGGACGACAAGTTGGGTTTCTCTGTCCTGTCTGGCGACCAACTTGTCTCATATTTGGCAATCAAGTTAGACGCCAGCAGAATAGTCATTGGAGTTGACACCGACGGAATCTACAGTACAGACCCCAAAATAGATAAAAATGCCAAATTGTACCCGCGTCTAAGTCTGGATGAACTCAGCAGAATCAAGGATAAACTTGGCAAATCACACTCGCCTGACGTAACCGGGGGCATGCTAGGAAAAATCAATGAGCTCTTTCCAGCTATCGAGCGGAAAATTCAAGTAATCATTGTAAACGCGGGGAAGTCCAACCGCCTTTACAGAGCTCTTAGAGGAGAAGAGGTAGAAGGTACTGTTATTGAGAAGGAGTAGATGATTGTCAGAAGAAACAAGAAGGCGCAAGGAAGACCATATTAGAATTTGTTTGGATCGAAAGGCCCAAGCTAGAAAAATTACAGCTGGATTCGAAGATGTCCAATTCGTGCACAGAGCTTTGCCCGAAATTGACAAACGTAAAATCGAGTTGTCAACGACATTTCTAGGTCACAGATTTTCTGCTCCACTTTTTGTAGGCGCAATGACTGGGGGAACAACCAGATCATCGCGCATAAATGCCGCGATAGCTGAAGCTGTCGAGAAACTGAATTTGGGGATGGGAGTCGGAAGTCAAAGAGCAGCAATTGAAGACAAGAAGTTAGAAGAGACATACTCCATAGCACGAAAGAAAGCACCTAACGCTTTCCTTGTGGCGAACATTGGCGGTGTACAACTCGTCCATGGGTATGGGTTAAAAGAAGTGAAAAGAATTGTTGAAATGATTGATGCTGACGCAGTAGCGATACATTTGAATGCCCTACAAGAAGTGATCCAGCCTGAAGGCCAAACAAACTTCAATGGAGTACTTGCCAAGATTGGGGAAATCGCTGGAGAGCTTGAAAAGCCGGTGATTGTAAAGGAGACCGGATCAGGTATCTCTGCTGAGGAATCGAAAAAACTGGAAGCTGCAGGCGTTAAAGCCATCGACATCGGTGGTGCGGGAGGAACCAGTTTCGCAGCAGTGGAATACTACCGTGCTGAGGGGGAAGGCAAAGTCCATCAGAGCATCTTAGGCGAGAGCTTTTGGGACTGGGGTATATCAACAGTCGCGAGCCTCGTGGAAACGGCAAGATCTGTAAAGATTCCGGTAATCGCTTCAGGCGGAGTTCGTTGTGGCACAGATGTGGCCAAGGCTCTTGCACTTAACGCCGATTTGGCAAGCGTTACCCAGCCAGTTCTTGAAGCCGCAGTCAAGGGGTCGACAGAGGTGGAAGGATTACTCTCGTTAATGATGGAGGAGATTCGAAACGTCATGTTTTTGGTTGGGGCAGACAAAGTCGAAAGCCTAGCGAAGGTCCCGGTTGTGATAACGGGAAATACAGCCAAGTGGCTGAAAAGGAGGGGCTTTGACGTTGATGAAAGCGCCAGAAGAGGAGTGATCTGAGCGATTGAATGCTGCGAAATTTCTTGAAGAAAAAGCTCCCTTGATCGACAGAGCAATTGAGAAGTATGTTCCAAGGAAGTTTACCGAAGATTCTGTCATCTTCAAGATAATCCCTCCGATGTACAGCTACAACATGGAGACATTGAACAAAGCGATCGCCGAACCAATTTGGGAGATATTGGATCGAGGTGGAAAAAGGTGGCGCCCCGCTCTCTTCTTGCTCATTTGTGAGATACTGGACAGAGAGTCCGACGATTATTTGGATTTTGCCATAATCCCCGAAGTTGTTCACAACGGGACACTCATTATTGACGACTTAGAGGATTCTTCGGAGCTTCGAAGAGGGAAACCTTGTACTTACAAGCTTTTTGGAGTGGATATAGCGGTTAATGCGGGAAATGCCATGTACTTCCTTCCGCTTCTGCCGTTAATGGAGAGAAAAGTAGAGTTGTCGCCGGAAACGCTTCGTGACGTCTACGAGGCTTACGTTCAGGAGATGATAAATCTCAGCATGGGTCAAGCCATGGACATCGCTTGGCATAAAGGCATAGCCAACGCCGATGTTCTTGATGAGAAGGATTATCTGCAGATGTGTGCGTATAAAACTGGCACTTTAGCGCGTATGTCGGCTAAACTTGCAGCTGTCTTGTCAGGTGCAAATAACGATCTGGTTGAGAAGCTTGGTCGTTTTGCTGAAAGCATTGGCGTTGCATTTCAGATGCAGGATGACGTCTTGGACTTGACAGGAAAGGAGTTTTCGGCGAAGAAGGGCGGAGTGGGACAAGACATAACTGAAGGAAAACGAACCCTGATGGTTATTCACACATTGAAAGAGGCCGACAATGCGGACAGGGAGAGGCTTATTCAGATTTTGAAAATGCACACTTCGGATCAGCAGCTGCGTGACGAGGCTATCGCGATGATGCAGAAGTACAAGAGCATAGAATATGTAAAGCAGACTGCTTCGAAGATGGTTGAAAAGACCCTTGGAGAAGCGGGAAATCTTCTGCCAACGTTACAGGCAAAAGAAAAACTGAAAGCGTTCGCAGAATTCTTGATAAAAAGAAACATCTAATCTTTGGACGAGCGAAAAACAATTGGCACTTGCAGATGATAAGGAACTCAAGCAACTTGTTCTAAAAGTCGCCATGTTGAATGCAATCCAGCATGGTGGCAAAGCGCAAGCAGGCGCTCTTACCGGTAAGAATCATCGGCGAAAAACAGGAACTCAAGACGAGAGCAAAGGAACTTGCTGCTTTAATCAATGAGGCTGTTGGCGAAGTCAACTCGCTCTCTATTGAAGATCAGAAACGTGTAGTGTTGGAGAATTGGCCTGAAAGCCTCAAAAAGGAAAAGGTTGAGGAAGAAAAGCATCTTCCACCTTTGCCTAACACTGACAAGTATGTGAACGTTGTCACCCGCTTTTCGCCCAATCCTGACTGCGTTATACATTTGGGTTCAGCCAGAGCCATAATCCTGAGCCATGAGTACGCTCGTATGTACGATGGCAAATTCATTTTGCGATTTGAAGATACTGATCCTAAGGTTAAGAAGCCAGTCTTAGAATTCTACAGTAAAATAAGAGAAGACTTGGCTTGGCTCGGATGCAAAGTAGATGAGGAATACATCCAGAGCGATAGGCTTCCAATATATTACCAGTACACCGAACGACTCTTGTTGGATGGCCATGCCTATGTTTGCACGTGCATTCCCGATCAATTTAGAAAGATATCACTAGCGCGCAAACCATGCGATTGTCGCAACCTGCCTCCGGAAAAGCAGATGCAGCGTTGGAGGCGCATGTTGGATGGCAGTTACGGAGAAGGCGAAGCTGTAGTTCGCGTCAAAACCGATTTGGACCATCCAAATCCAGCTGTGAGGGACTGGCCTGCATTAAGAATTATCGACACTAAGAAGTATCCGCATCCAAGAGTGGGTGACAAATTTCGAGTTTGGCCTTTGTACAATTTAGCCGCTGGCTTGGACGACCACCTTATGGGAATTACACATGTGATCCGAGGTAAAGAACACCTCACTAACAAAGTCAGGCAGGAGTACATGTATAGCTATCTGGGCTGGGAGTACCCCGAAGCCATTCATTACGGTAGATTGCAGATAACTGGCGCTTTTCTAAGTAAATCAAAGATTGTTCAAGGAATACGGGAGGGCATATACAATGGATGGGATGATCCGCGACTTGCGACGTTTATCGCTCTAAGAAAACGCGGAATAACCCCGGAAGCCATAAAAAAGATGATAATTGATGTTGGACCTAAGCCTCAAGATGTCACTCTGAGTTGGGAAAACCTGTACGCTTACAACCGTAAGATTTTGGACCCAATAAGTGAAAGATACTTTTTCGTCTCCGAACCCGTCAAGTTGAAAGTCAACAATATTCCCAGGGAAATCAGAGCCAAACTTCCAAAGCATCCAGAGAAAACCGAAATGGGGTTTAGACAATACACCATAACCCCTGAGGGAGCAGAAAAGGCAGCAACTTTCTGGATCGCAAAAAGGGATGCGGACAACGCAGAAGCTGGAGCAGCAATTCGGTTAATGGAACTCTTCAACGTAAGACTACAGAAGAAAGGGGCTGGCACTGTCGAAGCCTCTTTCGCCAACGAATCCTACGAGGAAGCAAGAAAGACCAAAGCTAAGCTCATCCATTGGATACTAGAAGGAGAGGAAGTTGATTGCCGAATTTTGATGCCTGACGCTACGATGAACGAGGGATTGGCAGAGAGTTACTGCAAAAAGTTAAAACCAAACACGGTGATACAATTTGAGCGCTTTGGGTTCGTGCGGCTTGATAAAGTTGGGACGAGTATAGCTGCCAATTACGGTCATAAATAACGGGGTGAAAGAATGCGAAAACAAGAAAAAGCCATCATTTGGCCGGTATATTTTGACTTAGCCAAGACGAGAAGCGAAGGGCGCAGAGTACCGAAAGACTTTGCGGTTCAAGCTCCGAAAAGCTTGGAAATTCAAGAAGCAGCGACAAAACTTGACTTAGAAAATGAGATAGTTCCAGAAGTTGGTTACCCAAAGACCCCTTGGATTAAGACTGGAATGATACTGGTTGAAAAGAAATTGCCAAAAGAGCAGATAATAAAGAGAATATCTAAACAACTATTGAAAATTCGAAGCGAGCTTAAAAATCAGCATTGAAGTTAGCTTTTTTCTTCTTTCCCAATGAGAACCGCGTTGATCACGCCATCGCTGCCGGGGCGCGACGTGACGCGTGCGAGACCTATGGATGTTTCTATTTCCGCGCCTTTAGTTATTACGCCTCGTCGGTTATAATCTACGTTGGCTCTATTTCTGACGACACGTAGGATCTCGGTTTTTTCCGTTTTCCCATTTTTTGGATTGGTTACTGAAGCGTATTTGTCGCTCAGTGCCCTTGTTTTAATTTGCCCGCCTTGCCCTCTTGCACTTCTCCTTTTAGGTTCTCCAAGGATTGTTTCTGCGGGAAAAGAGCCTTCCTCGAATTTTCTCTTAACTCTGTAGACTCTTTTTCTGCCGCCTGTGAGTTTTCTTTTGCGAATACTTCCATGCCAAACCGACATATGTTTCCCTTTTTGTCAAGTAGTTTGAGTGTTCACTAAAACCGCTATTTCATCATATAAACATATCCGTATCAGGTTTGAGCGTCTTCCTTGAGTGCTTCCCCGAATATGCGCTTCAACTCTTTCTTCATGGATGACGTGTCATGCGTTAACCCAAAGTAGTCTGCAAAATAGTCAGTTGTCTTCAAAGCCATGGAACGTCCACTTCTCTCTGCCGATATTAATCCCATGTCCCTAAGAATTTTCACGTGTCCGTAAGCATGTTGCCCCCGCACCTCAATCACCCTTTTCTGTGAGATTGGCTGTCTGTAGGCGATATAAGAGAGAGTCTTCAATGGACCGGAAGAAAGCAAAGGCCTGTTGACAAACCTCTTGACCAGAGGAGTAAAATCAGCTTTGAGCTGGAGCACATAGCGCTCATCCTTGAGCTCCAGTATCTCAAGGGCGGTGTCTCGGGAAGAGTATTCCTGCATGAGAGTTTTGACGAGTCTTTGGGCTTTCTTTCTTGAACGCGTGCCTAAGACCGAACCCAACTCGTTGAGATCTAGGGGACGACCTGCCACGTAAAGAGCGGCTTCCAGAAGCCGTAGATAGCCCTGAATCTTCTGATCAAGCTCAGGATTTAACGCAGTCCCCGGGCTAGCCGACAAGTCCCTCACCGCTACCATTGTTTAGTTTCCCTACAGCAATATACAATTCCTCTGTTTCTTCGTCCTGCCATAATTTCACTTTTCCATCTTGTGCCATGAAAAGGAGCAGAATGAATGTGCGGATCGCTTCTATCTTGGCTATGCCTTTTGTTAAGCTTGAAAATTCTATAATACCAGAGCCTTTCACTTTTTCGCAGAGGACGTCATACAACTTGTTCATCTGCAGTTCAATCTCTGCCAGGAACATCTCAAATTGAGGCAGAATGTCTGACACTGCTGGAAGAACAGGCTGGACGACTACTCTATCAAGGTGAAGCATTTTTTCGCCCTTCAACACTTCATCTAACACTTCCAAGAGATTCTGTATAGTGGTTGAAGTCAGCTCTTGCCTAAGTGGCAAGAATAGAGGTGGTGGAACAAAATCTTGAACCGTCTTTGGTGCCGCAGGCGGTTCCTGTAGAGTGAGCAGCAGCTTAGATTTCATCAAGTAGATCAACGCGGAAGAGTCTAACGCTACACCAGACGCTCTGAAGTCCACCTTTCCTGTTCTCTCCATTTCCGTAAGAAATGACCTGAGCAGATAGGCAATGTTGACCGTCCATGGTGTGAGCTTGTCAAGCTTGCTTAATTCAAAGAGTATGTTCCATGGGGGTCGCAGGTAAAAAGGCTTCTTAAGCGGCGTTGTCATTCAACCTGCTGCCTCCAAGAACTTGGCGGAGATAACGCTTGAAACACCATTACGTTCATAGACTCCGTATACTTTTTGGGCTTTGTTCACCATCTCTGGTTTTAAGGTGATCACTATGAACTGAATTTTCCCGGATTCCTCAAGAAGCACTTCGGCAAGTTTTGAAACGTGGTAAGCGTCTAGATGGGCATCGATCTCATCGAGAATGTAGAACGATGACGGAGTGAAATCTTTCAGAGCAAAAATGAAAGCAACTGCTGCTACGGAACGCTCTCCGCCGCTTGCACCGCTGACAATTATGCTTGGTTTGTTTGGGAATTGTACGATCATATCTATGCCGCCGTGGAAAGGGTCATCTACATTCTCGAGCTGCAGAAGTGTTGTACCGCCGCCTGTCAGTTTTGAGAAATAGTCTTGCAGGTTAGAATTGATTTTTTCAAATGCGTTCATGAAAACTCTGCGCTTCTTGCTGTCAACCTCATCCATAAACTGTACTATTGCCTGCTTTTCTTTTTCAAGCTCGTTCAAACGCAAGGATAGTTCTCTGTATCTTGATATCTGTTCTCCGTAATGTATCGAGGCGAGTTGATTTACTGCTCCAATCCGTTCTAGTTCAAACTGCATCATTTGCATTGACTTTTCAGCCTCTTCGACTTCCTTTGCAGTCGGTTCGAGGGGCTTTTCAAAGCCCAAATGACCAAGTTGATTTTGTTGCTGTTGGAGCTCTAACTGGAATGTCTGGACACTTAATTGAAGTTGGTTCAGGAGCATATCAGCCTGCTCGTACTCTGAATCCAGCTGTCTAAGCTCAATGTCAATTGCGTCTATTTTTGTAGTGAACCTCTTCGCTTCTTCTCTTGCTGAAAAGACCGCTTTGGAGAGCTCAACACGGTTTCTGTCCAATTCGGATATCTCGTTCTTGAGGGACTCGCGTTCTTGAAGGGCTTCAGACACTTCCTTCTCAAGTTTTCTTTGCTGCTGCTCAACTTTGGATAACTGAATTTTCGAATTAAGGTATCCAACCCGCAGGACATTGTCAAATTGGGACTGGCGCGTAGAGAGCTCAGTTTGAACGGTGCTCAGATTCTGCCTGAGAGCAATCACGTCTTCGGCCAGTTTCTCCCTGGCAACTTCTAACTCTTGAATGTGTGCGAGGTCGGTCTTCTTCCTTAGGATTGACAAGTCGGTTTGCAGTTTCTGAAGCGTTTTTTTGATTGTGTTTCGTTCCGACTTGTACAGTCCCATGCGGCCTTTGCAGGCAGCAATCTCTTTTTCGAGTTTTGCGCCGTACTTCTCCAGACGCCTGACGTTGAAGCGCGTGCGTTTTACACTTCGTTTGACCCGCACAATTTCTCTATCTATTGTTGCTATGGATTCTGAAAGACGGGTCATTTCGATTCTGGCATCGCCGATCTCTTCTTCAAAAGAGGTGATGTCCGTGCCTCTCTGCGAAAGATGCAGTTGAAGAGCCTTGACCGCTTCGTCCAGGCTTTTTATGGCAGTTTCACTGGGAATTATAGTGGAAAAGTCCACTGGGGCACGATAATAGCCACTTTCGAAAGCTCCTGGTTCATACAAGTCACCATTGATAGTTACTGCACGATATCCTTCATTTGAAAGGGCAAAAGCTATTTTGTCGTCTGAAACCACTATGGTGTCTCCGAACACATAGTTGACGGCTGATTCATTGTTTTTGTCGAATTTCATGAAAGCGGAGAGCGGACCGATGACCCCATCTCTTTGAGGGACCTTAATTGTCTTAGGGGCGCTGCTTCCTTGGAGCGGGATAATTTTGATACGTCCGAGCTTCATTCGCCTCAGCGTTTCAGTGCACATGAAAGCGGAATCGATATCCTTTGCCACAAGGGCATCAAGCCATCCGGTTGCAGCGGCTTCTATGGCTTTCTTATAATTCTTGTCAATTTTCACTAAGTGGCGCAGCCTGCCCAAGACTCCGGAGATGGCACCGACATCTCCCATTTCTTCGATGCTCCTGAGAGCTTTTTCTTCCGCCGCTACGGTTTCAGCCAAATCTCTCTGAGTGGCGAACTCGATTACTGCCTCTTTAGCTGAACTTGCGATTCTTCCTGCTTCAGAAATTTCCTTGCCAACTGCTTCCTTCTGAACGGTCTTTCGTTCTATGGATCGTTCAAGATTATTTAACTGTGCCTTTTGGTCCTTTTGTACCTTGTCAAGTTCGATGAGCGAGGTTTCAATCTCCGCCAGATTCGAGTTGAACCGCTCTTTTCGAACATTAATATTCTTCAGTCTCCCAGAGCTGAGCCGCAAAGCAGTTTTGTCATTCTTGTATTCTGACCTGAGGAAAGCAAGCCGTCTAACAAAGTTCTCTATCTGTGTTTCGACAGCACGTATTTTGCGGCTGTTATCACCTAACCCGCCCCAGAGTTGAGCAGTTTCCTGTGCAAGAGCCTCATGTTCAGTCGTTTTATCGGTGATCTGCATTTGAAGCCTTTCTTGCTCGCTCTTGAAAGATCTTATTCTTAAACGGTTTTCATGAATTTCCTTCCGAATGGATGTATACTGTCCTTGATTGTTTTCTTTTATGCGCCTTAGGCTTTCGAGATTTGCTTGAGAAGAGCTTATCTTCGTGGTCAACTCTGTGAGTCTTGACTTCAATTCACCTATTCTTATTTGTACTTTCAGGACCTGTGAGCCGCCATCCTCGACAATTTCTGAGCTGAGTTGACGCCAGTCTCCCTCAATTTCTCTTCGTTTTGATCGACGAGCTTCTCGCAGTTCCCTCAGTTTTTCAACTTTGCCATGTATTTTTTCGGATTGAGCACGTTTTTCTTCAACCTGCTTGTTCAGTCCAATAATGTTGTGCGAAATTTTAACAGCTTCGAATTTCTTGATCTCGTTTTGGATGAAACTGTATCGCAAAAGTCCGTTTCTTTCCCGCTCGAGATCATCCAATCGTTTTTGCACTTCGTCGATTCTTCCCATTGCCGTGCGAATTGATATGTCTGCTGTGCGCAGTTTTTCTTCGGCTTGGGCTTTCTCAGCGTCGTATTGGGCTATCCCAATCAAGTCTTCGACAATTTTTCTGCGTTCCATTGGATTAACATCGGTTAGCCGCGTGATTGTACCCTGCGGAATTATGTTTTGGCTAGCACTACTTATGGCTGCCATGGAGAGAATTTCGAGAATATGAGCGCGCGAAATTCTTCTACCGTTCAACCTGTAAACGCTTTGACCATTCCTGTAGACTTCCCGTGAAACCGTTACTGTGACGGTGTCAATGGGCATCGTCCCGTCTGAATTGTCAAATTGAATGATCACCTTAGCCATTTTCGCCCTTTCAAGACCTGCTTTTTCGGAGCCGTGAAAAATCAGTTTCGCTGCATTTTCTGCTCGCATCCTTCTTGTGCTTAATTCGCCGAGAGAGAATAGACACGCATCCATGATGTTGGTTTTTCCGCTTCCATTGGGGCCAGTGATGGCTGTGAAGCCCTTGTCTAGAACTACCTTAACTGTTTGTGGTCCAAAGGATTTGAAGCCTTTGAGCTCAATCTTTTTAATGTAGGGCATGGATTCTGCGCCCTCACCCTAGGAAGGAAGCCATTTTTCTCATTTAACACTCTTGTTCATTCTTATAAAAGCTTAGTGCGTGTCGAAATTATTTTCAAGATTTGAAATTGAAAAGGAAAAGGTCTATACTGAAAGCTGATTTTTCGCTCAAAGATTAGGATTAGCGGGAGACGTTCTCCACTAGCGCCAAAAGCTTTGAGATTATCCGCAATAATAGAATAGTAAGGTATAGCGGTGCCCATGCGTCATTATGGTTTGCTGTGATTCTGAAACGCATAATGAAAGGAGAAGAGACGGTTGCTGCTCCGTCGTGACCTTGATCCAGAGCCCGGTCAGCCCCTATTCTCTCTTCGCTCCCCACTAGCGGGCTTTTCCATTCGCCTCACGATATATGCGCGAACTGCGCAACAAGGGTATTTCTTGGCGAATGCTATTATGCTTGCGTCTATAGCGTCACTACAGTCAGCTCCAAAAACCTTAAGACGCGTAATGAGCAAGCATATTCGTGGAGAAACGCGTCGTGGAATCACAGTCTTCGGAACAGGTTCTGACTGATCTCGGACTCACCCAAAAACAGGCCAGAACCTACCTAGCTCTTGCTAGATCTGGACCTTTGAGAATAACGGAAATTTCAAGAAACGCCAAAGTGGCGCGTCCAGATGTTTATCCAGCTCTCGAAAAACTCCAGAAGCTCGGCCTTGTCGAAAAAATAATTGAAACACCAGTCAAATATAGAGCAATTTCAATGGATGACGGACTCTCACTGTTACTAGAGACAAAAACAAATCAATACCAAAAGATAAGGGCCGAAACAGATGTTCTGCGAGTTGCAGTAAGAACAGAAAAACGGGCCGAGTTAAATCAGATGGAGAATAGTCAGTTTGTTTTGATTCCCGAAGGAAGAGCCGTTGTTGACAGAATACGGACCGCCATCGAAAACGCTCAGCAAAGCATAGATATTGTTGTTTCTTGGCAGAGGATTACGCGTGGAATAATGGAATCGTTTGCTGAAAGTAGAGAGATTGCCGGGGCGAAAAAAGTCACAATCCGGTGCATCTCAGAAAGGCCTCCGGAGAATGAAACGTCGAAGCAATTGATTCAATATTTCAAAGAAAGGACTTCTAATCAAATAAGGTTTATCTCGTATCATCCAGAGACAGTTTTCGGAATATATGACAGAAGAGAGATTTCGGTAGCAGTCGTTCCGAAAACGGATTTACAGAGTTCATCGGCTTTGTGGTCAAACAATGGCGCTTTAGTCTCTTTAGCCGCGAATTATTTTGAAGTTCTGTGGCGTGAAGCAACCGAGGCTTAAGCTGAGAAGGCACGTCAAACGAGATTAATGAAGTCTCTCTATAAAGCTGACATGAACTTATTAAGCGCGCATAATTATGGCATGGTCGATTGGCTAGACACTGATGCCCTATTGAGGTAGCGTGAAAGATGTAGTTGGGACCCAATAGAAAGCCTTAAATGCTTCTATGTTATTTTTATCTAACATAAAGATTTATAAAAATAACATAATGTGTTAAATAATTAACTTGAAGTGAAGAAAATGAGAATTCAAGAATTATTGACTCTCGGAAATACTCTTGTAATCCTCGGAATCGTTTTTGGGTGCGGGGACCGGCTAATTGGCTACTCATTTATCGGTGCAGGAGTACTGTTGTCAATTATCGGCGGCTTCAAGTTGAGAAGGGAACAGAAGGTTCAAACTCACAGAACTGGAGGTGCATAAGATGACTGATTTCAATTGGCTAATCACAAGCACAGGAATACTCGCATTAATTGTCCTAATCGGCGTCTTAATCATCTGGAAAACAATCAAAGACAAAAAGTCTGGGCTTCCATTGGCTGATGAAAGAACTCAAAAACTAAACTGGAAAGCAGCTTACTATGCTATGTTCTTGTGCCAATATTTCATAGTAGCGTATCTGTTGGTCAACATGGTTGGAAGAGAATTCTTCGGCATGCCAGAATTCGAAGCAGGCTATCCCATGATAGCGGCCCTCCTGGTGTCCAGCGTTTCCTTTCTTGTGCTGCGATGGCACTTTGGCAGAAAGGGAGAACTTTGACGACAATGAGAACCAGAATAAAGGAGTTGAGGGCAAGATACGACCTCACCCAGGAAGATCTCGCAAAAAAGGTTGGAGTGAGAAGAGAGACAATCCTGTTCATAGAAAAGGGAAACTACAACCCTTCCTTAAAACTTGCGCATGACATTGCTAAAGCCTTATTGACCACGATTGACGACTTGTTCATCTTTGAAGATACTTGATTGTTCCCCTTTTGTTCCTGTTTCAGATCAATTCTTTGGTCAAAGACACATGCCAATGGTCTAAATTGTTAGTTAATAGGCGGTGGCCAAGAAGCGTTGACAAGGTTTGTGCGAAAAACAAATTCAAACCAGCAGGTAATATTGCAAGCCCCTGGAATGAGCTGGCTCTGTCTTCCGTTGACCTATTAAGGTGATTTCGAAATTCATGTCTGAATAAACAAAGGTTTTTCTACTCGAATGTACATCAGCAAGGCTCGTGAATCATATGCCACCAAAATTCGAGATCTACAAGGACACAGCCGAAAAATTCAGGTTCCGCCTTCGCGCTGGAAATGGCGAGATAATAGCCACAGGCGAAGCATATGAACAGCACGCTGGCGTCATAAAAGGCGTAAAGAGTGTTCAGAAAAACTGCAATTCAGAAGTCGAAGATCTGACAATAGGAGTCGCGGGAATATCCAATCCAAAATACCAGGTGACCACTGATGAAAACGGGAAATACAGATTCCATCTCAAAGCCTCAAACGGGGAAATAATCGCCCAAAGTGAAGGCTACGAAAGCAAAGACGGATGCATGAAGGGAATCGAAGCAGTCAAGAACAGCTGCGATGCAGAAATTGTGGACCAAACAACCACCAAAACATCGGGCGAACAAATAATCCCAGAGCAACCAACAGCCGACAAACCCGTTACCGAAGTCAAGGTGTCACTCGCAGTTGAAGCACCAGAAAAAACCGTTTTCGTCGGAAAAAAAATGCCAATGGACTATGTTCTTGCCATAATAACCGAGCTATCAAAGAGTAAGGGAGTAACGTTGAAAGCCAGAGGACAAGCTATAACGACAGCCGTCGACTCCGCTGAAATAACAAGACGCCGGTTCCTGAAAGACCTGAAAATAAGCAAAATCGCCATAGGCACTGAAGAGATGCCTCCGAGAGAAGGCGAAACCAAATCGAGAATGGTCTCTACAATCGAGATAGTTCTCACCAAAGGATAGCCAAATATCCTAAAACCTCTTTTCTTCTACTAACGCGTTGACTGAGACCTGCGAATGCAGTCCAGCGTCTGATCCCGGTTGAGCGGGACCTCTTATGCTTGAGAAAGTTCAGTGCGCAAAGCGCAGACGAAGGTGAAATAGAGTCGGTTCAGAAAAGATAGAGCCTTCTTTGGTTTTTTGTTCGGATTTTCTCAATCTTATTGACGCGAAAATCGGATTCAGGTTGTGCTATCCAACCGCATCGTGTGCACTGTGAAGAACCATTCTCCAAGTTAACAAACACTTCATTATTGCAGTTAGTGCACTTCAAGGTGACACCATAAATAGAGAAAACAGGTTCTATCCTTTATCAATCAGACTTCATATTCAACAATATATCAAGAATATAGCTCGCAATGCTGATATCTGCTTTCCGAGGCTTACTGGAAAATCAAAACGAGCAAAGTTGCACTATCATCAGTATGCGCTACGCCGCATTTCAGCTTCTGCGTCAATCCTCGCCAGAAGTCTAAGGACTTTCCGTCCTTGTTGTGTCATCTGCTTTTCGCGCAACTTGCTTTTTGCTCGACAAATTTGGTCAATAACTATCCCTTTTCGTTCATCATAGATTACTGGATAAAGACGGCAACCCAGCGGTCTGGAAGGATAGACCGTGCAGCACTGATCCTTAATGTTAAAGAAAACACAGTGGTCTTGTTGGTTTCGGAGTTTAGTGTAGCCTCCTTCATCAATCAGAACAAAGAAATCCTGCCTGTAGCCTTTTCCTTCTAAGCGTTCAATGTCTTCGGTGGAAAGCAGCATTTCGGTTTTTCTACAGCAGAACCCACAGCGCAGGCACCGCATAAAGCGTATCTGACTCAACCCTCTATTTCAAGAATCCAAGTTTTACCGTCGTTGAAAGACACTGGTAGTCGCTTCCTCTTTGTTTGCTTGCCCGTTGTCTCTTCGTCGTGCCCAGACCTGTTTCGGGCCAAAGCCTTCATGGTTTCCGCCACCATTACTTTCATACCGGTTATTCACTTGTTTCGAGAAGCAGGTTCTACAGTAAACTGGTTTGCCTGGAGTAGGCTTGAAAGGAACCGTGGTCTGATTACCACAACCCGTGCATTTGACTTCAAACATAGGTTTTTCTAACGTTACGATCACCTCTATTTACTCTGCGTTATCACGCTTTGCCATTTTTTGCCTCTTGAGGTAAACAATCGTGAAAATCCTGCCATCCAGCATGCTTGCGTCTTGAACGCTCACGAGTTCCCAACCTTCTTTGCCAAGGGCGTTCAAATCTTTCTCCACATCTTCGATGGTCGGCTTGCCGTCTCCGCCCATGCTGCCTGAATGGATTCGAGTCTTAATTGGAACAACCCTGTATTCCCACTGCACAATTATCGACACCCATTCTCACCTCGTGCCAATAATTCCCCATCGTCGTCGTCTTCATAGACGAATTCTTTCATCTGGACGTTTCCATTCTTAACAACAGCTTTGAAGTCTGCCTCGCAAACAGGGCAAGCAACTATATCCCCATCGCTAGGAATATCAATCCTGAAAGTATTTCCGCACTCCGTGCATTTCACTATCAAATTTTCTGCACCCACTGTACAAGAAACCATAACCGCTCTCCAACTAAGTCTTCAGGGCGATGGGTAAACATTGGGCGCCCTCTAATTCGAAGCTCTCAAGGTCAGCAAGAACCCCTTTTGTTCCAACAGTCAACTGCTTCTCCCCCCTGAAAACGGATGCTCTTGCGCCACTAACTTGAACTGTTCCCCCGACAGAGACAGCGTTTATCTGTTCATTCCATAAGAGAAGATTGATTGCCCCCGTTTCGTCCCCTATTAACGCCTTGGCCACATCAGCGTAGTTGCCGTATCTCGTCATAACATGCTTTTGTTCAGCAACTGAAAGCACTTTGGCCTTCAGGTTGATGTGGGTCATTCCAGACTTTACATCTCTGATTAGGCAAAGATGACCTGTCTTTCTCTTTTTGAACAGAAGCCCGCGAAGCATGGGAGTATTCATGAATTTTCCGATTGAATCCCCAGTCTCCAAGAAAAACTCATCAGGCACCCGAAATTGCGCCACAACCCCCGTCTCACTCCTAACCAAGAAGATCTGCTTCTTTTCTATTCTGCCCCGGCATTCGATCGAAAACTTACCGCAGTCAATTCTCATACCCATTCCAGCCTGACGAAGGGCAGAAAGAAACTTTTCGGGCTCAACATCACACTTCACCGAAAGAAAAGCCAGATATTCACCAATAGATTTTCTCTGCCTCAAGATTCTTCTTCCATCCCTCTCTCACATGCTGAGATAATTATGCTGCCTCAGCCAATCAGACTGGTTTCGCCTGTAACGCCAGAAAATGTCGCCTCGCGTATCAGACTGGAAATCCCAAGGGGAAACCAGAACAATGTCGCCGTCTCTGATCCAAACTCGTCTCTTGAGTTTGCCGCGAATTCTGCACAGTCGTTCTTTGCCGTCTTGGCACTTCACCATGATTCTGTCGGCACCAAGCAGTTTAACAGCAACACCCAAGACGTCATTCTTGGTCGGCAAAATCATGTTTTCCAAGCTGCCTTCATTTGTGATTTTTCTTTTTCCCATTTTCCAACATACCCATTAAACCATTTGAAATTTCATATACGCAAGAAAGGACACCGCGTTCCCTTCCTTATTCGTCTTTTTATCTCTATTTTCGACTATCATGACCATAGCTCCATTTAGAATAATCTGGAGAAAAAGGAAAACGCAAATTGACTAGATCCTGCGCTTACAGCCGATCCGACTCTTCCTCTAAAGAATTCTAATAGACAATAATAGAGTCCGTTCCTACCTATATTAGGCTAACCGTGAGAAAACAAGGTTTTTCATGTAAAAAAAAGATGATTTAAAAGAAATTAAGATGTTATCTTAAAAATCTAATATCTTCGTGGCGGTCTTCGTTTACTGTAACATTCGCGGCAGTAAACTGGCCTTGTTCCGTCCGGCTTGAATGGAACTTCACATTCCTTTCCACAGTCGGCACAGGTTGCCTTATGGAATTCTTTGTTATATGTCATGCTTTTTCAACTCCTATTTACCTATTATGCGCAAAATACTTTTGCACAGCTTCAATGTCACGCAACCAACCTTTAAACTTATCCACTCAGAAACTCAGTTTTTCAAGATTAAGTTCCCGGCAGGAAGAAATGCCTGCGCAGTCCTTTCTAAACAAACCCTCCCTCCATTGCGCGCGCGCCGAGCTGAAACATGTTTAAGAGCAAGCCGCGGTTTTAACTAAGCCTAATAGGTGAAAGATTTGTCTCAACCAGTTTACGGAAGAATAATGAATTACAGAATAGGCATCAAAACGCAGAAATCAGATGAATGCCTAATCCAATTCACAAGTGTAAACAACAGGGCAGAATCAGGTCAACTAGTGGGGTCGAAAAGTGGTGTTGAAAGACGCAAAGACGAAGCATGCTGGAAAAATCGTGGGCTTCCACGGAAAGAACGGCGTCGTCATAGTCCGGTTCAAGAAGGGAGTGCCTGGTCAAGCCATTGGAGCCAGCGTCGAACTAGTCGGTGCGCGCTAAGGACAGTACGAACAACGCAATGTAACATGTTACGATTAATGATTAAAGAGGTGATGTATAATGGCGGAAAGATCTGGAATTGTTTTCATTGGAAACAAAACGCCAATGGACTATGTTCTAGCGATCATTACGGGACTATCAGCAGGAAATGCCAAAGAATTAACGTTGAAGGCGAGAGGGCAAGCAATAACCACAGCCGTTGACGCTGCTGAAATAACGAGGAGACGCTTCCTAAGAGACCTGAAGATAGGCAAAATCACGATAGGAACAGAGGAAATGCCACCAAGAGAGGGGGAGAGCAGAGCCCGAAATGTTTCAACGATAGAAATAACGCTTACGAAAGAGTAGTCAACCCTGCTAAGAGAGAACCGATAACACCTAAAATAGAGAAGAAGTAAAGATACGCAAGAGCTATTTACAAGGAAATCTCATTTGTTAATGGGATTTATGCCAAACCCTTTGCAAAACAAGCGTCGCATCCGCAAAAAACGGTTTATTGCGCCACCTGAAGGCATAGAAGTATATACTACATCTGCAAAATTCAAGAAAGAGGAAGAAGAAAGAAAACAAAGAGAACAAGAAGCAACCCGTGAAAGTGACTGAGTTGCTGGCTGGATTAAACTACGCTCAACCTATTTAGAACCTGACGTAATATCTTATGTTTGTCGTTTTCTTTACCTCGGCAACAATGTGCATTCAACATAGTATAACCAATTTAGCACCTGCATGTTGAAGTGAGCCTCTTGGGCAGCCATCGCCATTGCTTCAAAATCCATCTCTTGATAAGAACCAGTTTCCCAAACATCAAAATAGACTAATTCTTGGCGATTCCAACTATTTCTTTTTCGTATGTTTTGTAGGAAGTGAAACCTGTTTTTTCTGTTTTCTCTTCGTCTCTTTCTCCCTTTGGAATAGTTTTTGTTTTTCCAGACCGGCTGCTTTTTCTTTCTTGCTCTTGGGCAATTTTAATCACCAATAGGGTCAATGGCATTATTTTTTGCTTCAAAAAACATTGCTGTCCCCTTTATATCTGAGAGACAGCTGAGCGTATCCCACTATTGTATCATCCTCTTTCATTTTGTGCGCGCTCTCAAAACCTTTGCATGCAAGGCAAAGAGATATCCGCCAATCATCTCCGAGGAAAGGCAGCTCCAGCGAGGGAATAAGATATCTGGAATTCAATCAAACCTGTTTAGCCGTTCCTTGGCTATCGCGCTGATTAAGAACTGCGTAAACCTGGCTTGATCCGTTCTCATCAGGAACATCAAATCTGTGAACTCTGTAACTTGTCTTCATCACATTACCCTTTAGGCCAAATCTAAAATTATACATGCTCACTTCAAACACGCCTAGCGCGTGTAGAAAGAAGTGGCTTGGTTTGTTAATTGTCTACGTTCTACATTCTTGCTTTTCTTCTTTATATTTGCACTCGTCACAGAGGTCATGATCTGGTCTTTTGGAACGTCTCTGATCGATGTAACGGGGGTACTGGCTGCAGTTCTTACACCAGTGCCACCTGTCAGGCGGAGTTCCCTTAACATACTCCACCATAATATACTCCAATTTAATCTCACCCTCCTAAAACAGTAACTATGTCACTACTGATATTTCTCATTTTCCACTGTAAGACAAGTGCACTACTCTGATTCTAAATGCTTGGTGACTCTGCCAAGTTTCGAAAGTCCTTGTTAATCTTCACCCTCTTATCTTTAACGTCAATGTCCGCCAACTCGAACTCGCTCAAGAACACAAGCCTCGCTTCAACCTCATAGTCGGCTAGCCTCAGGTCCTCCTTCAACCCTTCGATGCTATGCCACTTTCCGTCACTGAGCAGGTCGAGAATCATCCGTATCTTGCAGACCAAGAGGTAGCCCCTTCTTGTTCCAGACTGATGTCACTACTCTTAAATGTCTATGAAACTGTTCTGTAGAAGTTTTCTATAGAAAACTCCACGGGTTTATCCAGTGCACACTGAATATTCAGCTAGTTCAAGGCAGCAGGCTGTAGAGAAACAAGGAGGCTGCACTCTTCTGGATGAAGAAAGATCCTGCGAAAAACAAATGGTCCGTTATGAGCGGAGCTAAGAACGAAAGAGTTCTCCTCCAAGAATATCCCTCATCTGGAATATGGGTTGGGAAATTAAGGCTTCCATTGCAGCAGGATGTGCTTTTGGAAAGAATAGCAGATTCCCATCATAACCCAACGGATTCATGAAGAAATGAATAAACTGTGCAATCTGTGACGGAGAAATTTCGACATTTCCTTTATGAGAGCACACCATGTTGATAATGAACTCAGACTGTTCCCCGATGATTCTCCATGCCTCCTTTATGTCCTCACCAACAAGAAGGCTCTCATCAATTCCACTTATTGATTCATCTGGAGGGATTCTTTTAGTGTCTATGCAATACTCTGGCAAGAAGTCATCGGGATCGTTACTATCTGTAGTAAACGTAATATCAAAATACAGGTTGGCCGGGTCGTCAACTTTTTGGTGCCATAGAAAATAGAACCAGGTAATTTTCCCCTTCTTCTGCAGTTGGAGAATGTATTGCAGCTTAAGCCTTATTGTATCCTGGAAGAGCTTCCTTACGGGCTCTTTTCCTGGATGAATCATTATCCATGTTCTCCACATTTCGTTAAGATCTGGCTCCTGCAATTTCTTCACTACCATCTATTCAGAAAGGAAATCCGCATCTATCTACTTAGCCCTTGTCTTCTTTTATATATAATCAAAATGGTGAAAGCAATTGACGCAATCGCTGTCGCAAAGAGCGCAAGAATTACGTAATCTTGAAGGGGCAGAGCGGGTTCCTGTCCTGAATTTCTATAACCTATAGGTAAGTACTGGTAACTCGAATCAAAGCAACTTCCTTAATGCCCCGATAGAGACTATGTTTGATATTTCTTCCACAAACTCAACCCGACTTGGGTTATCTGAAGCAATTGAGCTCCTCATTATAATGGGGGCAAAGTCATTATCCTGTGCCCCAATGTATGTTGAAAGAACACACTCCTCTGCACAGAAGCCGGTTATTACGACGGTGTCAACATCGAGCTCCCTCAGCTTTTCAGCCAGTCCGGTCTTCGTGAAAGCATTGCCATAAGTTTTGACTATTCTAAGGTCTTGCTGCTCGAGTTTAACGCTCTCATGTACATCAAAACCCGGGTTTCCTGGAACAAGCCCTCCGTTCTCGTTCTTGTGCTGTATTACAATAATCGGAAAACCTTTTTTTCTGAATAGCGGTATTGCTTCGTTGATGTATTCGATTGCTGATTTGAGAGAATCCGAACAAATTTGATTAAGGTTGAAAAATTCTTTTTGAAGGTCGATTACGAGTAACGCTGTTTTCATAAGTCATTCAACCTCGAGAGACAAAATTCCCTATTTCTCTACTTATGCTTTTCCATAGCGTGTGTCGAACGGATTTTTGTTGATATGAACTCTATTTTCCAAATTCATAATTCATATGAACTACGAGCTAGCCACCATTTATGGAATTGAAATGTTCGGAAGAAGTAAAAGACAGATAAAAAGTGTGACGTTCGTACAACCGGCCAAAGGCGAGGCATACTTCTACACTCCGATAGCATACGCTACGAATCTGCGAAACTCTAAAGAAATTGAAGGAAAGCAGGTTTTTACTGATTCCGATTTGGCACTCGCAGGCAAACTGAAGCTGATTTTTGAGCGCGAAAATATGACTTGGTTTGAAATCAAAGAGGAGACATCGACCTCGCCATCAAAAGACAAACGCCTGTTTGCACTGTATTACTATCCTCATCGTTTAGTGACGAGTCGGGCTTCCCCGTTCGACGAGAAGGCTACATTGCAGGACATAAAAAAACTGTTTGATTTTATTGTGACCGAAGAACAGACTAGATTTGCAGAAGTTCAGCAAACGCAATCGCCATCAGCGTACGGGTCCCTCGTAGGAGAGTCACACAAAGAACCGGAGCCTATTCCAATAATAGCAGAAGAGCCCCACGATGAATCGAAACACACGCCTTCAGCAGTGGAAGAGCTGCTCGGAGAATCGGAACCGACTCCTGTAGTAGCGGGAGAGCTACCCGAAGAATCGGAACCTGTTCTATCAGTTAAACAAAGAAAGCACTAAATTTTGATCCCGACAACGATAACGGTCGGAAGACAGGAAACATAAGGCCCAGTCACTACGACGCGCCCAATTAGAGAATGCTAATAAGCGAGTTTGAGAATTCTTCAGAAACGGCTGAAAACAAAATGAGTTTCAAATTAGGCATGCAGGGCTTACAAGAAGTATTTACGATTGCACTTATGGTTGTGTTCATCTTCGCAGTATTCTATTCCCAGTTAGATCTAATCTACAAAGTTGGTATAGGTGTTCTAGTTATTAGCATAGTATTCTTGACGAGCATTGCCGGGCAATTGTTGAAACAAATCAGAGAAGAAGAAAAAAGACACTTCTAACAAGCGTATTCCCCGTAAAAGGAGAATTTTCCATATATGCTTTTCTTAATGTGCTCCCTTAAACCAAGTGGAGAATTTATTAGGCAAAAATGAGAAAAAGAGAGTTAGATCTTTTTCTCTTTAACCGCTGTCTCGAGGGCCACGACTCCTGGCAATTTCTTGCCCATCAGAAACTCGATTAGCGCTCCTCCGGCCGTACTTATGTAACCTATTTTCTTTGATAACCCGTATTCTTGCAATGCAGCAATAGTGTTTCCGCCCCCAGCGAGAGAAAAGCCTTTTGAAGCAGCAATGGCTTCAAAGACACCTCGTGTGCCATAATTGAACTCTTTGTTCTCGTAGACGCCCATAGGACCGCTAACTACAATCGATTTTGCTTCAGAGATGAGTTTAGCGTATTCTTCAACCGTTTTTGTGCCAATGTCAAATATCGAATGCTCTGTAGGTAATTTTGAGACGGTTATTTCCTTCCGTTTTCCATTCACATCGAGTGCCAAGTCTACGGGCAAGATAACGTTCTCTGGGTACTGTTTCAACAATGCTTGGATTCCAGGAATGAGTCCGGTCAATTCCTTCTTTGCCAAGAAAGCCATGTTGCCCTTCCCTAAATCAACGCCTTTTGCCGCGAGGAACAACTGCGCAGTCACACCGCCCATTATAACATAATCCGCTATTCCGTTGCTTAACACATATTTGCTGATTTCAAGACTGTCATCCGCTTTTGCTCCGCCCATCACGTAAACGCAAGGTTTCTTAGGTTTCTCCAGCGCACGACTCAGGGATTTGAGTTCATTCTCCATTATTCGACCCGCAACACTTGGTAGCACAGCAGTGAAACCTACCATAGACGCGTGACCACGATGAGCTGCTGCGAAGGCGTCGTTGACAAACAGGTCAGCTAATGGCGCAAGGTTCTGAACGAGTTCAGTTTTAGCTTGCTGTTCAGGTGTCCCGCTTTTGGTTTCGCCATCAAATGATCGTACATTTTCCAAAACTAGTATTTCGCCGCTCTTCAGACTCTTAATCGCCTTTTTTGCTTTTTCGCCGTAAACATCGTCAACGTATTTGACTTGGCATTTGAGTATTTTTCCAAGAATCGCTGCGTGCTGTTTCAGCGGTGTGAAGTCTGGGTCGCCTTTGCGTCCTTGATGCGCCAAGATGACTACTTTGGCACCTTTCTCTGCAAGTTCTTTGATGGTTTTTTCTGCATGTGCACGTATGCGTATATCGTTGGTGACTTTCTTTGTTCCGGGGTCTATTTCTGAGTTAAAGTCCACTCTAACTAAGACAACTTTGCTCTTGACTTGGACATCATCTAAGGTTAGATACTTGGCCATTTTACTCACTCTGCCATTTGACTAGAAAAAGAAAAGTAGGGAATAGTTTTTAAAGTTTTAAGCCGATTTCTTAGAGTCCTGCTTTTTTGCCTACTAGCTCTATCAGTTCGACCATGCGGCAGCTGAAGCCCCATTCGTTGTCGTACCAAGCGAGCACCTTAACGAAGTTGCTCTTATTTCCCATGACCATTGTTGAAAGCGCGTCGAAGACAGCCGAGGCTGTCGTGTGAAGCACGTCAGAAGAGACTATTGGATCTTCAGTGTATTCAAGTATGCCCTTCATCGAGCCCTCTGCTGCATTCTTCATTGCTGCGTTTATGTCCTCTGCTGTGACATCTTTACCCAGTACTGCTGTCAGATCCACGATGGAAACATCTGGAGTTGGCACTCGCAAGGATATGCCATTCATTCTTCCACTGCATGATGGTAAGACTTCGCCGATTGCTTTTGCTGCTCCTGTGCTTGTCGGAATAATGTTTACAGCGGCGGCTCTGGCTCTGCGCAGGTCTTTGTGCACTATGTCCTGTACCTTCTGGTCGTTTGTGTATGAGTGGGTTGTCGTCATGAAGGCTTTTTCAAGGCCGAAGTTGTCAGCGAGAACCTTGCTCACCGGTGCCAGACAGTTAGTGGTGCATGAAGCGTTGCTGAGAATGTTGTGTTTTTCTGGGTCGTAGGTCTTTTCGTTTACTCCTATGACTATGGTTACGTCTGGGTTTTTGGCTGGGGCGCTGATAAGGACCTTCTTTGCTCCTGCTTGCAGATGTTTTGATGCGGACTCCCTATCTGTGAACAAGCCTGTTGATTCTACTGCCATGTACACGCCGAGATCTTTCCAAGGAAGTACAGCTGGATCTTTTAGACTCAAAACCTTCAGTGGTTTTCCGTTAACGATTAATCTGTCGGGTTGAGCCTCTACAGTCCCTGGAAACCTTCCATGAACTGAGTCATACTTTAGCAAGTGCGCATTTGTTTTGGCGTCCGCGAGATCGTTGATCGCTACAAAGTCTATATTCGCATTCCTCTCAATTGCAGCGCGGTATAGAAGTCTGCCGATTCTTCCAAATCCGTTTATTCCAACTTTTATCGCCATTTAAAATCACCCATGTTTTCCGAGTTTATCAGCAACTCTGTCTTAATTAATTTTCCGACCAGAGAGGAAAAACTATTCGATTAGCCGTCCTACTTTGGTCTCTAGACAAACCGCCCATTCTATTGCCTGGCTCATAAAACTGTTCAGCATTCCAAGTGATTTGGAACGACAAACCAGAAATAAACGTAATTGAGATATTCAGTGGAGCAGGGGCAAATCACTTGACAGACATCGTTTTTGTTTTTGAAGTTCATCAGCCACACAGGCTTAAGCGAAACCTGTTTTGGGAAAACCAACTCTTCAAGCGCATGAAGAAAGAGGAACTTTTTGACTATTATTTCGATAATTATGTGGATAAAGAGATTTTTAACCGCGCTGCGACCAAATGTTATCTTCCCTCAAACAGTATACTACTCGACATTATTGATGAACATAAAAAAGAAAAACGGAAAGTCAAGGTTTCTTTCAGTGTCTCAGGCGTCTTCTTGGAACAATGCGAGAAGTTCAACACTGACGTTCTCGAAACTTTCAAACAACTTGCAGACACAGGTTGCATAGAGTTTCTGAACCAGACTTACTATCACTCCATTAGCAGTCTCTACCCTGAAAAAGAAGAGTTCATGGAACAGGTGAGAATGCACCACCTAATTATCAAAAACTTGCTCGGTTATATATCGAATGTTTTTGAGAACACCGAGCTATTATACAATAATACGATAGCGAAAGTCGTTGAGAGTCTAGGATACAAGGGAATATTTACTGAAGGTGTGGAAAAAATCCTCCATGACAAATCTCCGAATTTCACTTATACTCCCAAAGGCTCAAACAAAATTCGCGTGCTGCTTCGCAACTACAAACTAACAGATGACATTGGCTTCCGATTCAGCGCGAGGTGGTGGAACGAGTGGCCTCTTACAGCAGATAAGTACGCGCATTGGCTCGCCGACACCAGAGGTGACTGCATCAACATCTTCCCAGATTATGAAACATTCGGCGAACACCACTGGCCAGAAACAGGTATTCACAGTTTCCTCCGTCATCTACCAGAAGAAATCCTCAAATGGCCACACCTGAAAATGAGCACGCCTTCAGAAGTCATTGAAGAACACTCCTCACAGGGCGAAATCGATGTGCCCGAAGCAGGCGGAACCGTTTCATGGGCTGATTTGGAACGCGACAGCAGCGGCTGGCTCGGCAACGCCATGCAATGGGCGTACTATACGAACCTGAGAAGATTAGAACCTTTAATAAAAGAAGCGGAAGATCCTGAATATCTGAAACTATGGCGCTATTTCCAAACAAGCGACCACCTCTACTACATGTTCACGGCTGGAGGAGGACCTGGCGAAGTTCACAGCTATTTTAGTCCCTACCAATCCGCGATGGATGCCTTCGTAACGGCTCAATCATTAATACTCGACTTTGAAACCCGTGTTAGAGCAACTATTCTGACAGCTAACGAGCCATTCTTATTCTGCACAGAGACTGGAGAAGAAAATTACACAGGCGTAATGACTTGGAGCCTTAAAGGCTTCACAAAAGCTCTCCAATCAGTCGACTCGAAATCAATAGAATTTCACAACCAGAGAGGAGACTTCGAAAGTTGGGCAGAAAACTCACTACATGATGAAATCCTGGCGCGACAAATGAAAACGATAAGAGCTTCAAAACAAAAAGGGGAACACCTTAGAAAAGCCCTTGAAGATGCTGCAAAAAAGAGATACGACAAACTAAGTGAACAATCTAAAATGGCACTCAGGCTTTTCTGAACAAGACTCGTCGCACATGCGTTTATAAGATAATTCTTTCATAGTAGTACGAAAGGCAAGGTGCATCATGAAATGAGAGAAGAGCTCCCTTTCCCTGATAAGGTTTTGCAGACACTGCATAACCTATGCGCGACTGCGGCTGACCTTTCACGAAGAGGGGACGATGTAGCGCAAATTCTGCAGCGAGATCCTGCAGAAATCGAGCATATCCTTGACAATTACAAGTCAGAAGGCTTTGCCGAGAGTTTCTATGATAACGAGGGCAAAAAGCGCTATTATCTCAATGGAAGAGGAATAATCAAAGTCTGCTCGCTCTTCACGTAGTGGAAGCAATGCGCGTTATTATTTTTTCGTGGGAATATCCGCCACGTGTGGTTGGACGACTCGCGGAATATGTAAGCGCATTATCAATTCAGCTTGTCAAGAATAAAGTCGAAACCAACGTAGTAACCTACCATGAATTTCTAACGGGCGCTACAAAAGAAGCAAACGGTGTGAACACTTTCAGAGTTTCTAACCCAGTTCGCACACATATCGGCGTTCTAACCTGGGTCTTGACCCTGAACCAGGAAGTGGAAAGAGTGGCAGCCAATATTTATTTCAACGCTAATAAACAGATTGACCTCATAGATGTCTACGACTGGCATTTCGTGCCCGCAGCTGTTACTCTGAAAGCTGCGTTGGACATACCGTTTGTGTATTCTGTTGAAAGTCTTGAGGATCACCGCTCTCCTGCTGCAAACACACCTTATAGCATGGCCATAAAGAGCATTGAATGGTTGGGGTTTTACGAAGCTGAAAAGGTGAGCGTGAAAACTGAAAGCATGAAAGACGATATTATCAGAATATATCAAGTTCCAAGAGAGAAAATAATTGTTGTTAATCCCGAAGTGAACTCTTGGATGAAAGAACTATTAACGTTATACAAGACGATTTCCGGGGGCTTGAAAAACAAGTGAAATGCGAGTTAAGTGTCATGATGCTTAGCTGGGAATTCCCCCCAAGAGTCATTGGCGGAATTTCACCACACGTCTTTTTTTTGTCGAAAAGCCTAGCTCAGAACGGCGTGAAAGTTTATGTTGTCACATGCGATTTTCCAGGTGCCCCAGCCCATGAAGTCATAGACGGTGTGGAAGTCTACAGAGTGGATTCCTACAAAAACCCGTCGCCTGATTTTGCAACTTGGGTTTACCTGATGAATCTGAACATGCAGAAAGAAGCAGCAAACTTGGTCAAAAAGCTGCCAAACGGAGTTGACGTTTTTCACGCCCACGACTGGCTCGTAGCCACCTCGGGCATTGGATTAAAACATGTCTTCAGAAAGCCACTTCTGGTAACTATGCACTCAACCGAAGATTGGTCGCAGGGATGGAATTCACACAAGCACTGAAAAGATGATAGGCGAAACCGAAGCATGGCTCACTTACGAAGCCTGGAAAATAATATGCTGCAGCGATTACATGGTTTCGCACGTGCGCTGGGCTTTTGGGCTTCCTGCAGATAAACTAGTGATGGTTCCGAATGGAGTGAACCGGGACGTTTATTCGCGCGATCGAAAAAGAAGATCTAAAGGCTTTCCGACGCAGGTGGGCATTGCCGGAAGAGAAAATCGTGCTTTTTGTGGGACGTTTAGTTTACGAGAAAGGAATTCATGTCCTAGTTAATGCTGTGCCGAAAGTTTTGGAGAAGGTCAATGCGAAATTCATAATCGTAGGCAGTGGCTACATGAAGGAACAGGTTATGAACGATAGTGCGAAGCATGAAAATGGAACACAAGGTGCTTTTTGCGGGATTTGCCGACGATGCAACCCTCCTTAGACTACAGAAATGCGCAGACGTATCGGTTGTGCCATCGCTTTTTGAGCCATTCGGCATAGTGGCATTAGAGGCTATGGCTGCAAGAAGTCCGGTCGTGGCTTCCGACACAGGGGGATTGTCAGAAATTGTTGATCACGATTGGAGCGGGGTTAAAGTCTACCCGAACAACCCTGAATCCTTGGCGTGGGGCATAGTCAAGATTTTGACAGACGATATATACAGGAACTACCTAGTGGAGAATGCCTACAGAAAGATTTTGGATAAGTACGACTGGGATAAAATCGCCCAACAAACAAGAACGATATACGAAGGCGTTTTGGGCGAGTACTCAAAAAGCTTCTGGGCATAGCAGACCGCACAGCACGGCATTCGACACCTTACATCTGGAGCAGGCGAACACAAGCTATCCCTGTCGCGGGCAAGGTGACTGGAACACAATTTAAATACGATATAATCTATTTTGTCATAGATACTATAGGTGATTTTGATGAGTTCTGAGAAATTGTTAGAGCTTCTAAACAAGGGTATAGCGCGTGAACTCCAAGTAAGCATACAATACATGTGGCAGCACGTTCAGGTAACTGGAATAGACGGCGTGGTAGTCAACGGGATATTCAGGCAAATAGCTGTCGCAGAAATGAAACACGCAGAAAAACTGGCGGAGAGATTAGACTATTTGAACGGTGTTCCAACAACCAAACCAGACCCTATATTTGTTGGAGGCAGCCTCATTGAGATGCTAAAGCAAGATGAACAAAACGAGGAAGAGGCAATAACACTTTACAAACATGCCATACAGGTTGCCAGCGAAGACGGTGACTTCACAACAAGAAGGCTGCTTGAAGAAATTCTAAGCGAAGAAGAAACACACATTAACACCTTCGGCAAACTCCTGGTGGGAATGACAAGCCCATTCACCCAGCCTGGACTGTGAGATCGAAGGTTCGTGCGTAATTCTCTTAGAAAACGAAGAATAACTAAGAGAAGAAAATAGAAAATTGGGTCAACTATCGCAACTTTAGGAGAACCATTTCGGCAGCTAGTACCATAGGCTCCCAAGTCTCGCAAAGTGGCGGAGCATAAGCAGTATCGGCTTTTGCTAGTTCCCGTACGGTCATCTGTTTCTGTATAGCGAAGCTCAGGGCATTTATACGTTGGGTGACTTCTTCACCGCCGATTATCTGGGCGCCAATTATGCGTTGCGACTCTTTTTCTACGACTAACTTGACCTTGATAGGCTTTGCAGTAGGATAATAGTCTGCCTTGGTTTTCGAGCCAATCGCGCCCGTGACTACTTCCAGTCTAGCCCGCGCTGCCGCATTTTCTGTTAACCCTGTCACTCCTGCTTCGACCTCGAATAATCTTGTCACGGCTGATGCCAAGATACCTGTAAACTGTGCGTATTCACCAGCAGCATTCACACCTGCCACTTTTCCCTGTCTTACCGCGATTGTGCCGAGCTGTGCGCACGTCGGTTTATGAGTTATCATGTTCGGGGCTTCTGCGCAATCACCTACGGCATAGACGTCTTTCAGATCAGTCTCCATTCTTGCGTTAGTCTTTATGGCACGTGTTTCGCCCAGCGGTATCCCAGCGTCAACTGCGAGTTTCGTGTTCGCTCGTACCCCGAAGGCACTAATGAACAAGTCAGCCTCTATTTTTTCTCCACCAGCAATTATTCCAGTTACATTTTGGTCTCCGAGAAACTCTTCAACTGTTTTGCCGGTAAGAATGCTCATGCCCTTTTCAATAAGATGCTCCTGAACCTGTTTTGCCATGTCAGCGTCAAGCATTTGCGGCAGAATCTGAGGCAACATCTCAACTACAGTCACCTTCAATCCTCGCTCTATCAGAGCCACTCCGGTTTCCAGTCCTATAAGCCCTGCACCCATTATAACTGCTGATTTGGCACCGTTTTGGACTGCTTGAAGTATTCTTTCCCCATCTTCCAAGCTTCGCAACGAGAGAATCCCCGGCTTCTCCCTTCCCTTAATCGGGGGCATGAAAGCATCAGCACCGGTTGCGATTACTAAGCTGTCGTATTGAAGAGTCTCACTGTTGCCTTCCTTTCCAACTGCTGTAACCGTTTTCTCCTTCGTATTTACGGCTGTAACTTTCGTCTCATTCCTCAAAAATAGCTTCAGCATCTGGAAGTATGCAGCTGGGTAGACAACTAGATCTCTGAAACTTGGTATCTGCCCGCCTATGACAAAGGGAAGACCGCAACGCGAGTAGCCAGCAGTTTTTTCCTGAGTTATCAGCGTAATCTCTGCAGTGCGATCTTTTTTTCGCGCAGCGGAGGCCGCTTCAACACCTGCAGCATTAGCTCCTATTACTATGATACGTTTAGTCATACGGTCTTCCTTCATTTTCCTTGGTTCTTGTGCCATTCTACTGTCTGATCAAAATTCATCAGGTTTGGCAGTTCCGCTTCCAGGTTCGCGGGCTTTACAACGACCAACCAGCCACTTTCAAAGGGCGACTCATTGAGAAGCTCAGGTTTAGACTGCGCTTCAGAATTGACTTCTTCCACAGTTCCACTCACTGCAGCAATTAAATCTGACACGGCTTTTACCGATTCCACTGTTCCGTAGGGCTCATTTTGCTTGACCTCAGTGCCCACTTCGGGCAGTTCAGCGTAGACTATTTCCCTAAGTTGTTGTTGGGCATAATCGGTTATACCCATGCGGACCTTGTCACCTTCGATTTTTATCCAAGAAAAATCTTTTGAGTAGTAAAGGCCTTCCGGCACTTCATATTTGTCTATTTTCACCATGAATTTGCACCTCCGAATGTTGAGTAGTCTTTGAAGCTCGACCCTTAAAAGGTTTCACGAAAGGGTCTTCGCCACTTATTGAAGATTTTAGAGCTCTCTCTTGCCAGCGATCCAGTCTTCAGTCCATTGTCTGGCTTGAGAATCAGGCACTTGAATCGGTGGATGCTTGAATGCGTACGCGGGCATGCTTAACAAGGATCCAGATATTTTCCTGTCTAACGCAATCTTTGCTGCGCGTATTAAGTCAATTACTACTCCTGCACTGTTGGGCGAGTCCTCAACCTCGAGCTTCACGTTGATTGTGATCGGGCGGTCGCCGAATTTTCTTCCTTTAAGAGTGATATAGCATATCTTCTTGTTGTTCAAGAAATGCACGTAATCCGATGGACCTATCCTCGTGGGCAACTCGTAGGGAACAAGACTCGTGACCGCTTCGGTTTTGCTTATTCGCTTCGAATGTAGGCGCTCTTCTACCGTCATGTTCAGGAAGTCAGTGTCTCCTCCTAGGTTGAGTTGATACGTCTCATCGATAATGACACCCCTGTCTATACATAGGCGCACCAGATTCCGATGCAGTATTGTGGCTCCTACTTGGCTTTTGATGTCATCACCAAGCACAGGCAGACCGGCTTCTTCAAATTTCTTGGCCCAGTCGGCGTTTGAGCCGATAAATTCTGGCATGCAATTCACGAAGGCGCATCCGGCGTCCATAGCTGCCTGTGCATAAAACCTCGTGGCCATCTGACTCCCAACTGGCAGGTAGTTCACCAAAACCTCAGCTTTTGCTTCCTTCAAAATCTTAACAACGTCAGCGCTGCCCTCTTTCTTCTCGTCGTAAATGTTGAACACCTTCTCCATGTGTTTTGCCACCCCATCCATAATTGGTGCAGAAGATACCTTCACACCCAGATAGGGAACATCAGAAAACTTCACGACACAATTTGGCTTCATAAAAATGGCTTCTGAAAGATCCTTGCCAATCTTATCCTTGTTAACTTCAAACGCAGCAACGAACTTTATGTCCTTTATATGGTATCCACCGAAGTTCACATGCATGAGTCCAGGAACCGTGGTGCCCTCTTCAGCATTTTTGTAGTATTGTGTTCCTTGAATTAGCGCTGAAGCGCTGTTCCCTACACCCACGAGTGCAACCCGAATTTCCGGCATGGTCTTAACCTCTTGTTGTTCAAGGCTAATGTCTGTCTGCTCTATAACTTTTTCTAGAAGCAACAATATTAAAAGGGAACTCTGTACAACTATCATAAGAGCTCGGTGAACGGTTTATGACCAAGAACGAAGTCTCAGTCAAGTATGAACCCTTCAAAGAAATCATCATCATGGAAAAAACCCAATTTCCCACGCCCGACGACATCGCCCGATTCACATCCGTAATCGCTGGGGGCAAACTAGCAGGACTCTATTGGGTTGAAGGAGTTGTTTTTCTCTATTTCCCACTTCCAGCCTCAACCACTGCAGTCGCAAATATGCTCATCGAAACAGGAAGAGTCTATTGGACATTTGTGGGATACGCGCTCATGCCCAAGTATGCGCTGACGATAGAAACCAAAGAAAAGATTATCGTACCTGTAATTGACATATCTGCTGATCCAGTCCTAAGAAAAGTGGCAACTTGGCTTAAAGAACAACAGTAGCCGATTGCCAGACAGGTAGAAAAAGCATTAGCAACTTCTCAGAGGCGTCTTTGATTGAAGAGAATAACACTCACTGGGAAGGTTTTTTCCGGCAAAGGCGACGGCAGAAAATTTCTTTCACTGAAATGGGTAATAGAGCAGATCAAACAGAAACTAGGGTTTAACCCCTACCTTGGAACCTTAAATATTCTGCTTTCTGAAGAAAGCGCAAAACGGAGAAAAACACTCGAAAAGTCACAATCGATGATGATTTGCCCAGCTCAAGGTTACTGCTTAGGGATACTCCACAAAGCACGCATAGAAGAATTCGCATGCGCTGTCATAATTCCCGATGTAACAGGTTACCCCGAAAACTACCTTGAGTTGATCGCTGCTGAAAATATGAGACAGAAGCTACAGCTCAAAGATGGCGATAAAGTCACAGTTATTGTCAGCTATAGTTGAGTCTTGGACCTTCTCTTCAAGAATTCGCTCAAATACTCGTCAATACAGTCATTCTTCTTCAAGTAAGCACCATATCTAACCAAGGCCGCCATTGCCCTCGCAGCGTCTTCCGGAGAAGGAAAAGCTGGAATGCCCAACTTGTCAAACCTGAAACGAGTATACAGAGCCATTTCCGTTTCACCGATGTCACACATAACAATGGGTTTACAGTACTTTTTTGCCACCTTTGCGACGCCATCTATAAACCTCTCTCGAAGGGATGGAATGTGATGTAGTCCAAGCAGGACTATGCCTTGAATTTCTTGCGCTTGAAACATCAACTCTGCTGCTACTTCAAACATGTCATCGGTTACAGAACCTGTGAGATCCACTGGGTTAGATATAGCCGCAAATCTGGGAAGTACACCTTGATCTTTGAGTCTCTGGAATTTCTGTATAGTCTCTTCGGCAAAACGCTCGACCATTAATCCATTGCTTTCACATTCATCCACAGCCATTATAGCTGGACCGCCAGCGTCTGTAAGTATTCCAATATTTTTCCCCAATGCAGGAGGTTGCATGGACAAAGCCTTTGCATTATCAAAGAACTCTTCCATGCCTCTTGCCCGGAGGACGCCTGTCTGTTCAAAGGCAGCATCATATATCCTATCTGACCCTGCTATCGCACCAGTGTGTGAGGCGGCTGCTCTGGCTCCCGCAGCGCTTCTTCCTGATTTCAAAGCTACAATAGGTTTTTTCAGAGTCACTTTTTTAGCTATTCGAAGGAAATCTCGTCCGTGTTTAATGTCCTCCACATAGAGCAATATGACCGTAGTTTCCCTGTCGTAAAGCAAGTAGTGCATCATTTCGGATTCAGTTACGTCGCACTTATTGCCGAAGCTTACGAACTTGCTGATTCCCACTTGACGACCAGCTAGAAAGTCTAGTGCAGCAACGCCGAAAGCTCCACTCTGAGTTACAATAGCAATATCTCCAACCAGCGGTCTTGGCGTTGCAATAATTTCGTCGCCAGAAGTCAACACCTTGGTTTCAGGCAGAAAGAGCGTGTCTACACCCGTCTTAGAATAGAAAACGCCGAGGCAGTTGGGTCCCAAAATACGGAATCCACCCTTTTTTGCAGTGGCAACGATTTGCTCCTCGAGGTCGACGTTTCCTATTTCCTTGAAGCCCGAGCTGATTATTATAGCAGTCTTGGCTCTTTTCGCCGCGGCTTCTTCCATAATCGTTGGAACGATTTTCGCTGGAACAACAATGACTATGAGGTCCAGTTCTTCAGGAATCTCGGTTATTGACGGATAACATTTGAAGCCGAGGATGGATTCTTCGTTTGGGTTTACGGGGTAAATATTTCCTTTGAATATACCCCGACTCTTGTTGGCTGCAAAATTTCTGAAAATCACGTTTCCAGCCTTATCCGGGTTCTTGGTTGCTCCGATTACGGCAACCGAACAAGGGTTGAAAAAAGCGCCTAGCCTCTTTATTTCCTCCATAAGCGTCACAGCTTTTCCTTAATGGCGATGCTGGGTTTATTCTTTGCTCTAGCCTCACCACTACTTTGGCTGTTTTGTAATGCGTCTCAAAAGGACTATGGGTTTATGGCTGATTTCCGAGAGCATCTCCCAGCTTACAGCCGTCACAGCGACATTGAATCTTGCAGCCATATCCCAGACTGTTGCTCCAGAACCTGGACCCCTAACTCTATCGGCGATGTTGGCAAGTCTTAACGCTTCTTCAGCCTGAAGTTTGCATCCAACTACCACGAGCGGGGTGGATCTTCTCTTAAAGCCAAACACTCTTCCAATAATGTACCCAGCGACTCCTGCCGAATAGTGAATACCTCTCATAGGTTTTGGTCGTGAAGTGAAATGGAAGTTTCTGAAGGTGTAAGTTTTGTCCGTATCAACGATGATGACGCAGATGCGCTTTCCAAGTGTTTGCAGTATCTGATGTCTTATCTTTTGGGCGATCTCCCAGGTGTTGGTTAAAGGCAAACTAACGTAGGAGTAAGGTAGGTTGGAACCGTCAATTCCGCCCTCAGAGCCAAAAAGGAAACTTTGTAAAAGGCCAGCATACTCCAGAGCCACTTGCTTATGTCGACTGCCGGGTGCAAGCGGATATTGTCTAAGTCGCTGCTGCAACCTTTGACCAAAATGGCAAAGCACCCCAAGGAAATATCCCCAAATAATCCGCATCCAGAAGCGAGAAATGATTCTAGCGTTTATCCCTGGAATAATATTGCTCTCATCTATGATTCTGCCCATCGATGTTGAGAGGGCTTTTTCAGAAATAATCACGAAATCGTGATCGGCAACTTTGTTCTCTATGGCATCGGTGACTTTGTCTAGGTAGCTCTCTCCGGGCCTCCAGAAATCTGTGGTTACAGCCAATGCGCGATAGTCGGTCATAGGCAAAGCCTTTAACAGGGTAGCTTGTTTTCGTTATCTTAGATTGCCACTCTTATCTTTAAGGACTATCTTCCCTTGAAATTTTTTCTTAACGCAGGTTTATGTTATAAAGTTCTTTAATCCTGCTTTCTCAGCCAACCCAACGGCTTTTCTCCGTTCATTTTCAGTGAGTTCCCTGCGTAATTCATGGATTGAGTGAGCTTGCCATTCTGGTCTGTATTGAAACATCAAGTTGACTCTGGTTTCAGGATCCAGATTCTCTCCTATCCAATTTAGTATGGATTTAGTGCAACACTCCAGATGATTAGGAAGAACTAGAACACGGATAATTAGTTCGCCGTGTTTGGCGGCTTGCATGTGATTAGCAGTGCACACTCCGCCAGTAGTCGGGTGCGCCAGAGATTCTCAAGGCGCAATCTCCTAGCCCATATTTGAAGTCTAAGAGATAAACATCAGCGAAACTTGCCAAGAGGTCCGCAGTCTCTTTGCTGTAGTAAGCGTTAGAATTCCAGACAATGGGCACGTTGACACTTACATGTTTGAAAGTCTCTAGCCACTGAGACAGCCAAGGTGTAGGCTCTCCTCCCACAAGATTCACGTTTCTGCAACCGTTCAAGCGTAAACGTTCAACCTCTCTTGCCAACTCTCGGGGCTCTTGCTTGTAGCCGGCTTCAATCCATTGACTAATCGTCCAGTTTTGGCAATGACAACAACGTATGGTGCAACCCATTGTGAAAATTGTTCCCGAAGGCACCAGTTCTGGTTCTTCTCCCATGTGCTCACATATGCTTGAAACCTCAATCGTGTTGCCACATCTGCAGTATCCAACCTTGTTTTTTGTTCTGTCAACACCGCACTTTCGGCTGCAAAAATGGCAATTCTGGAGAATCCTACTGGCGATTTCGATCTTAAGGTCAAGAAGACTCTTATCAGGTTTTGAGATATCGGGAAAATCTGGATCTATGTCGATTTCCCTTTCAATTCTAGCGAACTCTTCTTGGCATTGCGAATGTTGCGTCCAGAGCTCACTGAGAGAATCTTCTTCGGTGAAATCAGCAGGTGTCTTTTTGGCAATCATAAACTTGGCCTGTTTCTCGTTTTGCATGACGGCGAAATATCGTGCTAGACTTTTCTTTGCCAATTCGTCATCTAGAACTGCAGCAGCATCTGGTCTCAGGAGTCTCCACATTTTTCTCTACTTACTCAAATAAGATAGAAATTAAAACAAGGCATATGGGAAAGTGGCTCCCGTGGGATGTAGGCGTCCCTTTATTGGAATCACATATCCGCATACTGGGCAATGCATGTCCTTTGTCAGGTTCCATCGTGTTATCTCAAAACTGTATCGCTTGATTACGAGTTCGTTGCAGTTTGGGCAGTAGGTGTTCTCGGCCGGATGCCCTGGCACATTACCAAGATATGCGTAGTTTAATCCCGCTTCTTTTGCGGTCATGTATGCCTTTTCAAGCGTTTCAACAGGTGTCGCGGGGATTGTAGTCATTTTGTAGTCTGGGTGAAAACGGAGAAGATGAAAAGGCGTGTCCTTGCCCAGGTAGTTCTTGATCCAAGTTGCCATGTCTTTTATTCTTTCCATGGAATCTCCGATTTTTGGAACGACTAAGTTCGTGATTTCTATGTGGACGTCGTGCAGTTTTAGCTCCTTCAACGCTTCATAGATGGGGTTTACGTCTGGAACTGCTGAAACACTCTTGTAGAAGTCTGGGTCTCCTCCAGCTTTGAAGTCCACAGTTGCCGCGTCTAAGTAAGGTGCGATTGTCTCAACGGCTTCAGGCGTCATGTATCCGTTCGTTACAAAATTATTGAAAAAACCCACTTGGTGGGCTATTTGTGCTGTGTCATAAGCGTATTCCATGTAAATCGTAGGTTCCGTGTAAGTGTAGCTAATTCCCTGGCAGTTTTCTTCTCTAGCCGTCTTCACAATATCCGCTGGTGAAAAGGGCTTACCAGCTACTTCATGGTCTTGGCTCACCATCCAATTGTCACAGAATTGGCATCGAAAATTGCAGCCCGCCGCTGCAATAGACATCACATGGGCTCCAGGGTTGAAATGTGATAGTGGTTTTTTTCCAATTGGGTCAACAGCCGCCGATACTGCTTTTCCATAGTTAAGCGTGAAAAGGGTTCCGCCCTCATTTTTCCTGGCCAAACAAAATCCAGTTGAGCTGTCGCTTATTTGGCAACGTCGAGCGCATAACTTGCACTTAACTTTCTTTTCATTCTGTTTTTCATATAACATGGCTTCATGAAGTGACATTCAAATCTTCACGCCTCCATGATAGAACTTCGAGAGAATCTCACTAAGAATAGTAATCTCTTTTCTTAAAAACAATTGTCTATCATTTCAACTTGTTGTGGAAGCACGTGTGGTTACCAGTGTGGCATGCTGGTCCCTTCTGCTCAACAATGTACAGCAAGGTGTCGTAGTCGCAGTCTGCCAAGATATTTCTTGATTTTCTGGGTGTGTCCTGAAGTCTCGCCTTTCATCCACAGCTTGTTCCGAGATCGACTCCAGTAATGGGCGTAACCTGTGCTCGAGAGTCTTTTCAAGGGCTTCCTCGTTTGCATAAGCCAGCATCAGCAATTCCTTCGACTCGGCGTCCTGAACGACGACGGGAAATAAGCCGTTACCCTTCTTGAAATCCAGTTTTTTAAGAACCTCTTCGATCTTCAAATTCCTCAAGGTCTAACAATAACCCCCTGCTTTCTCAAGAAATCCTTCAACGCGGGAATAGGATATTTGTTGTAGTGGAAAACGGAAGCCGCCAAAGCTGCATCGGCCTCGCCTTTCGTGAAAACTTCAAGAAAATGTTCCGGTTTCCCGGCTCCTCCGCTTGCGATTACTGGGACATTTACTCGCTCGGATATTGCTCGGGTTAGCTCGATATCGTAGCCATCTTCGGTGCCGTCTTTATCCATAGAAGTCACCAAAAACTCGCCTGCGCCGAGATCCGCAGCTCTGACAGCCCATTCTATCGCGTCAATGCCGGTTGGTCTTCTTCCTCCATACGTATAGACTTCGAACCAGACTGGGCCTTCACGCGTTTCCACCGTTATTTTGTTTCCTGCTTGATCGCGTCTTCTCTTTGCGTCAATTGCCACCACTACACACTGTTGCCCGAAGACACCCTCAAGTTTCGTTATCAACTGGACACGTTCAACGGCTGCTGTGTTCACTGAAACCTTATCTGCCCCGCTACATAGTACAAGCCTGGCATCCGAGACGGAGCGTATTCCTCCCCCAACGGTGAATGGAATGTCAATTGCTTTTGCCACTCCCTCAACGACGCCTCGCATTATATCTCTTTTTTCTGAAGAAGCCGTTATATCAAGAAACACTAGCTCGTCTGCCCCTTCATCCGAGTAGCGTTTTGCCAACTCAACAGGGTCTCCTGCCTTTTTGAGGTTTAAGAAGTTGATTCCCTTAACTACTTTTCCAGATTTGACATCCAAGCAAGGAATGATTCGTTTCGCTAAAGTCAATTTATTCTTCTCCCGCTATTGCTATTGCTTCCTTAAGGGTAAACTTGCCTTCGTAAAGTGCTTTGCCGACCACCACGGCTGCTACACCGATGCTTTTCAAAATCGTCAAATCAGCCAAACTGCTTATGCCGCCAGCCGCGATAACATACGAACCAGAATCCGCGCACGATTCTTTGAGCGTTTTGACGTCCGGTCCGGAAAGTGTACCGTCCTGAGCTATCGAAGTTAGCAAGAAACGTTCTCACATTTAGAGCAGTGAATTTTTCCATTGCTTCCTTCACACCTAACACCCGTCGAGGTCTTCCAACCCTCAACCATTATCTTTCCCTCTTTGTTATCTAAAGCAACAATCACCGTGTTCTTTCCGAACTTTTCTTCAATTCGGTTTACAGCTTCCGGTTCTTTGAATGCTAATGCGCCTAGAATGACCTGGGTGACCCCTGTTCTAAGCAATTTCTCCACATCTTCAACTGTCCGGATTCCGCCTCCGACCTGAATGGGAAAAGAGAGGTTTTCCGCTATCTCAGCGATCACTGATAGATTGTTACCAAAGCCAAAAGCTGCGTCAAGGTCAATGATATGAAGCTTCTTAGCGCCTTCCCGTTTCCACTTGTTCGCAGTCTCAATCGGACCTCCAAACTGGTCGTAGATCTTTGCTGTTTTGGGATCGCCGCGTGACAGCCTGACAATCTTGCCATTCATTAAGTCGATGGCGGGAATAACCTTCAACTCATTCATCACCTTTTCAGCATCTTGGCGAAATTGCCCAGGATCTTTAGCCCAACTTCACCTGATTTTTCTGGATGAAACTGAGTACCGCAGATGTTTGAGCTGGCCACAGCTGAAGTGAATGGTCACTCCATACTCCGTTTCTGCTGCCACAATCTGCTTGCTGGAGGGTACAGGATAAAGTGAGTGCACAAAATACACGTAAGATTCATCACTGACGCCCTCAAAGAGCTCGCTCTGTTTTGCTATTCTTAATGTGTTCCAACCCATGTGGGGTACTTTCACGGAACCTTGTAATCTAACAGTTTTTCCTTTAAAAAGCCCCAAGCCCTTTCCCGGACCTTCTTCACTTTGCTGAAAAAACAGTTGCATGCCAAGGCATATTCCAATGAGAAACGTTCCGCTTTCAACTTTCTCCAAGATTGTTTCCTTCACGTTGTCTAAGTTTGGAGACTGAAGCAGAGAAGTTGCCCACGCCGGGTAACGCAATTGCCTCTGCCTTCTTCAACTGCTTCGGTGAAACAGTGATTTTCGCTTCTAGCCCAACCTTCTCCAAGGCGCATTTCAAGCTGAGAAGGTTGCCTACGCCGTAATCGAATATGGCAACCCTAGGCATTAGATGACTCCTTTGGAACTCGGCACGCCTTTTCGTCTCGCATCGAGCGCTGCAGCGTTTCTAAGCGAAAGAGCAAGAGCTTTGGTGGCTGCTTCGGCCTTGTGGTGATCGTTATTTCCATATTGCACATAGACGTGAACATTAGCGCAAAGCGAAGTGGCCAGAGTCTCAAAGAAGTGGTTAATGTCTTCAGTCGACATATCTTCGATCTTCTTACCACGCAATTTCAGGTCGATCTTAAAGTATGGACGCTTGACCAGGTCAACGGCTGCGAAGGCTAACGAGCAATCCATGGGAACTAAAGCGTATCCAAACCGTGTAATTCCCTCTCGGTTACCTAATGCTTTGTTCAATGCCTCGCCTAAACCTATGGCAAGGTCTTCGACCATGTGATGACTCAGGTCGCCCTCGACTTTGGCATACACATCTATCAGACTGTGCGTTGCCAGGGACGTAATCATATGGTCAAAGAAGGAGAGGCCTGTGCTGACGTCTGATCTTCCTTCTCCGTCAAGATTTACTTTAACATTGACTTCTGTTTCTTTCGTTTTTCTGTAGATTTCTTCTTTTCTCATGAGTGGTCACTCAAATACTCTGTTAGGGCGTTTAGAAGTTTTTCGTTCATATCAGGTAAGCCGACTGTGGTTCTGAGGCAATTTTCGTAATCTAGGAGTTTCCCGAGTTTTTTGATTATTAAACCTTTTCGCAGCATGTGTTGGTAAGCGGCCTCATACGGTTTGGAGAGGTTGAACAACACAAAATTTGCTTGTGAATCGAAAGCTTGAGTACCACTTATTTCGTTCAGTGAATGGATTAGTTTTGTCCGTTCGATCTTCAACGCGGCAACAGCTTCCTTCATTATTCCGACGTTCTCCAGCAGTTTCCTGCCCATGGTCAATGTAATGGTGTTAATAGCGTAAGGAGCAGGGATTTTGTTGACAGCGTTTGCCAATGAGGAATTAGCCACAGCATAACCAAGCCTTAGACCTGCCAATCCGAAAGCCTTTGAAAAGGTCCGTAAGACAACGAGGTTCTCGTACTTATTTGTCAAAGGAACGACTGAGTAATCCGCATATTCCCCGTAAGCCTCATCCACCATAACTATGCCGGGGAACTCTTCGATTAAAGCTTCAACCTCCTCGAGATCAAGCTGGTTTCCAGTCGGATTATTCGGGGAACAAAGATACAGCAGCTTTGTCTCCGGTCTAAACGCGGCGAGCATAGCTTCAACATCGATTCGGAAGTCCTTCTTTAGCGGAACTGCGATGTATTGTGCCCCTTGATATTTCACGCAGTACTTGAAAACGCTGAATGTTGGTGCGAACGTGAGGGCGCTTTCTCCTTTCTCCAAAAAGAGGCGAGTGATCCTGTCCATTAATTCGTCGCTTGAGTTACCTATTGCGATGCATGCCTTCTGAAGTTGGAGGTAATCGCCGATGGCATTGCGGAGTTTCTCCTCTTCTTCCTGAGGATAAAGTCTCAAATCGCATTCTTCTGCTGCTTCCTTCGTTAGATCAGCAAGCTTCTGCCGAGGTATGAACAGGTTTTCGTTGAAGTTTAACTTCAAAATCTTGTTGGGCGATAGGCCAAACTGTTTTGCCACCCCCTCAATCGTTTTTTCGGGAGCGTAGGTTTCGAGAGTTGCTATACTTGCAAGTTTTTTCTTTAGCCATCTTTCGCATTCAGGATTCATTTTTCAAATCTCCCCTCAACAGCCTTGTAGTGATTTGGAAGGTTCTCAGCTTCAGCCATCGTTCTCACTTGATCCTTGACGCTTAGCAATCCTTCCTTTGACCCTTCAACGATGCTTATTCTCCTTGAAAAGTCAGACGCTGACAAACCTGAGAAAGCATATCCGAAGCCCCCAGTGGGCAGAACGTGATTTGTGCCGCTGCAATAATCACTCAATGCAACGGGACTGTAGGATCCTAGAAGGATCAGCCCTGCCGACGTTATTCTTTCTGCAATTTTGTCGGGGTTACGAGTCATAATCTCAATGTGCTCAGGAGCGAAAATGTTCGCTAACTCAACCGCGTTGTTCAATGTCTGTGCAGATTATTATGAACGCATTCTTTTCTATGGAAATTTCAACAATCTCCGCCCTTTGCAGAGAAGTCAATCCTTCTTCAAGCACGGTCTTGTACTTCTCTAGCAAGATTTTCCGAAGTAGTGATCAGTCCTGCGACGCTATCTGGTCCATGCTCCGCCTGAGATATCATGTCAAGAACTATGAATTGCGGGTTAGCCGTCTCGTCTGCTAAAACCAGAATTTCACTGGGTCCTGCAGGCATGTCGATAGCAACGTCTTTTGAAACAAATACTTTCGCCAGTGTGACGTATTTATTTCCTGGACCAACAATTTTCTTCACGGGCCGGATGGTTTCTGTTCCATAAGCCAAGGCGGCAATTGCTTGCGCCCCTCCAACCTTGTAGATCTCGTCTACTCCACAAATGTCGGCTGCTACCAGAACCAGGGAATTTACTTTGCCTTTAGGATCAGGCGGTGAACAAACAACAATTCTGGGTACTCCTGCCACTTTGGCCGGAACCACCGTCATGATCAGAGTGCTCGGATAGGCTGCTTGCCCTCCCGGAACGTAACAGCCAACACTCGTCATTGATCGAAGAACGCTTTGAACCTTGACACCGTTTTCGGAAACTTCAATTTTTCCGCGGTCGAGGAGGCGTTTTTCAAACGCACACACTCTATCCTTCATGAGTCTGATCGTGGAAACCTGTTTTTCGCTGACCTTGGTATAGGCTTCTTCAATCTCTTTTGGTTTCACTCGGAGATTTTGTCTGTCTATTTTGGCTTTGTCGAATTCTTCGGTAAACCCCAAAAGTGCGGAATCGCCATTCCTCTTGACTTTGGAGACTATGGCTTTAACTTTGTTTTCGATCTGTCTTGTTGTTTTCCGCTCTGTCCCTTGTCTTCTGAACCAGTCTGGCGGTAATTCCGATGCCTTCCAAATCTTCACGCGGGCTCGTTTGCGCACTTGCCGTTTTCTCTCCTTGTTATCTGATCTAAGGCCAGGACCTGTCTTGGTTCGTAGACGACTATTCCTTGGGCGAGTTTGCGGATTCTTGGCAGCAGTTCGATGAGAAGGTCTTTTTCGATAATAGTATTGACTGAGCACCAAGCTTCGTCGGCCAATGGAGCTATAGTAGGATTCTTCAGAGCTGGCAGCTCCGTCAGGAGTTTTTGCAGGTTTATTTTCTTAACATTTACGAATATGTGGATCCGCTTGGAACCATCGACTACTCCTTTCAGCAAAGTCAAGATGTCATATATCTTCTCCTTTTTTTCTGGGTCTTCCAAGAGCTTCTTGTTTGCGATGAGCACAGCGGATGACCTCATTATTGTGTCGATTATTTTCAGGTTGTTTGCATCTATGGTTGATCCAGTCTCGGTTACGTCGATTATGCAATCGGAGTTTTCCGGCGGTTTAGCCTCTGTTGCACCGAAGGATAGAAATATTTTTGCGCGTGGATTGTCGCCTTTTCTCCACCAGGGCGTTACGATTAGAGGCTGTGATTCGCCGAAGCGTTTTTTGTATGCTGGGTTGCTCTTTATGTATTCAGCTGCGATGTTCAAGTATTCGGTTGATACTCGAAAATTCTTTCCTTTGCTCCATAATTCTTCCATCAGATCGGTGATTGAGTCTGTTTGAAAGCTTTTCGGGACGGCCACTATGAGTCGGATTTTTCCGTACTCCAAGTTCTGGAGCACTTCCACGTCGGCGCATGTTTCTCGAATCCAGTCTTGACCCGTAATGCCGACATCCTGTAAGCCTTCGCTGATAAAGACAGGAATCTCTTGAGGTCTCAGAATCTTCAATTCGATTTTACGATCGTTTATTGTGGGGCGGTAGGTGCGTTCTTGTCCTGAAACTTTGTACCCTGAACGTTGAAGTATCTCAATTGTTGCTTTGGCCAAGGAGCCAGCAGGTATTGCGAAGTTTACTTTTTTCATTTTCATCACCTCATTTTTGATATTTTGACAACTCATAGTCTTGCGACTAACGAACAATTCTGGTTGAAAAAACTCGATGTTTTCTGAAGGATTACGCTTATGTGAGATTAGTCTTTTGTCTATACATGCATTTTTCGGATTGCTTTTACGGAAGATGATAGCAATCGCCTTTGGTGAACGCAATCCCTCATCATTTACCACTGAAGGGCACCTTAAATTGATGTCTACCTAATAAACCATTCCTTCTTAACATTATCCAGTCTCTCGAATGTCAGCGGCGTCATTGGGAAGGCAGTTTTGTTTTTATCTGAAAAATCATGGGGGGTTCTGAGTTTCTTATGTCCAACTCTATTTCGAGAAGGTCTTCTAGGATTCCTTGCCAAATTTCCGCGTCGGAAATGAAAGGTGTCTTTAAGAGTACGTATTTGTCTTTAAGAGAGAAATCTCCGAATCCCTGCACTTTTAGTCTCTCAAATACACTCTGCCAGTTCTCACGCTCTCTCGTTTGAAGTCCGATTGTGGTTTCAAGCGAGACTTTCAGTGCATTGCCCATTTTTCGCCCGATTTCTCGCAATTTGTCTCTGGGGATCTGTTGAGTCAGAATGTTTAGGAGTTCCACGTTGACCAAGGCAACGCGGCTTATTCCGCAATAGTATTCTCCTGGAAAACGCCAATCGTACATCATCAGATTTCTGTAGACGCTGAGCATCTTGCTGATGAGCGGTTTGATTCCTGGTTCTTTTCCTTCCCTGATGAGTGAGTCTATGTATTCTCTTTCCTTTTTCTCTAAGATTATCGTTGTCCTTTTTGCGGATCCCAGGTTTTTGTTCGTGAGCGCGTCTAGTCTGCTTTCTCTTTTCATCTTGCATACTAATTATTTCTTTAGAAATATTTTATATGCTTTTCTTGATAAGACGGAAGAATAGTTAATAAAACTCTTCTCAAATCAATAGAAAGTGCCGATGAAGAATCCTAAAAGCTGAATTTGATGATGCACCCTGGGGTATCTGAGGCAAAACAGCTCTCAAGTCAGAATTTTCTTCCGAGCAAGAAATACAATAAGCACTAAGCCCAATACAAACAGGATGAGACCTGTAACTATAGATGCGATATAGTTCACCTTGAGAATGTCAGCAAGCACATAAGGAACGTATGTTGGACCGGCGAAAATCAGAAAAACCGCCGCCACGACCAGGAAGACCTTCCAGAATTTAGAGGTCAAATCAAAACTTCCAATACTGTTTTTTTCGTTCATGTCAACACGACCATCGGTTCACAGCGCTGTCTATTCTCATTAACCTGCTTGATTTTACTAACACATCACTTAATTATATTTTATTAATGTTTGGATAAATTGTTACTTGTTGTTGTGGCGCAAAATTGCTGGGCAACAACAACGCCCGAATCGTTTAGTCTTTCTTTGTGCATGGACGAAATATCAGACAAGAGAAGACTTGGAGTTTTTCTCATTTAAAAAGGCGAGTCTTGTGGTTATTCCTTTAACCCGTCTTTAATCTCTTTTCCCAATGTTTTCATTAGAAACTTGAAAACCATGAATCCTGCCCCACGGTCCGCTTTGAAACCGGTTGTGGTCCCAAGCAAACAGACCCCGTCGAGTTCTCGTTCTTTCGCAAGTGCAAGAGTAAGTCCAGTTCCACCCACTATTCTTCCTTTGCTGTAGATAACTGCGCCTTTCTCCATGAATTCAGTCGCCAGCCTCGCCGATGTAGCTGCCACATATACCTGTGTTTTGTCTTCGGTTATCGGAACGCCCCCCATTGTCACAACGAAGTGGCAACCTACTTTCTGCGCAAAATCCAAGATGTCTCCGCAGACTTGATAGTGCGCCAGCACATCATCAAAAGAAGGCTGCGTCTCTCCGGTCATTATGACAAGATTGTTTTTTTCCAAAGGGGCGGAATAGAACTCGTACTTCGGCAGGTAGCATAAACCTTTGGAGCTTACAGACACGTAGTCTGGAAAATAAGGCGAATACAGTTCTGCAAAAGGTTTAGCATCGCAGAATTTGATCAGGAGATGTGCCGCTATTCTCCCAACGTTGCCAAAACCTGGCAGTCCCTGAACTAGGATGGGATTCTCAAGTTCAGGCTTGAATATTTCACGCAAGTACGGCTTATCCATTCGCTATTGCTCCAAGTCTAAAGAGGTAATAATTGACACTAAAATGCTTTTGCCGAAAAGTGAAAAAGAAACTATTAATATTCGACGAGAGGTAGTAAACATAAAAAGGATTTACAAATCCTTTGAGCGTAAATTCAGCGGGGTGGGGTAGCCAGGATTAACCCGCTGGGCTCATAAGAGCATCCAAATGGTGCTCAGAGAGACCCAGAGATCACTAGTTCAAATCTAGTCCCCGCTACCAAAATTCTTCATTCAAGTCTTTCTGAAGAGAAATAGCTTTTCAATAAACATCTTAACAAAAAGGCGAATTAGAAAAATTGGGGAGATGCTCCGCTTACCCTAGATTGTATGAAAAAAATGTTTGGATGGGCCTGAAGGAATGCTGATCAGTGTTCTATGCTTTACCTTTTTCTTCTTTGCCAAAGTATTTTGTCCATTTCAGCTTGCGAGCATCTCTCTTGAAGCTTAATGAACTCTTCTTGCATTTGCCTGAGCAGAACCACAGAACGGCTCCGTCATTTTTCACGTACATCATGCCGGTTCCGGATGGAAAATCAGTTGCCGCAAAATGAACATTTCCGTGGTTTAGGCATAGAGATTCCTCAATGACAGCTTTCCGATTTTATCGAGTGATTTTCTTTGCTTCTCTTTCTGTTTCTCTAAGCATTAGAATATCTTGGACTCGGATAGGTCCCTTAACGTTTCGCGTAATTATGCGCCCTTTATCTTTTCCCTCTAAGATGCGCACTCGAACCTGCGTAATTTCGCCAGTTACGCCTGTTCGCCCGATAACTTGGATGACTTCTGAAGGTATAAGTTCTTCTTCTGATGCTTTCGCTTCTTTGCTCATTACTGAGCTCCTCTTTTCACCTGGTCAAGCCGCGTGATTATTTCCTTGATTAGTCCGGCTGCGTCTCCTTCTTTTATGATGCAAGCTGAAGCACATGGTACGTCGATGCCTACAGCGTTTCCCAGTTTTTCTTTGTTGGGGACAAAAACGTACGGAATTTTCCTTTCTTCGCAGAGCAGCGGCAAATGAGCAATAACTTCTGGCGGATCAACATCTTCTGCTATGACCACGAGTTTTGCTATGGCTCGTTCAACGGCTTTTGTTGCCTCGTTTGTTCCTTTTCTGACCGTGCCTGTTTTTGAAGCTATTTGTAGGGCTTCATAGGCTGCGTCTACTATTTCCTTCGGCGCTTCGTATTTTACATAGAATGGTTTTGACATATAGCCTCACCCTTTAAAGGCACAGTCTTATCAACACTTCTTGTTTAAGAAGTTTTCTACTAAAAACTGACCGTATGGACCTTTCATGATCGGTCCATGGAGAAAGACTTAAATAAACTATTACGGTGACGTTGTTGTTTTTCGAGAGGGGAATGTGGTTGCAGAGACTGGGTAGGGTGCTTAATTTGACGCCATCCCAGAACATAGTTGTCAGAACCGATAAAACCCCGAAAATCGGCGCGGTCGTCGTCGACGAGAATTTGAAGAATGTTGGAAGAATTTTCGACATCATTGGTCCCGTGTCTTCGCCTTATGCCGTGGTAAGACCAACTGTCAAGGAACCGGAAAAACTGACCAGCAAGCAACTATACGTGATTCTCTCGAAAAAAGAACGGAGCAAATGAGAATGAGTGGAGATAACGAGCTGCGTGAAGATGAAGATCCTTCATCGTCAGCGCAACGCGTTGAAACCTTCAAAGTTCAATCATGCCCTGAATGTAGCAGTACGAGACTGATGCGAGATTACGAGTGTGCAGAAATAGTTTGCATGGACTGCGGTTACGTGATCAGCGCAAAAATAGCGGACAGAGGACCTGAATGGAGAGCTTTTGACGACGAGCAGAGGTCAAAACGAACGAGAGTTGGTGCGCCATTAACCTACACTATTCATGATAAAGGTTTATCGACAACGATTGATTGGCATGACCGAGACATTTACGGCAAAAGCCTTTCGCCAGGACAAAAAGCGCAGGTGTACCGTCTCAGAAAATGGCAGCGTCGCATAAGAGTTTCAGACGCGACAGAACGTAACTTGGCTTTTGCTTTATCTGAAATCACTAAAATCTCAAACAACTTGAATCTTCCCAAAAACATTCTGGAAACCGCATCGGTGATTTACAGGAAAGCGGTGAAAGAACGGCTAATACGAGGACGCTCCATTCAAGGCGTAACATCAGCTTCCATTTATCTCGCGTGCAGGCAATGTGGACTACCACGTACATTAGACGAAATATCTCAATCATCAACAGTGAACAAAAAAGAAGTAGGCCGGAGCTATCGTTTTCTAATCAAAGAACTTAACTATTCAATTCCCCCCCTTAGGCCCAGCCAGTACATAACGAAATTTTCAAATCAGCTAACAATGCAGGGAAAGGTGGAGGAAATCGCACACAAGATTTTGGCAGCAGCAAAAGAGCTTAAACTAACTTCTGGGCGCGGCCCAACAGGCATCGCAGCAGCTGCAAGTTATGTAGCTTCGGTTCTGACGGGGGAAAGAAAAACGCAGCGGGAAATCGCCGAGATCGCGCAGGTTACTGAGGTCACTATTCGAAATAGGTACAAGGAACTTGTTGAAAGACTGATGTTTCAGATAAGCATCTAAAATCACACTTTCCTTTTTTCTTTTTCTTGAAATGTAGAGCAACGTTACATTTGGTGTCTTGAGGGGATAATAATTCTTAATGCAAAGAATTATAGAGTTGATCCAGAGAAATAGTCACAAACATGACGATACAAATTATGAGGTTGATTGCTGAATCGATGTCTTTCAATGCGAAAGAATGGTTCAAGTTTAGGTCAGGGAGTTAGCTGTGACTGAAGCTTTGAGACCGGTAAGCATCAAGGATTTAGTTGAGAGAATCAGAGAGATACGCGAAGGGTTAGAGCAGACATTGATGAGATTAAGGGAAAGAATTTCCTTGTTAGAAACCGATCGAGCTGGCTTATTATTGGAGGTTGAAAGGCTCAAAAAAGTAGCGGAGTCACGAGCGGGTGCTCTGGAAATTGAGGTTAGCGAGCTTCGAAAAGAAATAAGAGTTTTGAAGGAAATTCTCGGCCCTGCCGAATAAGAGTGCCAATTTCAATAGTGAATGTTCATTCTAGATACAGTAATTTTTTAAGTTTGACAATATCTAATTTAGGGCTGTGCCATACAAGTTTACCTTCGACCTTACAAGAGTGCCACGTTTCTTTTTCACTGAGGTAGCAAGAATCAGCTACCGTAAGGGTATGCATAAGACTTTTCTCAATAAGCTACAGAATATCATAACAAAGTTTCGAATTCAAGAGGCTACGGGACTCAATCTCTCTGACGCTCTGGTTCTTCTGCAAGACTTTATCGACCTGCAGGCACTGAACCTCTTAAAGAGGAAAGAGTTCTTGGAAAGCAACAGGAGAGCGCTTTTTCTTCCACACTGCTCAAGAAAATACATGGATAGCAGGTGCAAGGCAAACTTTGATGCAAGCATCCCCTCCTATGCTTGTTCGCATTGCTCTGGAGACTGTTTGGTCAACATGGCAGATTGTTTAGCGAAGAAAAGAGGGTACGATGTTTACGTGTTGCCAGGTGGTTCATGCATTCCTAAGATTCTGAAGACAAATCGCTACGAAGGTATTGTTGGCGTCGCTTGTGGTGAAGAAATGAGAGTCTACGGGGAGATTTTAGGCGGCATGGATGTGGCTGGGCAGGCGGTTCCGTTGATAAAGAACGGTTGCGCCAACACTATTTTCAACATGGATACTTTCGTAAAGACAATCTAAAATGCGAAGATTACTTTACTAGTTCCCGTTTCTTCCATCTGAGGTTCTTGCCTTTGCATTTCCGGCATTTAGTTGCAGTTGCGGCGTTTCTGACCCCACAGTCCCTACATATTTTCATGTGTAGTCTGTGTTTTTGAGCTATGGCTTTCTTGACTGGATCAAGTATTGGCATGTAACGGTCCTCTTTCCAAGTTCTAAGAGCAAGATGTTCCTCTGTCAAATATACCTTTTGTCTAAGAATAATAAAGATGCTATCTAGCCCTTAACGTGCGAGCACTCAAGAATTGTGGGCGGTTTTATTTGACAGTTTCAATTGTGATGTACGATCTCGTATCTTGAATGCCATCTATAGTGTATAGTTTTTTCAGTATTTCGTCCAGGTTTTCTCTTTCAACCATTATCAGTACGTCTAGTTCTCCAGCGATTCTGTAGGCTCTTGAAACTGAAAGTTCTTTGATCTTCTCGTATACCTGCATCCGCTTCACCGGTGAGACCTTAAGGAGTATGAATGCTGGGGTTGTGGAGATACCGAGAGCTTTCAGCCCTATGTCGGTAACATCTACGAATCCTCGTCCGGTGCGGATATAGTCTCTCTCTTTTAGTTTCTTCAAGTGCACATTTAGGGCTTGTCTGCTTATTCCTAATTGCTCGGCTAACTCATCCTGCTTGACGACAAGTGTGTATGTGTTTGTGGCTTTGCCTTTTTCGTACAGTTTTTTTAAAAGTTGAATTGATCTTTTTGTTAGGGGTTCCATGTTTCCACTTTTCTAGTATTTTGATAAGTTTATCCTTTACAATTATCGCGTTATTTAAGACTTTAGTAAACAAAAAGTAACTCGGCAGCGAGACGCCACATGTTTGCTTCTCGAATTTTTAGTCGTTTGTTGAACCGATTGAAGCCAGAGCATGTAGTCAACCCGGGATTTTGAACTTCGAACAAGGAATCAGTAGTCTATTAGGGTAAAGTTTGCTCTAATCCAAATGGCAATTTATTCTGTCTTGAGTGGGAGAAAAAACGTTTATTTGCTATAAAATACACGGCCATAAACCTTTGAAAAAATAAACATCAGATTAACACCACAATCTATTTATTTGCCGCCCAAAAAACTAATGAAACATCATCAAAAGGGGAAACTAGGAGAAAGCGAAAGGGCATGTCGGCAGACAACACGGTGCTGATCGGAAAGAAACCAGTGATGAACTATGTTCTTGCTTGCATAACGTTCTTTCACGGTGGAGCCAAAGAAGTAAGCATCAAAGCGCGTGGGCAATCCATAAGCAGAGCAATCGATGTCGCCGAAGTTGTAAGACGGCGATTTCTACCAGATGTAAAAGTCAAGCGGGTAGGCATCGGAACAGACCAGGTAATGCCTCGAGAAGAAGGCAGTCAGTTGGCCAATGTCAGCAGCATAGAAATAACGCTGGAGCGATAATCAGCTATCCAACTTGAAGATAAAGCTTCGCTGCTCCTGATTTCGTCGCAAGAGGGCATCTTCCCACATGAAGACGGAACTATGTAGTTTCTGTTTAAAGAGCGGCATACTTTGCCAAAAATGTTCAGCAAAAGTTAAGGCTGGCGAGATTAGCGAGTTAGACCTGAGAATCGCCCGCCTGCTGCTTTCTCTGGAAGAAAAATATCCCTCATTGCAGAACGTCAGCTTTCATAAAGCAATAGCTGTTGAGAAGAGCTTGGCGGTAATCGTTGGGCACGGTGATGTGCCTCGCCTTTTGGGTTACGGCGGAAAGATCATAAAAGCTCTTGCTGAAGAGACCGGCAAGTCTGTTCGAATTTTAGAATATGGAGTCGACGATCGCAAGTTCCTAGAAGACTTGTTTATACCTTTCAGCATACTTACAATAAACACGATCTGGCTTCCGGATGGAACCACTGAAACCAGGGTAATTTTGAAGAGAAAACGTGGCTCACAATTGCCTTTTGACCTGAAAGCCTTAAAGGAAATCGCTCGAAAAGTCCGTAAGATGTCTTTGCGCGTCGAGTTCGCTGATTGAGGAGCTCTGTACGCATGAACTTGGATCCCTTGAGCAAGTGGGATAGGACCCATTATTCTTTCAATGTGACACCTCAAATGGATGGTCAAGAGGTCACACTTTTCGGTTGGGTTCAAGAAGTACGTGATTTGGGCGGAATCCGCTTCGTGATTCTTCAAGACAGGGAGGGCACTATCCAAATTACTTTGCCGAAAAAGAAAGTCAATCCCGAAGTGTTGTCGAAGTCTGATGCCCTTCAAAAGCGCTACAGCATCGGCGTGAAAGGCACTGTAAAAAAGACGAATATGACCCCTAGAGGCGTCGAAGTGATTCCGAAGGAGATAAAGATTCTCGGTACTGCCACGCCTCAATTGCCCATTGACATCACTGGCAAGACACCTGCGAACATCGAAGCCCGCTTAGATGCGAGAGCGTTAGACCTCTGCCAAGAAAAGAACATTGCTGCATTCAAGATTCAACACCACGCTTTGGAAGCGATTCGTGATTTCCTCTTCGAAAAAGGTTTTGTGGAAGTTCACACACCCAGAATCATTGCGACTGCAACCGAAGGCGGCGCTGCACTATTCAACGTAGACTACTTCGGGGAGAAAGCGTATCTTGCGCAAAGCCCACAACTGTACAAAGAACAGCTTGTTATGAGCCTTGAAAAAGTCTTTGAAGTCGGTCCCTTTTTCAGGGCTGAAGAGTCGCACACGCGTAGACACCTGAGCGAATTTGTTTCAGTAGATATTGAACAGGCATTCGCGACGCCGAAGACGTGATGGGGCTTCTCGAACAGGTAATACATCACGTCTTGCAGTACCGTCAAGAAGAATTGTACAAACGAATTAGCTACTCTCAAGCACAGAATTGAAGTTCCAGCGATTCCTATTCAAACGGTTAACTTATGACAATGTATTAGGCGATTTGAAGAAAGAGGGCGTTGAGGTGCCTTGGGGTGAAGACATACCTACCGAAGCTTTCAGAGTCCTGGGAAAGCTATATCCACAGTTTTACTTCATCACCGATTGGCCCACGCACTCAAAAGCTTTCTACATAAAACCCCGTGCTGACAAACCCGAGTTGTGTGAAGGGTTTGATTTGATGTGGCGTTGGATAGAGTTGGTTTCCGGTGGCACGAGAATCGCGGAAAAAGAACTCTTAGTCTCCCGCTTAGAGGAGAAAGGTCTGAATCCTGAAGCTTTCAAGTATCATCTTCAGGCGTTTGATTACGGGATGCCTCCGCATGCTGGTTGGGCGATAGGTTTAGAGAGGCTCACCATGGTTTTGACTGGAAAGAAGAACATCCGCGAAGTAACCTTCTATCCGAGAGACAGGGTCAGACTGACACCATAGAATAATTATGCGCAGTGTGACTTTCGAGAGACCAAATAATGCGTTTGCCTGTTCCGAAAGTTTTAGAAGAAGTGTGTGAAAGAACAACGGCTGCGTGTTTCCAGAAAAACCGTTGTTGTTGTTCTTCTCGTAAGCTTAAGTTATCCATAAGAGAGGGTGTGAAACTCGCTCTAAAACGAATTTGGGGACAAGCATGCGCGCTACGTGGTCGGAATCCTGTCAGCTTTCATCAACATGTTAGTCAGACCTTAGCTCTGCATGGATTCAGCGGCAAAACAAATTAAGTGTTCCATTCAATTCTCTATCTAAAAGGGATAACTAATGGACAGAGTCGGCATACTCGTCGTCTCATATGGGGCACGCGAAGCAGCCATGGTCGATGCTTTCGCCAGAAGCCCTAATTACAGAGTTGAACTTTTCGTCGCAGACAAGCAACTTAATCCTTTTAACGTGGAAAAAGCCTCCAAACACGTTGTCATACCTGACTTGAACATTGAAGAAATCTGCAAGTTCGCAGCCGCCAACAAGAGCTATATCGATTTCGCCATGGTCGGCCCGGAAAAACCCATAATCGAGGGTGTACGTGACCTGGTTGAGAAGCGAACCGGTATACCTGTAATATGCCCTACCAAAGAGTACGCAATAGAAGTCAGCAAGGTCCAACAGCGACTTCTCTTCGACGAGATAGCGCCGGAGGCAAATCCGCGCTTCAAGGTTTTCAATCCAGAAGACTACAAAGACCCGAACCAAGTCAAGAGAGAGGTTTACAGCTGGCTTGATGAGCTCGATAACCAAGTGGTGGTGAAACCTGACAGGCCTTCTGCGGGAAAGGGAGTAGGGGTCTGGGGCGACCATTTTTCAACACGAGAGCAGCTTTTCGAGCATTTCATGTCAAACTTTCAGTATGGCACGGTCATACTTGAAGAGAAAGTCGACGGCGAAGAGTCCAGTTTCCAGGCTTTTTGCGACGGTAAACATTTTGTTCCGTTGCCTGACACCCGGGATTATAAGCGAGCGTTTGACGACGACATGGGACCGAACACTGGCGGAATGGGATCCTACAAAGGTGTAGACGACAAGTTGCCTTTTCTGACCGCCGCTGATCGAGAAAACGAACTGGCGCTTGGAACAAAAATCTTCGAAAAATGGAAGGCTAAAATCGGCGATGACTCGGCTTTAAGAGGTGTTCCGCTGTACCTGGCTTTTATGCATACTGGCTCCGGGATTAAAGTTCTTGAGAACAATAGTCGCCCTGGAGACCCAGAAATAATGAATGTTCTGCCCATCTTGAAGGACGATTTTGTTGACGTTTGTTTCAAGATGTTGGAAGGCAACTTGTCGCGTGTCGAAATTGAAAAGGCGGCGACAGTTTTGACTTACAAGGTTCCACCCAGCTACGGAGGATACGCCGATGCCTTTCCGTGTTTGGTCGATACAGCGACCGCCAATACACCGGTCGATCTTTCTAAGGCATACGCTCTCGTTGACCGATATCATGGAAAAGTCCGGGTCTTCCCAGGCGCCATGGAGGTCAGAAATGGCAAGAATTACGCGTTGAAATCAAGAGCAGTTGGCGTCCTAGGTGTAGGCAGAACGATTGAAGAGGCGCGACAGACCTCCCTGGCTGGCGCCAAAGCAATTACGGGCGGGGCGCTGTGGAATAGAACAGACGTCGCCTCAAAAGAGCATATAGCCAAGAGCTTAATGCATATGGAGCGATTGAGGCGCAAGCCTTGAAGCCGGTTTTCATATCAGACTGTGAAGGACCCATAAGCAAGAACGACAACGCTTTTGAGATAACAGAGCATTTCGTTCCAAACGGAGACAGACTCTTCACACTCATCAGCAAATATGATGATGTTCTCGCAGACGTCACTCGAAGGTCTGGCTACTCCGCAGGAAGCACCCTGAAGCTGATTTTGCCATTCCTGAAAGCATACGGCGTCACTGACAAACAGATTGAGAGTTTTTCAGCCTCCAATATAATTCTAATCGCGAATAGCAAAGCCACATTGGAACAAGTTAGAACATTCGCCAGTGCCTTCATTGTCAGCACCAGCTATGAGCATTACATAAGGGCACTCTGTAAAGCCTTAGACTTTCCATTCTCAACACTTACTGCACTAAACTAAGCCTTGATAGGTACTCAATAGACTCAGAAGAAATATCACTGCTGAGAAGAATTGCAGCCCAAATAACACAAATGCCTATGGTCTCTATTCCCAAAACGGCAAAGTCTATTGAAGACTTTTCCGCAAAAGATCAAGAGACTGTAGCACAATTGGATGACATTTTCTGGAGCGAAATTCCACAAATGAGCATCGGCAAAATCTTGTCTGAAGTCAAAACCATAGGTGGCGGTCAGAAAGCTGAAGCCATACAAGATGTAGCAGAAAAATTAGATGCGGATTTGAGCGACATGATGTATGTAGGGGACAGCATCACAGACGTTGAGGCTTTCGAGATCGTCAGAAGCAACGGAGGACTTACCGTCTCCTTCAACGGTAACAGTTATGCGGTGAAAAACGCAGACCTAGCCGTCTTGTCCGAAAACAGTTCAATCACAGCCGTAATAGCTGATCTCTTCTTCAAACATGGGAAGAATAAAACCTTACACGTTTTTGAAAACTGGAGCATCAATAGGCTTCGAAAAAGCGGAGTTTCTCCCCCCTTGCTTGAGAGATTCCTGTCCACGCATTCTTCAGGTCTGCCCAAGGTTAAAATAGTAACAGCTCAAAATATGGAAGTGCTGGTAAAGGAAAGCAGTGAGTTCAGAAAAAAGGTCAGAGGAGAAGCCATAGGGAGGCTTGGGTAAAATATCCATTAATAATTTGATAGAAGACACTTATGCTGAAGCTTTTAGCGGTATCTTCTGTCGGGTCATCGTAACAGCTGATGATGAGCAAACAGTTCGACGTGCAGCCGAAGATTCCACTGCTACCCCTTCCGTGGTAATTGGCAGATTGGAAGGCGGAGTGGAAAAATGGCTTAACAAGGAGGAAACTCCTGACGGCCGCCCGGGCGCAGTGCTACAGTTCTGGGGAGGATTAAACCCTAAAAAGCGATTCTCTGATTCTTTGCGGAAGTTTGAAACTGAATTCTCCTACAGAATTCGCCAAGACATACTTGTCAAGCCGTTCACAGCGGTTTTCGACGCCTTGCCGAACGCTGAAGGAAAACTGGACATGATGAATCGAGTAGGCCATTGCGGCGATGGTTATGAGTGGGTTGAAAACCGATCACGGAAGAGAGGTCATTGTAGTTCCGCTTATGATTCCGGACTTTGTAATCGAACGGTATTTGGGCTACTCCAAAGGTGTTATGGGCGCCAATTTCTGGGTCATGTGCAAAACAAAGAAAGCAGCGCAGAAAAGCAGGCAAAAGAGCCTTGGAAGCCATACACGAAGCAAACGGCGTAATTACGCCGTTCGATGTTTGCTCTGCGGGCTCTAAGCCTGAAACACGTTTTCCACTAATAGGTCCAACAACGAATCAGCTTTACTGCCCAGTCTCAGAGAGACGGTTAGGCAAAGCGCTCAAGGTTCCCGAAGGCGTGCGCTACATCCCCGAAATAGTGATAAACGGGGTTTCTATGGAAGCGGTCAAAGCTGCCACTAAGGCGGGAATCGAAGCCGTGCTTGGAAGTTGAGGGTGTTATGCGGGTTTCCGCCGGCAATTACGGCGGCAAACTAGGTGAGTTCAAGATAAACCTGCGAGAGCTGTTCTCATGAGCCGTTTGGACGTTGTCGGGTTTGGCGCGTTAAACGTAGACAGACTCTTCAAAGTAAACAGACTTGCTAAAGAGGAAGAAGAGAGTTTTATCAAAGATTCTACGGAATCGTGCGGAGGCTCAGCCGCAAACACCACGGTTGGACTTGGCAAGACTTGGCTGCAAAACGGGTTATATCGGCAAAGTAGCTAATGACAGGGAAGGCGATTTGCTCATTAATGATTTCCAAAAGGAAAAAGTCGACACAAGAGGCGTAATCCGCTCAGAAAAAGGTAAAAGCGGCTTGGTAATGGGATTCGTAGACAAAGGGGGCTCGAGCTTTATACATCAATTCCGGCGTGAATGACCCCATAAAATTTGACGAAGTCAATGTTGAATACGCTTCGAAGGCAAGATTTCTGCATTTAACCTCCTTCGTCGGAGAAGAATCCTTTCGATCCCAGAAGAAACTCTTAGACATCCTGCCGGAAGATGTCAAAATTAGCTTTGACCCAGGAGCTCTGTACGCGAGAAAGGGTCTTGCGCGTTTGGAACCCATAATCAAGAGGACGTACGTTTTGATGCCTAACTCCGCGGAGCTTGAGCTCTTGACCGGCGAAACTGATTACTGCAAAGGCGCTGACTATCCTGATCGGAAAGGGCGTCAAGAATAGTGGCGGTCAAACTCGGCGGCTACTGGCTGCTACGTCACTGATGGTCGAGAACGGCTCTTGATAGAGCCGTTCAAAGTCGAAGTGGTTGACACGACTGGTGCAGGAGACGCGTTTCTGTGCAGGTTTCCTCTACGGCTTGTTGAAGGAAAAGAGTCTTTATGAGTGCGGAAGATTGGGCAATTTTGTTGCTTCAAGATGCGTCATGAAGATCGGCGCCAGGACTGGGCTGCCTTACGCTAAGGATCTAGAGTTTCTTGGTTAAGTAGTCAACTACGCTTTCGAAGATCAGTTTGCCGTCTCCGTACTGTGGCATGTTTTGCTGTCGCGTCCAGTCTGGTTGCTGCCACCAGTACAATGCTCTTTCAGGGTGCGGCATCAAGCCGAAATATTGTCCCTTCCTTGTTGCAGATGCCTGCAATGTCGTGGAATGAGCCGTTTGGGTTTGTTGGATAATGGCCTTCTGCGTATTCGCCGTTTTGGTTGCAGTAGCGGAGAACCAGTCAGGTCCTCATCGTATAATTTTTCGAGTAGCTGTTGCTCTTTTTCTCTGGGGAACAGAAACCTGCCTTCTGAGTGAGCCACTGGTATCTTGAGCACTTTTCCCTTGGGAATCTTGCTTGTGAAGACGCATTTTCCCTTGTTTTCATGTTTGAGGTAGACCCAGCGGCAGTTGTAGCCCTGCGGGATGTTCGTGGCGAGGGTTGCTTCAGGATATGCGCTGACACCCTCGAATCCTGGAAGCAAACCGTATTCGACGAGTACTTGGAAGCCGTTGCAGATGCCCAGTATAGGTCTGTTCTCTTCCACGAAGGCTTTCAGTTCTTTGTCAAGTTTAGCTGAAAGTCTTCTTGCCAGTATGACTCCTGCGCGGACATAGTCGCCGTATGAGAAGCCGCCTGGGAAGACCAGTACTTGGTAATCCAAAAGGTTCTTGCGCTTTAGAATTTCGTTCAGATGCAGTGTTTCAGCTTGAACTCCGATTTCTTGGAACGCTCGTCTTTGTTTCCTCGTCGCAGTTGGTTCCGCCCACGCGCATAACGCAGACTTTTATGTCTTCTCGCTTCACCTGTTACACCTCGCTGCTTAAGGTTCGTTTCCAGCTTGTGTGCAGATCCGCAATCGTCGCATCCAATACATTGGAGCCGTTGAGTCCTTGAACTAATAGTCGTGGCTTCTTGGTGACTTTGCCGATCTCAGCGTATACTCTGCCTTTCATCAGTGTTTCAAATGTATCGCGGTCCTTTTCTGCTACTTCCACGAGGAAGCGACTGTTTGATTCCGAAAATAAGATAAAATCGTCACGTTTCAAAGGTTCGCTGGGAACTTTTGGAAGGTCAATCTCTGCTCCGTAGTCTGCAAGCCATTGCCATTTCCGCAATTGACACAGCTAAGCCGCCTTCTGAAAGGTCATGGCAGGCTTTCACGCATCCTGCGTCGATGGCTTTTGTTAAGGCATAGTAAGTTTTTCTTGCTTGTACGGCACGAACTGTGGGCACGGATTTGCCTAAGAAGCCTTTGAGTTTGTAGTATTCTGAGCCGCCGAGCTCTTTGAAGGTTTTTCCAACGATGTATAGCAGGTTTCCTGGTTTTTTCAGGTCAACAGATACAGACGATCGAATATCTGGAACGATTCCCACTGCCGTGATTAGAAGAGTCGGAGTGACTGGTCCAAGCGGTGACTCGTTGTATAGGCTGTCTTTGCCAGAGATGAAGGGCGTTCGATACGCGGTTGCAATGTCGTAGCAGGCTTCGCAGGCTCTTACCAGTGAGCCTAATCTCTCTGGTTTTTCAGGGTTCCCCCAAACAAAGTTGTCCAGAAGCGCGATTCTGCGTCCGCCGACTGCAACGTTGTTCCTAACTGCCTCGTCTATGGCGGAGGCAGCCATCCAGTATGCATCGATTTTACCGTAGTTTGGGTTCATACCGCATGATATGGCTATGCCCTTCCACGAATTGTCGAGGGGTTTTATGATTGAAGCGTCGTTGGGACCAGCATATTCGCCGTGAAGTGGTTTCAGCGCGGTGTTGCCTTTTACTTCGTGGTCGTAGGTTCGAACCACGCTTTCTTTGCTGGCGATGTTGGGTGCGGACAGCAACTCCAATAGTGTTTCGTTGAGGTCTTCGGGTTCAGGAAATTGCGGTTCTTCCAATTTGCTTGGCTCGATTGTCGCGGTTTTCATGCTCTTTGCAGGTTCAAACAGGAACTCCATATCTATGTCTGCGACTGATGGCGCCTTGGAAGCGAATCTGCAAACGTCTTTCTCGGGTGAGCTTTCCAACCGCTGTTACTTCAACATCCTCGTTCTCAAAAACTTCCAAAGCTTTCTCCAGGTTCTCTGGAGGAACGGTCACGAGCATTCTTTCTTGGGACTCGGAGATGTAGATTTCCCATGGTGCCAATCCTGCGTATTTCAGAGGCACCTTGTCCAGGTCAACTGTGGCGCCGCATCCGAATCTTTCCGCCGTTTCGCCTATGGCAGATGACATGCCTCCTCCGCCAAGGTCAGTTGTGGCTGAGCCGAGTTCGAGGTCCCGAATCTTCATCAGTGCGCGTTTAACTTTTTCTTCTTCAATTGGATCTGCAATTTGTACGGCGGGTCTGGAAATTTCTTCGGATTTTTCGGTTAGTTCTGCACTTGCGAACGTTACGCCGTGGATGCCGTCTCGGCCTGTTTTTCCGCCTGCGACTAGAATTATGTGACCCGCTTCCGCTGTTTTTCTTGAATTTGCTTAGCGGAAGCAGTCCGATACAGCCGCAGTAGACGACGACGTTGCCTGTGTAGCTTTCGTCGAAGTATATGGCGCCGTTCACTGTAGGGATGCCCATGTTGTTTCCGTAAGCACCGATGCCTGCGGTGACGCCCAAGTAAACGTACTTCGGATGTTTCACTCCGGGTGGAAGTTTAGTGTAATCGTAATTTAATGGTCCAAAGCCCAGGACATCGGTGCAGGCGATGGGGTCTGCCCAGACGCCGAGTACGTCGCGGATTACTCCGCCTACTCCTGTGGCTGCGCCTCCGAAAGGCTCCACTGCTGAGGGGTGATTGTGAGTCTCGACTTTGGCGGCTATTCCGTAGCCTTTGTCGAAGCTGATGATGCCAGCGTTGTCCTCGAAGACGCTGATGCACCACTTTGGGTTGATTTCTCGTGTGGCTTTGGCGATGTAGGTTTTGAAGAGGCTGTCGATTTCCTTTGCCGTTAAGGCGGATTTTGCCTTTGAAAGTTTTGTGGCAACAGTGTTCACTCCATGTTTGCCCGATGGTTTGGAGTTCCACGTCGGTTGGGTTTCGTTTTTGTTTTTTGAAGTAGGCTTGGACTTGTTTCATTTCTTGCAGGCTTAAGCCTAAGCCAAGTTCGCTGCTTAGTCTCCATGAGTTGTTGATCGGTGGCGGCTTGTAGTGTTGATGTCATGTAGCTTGTAAGGAGTATTCCTGCGGATGTAGAGGCTGCTTTGAGTCATTTTTGCTCCTCAACAGCTGATGGTGTAATTGTCTTTGGTTGGGTTTGCGAGAAGTCGTTTTGCCATTTCTTCAGCTTTCGCTTTGGCGTCTCCTGCACGTATTGCCTTCGATAATTACGTTGTATACTTTGCTCACGTTGACGGAGTCAACACTGTAGCCGAGTTCTTTTAGCAATCGTGAGGTGGTTTCGCCTTCGGGGTCGCTGTGTCCTGGTTTGAGGCTGACTTCGATTTTCGCGCGGTATTTCATGGGCTAAAATGTTTGTGCATGGGATTTAAACGCTTTCATCACTTAAGTTGCAAAGAGCTATGCCAGAAATAGTCTCTTGTTCTTGTGGTTTATTTCTATTTTTTGTGTGTTTGTGACTTGTCCGATTTGTTCTGGTTGTTCGCCTGCTTTTTCAAGAGCGCTTATTGTGTTTTCTTTGTCTGTTTTGTCTACGATTATGGCGAAGCCCCATCCCATGTTGAACGTTCTGAACATTTCCTCATCCGTTATGGTGAATCCGAGTTCGAGAGCGGTCTTTTGGATTAGCTCGAAGATGGGTTGAGGTTTGAAGTTGGTGAATTCGAAGCCTATGCCTGGTGAGAAGTCTGGGTTTGTGAGGTTGTTGAATTTCAGGTAACCGTCACCTGTTACGTGGACTGCTGCTTTGATTCTTGACTTTCTTCTGCGGCTTTTAGCACGGGTTTCACGTAGATTTTGGTGGGTTCCAGCATTTCGGTGATGATTTCTCTGTCCAATGCCATCAGGTGTATCGTGTGGAGTCGTATTTTCCGCCCCATTGCTTGAGGAGGATTTTCCGTGCGAGTGTTATGCCGTTGCTGTGCAAGACCTGAGCTTCGCAAGCCTATTATGGGGTCGTCGGGTTTGATGCCTTTTCCCGTGATTATTTTTTGTTTGTCGACTTGTCCTATGGCGGCGACTATCATGTCGAAGCCTGCGTCTTCCGCGATGCCTTTTATGATTTCTGCGACGTCGCCTATTTCTCCGCTGACTACGGGGCACTCTGCTTGTTTAGCGCCTTGGGTAATGCCTTCCAGCCATTCTTTGACAAGTTGTGGGTTGCTGGCTTGGGCGTGGATGTTGTCCGAGATGGCGAGGGGAGTGGCGCCTGAGCGGATGACGTCGTTGACTGCCATTGCAACGGCGTCGATGCCTATTGTGTCGTATTTGTCGGCGAGTTGTGGCGAGAAGAACTTTGGTGCCGACGCCTTCGATTGTCAGGTCGAAGTACGTGTTCTTTAGAAACGGGAAAATGTTGCTGTAAGGCAAATGCATGACCGGCCCGAAGCGGCTGTACTTGTAGGTGTCACTCAAGGGTTTTGAGGGCTTTCTTGGATTCGTGGCGTTGTTCGCGGTTTACGCCTGCATCCGTGTAAGTGTAGTTCTTAGGCATGAGTGCTTCATTCTCCGTCTTGGTTATTGTCTTTTTGGGTTGGTTAGAGATAACGCTTTTGCAATATTCAGCTTAAGTGTTCGAATTATCAGGCTAACTCTAATATAGACCGAAACTCAAAGAATTCAAGTTTAAGCCGAAATTATCTTGCGGTCGTAGTCTAGTTTGGTTAGGACATCAGCTTCCCAAGCTGACGACCCGGGTTCAAATCCCGGTGACCGCACCACTCTCTGTTGATTGTTTTGTGGGTTTGGTGACTTTTTGTTTTTTTCTGGGGGGCTTTTTGGGTTTCTTGATTCATAGCTTTTTTCTTCGGATTGTTGGTAAGTTTTTTATGCTTTCCGAGCGATATAGTGTTTACGAGGCTGTAGCGTTTGAGTGAAGAAGTAGTTAAGGTTGGCAACATTGCGCATTTCTTCTCAAAGATCAGCGTCGCCGTTGTTGAGCTGACAGCGACCTTAGCTGTTGGTGACCGCATTCTGGTCAAAGGACCTACGACTGATTTTGAGCAAGTTGTCGAATCCATGCAGATTGAGCACAAGAACATCGAGAAAGCCGATGCTGGACAAAGCGTAGGCATGAAGATGGCGGAGCACGTCAAAGAAAGAGATGTCGTTTACAAGAAGCTCTAATCATTCTCACTCTTTTTCCATTTCGTCCGCATTAAGAAAACGGTGAGTCTGTTTAGTTAGCTTCTGTTGATGCGTCAACTATGCGTTTGATCTCGGCGTTCAAAGCGTCAGGTAATCCTAGTATGCCGACGTCCATGAATCCTCGGATAATCAGTGAAACGGCTTGGTCTCGCGAGAGCTTCCGCGTCATCAAGTAGGTTATTTCTTTTTCCGAGATTTTTCCTACAGCTGCCTCGTGCGTGATTTCCACACCTTTCTTTCTCGCTATCAGCTCGGGAATCGACTCTAAGATTGCGTCTCCGTCTACGAGTAATCCGCGGCATTCCAGGTGTCCTTTGCAGTCGGAGCTGGAGCCGTCTATTAGGCCTCGGATTATCATTTTGGAGCCTTCACGCGATATGGAGCGACTGATCATCTCGGCTTTGCTGCCCTTCCCGTTTAGGACTGCTTTGGATCCGATGTCAAGCATAGATTTGCCGTGTGCGTAGAGGATGCTGTTGAAGCTCACGGTTGAATCTTCACCGTTGCAGTATGCCACGGGGTACATCTGGATGTCTCGAACTGGGCGCATGCAAACATAGTTTGAGACGAATTTGGCTTTGTCGCTTATTTCTGCGGCGCTTCTGGGCCGCACCAAAGTGTTTTCGCTCCATTGATGGATCATCGTGAAGTTGAGAGTGGCGCCTTTCTTAACATAGAATTCTGAGATGCCCAAGTGCGCTGCTTTTGGAACGCTTGAGTGTTGAACGCAACTGGTGATTATGTGGGCGTTTGAGCCCTCTTCAGCGATTATGATGTTGTGGATCCGTTGCTCAAGGTTCTTCTGCGTGATCAAAAGGCATGATTGAAGTGGAAATGTCACCTCGGCGCCTGGCAGTATTCGCATGAAGTAGCCGCCGCTCCAGTCTTCAGCTACTTTGCGGGTGAATTCGTCTTTGTCTTTGTCGACGAGTTTCCACATGTAATCTTTAAGCCATGAATACTTCTGTAAAGCAGCTTTTGTGTCCATGAGTTCAATTTTCCCTTGATAAAGCTCGTTTACTCTTGAGTAGACCGTGGATTGATCTATGTGGTAGAATGTGGCGGAACGGTTCTTGTCGTCCGCTTCCATGCCTGCCTTGTAAGTTTCTTCTAGAATCGCGTGCGGTATCTTTTCAAGTTCATTTTCTCTGCTCAAATTTCCATCCTTCCTGTATTCTTCGTCTGCAGGCTACGCATTCTTCGTAGCCAACTTTCTTGATGTCCTCATAGATGCTCATGGGATGAGTGAAACAGTGAAATTGCCCGGAGAGCAATATGCAGCCGTATTTTGCTTTGACGTAGTCGAGTATGTCGCCTTTGTGTGTGATTATTAGGGCAGAGCTTCCGCTGCTCTCCACGTAACGCTGCAGTTCAGTGGCGATAAGCTTGAGACTTTCAACGTCAACGCCGGAGTCAGGCTCATCAAGAGGAGAAGCTTCGGTTTCAGAAATATGAGTTGCAGAATCTCGGATCGTTTTCTTTCTCCGCCAGAAAAGCCCACGTTGATGTCTCTGTTCAGGAAGTCTTTGAGCTTGAAAGAGTCTATGAGGGTTTTTTCTTCTTCGCTGAACTCGTCAGCAGGAGTCTTGCCTAAACATAATTTTAGCAAGTCACCGAGTTTCACGCCTGTTATCTCGGGAGGGTTTTGGAAGCTCACTGCCAAACCGAGTCGCGCTCTTTCTTCCACGGTTTTGTTTGTTATGTCGGTTCCCATGAACATTATTCTGCCTGAAACCACTTCATACGTTGGAAGGCCCATAAGGGTGCTGATGAGTGTTGTTTTTCCCGAACCGTTGGGTCCGAAGAGAATGTGGCTTTCCTTGCTTTTCAGGCTGAAATTTACGTCATTAAGGATAACTTTGTTTTCGACTTTAACCGATAGGTTTTCAACTTCAAGTATGTTCATAGCAGTCAAGAAGCAGTATTTTCAAGGAAAAATAAACCTTTTGAGTTATGAGATTTTCAGGCTTGTAACATTTGACCTTCGTTTGGCTGGGGGAAGAGTTACTTTACTTTTTGAGATACTGGTTCTTTGCCGATTTTGTCATTAGTCGAAGCTGAGCGCAAAACTCTTAAGGTGAATATAGTGTTGTTCTTGGCTGAGTAAATGATAGGTGAATCAAGTGAGAATTGGCATACTTAGCGGTGGAGGCGACGCGCCGGGAATAAACGCGGTCATACGTGCAGTCGTCAGACATGCAATACAGACTTACAATTACGAGACAATAGGGATAAGAGACGGTTGGAACGGACTCCTCCGAGGTCGCTTTGTTCTTTTAAACCTGAACGTAATTTCGGGGATCCTGCCGAAAGGCGGCTCAATCCTTGGCACCTCACGAACGAATCCTTTCAAAAGCCAAAACGGACCAGGAAAGACACTTGAAAACTTGAAGAAGAAAAACATAGATGCCCTTGTGGCCATCGGCGGCGACGATACATTGACAGTCGCCAGCAAAATGGGCGATTTAGGACTCAAAGTGGTGGCTGTTCCCAAAACCATCGACAACGACTTGGCTGAAACGGACGCAACTTTCGGGTTCAACACGGCGGTAGCTATAGCCACTGATGCCCTGGATCGGCTTCATACGACAGCAGAAGCCCATCACCGAATTATCATAATCGAAGTCATGGGAAGATACACAGGATGGATTGCCCTTGAAACAGGCATAGCGGGAGGAGCAGACGTAATTCTGATTCCGGAAAAACCCTTCGACACGCAGGAAGTTTGCAAATACATAAAACACCGACAAAAGAGAGGCAAGAAATTCAGCCTAATCGTCGTGGCCGAAGGATGCAGACCAAAAGATGGCAAAGAAATCCTGCACAGTACGATTGTTGACGAGTTTGGACATCCACAACTTGGCGGCGTTGGATACTATTTGGCAAAAGAAATTGAAAAGACATTGAACATCGAAACCCGTGTAGTCACCCTTGGGCATCTGCAACGGGGCGGCACACCCACGGCCTATGACAGAGTACTCGCAACCAGATTCGGCAAAGCCGCAGTAGACCTTATCCACGAAGAGAAATTCGGACGCATGGTTGCGCTCAAAGGAAGGGACATAACATCTGTTCCATTGAAAGACGTTATCGGCAAAAGAAAAACGGTAGACCTGCAACTCTACGATTTAGCTCAGATATTCTTCGGATGAAGCCTATCAAACCACAACCGGAAAATTTTCCGAATGAGCCGTATCCCAAAGGCGCGAAGAAATTTATATAGAATCAGTGGTTCTATTTGGGTGGTAAACGTCATGTCAAAGGCAGTTGTTTTTCTGGCCCCTGGATTTGAAGAGATCGAGACCTCCACCATTGTGGACGTTCTCAGAAGAAGTAATGTGGAAGTAACCCTTGCCGGTTTAGAGCCCAACACTATCGAAGGCGGACACGGCATGAAATTTGTCCCCGACAAATCAATCGACGAAATAAACGCAAAAGATCTTGACGCAGCCATATGCCCAGGAGGCGGCATAGGCGCTAGTAACCTCAGAAAGGACAACAGGGTCCTGACAATAATAAAAGAAGCCTTTAGTGCTGGCAATCTTGTGGCAGCTATCTGCGCGGGTCCAGTTGTCCTCTCCGATGCGGGAGTGCTAAGTAACAAGAGCTGTACAATTTTTCCCGGTATGGAAAATGAACTGATAAAAGGCGGGGGAATACCACAAACAGATTTGGTGGTAGAAGACGGAAACATCATAACCAGTCAAGGTCCTGCTACAGCCCTATTGTTCGCCCTGAAACTGGCCGAGAGGTTAGCCGGTAAAGAAATCGCCGAAAATGTTAGAGAAAGAACCTTGACAAATATCCTTCTAAGCAGAGTTTGCTGAATTCAACATTTTCGTTTGCTGATACTCTTCACGTACATTAGCAGATGCAATTCTTCCGCCAGCTCATAACAAAAGAGGGCGTCAGTAGCATCTCAGAATTCCTTACATGTTGCAATGGGTATCTGGCTGACTTCTGAGTTCCTCGATCTTGTGTATCTCTATAAGATTGCTGGCGTGTTTCGCTTGGGTTCTGGAAGCAGCCGTGAACAACCCAATGTCCTCGTCACTGATTAGGTTCATCGAAAGCAGACTGTTGGCAACGTGACGGATATGATCTTTCTGTTCTTGAAAGTCGATTCTGACAGGCGAAACTCCGAAAACGAGTTCAAGCTGCCTTTTTACTCTGTCATCCTGTGTGACCGCGATTATTGGCTGCGAGAGCTTGAACCTAGCGATCATTCTCGCGGTGTAACCTGACCTTGTCAGAGTGACTACCTTGTCTATAGGCATGGTCCGGCACAGTCTCCGAATGGCCTTGCTGACAGCATCAGAGATGTTGATAAAACCTTCTTCTTCAACACGATTTTGGGCAGCTTTTTCAGTTTCTGCAGCTATGCGGGACATCATCGCAACAGATTCCACGGGGTACTTCCCCACGGCCGTTTCGCCAGAAAGCATAGTTGCATCAGTTCCGTCTAGTATTGCGTTGGCCACGTCGCTGACCTCGGCTCTTGTAGGAAGTGGCTGTTGAATCATTGACTCAAGCATTTCCGTGGCAGTGATCACGAGTTTGCCTTTCTGATTGCATGACCTTATCATTGACTTCTGGACCAGAGGAACTTTTTCTGGTTCTATTTCTACGCCCATGTCGCCCCTGGCCACCATTATACCGTCGGAGACCTCAAGAATTTGCTCAAAGGCGTCGATTCCTTCGCGGTTTTCGATTTTGGCAATTACAGCGCCCTCATAGTCTCGGGCTTCAGACCTCAAGTTGCCAACATCTTGCGCATTTCTGGTGAATGATAGAGCAATATAGTCGATGTCAAATTTCTCTGCGAATCGGATTATCTCTTTGTCCTTCTCTGAAAGCGTTGGCAACCAAAGATTCTTGTTTAGAACATTGACTCCTTTGCCATCTGCTATTTCGCCACCGGAGATAACCTTCAGACGCAATACTTCGTTGGTTTTTTCCATAACTTGCGTTCTGATTTTGCCATTGTCGATTAATACAAAGTCGCCTGCAGTCATTTTGTCATGGAAATCCCAGTTGAAACTGGTTTCTTGATCCTTGAAACCTGCTTCAAAGATTTCGCCTTCATGGACTGTTCTCTTTTTGGTTTTTAATCTAATCTCAGGTCCTTTAATGTCAACAATTATGGGGATCTCCCCAATTTTTCTCACGCTTTCAACTATCCGCTCATATTGACTAATGTTCCCGTAGGCCGTGTTTATTCTCACACCGCTCATTCCAGCGGCAATCATCTCCCGTATCACATTGGATGAGAGGCTTGAGGGTCCAAGCGTACAAACAATTTTTGTCTTATTCAAAATCTAACCCACACGAACTCGCTGTGCTCACTTAGATGAAGCCGAGTTTCAATATTAGGATTATGATGCATTCTTAAGACAGAATGGTTTGGATTCGTGCTTTGGGGGAGATCCTCGTTTTTTTCCTTCTATGCTTGCCAGTTGGCGTGAGCTTTCCTATATTGGTCCTCGAGTCCTCAGTCTAGTCCTTTTTTCGCTTTTCTTCTTTGCCCCGTATTTCGTCTTCTTCTTTGAGTTCCACGTTTTTTTCCGCTACACGCTTTTCCTCAGAAACACTTGGCAAACTATCGTCGTCGCCGTCTTTCAATCTCGTTTTCTCCTCCTAATTTGATGTGAAGTTGGCTGCTTAATTCCCTTCTTGTCACCTAAAATTCCTCATAGTGCGATAGGGCTACGCTCGCTGAAATTTCTGAATACAATAGGCCAAGGTATCCAGGTGAAGTCCAAGAAACAGTGATGACGCTCAAAATTGCGTATTCAAATATTAGGCAGCAAAGCATGTTTCTTGAACTAAGAGAACTGAAGGAAAAGGAAATGGATAACATCAAAATGTTATCATTCGACATGGACGGGACAATTACTGACCTCTCATTTGTAGAATCGGTTTGGCTGGAAGGCGTTCCTCGTTTATTCTCACAAAAAAACCGAATGTCCTTTCAAGACGCCAAGACATTTGTGAAAAGCGAATACGACAAGGTAGGCAAGGAGAGACTTGAATGGTACAGCCTGGACTATTGGGTTAGAAAGCTGAGTTTAAATGCCTCTCCCAAGGAAATTCTAAATTCTTTTCAACACAGAATAAAAACATTTCCCGAAGTGACCGAAGCACTTCAAGCGTTCAAAGAAAAGGGTTTCAGGCTTATCGTGGTGTCAAATGCTAGAAGAGAATTCCTTGACATGGAGCTTGAGAAGACAGGTATCAGCCACTTCTTTGAAAACACATTCTCTTCAACCTCAGATTTTGGACTGACCAAGAAAACAACAGACATCTACCAGAAAGTGTGCAGCATTTGCGGCGTTTTTCCGTCTGAGGTGGTTCACGTAGGTGACGATCCAAATTTTGACTTTGACATCCCAAGAAAGTTGGGAATAAAGACCTTCTACCTTGACAGAACCGGCAGTCACTCGGGAGAAACGGTAGTCCACGATCTTAAAGAACTGGCCGAAAAGGTGACCTTGAAGTAAATCCTGCTCACAGTCTCTTTGTCTTTTTTTTGAAATGAGCTCATTTTTCCAAGGAGAGCCCCCCCACATTTTCCTACGATTTCGCCGCTAATATGTTCTGGGTAAGCATAACGTGCAAAATCTTATATTCAAATCGTGCTCTAAAAACCTAGTTTGGGTACTGAAAATGAATACAAAAGCTATTAGCAAAATGATGATTGCTGTAATTCTGATTGTCATAATCGTCATCGCTGGAGCTGCCAGCTACTATCTATATTCAGGCCAGAATCCAGCCATAAAGGACACTCTGATAATGGGAACAACTGACTCGGTTGAATCGTGTTTGGATCCGGCGCGAGCTTACGACTTTTTCGGCTTCGAGATTGTTCAATCTATAGGCTCTCCACTGGTAGAGTATAAAGCAGGTGCTACGGGCAGTGTTGATGACATCGTTGGTTCATTAGCTGAATTTTGGTCCGTTTCGACTAACAACTTGGTTTGGACATTCAACCTAAGACAGGGTGTAATGTACGATTCTTCAAGAGAATTCACAGCGAACGACGTTAAATACACTTTTGACAGAGGCATCGGCATTGCTGATGAAGACGGAGCCTTCGTAGGCGTCGGAATCGGCGACATAATCGACAGCGTCACAGTTGTCAGCAAATACGTTGTGCAATTCAATCTGAAGATACCTTTCGCCGCGTTCCTATCACTTATGGCTTTTCAAGCATGCTACATTGTTGATCCAACGTACGCACCAATGAGTGGATCCTCCTGGAGCATTAATGACGTTGTCGTCTACGTGGATGGAGATCCTAGAGGAAGCAACCCAATGGGTTTGGGTCCCTACACTCTCCAAAACTGGACCCGGGTTGCAGGTAAAGACACCAAGATGTCTCTTGTAGCCAATCCTCTATACTGGAACGCTGCCGCAGGCTATCCGAAGACAAAGAACATCGTGATACAGTTCTACGCAGATTCGTCAGGATTAGCTTTAGCAATGACTGCAGGAGACGTTGACGTTGCGTTTAGACAACTTGCAACCACCGACATCACCAGCATGAAGACGAATTCAAACCTCAAAGTCTGGAAAGGCACAGGTGCGTTCATACAGTACCTGTGCTTACAGGAAAAGTACGCGCCTTTCAATGACCCAACAGTGAGGGGAGCCGTGGCCGCTGCAATCAACAGAACCGCATTGGTGAACACTGTTTTCCAAGGGCAGGCTCAGGTACTCTACAGCATGATCCCGGTGGGCATGTTCGGACACACTGACGCGTTCAATGCATTGGGTGACCCAAACTACACTCTCTGTAAGGAACTTCTGTCTTCGCTTGGATACAACGAAAACAACAAACTGTCGTTCACCCTCTGGTACGAAACCTCAGGACACTATCCACAGAGTGCACAGCAAGCACTAGTGCTTAAGGATTCCTTGGAGAAAAGCGGCGTAATCAGTGTCACTTTGGAAGGCCGAGACTGGGCAGCATACAGAACCGCGAGGCAAGAGGAAATCATGCAGGCATACATCTATGGGATGGTATCCTGACTACATCGACCCAGACGACTACATCTATCCCTTCGTGTCATTCCACAGGCGGATCATGGATACACCACAACTACGCCAACCCACAAATGGATAAGCTGATCGAGTGGGCACGAGGAAACACGACCGCAGCTGCAAGACAAAGCTTGTACACGCAAATACAACGACTTGATGGTTGCAAGATGTCCCAATAATTCCGCTGTACCAGGGCGGTGCCTACGCAGTTTCAAAGACAAATGTGCAAGGAATCTACTTGGACATCACACAGAACTGGCGCCACTGGTTAGTCTACACCCAATAATGACAAATAAAAACCTAATCCCTCTCCTTTTTTTTCTTTATATACTAAAAGAGTGAATAAGATGACTCTGCGAACCTACATCATTTCCAGGATTCTGCTCACAATCCCTATGATATTCATCCTTCTGACCACCGTTTTCGTGATTATGCGTGTTCTTCCAGGAGATCCAGTCTTGCTTCATTTTGAGAAAATGGAGAATCCCGTGTTAATGGAAGCCATGCGAATTCGACTGGGACTCGACAAGCCTTTGCTTTTTCAATACTTCGACTACATTGATTGGTCTTTTCAGGGGAGACCTAGGCAAATCTATGCAAGATTATTCATCCGTGAGTCAGCAGATTTTCTCTGCTTTTCCAGCGACCCTCGAGCTTGCAATTTGTTCAATGATGATCGCTGTTTTAATTGGCTTGTTTCTAGGAGTTGAATCCTCAAAATCGTATAACAAGCCAAAAGACCATGTGATAAGAGTGTTTGGAATAGTGACTTACGCAATTCCGGTCTTTTTCTTGGGAATGATTCTCCAGTTGATTTTCGGTGTTGGATTGCACTGGCTGCCAGTAGGGGGAAGAATCTATCAAGGGATGGAACCGACCGGATTGATAATTGGAGATTTCCATCTTTCAACCGGCTTGTACACTATCGATAGCATTCTTGAAGGGAACATCATAAAACTCGCAACATCTCTGAAATACCTGTTATTGCCTTCGCTGACGTTGGGTTTGGTCCTCTGCGGAGTATTCATCAGGCTCACACGAAGCAACATGTTCGAAACTCTTGAGACTTGACTTTGTGACTGCCGCGAAAGCCAGAGGGCTTGAAAGACAGCACGGTCACGTATGGTTATGCGCTGAGAAACGCGTTTCTTCCTGTGCTCACCATGATGGGGCTCCAGTTTGCTCTGCTTCTAGGCGGAGCTGTGCTGACCGAAACCACGTTTTCATGGCCTGGACTAGGATGGTACCTCGTCGACCGAATAAACTTCAGAGACTACACTGCCATTCAAGGAGTAGTGGTTGTTTTCGGCATTTTCGTTTCCATCGTGAGCTTAGTCGTTGACTTACTTTATGCATATCTTGATCCAAGGATTCGGTTGTAGGATGGGTATGGCTAGAGAAAAAATCAAGAGAAGTATGCTTTCGCAACTGATCCCCGGAATTGCTTCATTAGCCAAGAGGGGCCTAGCAGGATGGCTTGTTCTCTTCGGCGCAATCCTCACCGCAGCTATAATCGTGATGACACTTATTTCACCGTGGATTTCCCCCTATAATCCTACTGCCTTAAACGTGGGGACCCTTTGTTGCCCCCAAATTCTCAGTTTCCTTTGGGCACTGACGACTTGGGCAGAGACATGTTCAGCAGAGTCCTTTCCGGAGGCGGAATAATGCTTCAAGTCTCGATTCTATCCGTACTTGTCTGCATGATGATAGGCATTCCGCTCGGTCTATTCTCATCTCACACAGGAGGTGTAGTTGACAAATTCGTTAGCCTCATCATGGACAGCATCTACGCTTTTCCAGGACTGATTCTTGCGATAGCATTGTCAATTGTTCTAGGGAGAGGAGCAATAAACATGGCTCTCTCCATCGCAGTAGTCTACATTCCATCATACTTCAGAGTAATTCGAAGTCAAGTGCTAAGCATAAAAGAACTGCCCTATATTGAGGCAGCTAACGCTGCCGGCGCCAAGAAACGCACAATATTGTCACGCTACATATTGCCCAACGTCGTCCCGTCTACGGCTGTTGTTGCCACGGTGAATTTTGCCGACGCAATACTGACCGCAGCAGGACTAACATTCATCGGCATGGGTGTGAATGCAAGCATTCCAGATTGGGGTTGGGACCTACAGAACGGACGAAGACTACTGGTGAGTGGTGACTGGTGGGTCATAGCCTTCCCTGGTCTGATGATTATCCTTCTGGCACTAGGCTTTACTCTAATGGGCGAGGGTCTAAGCGAACTCTTGAATCCGAAGCTGGAAAAATCAGGTGAATAGTCATTGGAAGGCCCGCTGCTAAAGGTTGAATCTTTGACCGTGGAATACTGGACGAGAAATGGAAGACTTCGCGCCGTGGAAGATGTCTCCTTCTCCATAAAGAAGGCTGAGACACTGGGGATAGTTGGGGAATCAGGATCGGGAAAATCCACATTGGGCTTGTCTCTGATAGATCTTGTTCCTTATCCCGGAAGAATAACCAAGGGCAAAATAATTCTCAACGGTAAAGAAGTACTGAAGACTTCCCAAAGACGAGTTGCGCAACCTCAGGGGAACAGAAGTCTGCTACATTTTTCAAGACCCCATGACTTCTCTGAATCCGGTCAAAAAGATCGGGGCCCATTTTGTAGAACTCATCAGGACACATGAGCCCAAAGTACCAGAAAAGGAAGCTCTGGAACGCGCTAAGAAACTCCTTAGCGATGTGGGCATTCAGCCTGAACGAGTGAGTGACTATCCTCATCAGCTCAGTGGGGGAACGAGGCAACGAGTTATGATCGCCCTAGCCATAGCCCTAAATCCGAGCATAGTGGTGGCAGACGAACCCACGACTGCGCTAGACGTCATAGTACAGGCGAAAATATTAGATCTTCTAAACACGTTGCGGGACACATATGGGATGGCTCTCATTCTGATAACTCATGACCTGAGCATTGTCCTCCAGAGAAGCGACAACATAATAGTCATGTACGCAGGACAAATTGTGGAATATGCTCCAAGCGAAGAAGTCTACGCAAAACCAGAACATCCCTACACCCAGGGGCTTCTCAAGTCGATTCCCAACATCGAACTTGCCGATCAAAAACTGGAAGCAATCGCGGGCTATCCACCCCACCTTCTTGACCTTCCAGGTGGCTGCCGTTTCTGGCCACGTTGTAAGTTTGTCTTTGACAAGTGCCGAAAGGAGAATGTTCCGCTTTACAAAACCGGAAAAGACCAACTTGTTCGCTGCTTCCTTTATGAGGAGGGAAGAGGAAAATGACTGGAAACGAGATTCTCAGAGTAGAGCACCTGAAGAAGTATTTTCCGGTTGAGAAGAGTTTCCTAGAGAAAATGCTAACTCGCAACAGACACTTTGTCAAGGCAGTTGACGACGTCAGCTTCTCTGTAACCAGAGGTGAAATCTTCACGTTGGCAGGCGAAAGCGGATGCGGAAAAACTACGACCGGCAAACTCGTTGTGAGATTAATCCCGCCTACCAGTGGAAAGATCTTCTTCGACGGTGTTGACTCTACCACTGTTGACGATGAGTCTTTGCGAATGCTCAGGAGGAAAATGCAGATAATTTTCCAAGACCCCTATGCTTCGTTTAATCCTAGAATGAGAATAGGAGATGCTGTGGGGCATCCGCTTGAAATTCACGGGATAGCATTTCAGGATGAAAAGAAGAAGAAAGTCATGGAAATCCTTGACCGGGTGGGATTGTCGCCTCCAGAGAAGTTTTTGGACTTGTATCCTTACCAAATGAGCGGCGGACAGAGGCAACGTGCAGCTATAGCAAGGGCCCTGATACTGCGACCCGAATTTGTGGTCGCGGATGAACCGGTTTCAATGATTGATGTGTCCCTGAGAACGGCAACAATTGACCTAATGTTGAACCTTAGGAAAGACTTTGGACTTACATACCTCTTCGTTACCCACGATCTGGCAGTGGCGAAGTACATCTCGGACAGAATAGCTATCATGTATCTGGGAAGAATCGTCGAAATAGGAGACCAAGAGACAATATTCTCAAATCCCCTTCACCCGTATACAAAAGCCTTGCTTTCAGCAATACCGGTACCTATTCCAGAACGAAAACGAAAACATATCGCGCTGCAAGGAGAGGTTCCGTCAGCCATAAACATACCCTCGGGATGCCGTTTTCACACGCGGTGCAGCTACGCAGACAAAACATGCGAAGAAGCAGAACAAGAGCTGATCCAGGTTGCGCCAAATCACTACGTAGCTTGTGACCGATGCGAGAAATAGAACGCGCTACAAGATGCTTGTCTGATTGCTTCGCGGTTCTCCAATCGGATACGTTATTCGAGTGCCATCTACTTTGGCCCAAGGTGTGATCTTGTGAGCCGGCAAACTGGTCGGTGAAAGGATATGTTCGACATGGACACCTCGAACCAACAATGCGTCAGCAATCAAGGAGCGATGGCAACGCCAAGGCAAAGCTTCAGCGCACATCAGAGCCAATCTCTCTGTTTTCGCCTGTTCTACCAGTTCCTCCAAGCTCTTTTCAAATTCCTCTTTTTGCATGTAGTCCGCGAAGCCTCTGAAAGACAAGTTACGCCAACCAGCGTTTGGTGAATCGCGAACTGAATGGCGGAGACCACCGAGCCCTGGCATGTGCACGTAGCTGATGCCTGCAGCCTTCAGGCTGTTGGGAAGTTCTTCGCGGTTAAACTGAGGATTATGTCTAGATCGAGGGATAGTGCGAATGTCGACAACCTTCTGCACATCGTATTTTCGAAGAAGGCTGATGAAGTCCTCTATTGTGCGCGTCGAATGGCCTATGGTAAGAACGACAAGTGATTCTTCACTTTCAACTTTTTTCACCACAACTACCTTCTTTCTGCGAGGAAATCGCTCACGCCCTATTCAACTAGAGAAGCCCACTGACCATGTGGGCTATAGTTGTTAAGAAGGTTTCATCTCCTGCGGTGAATGGTGAAGCAAGGTATGAATCTATGTCCAATTCGCCCACAAGTTTTCTGTTTTTGAAGATCGGGATGACAATTTCGGATTTCACTTTTGGGCTGCACGATAGATAGTTGATTTCTTTCGAGACATCTTGCACGATGAATGTCTTCTTGAGTGATGCAGCTTGACCGCATATGCCTTTGCCGAAGGATATTCTGACGTGTTCTGTCGGTTCTCCCTCAAAAGGGCCAAGCACAAGTTCGCGAGGTTTCTCCTTGTCTACACGATAGAAGCCGATCCAATCAATGTAGGAAACGTTATCCTTGAGCAGTCTGCAGATGGCTTCAAGCTTACTTTTTCCTTCGAGATCGCCACTCACGATTTCCTTAACTTTGTGGGTAAGCAACCCATAAAGCGCATCCTTTTTAATGATAGTTCGCCCTCAACATAAGGATTTGAATTAAGGTGAAGAATTAACTTTTCTATCAGCGCAAGCGCTTAGATGAGAAGAAGGTTTCATGTCAGAACACACAATAGACCGAAGCGTTACGTTAAACTCTGAAATGTCAGTGTTTGTCAAGAAACCTTAACCAGACTTGCTCTCGCTTAGGGCGTGTTTAGTCAAGAAACCTTTACAAAAACCCCTTTAACAACGAAACAACTTTATGCTTGTTGGGGATATTACGAGTAAACAGGTAACTCTACTACTCATTGCCGCCATTTTGCTTTGCATAGAATCATTACCGATTGTATTCTCTCAAACCTCAGACAATGCACCCATTTCTGCTCCCGCCATCGAAAGGCAAACAGATTATGGACGTGCCGGTGTATATGATGGGACCGGCGTTCAATCAGCATCCAACCTGATTCAAACAAGTGATGGAGGATATGCCTTCATGGATTTGGGTTGGGGTTACCAGTTTACTTTCGAGCCATCCACCTTTTTCAAGGTTGATTCTTTAGGCAATGTTCAATTTGAGAAAACTATCGATTTCCTTGCAGCATCGAGTATTATTCAAACGAACGATGAAGGATACGAAATAGCAGGATATTGGTCTACATACGGCACAACGTACGAACACACCCCTACTCTCGTTAAAATGGATTATCAAGGAAATATCCAGTGGGCAGCGAATTTTTCAAGTGTGCCAGACTTGGGACATTGCCTCAACAGGCATTGAAACCAGCGATGGCGGGTTTGCTTATTGGAAAGATGGAAGCATCACTAAAAACGACTCTAATAACAACACGCAATGGGTGAAAAACCTCACCTATACAGGGGCTGACGGCACTGCTCCTCTTGAATTGTCTTCGGTGATTGAGACATCTGATGGAGCACTTGCCACATTGGGTGTTGGATACAATTTATTTGACAATCCACGCACGGGCAAAATTTACCTAATCAAGACAGAAGCATTTTTGCCCATACCTTCGCAGCCTCTATTACCAACGCCAATACCAACACCTACACCAACGCCAGAACCTATCTCAACAGCATTAGTCATGGCTATCGTGATACTTGTTGCCATAGGAACCATAGCCTTAATCGTTGTCATATGTACAGGGCTGCTGGTCTACTACAGGAAAAGCCGAAGAGGCAAACCCCAGTGAAGAAAACTGCATCAGCACTAGCAATGATCTTGGTACTGGTAGTTTCCACCTTGGCTGGATCAAAAATGATTAGTCCGGCAGATGCAAATCCTTACCCTTACACCAACTGTGACTCGAATTTTGTTACAGTCTCAATAGGTTCGCCGGAAAACAGAACATACAACACGAATGTCATGCAACTTGTAATTACCGCAGGAGCTTATCCAGGAGTATGGTACGTCGGCTACAGCATAGACGGCAAGCCCTTCAAGGAGTTTGCACCCGAAAAATGGGATGGCCACACCTTCAACGAGAGCATGTGGCTGTATCCATTATCCAAAGGTTCTCACAGCGTAATTGTTGAAGCGGTCACGCCAGTAGCTCCGAATGACGTATTGAATGATTACGCCGAAGTACACTTTACCATAGCCAGGGAAACAGTGGCTCCAGACTCAGCTGCGCCAGAAATCACCATACTCTCGCCTCAAAACAGAACATACTTTGAAACCTCAATTCCGTTAGAGTTCTCAGTGAACGAGCCGAACTGTTCCATCACCTACAAGTTTGACTCACGAGCACCAATTGTGATATCAAAGAACACAACGCTCATGGGCTTCTACTATGGCTCCCACAATGTAACCATATACGCTACTGACATCGCAGGCAACACCGGAGCACAAACCGTAATTTTCACCCTTGCCAAGACTGTGGAACCCACTCCTTTACCCGAGTTGTCTCCAGCAGCTTTACCGATTGCTGTGTCAACAATAGCGGTGGGACTTATTGCATTGGGCGCAGGCTTGTTCCTCTACCGCAGGAGGAGCAGAAGAGAGGCTGCATGGGCATAAAGACTAAATTAAAATGTGCGTCGAGTTCGTCTCCATAACGCAGGCTACTCAGAAAAACAGTCGACAAAATCTTAGGGTGGTACACCCTTCCAGAAAAAAGCAAATAGACGCAATATAATATTCAAGAGTAATTCGCATAGGTGGAAGCGAAAACAGGATTGTGTACATACTTTTCTGCAAAGAAATTGAAAAAGGGCTTTCAGTAGGAAGAGTTTTAATGGGTTACATATGTTGTGCCAGCCTTTTTCATTTGCAAGTGCCGTCGCGAAAGAAAGACTATTATCTGAATTGATGATGCAAATCCGAATCCTCCGGCGACAACAAAACAGACAGTGCTCACAGCTGTGAAAGGCAAGATTAGTCCCAGCAATATGAAGACAAGGCGCTCGGTTCGACCAAACATCACGTAGTTGGTTTCTAACCCGTAAGACTGGCTTACAACGCGAAGCGAGAAGAGTACGGTTGAACCAACTATGGCAATTACTCCAATCGGCTCTATGATTCCGGCAGCCAAAGCGCCCAGTACGACGGCAAGCTCGCAGGTCCTGTCCGCAACCGCGTCGAAAACTCTGCCAAACGAGGTTTCCAGATTGAATTTGCGGGCGATCGTGCCGTCAAGCACGTCGCAGAAAACGCTTAGAAACCCTGAAGCGAAAGCGAACGGGGTTAGGCGATACATGAACAAGACTCCTGAGATTATGCCGAAGCATAATCCGAGAGTAGTCATGGTGTTAGGAGCGATTCCATGTTTATGAGCGATGCTGGCTACTCGAAAAAGAAAGTCGTCTTTTCCCGTCCGCATCTTGTATAAACCCATAGACACAGTCCCTTCGGTTGCTTCCTACGTTGGGCAAATTAGTTAGATTATATGTGGTTAATGGCGATTTTTTGGAGAGACTTATGTTTGGGTTGAAGCAGCTGGAGCAGACATTTTGCGGTAGTCGAGTGCAGCGACGACCACGAGTACGACAGTCCATATAGCCCAGATGAAGAAGGCTCCGCTGAACAGGTAAAGGAACGTGGCGATTGCGCGATTGGCAATTGATATGGCGATTACCAGGAGCGGCGCCCACTTTAGTTTCTTGAATAAGCCAAACAATGCAGTCAAATATACGATTGCGACTACTGCAAGGGTGATTGCTCCGGCGACAAGAGCCCTTTCGGCTCCTACCATGCTTGCGATGTATCCAGTGTTCAGGGATAAAGCCCGTGTGCTAGGGTCGGCGTACCAGACGATGATGTTTCCGATGTCTCCGATTATGTTCACCAATATAAGTACGATCAGAATTGTGTTGACTCGGTTTTTGGTAGTTGTTGGAACGTTCATGATTGCTGAATCGTCAATTTCTGTTATTAAAATTTTCCATGTCCTCTAATCGCCCTTGGCCCTGCGCAAGATTGAGCATTATTTCATATCAAAAGAACTACGGGTTTGCTGGGGCTCTGGAAGCATAAATGAAAGGAGATTAGAGAAATGCAACTCTCGACGGCTGCTGCGAAACTATCGTGAGTTTACCCAGAGCCCACTCAGCCCCGTTCCTGCCTGCTTATTCTCCTTTGTGTTCTTGTTAACGTTAATCCGCTAAAAAGGGGGAAATTGGAAATTTGTTTTTGTTGAATGTTTACTTTTTCCTGAGTTGAGGAAGCATTAAAGCGCCGACCACTGCGAATGCACTCTTCAGGAGAAAGGCAAACGAACTTATTATTCCAAACATTGGTCAATCTCTGCGTCTGTAGCGTAGAGTTAAGCAAAAGGTCATCTGTACCAAAGATTTTTAGATGCCGTTTCTATGAGAGAGTTAGCGTGAGAATCAAAGAAGAATCATTCCCGAAGTTGCACGAACTGGAGAACTGAGTAAGAATGAGCAGTAATCAACCGCACCAGCAACTATCGAAAGAGCCTATTTGGATAGCTAAAGACCTCTCAAAGTGCAGCGGATGCCGAAAATGCGAAATTGCTTGTTCTCTTCATCATGAGAAAAGGATATGGCCCGAAGCGTCAAGAGTGAGGGTTTTCATGCTTGTTCCCGGAGCAGACTTCCCGCATCTGTGCACCCAGTGCGAAAACTACCCCTGCGTTGAAGCTTGTCCTTTTCAGGCTTTATCCGTAAACAGAAGAACCACCGCTGTCACCGTTGAAAAGGAAAAATGCACAGGGTGCGGTAAATGCATTGAGGCCTGCCCTGGAAGAATACCCCACTTGCACCCTGCCGAAAGAAAAATCCTAATCTGCGACTTGTGCGACGGCGACCCAGCCTGCACCAAGGTTTGCCAAGAAGGAGGATGGGGAGTACTTAAATCAGTTCCGAGAAGAGGACAGTCCACTAGTCTCTACGCACGTACACCTGAGGAGACGTCCAGAAATCTTGCAGAAAAATTGTACGGAGAAAAAGCGGAGGAATTCCTCTGATGCTGGGGTACGCAGGAAAATTCCTTGAAGTTGACCTCTCAGAGGGAAATTCCAGAAACGTCACGATTGAAGAAGCATGGCTAAAAGACTACATCGGTGGCAGAGGACTCGCAGCAAAAATCCTGAGCGAAAGACTGATCCACAAGTGGCAAGAAATAGACCCTCTAGGCCCCGATAACATTCTACTCTTCCTCTCAGGCCCATTTGTAGGATTCTATCCAGGAGGGAGAATCGGTGTTACAGGCAAGTCTCCCCAAAGCAACGGGGTTGTAGGTTCAACCGTGGGCGGTGAATTCGGGGTAGAGCTGCGATGCGCCGGCTACGATGGCATAATCATTACTGGCCAGGCTGAGAAGCCAGTTTACCTTTTCATCAAGGATTCAGACGTTGAAATCAGAGACGCAAAAGATCTTTGGGGCAAAAGTACCAAAGAAACAAACACCTTGCTAAACAAGGAATGCAGAGCCCTACTGAAGGAGCGTCACCCCGGCTATGGTGAGTGGAAAGAACCTGCATCGCTTTGCATTGGTCCCGCCGGCGAGAACAAAGTTCGAGCAGCGGTTGTAATATCCAAATGGACTCATGCGGCAGGTTACGGCGGTTATGGGGCAGTGATGGGCTCAAAAAAGCTCAAGGCTGTCGCCGTTAAGGGGACAGGACCATTGCCCGAAGTCGAAGATATTGAAAAAGTTAAACAAATGATCAGCGCAGTGGACAAGATTGCGTATCGGAACGTGTTGTGGCGAAGATGGGGAACGGGCGGAGGCGGGTACAACTTCGCTGCGAAAACCAGCTCAGAACCCGTCAGGAACTGGCAAGAAGAATGGCATAAGGAAAGAAGCTACGGCGTGGACCAGTTTGAGAGTAGACTCTGGGTGAAGCAGGCTTGGAGCGACTTCGGCTGCCCCACAAACTGCATGAAGATCGCCGCAGTCAAGTCAGGAAGGTACAAAGGCGCCATATCCGACAACCCAGACTACGAACTACAGGCCTATTTAGGCCCTAACCTCGGAATATTCAACCCAGAAGAGAACGTGTACCTTTCCTCCTTGATTAACGACTCAGGACTTTGTGGTATCCAGACGGGCAACGTCATGGGTTTTGCCGCTGAACTTTTCCAAAGGGGCGTCCTCTCCAAAGACGACGTGGATGGAATTGAACTGAGGTGGGGAGACGCTGAAGCCTTCGCTGCATTGGCTAGGAAAATCACAGCGAGAGAAGGCATAGGCAACATATTGGCCGAGGGCACCTATAGGGCAGCACTCAAACTAGGAAAGATGAAACACGAAGATTTGCTGAAATACGCTGTTCACAGCAAAGGAATCGGAGTCGGTGCCCATGGAATCCGCAGCGGCAAAGACTTCTCCAGCGAAATTGGCTATGCCTGCTCCGTTCAAGGCGGTGACCACACATCCATGACAGATCTGCCCTTGAACGAATATGGAGAGATATGGGAAGTTTTCTCCGATTCAGCCGTATTGTGCACATTTACGTGTTTCAGTTTTCCTGAAAAATCCAGGTTTGAACTTCACAACGCCATCACCGGGTCAGATCTGACCCGGGAGGAATGGGCAAGAAACGGGGGACTGAAAACGTTACAGATACAGAGAGCACTACTGCTTCTGGGAGGACCGGATTTGTTCTGGAATCCTAAGGTAGATGATGATAATCCGAACAGATTCTACGAACCGCTGCCTTCAGGACCGTACAAAGGTCAATCCGCCAACAAGGCCCGCGTGAGAAAGAGAGTACAGGAATACTATGAAGAAGCCGGCTGGGACGCTGATGGAATACCAAAATCAGAGACTCTTTCCAGACTGGACTTGGACAATGTTGACAGAGCTCTCGAGAAGTTGCGCGATCCTTAGAGCACACTCCTATAATTCTATGAAATTATCTCGCACCCTTTCGCTATGGAGAGGTCACCTCTTCATGATCAACTCCTTTTTTTGGATTTGCAAATATTAAGTCAAAATTGCTGAGTGTGAAAAGGGATTTTCTTAAACCTATTATAGCACATGTTTCCATACTCTACTTTTGCTTCAGGATTTGTACCATGCTTTAGGAAGCGAAGAGGGAATAACCATGATTAGTCCTCGCTTTTGGAAAGCACATTCACCATTAATACTCGCAACAATAGTCTTTTTCGTTACTTCGCTTCTCACTTCATATATAATATTAACCCTCACTATCCAGCGAACCTATTCTATTCCAAAATATGAAGGGAACTACAACCCTTCCACACAAGGAGGTGACGCATTGGGAGACTCTCCAGAAGCGTGGGGTTTTGGCAATGTGGGAGTTTTTGTGGGTCCACGTCCTGGAGCAACCAACGTCTCATTAGACACCGTAATCTACGCGTATCAATCAAGAACAGTGTCTGTTGATCTTCATTTCAGCCCAGCAATTCCCATCCAGCGAATAAAAGAAGAATATGAACCTCTTGCCTCAAGAAACACCATATTTTGCCCAGCTGAGCTTCTGCAGCCTGACACAACCTATAATGTTTCAGGTTTCATTATGGGTGAATCAGCGTGGTGGACATTCACAACAGGACCCTCTGTGACCCCTCAGTCAGACCATGACTTCCTTTTTTACTCTTATGAATTGGGGGGTTTTTCTATCTTAGCCGTATCCATTGCAACTTCAATTTTCGTTGGGATAATCCGTCGCTCCCACTGGAAACAAGCTGTTCCGAAAGAGGAAATGAACAATGGATAACCAAAATAATTACGGGATTATCTCGCATGCTCTCTGTGTGGCGACGTCTCCCGCATCTTCCTCCCTTTTTTGGTCTTTGTCCATTTATCGAGAGAATGAGTTATGGTGCATCAAGGGCTACTTGGATTTGCTAGCGTGCGAAAAGTAAACTGGCAATTTTTGCGAGAGGTCTTTCTTAAACTCTTTAGTCTTAACTCGAAAAACATAATATGAGGATCATCTCTTAGGGCGTAAGTATGCGTAGGAGATACAAAATACTAACGGCTGTTCTTGTTGTAACCATCGTCGTACTGCTAGGTTTTGTTGTTTGGGCTGAGACTCCCCCTGCACCAATGCAGGAAGCTCTCAACGCTCTAAAATCAGATTCCGTCGTGACTGTAACGAACGATAAATGGCTAGTCTTTGAACCGGCCACTGACTACAGCGTAGGGTTCATAATATATCCAGGTGGAAGAATTGATTACAGATCGTACGCGCCCATAGCGCACTCCATAGCTGCAGAAGGCTACCTGACAATTATTGCGTCAATGCCTCTTAACCTAGCAGTTTTCGGAGCAAGCTCAGCCAGCGACATAATAGCTGCGTATCCAAACGTGTCCTCATGGGCAATTGGTGGGCACTCCTTGGGAGGCACTATGGCTGCTCAATTTGTATACGATAACCCAAACAAAGTTGAGGGATTAGTACTTTGGGCTGCATACCCCGCATCCGGCACCAATTTGACAAAATCAGGCGTACTGGCAGTCACAATCCATGGCACAAACGATGGACTTGTAAGCGAAAATCAAATAGACGAGTCACTAAAACTCCTTCCCGTTGGTACCGATAGAGTCGAAATAAATGGGGGCAATCATGCCCAATTTGGATGGTACGGCGACCAACCTGGAGATAAACCTGCAACCATAACTCGTGAACAACAGCAAAACCTAACGCTAAATTCCACAACCCAATTATTAAAGAATCTAAATCAAAGCAGGTAAGAAATTGGTCGTAAATAGCGCTTAAAGCCATTTAGAAAGCATTTCTTCTGTCCTATCCAAAAACTGTTCTCGCAGCTTCACATCATAACTTGATGGCGAGCTGCTAACTTCACGTTTCTTTCTGAAAATTCGTCCCGTAGTGTTTGCCACATCGGGCGAAGAAGCCAAGTATATCGAGGTCTCTGCTCCCTTTTTGGCGCTCGACTGCATCGGACGCACCATCCTGAACAGCAACGATGATCGCAAGCTCCCACTGTTTTTCCCCAAATTAGTCGCCACAAAACCAGGCATAAGCGCGTTTACCGTGACTCCTGTGCCTTCGAGCCGCTTGGCAAGCTCGTAAGTGAACATAATCAGCATCAGTTTTGCGTTTCCATAAGCCCTCATACCCTTATAGTTCCTCTCGCTTTGCAAGTCAGTCAGATCTACGCGATCTGAACCGTGAAGTCCAGAGCTCACGTTGATGATTCTTGAAGGGGCACTAACTCGGAGCACATCCAACAACTTATGTGTAAGGAGAAAAGATCCCAGATAGTTAACAGCTAAGTTTCGTTCGAAACCTTCAGCAGTTATTTCTCGCTTGTTAAGAACAGCTCCAGCATTGTTTAGCAGAACATCAAGCCGGTTATATTTCCTTCTAAAAGATTCAGCAAAATGCACGATTGAATCCATTGAGGACAAATCACACAACATAACGTCGATTGATTTGTTTCCAGTTTTATCGACTATTTCAGCTCTAGCTTTTTCACCGCGCTGCTGATCACGCACAACCATCACAATCGTTGCGCCTATCTTTGCCACCCCCATCGCGGTTTCCTTTCCAATTCCAGAGTTACTTCCCGTAATAATGCATACTTTTCCTTCCATTTCGCTCATAGCCGACACTTCTTGCGAAAACAGGGAAGAAGCAGTTCTGATTAATATAGACTTGTCTGCCGAGGACTTTGGCGCCCTCTAAGGACCTGTCTGGTTGATTAGAAAAAGAGGCGATCTGTTGACATCGCCTAAAATGGTTTGAACAAGCCAGCAAACACAAGCCATACGAGCACAGTCTTCGCTACAAAGCTCAGAACAACATACGCCCTTTCTCCGTACAGGTAGTCTCTCCAGCGTCCTATGCCTTTGTATTGAAGAACCATGTTGACTGCGAAACTCATGAACAGCATCAAGTATATTACGAATATCAGGTAGACGAAAGTTGGCACGTTGTTCTCGCTCGAGATTATGGCGCCTGTGAAATACGCAAAAAGGACGACCCATGGGAAACCACCTGAGATGCTACCCAAGATGAAGGCTGACCAATTTGTTTTTTCGGTTTTTTGGTTTATCAGTTCCATTAGGTACCCGAACATTATCATCATGGCGTTCAGGACGAATATAATTGCCAGCGACCAGAAGTCCCAGATTCCCACGAAGGTTGAGATGACCCAGATCATAATTGAACTCGAGAAGGCGTATTCGTACCATCGGTATGGGTTCATTCCTCTTTTGAGGTTTTCGTTGTACGCTTTGTTCTTGGGAAACGCGATAGTGAAGTGGGCGAGTGCCGAGATCAATGGAAAGGCGGCCAGTAGAAGACCCAGGTGATTTACAGTGAAGAGTACTTGAGGGTCGGGTTGGGCGAAGAGTGCTGGATTCGTTGGGCTTATGTGTGCAAAGCTGAGGTAGAAAGTGTAGATGTCGGTTCCTTTAGGCCAAGTCAGAAGGAAGGTCAGTGCCAGAATTGCCAGGCCATTTACAAGTTGCAGGATGCCTGCGCCTATGTTGAACTTTTTCAGGTATTCGAAGGATATTGGGGATTTGGCTATTGTTTCCTGCCTCTCTATGTAGTTTATTTTTTATTCCTCCTCTATCGATCTTTTTTTGTCATTTTTGGTTAATTAACTTAATGGGCGTCGAAAAAGTATAATCTAGGCTTGATTAAGCCTCGTCTATTTCGATGGCGACCTCATTTCTTCGCAGGAATCCCGGAATGAATGGAGGGTTGTAAAGCATCGTGAATACGGTGCCTCTTGTTTTTATTCTTGCCCTTGATAGGTCGTCTAATAGTTCTTGGGTCTCTTTTTCAAAATGGGCCTCTGACCAGCCACCAGAGAAACGCAATGCAGCCACGAGTCTTTCTGGGATTTCAGAGACCCTCACACGGCTGTCCACGGGTTCAGGAGCAGTTTCAATAGAGTATTCTGCGGGCATCACAAACGCCATGGAGCCTGTCTCTGAAAGTACTGGCGAAGTCATTGCAATTTGTTGAGAAACCACTGGGGCTGTCATTTTGACCTTTGTTTTTTGCCTGTTCTCCCCTGTGATGAATTGGTAGAGGAGATTAAAGGCGTCTGTTTCTGGATTTTCCACTTTGGCAATCACGATCTTGGGATAGCGACGTATCTCAACTTTACCTATTTTGCGGATTATTTCGTACTTTACTGTTTCAACCATTCATTCACGCACTTTCTCAAAGCCAGTTACTTTCTGCGAATTAGGAGATTTTTCGTCTGAACAATAGGATGCTCGCACCCAAGCTAAGAATGCCGACTATCAGTATTGCAATCAACGCGTTCTGAATGTTTGCCCAAACAAAACCTTTTATGATCAGTGACTGGAATGCCTCGGCTATGTAAGTGAAAGGGTTTACTTTCGCCACTTGTTGAACCCAACTCGGTAATAGACCCAGTGGCATCACGGAAGCGGAGAGAAACAGAAGCGGGAAGGTCGTCAAGAGTCCAACGGAGAGGGTGGTTTCAGAGTTTTTGGTGTTTAGGGCTACGAACAGGGAAATACCTGACCATGCTATTCCGAAAAGGGCAGCCAAAACGAAAATAACTAAAACCCCAAGTACCCCAGAAGCTATGTTTACCCCTAGAGCTAAGCCGATCACCAGTATAATTGCAACTTGAACAACTGTGGTTAGCGCGCTGCTGAAAAGTCTGCCGAACAGAATTGAGGATTTGCTAATTGGAGCTACTCGCATCTTGTCCATGAATCCACTGTCAAAATCGTTAACTAATCCAATTCCGGCGTTCAAAGCTGAAGAGGCTATCGTTTGTATTATTACAGCAGCTGTGAAGAAGGTGATGTAGCTGCTGGTTCCGGTGAGTAATTGGAAGCTTGGTATATTTCCGATTGCTGAGAAAGCCTGAGTAAACAAGAGGAACCAAACTAAAGGTTGAATTAGGTTAAAGAAAATCAGTATGGGTTGACGCACTAGTTTCTTGTTCCAACGCATGAAAATTGCCGCTACTTCAGAGAGCATTTCCATCATTTTTACCGCCTCCTTCTTCCTCGAGGACTGATTGCTTCTTTTCGCTCCACAACATTGAGGGTTTTTCCAGTTAGTTTGAGGAAAACTTCATCAAGAGTAGGAGCTGAGAGAGTAAGCTGCTCCACATTGATGCCTGCACTATCCATTGCGCGCACAACTTGCGTGACCATCGATGAACCGTTCTTGGTCATAATTATCAATCCGTTCTCAGAGATCAAACCGTCTCTACATTGACCTACTTCTTGAATACCGGGTAATTTGGACATTAATTTTTTGGCTTTGTCGCATGAATCGAAATCGTCTGCTTTGAAATGTAATGTGATTTTATCTGCCCCTATTTGGGCTTTGAGTTCATTGGGTGTACCTTCTGCCACAATCTTCCCCTGGTCAACAATGCACAGTCTTCCAGCCAAGCGGTCCGCCTCCTCCATGTATTGGGTTGTCAGGAAGATTGTCATTCCCTGGCGGTTAAGCTTCACTATGTACTCCCATATGTCTTGTCGACTCTGGGGGTCTAAGCCTGTTGTTGGTTCGTCTAAGAATAAGATTTTTGGTTCGGAGACAAGTGCTGATGCTAGGTCCAGTCTTTTTCTCATTCCGCCTGAAAAAGTTCTGAGTCTGCGGTCAGCTGCTTCGGCAAGCCTAACCGTTTTCAGTAGCTCTTCAACTTTCGCTTTGGCTTTTTCTTTGGGGATGTGATGGAAGCTGGATTGCAGCAGGAGGTTTTCGCGTGCAGTTAGATCGTCGTCTACTCCTACTTCTTGTGATGAGTAGCCTATTATGCGTCTTACCTTGGCTTGATCATCATCGACGTCTAGTCCGTCGATTGTCACTTTGCCGGAACTTTTTTCAAGCAAGGTTGTAAGGATTTTGATGGTTGTGCTCTTTCCGGCTCCGTTTGGTCCAAGGAAACCGAATATTTCGCCCTTCTTGACTGTGAAAGATATTCCATCTACAGCCAGTACATCTTTGCCGTAGGTTTTATGTAAGTCTTCAACTGTTACTATGTTTTCTTCCATCTTTTTCTACCCTGTTGAGTTTACTAAAAAAAGGGATTGGGTTAGTGGTTGCTTAATGACTTACTTGGGCAACAAAACTTTGTCGATTACGTGGATGACTCCGTTGTCTGCTTGGACGTCTGCTTTGAGGATGTTTGCGTCGTTGACCTTGACTGATTTATGTAGGTGCCATTTTGCTGCGTCGATTTTCAGGTCTTGCCCTTGTAGCGTTGTTAGTTTTGGGTGTTGTACGACGTCGCTTGCTGGGACTTTTCCCTCCACGACGTGGTATGTTAGGATGGCTGTTAGCTTTGGGATATCTTTCAGTAGACTGTCGACTGTACCTTTGGGAAGTTTTGCGAAGGCGTCATCTGTTGGCGCGAATACTGTGAAAGGGCCTTTGGTGTTTAGTGTTTCGACCAAACCTGCTGCTTGTGTTGCTGCGACTAGAGTTTTGAAGTTGCCTGCTGCTACTGCTGTGTCACATATACCTGCCATTCTCATTCACCTCCAGTTTTCTGCCATTGATTTTGCGATTTACACATTGTAAAGCTAAAGCTTATAAACTTTACCGTTTATATAGGCTTTTAGGAATAGCTTACAATTTGTAAACTGCATGTGATGAAAACCTATGTCAAAAACAATAGATGACCTCGACATAAAAATAATGAAGTCCTTGAGTGAAGATTGTAGAAAATCCACAACCCAAATTGCCAAGGAAGCTGGGATCTCAAGGCCCACAGCTATAGCGCGAATGAATGAACTTGCTAAGATAAACCTTGTCGATTTTGGTGCCAAAGTCAATATCGAAAAACTAGGGTTTAAGTTGGCTCTCATCACTCTCGAAACCGATGAAACGCAAAGAAGACAAGAAATCGTGGACAAGTTGGCAGCATGCCCCAGGGTTCTTCAACTAGTCCAGGCAATCGCTAAACCAATTTATACCGCTCTTGTTTGTGCAGAAACCGCTGAAACTTTGCTATCTTCTATCGAATGCATAAAAAACGTGTTGAGCGCAAGGATAATTTCGTGGCAGAGGGTTAAACCCATCATCGGCGAGACATTTAGTTTGAAGATTTCTCTTGAAAAGTGTGAACTAACTCCCTGTGGGAAAAAATGCGCAATTTGCGTCAGTTACACAGAGTCGGACTGTGTGGGTTGCCCTGCAACCACTGATTACAAGAGTCCGCGAATTAGCCTACAGGATTCTCAGGGGGTTTGAACAGGTGTACAGAAAATGGAAAAACAACGTTTGGCTATCTATCTCAAATAATCAGCAAGATTTGTCTCTCCTACCTTAAGCCCAGGAAACGCCGCAATGAGCTGCTTTGCTAATTCAGCAAGTATCTTTCTAACCCCATCTGTTTTCTCTACTTCAACCTTCGGATAAAGCCTAACTACAACACCATCGTCTCTACCCGATATCATTGCGAGAAAAATAGTCTTCTTGTTAGCCTCAATAGCTAGTGAATCAACAAGAACAGCATTTTTGTCACGCTCTAAATATACTTCCGACGTTTTTAGAATCGCACTTCCGTTTCTAATGAATAAAGGTTTTAGTTCTTTGAAAATATCCTCAATTGTAGCTTTTCCTGTTAAAACCACATGGGGCACAATAACTTCTCCAATGGTTAAATGACTACGTTAACCAAATATTAGACTTGCTAATCTGTAGAGGACAATAATCAAACTAGTAATAAAGGGCGCGCTTCGGTGGGCGATGGTGTCTTCTAAAGCACGAAGCTACGCCTGCATAACCATCAGGGTCTTTTCCACCAACACTAAAAATAGGACGGATAAACCTATTGATTGATGGTGTCAGAAGTGACAGAAGCTCAGATGCCAAAAATGAAAGAAAACGAGATTGAACAACTTGTTAGAGAGCAATTCTTGTGTCGAATAGCTTTCCGAGGTGATCAGCAGCCTTACATAGCGCCTTTTCAGTACGTTGTTGTCGATGGTGCTCTTTATTTTCATTTCACCGATTACGGTAAGAAAATGAGTTTTTTCAAGCAAGAAACCCCAGTTTGCGTGGAAATAGAACAGTATAGTCCAAATCTTAGCGAATATGGGTTCGTGGTGCTGACTGGAAAACTAAGGTTGGTGGAGGAGCGTGAGGAAAGGAAAAGGGCTATAGAAAAGATGGCGGAAGTGGGTAAACAGAAACTTTCGCCCAACTTTCTGGTCGCGCATGGCTTTTCCCAGGGTTCTGATTGGGGTGCCTTCACTGCAGACAAACCAATCTTAATAATAAAGCTTGATGAAGTGTCAGAAAAGACAGGACTCAAGTCGCCATGATTGCCTAAAAAAATATGTGGACCTGTCCGCTTCAGAACAAAACATAGGTCAACTTGGACTTAACTTGCTTTGTATTCTGGATTAGATGACGATTCCGTAACCTCTGCTGATTGGGTCTTGGAAAATTGGTATATGCGGAGGGTAAAACGTGAAGACTATGAAAGAAATTCCCAAGACAACCAACATGACAAGCGCAAACTTGTCGCCTGTTCTTGAAAACTGATTTTTCTTGAAGAGGTAATAACTTATGACTTGTCCAGCTACAACTGCGACAATGAAGGTTGTTATGTCGATAGCAAAGATGCTCTTTCCCGTAATCGATGTGTAGGAGTAGAACACAATTGGAATTATGACTACCATTAGGTAGGTGCCCACCGTTTTTGCCGTTAGAAAATTGTTGGCGAGTTTCTTTAGAGGCAAGTATTCGATTAACAGCCAGATGAGTGAAGGCCAAAAAGCCAGCTTCAAGTGCTCCCAAACAGATTCGTTCACGGCTGAGAAAGCACCAACGACAGCCAGCTTGCCCGATAACTCGTATGTGAAGTGGAAAGCGCTTCCTATGAAAACTATGAAGACTGTACCGACTATTTCAAAGATAAGAACCTTCTTGCTAGGCACCATACGACCCTCTCCTTCATTTCTGATGACGAATGCTAAGGTGACGTGCTCATCGTCTTTTCAATAATGGCGCTTGCCAAAACAAAAAAACTCAAAACGAGGAATAAGACAGCGAAGAGAACACTGAAGTTGTGCTTCAACCCTTTTCCCTCGTTTCTTCATTAGGCAAAGTTCGCGGATAAGCCTTTCTGCATCTCCAAAAAACAGCAAGCTTCGTCCAAAAGCATGTTGAAAGTGCGGGGGGGCGGAATTCGAGCCTCAGACAACATAAACAAAAGTTAATGGATGCATCAAAGAATCATGGTACAATCTCGCACCCGTTGTACTTGACAAACTCAAAATCCTTCATATCAATTCTTCCATCGCTAATTAAACGTTTTATCCTGGGGAGTTCTGTCTCTACGGCGCTTGCCAGGCCTTTTACAGTGCGGCATACTGTGGAGTAGGCGTCTCTGCTCCAGCGATTGGTTATGTTTGCGTAGAGGCAACGTCCTCCGCAGACACCCAAAATATCGCATTCGCTGCAGGGCTTGCTAACAAAGATTTTCTTGAGTTCAAGCGGGTTCGCGTCGCTAATGTGTCCTAAGTAGTAGTCTTTCATTCCCCACATTGTGGGGCATGGGATTATGTAGCCGTCGGTTTGGATGGCGTAGTTTATCCATCCGCCTCCGCAGCGGAGCAGACTGTTTTGTTCGTCATGTAAGAGCGAATTGGCAATGCCTAATAAAGGATAAAGCTTGAGTACGACGCCTCGCGTTTCCATCTGGTCAACCCAGAACCGCATCAGCCTCTCTAAACCGGGAACATAGGACGTTTCACTCCATTGCTTGAAGTCTGCGCCTTGAATAGTCGTTTCCCCAGAAACCAGCGTTCAGCTGCCAATGCACGGAAGAAAAACTGAACTCATGATTATCTAAGAGCCAAGTGACCTGTTTGTATAGGTCTGTTTGCTCCATTAACCGTCATTCTCGCAATCAACTCCCCACCGAAACCGTTCTTTTTGATCAGGTTCAGGTTGTCAACGACCTTCCTGAAAACCCCTTTCCCACGGTAAGAGTCGGTCAAGGCTTCGTCGCCGTCTATGGAAACCAAAATGGTGTGAAAACGGTTAACGTACTCAGGCTGGCAAACGATCCAAGAAAAAGCCGTTCGTCTGAATCATGAAGTGATGCGGCTTGACCACATCCATGATCTTCTTAATCTCATCTCTGCAGAGAAGAGGCTCACCGCCGTAGAATGTCAAAACGCACTCGGGATCCCGCCTGCAAAACTCAGCAAGCACCGAGAGGTCATAGGCAGCCTTTTTTGGCAGAGAATAATCCACCTCGATGTCGGCAAAATCCTCATCGAAATCGTCCAGTGTCTCGCCGAAGCAGTAGCGGCACTGCAGGTTACATTCGGTGGTGAGGATCACGTGAAAGAACATGCGTTATGGTAAACTGAGAAGGAGTTTAATAGTATTTTTCCGCGATTTCCTGTGCCTTCTCAATGTAAATCGTTAGCTCTCTTTTTTTCATGACTTTTTCAGGCAAAGTCTCAGGTGCATAAACCAAAGGCAATACTGCCAGAAACAAGAAGAAAGACACGAAAGAAACCAACGCCGTGGAGGAAGTTATGCTCGTAGGTATAAGCTTCCCGACCAGCTGTTCAAGAAACATGGACGCGAAGAACGGCAGAACCCCTAATGCATAGTACTTGTCGCTTGAGTAAGAGTGACTCAGGTCTCCCCACAATGTCAAAATGAAAAGAACAAGAAGAAAACCCCATGCAACTCCATCCAGCACAGCATTGAAACAGAGAACCGCGTAAGGAATGGAGGCTAGACTAGTTCCTGAAAAACCGATAACAGCAGAGCCTAATCCCAACATGGCAAAGCCAGCGATTGCTATGCGCTTGCGTCCTATGGAATCCACAAAAAAGCCCCCAAAGATTGCCGAAGCTCCCATAAATGCAAGCTGAACTGTTCCAAGCAAAGGTACATTTGGCACCATTGGCACAGCAACGTAATTCACCAACGAGAACATCACCCAAGGCGCAAAATACAGAACGAAATGCTGCTGACCGAAAATCTGCCTGTAGGATAGCGTTATCTCTTTTCGCTCCATTCTTCTATAATCTTTAGCCCAAAGAAAAACTAAAAGGCCTATCAAACGCCAAACTGCAAGAACCATACCAATCAAGAAAAAGTCTGTTCCTATTAAAAACCCGAATGCAACAATGCCTATGCCGCTACCTAGCATCGTGACGCCGCTTACGCGACCTCGGCTCTACTAGTACAACGCTGTCGTTGAAATAGCTCATGCAAGCAGGCATACCGAAACCCAAGGACAACCCCAGAAGCAGAGAAACAAGACCAACCAATATCAATGAGGTGCTCTCCAAAGCGAAAAACAGCGCAGAAGAACCAATTCCAGTGATTAGCCATACAATCAGAAAATGCGATCGGTCAAATCTCTTCCCAAATGAAGCGCCAGCCAAAGCGGATACAATCATGCCGGAAAAGTGAAGAAACCAAATCCATAATGGAGGATTTATTGATGCCAACGAGGATACGACTGCATAGTACCAAACGAATGCATTTGCAACAAGTATCGTGCTCACTACGTTTTTAGTGTTTCCGAGGCTCCTTAGGCCACTAAAGCTTCCTCTGAGCATTCGTACTCGTACTCTTCGACAATTCACTGTTGCAGCTTGAGAAAATAAGCGTTAAGTGCTCAGAAATAAGATTTAGAATATAAATTAAGGCTGTACAAACGCTTGATGTTGTGCCAGTGTGCGTCCACCACAAGTCTTTTAAACTCGAACTGTACAACAGATATACAGCAGAGGAAGGGAGACGACCAAAGGTGAAACCTAAACCATTCAGATTCGGTAAATTCTGGGCTTAGACATCTTCAACCTGCTTTCCAAGTGGATCAAGCCTACAAGTCTTCGAGAGTTGCCGTGAGGATTATTTCCAAATCTTCTTTGCAATACCGAACATTTCCTAGTGTGGTCCCTAACCTATTAACCATCTGTCTCATCTCCGAGACTAGAAGTTCACTACCTTTGCTCTAGTCGTTATATCGACTATTTTCTCGGTCTTTTCTTCAGTTATCTTCCCCTTCACAAGTTGAAGCAGATCAGACTTCTTGTTCTCGTCTGAAAGCGCTACAATTATCGGAAGGGGAAGAACCTCCTTTTCAACTCTGTTTGAAAGTTCTTCATGCTCGAAGACGTCAATGAACTCGTCCCTCATTGTCAACAGGATACCGAAAACACGGCCATAATCGGCAAGCATTTCAACCTCTCCGGTCGTCCCATCTCCAATTAGGGCACCTATTCGGGTCGCTACTTCGCCAGCGGCAACTTTGTGACGAATAATCTCCATATACGTATGCTTGGGTATATCGATTCTACCTCGCATTCCTGTCTCAGCCCCCTCAGCACCGCTCATCTCAAAAAACGCGTGCTTCACCAAATCCAAAATTTTATTCTTCTTTGCAGCTTCAAACGTGTCACAGGCCTCGTGAAGCAAGTAGACACCTTCAAGCAGTAGCGCGTCACCCACAAGGATAGCAAGATCTTTTCCGTACTTCCCATAAACCGTCTTTTCAGACCACTTGGTTATCGACTCATCTATGATGTCATCATGGACGTCCGCACCACCAGCCAAGAGTACTAGAGCTGCACCTATCTGAGCGGTTTTCTCATGCTTGCCTCCAACAGCTTCACACGCAAGCGAAACCAAAGCTGGATGCAAGAAATCTTTCCAATCCCCCATAAAGTAACGCAAAGCATCTCGAAGCGGCGCATACTCCACTTGCTCGCTCAGCATTTTCTCCTTCGCCAGCTCCACCGCAGCATGCCCTCTCTCCAGCATAATGGCCCCTGCCTTTTCCACGAGTCTCTTCTTAACCGTCATGGCCACACCACTCCAACAATATGTTCCCTCTAAATATTTGTCACTTTAGGTCCAACGCCCAATCTCAAAGTCAACCAGAGGAACCGATAATTCACAAGGAGAAGCGCCGAGCAATGGAATGATCATCTCTTTTTCTGGAGCAAAACTCTTAATAGCCCACAGCTTAATTCAACAAGTTTCATGAGTCAGACCAAGGAAAACGAGAACAAATGGCTGAAACGCTGGGAACAAGCACACATATTTGAGGCAGACCCAGACCCCAAACGAAGAAAGATCATGGTTACTTTTCCCTATCCTTACATGAACGGCCCGCTGCATGTGGGTCACACATTCACTGCAACGCGTGTGGACGCTTACGCGACGGTTCAAGCGGATGCAAGGCTACAATGTTCTGTGGCCTTGGGCTTGGCACTGGACTGGGCAGCCGCTGTTGGGAGCAAGCCAACGAGTTGCAAAGGGTGATGCAGAGTATATTCGTGTCTTGCGGGAAATTGACGGAGTGCCAGAGGAAGAACTCAAGAAATTTGTTGACCCGTCTTTACATGGCACAGTACTACACCAACGAAGGACGCTCGATTGCCAAGCGCATTGGTTTCTCGATTGACTGGCGAAGAGAATTCAACACGATTCTGCCGACTTACCAGAAGTTTATCGAGTGGCAGTACACACGCCTGAAAGAGATGGGCTACGTCACGAGAGGAACGCACCCTGTTGTATGGTGCCCCAAAGACAAAAGCCCAACCGGCGATCATGACCGCCAAGTAGGCGAAGGCGTCACCCCTGAAGAGTACACGCTGATAAAGTACAAGCTTGATGACGGAACATTTCTACCTGCGGCGACGTTCAGACCTGAAACAATCTACGGCATAACGAACATGTGGATAAACCCCGACGCCACTTACGTAGAGGCTAAGGTGAACGGGGAAAACTGGATAATCAGTCAAGAAGCTGCGGAGAAACTCAAAGAACAAGAACGAACTGTTGAAGTCAAACGCAAGTTCAAAGGCAGAGAACTCATCGGAAAAACCTTCGAAAACCCAATCACGAAAGCCAAGTTTCCGATATTGCCAGGCTGGTTTGTCGACGCGAACCAAGCCACAGGCGTAGTGTACAGCGTTCCAGCCCATGCACCCTATGATTGGCTCGCACTGAAGGATTTACAGGAAAAACCCGAAGTGCTCCGTGAATTCGGAGTCAACCCAGAAATCGTGAAACAGATCAAGCCGATTTCCCTCATTCAAGTCGAAGGCTTCGGCGAATACCCAGCCGTAGAATTGGTTGAACAAATGGGAGTAAAAGACCAACATGATCCCCGCGCAGACGAAGCCACCAAAGCTCTATACAAGAAAGAGTTCCACGGAGGCATTCTGAAACAAAACTGTGGACCATACGCTGGAAAAACAGTAAGAGAAGTCAAAGACATCCTCATAAAGGATTTCAAGAAACTGGGCGCTGCCGACAGCATGTACGATCTGCCCGAACCTGTTGTCTGCCGCTGCATGACACCCTGCATAGTCAAGATACTATCAGACCAGTGGTTCCTGAACTATTCCGATCCCCAATGGAAAAACAAAGCCAAAGAACTAATCGCACAGATGAACATCTACCCTGAAGCGGCAAGGCAATGGTTCATCACGGTAATCGACTGGCTCAAAGAGTGGGCCTGCGCCAGAACCACTGGTTTCGGAACACCTCTCCCCTGGGGCAAAGGCTGGATAATCGAAACGCTGAGCGACTCCACAATCTACATGGCCTTTTACACCATAAACAAGCACATACGCCAGCACAACATACAATCTGAAGCGCTGAAACCTGAAGTGTTCGACTATCTTTTCTTAGGAAAAGGCGCAGCGACACAAATCAGCGAAACGTCCGGAATAACAGTTGAACTCCTTGAAGAAATGCGGGAAGAATTTCTGTACTGGTATCCCTTCGACCTCAGAGTCTCAGCCAAAGAACTTGTACCTAACCATTTGAGCTTCTGCATCTTCCACCATGCCGCATTGTTTCCACGTGAACATTGGCCTCGTGCCATAGGAGTGAACGGCATGCTCATGATCGAAGGCAAACAAATGCACAAGTCCAAAGGCAACTTCGTAACCATGAAAGGCGCAGTTGACCGCTACGGCGCCGACGCCACGCGATGCGCGCTATTGTTAGGCGCCGAAGGCATGGATGACCCAGACTGGAGAAGCGAAAACGCCTCAGACACTCAAAGCAAACTCGAATCCCTCCAAAACTTCGCCATGAACATAATCGAATCAGCCAAAAGTGACGAGACATCGCATATGGAGAAATGGCTGCTGAGTAAACTGCAACAACGCATAAGAACAGTCACTGGAGCCCTTGAAGAGCTTAAAACCCGAACAGCCTTGGAAACTGCGCTATTCGGAACGTGGAACGACTTCCGTTATTACGCTCAAAGAAAAGGAAAAACAGACGTCGAAGGCAGTCCGCGAAGCATTGGAAATATGGCTCAGACTGCTCGCACCCTTTGCGCCTTACATTTGCGAAGAGCTCTGGAGCCACACAGGCGAAAGGGGATTCATTTCGCAGGCACAATGGCCAACGCTTGACGAAAACAAGATCGACGTCCATGCTGAAGAAGAAGAAAACTTCATCACAGACATGATAGCTGACACATTGAACATACTGAAAGCCACAAAAATCACACCCAAAAAAATCTGCTACTACACGGCCTCACCATGGAAATGGCAAATCTACTTAAAAGTCATTGAAAAGGCAAGAGCCGGCGAACCTAGAATCAACGAAATTATGAAGGAGAGCGCTTCTGATCCTAATCTGAAACCGCATATGAAAGAAGTTGCCAGCCTCGTGCCAAGAATCATCAAAGTACTGACAAAGCTGTCAACCGAGAGACAAGATAACATACTAAAAATCAGAGAAATAAACGAACTCAAAAACATCAAGGAAGCCCTTGACTTCCTAAGGGATCGGTTCAAGGCCGAAATCTTAGTTTACAGCGAAGACGAGACAAAACGTTACGATCCGAAACGGAGAGCTGTAATGGCGATGCCCAATCAACCCGCCATATTCATTGAATAGACAATTGGCTGTTGCACTCTATCCTTTTCGACTTTTTTCAAGCTGGCAAAGCATTTCAAACATCACTCTGGCGGCCGCAACTGCGGAAATGCCCTGATCATAAATAGGTGCAATCTCCAAGATATCAAACCCGATCACACGCTTATCGCACAGAGCACACAAAACGTCTATCAGGGTATTAGTTTCGATTCCATCGGCTTCCGGATTCTGCACCGCGGGCGCAAAAGCAGGATCAAGAACATCCATGTCAACTGACAAGTAAACATTATCGTAAGGCGACAATTTCTCCTGGAGGTTTCGCGTGACCTTTTCAATTCCATCTTTTCTAATTTGTTGAGAGGTGAAAAACTCTATTCCAGACTTTTTGGCATATTCCAACTCTTCTTTGCAGACAGCTCTTGTCCCCAACTCGAAGATTCTGGCAGGTTTCACTTGCTCGTTTATAAGTCGCATAAAAGTGGTGTGTGAAAGCGTTAACCCCTGAAACTCCCGGCGGACGTCAAGGTGAGCATCGAAGCTTACGATCGCCGTTTTTTCGGCTTTGGTTCCTAAACCCTTTAAAATACCCAGGGTTATCGTGTGCTCTCCGCCTATCGCCACTGGCATCTTTCCTGCGGCTAAAAGGTCGGCTACCACATTCTTCAGCATCTCAACCGTTTTCCTCGGGCTGGTCGAGATGTGTAAATCACCCAGATCATGCAGAAGCAAATCTTCTACGTCTATTCCAGTTCGAAAACTGTAGGTTTCAATATTCAACGAAGCTTGTCTGACAGCATTAGGTCCAAACCGCGCTCCCGTCCGGTACGTACTTGTGACATCAAACGGAACGCCGAAGACAACATATTTGGCTTTTTCAAAAGGTTTCTGAACCCCGCTGAAAACATTCGATTGTGAAACAAAAAGTTCCATGTAGCTCATACTCACTCCTCTTCGTAACTGTTTTCTTCGGGGTCGCACTAAACTCTTTCGCTCAATCACGCTCGCACGCTTACGCCTTTTCAAGGAAACCGGCTCCCTAGAAGATCAATGAACCCCGTCTGGGATGTTTAACATTAGATTTAAATTCAGCTTTCAATGCAATAGGTTAAAGGCGATTCAAAAGTGTCATTCGCATCTAAACTAAAAACCACAGAATTGAGCACATTAGCACCAATCATATTCTTCGCTGCGGTCGGCATCATATTCCTCGCATTGCTTCCTTTCTCGTCATTCCCGCCGCACATTGGACTGACTGGAATTCTAAGCCTTATCGCCGCCTATGGCCTTCTAAAGAAGAGGTTCTGGGCAATGTGGCTGGTTGGAGCCTTGTTCGTTGTAGCCATGACGCTTTCTCTCTATACGCTATTGTTCATGGGGTTCAGCAATTTAGCAGTAGGCTTAGGGATGGTCGCCTACGCTGTTCTTACGTTGATTGTTACACTGTACTTGGTGCTGAAGAATAGGCCAGCAGAAGCTTAAACCTGAATTAGAGCCCCTGAACATTTCTAAGTAGAGACACTGTAATCTCTTCTTCAGCATCAACGAACTGTTGATTCTCAGGGATTTCCACAAAACCATCAGCCTTGGCAAGAGTCGTTATAGCTCCAGACGCTCCCGTCTCAACAGGTTCAGCAATAAGCCTATTCGCCTTTTCCCGTTTCAGCTTGACCATAACAAATGTTCGTCTACCTTTAGCTGAAAACATTCTCGCGCCGGCAACAGCCTTAACAGCTGAAATTTCCTGCACGGATCTCCCTGACAGAAGTTGAATAACTGGACGCACAAACAGATGGAACATCAGCAGGGCAGAGGTCGGATGTCCAGGCATCGAAAAGACTGGTTTCCTTCCTGCAAAGGCCACTGCAATAGGTTTTCCAGGCTTCACAGCCACTCCACAGACTACCAATCCGGGCTTGCCGAGAGAGTCAATTGTCTGCGGCGTTATGTCTTTTGGACCTACTGAGACCCCTCCGGAAGTCAAAACGATATCTGCGGAAGAGAGTGCATCCTCTAACGCTTTCCGCAAAGCTGTTTTGTCATCTGGCACTACGCCCAAATACACAGGTTTTCCGCCGTTTTCCAAGACCGCAGCGCTGAGGCTGTAGGCGTTAATGTCATAAATCTTTCCCGGAGGCAAATCTTTACCCGGCTCCGTCACTTCGCCCCCTGTGGAGAGAACAGCAACTACAGGAGCACGGAACACTTTTACTTTCGTCAACCCTAATGCCGCAATAACCCCTATCTCTGAAGAACCTAAAACCTGACCAGCCTTAAGGATAATTACCCCTCTTTTAATGTCCGCACCTTTCTTCATCACATTCTCGTCTTTGGCTACAGCACTGTAAACACGAAGTCCGTCATCATCTTTTTCGGTATCCTCAACCATGACAACAGAGTCCGCACCTTCAGGAATAGGAGCCCCAGTCACGATTTCTGCAGCTCCACCTTTTTCGATGCTTAACAGTGGAAGCTCTCCCACGTTAACAACTCCGCAGATCTTTAGTCTTATAGGGTTGTTTTCTTCTGCGCCATAGGTGTCTTCTGCCTTCACAGCGTAACCGTCAACAGTTGACCTGTTAAAAGGTGGAATATCGAGGGAGGAATTGATATTCTCCGCCAAAACATGATTATGTGCTTCCAGCAAAGGAACCAATTGTTCGCCCAAAGGCTCAGTTTGAAGGTGCTTGCTGATGGCCTTTTTTGCTTCATCAAAAGTCAAAAGTCGCCTAAACATGTTCTTCCACTTCTTCAACTGGACCGAATAAGCGGACAGTCACAAGTTCCCCTTCCTTGACACCCTCTCTGTTCTCAGGAACCACAACGAATCCGTTGCTCCTGGTCATTGTAGATATGGCACCTGAGCCACGTGTGCTAACGGGTTCCGCATAGAACTCATCATTCTTCTGGGTCACTCGAACGCGGACGTAATTTTTTCTGCCAAGTGCAGTGGTAATTTTCCGCCTCATGACAGCCTTTAAGGTAGGTCTAGGCTCTTCTTTACTCAGTCCAAGCATCCTTGATAATAGTGGGCGTGCAAACACTTCGAAGCCTATGATGGCTGCCACCGGGTTGCCTGAGAGAATCATCACTGGCTTGTTTTCAACTACCGCGACCGCAGTAGGCATGCCAGGCCTCACCGCTATTCCATGGACAACAACGCCAGGTTTCCCTACCTTGTTAACCGCGTCGGGAACGAGATCGTGCCCTCCAACACTTGTTCCCCCAGAGGTTATTATCGCATCGCATTCCTGAAGTCCTAATCTGATTCTTTCAGCAATTTCATCTATGTCATCTTTTGCTATCCCAAAACTAACTGGTTCAGCACCAAATTCTCGACACATAGCCGAAAGCATGGTCTGGTTTGATTCAAAAATCTGATTTTCTTTTCGGGTCGTTCCTGCTTTGGCCAGCTCGCCGCCAGTGGCTATTATGGCTATTCTGGGTTTTTCAACAACTTCAATCTGGGTGTAACCTAAGGCTGCCAGCAAACCCAAATGGTAAGGATTTAGACGTGACCCAGCTTTAGCGGCGCATTCACCTTTCTGTAAGTCTTCACCTTTTTTTGAAACGTTTTCGCGAGGCACAAGTGGAAGCCAAACTTCGAGCTCTCCATCATGTATCATTGTGTTCTCAATCATGACGACAGCGTCCGCACCTTCAGGAATTGGGTTTCCGGTCCAGATTTGCATAGCCTGTTTAGAAGTGATTTCCCCAGCCTCAGTAACTTGAAGTGTCGCCGGTTTGAACTGTGTTGCGCCGGTAGTACTTTTTGCAACTAATGCGTAACCATCAACGGCTGATTTGTCGAACCGTGGCAAATCCTCCTGAGCGAATATGTCTTCAACCAATATGCGACCCAAAGCCTCTTGCAGAGGCACTTCAACTGTTTTGCGCTTTTGAACTGGCAGATTGAGTAGCCATATTCGTAACGCCTCATCTGTGCTAGTTAGTTTTTGAAATCCTTTTAGTCTCACCAAGGTCAATCCACAAGTAGAGCAGTACGGACTTATGTAAAAAACATATCGAAGCGACATCGCCTTCTTGGAAAGGCGATGGAGGGGTTTATAGAAATTAGCTGCTGGTACCTGATTTCTAAAAGTCAATGTATTACAGCTGTCTAAGAAGGCTCAATGTTCCCAGATAAGTGCCATCAAGTAGATACAACTCAGCATTGTCAACGTCGACTGCGTTCGAACGCAATACGGGTCCAATGAGAGCCTCGCTACCCAGGACTTTTCCGATTCGGGTCTCGTTTACGGGTCTACCTCCGAGGAAATCGTTGAAGCTAGGCATAATGAAAAGCTGCTTCGTCCTGGGTTTAACGCTGTAGAATTTACGAAGAGTAGCTTCAGTTGTGCCTTCTATTTTCACTCCTTGTTTCTGCAAGAGAGTTCTAGCCAACTCTTCAGTATTGCAGGCAGCTTTCATCCATACTTGTCGAGTTATTTTGAATCCTGCCGGATCTCTGAAAACCACGACTGGGTGAAGATGCCCCATGATCATGGATGTACAGCCCAAGAGTTTAGGGGAGGGCCATTTGTGCCCGTGAAAAAGCCCAACGTTACCCACGATCGAGCCTGTTGCTGGCAGGAGTTTTACGCCTTCGGGCAAAAGGGGTTCAAGATTTGCATCGTGGTTGCCACGAACTATGGCTATGTCGCTTACGTAATCTCTAAGCTCCGAGAAGAATTCAGGTATGTCGTGCCACTCACCCAGCTTTGCAGTAATGAAAGTGTATTTGACGTCGCCCAAAATGACGAGAGCATCAGGCTTGTGCTCAAAAAGCAACGTTTTCAATTTCTCCGTGATTCGGGGTGTTTGGCTGGGAACATGGATACCTTTTTCCTGAAGCGCCATTTCCCATCCCAAATGTGGATCGGCAATTACAAGGGTTTTTTTCACACCATTCTTTATCAACGCAGCGGGTTGAGGAAGAAGCAGCTTCAACATTTTGAGTTTACCAGACTAAGAATTGTCTCATGAATCTGCTTGTTACCTGAAGCTACGAATTTTATCTTCTCGCTCGGATCTAACCTAACGTCAAACATTTCGCCTGTATGAGTAGTCACTGTTCCACCCGCCTCTCTGAGTATAAACAAAGCCGCTGCCACATCAGTCGGGCGGAGTTTTCCTCTGATGTCAACAAAGGCATCAGTCAAACCATCAGCCACGTAACAAAGTTCGAGGGCGTTGGCTCCGAAATGTCGAATGTGTCTAGTCTTCTCTATCAATTCCGTCAGCTGTGGTACGATTGACTTGACCTTGTACGTGTTAAGGTCCAGTCCCAATACAGCGTCGTCAAGAGAAGACGTTTTGGAGGAAGTGATCTTCTCGCCGTCGCGGAAAGCCCCTTTCCCTTCTATAGCTGTGTACGTGGTGCCATGAGCTAGGTCCCAGCCACTAGACCCGCGAAGACCGATGATAGAACGGATGCGGAAGAAACAGCGATTGAAGAAGCATAGAACGGAAGCCCACGGACCAGGTTGGTCGTACCGTCTATAGGATCAACTGTAACGTAAAGCGTTTTGGGCTTTTCCCCGAACTCTTTCACGCCGGACTCTTCACTTATAAGTGTGTACGAAACTTCATGTTGCTGCAGAATCTCGACGATCGCTCTCTCTGCTGCCAGATCGACCGGTTTCATAGGATCGCCACCTGCACCCTGCCCTAAGTCAGGTTGCATCTTCCCGAAATCCTTGAGATATGGCTTGATGCAAGCTCTGACATTGTCTTTGCAATGGACGAGTATCTCCAGCCAGTCATCTCTACCTTTCATCAGCTTGCCTTCTTAATCGTCATATATTCTCTCGATCTGATAAAGACTTATCCGAATTCTATGTTATCCCAAGCTTTCCAAGCACAAACTCGACCGGGAAAACTTGCAGCATCCCACCATTGACGCTAATTTCACGAGGATCACTGTAACCTCTTTTTTCACGTATCAAAAAAGCAACTTTGACATCTAGCCCGCCACCGTATCCTCCCAAACCTAAGCCAGAGCTGACAACCCTGTGACAGGGGACAACCGGCGCAAACGGATTCCGCGCCATGATATTGCCTACGGCTCTTGCTCTACCGCCTGCGGCCTTTGCTATTGAGCCATAAGAAGTCACGTAGCCAACGGGGATGGCAGACGTAACTTCAAGCACTCTCCTAGTGTAGGGCGACAAGTGTTCCATAGCCAAACAAAAACTGTCAGAGACGTCCTTTCCGTCATAAACGTCTTTCACCCAGTTGATAACTTTGTCCGCAAACGCTGAAGGTTTTCTGAAAACTTGAAATGGAACACCCGAAGGCAGGCTCTCTTCTAGAATGATTGAAGCAGAATCTTCGCAGCAAGCAAAAGACAAACCATAAATTCGTTGTCCATCGCAAGCAACTCCGAACCATACACCAGAAATTTCTCTGGAATAGACTTCTATCATACCTTTTTGCCCCACACTTGATTCATACTTGATGCACACAGCTATATCCTTAGTGCAGACGGCTAAAAAGATAGCTTTTGTTGTAGATTGAAGAAATTACGATCAGAGGTATCAAGGAAGTTATATCGAAACAGGCGAGTACAAGTCTGGAACGGTTATAAGCAACCTTAATAATTTGTCTTGTATATATCAACGGGAAAAGGCGAAAAATAATGGAAGGATATGGACCACAAACAGAAGCACAACAGGGCGGTTTAGCATGGGTTCCAGGCGCCACTACAATCGGAGTGGTCTGTCAGGATGGAGTCATCCTAGCTGCTGAAAAAAGGGTAACATACGGTTACTTTATTGCCAGCAAAGGAGGCAAGAAAGTCTTCAAAATTACTAACGAGATAGGTGTAGCCTGTGCCGGATTGGTCGGCGACATGCAAATTCTCGCAAGAGAAGTCCAAGCCCAATCTGAACTTTTCAGCATGGATGTGGGCAGGCCTATCTCAGTTCGCTCTGCGGCCAAACTCATGGCAAACATTCTCTTTAATCGCCGTTACGCCCCATTAATAACGCAGACAATCGTTGGCGGATTAGACGGGGAGGGCGCTTCACTCTATGTGTTGGACGTTCTGGGTTCATTGATACCTGACAAATACGCAGTTGTGGGCTCTGGAACAGAATTAGCAATGGGTGTCCTGGAAGAAGGATACAAAGAAGGAATGAAAATCAAAGAAGCAAAAGACTTGGTGATAAGAGCCATCAAATCAGCCATTAGCAGGGACGCAATGAGTGGAGACGGCATTGATTTTCTAATAATAGCAAAGGACGGAGTATCCGAAGAATCAACGAAATTCTAGCTTAACACTTTTTCCGAGCTCAGATCTCAGAAGTCCGTATCCTGCTCACAGAAACAATAAGGACAGTGTGAGGAGGTAGAAAGCTTGCCTTTCGAACTGAACCTTGAAGAGGGAAAATTCCTTATCCAACTTGCTCGAAACACAGTGAAACAGTACTTAGAAACAAGGAAAACTGTTAAGCCTCCAAAAAATACACCAGCCAAGCTCTGGGAGCGCTGCGGAGTCTTTGTCACAATAAACATACTGAGAAAAGAAGAAAAACAACTGCGCGGTTGCATCGGCTACCCCTTTCCCACAAACCCATTGGTGGAAGCAGTCATCGATTCTGCCATAAACGCGGCCACACAGGACCCAAGGTTTCATCCTCTTTCTCTAAACGAGCTGGGCAAAGTGGTTTTTGAGGTAAGCGTACTCACGCCGCCCGAGCCCGTGGAAGTTGAAAACCCGAAGGAATATCTCTCTAAAATCAAGGTCGGCGAAGATGGATTGATAGTTGAGAAAGGGTTTTTCAAGGGTCTTCTTCTCCCCCAAGTGCCAGTAGAATGGGGTTGGTGCGAAGAAGAATTTCTGTGTCAATGCTGCGTCAAAGCCGGACTCCCTCCAGACGCTTGGTTAACGAAAGGGACCAAAATCTCCAAGTTTCACGCCATAATCTTTGAGGAGCAAACACCGGAAGGCGAAATCAAGCCTGTGCTCTTGGAAGCAAAGTAGACTGATACCACTTATGTTTCAATTTTCTCAATAAGTTCAACTGCGCGGTCCAAACCCCTGAACCTATTGGAAAAGGCATTAAGCGCTTTAGCATTACTCGCGAAGAAGATCTTGTTCTCTTCGATTCTCTTGATTGCGGACCGTAATTCTCTCTGATTCTTAGCAGTTATTGAACAGTTCAAGGCCTGAAGCTTGGCAGCATTTCCCATCTGCTCAGGCTGAGTCGGAATGCAAATGCTTGGTTTAGCGTACTTTACGGTTTCAAAACAGGTAGCGTGACCGCCGCTGAAAATTACCATCTTGGCATCTTTCATGACCTTTGTGCGTTCCTGGTGGCTTAGCCAATTGTGTATCACGCAGTTTCCTATTGTCTTGGTTCGTTTCTCGCCCGGCAAGCCTAAACTTACTATGCTCTTGGTCTCAAGGTTCTCGAGGACGGGCAGTATGAGTTGAGTCAGCTTCGCCCTTGTTCCGAAGGGCCCGCTGATTGGTGCGTAAATGTGTTCTTCCAACCCTTCCGTGAGTGAGGTGTCAAAAAAGCTGCCTGCGAATTCCACTTTGTTTCTGATACCCATTTCCTCCAAGTCACCCAGATTATACTCTGAGATTGTGAACGGTGGAGGGTTGTCGGGAACGATAATTTTCAAGCACTGTTTCACATAACGCTCCACAAAACGTTCACCGGGATTCAGCAAAGCAGAGAAACCGTAACTGGGCCTTAACATGTTGGTTATGTAAACGGATGGAATTTTCCATCTACTCGCAAGTCGAAGGGCGTGCATGTCTCCGTCTGAAACCAATAAGTCAGGCTTGATCTTCCTGATGTTTCGTCTAAGGTCGTAATAGCGATGTATGGTCTCCATAGCGCTTGAGCTCTTAACTTCAAACGCCCCTTTCTCGTAATTGTAGTTAGGCAAGGAAAAGAGGATATTTATGAGCGAGGCAGAAGTGACGATTCCATGCGAGGTCTCATACCAAGCCACAGGCGTAGCTGGATAAACAGTAGCAAATTCTTTTTTCAGGAGCTGGTAAGCTTTGCCCCCTGAGAAAAAGAACAGTTTGTGCCCGTTCTTCTCCAACCTCTTCCCTAGAGGCATAACGCGGGAAACGTGACCTAACCCCAGTTCGGCGCAGCTTATCATCAGACGCATAAGCACAAATGCACAAGTGGAATTATTTTATTTATCCCTAAAATAGACATGATGAAGCAAGTGTTTTAAGCCAAAACGAGAAGATTACAAGCCATGTTTATTCCCCGAAAGATTCTGGAAGAAAAACTGATACAGTTACTAACCGAAGACATTGGCCAGGGTGACATTACCACCGCCACGCTTGTTCCCGCAGACTTAAAGGTTGAAGCTGAAGTGATAACGAAAGAAGCCGGCGTGGCAGCCGGAATCGAAGAAGCCACTATCCTAGGCGAAAGCCTGGGCCTGAGCGCTAAACCATTAGTTGCAGACGGAGACGAGGTGAAAAGAGGTCGTGTCATGATGACATTTTCCGGAGACGCCAGAACACTTCTTTCCTTCGAAAGAACAATGTTAAACCTGCTTTCGCGCATGAGCGGTATCGCCACAACAACGAGAAGGCTGAGCAAGAAGCTGGAAAAAGCCCATTTGAATACCCGAATCGCAGCAACACGCAAAACCGCTCCTGGACTCCTTTACTTTGATAAGAAAGCTGTATCCTTAGGAGGCGGCGACCCACACAGATTTCACCTAGACGATATGATCTTGATTAAGGATAATCATCTCGCATTGTCTGAAAACATCGAGACAGCAATAAGACAGACGAATCAAAAAGCTTCTTTCAGCAAGAAAATCGAAGTAGAAGTTACCAGTGTCGCGGACGCTTTGAAAGCAGCCGAAGCTGGAGCAGACATTGTTATGCTCGACAATTTCTCTCCAAAGAAGATTAAAGAGACCCTTGAATCGCTGAAGAAACTCGAGCTCTTTGAAAAAATCCTGACAGAAGCAAGCGGTGGAATCACGGAAAAGAATCTTGTAGAATATGCTCAGACGCAAGTCAACATCATAAGCCTAGGAGAACTCACTCATAGCGCAAAAGCCTTGGACATAAGCATGGAAATCAAACCACTGAAATAGATTAACCCAGACTCTTGCTTAACGAAAGCTTATCAGCCACCAAGAGATATGAGTGCCGTTTCAACTATGGCACCTGTTGTGAGTAATACTGCACATATTGAAATGAATATGCTCGTGTTTCTAAGTTCGTGAAGACCCCGCCGTTGAAGAAGGCGACGGAACAGCCAAACGCTTTCAGCCATTGCGGTTGAATAAGCGGCGAATTCTAACCAGAATATAGGAGTAATCACCAGCGCAATAAGGACAAATATCGGTGGCAGGTTCTGGACGGTGGCCACGGCGCCGACCGCCATACCAGTATTGAAAAGCACGTACAATCCAAAAATCGGCCCGAGTACAGGTATGAACATTAAGAGGCAAATCAAGAAGTTGTTGCCAAGAATGTACGGTGTCAGAGTCCCACTCTGGGTTGCATTCGTGACTGTCTGGTTTAGTTCATCGTTGATTTGCTTTGCTATTCTAGGATCAATCGGAACAAAGCTGCCTACAGACGTAACTATGATGGATATTATGAAAATAACCAGGATCGAGTAAATCCTCTTACGTCTCGCTGAAGCGGAACTCCAAACCGACGAAATCATGCCAAGCACCCTCTTTTTTCTAGTTCAGTGACTTTATTCTCAATGCGCGAAAACCTCGCGCAACTGGATTTAACGTTTCCAAGATATTAACCTTTTTTAACACCCCATTTCCATCTATGGCGTATCCACGAACATCATGCTCCGCCGGAAGAAGCGAATCTAGGTAAACTCTGTCTCCAGCTATTACAGGCCGGCATTTTGTCGGAAGACCAACAAGAAGAGGCTCCTTTTCTTCCGAGACTTTTGCACACGCAAACATAATTGCTTCAGCGCCCGCCGTGAGTTCTGCAACCCTGACCGGAACACTTTCTTTGCCGATGGCTAAAACATCCAAACCGTACACTCTACGAATTTCACCAGCGATCTTGCGCAGTCTAGGCAGCATTCTAAGAATGTTCATGCGTGCCTGTTTGGAGATCTTCATATTCTCCAGCTGAACCGGAGATAATTCTTCAAGCGAAATTGAACACAAGGACATGTCCAGATGCACTACATCCGCTTTTACTCTACTAAGGAGATCTCGGCACAGTTCGGCTTCATGCACTATCACGTCATAGCTGCTCTCCACGTCCTTGAAAATAGGCTCAGCCAAACGAATTTGAGCTTCACGATAAGGTGGCTCGACTAGAACCGAAGCAGAAGCAATGAGACTTAACGGCGTAAAATTCTCATCCAAAATAGCAGCTGAAGAGTCTGCTGATATAACTTTCATGTCTTAAACCCTGAACGTAAGTTGGCACGGGCGAAAATTAGCTTTGCTCTTCCGACCGGCTGCCAGATTTCAAGTGCATAGCCAAAAGGTAGATTTCAGAGCTCTTGGCCCGACTCGCCTTAGGCTTGACAATTTTGACAACCTCGAAGCGAGACTGAACTTTCTTCTTGAAATCTTCAAACATCCCGCCTTCGAATACCTTAACAAAAAAGTTTCCACCATCGCACAGTATCTGCGCAGCAATCTCTAAGGCGCGAGCTGCCAAGTCTATTTGTCTTGCATGGTCAACTTCCCATACTCCCGAGATATTCTGCGAAGCATCTGAAATCACCACGTCCGCTTTTCTAGGCAGAAAACTCTCGATCTGCTGAACAATTTCAGGGTCAGTCAAATCGCCAACGATTGTTCTTATGTACTCTTGAGTGAAGGGCTCAATCGGCTTCAAGTCTACTCCTAGAACGTAACCTCGTTTACCAGCGATCTTTCTTGCCGCCTGAATCCAGCCACCAGGCGCTGCACCCAAATCTACAACAAAATCGTCCCGATGGATAAACTGATACTTCTCAGCAGCCTGAGCTAACTTGTAAGTGGCCCGCGAGCGGTAATTCTCTGCTTTGGCCTTCTTGTAGTAAAAATCTCTTTTTCTATCTTGGATCCAGGCCTTCGGCAAAATCAGCGTCACCTAACGCAACTGGACCGCTTTTGTCCAATGATAGAATCCAATCCGTGAGTTTCCCACAACTCTTAGGCGAGATCGCAGTCGTCGGGTCGCACCGTGCATTATCTTGGCACAAGAGACACGGGCAATCAACGATTGTTTCTATAGAAGCGGGTAGCCTTTTGGGGAAAAGCCTGTAGGTCCATCTTCCGCCCTCTAGCTCTTTTTCTCGTCGCACTAGCCCTTTCTCTTCGAGTTTTATTGCTATTCTGGAGCCTTCTCTGCTGCTTGCGCCCAGTTCTCGCCATAACTCCGATTGGAGAACGCCAGTGTAGCCGGTGTTTACAACAAAATGAAGGGCTTTTTGTTCCAGATCGTTGCGTTTAGGCATGTTAACCAGTTCCGAACATCATAGTAAATATATGCACAGACTTCAAATAAAAACATGTACCCTTGAAAGAAAGGAAAAGCGTGAAGGAAATGCCTTGATGAAAAAAGCAGAGGAGAACGTACTGTTTAGGGGTGGAATCCACAGCAGACGACTTCGGTGTTGGAATCTCCACTTTCGAAGGCGACATAGTAGCCAACGCTTCGAGTGGATACATACCTGAAGAGGGAGGAATACATCCTAGAGAAGCGGCCAGACACCACTCAGAAGTAGCAGACAATGTCCTCCAAGAAGCTCTGACCAAAGCAGGAATAAAGCCCCGAGACTTGAGCATAATAGCTTTTTCTCAGGGTCCAGGTTTGGGACCGTGCCTCCGTACAGGAGCCACCGTTGCCCGAGCTTTAGCGTCTTACCTCAACATTCCACTTGTAGGCGTTAACCATTCAATTGCCCACATAGAGATAGGCAAACTGAAAACCGGAACAAAGGATCCAGTCACGCTTTATGTTTCGGGCGGAAACACCATTGTGACTGCTTATGCATGTGGCCGATACAGGATTTTCGGCGAGACCCTCGACATTGCTCTCGGCAACTGCCTGGACGTATTTGCGCGAGAGGCAGGCCTTAAACATAAGAAAGGCATGCCGTTGGGCGCCGCCTTGGAACAGTTAGCAGCCGAAGGAAAAAAGCTGATTCCGCTGCCATACGTAGTGAAAGGCATGGATCTCTCGCTCAGCGGTCTGCTAACCGCCGCTACCACCAAACTACAAAAATGCGAAAGCCGCTTGGAAGATTTGTGTTATAGTCTTCAAGAGAACGCTTTTTCCATGGTTACTGAGGTAACAGAGAGGGCACTGGCACATACTGAGAAAAGAGAAATCCTACTGACAGGCGGCGTAGCTGCTAACAGGCGGTTACAGTCCATGCTTGCGATAATTTCAGAAGAGCACGATGCAAGATTTAGCGTGGTCCCGAAAGAGTTTGCCACAGATAACGGCGCCATGATCGCTTGGACAGGCGTTTTAGCCTACAAATACGGCATGGTTATCCCGTTAGAGGAGAGCTTCGTCAAGTTAAGATGGCGCATAGAGAAGGTTGATGTTCCATGGGTGAAATAGAATCCATGAAGTTGATTAAGAAAGGCGCTGAAGCGAGCCTCTATCTCACAGAATGGCATGACAGAAAAGTCATCATGAAAGTCCGTTTACCAAAGAAATATCGACCGCCCGAACTTGATGAACGAATTCGCACCTACAGAACTGCACACGAACCTCAATTGATGCACGAAGCTAAAAGGGCGGGAGTACCAACTCCAACAATCCTTCTCGTAGACATGAATAAGGCTACTATAACAATGGAGTACGTTGAAGGACAGCAAGTCAAGAAACTGATGGATACCCTCTCGACGGAAGAAGGCAAGAAATTGTGCGAAAAGATAGGAGAATTGATTGGAAACCTGCATCAACATGGAGTGATTCATGGAGACTTAACCACTTCGAACATGATTCTGACAAGAGAAGGCAAGGTTTTTCTGGTTGATTTTGGACTAGGTGAAAAAAACACTGAGCTTGAGGCTAAAGGAGTGGACCTGCACTTGATGAAACGCGCTTTGCAGAGTACACATTACGAGATCGCCGAAGAATGCTTCCGGAGCGTGATGATCGGATATTCTTCAGTTTTAGGGGATGAAAAAACGAGATTGGTTTTGGAGAAAATCAGAGAAATAGAACAGCGAGGTCGTTATGTTGCAGAGAGGCAAGAAGAGGCATAGGTCAGATTTCAGTCTGAAGGGCAAAGTGATCTTTTTCGCGACGAACAATTTCCACAAGTTCGATGAAGCCCGCAGCGTATTGACAAAACGAGGGATAGCAGTCGGCATGCTCAGAGTGAAAGCTCTTGAAATTCAAAGCGATTCACTTGGCCAAATCGCGCAAGCAAGCGTTATTAGTGCGTTCAACCGTTGCCATTTGCCCGTTATGGTGGAAGATGCTGGATTATTCGTAGAAGCCTTGAAGGGTTTTCCTGGACCATACGCTGCTTACGTGTACAAGACAATAGGTAATCTTGGGTTGTTGAAGTTAATGGAAGGCCTCGAGAACAGGAAAGCCACATTTCAATCAGCAATAGCGTACTTTGACGGGCAATCAGAACCAGTTTGCTTCATGGGTGAAGTCGTTGGAAGGGTGACAAATGAGGAGAAAAGTGGTGAAGGACAAAGCAGGTTTCGGATTTGACCCTATTTTTCAGCCCTCTGGAAGCCAGAAGACATTTGCCGAAATGAATCTCGAAGAGAAAAACAGTTTTTCACACCGAGCAAAAGCTGTAAACAATTTTGCCGAATGGTACGAGAGGTTCAGAATACAAGAATAACTCTGAAAGTTACAAAAAAGAGCAAGTCACAAATGTTACCAGTATTTTTAAATATTGGTGTACTGTGGGTTTTAGTGCTCAAGTGATTAGGATGCCGAAGCAAGAAAAAGGAAAAGCCCATTCAACACGTCCAGTCAGCCGACGGCCACCTAACTGGTGCAAGTACCAGCCTGAAGAAGTAGAAGCCTTCATAATCAGACTCGCCAAAGAAGGGCACTCACCCAGCAGCATAGGAACAATCCTCCGCGATCAATACGCAATTCCTCTGGTGAAACCAGTAACAGGAAAAAGCATTGGCGACATTTTGAAAGGTGCAGGATTAGCGCCTTCAATGCCGGAGGATTTGGCAAACTTGATGAAGAAAGCGCAAAGTCTCGCTGTTCACATGGATAAAAACAAGAAAGACCTCCATAACAAACGGTCAATGCAAGTTACTGAAGCAAGAATCTACAAGCTCTCAAGATACTATAAGCGAGAAGGCCTTCTGCCCAAAAACTGGAAGTACGAAACAAAGATAGCGTCAATAACCTAAACCTAGTTTTTCCAACCAGATTTTCTCACATATCGAACAGAGAAAAGCACAGCGCCAGCTTTAAATGCAAAAGCAGCTTTTAGCCAAGAGTGGAAAAACATGAGTGCAGAGCAAAAATCCATTGAAGCTTTCCTAGATACATCAACAAAAGCTGCCAGAGCGATACTGGAAACCGTGGACAAAGATGGGTTCATCCATGTTTTTTCGCATCTGGATGCAGATGGTGTTGCAGCCGCTGGAATAATCGGCAAAGCGCTTTTCCGGCTTGACGCAAAGTTTCGCATGAGAATAACCCAATGGGTCGATGAGAAAATCATCGGTGAAATAACTGCAGACAAGCCGCAACTTGTGATTCTAACAGATTTTGGAAGCGGCTACCTCGAATTGCTCGACGAAAAGGTGCCAGATTTCAAAGTGCTAATTCTTGACCATCACCAGATCATGGGAAAAACAGAAAACGCAAACTTCATCCAAGTAAATCCGCATGTCCACGGCATAAACGGCGCAACCGAAGTCAGCGGTTCAGGAGTAGCATACTTTGTCGCAAAGGCAGTCAACTCAGCCAATGTTGATCTATCACCTATAGCGCTTGTGGGAGCACTTGGAGACATGCAGGACAAATGCGAGCAGAGAAAACTATGCGGATTGAACGACTTGATAGTTCAAGACGCCGTAGCCGCAAATCTCGTGAGAGTCGAGAAGGACCTGACCTTTTTCGGCAGAGAAACACGTCAAATTCACAAAGCTCTGGCAGCATCAACCAGCCCGTTCATTCCAGGCCTCAGCGGCGAAGAAGACGCATGCGTAGCCTTCCTCAACAACTTGGACATAAAACTAAAAGAAGGAGAGAAATGGCGCGCGCTCAGAGACCTCACTGAAGAGGAGAAGAAACGGCTGTCATCCGCCCTAGCTGAACATTTGTTATCAAAGGGATTACACTTGGAAGTGGGAAATCTCATCGGCAACGTCTACATTTTGGATCGCGAGGAACCATGGACTCCTCTCCGCGACGCTCGAGAATTCGCCTTGGTGCTAAACAGCACTGGACGGTTGGACAGACCGAGTCTTAGGAATAGCAATTTGTATGGGAGACAGAGGCGCAGCACTTGAAGAAGCAAACAAGGTCCTCGAAGACTACAAGAAAAGCATCAACAAGTACCTTGGCTGGGTAAGCGAGAACCCTGAGCGGATGAAAGAGCTTGAGAACGTTTACGTAGTCTACGGCGAGAACTTCATAAACGAGAAAATCATAGGAACCATTTCTTCAATATTAATCAACAGTGTGGCGCATCCTGAGAAGCCTCTCATTGCATTTGCCAACTTGGAAGAAGAAGGAGTTGCCAAGTTTTCCGCCAGAACAACAGATTCTGCATTAGCAAAAGGAGTCAACCTCGGCGAAGTAATGCAGGCAGCCAAAGATTTCGGCGGCAAAGGCGGCGGACATAACGTTGCAGCAGGAGCTCAAGTACCTCTTGACCAAGTAGACAACTTTCTCAAAACCGTCAACCTACTGGTGGGAAAGCAGCTGAAGGGCGAACATATTGGAAGCCAAGATAACGCTTGAGTACAGTAACAGCAGAATTGCAGAAGCGGTTTCAACTGCAATCTCCCCAGATAACTTCAAGACACCTAAAGGCCTGAGCGTAAAAACTATTCAGAGCCAAAAGCAAGTCATCACAAGCGTGAAGTCCGACAGAAAACTAGCCACACTTATCGCCACACTTGACGATTTGCTCTTCTGCGCCGCAACTGCGGAGAAGACGATCGGGACGATAAAAAGGCAAGAAAGAGACTTGCAGAAAACGCCGAAGAAGACAGATCGAAGAACACATTCTTCTTCAACGTGAACGAATCTGATCCGGGCACTCTGTATATTTAGGACTAATTGCATTCCTTCAGACTGAGTGAACACGTTGCTAAGGGAAGCTTGGTCAATCGCAATCGAAACCCTAAGTTGGATAGAAACACAAAGACTCAGCGAACGGATGGCTCTAAACAAAACAGTTAAACAACTGGAGATAGATAACCCAGACGCCGTTAGATACGCTTACGGACTAGTCGTTGAAACGGTGAGAAGAAAGAACCTTTTAGACAAATTCATTAATAGCATCCTAAGCCCAAAAAGACTAGACGAGCTGACCATAGGCGTCCAAGCATTCCTGCGACTCTACGTCTATCAAACCCGAATACAGAAGAATTGGACAGACATAGACCTTAAAGAAGCTGAACTCGTTGCTAAAATGGGCCGTTCAATTCTTGGCTGGAAAACACTGAGAGAGGTCGAGCCAATACTCGGGTTTCTACTCACACGTCAAATCGAACCGATTCTAGAAGCAGCAGGCGACGAAGAAAGGATTGGACTACAAACTTACCATCCCACATGGTTTGTCAAATACTGTGTAAATCTCTTCGGTCGAAGCGAAGCCATAGCATTTCTTGAGGGAAACTTGAACGCACCGCCGACAAGTATCCGCATTAACACTCTCAGAGGGTCTCATGAAGAGATTTTGCAGAAACTCGCGTCGGAAGGAATTGAACTCGAAAAAATTGAGCCACTGAAGTATGCATACAAAGTGACGGCTGCCAGAAGACCTCTAACCAGCACCACAAGTTTTCAAGAAGGCCTATTCTACATTCAAGACAAAGCCAGCTGCTTAGCCGCTGAGGCTGCAGATCCAACGCCAAATTCAACCGTTCTGGATATTTGCGCAGCTCCTGGAGCAAAAACCACTTACCTAGCACAACTTATGCAAGACCAGGGAACGTTATACTCGATAGACTATTCAATTCGAAGAATGCAAGTCTGGAAAAAAGAAGTATCGCGCATGGGATTGAAAATCGCTGAGCCAATCATAGCAGACGCAACCACTCTTTCTCCTTTGGTGATAGCTGCAGATGTTGTGATCCTCGATCCGCCATGTACTGGCACAGGTGCTTTCGGAAAGTTTCCTTCGGCTAAATGGCGGCTCACGCCTAAGTCAATTGCCAGAATGGCAGAAATTCAACGGCAAATGATTAACGCCTGTGCTGAAAAAGTAAAACCTGGCGGCGTCCTGACCTACTCAACTTGCAGCATCACAATTGAGGAAAACGAACTGATCATTGAACGGTTTTTGAAAGAGTATCCAGAATTCTCATTGACGAAGATAAGTCCGGACCTTGGCTTGCCAGGTCTCAGGGGATTAGAAAACTGTCGAAGACTCTATCCGCATGTCCATGAAAGCAACGGTTTTTTCGTGGCAAAGTTGCAGAAACGATAAGACCCTGAGAAACGATTTTTCTCAGATTGGAATAGTGGTCTCTGGAATCCGTGTCTTCCAAACTGCTGCACCTAGAATAGTTGACTCCACCAAGGTTGATTTTGCACTTCCAGTCCGTAACATTCCCCATGAAAGTGGCAAAAACCTTATAGAAAACAGATAACTCACAGTTAGTAAAGGTGAAAAATCAATGTCCTCAGACGATGAAGATTATCCTGAATGGTTCAAACGGCGTCGCAACCCATTCTCGAAAGACCCGTTTTTCGGCGATATTGATCAAATGTTCCACGAAATGGAAAAAATGATGGAAGAAGAATTCAAGAACTTTACAGAAAAAGTGCCCAAAGATTACGTCAAAGAACGCAAACTCCCAGACGGCAGTACCGTCAAAGAGTGGGGTCCCTTCGTATATGGCTACAGCATGAAGATCGGTCCAGACGGCAAACCTGAAATCCAGGAATTCGGCAACATCAAGAAAAGCCTCAAGGGACCACAAGTCAAAGAGGAACGTGAACCTCTGGTTGACGTGGTCGAAACAGCGAGAGAAGTACGCGTGGTCGCAGAACTCCCAGGCGTCGAAAAAACAGACATCAAGCTGCACGGTACAGAAGACTCGTTAACCATATCGGTCGACACGCCCCAAAACAAATACTACAAAGAAGTGACCTTACCCGTAAAAGTCCAAGTCAGAGACGCAAAATCCACCTACAAAAACGGCGTCTTAGAAGTTGTCATCCCCAAGGCCGAAGCGCCGGCGAAACCAAAAGGCGAACCAATCGACATAGGCTAACCTCCATCAACCTTCCTGTTGAAAAGCTTGTGGCAGAATGAGCGACAATTCAGAAATCGAAACACTAAACTCCATCTGTCGCCAAGCGAAATCAGAAGGCAAGCTATCTGGAAAAAACCTAACAGTGCTCTACGAGCTTTTCAGTCAACGGTTCACAAAAGCCCTAGACGCTCTCAATGAAAATCGAGTCAAGAAATACATTTTCAAGCCAAGCGGAAGAACAGTCTGGATAGTCATCGGCAGAGAACGCGATTACCTGATAATACCCGAAGCAGAATTCTGCACCTGTGATGACTTTTACTTTCGAGTCATGGACAAAAAGATCCACCTGTGCTACCACCTGATCGCCCAGAAAATTGCCCGCAACCTCGCATGGTATGAAACCCTAGAAGAAACAGATGAACTACACGACACACTAATGAATGAATGGAAAAAACCTACTGCTTAAATAAGCGCGCTGTGCAGTTGGGGCCTAAAAGGGAATAAAGCCATTTTTCGAAAATTGCGTAATTTTTTTTTAAAGAGTTTAGAAAAAAAGGGTTTAGGGGAGCAGCTTGGCGAGCGCTACTTGCTAAGTTCTCCCGCGAGAGTTGTTTTCTTGCCGAATATGGGGCTTTTAGCTGTAACCGTCTGTGGGAGGCGTCGATACCCATTTGCTCCATCCGGAGAAGGTGGCTCCTGCTGCCACGGCGACGATAGTTAAACGCATCTTCATAGGGAACCATTTTGCGCGACTATTCCAAGGTTCATTTCCATATCCCCATGAAGGAGGGGTTACCGGGCTTCCAGTGACATCATCAATTATCGCAATTCCTTGACGCCAAAGGTTGTTTGTGTTATGCAAATCAATGCCTAATCCTTGGACATGAAAGCTGCTCAGCACTGTACTGAATGTGCCAACTGATCCTGGGCCTCCTGCAAGATGCTGGGGCCAATCCCAAAGCTCCTGGACAACTTCTTCCCCGTTGACTACTTTTGGAAGATCTTTCCACCAGACTATCTGAAAGCTGCAGGCTGTGTTAGTGGGCTGTGTTATAATCTCCCAGCGGGTGTAAATCTTGCCATTCCAGAAGTTGACAGGCGAGTACCAATTTTGAGGATATCCTGACGTGTCGTACCAGAAATGCCAGCCACAGTTTTCTACGGCGACAGGTGAATTGTCGGAAAACGTGTGGATTTCGTCTCTGATGAGGAATTCTTTGGCTCCGCTTCCGCTTGGCGGGGTTGTAGGTGCCGGTGTGGGTGTGGGTGTTGTTGTTGGGGTTGGTGTCGGTGTTGGGCTTGATGTGGGTGTTGGTGTTGGTGTGGGGGTTGGCGAAACAGCAGTGCTGCCAACCAGCGAAACCTCGTCAATCACAACCGTGTTCAACCTATTGAAACGCAGCGTAAACCAGTTATAAAGAGCAGAAGGCAAAGGCCCAACTTTGAACGAAACAGTCTTCCAAACAGAAGAAGCAGAGCAAACCACGAATTTATTGTACGGCGAAGAACTCGTCTGGCAAAGGAAAAACGCGTCAAACGCGGCAGAAGCCTTGTACGTGAAAGTCAACGTGTACGTCTCACCCACAGTAGGCTTCAGCATCGGACTATTGAACGCAATGTACCCGTTAGGATTCGGGGTATTGCAGCTTGTAACCGCAATTTTCCCAGCATAACTGCCCTTGTAAGCGTCGCTGGTAACCGTCAAGGCCGCTGTATTGCCTGAGCCACTGATAGCCATGAACCATGGTGACGCCGAGCCAGCTTCAAAGTTTCCGTTAGTAAACAAAGTGCCAGTGCTGCTTGTCGGCGGGGGAGTTGGAGTTGGGGTTGGCGAAACAGCAGTGCTGCCAACCAGCGAAACCTCGTCAATCACAACCGTGTTCAACCTATTGAAACGCAGCGTAAACCAGTTATAAAGAGCAGAAGGCAAAGGCCCAACTTTGAACGAAACAGTCTTCCAAACAGAAGAAGCAGAGCAAACCACGAATTTATTGTACGGCGAAGAACTCGTCTGGCAAAGGAAAAACGCGTCAAACGCGGCAGAAGCCTTGTACGTGAAAGTCAACGTGTACGTCTCACCCACAGTAGGCTTCAGCATCGGACTATTGAACGCAATGTACCCGTTAGGATTCGGGGTATTGCAGCTTGTAACCGCAATTTTCCCAGCATAACTGCCCTTGTAAGCGTCGCTGGTAACCGTCAAGGCCGCTGTATTGCCTGAGCCACTGATAGCCATGAACCATGGTGACGCCGAGCCAGCTTCAAAGTTTCCGTTAGTAAACAAAGTGCCAGTGGCTGCTGTGACTGAGGGGGCAAGGATGCTGATGGATGTTAAGGTTGAGCTGATTAGCAATCCGATTATTAGGAGTTGCACTATTTTCTTTAGGTTCATTTTTGTTTCTCTCCGTTCTCTTTTAATTCTTACAGTCATACTGCATCAATTTCATTTATACATTTGTGCAAACTCGCCTTTGCGAAGTTATGCTTGCTATGTCATGCTTTGTAGTGCATCCGCTTTCCTTATTCATAGAATTCATGTAATTTTGAGGTCAAGTCTTAGAACATGGTGCACTATTGTAACACCTGCAAGTCGTACAATCAGCTCGGGGGAATATGACTACTCAAGCGCGCGCGCTCCTTGACTATAGACTATTCCAACAAACCACTCACCATATTTGGTGCAGGGGTTTGAGCTTTGTTCCAACATACTGCAATCATCTCTGTATTTCAAGAAGTGATGAAAGCGTTACTATAAGGTGTTGAGAACAGAATACTGGTTTTTTTGACCCCTGAAAAAAACGCGGATAGTAGCCCTCCGTTCACTAATTCATGTTAAAAAGAAAAATTCAATCCGTCAAGTGATACATAACGCGCCTTAAATAAACATGGAAGCGTGCGTACTGAGAAGGAAAAAACTTATCAATAGCATTACCCTTACAACGTGGTGAAACCTTGGTCTGTAAAAAGACTAATGTTAGAATGGTAACCTGTAAGTTAAGGTTACTTAAATATTAAAACGTTACATGAATAAGCAACAAGCGGAGAATCAGAATGGACCTAAGTGCCTACTTCCTAACCCTGGAGTACATTCTAATGACTTCGACATTCGTAGCGCTAATCCTAATATTCCTGTACTCCTTCTACGGAAAAGAAGAAGAGGAAACTCAAAAACCGTAGTCTAATTGTTTTCTAACCCTTCTGCTCATAACCCAAAAAACCACTAGGCTCAGAACAGCCAAAACCAAACTTATCGCAATCAACCACACAGCGTCAGGTCCGGACCCAAAAACTATCGGTAATGGTCCGATGAATATAACCCCGCCAAAACCCGACAGACCATCTCCGCCAAGCAAAGTAGCAAGCATAACTACGATTACACCAACAAAGATTAGAACAAAACCCAAGATTAGTAAGCGGAAAAACCTACTATAGGCCTCGACCCCCTCTTCAAGGGGTCCTTGCGAAGCCTCATCGACGTTCCCAAACAAAGCCTTCCTCACCTAAACAGCAAATAATAAACAGTCATAGCAACGATGGCAAGGACGGTCAGAGCCAAAGAAAGCAGCACTACAGTCTTGAGCGATTTCTTGTCCGTTCCGAAGATTATCGGGATAGGGCCTATCATTACCACGCCTCCACCTCTGACCCTTCCTTCTCCCTTAGCGCCCGAAACTGAGATCAAGACAATAGCAACAATGATGACGAGCACTCCTATGAAGATCAGCGCAATCCCTAATGCGTAAAGAGTCCCTGCATCCACCACTTTGCTATTCTCCAACTATCACATTAGAGGTAAATAATTGTTGATAATAAACTTAGTCAGCTATACCAAAGGTTTTCATTTCTTTGTTCCCGGAGACGCAAATAGTTTAAAAGAAGCAAATCTTCTATCCGTGATGGCTCTGAAAAGTTGAACTCCGAAGAGATAATTCAGCAAATCCTTTCGAGGAATCCAGAAGTTAGTCGAAAACATATTCTTGAGACTTTGGAATCTGAGAAGAACAAGACGGCTGGTCTAATCGAGGATACAACTCTTCTACGGTTGATTGCGGCTTTACACGGTGTGCAGATTTCACAGAACAAAAGCTTTGATCAAAGAATGCCCATCAGTCGCCTGATTCCGGGACTAAACGATGTCACCGTTGTTGGCCGTGTTGTGGGTGTATCGCAGCCTAGGACTTTTGAGGGAAAAAAACCTGGAAAGTTTGCTAATCTCATGATTATTGATGAAGAGAGCATAATTCGGGTCATACTATGGAATGATAAAGTTGATTCGATTGAGTCGGGCAACCTGAAAGTTGGACAAATCGTTCGATTTGTTCACGGATACACGCGTGAGGATCGAAGCGGCAAGCCAGAGTTGCATATTGGAGAGAGAAGTGAGATCAAGTTTGATTCTGAAGACGAAAAAGGGAAAGAAAGACATTTTGTCTGCAAGTTTGCGACTAAAATCAAAGACATAACCCGGACACAAAATAATATTCACTTACAAGGAACTGTGAAAAGGATTTTTCCAGCTACGAATTTCACTAGAAACGACAACAGCGAAGGAAAAGTGCTTCGTTTTCATCTTGCAGATGAGACTGGAGAGATTGCGGTTGTAGGTTGGAACGAAAAGGCAGAAGAGCTTGAAAAAACCTTGAGGTTGAACTCAAATATCCAATTGATAACCGCTAGAGCTAAAGCAACTCAAAACGGACAATATGAAATTCACGTTGACCAGTACACATATGTCGAAGTCTTAGCCGACGGACCCGCATGAGTTTGAAGATAGAGATACTTAGGGAAGGGATTTGACTCTCTCGGCTACGGATGCTCCCATTTCTCTGGTCGTGGAAGAGCCTACCAAATCAGCTGTTCGAATTTTGCCCTCCTTCAGCACGTCCAGCACCGCTGTTTCAATCTTAGTCGCAGCTTCTTTTTCGCCCAAGTACTCTAGCATCATGTGTGCAGACATTATCGTCGCGATCGGGTTTACTCGATTCAGACCGGTATATTTTGGCGCGGAGCCATGTACGGGTTCGAACATGCCATAGTTGTCCCCTATGTTTGCTCCTGCTGCCAGACCCAAGCTTCCCGTGACTTGGGCCGCTTCGTCCGAAAGTACATCACCGAAGAGATTAGTGGTTAATAAAACGTCGAACGACTCAGGTTTCTTGATGAGATGCATAGTTGCAGCGTCCACGTGAATGTCGGCGGTGGCAACGTTGGGGTATTTTCGAGCCGTTTCCAAGACCGCGTCCTTGAATATGCCATCAGTCACTCGCAAAATGTTGCCCTTGTGCACATAGGTAAGGTGTTTTCTGCGTTTCTGCGCGAGTTTGAAGGCATATTCTGCCACTCGTAAACAGGCTTCTTTTGTGATAATTCTCAGGGCGATGCCGACGCCGGGAGAGACCTCGTACTCAACTCCAGAGTACAATCCTTCGGTGTTCTCTCGGACAATTACTAAGTCAATGTTTGGTTTCAATGCCTCAACATTTGGGAATGTTCTACAAGGTCTGACGTTTGCATAAAGATTGAACAGTTTTCTGATCTTTACGGCGACACTGACGGGTGACCCTGGTTCTTCAGGAGTTGTCATAGGACCCTTAAGGCATGCGTCTGTTCGTTTTAACAAGACCACTGTATCTTCAGGCAGGTTTGTACCGTATTCTGGGATACAATGGTAGCCTGCTTCTCCATACTGCAAGTCAAGTTCAAAGTCTGAAGTTCTCTTTGCCGCTTCCAAGACGTTTACAGCGACTTCCGTTACTTCCGGTCCAATTCCATCACCAGTCAACACTGCTATTTTATGAATTCTGGTCATCGGATTCTTCGCCTTCTGTCTAAGTGTGCATTTCAACTTATCAGCATTCCTATCGCATGCTTACAGCCCAAAAACTTGGGATGTAAACTCTTTAAACTGTGCTCCAAAACGTTTTTACAGCCGACGCCAGCCTATTCTTTCTGACACCTGAGGGTCATTAGGTATTGCAGAATTCTGAAAGCGTTTTTGAGATGCTTGTGAAGCCAGTTAGAAGGCTCGTTGAACAGAAAGGTTTTCCAAAGCCAACCGAACCTCAGGAGCAGACAATTCCAAAGATTCTCGAAGGAAAAAACGTTCTGTTGATTTCACCCACTGCGAGTGGGAAGACCGAAGCCGCCTTTCTCCCGGTTCTAAGCATGCTTCTTCAACAGCCACGAACTCCAGGAATAAAGGTACTTTACATTACTCCATTGCGAGCGCTAAATCGTGATCTTTTGGAGCGACTTGAGTGGTGGTGCAACAACCTTGACATAAAATTAGCGGTAAGGCACGGTGACACTGAGACGAAAGAGAGGACACGACAGTCACGGAGTCCTCCTGACATACTGATAACCACGCCTGAAACGTTGCAGGCTATACTATCAGGCTGGCATTTGCGTCAACACCTTCAGAGTCTACGATGGGTAATAATCGATGAAGTACACGAACTCGCAGATAGCAAACGGGGAAGCCAATTGGCCTTGGCTTTGGAACGAGTCAGGAACCTCATCGGTAGAGACTTTCAGATGATAGGCCTGTCTGCCACCGTTGGAACCCCAGAGAAGGTGGCGAAGTTCCTTGTAGGAGGTAATCGGAGCGTCGAAATCATCAGAGTTCCCGTCGCCAAACTGATGCACTTAACCGTCATTTTCCCAAAACCGACGGAAGATGATGTTCGACTTGCAGGAAGACTTTACACACACCCTGAAGTTGCCGCAAGGCTGAAGATAATCCGCGAGTACATGAGCAAGCACAAATCCGTGCTTCTATTTACGAACACCCGTTCAATCTCGGAAGTGCTTGCTAGCAGGTTCAAAGTGTGGGATATAGACTTCCCGGTTTCAATACACCACGGCAGCTTGGCCAAGCCGTCACGTATAGCGGCAGAGACGGGACTGAAAAGAGGCAACTTGAGGGGATTAATCGCCACCAGCAGCCTCGAACTGGGGATAGACGTGGGCCGAATAGACTTGGTGATCCAATACATGAGTCCAAGACAAGTAAGCAGACTCATTCAGCGCGTAGGTAGGGCAGGGCATAGCGTCGGCAGAGTTGCTGAAGGCGTGATTATCGGGATGGACTCCGACGACACGCTAGAAGCCCTAGCTATTGCCAGACGAGCCTCAAGAGAAGAGTTGGAACCTGTTGACATTCCGCCTAAACCTTACGACGTTCTCACCCATCAAGTGGCAGGACTACTTCTGAAAAGTAGGCGGCTGGAATTCAACGAAATCTTGGAGCTCGCACGGAACGCCTATCCTTTTGAAGATTTGACTCTGGAAGACGTTGAAAAAGTGCTCAAGTATATGCACGGACGCTTTCCGCGCCTGGCTTGGGTCTCATTCGAAGACCAGGCCGTGCTAAAACCACAGCGCTCCAAAGCGCTGTTTGAATATTATTTCGACAACTTATCCATGATTCCTGAGGAAAAACAATTTCTGGTAATTGACGAGTCAAGCGACACTTCAATAGGTGTTTTGGACGAAGCGTTCATGGCTGAATACGGCAAGACAGGAACCAAATTCATCATAAGGGGCAGCCCATGGCAGATAATTCACTCAACTGAAGACAAAGTCTACGTAAGACCGGTTGATGACCCGACCGGATCTATTCCAAGCTGGATAGGTGAAGAAATCCCAGTGCCGTTTGAAATAGCCCAAGAAGTGGCTTCGATACGAGGCTTCGTCGAAGAGAAAATGATTAGTGGTCTGTCAGCGGAAGACATCAGCGTGTTGCTAACCGAACAGTACCCAGCGGACAAAGATACAATACAACGTGCCTTAGCTGAGACAATTGAACAAGTAAAAGCGGGTTTAGCAGTTCCTACGCCGAATCGAATTGTTTTCGAAGACTGGGACGAGTTCGTACTGGTTCACGCTAACTTCGGTTCACTAACGAACCGCGCATTAGCCCAAGTATTGGGACAAGTCCTTTCAGACAAGCTTGGCCGAGGAATAGTGGTTCAGCACGACCCTTATCGAATATTCATACAAACAATGGGCTCTGCCAACTCAGCACGAGTATTGGAAGTGTTTGACGAATTAGGAAACATGAACGAACAGACAGTGAAAGACACGCTGACCAAGTCAACCGTAAAAACCGGACTTTTCAAACGAAGAGTAATTCATGTAGCCCGCCGTTTTGGGGCTTTAAAGAAGTGGGCTGACTTCAGCAACGTAAGCCTCCAAAAACTTATAACGAGTTTCGAAGGTACACCCATCTACGAAGAAGGATTGAAGGAAGTCTTAACAAAAGACCTCGATCCAGAGAAGCTTGTTGAAGTTCTGAGAAAGATTCGAGACGGCGAAATTAGACTTCAAGTGCTTGAAACTGATGGTGATGCCACTCCGGTTGCTCGAGTAGGCATCGAACGAGTAAGCATGAAAACTGACCTCATTCCTCCGGAGAGGATGCGCGTCGTACTTGTGGAATCAGCTAAAGCAAGGTTACTTAGTGAAACTGGCAATTTCATATGCACGAACTGTTGGGAATACTTGGAGATGATCCGGATTAAGGATTTGCCAGACAAACCTAGGTGTCCGCATTGTGGTTCACAGGTTCTTGGACTCCTCAAGGTCGAGGAAGAGGTGGCACTGCCTCTGGTTGAGAAGAAAGGACAAGAGCTAACCAAGGCTGAGGAAAAACTGCAAAATCAAGCGCTGCAAACCGGACAGCTGATATCAAAATACGGCAAAGTAGCTGCAGTGGCTCTGAGCGCTAGAAAAGTCCAACCCTATGAAGTTTCGGAAATCCTTGAAAAAGAACCCAAGCTCACTGACAAGTTTTATGAGTTGATTCTTGAAGCAGAACGAAAAGCACTTACCAAACGCTTCGGATGAAGAGCAAGCCAAAAAAAGTTTGAAGTCAACACATTTCCTCCTTCGAACGAATCGCCGAGGTTTAAACCTCTAACAACAACCTTTTAAGCGCAGATCGGACTATCTGTGCGTAAAAGCCCATCACAGCTAACGGAGACTAAAATGTGGAAATAAGCCGAAAAAAGCTGCGTGAAGAAGTCCTTGACCGAGTCAAGTACGTCAAGACCTGCGTCATGGCTAGAGAACTGTGCCTTCTGGTACGAACTAACCGAGCCATCCTAGAACCAAAAGATGTGCAAAACGTTTGCCTTTACATATCAAACCTTTGCAAAGAGGGAGGTTGCAAAGAGCCCAGCGAAATCTGTGAAAAAGCTTCAAACGCGGTAGGAACAAAAGACGAAGATAGATACTTGGAATTGTGCGCTCAGAGCTGCGTCAAATGCGGAGAAGCAAAGAGGCCAACCCCGAAGCGAGAAACCTATGTGGCATAATCACATGATCAGTGACATCAAGAAAATTCAATAATCTGAGGCAGATTAATGTTCATAGCACCATTTGTTCCGAGCCCAATTCCAGTTGTGCAGCACATGCTCAAACTAGCCGATTTGAAAGCGGGCGAAGTGCTGTTTGACCTAGGTGCAGGAGACGGCCGAACCGTCACGATGGCAGCTAAGTCTTTCGGTGCTAGAGCTGTTGGTGTCGAACTGAGAGAAGACCTTGCAAAAAAAGCTTTGAGCACGATTCACGAAAATGGACTTTCAGACAGAGTAACCATTGTAAACGGGGACATGTTCACAGTGAACCTGTCCTCAGCTGACGTAGTTTTTCTATACTTAACGACAAGCGCAAACGAGAAGATTAAGCCAAAACTGGAAACTGAGCTTAAGAAAGGAGTACGCGTGGTCTCACACGATTACGAAATAGTAGGCTGGAAACCCTTGAAAGTTGACAATTTTTGTGAGAACCCGCAACTTAGGCTATCCCTCACATACAATCTACCTTTACGAGAAACAATAGACTCATCTATCAAGAGGCTGCTGTCATACATTTTCTAAACGCAATAATTCGTGGGAGTGCAAGCTATTTCTTATTACCGCAATCGAAGAAATGACTTTCATGAAGCCTACGATTCTTAGACATCTAAGCAAAACTGTTACGTTGAATACCATTTTTTTATTTCTGCGACCGCAACTGGGGAGTTGTATTGTTGGTTTAGCATGCATTCTACAGCCTTTTCGCATTCAACGCACTCGTGCGGTATAGATTCATCTTTTTCTTTTTGATATAGGTAGCCAAACCAATATTGGCAGCCCGTTGTCTGCTCTTCTTCTATTTTGGCATGACAATGAGGGCAGGCATGGTATGTGATCAGTTCAGGTTCATCAAAAGTCTTTTTGCATTTTAAACAGTGGTGTTTCCCTTCCATGGACGCCTCTGCGTGAACCATGAACTGCATTGTCATCAGTATTTGGGTTGAATTCAACGTATATGTGCTTTATTCATTCAGTGTTAATATTGACTGTCCATAAGTGTATACTTGTCCAACAGAACTACAGAAGATATTGCACACACTATTCAAATCTGTGCATTCAACCGTTGGATAGTTAAATGAAACAATAGCTTTCTTATGAAGAATGGGTTCTTGAGATTTTCTCCAATTGCAGGGGATGCAATTCCCATCCATATCATAGTCCGCTCCAAAAAAGAAAGATGGGAGTGAGTGCGAGATACAAAGACTCCAAACCTGACAATAGGTTTAAATGTTGAAAGTTCAAGTATACAAGACACAACCATATGATGAGGTTTCAACATTGAGCGAAATGACCACTGAAATCCTTGAACAGAACCTTGGCAAAATCGTGCTTGTCCGCTTGAAAGGCGGAAAGAGCCTTCGAGGACGCCTAAAGGGGTTTGATCAACACCTAAACTTGGTTCTGGAAGAGACCGAAGACACAACCAACGCAGAATCCATGCGAAAACTAGGCCTTATAATTGTCCGTGGAGACAACGTAGTACTTATTTCGCCTCCTCCAAGGTGACATCCAATGGGAAAAGGCACACCATCGATGGGCAAGCGCCAAGGCAAAGTCGTGCACATACGTTGCAGACGTTGCGGAAGACGCGCTTACCACGTGCGAAACAAACGATGTGCCGCCTGCGGTTATGGGGAAACCACTACGATAAGGCATTACGCTTGGATGACTAAAACGCTTCAAAAACAAAGAGTTCTTTAAGACAATTTTTGCGCGTTAACTGCGAATAATTAGAAGGAAAACGTATTTTTTAGCCTGCTAATTTGATGATCCGTAGTAACCCTTGTCGATTTTCACGAAAATAAGTGGACCTCTGCTTTGCGCCATGTCGCGACCTTTTCTAAGAGCATTATTCAGAATAGTGCAAATTTGTTCTGTGTCGCTGAGGAGTTGAACACGCTTCTCGCCAAGCTCCATCTTCAGAAGGTTCTCAGAGAGAATTTCTGTGCCGCAGATCTCGCCGTTTTTAATGAGTGTTGCGACCACAATTTCCAGAATTTCTTGTTTATGCTCAATCTTTCTCCAAAGCGGTTCGGCGTTGCTAAGTGTTTTTGAAACCTTGTTCCACTTGTTCGCATTTTGATCGCCTATCAAGAGCTTGACGCGTTCTTTCCATTTCTTAAACCACATGCTTAGCCAGACTGTCAGAAATTCTTCTAATTCGGACGGGTCTTCTTTGAAGAGGGTTTCCAACTTCTCCACGAGTTCGCATTGGCTGGCTTCTTTCCCCATCAAGCCCCAATGGAATTTGAGGTAGTTAGTGAAATCTTGACATGCCACTTGGAGGACTTTACGGTCCGAGCCCGTAATGTCCAAGGCTGAATCCGCATCTTTCAGTTTCTCACTTATCAGTATCTCTAGGAAGTTCATTTGAAATCCGCTCTGAAGCCCTCTCCATATTCATTAGGAATAGAGGTTTTAATTAAACCTTATTTCTCTAAACGGATATAACTGCTTTAGGCGGTTTTTGGCTATATTCCATTTTCGAAATATTATTGCTCAACATGTTTTGGAAGAAGAGTTGCGTTTTTGAGGATGAGGATCCGGATGCTCCTTAGCGAGTTCTTTGTACGAAAAGAGCCCGGACAGAACCGCCACCGTTTTGGAGCCTGCTGTTTCCCTGCGCGTATGTCACTTATCGAATCACCTACCATAACACAGTCAGATATTGGAACATCTATTGCTCGGCTTGTTTGCGTTAATGCTTCGGGCGATGGCTTCGGCTCATGAGTATCAAAGGCTGTTGCAACATGGACAAAGTACTGTGCTATTCCTAAGTATTCGAGTTCAGACATCATAGCATGATTTGGGGTACTTCGCATTGTTATGAGAGCAAGCTTCGCTTTCTTGGAGAGGCTTTCGAGGGCGGTACGGATATTCGGTATGAGTTCGGTTTTCTCCCTTGTTATCGCGTAGTATGTGTTCAGATAATGTTCCAAGAATTTGCGGGTATCGCATTTAGCAATGCTGTTGATGGATTGCTTCAATTCGAGCCTTCGAGGAATCTCAAGTGCAATTTCCTTTTCAGGCGGTTTTTGTCCCATTCCTTGGAAAGCGGTCCTT
>CAVTHH010000007.1:0-33837 GCA_963734505.1 Candidatus Bathyarchaeota archaeon | reverse complement strand
CCCGGCCGCGCTGCCTCCTGTTTCATTTTTGCCATGGTCTACCTGATGGGGTTTAGACCGAATGTGGATACCTTTGTTTCATAGTTGCTTTCGTGCTGGTTGTGGTGTTTTCGCTTTCAAACGTAGGTTTCGGCTTGATAACCGCAACAATCTCAAAGTCGTCAGGTGCAGCCACTGGGCTTTCATTCCTCTTTGTTCTGCCACAATTGTTTCTCGGCACCTTTGTCGGTGCATCCCTCTCGTCAGCAGCACAAGTAGCAGGCAAATTCGTACCCAGCTATTACGTTACGGATGCACTGACCTCACTTTTCCTTAGAGGTGCTGCTGTGACAAGCCAGGTTGTGCTTCTCGACTTGGCTGCGGTTTCTATATCCTGTGTGGCGGTACTCGCAGCAGGCATAGTCCTGTACGGAAAATACTACAAAATCTGAGCTCAGTCGTTAGCCAAGGCCAAGAATTGGAGAGAACCCTTAGGCAGATGCGCGATCGTGATAACCTGCCAAGACTATTGTTGATAGCGAGCGCTTAATTTTGGCGTTCCAATCTGGCTAAGCCTCAAAACGGAAGCGGAGAAGAAGCCTACTTTTGAGCCTAGAAAGGATCATCTTTGTCTTTTGGTAACAAACCCTTCTTGCTTATCCAATACCACATAAACAAGCTGCCAACGAGTGTGGTTCCTATCATTAGAACAAGATAGAGCGGTAAGATGTTCGGGCCCATATGACCAAACTGAGTTGCCCAACATAGTAGCTATCGTGTTTGGTATCAAGAGAGCTGTACCTATTATTGCTAGGTATGCTGCCAGTTTTGCCAACCTGGTTATTCAATATCGTTAATTGATTATTCGATATAGTCAATTGATTATTAGCTATCGTCAACTGATTGTTGTAGATGGCCTGAGTAGCCTCTATTCCTGAGGCTAATACTTCTGACATATGTTCCGACAGACCTATCTGACTCTTGACCTGATCGACCATGGCGCTGAATAGATTCACCTAGTTTCGGATCATCTGTTAGAAGTTCTGCATCACCATAACGAATAGTCTGGAGCACATCCACGCTTTCCCAAAGGGCGTTCATGTAGATGATAAGTGCGTGCTTCATTTCGTATATTTTTGGACCCAGCAGTGATTTGTCGGTTTTTTGATCCATAAGGTCCCGGTTTAAATCATCTCCGAATTCCTCTATGACTCTGAGATGCCGAAAATTGCTGTCGTTATTCGCATCAATTATCCTCGATAAAAGAATGGTGAGTTTGTCTTCCGGGTTAGCCTCAATTGGTATTTTTTTGAGGATGGTTTCAGAATATCTTCTCAGCCTTAGAAATCTTTTGTCCACCAGGCGCACATGCAGGGTTAGCACCACATTCTTCCTTATTAGAATCAAGAGAGGGTGGTCCTTAACCTCAGTTCCGCGAATCTGCACGGAAGGAAACCTCATCCACAACTCATTGTCAAAATCTTGATAATTGAGCTGGTCGCACATAGCCAGACTTGAAACGCAAGCCTCACTGAATCCCATTTGAGAAGCGACAATTGGAAGATCATTGAATGGGTCATCAGTGATATAGTCTATCCAGGTTACCAGAGACCTGTCTGCAATCTCCAAAAAAGTGGTTGGAGATTCCCCTTCCTTTCTGAATGTTTTTCCTGATGATTCCAAACTCATGCAGAACCAACGTTTCTGCGGAGGCTCTGGCAGGTTGCTATTGGCTGAAGCCCCTTGAACTGAATTTTGCAGATTCAAATTAGTCTTTTCTAGTTCACTCATTTGGCTCTCCTCCATTTCTTGCATGGTTGAGACCGACTCACTCGGAATTGATTAATTTGCATTTCCAGCTAAATAATCTTTTCAGATAGAATAGACTTTATCTTATGAGCGCGGGGATCCGTGTTGCCGCTTCCTTTCTTTCACTTAATGCCTTGGGTCAAGCAAATTTCCTTTGTGGTCCTTTTCATCTTGCGCTTCAAAGGCGAAATGTATATTTTAACCTGGTGCGAAAAATGTTATGTCAAAGAAGGCCAACTCTCAATGAGCGAGCAACAGAAAGAAAAGACTTCCGATCTTGAACACCTCTTAAACGCTGAAAAGAGGCGTTCAGAAGAATATCTAACACGACTCGGATATTTGCAGGCTGACTTGGAGAATATGAAAAAACGATTTGACCGTCAAGCAGAACAAGTAAAGAGCTATTGCACTGAACGCTTGGTCACCCAGTTGTTGGATGTCGTAGATGAACTGGAACTTGCACTGAAAACAGGGCAATTGGAGAATTCCACTCAAACCTTAATCGAGGGTGTGCAGATGACTCTTAAGAAAATCAGAAAAGTCCTCGAACAAGAAGGGGTTACTTCCATAGAGAGCGAGGGAAAGGTTTTTGACCCTTCAATACATAATGCTGTTGTCGCAGTTGAGCGGGACGACGTTGACGATTGCATTGTAGTCGAAGAGGTAAGAAAAGGCTACAAAATGAAAGAAAAGGTCATTAGACCCTGCATCGTCAAAGTCGCAGTAAAGTCATCAAAATCACAGAAGGAGAATCAAAAAAATGAGCAATGTTAAAACAAGCGAAAAAGTGCTAGGTATAGACCTAGGAACCACGAACTCAGCAGCCGCCATATACGAAGGCGGACGCGCCACGGTAATACCAAGCGCAGAAGGCCCTACTATGGCGGGAAAAATGTTTCCGTCAGTGGTGGCTTTCACAAAAGACGGTCAGCTTTTAATAGGCGAACCTGCGAAACGCCAAGCGACCGCAAACCCTGAAGGAACAATTTTTGAAATAAAACGAAAAATGGGCACCAACTATAAGGTCACCATATATGGAAAGGAATACAGTCCACAGCAAATCAGTGCGTTCATACTGCAGAAAATCAAGAAAGACACCGAAACCTATCTGGGAGGAACCATACGCAAGGCAGTCATAACGGTTCCAGCCCATTTCGACGACAACCAACGCCAAGCCACTAAAGACGCTGGTGAAATCGCTGGCTTTCAAGTGATGCGAATAGTCAACGAACCAACGGCTGCATGCCTCGCCTACGGCATAGACAAATTAGAGAAAGAAATGAAGATTCTTGTATTCAGTTTTGGAGGCGGCACCCACGACGTTACAGTCATGGATTTCGGCAAGGGTGTCTTCCAAGTGCTTTCAACAAGCGGAGACACGCAACTCGGTGGCACAGACGTTGATAAAGCTATCGTGAACTATATCGTAGACGAATTCAAAAGACAAAACGGCATAGACCTCGCCAATGACAGACTGGCTGCAACCCGACTTAAAGAGGCAGCCGAAAAGGCAAAGATAGAGCTGTCTACCTTAATGAGCACGGACATTGACCTTCCATTCCTGACTGCCGACCAAACGGGACCCCGCCATCTACATCTTTCACTTACGAGAACCAAACTAGAGTCATTGGCACAGCCCATAGTTCAGAAAACCGAGCGTACAATCATAAAGGCATTAGAAGATGCAAAACTGACGCCTACCGGTATAGACAAAATCATTCTGATCGGAGGCATGACTCGAATGCCGTTAGTGCAAAAATTCGTGGAGCAGACCTTGGGGAAACCGCCAGAGAGAGGCTTAGATCCTATGGAATGCGTTGCCATAGGCGCAGCTATACAAGCAGCGGTAATCACAGGAGAGGTCACGGATCTTCTTCTGCTGGACGTCACGCCGCTATCGCTTGGCGTAGAGACACTAGGCGGAGTATTCACACGGGTAATGGAAAAGAACACAACAATCCCAACCAAAAGAACCCAAGTATTCACAACAGCAGCTGACTTTCAAACCGCAGTCACAATTCATGTGCTTCAAGGCGAACGTGCAATGGCCACGGACAACGTTTCTCTTGGAACTTTCAACCTAGTAGATTTACCCCCAGCGCCAAGAGGAGTGCCACAAATAGAAGTCACGTTCGACATAGACGCTAACGGCATACTGAACGTAACAGCCAAAGACCTCGGCACTGGAAAACAAGCAAAAATAACCATAACAGCCTCAACAAAGTTGTCTAAAGAGGAAAAAGAACGCATGGTCAAAGACGCAGAGCAATTCAGTGAACAAGACAAAAAGAAACGCGAAGAAGTTGAACTGAGAAACAATGCTGACAGCTTAATCTACACAGCAGAGAGAACAAAGAAAGACCTCACAGGCAAGCTGACTCAAGAACAGAATGACAAGATAGATGCAGCAGTTACAGCGTTGAAAGACGCCTTAGCAAGCAACGATCTCGCTCAGGTCAAGACTAAGTCTGAAGAATTGCAGAAGACTCTGCAAGAGGTCGGCACGGCAATATACCAGCAAGCAGCAGCTGAACAGGCAAAGCAACAAGCACAAACTGGACAGCAAGGTCAAGCATCCCAAGAACCTTCGGAAGCAGGTCCCAGCGGCGACAAAGTGGTTGATTCAGAAGATTACAAAGTGAAGTGACAAGCCGAAACAGTTTTGACCAAGCAATAGCATTTCGGTTCTTGCGGTTAAAAGCATGGCTGAAAAACGAGATTACTACGAAGTTCTAGGCGTTTCAAAAAAAGCATCCACAGATGAAATCAAGGATGCTTACAGAAAACTTGCCATGCAATTTCATCCTGACCGAAACAAGGCACCTGATGCTGAAGAAAAATTCAAAGAGATATCCGAAGCATACGCGGTGTTATCAGACAGTGAAAAGAGACAGCAATATGACACGCTCGGACATGCCGGATTCGACCAGCGCTACTCAGCTGAAGATATTTTTCGAGGAGCTGATTTCGACTCCGTTTTCCGCGACCTAGGTTTCGGAGACCTTTTCCGCAGCATCTTCGGCGGAGGATTTGGCGGTGGGGGATTTGGCGGTGGTTTTGGTGAAAGAATCAACAGAGGTCAAGATCTTGTCTACGAACTTGAGATAACACTAGCAGAGGCAGCGAGAGGCACTGAGAAAGAAATTGAGATTCCGAGAACCGAAAAATGCGAAGTTTGCGGGGGCTCGGGAGCCAGCCCAGGTACATCACCTACGAACATGCCCTCGATGTAACGGAGCAGGCAAAATCCGAAACATGCGACGAAGCAGCTTCGCAACCTTCGTACAAGTTGTACCATGTCCCCAGTGTAGGGGAAAAGGTGTATTGATAGATTCCCCGTGCAAGAACTGCCGCGGCACGGGACTGGTTCGAAGACGCCGAAAGATCAGTGTGAAAATTCCCATGGGCATCGACGAAGGTTACCAACTTAGACTCAGAGGAGAAGGCGAAATGGCATCCGACGGCGGCGAACCAGGAGACCTCTATGTCCTTGTCCATCTTGCTCCCAACGACCTTTTCATGAGAGAAGGCGACGACCTTTACTATACCCTGATAATTGGTTTTCCCCAAGCCGCATTAGGGGCTGATGTATCGGTGCCCACTTTGGAAGGGCCGACAAACGTGAGAATCCACGCTGGGACGCAGGTTGGAGAAATCATTCGATTGAAAGGAAAAGGCATGTCCAGATTTAGAGGATATGGTAAGGGAGATCTTATCGTACGCGTTGGAGTTTCCGTGCCCGAAAAGCTTTCTACAAAGCAACGTGAGCTCGTTGAACAATTAGCGAGAGAGCTGGAACAGGATTTTCAATCCAAAACTCACAAGTTCCGATTCTAATAAGAGATCTCTTTTTGGCTTGATAAGCAGTAGAATAAATACAACCTCAACGCACGCTGAGGTTTCCTTTTCTATTCCTTTTCCGGAAATACAGGAATAATTCGTTAATCTTCTATTATCTTTGAAAGAAAGGAAATAGGGAGAAAGGGGGCTGTTATTTCGTTAGCTGCTTTCGCATCTCTTCGTAGGTGGCTTTTATGTCTTCCACAGAGGCTTCGTCTTCCAACGTCGAAACATCGCCAATGGGTGCGCCCAGCAGAACTGCCTTTAGGATCCTACGCATGATCTTGCCGCTACGCGTCTTCGGAAGCTTGTTAACAATGACTATTGCATCCGGCGTGGCAATCGGGCCGATAGTTGTTCTGATATGTTTCACTAGCTCTGCCCGCAATTCCTCGGACGGATTAAAACCGCTGCGCAACACGACGAAAGCTACTGGCACTTCTCCTTTTACTAGGTCTTCTTTCCCCATCACTGCTGCTTCTGATACTGCTGGATGTGAGACTAAAGCACTTTCAAGCTCAACAGTGCCTATCCTGTGTCCGGCTACCTTAAGAACCTCGTCTGCCCTGCCGAGAAGCCAGAAGTAACCTTCCTCATCTCTAACAGCGTAATCACCGGTATAGTAAATATTCGGCCATCTTCCGAAATAGGTCTGTTGGAATCTCTCCGGGTCTTTCCAGAGGGTTTGAAGCATTCCAGGCCATGGCGATTTTATCACGAGGAAACCTTTGGTCCCTGCTTTTGTTTGTTGTCCTTTTTCGTCGTAGACTTGAGCGTCAACGCTGGGTAAAGGAAATGTTGCGGAGCCTGGTTTAAACGGTGTAAGCTCTATTCCTGCTAGCGGAGAAATCATGAATCCTCCTGTTTCTGTTTGCCACCAAGTGTCGATTATTGCGAGTTTCTCTTTTCCAATAACTCGGTAATACCATTTCCACGCTTCGGGGTTTATGGGCTCGCCAACAGTTCCAAGAATTCTTAGAGTGCTGAGATCGTGCTTGTTTATCCAATCTTCACCGAACTTCATGAACATTCTCACTGCAGTCGGAGTGGAGTAGAGTATAGTCACTCCGTGCCTTTCTATAATGTCCCACCAACGGTCCTGCGCCGGATAATCGGGTGTTCCCTCGAAAAGCATCGATGTAACGCCTACCGATAGAGGCGAGTAAACATTGTATGTATGTCCGGTGATCCAGCCTATGTCTGCGGTGCACCAGTAGATGTCTTCTTCATTTGGGTTGAAGGCCCATTTCAGTGTCCAGTAAGCCCAAACCAGATAGCCTCCCGTTCCATGCTCGACTCCCTTCGGTTTGCCTGTCGTGCCCGAAGTGTAAAGAATGAATAATGGATCTGTGGATTGCATATGTTCCGGCGGGACGTATGCATTTCCTACTGAGGCTATAGCCTGGTCATACCATATATCGCGTTCTTCCTTCATCTGAACTTGTTGACCTGTTCTCTTAACAACTATTACCTTCTCTACGCTAGGCGAAATCTGTAAAGCTCGGTCTGCGTTATCTTTTATGGCCACTGTCTTTCCTCGTCTGTAGGATCCGTCTGTGGTTACAAGGATTTTTGCGCCGCTGTCGTTTATCCTGTCTGCTAATGCTTCAGAGCTAAATCCCGAGAACACCACAGCATGGATTCCGCCTACGCGCGCTGATGCGAGCAAAGTAATAGGCAGTTCAGGAATTACGGGCAGATAGACCGCAATGCGATCTCCCTTCTTGAGTCCGAAGTCTTTGAAGACTTTAGCGAGTTTGTTTACTTCTTTGTAAAGCTGGTAGTAGGTGTAGGTTCTGATTTCTCCCATTTCGCCTTCCCAGATGTAAGCGAGCTTGTTTTTTCTGGGCGTTTTGATGTGTCTATCCAAAGCGTTGTATGAGATGTTCAGTTCCGCACCTGAAAACCACTTGTAAAATGGAGCTTTCGAATCATCGAGAGCTTTGTCCCATGGCTTAAACCAGTCGATCGCCTTCGCCTTTTCCGACCAGAACTCTTCTGGATTCTTGAGAGATTTCTCCCATTCTTGTTGTCGTTTTTCCCCAGAAGAGATCTTTTCACTGCTGGGGTAGAATTTTTCGTTGAAAGGTAAACTAGCTTCAGACATCTTCTGTTCTTCCGTGAATTTTTGTTCTGGGAGAATTCAGGGTTTGAGAATATAAAGTTTTTCAGCAGTTTAGTGAAGAATAGAAAAAGAAAAGGGGCGTTTTTAGCTTGCGGGGCATATAGGGAGCACCGTTCTTCCGTGCGCTTCATTAAGCACTTCTGCTATGGCCAAATAGACTGCGCTTAGTCCGCAGATAATTCCTTCGTAGCCCGTTATTATGCCCACTGTTACGTTTCCAAAGAGTATTGGATTTCCAGTCAAGTCCCTCAATGTGAGAAGGAAGAATAGGACTGTCAAGCTAGCAAAAACGAATTGTATGGCGCGGTTTTTGTTTAGGGTTCCGAAGAACATTGCTAACGTGAAGAATCCCCACATGAAGAAATATGCAGCCATGGCGGTTTCTGTGGGAGAATTGATACCTGATAAGAAAGATCGTGTTGGGCAAAAGCAGCAGAGTTACTAGAGACCACCAGAAAAGTCCGTAAGACGTGAACGCAACTGTGCCGAAAGTGTTTCCTTTCTTGAACTCCATAATTCCCACGATAACCTGTGCTAGTCCGCCGTACGCTAAGCCCATCGCGAGAATCATTGTGTCGAGCGGGAAAAAGCCAGCGTTGTGAAGATTCAACAAAACGGTAGTTAATCCGAAACCTAACAGTCCAAGTGGTGCAGGATTCGCCAGTTTCTCAGCTCATGTTTTCACGTCTTTTGTTGTTTGAGAGCTTCTTTTCTGAGTTCTTTTGCGTATTAAGCTTTTCTGTTGTGCTACTTCCATTTCCAGAGTTTCCTGTTCATCGTAAATTCTGGCAAGACGAACAAGGCTAAGCCAGCCACGGCTATGACGTAAGCTAAGTCTGTTAGGCTTAATGCTGTCAGGTGGAATAGTTGCTGAGTTATCGGTATGTAAGTTATTCCCAAGCGTTAGCAGCTATCGACACTATTTCCGCGATTACGAAGAACTTGTTCTTGAACGCGTCTCTGCCCATTCTCCAAACGCTGCGCTTCTCTGAACGACAATTCCAAACCACGAGCAGCTCAAACATTGCTGCCTGCACAAACGCGGTTGTTCGTTGCTTCCTTGATACGTCAGTTCCCTGCAATTTCATCGATGCTTCCGTTAGGCAGCATCCATGGATGCGAGGGCGAGATGTAATATTCCAAGCAGAACACCAGAATTGTTCCAATCGACTGAAGCACAGAAAGACAGCACTATGAACCGTCCCATTCCATGCAGTATTCCTTCATCCGGCTTTCTAGGCGGTCTGTCCATAACATCAACGTCAGGCGGATCTGTTGCAAGCGCAACCGCTGGAGCGCCATCAGTAACCAAGTTTATCCACAGAATCATTGCGGGCAACAACGGCAACGGAAAGAGTTCAGGACTGAAAAGTCCTCCAAGGATGGCGAATGCTACCTATAACTAACAGTTCGTCGAAGTTGCACGCAATCAAGAAACGTGCGTACTTGCGAATGTTGTCGTAGATGACTCTTCCCTGTTCCACGGCTTTCACTATTGTGGCAAAGTTGTCATCAGTGAGAATCACGTCAGATGCTTCTTTGGTGACGTCTGTTCCCGTTATGCCCATGGAAACGCCAACGTCAGCCGCTTTCACTGCTGGTGCATCGTTGACGCCGTCGCCTGTCATGGCTACGATGTGTCCTTTCTTCTTCCAGGCGTTAACGATTCTCAGTTTGTGCTCAGGTGACACTCTGGCGTAAACGCTGACTTTTTCGACTTCCTGCTCAAACTCCGAGTCGCTGAGTTTGTCCAACTCCGCTCCAGTTAAAACCAAGTCGCCTTCCTTGAAAATTCCAACTTCCTTAGCTATGGCTACCGCGGTCAGCTTGTGGTCGCCCGTTATCATCACCGTCCTAATTCCTGCTTTCTGGCAAGTCTTGTTGGCTTGGATGGCTTCTTCCCGAGGCGGATCTATCATTCCTTGCAAACCTGCAAAAACCATGTCTCTTTCAATTGCATCGTCTTCATATTTCTCAGCTGAATTCGGCAACTTTTTGTACGCCATAGCGAGAACACGTAGAGCATTCCCGGCCAACTGCTCGTTAGCTTGGAGAACTTTGCTGGTTTTTGCCTGCGTCAGCTTTACTTCTTTGCCGTTTTCAAGTAGGGTAGAGCATCTTTCCAGAATTGTTTCAGGAGCACCTTTCACGTACGCGACAACTTCGTTCTCTGGTGTTTTGTGCAATGTGGTCATGCGTTTTCTTTCGGAAGTGAACGGTATCTCGCGGATACGTGGATAAATCGTCGTCAATCTCTTCTCTCTTCGAGTGCCGCTTTTTCAGCAGCTACAATCAATGCGCCTTCTGTTGGGTCACCAAAGATTTCCCAAGAATCCTCTGCCTCTTTCTTTCGCAGTTGTGCAGTTGTTGCATAAAGCACCTATTCTGAGGAGAAGTTCTGCATCTTCATCAGGTTTCATAACGTCTCCTGCCAAGTTTGAACTCTCCTTTAGGCTCGTAACCTACGCCAGTTACTTCCCAAAACTTTCCGTCAACATATATTTGGCGCACGGTCATTTCTCCCTTTGTTATGGTTCCAGTCTTGTCTGAACATATGACCGTGACAGCGCCTAAACCTTCAGCCGAGGAAAGCTTGCGGACAAGAGCGTTTCGTTTTGTGAATTCTCTCGCTCCCAGAGATAAAGCAACTGTCACAATGGCGGGCAACCCCTCTGGAACAGCCGATATAGCGAGCGATATTGAAGACATAAAGGCCTGAATGAAGCCATTTATGTCAATTGATCCTTGGACAAGAACATCGAATGCTTCCAGGGCGAAAATAACAACACAAACACCGACCACAACCTTGGCTATTTTGCCCGCGAACTTGTCCAGTTTCTTCTGCAGAGGAGTTTCTTCCTCTTCTGTCGTCTGAACCATCTCAGCTATCTTGCCGAATTCAGTGTTCATGCCCGTAGTTGTTACAACGGCTTTTCCTCGTCCGTAAACGACATGCGTAGCGGTAAACAATGTATTACGGCGTTCAGAAATCGGGGCGTCACTCTTCACTGGCAGCACATTTTTGTTTACGGGCGCGGATTCTCCTGTCAAGATCGCTTCACTTGTCTTAAGTTCTATTGCTTCTATGATTCGAGCGTCTGCAGGCACATGGTCGCCTGATTCCAGTACAAGAATGTCACCTGGCACAATTTCTTTGGCTGGTATGATGGTTTCTTGTCCGTCTCGAATAACCCGTGCTTTGGGCGCCGTCAGCTTCTTCATGGCTTCTATTGCCTTTTCAGCACGGTATTCTTGAACGAAACCTGTTATGGCAACTAAGATTACGATAGCGCCTATGATTATGGCGTCGGCCATAGCCTCCATAAATCCTTCAGCTGCGCCAGTTACCACGTCGTAGTAACCGATCATCGCGGAGAAAATTGTGGCGGCAATCAATAGAAGAATGAAAATGTCTTTGAACTCGCCAAGAAACATGCTAGGGCAGATTTGCGTTTCTTGGCCACAAGTTCATTGTAACCAAACTTCTTCAATCTCTCTTGGGCATCTTGCGTAGTCAGCCCTTGAGAAGTGGCATTTAATTCTTGCATGACTTCTTCGATTTTTCCCGTGTGTGAAGGTTTTGACAAGGCTGTGAGTCTCCTTTACCCCTATGTGAATAGCAGTTAAGGCTCAGTATTGTAAATTAGCTAATTATAATCTTTTCCATACATGGAAAGAAAAGGTTGATTGGGGACAGAATATTTTTGGGCAAATTCGGTCGTTTTGGAACCGTATTGGGCGGGTATATTCATTTTATCAAGAGATATTTTGTTATAAACAAATACTAGTTGGCAGATGGTTCCCCATCTAGGCAATATGAAGAAGCTGAGCTTCATTCCTAAGGAGGAAATCTCTTGAAATCTCTCATGAGCAAAAAAGATAGAAGGGCTGTCAGCATAAGAATTTCTTAATGGTCTCATAGAGAACGCTTGTTCCGAATACTAGATCTCTGATCGAAATCCGTTCATCGATTCCATGTTCTCTGGTAAATATCTTGTTATACTGCATTTCAGCAAGCCGAGGCTGGAAGCCGTAGCATGTGCTTCCTCTTTCTCTGAAATATCGTGAGTCTGTTCCACCAGTCATCAGAATCGGCGTGACCTTGCAGTTTGGATCAAAATATCGAAGCACTTTTGTTATAGTTTTGAAGAGCGGTGTCTCAACAGGTGATTCAGACGGTTCTTGTGCCTGAACCACTTCGAACGATAGCTTTGTAGAATCAATATCGTAGAGCAGATCTTTTATCAGGTCCAGCATCTGGGCGGTTGTTTGCCCAGGGAGAATCCTGCAATCGAAAACCGCTTCGCATTCTGAAGGGATTATGTTCTCTTTAGTTCCGCCACTAATCATTGTAGGTGCAATAGTATTTTCGATCCTAGGTTTCAGTTCTTTGGCCATGTTGGGAGCGATTTTGTTCACTTCTTCGATTATTTGGTCGCTAGATTCAGGGTCTGCAAGCAACTGGTTCAGTGGCTTTTCCAAAGATACGTCTCCCTTGGCCAACTCCCGAACAAATCCGGCTACGGTCTGCGTTATCAAGGGTCGAAAGCGATGCTCGCTTAGTATCTCAATGACTCTGTTCATGCGCAGTATCGCGTTATCAGCTGAGTCGGGTACTGAACCATGCCCTGGAGTACCTCTTACCTTAATTTTGACCCATAAAATCCCTTTTTCAGCTGTCTGGACAACAAATATGTTGCCAGTGGGGGTCGCGATTGCCACGCCTCCCCCTCCTCCTTCATTAAGAACGTACGATGCCTGTATTTTCTCCGGGTGCTTTCGCAGAAGATAACCAATGCCGAAATTGCCGCCTTTTTCCTCGTCTGCTGTTGCAGCCAAAATTACGTCACCCTTGAGCTTTATTTTTTTCCTTTTAAGTAGTTTCATGGTCATAACTTCGATCGCAGTCATACCTTTCATGTCCAGAGCACCTCTGCCCCAGACGAATCCGTCTTTGATCACGCCTCCGAATGGATCAACTGTCCACTCCTCATGGTTTGCAGGAACTACATCCAAATGCGAAAGCAAGAGTAAACTTGGTCTCTTTCCCGTCCCTTTCAATAGAGTGACTAAATTACCTCTTCCAGGTGCAGACTCGAAAAGTTCACAGTCAATGCCTTCTTCACCCAAAGTCTCAGCCAAATATTTTGCCGATTCCATCTCGTTTCCAGGCGGATTGCTAGTGTTAATGCGTATCAAATCACTAAGTAAACCTGCAACTTCGCCTTCAACTTCGTTTAACAACTTGCCTGTCATTTTCTCCCATCACTTCTACGGATCTATGCGTTAACAGTTCTCTTAAGATTTTCCCGCAAAATTATTGTCAATTCAAATGTTTTTACATTCAATATCGTGAATAGAAAATAGCTGAGGAACAATGAGGTTTATATATGATAACAAAAAATGCTAAATGTCAAAGGCACGATTAGCATGAAGGAACTAAAACCAATAGACAGCAAGCTTCTGTTTGAGTTAATGAAGGATTCCCATAGAAGCGACCGACAGCTTGCGAAATCTCTTGATGTATCACAGCCGACGGTAACCCGAAGAAGAGCCATGTTAGAAGAGAATTACACTGAAGGTTACACGGTCATACCAAAGTTAGGAAGGATAGGATTCGAAATTGCAGCCTTTACTTTTCTTAAGAGTAAACTCAAACAGAAGACAGGCCCAGAGAAAGATCAAGCCCTAAAGAAACTGAAGGAATGGTATAAAGAACAACCTTGTGTATTGTTAGTGACAAGTGGAAGAGGCATGGGCTGGGATGCTGTTTGCGTTTCCCTTCACGAAAACTTTAGCGATTTTAGTAATTTCATAAAAGCACATGACTCTGAATTATCTGACTGGATAGTGGACAGCCAGACCTTCCATGCAGACCTAAAAGACGAAGATGCAATCAAACCTTTTCATCTGAAATATCTTGCGAATATGAAATGATAAAATGGCGGCCACACACTCATATCTTATCTGCGTCCTCTATTTTTGAGAGTCTTTTTCAATAGTCTTTTCTTAGGTAGCTTGGGCTTCCTCACTCGATCAGCGTCAGTAATAACCAGGGCAAGCACCTCCAACAATCCTATAATAACTCTATTCTTTTAAAGTTCACACTGCAATCATTCCTGCAGTTTCGTTCAATCTTGTGAAGTTTACTATTGGGAAACTGTCTGAGTGAATGTGAAAATTTATTATCCTTCATAGCTATTAAGAACGCAACGCGTACATCTATTCGGGGGCAGGCAAGATGACAAGTGAACAAACAATGATACATCGCGAGTCTAGCAACTGTCAAAACGGCCCGAACAGTTGGACTAATCTCAGATACCCATGTACCTGCAAGAGCAAGATGTATACCGAAAATGGTTTTCAAGATTTTCGAAAACGTGGACTTCATCATACACGCTGGCGACTTGGTGGAATTAGCAGTTATAGACGAGTTAGAACAGTTGGCTCCGGTTTTAGCTGTACATGGCAATATGGACGGTCCTCAAGTCAGCGGTGCCTTACCGAAACTCAATTCCCTAAAGGTTTCTGACTGGAAAATAGGTGTCATGCACGATCCGAGCACGCTTTTTGGGATGGGTAAGATGCGGGAAATTGCCAAACAGAACGGTTTCAACGTCTTCGTTTACGGGCACACACATAATTCAAACATAAAATGGGAAGGGAAAACCCTTTATATAAACCCTGGGAGCCCCACAAATCCTGTGTCTTCTTTCATAAACAAGCCTTCAGTGGCAATTTTGAAAATAACGAAAGAAGCTATAACTCCGGAGATAGTTCACATCAAGAGTGACAATAGATCCTCGTAGTACGCATCTTTATTGTACTTCTTCATTTGCTCGATTTCTTTGAGGATGGTTTAATCGAACTTTTCACTTTAAATTACCCCTCCCCAGAGCAGATAATTCGTTTCAGAACGAATCTTAAAAGCAATTTGCGCCTAGGGCTTTCTTAAAGATATCTGGAGATGTGTTATATTGGAACACTGCAAAAACCCATGGAATGGAACCTGCAAAAACGGAAACATAACTCTCTACATTCTCTTTAAGGGAGAAAAACTGCCCATTTGCAGACAATGCTGGAGCACAATTGCAGAAAAGGAAACGGAATGGTGAGGCTGTCAAATGGAAGGTTTCAGCGTAAACAGTGCCAAATCGTTTTTGGGAAGGAACGTTAACCTGCACCTAAAAGATGGTTCAGTGATAATAAACGTGCAATTGACTGGAATTCGAAAAGGCGATTTTGGAAAGGGAAATTTCCTTGAGTATGCCACGCGAAGAAATCGGCGGACTGCCTGTATGCCACTTCAAGATGTTGCCTGGGCGGAAATGCTGAATCTAAGCCTGCTTCAAAATGCAGGGTAAGACTGACGGCAACGAAGCTATGTGTACATCGTGCAACTAGGCGTTTCTCGAAGTGTGCGAGTGCTTGTTCCTGAATTCGTTTCAGAGAAAGTCTCACACCTCCACATGGCGTATGCTAAGCTTACGAGAAGAACAACAACAACAACGATTTTTTTGAAAAACGCAGCCGTTTTTCTTTCAGACACTTTCTCAAATATTTTCGGAACAGGGCAAGCAACATATTCAAATGAAAGAACACGTCATCAGAAAATGGAGCTCCAGGATGTGGCACCGACATAAATGTTAAAGTAGCAAGCCGTAGTATGAATTCTCGCAACTCTACTTTAGAATAAGGGATTATATGACCCAGGATAACAATTCATCTCAGAAAGCCTACGTTCCTTTGGTAGCGAAGCGTATCGAAGACTGGAAATCCAGACTGATTGACCTTTCAAAGAAGAATAACCTGTTGTATTACAAGTCCCGCAAAAGGGGCAGTCTTTCAGTTACCCAGCCCGATATGGAAACCATATTTAACGCACTGGTTACAAGGAGAAGGAACCTTAGGTTTTGGCAACCTCCTGATGAAACAGAGCCAATTCTGGGGGCAGGTCAGAATAGCGGCGATTTTTCGCATTTCAGTAGTCATCCGTCAAGGGCAAATCGATTAGTGTGTGAGGGCTTAAACCGAATTGAACTTGAAAAAACGCTCAGAAACCTAATGGCTCGTTCTCTATCTGACTACAGGGAAAAGGGCGTACGCATACTTCATGCAGCATTTGGAATGTTGGTCTGGAAAGAACAAGAAACATCAGAGGAAGTGCGGTCTCCTCTGATTTTAGTCCCCATCGAACTGAGCAGAAAATCCTTCAGAGACCCCTTTGCCATTTCAATTCCACCCGTGGAAGAAGAGGCAGTTCTGAATCCTGCACTACAGGCGAAATTAAAAAGTACCTACAAAATCGAACTCCCACCCCTTCCAGAGGATTGGGAAAGCCAGACTCTAGCAGAGTACCTGAACACTCTGAGTCAGACCGTTGATGATCTCGGTTGGAAAGTGGAATTTTCAGTTGAAATAGGACTCTTTTCGTTTCACAAGTTGGTTATCTATAATGATCTCACAGCCAATGCCGAGCTAATCAAACAGCACAGCATAGTACGGGCAATTGCAGGAGTGAAAGAACAACAGATTACCCAGAGAGATCTGCCTGAAGAGAAAGACGTAGACGAAATAGAACCACCTGAAAAACCCTTCCATGTTTCTAGACGCGGACAGTAGCCAAAGAGTATCTATTCAATATGCATTGCGCGGTCAAACCTTCGTTATGCAGGGACCTCCAGGAACCGGGAAGAGTCAAACTATCGCCAACATTATTGCCGAATGCATTGCGCATGGAAAATCTGTTCTGTTTGTCAGTGATAAGATGGCTGCGTTGGAAGTGGTTTACAAAAGACTGCGAGAGGTGGGGCTGTCTCACTTCTGCTTGGAACTTCACAGCAGCAAAGCCAACAAACAAGATGTTGTTGCCGAACTTAAGCGGTGTCTGGATGAGCAACTTGTTCCTCGCAAGTTACCGTCAGAACACGATTTTGAGAAAATGTCAGAATTAAGGGGCTCACTGAACAATTACGTCGTTTCTCTTCATCAGAAACACCCTAAGATGCAAAAGAGCCCGTACGAAGTGCTTGGACAACTCGCATCCCTCGAAGGTATTCCTTTTGTCCCACTTGATCTTCCTGCCGTAGAAAGTCTGACTCCTCAAAGACTGCTTGACTTGGAGAATCCAGCATCCCAGTTGAAAGGCGTCTGGCAAGTCATTGAAGAAGTTGGTTTCCCCTGGATCGGCTATAAAGGAAACAAATATGACTTAGAAACTCGCTCTGACCTGTCTTTTGCTCTTGACAGTCTAATTTCAACCATTAATCAACTCAGGGCTGAAGCAACTAAATTCGCAGAGCAACTTGGTTTGACTGAGCCTCCAACACTTGATCGTGTGAAATGGTTAATCGAAATCAGCCAGAGACTACTCGAAAGTCCTCAACCTGAAACGGGATGGGTGTCAAGTCCGCACGTCAATCAATTGATCCTCGATGCGGAAATGTACAAGAACACATCTGAATGGTGCAAGAAAACTCGCGTTAGTCTGCTCGAACGCTACGATCAATCTGTCTTCAACTTGCGGCTTGATACATTCTCAGATATCGAAGACCGTCTCTCTCAAATCAACAAGTTTATCACGCATCCGAATATTGCTGAAAGCTCCTTACTCAAGAAACGGACAGATTTTGTGGATTACGTAAAACATACGTCTGATTGGCTAGAAGGATGGAACGAAAAGTCCCACAAACTGGCACAGATCCTGAGTCTATCTGCAGAAAACCTAACGCCTGAAAAAGCTAGACTATTGTCCAGGATTGGGCTTTACTGCTTTTCCGAGAACAAGCCCGAAAAGTCATGGCTAGAACCTGGCAATCTCGTGAAAATTAGAACAATTACCTCAAAATCAAAGAAGGATTATCGAGAACACAATTTGCTCCTCATGCGGTTAGAGAAGACTTACATAACCGACAGACTTCTGGCCCTCGATCTTGACGAGCTCATAAGACGCTACGGCACATCTTACAGGAACGCACTGCGTTGGCTGCGTCCAAGTTTCCACCGCGATCAAAAACAAATAGCACTACTGACCCACACAGGCAAGGTTCCAGAGTCCGTTCTGGAAGATCTAAGCGACGCTCGCAAACTGAAAATTCTAAAGGCCCGTATTGCTGCCTCTGCAGAACAAGACCGAGAATTGCTCGGCCATTTCTATCAAGGATACGAAACCGATTTTCAAGGAGCAGAGAACGCCGTCGAAATAGCATCAGAAATACTAAGTTCATATGCGATGACGCCTTTGCCTGACGAAAAGGCAACCCTGTTCTCGCACGGATCTAATCCTTCACCCGTGATAAAACAACTTGCCCAATCACTAGCTGAATCACTTACCGAATGGGATGTACTCAACAACGACCTAGAACAGCTTGTACCTGCCCATCGTTTACCAACTTCAGGTTTACCTGTTAACGAAACGCCTTTGACTACAATTCAAGAATGGACAAGGGGGATTGAGAGACAACTTCTCCCACTCTGCGAGATGACAGATGATGCCCTGAGGGCATGCAAAAAGGAATGCCCAGAAGACTACAAAAGCCTAATAGCTGATCTCAAAAACGTCGAGGCCGTTAGTAAGAAAGAGGCTGCCATTCTTGAAAAAAGAGAGCTTCTTCAAACAAAATTCGGGTTCCGCTTTCACGACCTAGACACTCAATGGGAAGAAATTCTGAAAGTTCTGGATTGGACAAGAGAATTCCAAGTTGCGTTCGGCTCTTCTATGGTTCCTGAACCCTTGGCAAAAATAGTTTCCGCTGGAGCAAAATATGCTCCATCCAACGTTGACCTGATCGGCTACTACGACACTGCCTTAAACTCGTTGGATGAATTTGAGTCTCGTTTCGAAAACGGACTTACCTATCAATGCCAGAGACTGCGAGAATTGAATCTGGCAATAATTCGACGGAGAATCAGTGAACTGCGAGAGCGTGTGGACGACCTACAAGTCTGGATGGATTTCAAAAAACTGAAAAACCTTTTCTCATCGAGGAATTTAGGCGCCTTCTTTGACAGGCTTGTTGATAATAGACCTCCCGCCTCCCAGCTTGTTGACGTGCTTCGCAAAGGAACGCATCAAGAATGGATTACATCCATCTACAGCAAAAACCCAGATTTGGGTCAATTTCGGAGAGAGAATCATGAGCAATTGATTAAGGAATTCAGAAGGCTCGACCAAGAATTGATACATCTATCTTCTAACCGTGTGATAGAAGAAGCGAACGCAAGAAAACCTCAGGACATACTGGTCCAAGCCAACAACTCTGAGGTGAGCATACTTCTGAGGGAAGCGGCCAAGAAGAGAAGACTCATGCCTGTCCGGAACCTACTTGAAAGAATTCCTCATATTCTTTTCCGGATAAAACCTTGTCTGCTTATGAGCCCCATATCGGTCAGCCAGTTCCTGACTCCAACGCTGGAACAGTTCGACCTTGTACTTTTCGATGAAGCTTCTCAGATTGTTCCTGAAGATGCCATTGGATCGATTTACCGTGGAAAAACAATTGTCATCGCTGGTGACAATAAACAATTACCCCCAACAAGCTTTTTCCAGAAATCTATGATTGAAGACATAGATTGGGATCAGATCAGTGACGAAGACGCCGAAGTTTTTGACAGTATTCTCGAAGAGTGCATGGGGATCGGTTTGCCCGTGAAGACTCTTCGGTGGCATTACCGCAGCAAACATGAGGAACTCATCGCATTTTCAAACAATCACTTTTATGATGATACCCTCGTCACCTTTCCATCACCCATTGCCGAGCGTTCCACACTAGGTGTGAAGATCGTATACGTTTCCGACGGTATATATGATCGGGGGAGCAGGAGGGACAACCCACGGGAGGCAGAGGTGGTTGCGGATTTGGTTTTTCAGCATCTGAAAGAGTGCCCAAAGAAGACTCTCGGAGTTGTTACTTTTAGCATAGCGCAGATGGAGGCCGTCGAAGATGCGGTTGAGCGCCGTCGCAGAATGCAGCCTGAGTTTGAGCACTTCTTCAAAGAGGATCGGCTTGAAGGTTTTTTTGTCAAGAACTTGGAAAACGTTCAGGGCGACGAACGCGACGTGATGATGATTAGCGTGGGATACGGTTACGATAGCGAGGGTCAGATGACCATGAATTTCGGTCCCATCAACAAGACAGGCGGGGAGAGAAGGCTGAACGTTGTTGTTACTCGGGCACGAGAAAAGACTGTCATTATAACCTCCATCAAAGCCTCAGACATTAGAATTAGCTCCACCAATTCGGTTGGTGTCAAATCATTGCGTGACTATCTGGAATATGCTGAAAAGGGGCCTCAAATACTCAAATCTCCTTTCGAAAAGACAGACACAATTGAGTCTCCTCTCGAAGAAGATGTGGCTACAGTTGTTAAACGTGCGGGTTACAACGTAATCCCAAAAGTTGGATGGAGCGGATGCCCAATAGAAATCGGCGTAGCTGACCCAAATGAGCCCAGCTGCTATCTTCTAGGAATCACATTCGACGGTCCAACCTACAGTTCCATTAATAGTGCACGCGATCGCGATCGTTTGAGGGGTCAAGTGCTCGGACAACTTGGATGGCGAATCCACCGCATTTGGTCCCCAACATGGGTATCCCGGAGAGAATCCGAAGCCAGGCGCTTAACGGGTGCTTTGGAGGAATGTGGAAAACTGGGGCAGGCAAATGAACCGGAAGAAGTCTCTCAAGCAGCGGATAATGAGGGAAAGGTTGACCAATCCGACCGAGTTGATATCAAGAGAGTTCAATTTGCTGGGCCGGAAAAAATCGGTGTTTCATACAGAGTTCATCCTCTTAAAGCAGGATTTAGCTCGTCCGTTATGGTCCCCGTTTCCGGTTACAGATGGACGACAAAGGCGAACGAGTTCCATTTTGAAGAAAACCGTCCGCTTCAGAGTCGACTCTTGGAAGAGCTTGTCAATGCAGAGGGTCCAATTCACTTTGACTATGCAGTTAGGCGATTGGCAGATGCATGGGGATTGAAACGAATCGGACCTGAGAGTTGTGTTGGCGGTGCGGGAAGCACGCAATCTCTTGCTCAAAAACCGCAAGTTAGTTGTAAAGGAGCAACTTTCTTGGCCTTTAGAACTCAAGGATGTTCCAGTCCGGACTCCTGTAAAGAACGTTCCAGAGTCAAAAAGAGCAGTGGAACATATTCCGCCTGAGGAAATTGAGAAGGCCATACAGTTCATCGCCAAATATTCTATAGGCATAAATTCGGAATCGCTCTTAACGGAAACAGCTAAAGTGTTCGGGTTCAATCGAACAGGTGAAAATGTCAGAGAGACAATTCAGGAAGTCTACCAGAGAATGCTTTCGGAAAGAAAGCTCGTTTGCGCAAATGACATAGTAACCGTCCCTTAATAGCCGACGTTCAGGTGGCGTGTGCAATCATTTCAACAAGTAATTGCAGCCTGAAAAGATAAAAAAGGGGGTTTGCGGTTCGCGAACGCGAGCCGTCTTTTGTTTTCTTAGTAGTGATGTTGGGGGATGTACTGCGCGATTTTACTCTAAGCCCCACTTCTTCGTTATCTTCACTATGAGGAAGACCACGAAGGCAACGATTATGAAAGTTATCACCGCCACCAAGAAAGGACCTATGCCGAAGATTTGTCCAACGTAGCCCGCAGGTGGATTACCGCTAGCGTCTAAAGTCGTTGCTGGAATAGGGATCTTCCACGTTGCCAGGTTGCCCAGTCCCGGAATTGCAAGTCCGATTACTGGCATAAGAAGGTCTGACACGAGAGATTGAATGAGCGTGCCAAGATACAAGCCGATGATGAAAGCAACAGCCAAGCCTATGACCTTATAGTTTTGGATGAAAGCTTTGAATTCAGCCCACATCCCCTTAGGTGGAGGTGGCGTGGATGGAGCAGGTTTAGGTTCTAGATATGTCCGTATCTTCTTCAATTCTTCTAGCATTTCGTCGTCTTTAACCATGTGTATTCCCCGATAGTCTCTTTTCAAAGGTCTGGGTTTATAAGACTTTACAGTTGGAAAGACAGATTTCTTGGGAACTGAACAATGGTATTACTTTCCGATTCGAAACCATAGATCAACCGATAGAACCCAAGATTATGCCTTTCAAAATCATTGACGATTTTTAAGTGGGCCGAGCCGGATTTGAACCGGCGACCTTTCGATTATCAGTCGAACGCTCCAGCCGTGCTGAGCTACCGGCCCTCTGTTGGGCGACATCAAGCTTAATATCTAGTTGGTTAATAAGAATTTTCGTAAATCTTTTAATGGCTAGCATGTTATTGTTGTTTGTGACGGTGGGCTCGTAGCCTAGCACGGATTAAGGTGTCGGCCTTCGGAGCCGGAGATCGTGGGTTCAAATCCCACCGGGCCCGCTTCCATCAGGGTGGATCTATAACGCTCTTTTTTCTGTTCCAATTAACATATAGAAGACTTTTTTTTAGTGCGAACGACGATTTCAAAGAAGGGTCTGAACAGCATCGACTCTGCTTTTTTTGTTTTGGAAGTGTGTGAAAGAAAAACGGGGGTGCGTTCTGGAAATTCTGTTTGTTGTTGTTCTTCTCTGAAGCCGCGATGTGTGCAGTAGATTTTGCGAGGGCGATCGCTCGTGTAGGGCTAAATCTGGACCCAGTTGAGTGTGTTGGCGGTCTAGTCGATGGGTGCTGGTGTTTTCAGTCTTTTTAGTATAGATTTCTTGGCGAAAATTCAAGCTATTCACGTGTAATATAAATAAATCAGTTAACTATTGTTTGTTGAGCTGATGGGTGTGGTTCGTCTTTCTAAGAACCAGAAGCAGATCTTGGAAATTGTTGAAATAAGGCCGGACATGACCACTAAAGAAATAGCGGAAACAATATTCGGGAAACTCGTGAAATACAAGACAAAAGAGTATAGCTCGACAATGCGCAGCTTAGTGGCTCTTGAAAAGCAAGGATTGATACAGAGGGTTCAGGTGCAATTGAGATGGAGACGCAGCTCTCAAAAACAAAACAATAGCAGATGAAACGAATAGCGAGTAACAGTTTGTTTTCAGCTTGGCCTTGTTAGATATTAGTTTTTTAGCAATCTAAAATGTTTCGCAGGCAGCGGGACTATGTCTACGCAAGCGTCTTCTGTTTATCTCCCTTTACCAGTGTGGAGACTCTGACCCCTATTAACCGGACTTTTCTGTTTCTGTTCAAAAAGGGTTGGAGCAAATCTTGCGCTGTCTTCTTTATGTCCTGGGCCCGACTTGTCATGAAAGATAGTGTCCTTGCACTCGTGTGAGTCTCGAAATTTTCGTACCGCAATTTAATTGTAACAGTTTTGAAAGAGAAGTTTTGGTCTTGTATTTCTTTTGCGACTTCTTCGCTGAGAGCATCTGATGTTCTCAGCACCATTTCGGCATCATCTGTATCTTCCTCAAATGTGGTTTCATGGCTTATTGATTTGATTTCGCCTCGTGTCTCGACTTCACTTCTGTCTATTGCTCTCGCCATCAAATGCATCTGGGTGCCAAAAACGCCGAAGGTCTCGGTCAAAACTGTTGGGTCGTAACGGGCAAGTTCGCCGACAGTAGTTACTCCCAAGGTTCTTAGTTTTTCTTCAGTTTTTCGTCCGATCCACAAAAGCCGGCGGACTGGTAAGGGGGATAGAAAATTCTCCGCTTCATCGTCTCTGACTATAGTCAAACCGTCGGGTTTATGGAAGTCACTGGCCACCTTTGCGACCAGCTTGTTGGGACCCACGCCTATGGAACAGGTTAGTCCTTCTTTTTCAACGATTTCCAGTTTCACTCTTTTTGCCAATTCTTCGGCTTCTGCGTAGTTCTTCACTCGGTCACTTACATCTAAGAATGCTTCGTCTAAACCCCATTGTTCGAACTTGTCTGCATACTTACGGGAGATTTCCATGATTTCATTGGATACTCTGATGTAGAGTGGAAAATTCGGTCGCAGATAAACAGCCTCTGGGCATAGTTTCCACGCTCGTGAGATCGGTATGCCTGAACGAATTCCTGCTTTTCTTGCTATGTAGTTGCTTGTGCTGACTACACCGCGTCCCTTTCCCTCTTTCGGGTCGGCACCAACGATTACTGGCTTTCCTTTGTATTCGGTTTGTTCCCGTTCCTCAACCGCTGTGTAGAAATGATCCATGTCTATATGGAGAATTATCCTCATCGAGATCTCCAGTGTTCAACTCTCGCTCTTATTCACGTTTCTTGGGGAATTTTACGTTTGCGCTATGTTTCTTTCATGCTTGAAGCATATAAGGTACAACCATCGTTGTAGTCAGGAGGTTTCTTAACGAGGTTAGTTTCAGGCATTAACATTATGGGGGATTGTTTGGATTCGAGTTTGTGGAATTCTGGTTTGCAGAATTTGGAGCAAGCTGGGAGCGTTGGGGTTTAAAATCGAGGACTGTTGTGCCAGCAAATTTGTCAAAGTATCTGATGTATCTTTCGTCTCTAAGTCTCCATCCGATTACCAAGTCGATCGGAAGGAGAAAGACTTTTCCGAAATTTCTCACAGCTGCCTCGTCGTAAGAGATGGTTTTTCCGTCAATTCGCACAACTTTTATGCCTACAATGAGTTTTCCAATGCTCTGTCCCGAGAACCCTTCTAGAAGCGTAAGGTAAATCCAGAAAAGCACAAAAAAAAGTATTAGGTTTACGTTCACCAGAAGAATTTCAGTTGTGAAGGGATAGAGTATGTTTGGCAACGCCAAGAATAGAGTGACCGCCAAAGCCAAATCTATCAGGTAGGCTGCGACTCTTTTTTTCCAATTGGACAATGGATGGATAAAAGATCTTGTTGCGGGTTCAGTCTGCATCGCCCATGACTCAAGGTCTTTGATGAGTATTATCGCGTTCTGTCCCGCGGTGCTGAGTTTATATTTGCCCGCAGACGTTTGTTCGACAAATGCTTCCAATGACCTGAGATGGAAGCTGAGTTTTCCAGTGTCAACGCTGAATGCAGTCGCAAAATCGGTGAATGAACATTCTATCTTTTCGTTCAGGTAAAGAAGAATACGTCTCCTGAGAGGATGGGACAACACAGAGAGAATTTTCGAGACGTTTTCTTCATTTACTGCCATCCATTTGTAAGCTCCATGGGATCAATCGAAGCCGCAGAGGCAATAGATACATCCTACCAGTTAAGATTTGTGTTTTTCGAGGAAATATGTGTCACCGCATCCCTCTTTTACATCCTTTCGCGCTTCTTACAAAGACTGTAAGTGGGTGTACTCCATCAATCTCGTCTCTTGGTGGATTCAGTTTCTTGTTGTTCTTATTCGTATAGGGGCTTCTGCATAGCTGAAATCCAAATCGAGAGTTCATAACGCTTAATGCTCTGTGCCTCTAAAAACGAATGGAAATAGGCTTTAGGAAGATATGTAGAATGCTTCAAATGTCAAAGGAATCAGCGACTGGTATAGCAATTGAGTTCGTGAAAAAGGCGAAGAATGTTGACAAGGTTGAGGTGGCTGAGGTTGAAGAGAGCGGTGATAGCTGGGTTGTCAGGGGGACTTTTCCGATAGATATGGAAGGGCATCCGTGGGCTGAAAAATTCATCATTGCCGTTGATTCGAAGGGGAAAATTATAACTTCGGATTTCTCATTACTGTAATCCTTGCATTTCAGCATTTTGCTCTGTCGTTTGAATTTCTAGTTCTTGCTACTTGTTTGTCTCTTCTGAATCGACTTCTTCGGTTTGCGTATTTTTCGTTTGAGAATGCTGTGGATTTGAGTGAGTCTGAACAGTTTATAGGCAACTTTTATCTACAACTCCTTGGGAAAAGGGATACTCCTGTGAACGTTGGAGCGAACGTGGAATGAGAGCCTTCGATGTTGTATTGACTGCAATTTGTGCTGCTTTGTATGCTGCTGTGGGGCTCTTAACGAGTTTCGGTTTTACTCTAGGTGGTGTGGCCTTCTGGCCGGCCGCTTTCATCCCTGCCATTTTCGCCGTCTTATTTGGACCTTGGATCGGAGCGGTCGGAGCATCTATGGGCATATTTATCAGGGATCTGTTGTACCACGGAAACCCTTTGCTTAGCTTGACCGCAGGTGTGACCGGGAATTTTGCTATGTTTTTCATTATTGGCTATGTTTCACGGATAAACCTTGACAGAAAGAAACGTGTATTGAGCATACTCGTTGCCAGCATTGTTGTTTTGGTGGGACTCTTGTTGCCGACTATTTTGCTGCCGAACGAGTCTGCCGGTTTCACGCTTTTTTCAACTCCGGTTGCAACTGCCTTGTTTGCTTTCATTATGTGCATAAGTCTGCTGTTGTTCGTTGTTATTGAAAGGCGTTGGCGTGAATTTAGAGGATTTGGCGTCGGGGCTGTGATCGGACAAGGCGTAGGTGCAGCATTGGTCTCCGTTGGTGTATGGGGCTACAGCCAACTTTTCTTTTCTCCAACAGGCTATTTCACGTCACCCCTGCCAGCCGCGTTGGTTCCCCTGATTTTTGTCTGGACATTCGCCACGGAAATACCGTTTGTTCTTCTACTGTCACCGCCAGTGATAAAGGCTTGTCAAATAGCATTTCCGAATCTCAAATTCTGGGGCAAAAATGAAGAAAAGGCGAAATGATTGCCTGAAAATCTCTCAAGAGCTTTTTCTCCTGCGGGAATATCAAGTTTCTTTGAAATTTGCGACGTAGCAGCTAATGGAGAACCTATTGCGAACCTTGAGCAGGTCGGTGCCAGAGGTGGCGGTTTCGGCATTGAAAAAGGAGTTTTGACCGAGGTCTCCGTCTCAGAAGATAGAACGAACAGTGTCCGAGTTTTGATAAACGGTAAGCTTTCTCCTCGTGCTGAGACCACAAAAACCGTCGCAAGAATGTTGTTGGATAAGACTGACAAAGCGTTCAGCGTTACTGTAAATCACAAAGTAGCAGTCCCAATCGGAGCGGGTTTCGGTTCTAGTGCAGCTGGTGCTCTAACCGCTGGACTTGCGCTCTCGGACGCAATGGGTTTGCACTTGACTTTCAATCAGATCGGCAGAATCGCGCATGTAGCTGAGATCCAATGCAAAACCGGGTTAGGCACAGTTGGACCATTGATGCTTGGCGGCTGCATTCTTACAGTTGAACCAGGAGCTCCAGGAATCAGCATCATCGACCGCATACCGATAGGGGATGATTACGTAATTGTTGCAGGAGTTTTTGAGCCTACGCCCACAAAGCAGGTGTTATTGTCACAGGAAAAGCGGTGCGAAATAAACCGCTGGGGCAGAAAGACTCTGGACGCTATTTTGGCTGAGCCTTCCATTGAGAATTTCCTGGCATGTTGTTTGGAGTTTGCCGAAAAAACTGGTTTCATGACTCAACGTCTTAGGCAACTAGTGAACTTGGCTGAGAATGCTGGCGCGTTGGGCGTGGCGCAGAACATGGTGGGTGAAGCGGTTCATGCACTCACTTTTGAGGAAAACGCAGGAAATATAGAAGAAGCTTTTAAGCAGGTTTTACCCAACGAAAGAGTCCTTAAGGCTAAAGTTGATCTGCAAGGCGCTAGGCTGGTAAGCCATGAGTAAGTTCAAAAAAGTGGCGGTTGGAGGAACCTTCGACGAGTTACATAAGGGTCACAGGGTCTTGCTTCTAAAAGCCTTCGAAGTAGGCGAACTCGTTTTGATCGGGCTATGCTCCGATGAGTTCGCGGCGAAAATGGGCAAACCACATGTAACGGCTTCATATAAGGAAAGACTAAAAGAATTAAAGGCTTTTTTGAAGAAGTCTGGTCTTTATAACAAGGCGGAAATCGTTCCACTCAATGATCCTTATGGTTCTACAGTGACTGACAGGTGCATACGTGCGTTGGTTGTGAGCGAAGAAACTGAAAAGATCGCTATCAAGATAAATCAGAAACGAATCGCTGCGGAGTTGCCGCCCCTTGAGCTAATTACTATTAGGATGGTGCCGGCGGAGAATTGCGCCCCAATATCAACTACGCGAATTCGCGGGGGCGAAATAGATCGTGAAGGTCACATGTTGAAGAGCTAAGAACCCTTCGTATCAAGACTTCTCCTCTTTAAGGGAACACACACGAGTAACCGATTTTAAGCGGAAAAATTATCTATCGCATATGCATTTAGAGAACTAAGCGCAATGATGTCGTAGGGCTAAACCAATGCTTGATCTCAAGTGGCTGTTGAAATATCTCATACCTTCAATTCTTGTTTTGTTACTTTTGGTTTCGATTTTAGCCCTTTTTCTGTTTAACCCTGGCATGCGCACGTCCAAGGCAAAAATAGACACCAATATTGGCGTTGCTTACTGTGGAAATACAACCTCTGAAGCTAAGCTCCTGATTGACAGGGTCAAGGCTTACACGAACCTTTTTGTGTTGGATTCGGGCGCCAACCCGATAAGTCAGGATCAGTCAGCTATTGAAGAGATATGTGATTATGCCGTCGCTCGAGACTTGAACGTTATAATAAATTTGGGGCATCCCGAATCTCAGACAAGCTGGTTCTGGGATTTGTCATCGCTCGATGGTATCAAACAGCGGTGGACTGAGCGGTGGGGTGACAGACTTCTTGGAATATACTACAACGACGAGCCAGGTGGAATCCAGCTTGACGGAGACTGGACGAGTTGGTTCGCTGACAACTTGGACCAAATTGAGCCCACGGATGTGCTCTACAGTATTTACCTTAGAATGAAAGAGGCGAAGGAGACGGGCGTGGGACCTGAGAATTATGACGCAGAGGCAAGGTTTTTTGTTGAAAATGTCATTAGAGAAGATCCCGGGTTTGTCAAGTTGAAATCATCGGGCTTCACTGCTTTCACTTCTGATTACGTGCTTCACTGGTTTGATTATTTGGGAGGTTACGATGTAATTTTCGCTCAAATAGGATGGAACGCCAGCGTAGCCCAGCAAATAGCCCTTGTGAAAGGCGCAGCTCGGTTGCAGGGCAAGGAGTGGGGAGCAATAATTACTTGGAAGTATGACTTTCCACCCTATCTTGATACTCCAGAGCAGGTTTACAGTCAGATGATGACCTCGTATCAAGCTGGCGCAAAATACGTTGTCATGTTCAACTATCCCATGCTGTCAGGTAACGAGTATGGAGCGTTAACCGATGAACACTTCAGAGCTGTTGAGAGGTTCTGGAACGACGTTATTGACAAAGAAAAGAGCTTTGCCGATCTTAGTGCTCCTGGAGCTGTACTGGTGTTGCCGAGAAACTATGGTTGGGGTATGAGGCGCCCTGACGATGTTATCTGGGGCTTCTGGGGACCAGATGAGAAATCGCCGCAAGTAGCCGCGGTAACCAGTAAATTGTTGAGTCAATACGGCGCGACCCTGGACATTGTGTACGAAGATGCGGACTACCCAGTATCAATCTGGCAATTATACTCAAGTCTACTTTTGGAACTGGACTGGAAGCGTCTCGCCTGAACAATCTCCTTCGCCGTCGCCTTCGCCTTCTCCTGAGCCGACAAATACCACGCCCCCACTGTATTCGTATGCCGTGGTCAATGTCTATCCTCATGATGCATACGCCTTCACGCAAGGCTTAGTTTTTGACAACGGTCACCTGTACGAGGGCACGGGCTATACGGTGGCTCAACGCTGCGTAGAGTGGATTTAGCGACTGGCCTGGTTCTCCAGTCGTATGCCCTTCCTAAACAGTATTTCGGGGAAGGTATAACCATAGTTGGTGAACAAATTGTTCAACTGACATGGCAGTCCAACAAAGGCTTTGTCTATGACAAGCAGTCTTTCGCTTTGCTTAGCGAGTTTACTTATCCAACTGAAGGATGGGGCATCACCTACGACGGTTTTAGGCTCATAATGAGTGATGGCACCTCGACACTCTACTTCATGGATCCAGAGACCTTCGAGGTAACCGGGCAAATATCTGTTCACGATTCGGGTCCCGTGGAAAGATTGAACGAACTTGAATACATTAACGGCAGGATCTATGCCAATGTCTGGTTGACCGATAGGATTGCTGTGATCAACCCGCAGTCGGCTCAGGTTGAGGCTTGGATAGATTTAAATGGCTTAGAATCCTCGCCGAATCTGGATCCGAATAGTGTTCTCAACGGAATAGCCTACGATCCGGGAGCTGACAGGTTGTTTGTAACGGGGAAGCTATGGCCTCATCTCTACGAGATCACGCTAACGTTGCTTGATTGACTGTTGATCTTAATTTTATTGAAAAACAAAATGAAATAATAACTTCTCGATTATTGCCATTAGGTTGAAAGAGTAGGGAGACGATGCATAGAACAGGCGTAGCGAGTTTACCTCTACACGGCGGCAGGGCTCCAGCGTGGCTGACCGTTCGAATGAGAGGCTTAGCCAAAGAAATAGTCGGAATCATGATCCAAGAATATGGTGCGGCTACTTTTCTGGAGCGGCTGTCGGACCCTTATTGGTTTCAGGCGTTCGGCTGCGTTTTGGCTTACGACTGGCACAGCTCGGGGGTCACAACTGTGGTTACTGGCATCCTTAAGAATGCTCTTTCGCCTGAAGAGCATGGCATTGCTGTGTGTGGGGAAAAGGCAGAACCTCGCGGAAAACACCCAATGACATTGAATCTGTGGGCGAAAAATTCGGCTTCTCCGAACAAACTATCAAGAACCTCACATACACAAGCAAAATAACAGCCAAAGTTGACCACAGCGCCATCCAAGCGGGCTACCAACTCTACCACCATGCTTTCTTTGTCACAGAAGACAAGAAATGGGCTGTTATACAACAAGGTATGAGTGAGCAGGACCGCACCGCAAGACGTTATCATTGGCTATCAGATAAAACGTCAAGTTTTGTGGTTGAACCTCATAATGCCACAGTTGGCAACGTGAAAAGAGAATCGGCTTTAAACATGGTTGCCGCAGAAAGTGAAGGCGCCAGAAAAGCCTCTGTTGACTTGGCTAAAGAACCGACGAGAAAAGTAATGCGGCTTATTGAGTCAGCGGTGAAACCGTTGAATCAGAAGTCTCTTCAAGAATGGCTTCCGAAAGCATGTGATGATCCATGGCAGAGGTCATTCAAAACTTTGCGAATGCCTAGGAATATTAGTTGGGAAACGATGAGTCGGATTTACGATTTTCAGCCTAGAGACTATGAAGAGCTCCTGAGCGTGAAAGGGGTCGGGCCTGCAACCGTTCGCGGCTTGGCTTTGGTGGCAGAGTTGGTTTATGGTGAGAAACCAAGTTGGAACGATCCAGTCAGGTTTAGCTTTGCTTACGGCGGGAAGGACGGAGTGCCCTTTCCGGTTAACCGCAAGGCCATGGATGAGTCGATTCAGATCCTAAAGAATTCTGTTCAGGCAGCGAAAATCGGTGACAAGGATAAAATGCGGTCCCTAAAGCATCTCAGGCAATTCCTTCCTTAAAACCTCAGCTAAAAGCTGGAAAGATCGTTAAAGCCGGTTGCTTGTGGGCTCAAATTCTTAAGCAAGACAGCGCCATAAAAAGCCTTTGAGGAGTAGAGACTGTTGGAACGGAAAACCAATTTGCAGAGAATGGGAGCAATTTGTGGTGTTGCAGCACCTGTTCTCGCTTTCAGCTGTATTTTGTTAGCCATTAATTCCTACCCGCCGTTTAGTTGGACAGACAATGCCTTGAGCGATTTAGGAGTCGTGCCAGGCATGACCGGCTTGGTCTTTAATTTCGGTCTCTACGCCAGTGGTTTTTTCGTTTTCAACTTTGCTGTCTTCGGTCTATTCAATTATTTAGGACAGCGTTGGATCGGAAAAATAGGAGCTGTGGCCTTCGCTGCTGTCGGTCTTGCTCTGATAGGAATCGGGTTTTTCCCGGAAACCGTGGTTCCTGCTCATTATCTGTTTTCTGTGGCTTTCTTTCTGTTCATGCCGATTTCTCTGCTAATCGTCACAGTCGCTTTCGCAATAATGCACCAGCCGAAAATGGCTGCTTTCACATTGCTGATTGCTGTGGCCGCTGCTTTGCCATGGGTGCTTCTTTTCACTCTGCACTATGTCTCTGGCGTGGCAATTCCAGAATTCTTGTCAGCTCTTGCCGGTTCAGCGTGGTCGGTACTGCTTAGTTACAAGATGTTTAAAGGTGCATCACAGTCAAACAGTTGATGTTGCTAAGCTATTTTTCGTGAAAATCATGTTTTCTTGGTTACTTCGAACGACTTCGAAATGCTGAATCTGCGTAAATTTGGGCGCAACAGTAAGGCGAGAATGAAGCTGCGTAATCTTGGGTTTGAGAATAGCTTATTGCTTCTTGGCTTGGAAAAACTATGGCGTCTACTCCGGCTTTCAAAGCTAAAACATCAGTTAAAGCGCGGTGCTTGCCTTTGGGTCTCATGCATCCCAGAGACAGTGGGGTCTGGGGAAACATTATTCGAGCCATGGCCGTGACTCTGGCAACATCCGCCGGATGCGGTGGCTCAATGTTGGCCATTGCCGTTCCCCGGATGGGCATGAAAGCAATGATTACTAGAGCTGAGGGGCTGACCGATGATACCATTTTCAAAGCTTGAAACTCGCCTTTAAGTTCTCCGAAATGAAGTCCAACAACGATGTGGGGAACAAAACTTAGACCTGCGTCGTTTAGGGCTTTCAGCGAGTTCAAATAGTCTTTGGTTGAAACGTTCAGGTTGTAGACTTGTCTTATTGTTTCGTCGGATCCGATAACGTCGATTAATGCAGCGTCAACTCCAGCTTCCTTGAGACTGGTTGCCGTTGCGAGATCGATTATTCCCGTATGCACGAAAACGGTCAGACCCAATACGTCTTTGATTTTTTTCAGCAGCAGGAGTAAATGGGGTCAGGGGTACGGAACCGTCTGGAAGGCAGCCCCCGCTTACTAAGCATCCTAGAAGCGCCTTTCTGTTTGATTTTAGTTGCAGCTGCCAGAAGTTTTTCAGGAGTGTTTGTGGCGTGCATCGTCTGGAGGACTTTGCCTCCGCAGTGCTTGCAGTCCAGTGCACATCCTGAGGCGGTAACAGAGAATGTTGGGAAACTATTAGGTGGAGATTTGTACGCCTTTGTTTTGTAGTATGTGAAGCTTGGGGCGTAAAAACGGACTGTTCTTGGCTTGGATTTAAAATTGCCCGCGTTTAGCATGGTGTAGATTTCTTTCTCACTTGAATTCCACAACATTTCTGGAGAAGGGAAGGTCATATCTACTTCTCAATGGAGGAAGAGCTCTGGTGGAAGGCTTATAGTTTTCGTCTATTCACTTGCTATTTGCTTCTTTTCTTGGTTCTGGAAACGCAGGAATTGCCCGTAGGGTCTTTTCAATGATTTTGATTGATGTTTGGAGTTTTTCCAGTCTCTTCGTGATTTCGAGCGTTTTGAAAATGGCCAAGCCTCTTCTGGTTAAAGCGTAAAAGGTTTCTCTGTTGAAGGCTCTTTCTTCGACGAGGTTGTTCTTGATCAGAAAGTCGAGTCTCTTGTTGAGAGCGACACAGTCCATGTTGCAGGCATACGCTATTTCGTCGATTGTCAAGGGTTTATCTGACAATGCTGTTAGCACCTCTTCGTACAGTTCGAGTTTGGACCTTTGCATGTCTGCAACACTCTTGTTTTTACTGGGAACCTATTTCAATAAAGCCTTTGTGAATCTCGAATCTTTAATCAAAAATACACCTAAGACTCTATACTGTTTCGGTGATGAGCTGCGATGAAAGCTTCGTGGCGTAGCTCTAAGCTAATATAACCATTTGCGATTAGCCTGTTCAGGGGAGAGTTGCCTAAGACAATTAGCCCGACGGAGCAGGTTTGCCACACCAGATTCGTGTTTCAACGGGTTCCGCCATTGTACTCGGGCTTCTGGAGGGCAAACTTGATGTCGCGCCTACAACTGCCTATTGATGACGATGCTGGCAAATGTACTGCCAACTGCGGTTTTTGTCCTCAAGCTCGAAGCAGCCTTGCCAAGGCGGAACTACTTTCTAGGGCGATCCGCCTCTTTTTCGAACGGAAGACGTTATGAAGGGAAGTAGAAACGCATTCGAGCATGGGAAAAATAAGGCGCGTTTGCATCCAAGCTTTGAACTATTCCAGCGTTTTCTCTGATATAGTTACTCTGGTCAAGGAGCTGAAGAATCATTCCGATATTCCGGTTTCAATTTCATGTCAACCCCTGAACGGCGAAAATATTCTGCGGTTGGCTGCAGCAGGTGTTGATAGGAT
>CAVTHH010000006.1:0-261492 GCA_963734505.1 Candidatus Bathyarchaeota archaeon | reverse complement strand
AAGTGTCCGCAATAATGTCAGAATCACGGCAGGTCAATTGAAGGTAACGTGTCGAAGCCTCAGAATGTTTGATGATACCCTCGTACATTCGTTTCCTCTTCTCAAGGATCGACTTCGCTGGCAACCTTCCAGTCGGTGATGTGCGCGACGAGATAGTGTGCAATCCCTCTCAGATAGTTATCTCTCAATATGGAAGAGTAATCCACCATTTTCTTCGCATACTCCAAAGAGGACTCGATCTCCTCAGAGAAGAACAGCGTAGAAAGAGCCCCTGTCCACATTGCCATGGCTTTAAAATGAGCACCGTCAACTTCCTTCGACAGTTTCACTGCGTCTCTGGAGTAACCCAGACACCTCTTAACCAACTCATCTCTCTCTTCCTGCTCACTGACGTTCGCAAAGTACCAACCCAGAAGTCCAGCTATCGAAAGCGCGTCGACCAAATCTTCCTTGCTGCCGATCTTGGACAATGATAGAATGCCCGCGTCGACTTTGTCAATTCCTTCCTGAGCGAATCGTCTTTTCTCTTCACAAGTCGATGCGATGCTCAGACGCTCGTACAGACATCGGGACAAAATCGTGCAGGCTCTTCCGAAACTCAGTTCATCTCCGGAAGCCTCAAACTTCTCCAACGCCTTCAGTTCAAGAGCCGACATCCATCAAGCGCCTTCGCCCTCTCTGAAGAACCAGAGGCAAGCCAGGAACGCGTATACTCGGCAAGAGCAAAACAATCCGCACTTTTTCCTTGATTTTCCAGGCTCTGTTCCTCTTCAAAAAGTCTACCACTACTCTCGTAAGACTCCACGGCCAGCTGTCTCAGTCGTCTGAACTCTTTAACATCTTCAGCCTGCCTCGAAGCCAAACTGTAGCAGAATCCGATTCGGCGCCGAATCACCGCTGCAGACAAAGCACCTTTAGGTTTGAGCTGTAATTCTTGCTCGTAAGACTTTGCTGCTTCCAACCATCTGTACTCTTTTTCAGACTGGAGCTCACCCATCTACATTCCTTGTGACATGATACAGTTGAAACCTGCAATCCTTAGTCTATAGTTTCGTGCAAATAAAATCCTTTTCCAGGACGTTGAAAAAGCATATAGTTGGTTAGTATTGCAGCGGGAGACGCAGGGATGTGGAACGAAGTGCATCTATTGTCCTCTGCTCCATTGCTCTATATCACGACGAAAAAGGTAGACGGGCACGAGGCACACGCTTTCTCGCTTGCTCAGTCGCTTTCGCGGGCAGCTTCCTGTTCTCTTTGTTTGCTTTCTTTTTCTTCTTTTCTGAAATCCTTCGACGTAGTGTACACTTCTATTCCTTCGGCTGGGGCAATAAACCGTTTTTCGCGCATGCGACGTTTGTTTTGGAAGGTCTACGCTTAGACATCATTTATAGATGGTTTTTGTACGTAGATAACATTTGCGTAGCCCAGTGTTGACCTGAGCGATTTACTTCACTATTAACATTAGGTACAATTCATACCTTGTGGACAATTTGTGTTGAGGTTCGCCCTATACCCATCAAAAATAAGCTGAATTTGGAGAATAGGGGTAGAGTGAAAAGAGAGACACTCTTCCCTCTTTTTTTACCGTCTAAGGCTTTAGACTAAGGCTTTTTCAAACTGAAGCACGCATAAATTGAAGACCCGCAAAGCTATAAAAAGAAACAACAGCAATAACCAATTGAGGTTTTGTTTATGGATCAGGTTAAAGAAATGCCTTACAACGAGAAGTACAACGGAGTAATGGGTTACGTGGATGTCCTGGAAGGTTTCGCTCCAAAACTCGTCAAAGATGAACTAGGCGAAACAGAAGAAGAGGAACTCCGAGAAATATGGAAAAAAGAGTCGGAGCCAATTCCCAAAGATGCTTCAGACAAAGACAGATACGAGATAGCTTACAGGAATTTTATGCGAAACTGGGTAAGTGCTCACAACTTCATGAAGCAACATCAAGGTGAAGATGGCACCAAGAAATTCATGCAGGCAGCAATTGGAGGATGGCGGGAAAGATTCTCCGGTCAGGCTTTAAAGCTCAGAATCGTTGGAGGAGTATCACGCAAGACTGCCTTCCGAAGCCTGGCAAAACAGCTAGCATACAAACTGCAAGTCTTCAGCCCATTCGTCGTGACCGAACTCACCGAAAACCGCATGCTCCTGAAAGTTGATCCCTGCAAAATCCCAGGAATGCCAAGCGGAACAGATTTTTGCATGATGGCTTGTCAGAACATCATTCCTGTTTGGCTGGAAAGACAGTTCAACATTAAAATGAGCTCAATCCAGGCATGGAGCAGATTGCGCAGTCACCTTCGAGCATTTTTAGCTAAAGCGCGTGCTGCTCACACGAAACAACAATGGTTTAGTCCGTTCTTGGACTAGACCTTATATACTCGACAAATGGTAGGTTGATTTATCACCTCAAGAGGGAAATCCGTTGGGTCAACCTGATCCGAAAAAAAATTCGAAGCCGCACCAGCTTGAGATCTTAATTCATGTTCTGGATTATTACCGACAGCCACAGTCCAGCTTTCAGGTAATGCAAAAAGCTTACACTTCTTCAGAGCCGACTGCCGGTTACCTGCTGAAATTACAAAAGCTGGGTTTTCTGGAAGTGGCAGGAGCAGGAACAAAATATGTTACCTCGGCGAAAGGAAGCGCACTTCTCGAGGAATGGCAAAAAATCAGCGCACTTTAATTACTTGCAAGAAACAATTTTCACAAGAAACGCAGTCTTTTTCCGGACTGACTACCGCGTCCGCGAAGGCAGTCATCGTAGTTACCCCTGCCATGTTTTAGCTAACAAAAAGGAAAAAAGGGTTAAGGGTCAGCCGCGAACTATCAGGTGAATAGTTTCGTTCCCACATTAATTATTGCTCTGACATCGCGAGACACCACAGCTCGAATCGTGTCAATCTCGTCGTGGTCGCTCCCGAAGCATTTGATCCATTCAAGCACTAATTCTTCAGCGCGCTTATGGTCTTCCGCCAGAACAGTAAAAACCAGACCTTCGTTGAAACTGGATGGGATGGTTTCAATTTGGAAGAGTTTAAGAGCAGTTTCATTTTCGCTCTTTTGTTTCGATGAATGGTCTTTTTCCATTTCCCACGTAGCGTGTAGTCTCCTTTTCTCCTGTTTTCAAGTCTCAAATTAACCTATTTAATCGAAGCTTCAAACTCAATAATGTGTCATGGCGCGAAATATGATTGTTAAATATCTCTCTCACTCAACTGCGGTAGCAACAAAGAAGGAAAAGAAGATAGCTATTAGTTTCAGTATAGAACCAAATTTTAGCGCGCACATTGAGTTGAAATCTGGTTCAGATTTAGTCTGTTAAGTCAGGCTGTTCAGAAGAGTTCAATCCAGATTCCGTCTGGATCTTCTATGTAAGCCCAACTGCCTCCGTCTGCTTTCACCTGGCAGACAGTCCGATAACCCGCCTTTTTGGCTTCTTCAAGAGCCTCATCGAGATTGTCAACTTTAAACGCGATGTGATCCAAACCCTCTCCAGGGATGTAACGAGTGTTGAACGGGCTGTCTTTCTCGTAGTAGTTCAATTCCAGTGTGAAGCCGTCTTTTTCTGTCTGCAACCCAACTGTCTCACCTTTAGTCTGCTCAATCTTGCCCCTACCTGCAACTGTCATTCCCAAAATCCCGGTGTAGAATTGGATAGATCGCTCCAAATCCGTGACTCTTATGCCCACGTACGTCAATTTTGATTTCATGAATATCCTCAAAACGTACCTTCTGCGGCACTTTAAGCTTTTTCGAAACCAATTCTGTCGAGAAATTGTAAAAGAAAAAAATTGATAAAAAAGAATAAAGTTAGCTTGTTAACTTGTTAACTTAATATCTTCGCGGTGGTCTTCGTTTGGCGTAACATTCTCGGCAGTACACTGGTCTGGCTGGGTCTGGCTTGAAGGGAACTTCACATTCCTTTCCACAGTCGGCGCAGGTTGCCTTGTGTGATTCTTTATACATTATACTTTTCAACTCCTACGTGACTTATGTGCAAAAACGTTTTGCACAACGCATCATTGTGTCACATTGTATTAAATCTATCCGTCTCCATGTTCAGCTTTCCGCAAATCAATCGCCGAAAAAGCGGAAAAAGAGAAACGCCCGCTAAAATGTCAGTAGGTATGTAAAAGGTTAATGCACTCAACCACTACTGACCATTGCCTTGAAATCGTACACTCCATTACCTGTTATCCTGTAGGAAGCACGGGCAACTCCACCACCATTAGTGGTTGAAGTTGCAAAATAAATCCAATCACCGCCATTGAACTGAATAGTAGAACGCCACATCAATTCCCTCGAACCGGATTGCCATTCTGTCTGACCCTGGCAGTCAACCGTACACATTGTTCGTGACCTGAAACCGTCAGATCCACTGTGTATTGCATATCCACGTGCACTATGTTGCTGGTAACCAAGAACATGCCATAAGCAGCCAAGCCTCCTCCGGCTATACAGAGCAAAAGAACAACGGCCACATAAAGAGTTTCTAATAGTTTTCAACACGTTCTCTCACTTTGTACTTATCGCATCTCATGTTCGCAACGTTAGTACACCTGTGTAGTTAGCATAATTGATTTATGAATCAAGAATAATCATTGGATTCCAGAAGTGGTGGATTAAACTTTAATTTTATACACAACACACTTCTAGTAAAACGCTGGAAAAGTGATGTTATGGACACATTTATGAAAGCAGTTGTCGCAGAAGCAGAAAAGGGTTTAGCCGAAGGTGGAATACCCATTGACTCGGTTCTCGTGAAGGACGGCCAAATTATAGGTCGAGGACACAACAAGCGCGTGCAGCAGAACGACCCAATAATGCACGCGGAAATTGACTGCTTGCGTAACGCCGGAAGAATAGGCAACTACGACAAGACGGTGCTCTATTCAACTCTGATGCCCTGCTATCTCTGCGCTGGAGCAGTTGTCCAGTTCGGAATCAAGAAGGTTGTCGCCGGAGAATCTGAAACTTTCTCTGGCGCAAAAAAATTTCTGGAGTCGCACAGGGTTGAAGTCATCGACCTAAACCTTGATGAATGCATACAATTAATGAAGAAATTTAGCGAGGCAAAACCTGAGCTGTGGAAAGAAGACATTGGCAAATTATGAAAAGCATTATTGGATATTTTCATAGAAACACTCTGAAAAAGGAGAGTTGGCGAGAAATCCCATTTTCCAAGAATCCATGAGTTAAAGCAGATGCTTTAGCTCAGCTTCGTCTTTTGTTACGTGGAAGGCTGTTAAACCTGCTTTTCTGGTTGTTTCCACAAGTTTCTCATCGCCGCTAACCAACGCGTCATTTTTGTTGTGGATGCAAGTTGTGATTTGAAGCGCGTCAGCCTCATACACGTGATAGTTCATCAACAGTTCCCACGTGTCGGTGAGGATTGGGGTAAGAACAGGGATTACCTGCAGGGTTTTAAGGCGAAGAAGCTTCACAGACTCGTCGGCAAAACTGTTCAGGGTCATTTTATGCTCCTTTTCGGTTAGCCAGCCTCTTCTACGTTTCTCGTCAAGAACACCCAGGACTTCTCCAATGTTCCACAAAGAAAACGCTATCGAGAGTTCGCCAGCTTCGGCCTTTTCATAAATCAAGTCTGCTATTTCAGTGCCATTCTCTGACAGATATCGCTTCAACAGTACGCTACTGTCGAGGTAGAGCTTGTGCAACTCTTTTCCTCCTCATTTCCTTTAAAACATCCACTGAAGGCAGCCCTCTAAGCGCAGGTCTCTTAGCTTTGATATCCTGCGAGCTGATTGTCCCTTTAACCTTGACGCCTAACTTTTCGAACTCGGAAATGACCGCGGTTTCCACGACTGCGTCCTGCAAGAGCTTCTCAACTTCACTGCTTAGTTTTCTCAAATTACCATGCTTCTGAAAGACCTTTTCTTTGAACTTGATCCACACGGAATCGTTCACATATATGCTGACCTTAGTCAACTCTAACACCCTTAAACAGGTTTACCAGTAAACTGGTTAATAAAAATTTCTCATAATCCATTTATCTGCTGCCAAAAACTTCTAAACTAAAGTTCAGAAACTCAGCAAGCCGCATTCTCCTAAATACGGCACTCTTTACCCATTTTTAATTAATTCCGGTGCACCCAAGATGCAAAGCAGCAAAAACATCTATAGGATAGAAGATATCAGAATGAGTTTTGAGGGTTGAAGTGTGAAAGTATTACTCAACGATGGTTTAAACAAAGAAGGCGTAAGAATATTCACTGAGGCAGGCTTTTTTGTTGACACAAAAAAACGAGACGAAAAAGCCCTTGTCAAAGAAATCGGCGAATTTGACGCGCTCATTGTGAGAAGCGCCACGAAAGTCACAAGAGAAGTCATCGAGTCAGGCGTAAAAGGAAACCTGAAAATCATTGGGAGAGCGGGTATAGGCTACGACAACATAGACACCGTAGCCGCCAGCCAAAACGGCGTCGTCGTCAAAAACGCTCCATGGAGCAACATCAACTCCACAGCCGAACTCGCCCTCGCCTTAATGATAAACATATCAAGAAACATTCCCCAAGCCCACGGTTCACTGAAACACGCTGTCTGGAGAAAAAAACCATTCGAAGGCCAAGAACTCACCGGAAAAACCCTGGGCATAATAGGCTGCGGCAGAATCGGACAGCGACTAAGCGAACTCGTGATGGGTTTCCAAATGGAAGTCATCTGCTACGACCCCGTCGTCAAAGTAAACTCAAGACTCAAGTTTCTATCAAAAGAAGAAGTCCTCAAAAGAGCTGACTACGTAAGCGTTCACGCCAGCGGAACAGAAACCATCCTGGGCGAAAAAGAACTCCTCATGATGAAAAACACCGCCTACCTAATCAACACGTCACGGGGACGATATGTTGATGAAGAAGCACTGTTCAAAGTTCTCAAAACGGGAAAACTGGCAGGCGCTGCCCTCGACGTTTATGAGGATGAGCCTAGAAACGAAGGAGATCCTTTCCCCTGCAAACTCAAAGAACTAAACAACGTGATCCTAAGCCCTCACTTGGGCGCTTCAACAAAAGAAGCCCAACTTAAAACCTCAATGGAAATAGCCCAAGTTGTCACTGATTTTCTGAAGAGGGGAGACTTCTCAGACGCAGTGAACGTGGGAGAAAATATCGAACTCGAAACGAAACCCTTCTACCCCCTATTCGTATTCCATGACGACAAGCCAGGCATGTTCGCCAAAATAGACAAAGTCCTCGCCGACCACGACGTAAACATTAGAGAAACACCGTCAAGACAAATCGGCAACGGATACGCCATCGCCGTCTACCTTGTGCACGAAAAAGTCGGAAAAGCCGTTCTAGACGATTTGAACAGACTCGAAGGCGTCCACAGAGCCAGCACATAGTCTGCTCCTTAGTTTCACATGATCCTCCCTTCATGTAGGTTGCGGACAGGTATGCGCGAGTTTACTACTCGGTGAGTTAAGTAGTACTTTTTATTTCGTTACGAAATGTTCATAAAGTAGTACCAAATCTATTTGATTAAGCACACTCAATCGAAAGTGTCTATCATGCAGAAAATAGTCAAAGTCACAAGAAAAGGACAAACAACAATCCCGGCAGAAATCAGAGAGAAGTTGGGAATAAAAGAAGGAGACGAGTTGGCAGTAGAAGCTACCGACCAAGAAGTGATTTTCAAACCCATACCCAGAATAGAAGAGTGCGCAGGAATATTCGCTGGAACCGCAGACGTCGCAGACCTCAAAAAGGAAATCGACAAACTCCGCGAGGAATACTAAACTTGAAGCAACTGCTGGACAGCAGATTCCTCATAGAGTACTACTACTCTCAAGATAGAGAAACCAGACAAAAAGCTCACCATAAAATGAAAGAACTGACTCAAACCGGCAACGGAATAATTCCAACCATAGTCATCGCCGAAACAATCCAGCTCATCTGCTCAAGAGAGGGCAAACAAAAAGCAGAAATGATCTATCTCTCAATCACGGCAAGCCGAATGAAGATCGAAAGCTTGAGTCCATCTATAGCCAAGGAAGCAGGCATCCTCAAAAGCACGTACAAGCAGGTTCCCATGGGCGACTGCATAATTGCTGCCACAGCCATTGAGAAGCAAGCCAGGATAATCTCAGATGATCCACATTTCGATTCTATAAAAGAAACCAAAAGAACGTGGATAAATTGAACCCATAACTCTCTCGCGACGCGTTGGGCGTGTTTCGATCTGTTACGTCAATTGTTACAGGCAAATCTGAACTACGCGTCGAAAACTTTCTGGCGTTCTCTCCTTTTTATAAAGCTTTAGAGCTTCTTTGACTTCTTCAGTGTTTTTCCAGCTAAGTGTGCCTGAAACTGATTTGGCCGCAGGTCCGCTTCCTACGAATAGGTATTGGCTTACTGCGGTGACGTTTGCTGGTTTTCGTGTGTCACTTGCTGTTTCGAAATCGAAAATCCAGGGTTGCTCGGTCCTGTCGACGATTAGGTGTTTCGGGGCTTTGCTGAGTTCGCCGTGGTCTAAGCCAATTTTGTCTAAGCGCCAGGTCTGTTCCAAGATGTCGGCGAGGACCCTGCGTACGGCGTCTTTTTCTTTATGAGTCTCAAGCCAAAGGGGGAGCAAATCACCCTCGATGAGTTGCATTAACAGGAAATTCTTACTCTGGCTGATTAATCTCGGTCCAACCTGAACTGCATTTGCTTTGGCGAGCATTTCAGCCTCATGCTGCAAGCTTGCTCTGTCCGCGTCTACCCTGCGAATCTTCAGCGCAAGCCGCTGCCCTTTCAAGTGAGCAATCACAACTATGCCAACGTAGCCTTTGCCCAAGACAGGCACGTTGAAAGGCGCTGCCTTTCCCCGAGAACTCCACAGCCTCAACGCCGAGCGCCCTAAGCTCAATGATCCGACTTTGCAGTTCAGCGTCAGTAGCCCTGGGATAACATAGGATAGCAGAGTAAGGCTCTGTCTTCAAATCTTCCGTGAATACTGTGGCTGATTCCTTCAAAGTCTTCCCCTTTCCTCTTCAGCAGCAATTTAAACTATGCGCGGGACGAATTTATAGCGCACTCTAAACCAAACAGAAAAACATCAGAACTTTCTTCAGAACCCCAAGCGAATTCAGAACCGCACGCAGACATATCAGATTGCTTTTCAAAAGCTAAAACAGAATCAGAACCCAAGCCACAGTCGCTAACCCGAGAAGATGTTATTTTTCCAAGTGATTTCCCAAAAAAATAACTACTAACCCAAAACACCTTCGCCAAACGCGCCAGACATTAAACGCCCACACCGTCGAGCCAGGACCGCGCAATCAACCCGTGACCAGCAGCAGTAGGATGAACCCCATCAACCGACCAAAACTCAGGCTTCTCCCTCTTCACCGCCTCCGAAAAAACCGAGTCCAAACGAACCAGCACAGTCTCAAACTTCTCCGAAAGCTTTCTCACAACATCGATCCTCGAATCGACAGCTCTTCTGAAAGCCATCAGATCCTTCGACACCGGAAGCAAAAAAGGCTCCAACAACACTATCTGCGCGTCAAGCTTCCGACGATGTAAGCTCCAGGATGCTCGAGTAGTCGGCCTCGAAGCTCTCCAGAGACGTAAACTCTCCCCAGAACAGCGTTCCCAACGCGTCATTTACTCCAACCAAAATCGAAACAACGTCCGGCTCAAGGCTCAAGCAATCAACCTTCCACCGGTCTCTCAAGTCTCTGACTCTGTCAGCGCTCACTCCACGATTCAGAAACGTCACCTGCAATTCAGGATGCCGAGCAGAAAACTGTTCTGCCACCATGGCTACATAGCCCTCTCCGAGACCCCGCGGGTCATACACTCTATCCGCGTCAGTGATGCTGTCACCCTGAAAAAGAATCTTCGCGCCCGAACGAATCCTCATAACGCTTCTCCCGGTCTCTTCAAGCTAAACGTTTGAAGCGCGCTTCTTCTTGAAAGCAGCCAACTTGACAATTTCTTCCCTTCTAACTTCTCCCCTGGTCAGGTCAAGGTTCTCCACAAGTTTTCGCCCCAACGGCGTTCTCACCACAACGGTCGAGTAACCTTCATCTGATCCAACGGAACCGACCGAAACATCAGCATATCTAGCCGTGAAGTCAGAACATCGAGAACACCCCTTCTCAACAGCGGCACTCAGCTCCTTCACGCTGACTGAACTTTCTTTCCCGCCAACCGAGACAGTGAATTTGCCTTTTCGAATCTGAGTCTTCTCAGCAGCATCCAAGTCAACGCTCAACAACCTCCAGACTTCTCCTTTCAGTCTCTCGTAGTTGAATGCCTCAAAACAGAACAATCCCACCAAGGTAAACTCAAAATCCGGATAGCTCTTGAGAAGAGTAGACTGCATCTTTCGGGCTGCCTGAACCTGACAAGGTGTCCCAACCAAGGCAACTCTTCGCTCGCCCGTTTCCACCAACTCCTTCAATTTTGAGATAGTATTCACCCGCAGATACGTCGTGCCCTTGGCGTTCAAGACGTCGCAAACAGTCTCTGCCGCCACGGCTTCAACCCGATATCCTTCTTTTCGCTGAACAACCACCGCACAGTCAAACAAGCCTCTCTGCAAACCCCACACCAGCATAGAAGTGACTACTCCCCCGTCCTGTCCCTCGATCAGGGTCTTAGCGGAAAACATCTCGGAGTAGAAATCGACATTCTCATCCGGTGTTCTTTTCTGAACCTGCTGCTCAGCTTTCTCGTTACGTACATTCAAGGCAAGACGCACTCATCACGCTGCAAAGTTGAAAGTAAAGTATCTGCAGGATACTCCTTTATCGTTTTCTATCCAGAGACAAAGCGGCTTCAGCAAACCCGTTTAATAACCTCTTCCCACACTTCAAAAGGGAATTTGAGGCGCATTAATTGTTCGCTATCGGCCACTTCGCCATAGGCTACCTAACGGGAAAAGCATCGGCTAAAACACTCAACGTTCAACTAAACATGCCTCTTCTACTCACAGCCTCAGTAATCCCAGACGTCGATCTGCTCCTGAGATTCATCCACCACAGAGGACCCACCCACTCACTAATCACAATTATTGCGCTCACTATTCCATTCTTAATATATTACAGAAAAACTGCTCTCCCATACGCTGTCGCGTTGGCATCTCACTCGCTGATCGGAGACTTCTTCACCGGAGGAACCCAACTCTTCTGGCCCCTTTCCGCAAGAATGATCGGTGCACTAAACATCGACGTCAGCAGCCTCACAAACTCACTCTTAGAACTAACTCTCTTCATCGTTTCAATAGCAATAATGTTCAAGACAGGAGACCTGCACAAAATTGCATCAGACAAATACAAACTAGCCCTGCTCTTGCCCTTTGGAGCAATTCTGGGGCCCATGTTGGCAGTGGGACGCGGCCAGGAATACGCACTTCCACTATTGCTAGTAATCCCGAGTCTGTTCTACCTGGCATTATTCGCTTATTCAATGTTGGTCGGAAAACCGAAGAAGACGAAAAATCAATAAAACAACCACCATTGGGATTGGCTGATGGTAATGGAAAGCCCTATTGTTGCCGCCATTTTTCAGGACTTTTGTATACAACTGTGGGTCCATCCTCATACATTGAGTCGTGCAATCTCCAGAAGTCCGAACTTGGGGTTCGCGTGCTCTTCTTTGTTGCCCTACGTTTCTTAGGCGGAGTTCTGTACCATTTCCAGATTTCTCTCTTGGCCTTATCCGAGTACCCTGCTTTTCCAAGCAAAGACTTGAAGGCCTTCTCTATCTTTATGCCGCGCTTTCCCACTTGCCTATACTCTCACATTTAGGTTCGGACAAATTGTAATTAAACATTCTGAATCTGCAGTATGATTTGTAGATGTGCACAACAGAAATACACTTTCGCTAAGCTGCATATGCCAAGCTGTTCAGAAGTTTACTCTCTATCAGGATTCTGAATTCATAAACTATAGCTATCTAAAAAGCAAAACGTTCCCCGCCCCAAACCAACCAAAAACAATAACCGGTGATCATTTGAACGAATCCACAAAAAGCGTCGCAAATTCTGAGAAATCCAAGAGTAGACAAAAGTATTTTTGCTCCGTTTGCAGCTCCGCAATCACAAAAGAAGAATTTGAAAAACATGATGGAAAATGTCGGGTCTGCTGGAGCAGGCAGCTACAAGCGGATTTAGACGAGATGTTTGGAGAAGACCTAGACGTAGAGCTGATTCTCAAAGACCCTATGTAGAATGAGAAACGGCTCTTTCTAAACAACCCACTTGAATCGAACCCAATTCTAATCCGGGCAGCTCAGTCAATAGGTCAAAAACACCCAATGAAACCTGCTCTGACAACAAAAAGCTTGCGCAAGTACAAGTCCTAGAAAGTCTTATAACTATATTACGTCAATGATTTTCTTGATGCGAAAACGCAAAAAGTGGACATTTTACCTCGTCTTGCCATTCCTGATTCTGCTTTGGATTTTAGGTTGGATCCTCTGCTGGATGCGCTGACGCCGATTGATTGAACAAATAAACTTGACAAAGCTCTCGTGCCCCCTAAACCCAAAATAGAACATTAGCATACATTTTCTATAACTAACTTCTAGTATGAAGTTCTAGTTTTAGCGAAAAAAGTAGACGCAGATACGCTACGCAAATACTTGTTCAAGACGAAACACAGCTACTTTGCATTAGGATCCATCTGCATGATCCCAAACAAGTTGCCTTCCGTATCTTTGCAGTAAGACATGTAACCCACGCCCTGCACGGCCATCTTCGGTCCCAAGACCTCGCCTCCTGCCGCCTTAATCTTCTCCGCCGACTCTTCAAACGAGATCACACTCAAAGTATTGACCGTTGTAGGATGAACTTCGTCTTTCTTAGCGATCGCGCCGTTGATGCCAGGCTCTGCATCTTCACCAGCAGTAACAAGCCAGTAATCCATCTGTTCCTGGCCAAACCTGCTGATCTTCCAACCGAAGGCTTTCTCGTAGAAAGCAACCGCGCGTTTCGTATCCGTCGCCGGAATCTCAAAATGAATGACTTTTGGCATTTCTTCACCTCCGCAAAGAGTGTAAGACAGCTTTCTCTAACAGTTCTGAATCTATAAGGCTATGTGTTTGTCCTCACGCAACAACAAGTCAATTGAGGCAGCTGATTCCTACCTGTCTGCACAGCCATCTTCAAGTGGACACTCAGAGCTTCTGCGTTTCTTGCAGTACTCAAGATTTAACCGAACAAGCTGGGATTCGTAACGCTCCACGTCCTTTAGGTCAAGGCCTATTTTCTGGGCCATGGCAAAAGCCATAGGTGAAGGCTTGGGTTTCGCTCTTGCCCAGATCCCGCGCAGTTCTCTCAAGAATATGTTCACGCCCACTGGGCCAACGCCTCGGAACTCCTGCAAACGGTTCTCCAAGTCCGCGGCATCTCTAGATTCCACATGAAGCCTTTCGAGACCACCATACTCTTCTTTCAATGTCTTCATTATTCCAAGAAGGTTAGTGGCCGTTGAGAAGTCGTATCTGGTGTAACCGCCTGAGTCTAGAACCTCCACCAAGCGGTCCCACCCGGCTTCCAAAATGGCATCCGGGTTAGTCAGGTCCTCCTGCTCAAAATATAGATAGGTCTCTTTGGCAGTCTCGGTTGAGATCCTCTTGGCAAAAAGTACGGCAGCCAAGAACCATTTGAACCTGTCTTCTGCTTTAGACAAGTCTAATCCCAATTCATCTGAGTAACTCTGCAGCTTAGACAGTGCCGCCTTCACATTCATGAAGACCAGCTACCATTCGACAATCGCGCAAACGCTCAGACTCTTCTACGGAATCGTATAGCCGCCATCACAGACTATGCATTGTCCCGTTATGAAGCTTGAGTCGTCGCTTGCAAGAAATACGACTAGATTTGCGATGTCAGTCGGAAGCCCCATCCTACCCACCGGGATAGCTTTGACAACTTGCTTGTACTCTTCTGAATCCGGCACCATAGTTCCAACATCGATAGGACCAGGCGCCACCGCATTCACGGTGATCCCGCTCTGCGCCACCTCAAGAGCCAACGATTTCGTGAAACCCGCCACCGCCGCTTTGCTCGCAGAATAATGGGTCAGGTTTGGGAAGCCAACAACTGCGCCAGCGATGGAAGCGATGTTCACTATTTTTCCATACTTCTGTTTAATCATTTCCGGAAGCACCGCCTTGGTACAATGGAAAACACCGTTAAGGTTCACACCCAAAACATGATTCCAATCATCCGCAGTCATCTCTAGGAATGGTTTTTGCGGGTAAATTCCAGCGTTATTGACCAGGATGTCAATTCTCTCGTATTTCTTATCTACTTGTTCTTCGGCTCCTTGTGCCTGTTTAAGGTCTGTGACGTCGCATTTTATGGGCAAAGCCTTTGCTCCAAGAGCCTCTATCTGCTTTCCCACCTCGAAAATCACGTCGGTAACATCAGTAACGACAACCACTTCGGCACCGTTTCTTGCGAGAGCCAACGCAATTTCCCTGCCTATTCCGTGTCCAGCACCAGTTACCAATGCAATCTTACCCTTGAGATTAACCAAAACAATTCACTCCTAAAACATCCACAACTCCTGATACAAAACTCTCCGTCCATTATAAGAACATTTTCGCCAAAGACAAATTACCTTCTATGGGTTTCAGCTCGGAAAATGCTTCTCGCCCCAATCACTCGGGCAATCGCATAACCGAGCAAAAGAGAGAACCAAAACGTCACCCTTCTCAACGCAATTGATGCAACTCTGCTTTCCCCATAGACAAGCCGAAAAGCACGAAAATCTGCACCAAAATTATGTCAAGAGAACCCACTGAAAAACTTGCAGTTGCGCACGCTAAACTTTAAATCGGCGACCGCGGGAAATGCTAAGTATGAAGTTTTCGTTGTTATTCATTATTGTTGCCAAAGTAATCGGCGAACTTCTTTTTCTATATGGCTTTCTTGGTTGGGTGTACGGGGTTCTGATACAATTGTTTTACCCTGAATGGTTGCCTCTAGGTCTTTCCCATCTGGCAACTTGGATAAGGGTAGACACTTTCACAGTCCTATGTTTCATCATCAGCGCTGTTGGATTCTTTATTTGGAGAATAACTAGAGAATTGCTGTCACATTCTTCTCGAGCCCACAAGTCATTACCGATGCCTGCATGCCTCAAGCTACACATTTGAAAGTAGATTCTCGACTCCCTTTCTGCAGAATATGTAGGAGAGAACTATCAACACGCTTCCAAGCACTATCGATATTGCGAGCATAGGCAAAAGTTCCAATCCGAGGAAAGGAACTTCCCCTCGGACCCCTCCGCTTGTAACGATGTAGAGACCCACAGGAGCAAAAACAGTCAATGTGGCCAAACCAGAGAGGGCAAAACCTACGAAGAATCCCTTCAAAGTGACGAACCTACTTCTAGAACCAACCGTGTAATCAGGCCACCGAGCTCCCACTCCGAGACCGATAAAACTGTTAATCACAATCGCCTTTAACGAAATTAATAGAGTTGCCAAGACATTGCTGAAGCCAAGTGGAGCAATGATCTCCAATACAGCGATCAATCCAAGGGTTGCTAAACCCGAGATCAACCAGGCTGGCGCGAGTTTACCCTTAATCAAATCGTTCGGCTTGACCGGGAGACTAATCAGGTTCATTATGGAGGCACCCTCCTGACCAATACAGATCGAGGCCAACATAAGCGGGATAATAAGCGGAATGAACGCAGCGAGGAAAAAGCCGGGTCCTCTTCCACTCATATCCCCAGGGGATGCAACAGTGGGTGCAAGCAACGAAATAGCAATAACCACCGGGATCGCTAGAAATCTGGCAAGATCCTTTCGTCTCGTAAGTGCCCTGAACTCTTTCAAAGCCAAAAGTGACGCCAGAGGACTAAACCCGAAACCTATGCCTACTGACGCTCGAGGAATGTACTCTCCAGCTTCATCAATCGATATCGAAATCGGGACAGGAGACCAATATCTCCGCCTGAGCTGGGAAGCTATCTCGTACAAGGCCAAAGTGAACAAGAACGAAAGCACCCCGTATACCACCGTCTTGACCAAATCTGACCCGAAAAGACTTACCAAGGCCGCTGAGGGCCAAACAAAAGGAATTACCCAGACAACTTCGATTCCAGCCACAATCTTTCCGAAAAACCAGTACAAAAAGTACGGTTGAAAAGCAATCTGGATAACCGAGAATAACAAGATCAAGGCCACAAGCCTCACCGCCAAAACGAGTCGACCGCTCTTCTTGTAAGCCACCGAAGAAACCCTGTTCATTATCGCCTTCAAAAACTCGACGATAAACGCGCCTAAAAGAAGCGAGAGTACTGAGAGCAACATCGTCACCGGCCAAAGAGAGACAAGCCCAAACCCAATCGCCAGAGGCAGCGTGAATCCCGCAGAGAGAGCTAGAAAGGCCGAGTAGAGCGAAGACGTTGCGAGAGAAGACGCGGCCACATATTCCCTCGGCGAAACCGGCCACCAATTCACAGCCTCACTTGAAGAAATAGCAGATCCCTGTCCGAGCTCAAACATCAAACCGGAAACGATTATTGCCGACGTCATCAGCAAAGGCAAACTAATCATGGCTTGAACAACCAGCGGCTCCAGCAAAGCATTAAGATCAGCCGGCAGAGCACCAATGAAATACTGTAACAATAACGCTGGGATAACAAACAAGATGACGTCAATGACCAGCATCACCACTGGTCTCGAGAAAAAAGAGACAGACGCCCTTCTGCTGGACCTGAAGTATGACTTGAAAAGCGCAGACGAAAGCGTAACGACTAGTCCTGGTCTCACAGCTTCAAAGCCTCCACAACCTTCGCAGTGTCCTCGCTACCGGTTAGTTTCAGGAACACGTCTTCAAGAGAAGAACTCTTCAGGCCGGCCATGGCCTTGACCTCCTGAGATGTTCCTTCTGCGACAGTGGAGCCATTGCTAATAATCGTTATCTTGCTACATATAGCATCAGCTATCTCGAGAACATGAGTGCTGAAAAGAATTGAGACCCTTTCATCGGCTAGACGGTGCAGAATCTCTTTCACAATCCTCGCCGATCTAGGGTCCAACCCGTTAAGAGGCTCATCTAAAATAAGCACCTCCGGCTTATGCATCAACGCCGAGATAAGCGCTATCTTCTGCCTCATTCCTTGCGAATAGCCGCTCATGACCTCATTAACCTGCTTCTCCAACTGCAAAGCCTGAAGCAGCTCACTTGCCCTCTTCTTTCTCTCAGCCCGATCCAGTCCATAAGCAACTCCGACCAAGTCCAGGTATTCCGCAGCAGAGAGATACTCATACAGAAACGGAGTTTCAGGCACATAACCCAAGTGTCTTCTAGCATCAACTGGCTTAGACCCGACATCTACACCGCAGACGCTGATGATTCCCGAGTCTGGTTTAAGCAACCCCAAAATCATCTTCATAGTTGTACTCTTGCCTGAACCATTCGGTCCAAGCAACCCTCTAATCTCCCCTGGCTGCACTACTAAATCAAGATTCTTGACAGCCTTTATTGCTCCAAAAGATTTTGAGACCTCTTTCAAAATGATATTAGGCGGATTGCTCGCTCCTAATGATTGATTTGCCATGTTTACACTCTACATCTCTGTGCAACATTAAACTTTTTCCCATCTTTTGTTATTTAGAACCTAAAACCATCAAGGAAAACATCTTGATCTATTTCATTTGTGTCAAGCCAATTAGTGAAAGCTTTGCTCTACTTTATCATTATAAATTTAATAGGCACTCTTCTTAGTAGAAGCTGTCTCAAAGCGGGTTGAAAAATGCCAAGGTTCAGACAAATCTCCGACATTCTAAAACTGATGGGCAACAAGGAGCTCATCCGGAACCTAGGCATAATCGCCCATATCGACCACGGGAAAACCACACTAACCGACTCGCTTTTATCTGGCACCGGACTGCTTTCTCCAAAAATGGTAGGGTCAGCCCGAGTCCTTGACTACCTCGAAGAAGAGCAGAGACGCGGCATAACCATGAAAACCGCCAACATATCACTCCTATACCAAACCTCAGAGCAGTCCTTCATCATAAACTTGGTTGACACACCAGGGCACGTAGATTTCACAGGCAAAGTGACGCGAGCGTTGCGTAGCATTGACGGAGCCATCGTGGTCGTGGACGCAGTGGACGAAATAATGGCTCAGACAGAAATAGTAGTCCGACAAGCCCTCGAAGAAAATGTCCGCCCGGTGCTATTCATAAACAAGACGGACAAGTTGATCACCGAGCTTAAACTGAACCCAACAGAAATCGAGAAGAAACTCAACCGAATCATTGACACTTTCAACGATCTAATAGAAATGTACGGAGAATCACCATTCAAGAATGAATGGAAGGTCGATCCTGAACGAGACAGCGTCGTCTTTGGCTCGGCACTTCACAGATGGGGCTTTACGCTTACTGAAGCTAAACAAAAGGGAATAAAATTCAGCGACATCATAAACGCGTACCAAAACCGCGAACACGAAAAACTACCAAAGACCATTCCTCTCCACAAAACCATACTCAACGCGGTAGTCAAGAAAATCCCGAATCCACTGGAAGCCCAGAAATACCGAATAGAAAAAATCTGGAAAGGAGATGTCTCCTCACAAACCGGGCAAGCCATGGCAAACTGCGACGACGCAGGCCCCATTGTCATGAACATAACAAACGTACAAGCAGACCTCAACGGGGGCATAATCGCCACCGGAAGAATATTCTCAGGCACGGCAAAAAACGGAAACAAAGTCTATCTCGTAAATGCACAGACGGAAGGCGTCATCAAGCAAGTAACACTTTACATGGGGGCCTTCAAGGAACCCGTAGACCATGTGGGAGCAGGCAATCTGGCAGCGTTATCAGGATTGGAAATGGCGAAAGCAGGCGAGACAGTAGTTGGTTCCGAATACCAACTGGGTATGGTGCCTTTTGAGCGAATCAGGTACGTTTCAGAACCCGTATTAACCGTGGCGGTTGAACCCAAGAACCCCCAAGACCTGCCGCTTCTTCTTGATGCATTGGAGAAACTTGCCACAGAAGACCCCAACCTTGTCACCACGGTAAACAGGGAAACTGGCGAATACCTCCTGAGCGGTATGGGCGAACTACACCTTGAAACCGCAGCGAAACACATCAGTGATTTCCTAAAGGGCACCAAAATTTCAACCTCACCTCCTAGAGTAGTTTACAAAGAAAGCATAATCCAGAAAGGCATCGTTGCCACAGCCAAAAGTCCAAACAAGAAAAATAAGTTCGCAGTGCAAGTCGAACCCTTGACAGAAGACCTCGCCAAGCTAATCGAGCAAGACCAAATTGACTCCAAAGAAGTCGGAGACATACTTGCAATAGACGAGGACAAAAACGCCCTTGCAGACTACACGGGGAAAGCTGAACAGACGCACGCCATTCTTGATTCGATGCTCTCAGGATTCAGATACGCCTGCAATGCAGGACCCTTATGCGGAGAACCTCTCAGAGCAGTCAAAATCAACCTGATCGAGGTCAAGTCTAAGCGGCGATCCCGAACAGCAAGGACCTGTTGAAATCACCCACGCCATGGGCAAAGCAATCTTCGGCTCATTCCTAACCGCAAAACCACGAATGCTTGAGCCTTTATACAAAACCGTCATCTCCGCTCCGACCGAGCTAGCTGGAGAATGCTCCAGAATAATCAGCAGCAGACGCGGCAAAGTCTCATACTTCGAACAGAAGGGCACCTTAGCAGTAATCACGTGCTTAATTCCAGTAGCCGAAACCTTTGGCCTATCCAAGGAACTACGGTCGACAACTTCAGGTCGAGCATTCTGGCAATCCACCTTTCACCAATGGGAAAAGATGCCAGAGAAACTGGAAGCCACAATAATCACGGAAGCCCGAAAGAGAAAAGGCCTAACGCCTGAAGTTCCAAGCGCAAAGCTGTTCATGGAGGATAACCAGTGAAACTCGGTACCGTTCCCTTCAACTTAGACGCTACACTCTGCTGCGGCCAAGTGTTCCGATGGAACAGGAAAGACGATTGGTGGTACGGCGTCGCCAAAAACAAAACCATCAAGATACGACAAGTCAATTCAGGAATAGAGTCTTCGATGGACGAGGATTTCATCACAAACTATTTTGGACTGGACGATGACTTGCAGAAAATCAGCGCCGAAATAAGCAAGGACATACACATCAAGAAAGCACTTCGACACTTTTGGGGTCTGCGCATAATCAGACAAGACCCTTGGGAATGCCTAATCTCGTACATCTGTGCAACATACAAAAACATCCCAGCAATAAACCGCATGCTGCTGGAGCTTTCGAGAAAGTTCGGAGAGAAAACAAAGCTAGACGGCATGGAGTTCTTCATGTTTCCCACACCCCAAAACCTTGCGGAAGCCTCATGCAAAGACTTGTTTGAATGTGGCCTAGGATACCGCGCCAAATACGTACAAGAGACTTCGAAGCGAATTTTCGAAAACAATTTCGAACTTGAACAAATCAAGCAATTGCCCTATGACCAAGCCAAGAAAGCGCTGTGCAAGTTTGCTGGAGTTGGCCCTAAAGTGGCAGACTGTGTTTTACTGTTCTCAATGGGGAAACTGGAGGCTTTCCCAGTGGACAGATGGATCGAACGCGTCATCTTGAATCATTACGCCAAGCAACTTCCTGACGATTTTGCGCAGAAACTCGCAGCAAGAGAAGGTCTCAGTAACTCCGAATATGCCAAACTCAATGCTTTCGGCAGAGAGTACTTCGGAGAATACGCAGGCTATGCCCAAGAATACTTGTACCACTACGAACGCATAAAGATTTGAACACTCAAAAGCTACATGGTTAATCAATACGCGGAAAATGTTTAAATTCCGTCTGAAACAGCAATAATAAAGGAAGCACCCAAGGGCCCGTAGCTCAGTCCGGTCAGAGCGCCAGGCTCATAACCTGTTGGTCGGGAGTCCGAATCTCCCCGGGCCCACCATCAGCATTCTTAGATTTTTCCGATTCTATCCCTCTAAATCAGACATCACATGAACCTATTCTCAAAGAGAAGTCAGAGAAAATATTGCTTATAAGGACTGATTGGGAATAACTTCTATTGAAAAGAAATGAGTGATTCTAAGCCGGCAAGATGCCAAAAATGCGGAAAACCAGTTGGTTACATTACCCTGATTGCAAAAGGTCTACTTGGCATGGAACAATCAATTCATAGTGTCAAAATCGTTGCCATTTGCATGGAATGTTCTCAGAAGGTAAAATAGCCAACTATTTATCCGGTGCGCTTCTCCAAACGTGAAAACGATAAAACTTTACTGTTCTTTCTTCTTTCGTTTTCTTTCATCATCGGCATCTTTGGCCTCCGCCATAACCACAACTTCTCTGACTGTTGTTGGCTTGTTGGTAGCCTTTAGAACCGTCCTTTCTCTCCATCCACACTCACGACACTCATACTTCGGTGCGGTAAAACCCATATGAGCCGACATATCTCCAATCATAGAGCTAACTCTGCGAACCAACGGACTCTTGCACTTGGGGCAAACCTGAATATCCAGATATTTCTTTTCTTTCTCCAACTCGTCTAATGCCTCAACTAATTCAGGCAGAAGTTCACTTTCAACTTTCTCTGTCTGCAAGACGGTCAGTTGTTTTTTCTTTTTCTTCTTTTTCTTTCGCTCTCGCTCGTCTTCACTCATGCCAGTCACGGCTATTTCCTATTAAAGCTGAAGTGACTAAAAGATTCTTCCAACGCCGAAAGATTTGCTCAAAAATAGTGAAGTTTTCAGCTGGCAACGAGTGGAGACACAAATATTAATAGCACAAGATACCAAAGGAAAACCTGATCGCGCCAAGCTGTTTCACACTGAGATGTTTGAGAGGTAATTTCTGATGAGTGCAAGTATTGACCAACAAATTGAAAACGCAAAGCTAACGAGGTTCCATTATGGACTTTTAGCGTTAGGCAGCTTCATTTACGCTTTCACAGCCATGGATGTCCTCTTAATAGCAGCGGTCTTAACGCCGATAATAGCTGAATTTGGTCTTGCGCAGCAGCCCCTCGTCTCTGGTTTGCTTCTGAGTGCCGGATACCTGGGCATGTTCGTTGGAGCATTGTCATGCGGCGCACTGGCCGACCGAATCGGCAGGAAAAACACATTGCTCTTTACTCTTACAATGTTGACGATCTTCACAGCGCTAAACGCTTTTGCTCCAGACCCTTTAACCATGGGGATACTGCGCTTTCTCGCAGGAATAGGATTAGGCGGTTCTCTTCCTCAGCCCGGCGTCTACGTGTCAGAGTACGTGCCTGCCAAGTATCGTGGTCGCTTCCTAGGTCTTGTGGAAGCTTCGTGGGTCTACGGAGCTCTGCTTTCACTAATATTTCCCTTCATCCTTTTCCCCGTGATAGGATGGCGCCTCACTTTCCTAGTTTCCCTGCTGCCACTTGTTCTTATTCCAGTGGTCTATTTCCTCGCCCCCGAATCCCTGAGATACCTGCAGGTCAAAGGAAGAGAACAAGAAGCCATAGAACTACTAAAGAAACACAAACTCGTCTCTGCCGACTTCAAAGAAGACCTTGCTCCAGTTGCGGTTGAAAAACAGGGAACAAGAAAGACCCTCACAGAATTGTGGAATCGAAAATTCAGAAAAAGGACTCTAATGCTCTGGGTCTCATGGGCTGTTCTCGTATATACCTATCATGGAATATTCACGTGGCTCCCAACATTCTACTATTCGTCGCTCGGCTTTTCAGTTGTCAGATCCATCCAATGGGTCCTCATAGTTACGCTCGCACAGGTTCCCGGATACTACATAGCTGCGCTGCTACTGGATAAGGTGGGTAGAAAAAGAATCGCAGTGATCTTCCTCGTTGCCGCAGGCATAGGAAGCGCCCTCTTGAGCTTAGCAATGAACACAGACTCGATTCTCCTATGGAGCGTGGTCATCTCATTCTTCAACCTAGGCGCCTGGTCTGCATTATACGCATACACTCCTGAGCTATACCCCACCAGAATCAGGGGGACAGCATCAGGCGCAGCCGCAAGCATAGGCCGCCTCGCAGGTGTCGTAGCGCCAACCGCTACTCCCTTGCTCTTTGCCTACGGTGGCTTAGCCGCAGCTTTCACAGCTTTTGCTCTTGTTCACTTTATCGGAGCCATAACAATTGCACTGTTGGGAATGGAAACGAAAGGAAAAACTCTGAAAGAGATCTCAGAATAAGCTAAACCAGTTGTTGGTTGAATTTGCACAATTTCAGAATATCATCACGTTTGCTGAATTTAACGCGATCTTAGCGTGTAAGGGGCTTCAGTGAGTTTTTCAGCGCCTGTCTTTGTAACGAGGACCGTGTCTTCGACGCGGATGCCGCCATAGCCGATCAGGTAGATCCCAGGCTCATCCGTCACCACATTACCAGCGGCCAAGATGTCTTTACTGCTGATGCTCAAAGTGGGCGGTTCATGCACTTCAAGACCGACGCCGTGACCTAGACCATGCACGAAATACTCGCCGTAGCCAGCCTCCTCAATCGTCTTTCGGCCAGCACTGTCCACCTCACATCCCTTGGCACCGGGTTTTATGGCCTCATACGCTTTCTCATATGCCTTCTGCACGATCTGGTAGAGTTTCTTCTGTTTTTCCGAAGGTTTCCCAGCCACCAAAGGTTCTAGTTATGTCTGAACAGTAAAACTTGTACTTGGCACCCAAGTCGATAACCACTAGATCGCCTTCTCGAATCTTTCTCTCCGAGCAGCCACCATGAGGGTAAGCTGAACTTGCAGCCGAAGCCACGCTTGTTTCGAAAGACGTCCCGTCAGAGCCTTGTTTTCGCATGGCATATTCGATCTCCGCTGCCACGTCTTTCTCTTTCCATCCCGGAGCCAATGTCTCGTAGGCCACTTTCATCCCTATACTTGCCAAATCCGCTGCCTTGCGCATCAACTCGATTTCCTTATCGTCCTTAACCTTGCGGAGCTCCCTAACGAAACTGCCGTCAGCCTTGAGCTTGCTCTTATCTCCTATCGATTTTGGCAAGAGCTTGCCAGCTTTCAACGTCTAAAGTGTCAAAGGCAAGGTGCTTGAGACCTAAGGCTTCAGCTTGACTGGCTATCTTATCCGTCAGTTTCTCTCCGCTCTTGATCTTCTCTACCCTGAAGCTTTTGCCTTCGGCTTTGGCCATCTCATAATTCACTCCGTAAACGAGAAGCACGCTTTCGCCATCTTCTGGAATCAGCAACGCGTTTGTGCCTGAAAAACCAGTAAAGTAAGTCAGGTTTACTGCGTCAAAAACGACGTATCCGTCAAACTTGCCTTCCTTGAAAGCTTTCTGCCTCAAAATATTTACTCTGTTCAAGACATATACCTTCGAAAAAGAGAGTGCCGACTAATATCTTAACGTTTTCGCTGGTCAACCACCGGTGACCACAGGCATCAGAATTACCCGATCGCCGTCTTTGAGTTTGGTCTCTATCCCGCTCAACTGGTTAAGCAACAAACCGTTAACTGATAGAATATGATGAGGCTTCAAGTCCGCACTTCCGGGCTCATAAACGGCTTTCTCGAATGGTTCACCATACTTTTTAGCAAGAAGAGTCAGCAAGTCACGCACTAAAGCGCCTTCTTCGAGTTCTAACTGCTCTTCATGTTCAATGCCTAATGTTTGCTTGATGTAGCCCAAATACTCCACAGTCACTCTCAAAACGTGACTCACCCCGTCATTACACTTCAAACATTACAAATCAACGTTTGGAAGTTATATAATCATTTCTTAATCAAATCTTCCCTGCTCAAAGGTGCCTGGAAGAGGGTTAAACAGCGTTTTGAACCGCAAATCATAACGGAATCAACTCCAAAGGGTCAACATTGATTTCCCTGACGAAAAGCCATTAGATTAATATACTATTCACCTCGACTAGTTATTTCAAAAGTGCATATGGAGAAGAAAAAATAATGTTTGCCTACGCAGGTAAAATTCTCCGTGTCAATCTCACAACCGGAAAGGTTTCCACCGAACCCTTGAAAGAAGAAATGGCCAAGAACTATGTCGGTGGCATCGGCTTAGGAATTCGTTTGCTCATGGACAACTCCAAAGCAGGCACAGACGCATTTGACCCTGACAACCCATTGATTTTTGTCGCTGGACCGCTGAGTGGAACAATGGGACCCACAGCAGGCAACGGGTATGCCGTTGTCTCCAAATCGCCTGCAACAGGCGGAGTGGGCGAAGCCAAGGCTCACGGCTTCTTCGGACCCGACCTGAAAAGAGCAGGATACGACGCAGTTATAATCACAGGTAAAGCGGAAAAATTGTCTTATTTGTGGATTGACGACGACAAAGTCGAGATCAAAGACGCTGAATTTCTCACTCACCAAACAGTCTACGAGACTGACGTGAAAATCAGGGAAGAACTCGGCGACTATTATATCCGAGTTTCAGCAATAGGCGAAGCAGGCGAGAAACTCTGCCGTTTCGCAGCCATAATAAACGACGAATTCAGAGCCATCGGAAGAACCGGCATGGGCGCCGTCATGGGCTCCAAAAACCTCAAAGCAGTGGCTGTACGAGGAACAAACGACGTTAACGTAGCAAACCTTGACGGATTCAAAGAATTCGTAAAAATGATTCATGAACGCATGAAAGGTCCAGCAACCAAGAAGTACAAGACTCTTGGAACACCAGAAAACGTTCTGGTCTTAAACTCCCTATCAGCGTTGGCGACAAGAAACTGGACAAACGCCACATTCGAAGGCGCTGACAAAGTAAGCGGCGAATACCTCAATGAGCATTACGTTAAGAAAATCGTTGGCTGCGCAACCTGCGGCATGCGATGCGACCACATCGCAGTGGTTCCAGAAGGGCCATATCAAGGATCAACTTCTCGACTGGAATTCGAATGCCTCTGGTCCATGGGTCCGCTTTGCGGTGTCGACCGTCTCGACGCCATAATCGAAGCCATGCGCATAGTAAACGAATACGGCATGGACGGCATATCAATCGGCGTCGTCGTCGCTTTCGCAATGGACTGTTTCGAACACGGCATAATAACCAAAGAACAAACAGACGGCATTGACCTCCGATTCGGAAACGCTGAAGCCCTCATAGCCATAATCCATAAAATCGGAAAACGCGAAGGCTGGCTCGGCAACGCCTTAGCCGAAGGAGTTGAGAGAGCAGCTCAAATAATCGGTAACGGCGCAGAAAAATACGCCTGCCACATAAAAGGCTTAGAACTTCCAGGATATGACCTGAGAACCCTGAAGACGGCAGCTCTGGGATTCAGCGTTTCCTTCCGCGGTGCCTGCCACCTCAGAAATGGCGCCTACTCACCCGATGTCAAGGGCAAAGTAAACCGTTTCAAGATCGAGAAAGGCAGAGGCAAAATGATAGCCGACGAAGGCAACATGTACAACATCATAGACTCGTTAATAGTCTGCAAGTTTAGCAGAGGCACATACTACGACGGCTGGAAAGACCTGGCAAACTACTACACCTTAGCCACTGGAATACCCATGACTCCGGAAGAATTAACCCAAGACGGTGAAAGAATAGAAAACCTCGCCCGACTCTTCAACATCCGAGAAGGCAAAGGCACAAGAAAATACGACACAGTACCGTACAAAATAATGAACTACCCTGTACCAGACGAAGGACCAGCCAAAGGCATGTGCGTCAGCGACGAAGAACTACAAATCGGACTCGACGACTATTACGCAGTAAGAGGCTGGACATCAGACGGAGTCCCCACGGTCGACAAACTCAACGAACTCGGCCTTGGCGACCTAGCTTACATAGCCGAAAAGGCAAACCAAGGAGGCAAATAGAAATGGTGCGAGCTCAAGACAGAAAATTCGTCACATCTGACCCGGAAAAATGCATAGGCTGCTGTGTCTGCGAATACGCCTGTTCAATGACTAATGAAAAGACATTCAATCCAACAAAATCAAGAATACGCGCCCTTCGCTTAGGGCCACTCAACAACCTTGCAGTTACCTGTCGACACTGCGAAGATCCAGCATGCGTAACGGCCTGCCCAAGAGATGCTCTACACCAAGAAGAAGATGGAACAATAACAGTTGACGAACAAGCATGCAACGGTTGCGCATGGTGCATAAGCGCTTGCGAATTTGGAGCAATGATGATGCATCCCGTAAAGAAGGTTGTATTCACATGCAATAGCTGCAAAGACCAGACTGACGGTCCGCAATGCGTGAAATGGTGTCCAGAAGAGGCCCTGACTTTCGTCACGGCGCAGCAACTCGCTCAGAAATCCAGAATATCAGCTGTCAGAAACCTGTTCCAAGAAGAAAAAGAAAAGAAAGCGGCAAAATAGAACCGCGCCACTTTCTCATCCTCTTGTTTTCTCTCATTTCTAGCAGTTGACAAATAGGAACCATCTTTTTTTGTTCACGAACAAGGCAATTACCGAGAAATAACTTGAATATTGAATGCTGCTGTTTGAACCCACTAAGTTAATATAGTTTTCACTTGACTAATAATATTCCAAAAACATGGAGGCATTAAGATTTGCAAGGTTACGCTGGAAAAGTTCTTCATGTTGATTTGAACACCGGGAAGACCAGTGTTGAGCTTTTGAACAACGATTACGCCAAAAAATACATCGGCGGTATAGGATTAGGTATGCGCCTTTGGCTGGAAAACACAAAACCAGGTGTCGACCCACTAGGTCCAGACAACACGCTTGTTCTAGCGCTTGGTCCCGTAAGCGGGACAATGTTTCCAACAGGCGGAAATGGTCACGCTTTCATTGCAAGATCTCCTGAAACGTACGCCGTCGGCGAAGCTGTATCCCACGGAACGTTCGGAGCGGAATTGAAAAGAGCTGGATACGACGCGGTAATCCTCAAAGGCAAATCCGAAAAACTGGTTTATGTCTGGATAGATGACGATTCAGTCCAACTGCTTGATGCCGCGCATCTTGCGGGCAAGTCTCCTTCTGAAACCGAGGAAGCCATAAAGGAAGAACTCGATGACTATTATGTGCGAGTCGCATCAATCGGGCTTGCCGGAGAAAAGCAGTCTCGAATTGCCTGCATAATAAACGAAAAAACCAGAGCAGCCGGCAGAACCGGCTTAGGCGCCGTCATGGGATCCAAGAACGTCAAGGCCATAGCTGTGCGCGGAACACACGATATAGTCCCGGCAAAACCGGACGAATTTATGGACATGGTCAGAGAGTACCATGAGCGCATGAAAGGCCCAGCCACTCAAAAATACAGAACACTCGGCACGGTGGAAAGCCTGATGGTTAACAACTCACTGTATTGCCTGCCAACACGCAACTACAGCAGTGCGCACTTTGAAGACGCCGATAAAGTAAGCGCCGAAACCATCAACGAAAAATACGTAGCGAAAATCATAGGCTGCAACTCCTGTGCCATGAGATGCGAACACGAAGTTGTCATTCCAGAGGGCCCATACAAGGGTACAATGACCCGCATGGACTATGACGCATTATGGGCGCTCGGACCTAATTGCGGAATAAACAAACTCGACGCCATAATAGAGGGCGCATCACTGTGCAATTATTACGGATTGGACGCAGTAAGCGCAGGCGTCACCGTTGGATTCGCCATGGACTGTTACGAAAACGGTCTCCTATCACAGAAAGACTTCGACGGAGTGGAAGCCCAGTTCGGAAACGCCGAAGCACTCATCCAAATTCTCAACAAGATGGGCAACCGTGAAGGAATAGGCGAGATCCTCGCTGACGGCGTCAGAATAGCTGCACAGAAAATAGGCAAAGGCGCAGAAAAACTCGCCCAGCACATTAAAGGCTTGGAAGTCACAGGATATGACCTACGCTGCCTAAAGACAGCAGCCTTGGGTTATGCAGTCAGCTTTCGCGGGGCAGACCACGATAGACACGGTGCATACACCATAGACATCAATGGCAAGGTTGACCGATTAAGAGCAGAAAAAGGGCGAGGGAAACTGGTGAAAGACATGGAAGACATCTATGCGCTCATAGACTCGCTGATAGTCTGCAAGAACTCACGGGGAACATACTACAAAGAGATTCAAGACCTAGCCAGACTCTACAACCTGGTTACAGGAATCGACATGCCACCGGAAGAAATGAAGAAAGCCGCTGAAAGAATAAACACACTCGGGAGACTAATCAACATCAGAGAAGGCTTGAGCCGAAAAGACGACAGCCTACCCTGGAAAGTCATGAACGTACCCATACCCGACGAAGGACCGGCGAAAGGAGCCTTCGTAAGCCAGGAAGAACTAGATTTGCTTTTAGACGATTACTACAGTACCCGCGGATGGACAGCTGCTGGCGTTCCAACAACAGCCAAACTCAAAGAACTCGGCATGGACGACCTAACAAGCATCGTCGAAGCAAAACAGGGGGCCTAGATAAATGGTGAAAGTTCACGACAGAAAATTCGTATCCGTCGATCCGGAAAAATGTGTAGGTTGTCAGACCTGTGAATACGCCTGCTCATGGACAAAAGAAAAAGCTTTCAACCCAGTTAAGTCTCGCATCCGCGTCGTACGTGTCAACCAACTCGCCAACATGTCCGTCACCTGCAGACTCTGCGAAGACCCAGCATGTGTAGCCGCCTGCCCAAGAGACGCTTTGACACAGTCAGAAGACACGGGAACCATAATCATCGACAAAGACAAATGCAACGGCTGCGGCTGGTGTATCGAAGCCTGCGACTACGGCGCAATAATGCTGCATCCTGAAAGCAAAGTCGTCTACGTCTGCGACCTCTGCAAAGACAAAGCCGACGGTCCCCAATGCGTCAAATGGTGTCCAGAAGAAGCCCTCACAGTTGTCACAAGCGACGTGCTAGCACAAAAAGCAAGAATAGGCGCAGTCAAAAAACTATTCCAAGAAGCAAAGAAGAAGCAGTAAGACACGGAAAACCCGAATTTTCTTTTCCACATATTCCTCATTCCTAATCTTAAGAAATCTAGGCCCGTTCAAAAGATTTACTTCTGTATTACTTTGCCCTGTTTACGTAGACCAAGCCCCACACGCAGATCCAGAATGTTCCGTCGCTCAAATGAACGTTAGCCTTGCCAATAATATTTTTATGTCAGTCTTAACCCTAGAGACTCCTTGCTGGGGTGGCCGAATGGTTCAGGCGGCAGCCTGCAGAGCTGCTATATATGGGTTCAATTCCCATCCCCAGCTCCACCGATAACCTATCCACGCTCTCAAGCTCCCGCTCTACAAAGTAGGCGATTAAATGAAGAATTCTGAAGTTGCCAGAATTTTGAAAAACATATCCATTCTTTTAGACATGGATGATGTTCCGTTTAAACCGAGAGCTTACGAAAAGGCAGCTTTAACGGTCGAGGCTCTGGAGGAGGATGTTGAGCAAACCTATAGAAACGGCGGTTTGAAGGCACTAAAACAGATTGCGGGAGTCGGGGAGAGCATCGCGGAAAAAATCGAGGAACTTGTAAAAACTGGCAAACTGAAATACTATGAGGATTTGCGCGAGAAAGCACCAGTTGACCTTGAAAGCCTAACTAGGATTGAAGGTTTGGGGCCTAAGAAAATCAAGGTTCTCTGGCAAAAACTAGGAATCAAGAATATCGACGATTTGGAGAAGGCGGCATTAGCTCATAAGATTTCTGGATTACCAGGTTTCAAGAAGAAGACAGAGGAGAATATTCTCAAGGGAATCGGTTTTGCCAAGGAAGGAAAGGGACGATTTAATCTGGGATTTACGCTTCCGTTGATAAGAGATATTGAAAAGAGGTTGAAAGATTTCCCAGCGGTCAAGAAGGCGATGGCTGCAGGATCGGTGAGGAGGATGAAAGAAACCATCGGGGACGTTGATTTTCTGGTTGTCTCTGACAAGCCGAGTGAGGTTGCAGAATTTTTTGTTTCGATGCCCAAAGTCATTCAAGTAATCGAAAAAGGCAAAACAAAATCTGTGGTTAAATTGACTCTTGGTTTAAACGCCGACGTTAGAGTTCTACCTGAGTCAAGTTTTGGTGCTGCGTTACAGTATTTCACTGGAAACAAAGATCACAATATTGCTCTTAGACGAATAGCCCAGGATAAAGGCTGGAAGCTCAGCGAGTATGGAATATTCAGCGGAGAGAAGCAGATCGCAGGGCGAACCGAAGAAGACGTTTACGAAAAGTTGGGGTTGCAGTGGATTCCGCCTGAACTGCGAGAAAACACCGGAGAAATTGAAGCGGCGAAGAAAGGTGAATTGCCAAACCTAATAGGTTACAGTGATTTGAAGGGTGATTTGCAGGTTCACTCGAACTGGACTGATGGGCAGAACTCGATACTGGAAATGGCTGAACAAGCGAAGAAGAGCGGTCTAGAATACATAGTGATCTCGGATCACACCAAGTATCTGGCCATGACTGGCGGGCTAGACGACAAAGGATTGCTGAAACAGAAGAATGAAATTGACCAGGTAAACAAGAAAATGGAAAGATTCACAGTGCTGCAAGGGGCCGAGGTCAACATTCTGAAAGACGGAGAACTGGACGTATCCGACGAGGCGCTGAAGAGCCTTGATGTTGCCAGTGCTGCCGTTCACTCACACTTCAACATGCCCAGGGAAGAGATGACAAAAAGAATCTTGAAGGCTGTGGAAAACCCAAATGTCGACATCATCTGCCACCCAACTACCAGGCAGATACAAAGAAGAGAGCCCGTTCACTTGGACATAGATAAAATGATTGAAGCAGCAAAAGACAACGGAACAATACTAGACGTGGATTCCTATCCTGACAGATTGGATTTGAAGGACGAACACATCAAGAAAGCAGTTCAAGCTGGAGCTAAACTTGGAATAAGTTCAGACGCACATAGCACGGTCCACTTGAATTACTTGGAGTTGGGCATTGCTCAAGCTCGTAGAGGATGGGCAACGGCTAAAGATGTAGTGAACACAAGATCCGTTGATGCATTCCGAAAGCTGCTTAAAAGCTGAGTTATAAGGTGTCTTGTTCTGTCATGACTCTATTGCGCTTGCCTGTTTCGGAAATATTTGGAAGAAGTGTGTGAAAGAAAAACGGTTGCGTTTTTCAGAAAAAATCGTTGTTGTTGTTCTTCTCGCAAGCTTGGTCTATCCCGAAGAGGGGTGTGAGACTCGCTCTAAAACGAACTTGGACAAGCATGCGCGTTTCAGATCAGCAAATGTCTCAAGGGTAAGTGTGAGCATCAACCTTTTTCGGTTCCGTGAGTTTTTTGATTTTCACTTCTACCGTCTTAGAGTCTGCGTCTGTTCCTTTGAGAGTCTTTGAAAAGCCCATTAAGACGTTGGCTAGAGTCTCCTGCATCATATGGTTCAGGGGGAGTTTGTCTCCGTCAACCCACATTTCCGTTTCAAAATTTTTCTTAACCATTCTGTGACTTTCACCCAAAACTTTCACCTCTCACTAGGGCAGTAGTTTTCTTTTCCTGATAAAGCTTCTCTGTGAGGCTATGTAAGCTGTCTTTGTTACTGCTTAATAACAGTCACAATTCTTTATTAGTCGTCGAACACCACTCCAATTCGAGGTAAGGGACGCGCGCATTCGTGTGGAAGGTATTTATGGCAACCGTGACTCTTGTTTATCCCTATTTTCATCCTCAGAATGATACGTCAATCTTCAGATTCCCACCGTTAGGCTTAGGCTACATAGCTGCCTATCTGAGGAGTCACGGAATTTCAGTCGAAATTGTCGATTGCACCTTCTTAACTCAAAAGGAAGCTCTCGAAAAAATCAAGCGCTCCAATCCAAAGATAATCGGAATTCAATCGATGTTCTCGATGAAAAATAAATCGCTTGAACTTGCCAGAATTCTGAGAAACAACTGCGAGCTACTCGTTGCAGGAGGGCCATTGCCCACGACTAACCCTGAACTGTTCCTCAAAGATTTCGACGTCGTAGTTGTCGGAGAAGGCGAACAGACTATGCTTGAAATCGCTCTTCAAGCCCAAATATCAGGAGACTTGTCGAACGTCAAAGGAATTATCTACAAAGAGAAAGATACAGGTCAAACAAAAAGCACTCCCCCACGCAGCGAAATTGAAGATTTAGATACCCTGCCTTTCCATTTCAGGGATTTGTTTGATAATCAAGCTTACAAGAATTATTATTTTGACAAATTCGGCTACGCTACGACGGCCGTCATGTCGTCAAGGGGTTGCCCTTTCTCATGCGATTTCTGTAGCAGACCAATTTTTGGAAACCGATTTAGATCAAGAACAGCTCTAAACGTCGTGGATGAAATTGAAGAAGTGCTTTCATTAGGGTATAACAGAATATGGTTCGCCGATGATTGCTTCACATTGAACCGCGAGAGACTCATAAGCATCTGCGACGAAATTGTCAAACGCGGACTAAAAATTGCCTGGGAGTGCCTATCCCGAGTCGACACTTTAGACTCGGAAGCCATAGAGAAAATGAAGCAGGCTGGATGTATCAGAATGTTCTTTGGAATTGAATCGGGCAATGACTCCATCCTTGAATTAATGAATAAACAGATCACAACAATTCAAGTGCGCGAAGCATTATCTCTGTGCAAGGCTAAGGGAGTCAAAACAGGAGCCTTTTTCATAGTAGGCTATCCAGGGGAAAACGACCAAACCGTCCTGACTACGATCAAGTTTGCATCCTCGCTGCCCCTTGACTATCTATCGTTTACCATGCCCTATCCAATCCCTGGGACCCCGTTATACAAGAGATTAAACGGAGATATGATCTCAAACGAGTGGGAAGAACCAAAAAATATCAACTTGGTCAAACACAAACTGCTATTCAACTCCAAATTATCTGAAAGTAAATTAAAATTTGCCATAATCAAAGGCATGGGTCAGTTTTACATCCGAAAATACACCGGAGAAAACGGTTACAGATTGTTGGGCTCACCTTTTGAAAGTCTAACGAACTCCGTTTACCGCCTATTATGACACGGAACCCAAGGGAGAGTCATTTACCAAGTTTCGATTAAAGGAGGAGAAATTAAGTGCTCGAAGGAACGGTCTTTCAATATCTCTGGATAGTGTGGCTGGTGTCCTCCCTTGCCCTTGTCAGAGTGTACATTTATGTATTCACCTACAGATCCAGAATGATTGCCAAGCCTCCAAGAGACAGATTTGCGACTCCAAGAATGATTTTCCAAATAACAACCAAAGGCAACATACCCATTGTTCAAAACAGTATTAACCGAGTGAACGTGGTTTGCAAAGAAATCGGATACGAGAAATTTGAAATTTGGGTTGTCACAGATGAGCAAGAAGAATTTCGAGACTGCAGAACTATCACAGTCCCAAAAAGTTACTCCTGTAATGCCATATACAAGGGTCGAGCTCTTCAATACGCCGTGGAAGTCCGCAAGGCTGAAAACAAGAACACCGACGATCTATACGTATTCCATCTTGACGACGAAAGCCTTATCACGAAACAGACTCTCTGCAGTGTTCTCTCATTCCGTAAGATTCCCCCACCCCTGTAAGCGAAGGCTTGATAGTGTATCCTTTACGGAAGGAGGAGAGAATTACAATTACCCATCTTCTTGATACTCTGAGGCCTTTCTGCTGTTTTGAATGTTTAGACTTCATGAACAATGGGCATCCAGCTTTCATGCACGGTTCAAACCTTCTCGCCCGAAGTGATGTTGAAGAGAAAGTAGGATGGGAAAACGGCAAAACGATTTCTGAAGACAGCTTGTTCGCGATAAACGCAAGAACAAAATGCGGAGAAGGGATATTTGGCTGGCACGGCGGGGTGATTGAAGAAAAAAGCCCATTAAGTCTTCGGGACTTCGTAAAACAGCGGAAAAGATGGTTCTACGGTCTTGTTCAAAACCTCAAATTCTTTTCCTTTGGAGAAAAGGTTTCGCAAAGTGCTCGAGCCTTTGTCTGGTCGTTGGGTTTCTTCTCTGGCTTAGTATCTTTCGTATCATTGGTTATTCCTCAAACTATTCCGTTACCCATTAGGGTCGCCTTCTTCGGTACAACACTCCTTTGGTTGTTCTCCTACCAGATCGGTGCTTTCTTTAATAGCAGGTATCTTTCTGCGAGGAGAAGAGTATGGTTTCATTTCTTGGTTCTAGTGTCTTCCTTCGTCTTAGGCATAGTCGAGTCGGCTGTTCCTTTTTTAGCTTTGATAAGTCGACCAAAGACGTTCGAGGTTGTGAGGAAATAGCCTAGTCTCTTTCTCGCGAGAGGTCTTCCGGTTTTTCTCAAGAGCGCGTTCCATTAAGCTACAAATTGCCCCCCGAGAAAACTTGTCCATAAATCTAACGCAACTACGTAAAACAGGCCCATCGCTATCACTGCAATGGCTATAGACCTCTTGCTTACGGAGAAACCTGCAGTCAACGATATCCAAAGTGGAAATAGGACAGAAACGAACCTCGGCGTTGACGCTAAAGCGCCGAAACATAAGATTCCACCGTAACCAGCAACTGCATAAATCCACAGTGATCTATCCCTTTTCCAAGTGCTATGAAACAACAAGAGAGGAAAAAGTAAGGCCAACACCACTGCAAACGGAAGAAGCCAATGTGAAGGAATCGGCGGCGACAGAAAGACAGTTTCAGATAATGCGTTCAAGCCATAGCGTGGGATCCCTTCCGTTAGCAATGTTCGAAAAGAGTACATGTTACTCCATTCAGAAGTGTGAGCAGGTGCTAGAAAATCGCCAACAGAGAAACCAAAGCCCGCAAACCAAGCAGTCAAAGAGGCTATGGGCAAAAGGCTCAAACACACGTTTCGGATCCTGTGAGTTTTCTGTTTCAACGAACCGTAAAGCATAGGGAAAACCACCAAAATCCCCATCCATCTCGTTAACGGCGCCAGGGCAGCAAAAGCTGAGGCACCAAACAATTTGCCCTTCCTGAAGAGTAGCCATGCACCCAAGACAAAAAACAAAAGCAAACCTTCGCTGTAAACTACAGTAGTGAAAACGAAAAGGTAAGGCGAAAACGCAAGCAACAGAGTCGATAGCAGAGCAGTCTTCTTGTCCATGTATTCTTCTGCCAGTAACTGGTACAGCGGAATCCATAGAACACCAAACACTAAAGCAATTAGCACAAGAGAAACCATCGGGCTCTGCAAAATCAAGTTTGCCGATGCCCCGAAAAATGGCAAGCCAGGCGAAAAAGCGTAACTCTGGTCTGAAAAACCATAACCTTTCATCATAATGCTCATGTACCAAGCACTGTCCCACCCCAAGAACGTAAGAGGCCATTTTCCCATACCACCCGGATTTGCGAGAAAAACATCATTCTGAACCCAGCTGTATACCCTCTTGGGGTCGGACCAGAAAGTCCCCGAAACCTGGATGCCCATCGAATAATCTATGAAAACGGCTCCTGCAACTTTAGCCAAAAGAATTACAAGTAGAGGAACGAGCACCCTTTTCGGAATTACTATTTTCCAAAATGCGAATTTCTCCTCAAGAAAACGGGGTATGGTGCAGATCCTCCTAAATTTGCTAAGACAATTAGTAAAAAGACAAAGATGAACTTTGCCGCCTCAATCAAAAGCGAGCAGAAAAGAATTTAAAACTTTGCGAACATAAAAAAATAGGTTTCTCAAATAGTCCTCGAGATATCGAATGATTTGTTAAAGGTGAAGTGCAACGTCGAAACTCCAAAGATCAATTAAGAAACCCTTCACCTTCAACGCAAACAAAGTTGTTTCATTACGAATATATCCAGACAACAGACCACAGAACATGGAGATCGCAGCCTTGCAGAAGGGCCTGAGTCTTGTTGATCAATGGCTTAGAGGTGGTTGAGGAAGGCGCAGGATTCGGCGTCCCCATCGCAAAGTACTCTGACGCGACTTATTTCTCAAGAACTGCAACCGTCTACGTTGAGGAGCAAAATCAAATCTTCAAAATAATTAAAAAGGTTTTTCTGCTAGATTCAGTTTCGAAAAAGCAGGTTCACGGCGCTTCAGTAAATGATAGTCTTTACTCAGTTTTTCACGCGGCCTTCGAAAAAGCCTATATTCACCGTGGGAAGATGCGATCAGTTTTCGATTGGATTATGAGATTAAGGAAGACGATTGGCGTAGAAACACACTTCGCAGAAGCGCCACCACACGGGCAAGTCACCGTTACCTATCACTGCTATCCTGATCAAATCAGAGTTACCGCAGATTTCTCTAAACTCGATGCGGCAAATTGCCGAGAAATCCTCCTTCTGAACGAACAAGGCGCAACTTTTTTCAGAAGATTTAGGAACGGCAACAAGGTCTCCGAGGGCACGGAGATTGGTGCATGGACAAGGGTTGACGCGGGACGAGGCGAATACTCAGATGCTGGAGAGCGAATCTTGTTCTCTATTGAAAAGAGAGAAGGTTCCACTCTTTATTGCGGATGGGAACAAGTCAAGGACAGGTTCTCATGGGCTGGAATGACATTCGCGCTGAATCCAAAGACCTCGACATTCAACTACGCCATACAACTCCGAGAGAATAACACTTAGCACGCGAGACTATTGTTACCTTTTTCTATAGAACAGGATCATAGGAAATCGCGCAGCCGCGTCGCCAACCTCTAATAGCAGGTTTCAACTCGACTGAAAAACCGAAACAACATGCCTCCAACGTTACCTAGCGCTTAGCGCGCGCTTCGCTTCTTAATGCGGTAAACAATCAAGATCCCCATAGTGCTCATCAATTCGAGATCGCCGCTAAAACGCACATAGTACTCCTTATAGTCAAAAGTGATATCGGCCTAAGCTTCTCTAAGTACACGTTTCTTTTTTCTCTGCTTTCAGATTAATCTGAAATAGATGCGTCTATTGTTTTTCCCCTTATTCTCAGTTTTGACTAGCGCGACTTTTCCAACCTCTCGCAGGTTTCTGACGTGGGTACCTCCATCGGCTTGTCTGTCCAGTCCAACTATTTCGACGATTCTCAGGACGGGTAGGTCTGGTGGAAAAGCTTCAGCCATCTTGACTACCCCTGGGATTTTCATTGCCTCTTCTCGAGGCAACTCAAACCACTTCACATCCACGTCGGTGCCGAATAATTCGTTAGCCTTGGTAAGATATTCTTCCAGGAGCGATTTGTCAAACTTTTCGAGGCTGAAGTCGAAGCGGACATGATCTTCTTCAAGTTGATTGCCTGTGATAAGGGCTCCGGTGCCTTTGTTGAGGAGAGATGCTAACACATGGGCAGCGGTGTGACTCCGCATAAGTCTGTACCTTCTTTCCCAGTCTAAGACACAACGTACTTTGTCGCCTGGTTGCAGACCAGCATGATCAACTTCGTGGGAGATTTCGCCTGAAAACTTCCCAACATAAACGACGTAAAAGACCTCTGCATCTTTGACTATCTTGCCAGTATCATGTGGTTGACCACCGCCTTTTGGATAGAAAATTGTTTGATCCAGAATCACGAATTTTCCTTCTTTGACAGAGACTACGGTGGCTGGGCTTTCTTTCAAGTAGCTATCTTCCAGGAATAATGCTTTTGTCATCAGTTCTCTCCTACCGCAAATACATTGGATAATTCTTTTCATAAACATTCTATATCAGCTTTTGCAACTTTCATTCTTATCCATCGTTGCTACTCTGCCAAGGTTAAGTTGGCGTCATGTCTTAATGAGCCCCTTATCCTCGCAATTAATAAAAAGCAGCTATTCTGTTATTGAGAGCGAATGGAGGCAATTCTGCACCTTGAAGAACGAATCACAGCAGCCCTTTAGAGAAGAAACACTTGATCCTAGAGATTGGGAAGAATTCAGATTGCTTGGTCACCGAATGCTCGATGACATGATAGAGTACCTCAAGACTATTCGATTTCGACAAACGAGTCTTCCCACGAAACAGGTTATCGATGAAATCTGTGTCTCCCTTACCCAAGAAGGCGAGGGCGAAGAGAAGGTTTACGAAGTATTCCAGCAAACTATTCTTCCCCACATGTTACATACAACCACTCCGAGGTTTTGGGGTGTAGTGGCTGGAACAGGTTCCCCGTATGGAATGCTGACTGAAATGTTAAGAGCAGCCACGAATGGCGCCCAAGAATTCTCCTTCGCAGAACTGCATGTGCACAAACAAGTCATCGATTGGATCAAAGAAATGCTTGGACTTCCCCAAGAAGCTGGTGGAGTATTAGTAAGCGGTGGATCAGAAGCCAATTTCACAGGATTAGCCGTAGCCCGAAACGCCAAAGCAGGATTTGACGTCAAAGCAAAAGGAGTACAAGGGCCTAATCAGAGACTGACTCTCTATTGTAGCGAAGAGGCTCATCACTGTCTTGAACGCTCCGTCGAACTGCTGGGTCTTGGAAATGAATCATTAAGAAGAATTCCAACAGACAACGACTTCAGAATAAAAATCGACGCCCTAGTACGGGCAATAGAAAAAGACAAACTACAAAACAGCCATCCATTTTGCATCATTGGATGTGCTGGAACCGTAAACAACGGGGCCTTCGATGATCTGAACGCTTTGGCTGATTTGGCTCAAAAAGAGAATATGTGGTTCCACGTAGATGGTGCTTTCGGAGCTTGGGTAAAATTATCTCAGACCCACAGACAACTTGCAGATGGAATGGAAAGAGCGGACTCTTTAGCCGTAGATCTTCACAAGTGGATGAATATGCCCTACGGGATCGGCTGTACAATAGTCAGAGATCGGCTAGCCCATTATAGCACTTTTGTCTACGGTCATGAAGCAGAATACCTCAAATCGGCATTTGATCTGAGCGAAGACCAACTTGCTAATCCCCACAATTTGGCACTTCCACTGTCTAGAAGCTTCAGCAGTCTCAAAGCATACATGCTTCTAAGAGCGTACGGCAAGAAGAAGTACAGCAGTCTAATTCAACAGAATATTGACCAGACAAGATTTTTAGCTGAATTGATTGAAAATGACCCTGAAATGGAAATTACAGCTCCGGTAGTCTCAAATATCGTATGTTTCCGTTTCAAGCCGAACAACCTAAATGAAAAAGAATTAGAAGAACTGAACAAGAAGATCCTTGATGACATCAATGAGAGAGCTTTTCTGATGATTTCTGACACTACAATCAAAGGTAAATACATGTTGCGAGCCTGCAATGTGAACAACAAAAGCAAAAGGGAAGACATCCTTTCCATGTTTGATGAAGTAAAGAAAACAGGCGAGAAAAATCTCCTTCGGATGCACGGCAATAGTGGAAGATAGATTGGAACCGCGATATCCTCTCCAGATTCGGCTTGGGATAGTTCTTGATTATCTAAACACGTCTAGGACCAGTAGCTTTAGGGTCTGTATGCCGATTAAATAAAGAAAAAAGGGGAGTCGCGGGTGACGTCTCCACTGCGGTGAGGGTTCAAGCCCATCCAGGAACGAACCAGTACCGGTGTGTGTACAAAACACCGCTTTTGCCCTCGCAACGCGTTTACCCAAGGACCTAATTCAAAAAATACCCCAAAAAAGCGGTAAATCAGGCAATATTCTGCTTTTGGGGCTGGGTCAAATCCCTCCCCGCTTGCAAATATGAGCAAATAAATCCCGGATTTGCGTTTTGCTTCAATTCTTAACGGGACAGATTCTGACGAAATATCCTTCCCTTGGTGACTGAGCGAGAACGACAATGCTTATTTCCAAGATAGCAGATTCTCATCATAAGCGTCTAGAGGCTGAGAGTCCTGAGCGAAGTAACATTGATAAACCCTTTTACATCCAAAAAGTGGCGTCTACCGCCGCTTGGGCTGCTCTATTTAGCTTCTTACTTAGAGAAACACGGCATCAGCGTAAGAGTTCTCGATCCCTTGTCGCAAGGCTATGAAAACTATGCCTCAGACTCACCTTACACAGGAATAACTTGCATGAGTGGTCAATTCAAAAAAGCACAAGAAATCGCCAAGCAGGTGAAAACCAAGAACCCCGCGACAGTAACGGTCGTAGGCGGCGTCCATCCTACCGTTGCAACCGAAGAGGCGAATTCCGATCCAAACATAGATGTTGTAGTGGTCGGGGAGGGAGAGAAGGCGCTCCTCAGAACAGTCGAGGAAAAAAGCAAAAAGGGCATAATCTGTGGCGAACCATCTGAGAATCTGGACGAAATTCCCATTCCAGCGCGGCATTTAGTCAACATGAACTGGTATATGAGACGAGGGGGTATCGTCTTTCCCAAATGGCTCAGGGCAACATCAGTGATTACCTCGCGAGGCTGCCCAAACAGTTGCCATTTCTGCATAAACTCCAAACGCGCAATGTTCGGAAAAAAAGTCCGCTATCACTCGGCAGAATACGTGAAAAACGAAGTTGAAGAACTGGTTTCAAGATACCGAACAGAGGGCATTTTCTTCGTAGACGACAACTTTGTCCAAAACAGAAAACGACTCTTAGGAATATGCAGTGGAATAAAACGATTTGATTTGAAATGGACCTGCTTGTCAAGAGTTGACACGCTTAACCGACAGGTTTTGGATGCAATGAAAGATAGCGGTTGCGTCACTGTTGGATTTGGGGTAGAATCAGGCTCGCAAAAAGTTCTCGACGCTCTAAACAAGAACGCCAAGGTTGAAAACACCATCAAAGCGTTTGATTTGTGCCATGAGGTCGGGGTCAAAACGTGGGCAACCATAATTATAGGTAGCCCAGGAGAGCAGCGGCAAGATATTGAAATGACGGACAAGACTACTGCAACGAATCAAACCAGATTATCTCGAAGTCTTCTATCTCACACCCTACAGGGGAACGGTCCTTTACGATCAAGCAGCTGAGGAAGGCTGGGTCATGAGCGAAAACACAAACTGGTTAAACGGTGAACCGCAGGTGGAGATCCACTTCACAAGAGAAGAACTTGTAGAGATTAGGAAGAACCTTCTGAGTAAACACTTCTCTAAATGGCGGTGGGCGAAGTCTAACCTGAAGAACCCATACTTCATTTACGACGTGCTGGCAAATGCTGTTTTGGAGCCGTCTTTCGTGTTTGAGTGGATTCGTAGATAATCTCTCCCAACTGTTGGCGCAGCCTTCCCATAGTACAGCAGGGACACAGCTGGAATTGGAATTCCAATAAGTGCGCGCTCTTAATAATTATCTGGGTGTTTCCCTACAAAATTCTTAATTATCCGGTTATTGTAGTAGACTGGTCTGAGGAATTAAAATGGTGGAATTAGATTTTGGCGGCGTTAGAGAAAACGTTGTCACTCGAAACGAGTTTACAGTCGAACATGCGCGAGACATTCTGAAGAATGAAGTAGTCGTCTCGCTTGGATACGGGATTCAAGGTCGTGCCCAATCACTGAACATGCGAGACAACGGAGTAAAAGTCATTATCGGTCAAGAGAAAACTGGTTTCAATAAGCCCTATTATGACTTGGCCCTGGAAGACGGTTGGGTTCCGGGCGAAACGCTCTTCCCGCTGGAAGAAGCCGCACGACGTGGAACGATCAAAATGTTCTTGCTCACAGACGCTGGCCAACGAACGATGTGGCCAACCATAAAAGCATCCCTAAAAGACGGCGACGCCCTCTACTTTTCCCACGGTTTCTCAATCGTCTACGGACAAATGACTGGCGTGGTTCCGCCTAAGAACATCGACGTCATACTTGTAGCCCCAAAAGGCTCAGGAACATCAGTCAGAAGGAATTTCATCGCCGGTTCTGGAATAAACAGCAGCTTCGCCGTACACCAAGACCACACTGGAAAAGCTCTAAACCGCGTCAAGGCAATCGGCATAGCCATAGGGTCCGGTTACCTTTTCCCAACAACTTTCGAGAAAGAAGTCTACAGCGACTTAACCGGCGAAAGAGGCGTCCTGATGGGCGCATTAGCTGGTATAATGGAAGCGCAATACAACACATTGCGCGAGCGAGGACACAGCCCAAGCGAAGCCTTCAACGAAACCGTTGAGGAGCTCACACAAAGTCTCATCAGACTAGTCGACGAAAACGGGATGGACTGGATGTACTGCAACTGCAGCGAAACCGCACGCATCGGCGCGCTGAGATGGCGCGAAAGATTCCGAGAGGGCACCAAACCATTGTTCGATTCACTATACGAACTCGTGGCTTCAGGAGAAGAGACACGCATAGTACTTGACAAGAGCGAACAGCCCGACTACAGACAAAAACTTGCTAAGGAACTTGAGGAAATGGGCAACTCAGAAATGTGGCGTGCAGGAGCAGCAGTCCGCGGTCTCAGACCAGGAAAGCAGAAATCCCAAGAGTAACCCCCTCTCATTTCTTTTGTCGCAAACTCTGAACGCACACAAAAATGCTAATTTAGTAAATGTTCTCTTTTAGTAATTGCTCAAGTTATTGTTGAGCATAACCGTTCTTCGGCCTGATTTGAGTTTTGAGTTTTCAACTAAGCCTTTGCAGGTGCCAGGGGTCTTCATTCAGCTAAGAAAAAGGCTGCATCTATTGCTTCGGGTTTAGACGATTTATTTCCAATCAGAGACTGACTTATGCTGCATAACCTTTTAATTTGCCAAATGTACGACCCTAAATCAAGAAGGTCTCCAACCAATGGTCACGTTAAACCTTGACAGAGTTTTCAATCCAAAGAGCGTAGCCATAATCGGAGCCAGCGATGTGGAAGGCTCAGTCGGGTACGCCATCGTTAAGAACTTCACTCAGCATGGTTATGCGGGAAAAGTTTACTTCGTCAATATTCGTAAGCCCGAGATTTTGGGAGTAAAAACCTACCAGACTGTAGGTCAGATCCCTGAACCTGTTGATCTGGCCATGATTGCCACGCCGGCGAAAACTGTTCCCGAAGTGGTGGAGGAATGTGGAAAAGCGGGCGTTAAAGGCGTTATCATAGTTTCAGCGGGCTTTAAGGAAATAGGCGCCGAAGGCAAAGCCTTGGAAGCACAGATTCTTGAAGTTAAGAAAAAGTATGGGTTACGAGTCATAGGACCCAATTGCATCGGTATCATTCGCCCAAGAATAAATCTGAACGCCACTTTTGTCGACAAGATACCGAAACCAGGAAACGTGGCTTTCCTCTCCCAGAGCGGTGCTTTAGGCTCTGCCATTCTGGATTGGGCAATACAAGCAAACATAGGCTTCAGCAACTTCGTCTCCGTAGGTTCCATGATTGACGTAGACTTTGGCGACCTTATAGATTACTTCGGCACTGATGCTAAAACCAAGAGCATACTCATGTATGTGGAAGGCATCACCGATGCACGCAAATTTATGAGTGCAACAAGGCACTTCGCGAGGACTAAACCTATCATCGTCGTGAAAGCTGGCAAATATAGCGAGAGTGCAAAGGCAGTAGCATCTCATACTGGTTCGCTTTCAGGCGAAGATGACGTTTACGACGCCGCGTTTCAAACGCGCTGGTATCGTTCGAGTAGAAGAAATCGAGGACTTATTCAATGCCGCTGAGGTTCTAGGTACTCAACCTTTACCAAAAGGACCCAACTTGGCAGTTATAACAAACGCAGGCGGTCCTGGAATCATGGCTACTGATGCCTTAATCGGCAAAAAAGGCAAACTAGCTAAACTCAGCCAAAAAACCTTTGATGCGCTAGACAAGGTGCTGCCGCCCTTCTGGAGTCGAGGAAATCCCATCGACGTCCTAGGGGACGCTAAGGCTGACCGTTACAAAGCCGCTGTTGAGGCTTGTCTTAACGATGATAACATCGACGGCATCCTGATAATCTTCACCCAACAAGCTGTGTCTGAGCCAATCGAAATAGCAAAGACCACGGTGGAACTGGTAAAGAGCAAAGCATACCAGAACAAGACAATACTAACGAGTTTCATGGGCTACGGGGCCGTGGAAGAAGCAAATCGTATTCTTAATGCGAACAACATTCCAACGTACTCTACGCCTGAACAGGCAATAAAGACCTATATGTACATGTGCCAATACGAGCAAAACCTCGAGATGATCTATGAAACACCTGAAGAGCTTCCTCTGGATGCCACACCTCCCAAAAGGCCCATAATGGTGATACTTAGAAACGCTGCATTAGAAAACCGAGAACTGCTAACGGAAGATGAAGCCAAAAAACTTTTGGATTACTACAATTTCCCGATCGCAACCACTAAAGTGGCAACAAACCCCGATGAAGCTGTTGCGTTCGCACATCAAATAGGCTATCCAGTAGTCCTCAAAATACTCTCACCCCAGGTAACCCACAAGACTGATGCAGGAGGCGTCATACTCAACATAGATTCTGACGCTCAAGTGAGAGATGCATATAATCTCATCATGCAAAATGTCAAGAACTACAACAAATCAGCGAACATAATTGGCGTTACGGTCCAACGTATGATAAAAGAAAAAGGAACCGAAGTCATACTTGGTGGAAAAACCGACCCTCTCTTCGGTCCAATCATTCTTTTCGGTATGGGCGGCGTAGGCGTTGAATTATTCAAAGATTATTCAATTGGGCTGCCCCCATTGAACACAACCCTTATCAGAAGAATGATGGAGGAAACCAAGGTTTACCAACTTCTTAAAGGCTACAGAAACGTTCCCCCATCCAACCTCAAACTCTTAGAAGAAACTCTACTCTTGTTCTCACAGTTGCTCATCGATTTCCCACAAATAAAGGAAATTGACATTAATCCGCTTCTTATAAACGAGAAAGACGCTTGCATCCTTGATGCGAGAATAGCTTTTGACAGAGAAAAAGTCTTCAAAAAGTTCGAACCCCATGAACACATGGTCATAAGTCCATATCCAAAAAATACGAGACACTAGTGGACGCTCAAGAACGGACGAGAAATTCTGCTGAGACCCATAAAACCCGAAGACGAACCAATGTGGCTAGAAATGTTCCAAAGCTTTTCAGAAGAATCAATACGCTACCGATTCTTCCAAATGCTGAAAGATACACCTCACGAATTACGTGTTCGCTACTGCAACATTGACTACGACCGTGAAATTGCCATCGTGGCAGAAGAAAACGAAGAGGGACGCAGGAAAATCCTGGGTGTAGGACGACTTAGCATAGAGCCCGACGGAAAAAGCGGAGAACTAGCCTTCATAGTAGTTGACAAATGGCAAGGATCTCGGTCTCGGGACGAAGATAGTGGACTATGTTCTTGAAATCGCCAAGGAAATGAGGAATCGAAAAAGTCTTCGCCATAATGTTGTCAGACAACTGCCGAGCACTAAACTTGACCAAGAAGATGGGATTCCAGCATGAGTACTTAAGCGACGGCACAGTCAAAGGATTTCTAAATCTCAAAGAAGAGACCACTCTGGTGGAGTGCACTCAACCGAAGAATAACCCCGTATTACTTGAAACTGAAAAGAAGGCAAAATCTTCCAAGGAAGAAAAGAAGAACAAGTCAAATATGTCAGAGGTAGAGATAGTCCAGCCTTAATCATAACTCCATGTTCTCCCTATAACACCAGCACCATTCAAGATTCCAGTGATCTCATTAAGCGGCGAGAATTTGCCTCGCCAAGAGATTCTGCAGTACTCTGCATACTAAAATTCCTCCCATCTCTATTTTTATATAGACCAACTTTTTAGATATGTTAGCAACAGCATTCGGGTGTAAAACTTGACAATATCAGAAGGGACCAAAGCGGAGGATAACGTTTTTGTCAAAAGATGATAATCGCCGTTTGATGTTAGAAAAAGCAATGAAAGAGCATGAATTTAAAGAAAGTGCTCTTCTGGAGATACTTCACAGAGCCCAGGAAATTTACGGGTACCTCGATAAGGATTTGCTTATGGACGTTGCTGGATCTCTCAACCTTCCACCGAGTCACGTATACGGAGTTGTAACTTTCTACAGCATCTTCAAGCTGACAGAACCCGGAGAGCACATAGTCACAGGCTGTCTGGGCACGGCATGCTACGTGAAAGGTGTCGAAGAAATCATACAAGCCATTGAAAGAGAGTTTAACGTCAGGAGAGGAGAAACCACCTCCGACAGAAAACTTTCGTTGTTCCTCACTCGTTGCATAGGTGCATGCGCCATGGCCCCTAACATAGTCGTCGACGGCGAAGTCATCGGAAAAGCAACAAAGGAAGTGACAATAGAAAAAATAAGAACCGCGATGGGAGGCGTCAAAACTGAACCTGTCTGATATTCAAAGAATAGCTGAACAGGAAGTGGACTTCCAAAGAGCCTATACACACCGCATCAACGTCTGCTGTTCAAGTGGCTGTGTGCCCCTCGGCGCCCTCGAAGTCTTTAAAGCATTTCAGAACGCAGTCAAAGAACTAGGCGTTGAAGGAGAATGCAAAGTCGCCAAAACAGGATGCTTCGGTACTTGCTCGGTAGGTCCCGCGGTAATCGTTGACACAATAGGACGTTCAAGACCAACTTTGTACGAGAACGTTACACCTGAAAAGGCCCGAATAATAGTTCAAGACCACGTAGTTTTGGGCTTACCCGTCAAAGAAATGTTGTACAAGAATCCCGCTACTTTCAAAAAGCAACATCGCCTGGTTCTCAGAAATGCAGGAAGAATAGATCCCTCTAGAATTCAAGATTACATCGCGCTCGGAGGATATTCCGCCATTATCAAGTGCTTGGCAACCATGACCCCTCAAGGAGTCATATACGAGGTCTCAGCAAGTAGACTAAGAGGAAGAGGAGGAGCCGGATTTTCAACAGGTCAGAAATGGGGACTAGTTGCAAGAGCAGCGGGTTCACCCAAATACATAGTCGCAAACCTAGATGAAGGAGACCCAGGCGTGTTCGCAAATCGTACTCTAGCTGAAGCCGACCCTCACGCCATACTCGAAGGGATGCTTATCGCTGGATATGCCACAGGTGCAAGCAAGGGCTACCTCTACATAAGGTCAGAGTATCCTTTGGCAATTCAGACTCTGCAAAAAGCGATTGCGCAAGCCCGATCAATGTCCCTTCTCGGAACAAACGTGCTCGAGACACCTTTCAAATTTGACATCGAACTGAGGTTCGGAGCCGGAGCATTTGTGGCAGGAGAAGAAACAGCAATATTAGCCTCCGTCGAAGGTAGAAGGGCTATGCCTCGACCTCGCCCGCCTTACCCTGCCAACTCAGGTCTATGGGGAAAACCCACGCTTATCCAGAATGTTGAAACACTTGCTAACATACCCCAGATAGTCCTAAACGGAGGCAACTGGTTTGCCAAAACCGGCACAAAAAGATGCACAGGAACAAAATGCTTCTCGTTGACAGGTAAAATTAACTACCCTGGACTCATCGAGGTCCCAATGGGCATTACACTCAGAGAGGTTGTATTCGAAATAGGCGGCGGAATTCCCGACGGAAGAAAGTTTAAGGCCGTCCTCGTTGGCGGTCCCTCGGGCGGCTGTCTCCCAGAGAGTGTACTTGAACTTCCTATAGATTACGATTCACTGACAAAGGCAGGAGCGATAATGGGTTCAGGAGGCATTGTTGTTATCGACGACACAGATTGTATGGTGGACACTGCAAAATTCTTCACAGAATTCTGTGTGGAGGAATCGTGTGGCAAATGCACGCCATGTAGAGCTGGACTTGCTCGAGTAAAAGAGATTTTTGACAAAATAACCACGGGAAATTCTGAAATGGAAGACCTAGCTATCCTTACAAAATCCGGTTCTTACATTCGCGACGCTAGCTTATGCGGGCTTGGTCAGACAGCTCCAAACCCTGTTTTGAGTACTCTAAGGTACTTTAAAGACGAATATGTTGAGCATATCCAAAAGAAAACCTGTCAAGCAGGAAAATGTTTTAGAAAGGAGGAAAAAGAGCAAAAATGAGCATTTCAACTGCTACCTTGAAAATCGATGGCGTTGAAATCACGGTTCCAGAAGGCATCACAATACTTGAAGCGGCCAGGGGCAACGGAATCATAATTCCCACGCTGTGCTATTTGGAAGGCTTGACAAGCTATGGGGGATGCCGCTTGTGCCTAGTTGAGATACTCGGATCTCCAAAGCTCTTTCCAGCTTGTGCTACACCCGTCAGCACGGGAATGGAAGTCATAACCCAATCTGATAGACTGAAGGATTACCGAAAAATGGCTGTACAGATGCTTCTAGCTGAGCGGACCCATATCTGTTCAGTCTGCGTAGCAGATGGCCACTGCGAGTTGCAAGAACTGGCGAACCAGCTCGGCGTCGACCATGTGATGTTGGAACGCCACTGGACTGCCAAGGAAATAGACTCCACCCACGATTTTCTAGTTATTGATCGAAACAGGTGTGTACTATGTACGCGTTGCTTAAGAATCTGCGATGAAATCGAAGGAGTTCACACACTTGACCTGAAGCTCAGAGGCAAAGATGCCGAGATAATAATGGATCTTGATGAACACTGGGGAAACTCTTGCTCATGTACATCGTGCAGAAAATGTGCAAAAGTCTGCCCAGTCGGAGCGATTTACATCGAAGGAGAACCACTTTCTCACACTAAACGCAAGGATATTGCTGAATTTATCACTGAAAGGAGAGAGCGAAGACGGAAACAATAGCAAAAACGCGAATAGCGACAATGTGGCTCAGCGGATGCTCAGGTTGCCACATGTCCTTCCTTGACCTAGACGAGTCGCTTATAGACTTGGCAAAGAAAATTCAGGTTGTCTACAGTCCAATTGCAGACGTTAAGACTTTTCCCGAAAATGTCGATGTTACTCTTGTCGAGGGTGCTATTGGAGACGAAGATCAGATAGAACTGCTGAGAAAAGCAAGAGAACAAACCAAAATACTAATTTCTCTAGGGGACTGCGCGGTAACCGGAAACGTACCTGCTCTGCGAAATGTTCTTGAAGACAGTGACAGAGCAGTTCTTCAAAGAGCTTACGTTGAAAATGCTGACGTGAACCCACAGATTCCAAACGACGTCCCTAAACTCCTTAAGAAGGTACGTCCGCTCCATGAAGCCGTGAAAATCGACTATTTTATACCTGGATGTCCCCCACCAGCTGACATCATCGGTTACGTGTTAACCGAACTATTGTCTGGTCGAACTCCGAACATGGAAGGCAGATCAAAATACGGTTGAGGAACAAAAGATGAATAAAGAAATTGTGATAAACCCAATAACTCGGATCGAAGGGCACGCAAAAATAACAATATTCCTAAAAAACGACGATTCTGTGAGTGAGGCAAGGTTTCACGTCACAGACTTTAGAGGCTTTGAGAAGTTCTGCGAAGGACGCCCATTCTACGAAATGCCCAGCATAACAGCAAGATCATGTGGCATCTGCCCAGTAAGCCACCTTATCGCATCTGCGAAGGCATGTGATGAAATAGTTGGAGTGAAACCGCCAACGACAGCAATTCTGCTGCGACGCTTAATGCACATGGGTCAAATGATTCAATCACACGCACTAAACCTCTTCCACCTCTCTTTCCCAGACTTGATTCTCGGAATGGACTCAGATCCTGCAGACCGAAACATTTTCGGTCTCATAGCAAAACAGCCTGACTTAGCCAGGGAAGGCATTAGGCTACGGAAATACGGACAAGAGATAATTGAAAAAGTAGCCGGCAAGAAAATCCATTCTAGCGAATGGGTAATCCCAGGCGGCGCAAAGTGGCCGCTCACCAAAGAGAAATCTGTTTACCTTCGATCCAATCTCAATGAAGCTTTAGAAACAACAATAAAGACGCTGACGATGTTCAAGAACTGGCTGCCAAACTTTGAGGATGAAGTGCAAAACTTCGGCAACTTTCCCACCTACTACTTAGGTTTAGTGACGGCAAAAGGTGGGCTGGAACACTACGACGGAAAAATCCGAATAGTGGATTCAGAAGGCAAAATGGTTGCCGATCAGCTGGAACCTGCAGCCTATCAAGAATACATAGGAGAAGCGGTGGAGCCTTGGTCTTACATGAAGTTTCCGTATTACAAGCCACTTGGGTATCCAGAAGGGAACTACAGGGTCGGTCCTTTAGCTCGACTTAACATATCCTCACATTGTGGAACACCTTTAGCGGATGAAGAACTTAAAGAATTCAAAAAACTGGGCAAAAATGGTATAGTTCAAAGCACTTTCCACTACCATTATGCACGACTTATCGAGATCCTATTCTGCCTTGAAGGTGTGAAAGAAATTCTTGAAAACCCCGAAAGCCTTTCAGAACGCGTCAGCTCAAAAGCCTTCGTCAACAACGACCAAGGCGTCGGAGTAGCTGAAGCTCCGAGAGGAACTTTGATTCACCACTACGCCGTTGACCCACAAGGCATGATAGTATGGGCAAACATGATTATCGCCACCGAACATAACAACCTCTCCTTCAACAAAGCCGTGACTCAGGTCGCGAAGAAATACGTAAAGAGTAAACATCTTCAAGAGGGCATGCTAAACAGAGTTGAAGCGGTAGTACGAGCTTTTGACCCGTGCCTAAGCTGTGCGACACATGCCATAGGAAGAATGCCTATGGAAGTGCAACTTGTGGATTCCGAAGGTAAGCTTATAGAGAGAATAGTTCGTTAGCGAGTCCTTTCAACCGCTTTCTTTTTCATTCTTTCTTGGGTTTTCTCTGGAAATCCACACATTCGGAAAGAAAGGGGCTTTTTGACTATGATAAGCTGTGTTTTCAGTCTGACTTTTGCCACATGGGCGAACTCCTGAAAGTCCAACTCAAACTTTATGTAGTTGATATGGAACTTTTGAATATCTAATCAAGTATCACACCGCGAAGAATCTCCCCAGAGGTGAAGTCCAGTGACTGAGACAGAAACTTCCAAAGAGACTAACAGAGAGCCCATTAAATCTTCGGAAATCGACCCGAAATTTAAGTATGAACTCTCCAGGATGCATGGGAGCGAGAAGATTCTCAAATGCTTCCAATGCGGAACATGTACATCTGACTGTCCAGTCGCAAGGTACAGCGATAATTACAGGCCTAGAACGATAATTCGCATGGCTCAACTCGGACTCAGAGAGCGAGTCCTGAACAGCGACACTCTATGGCTGTGTGCAGCATGTTTCACGTGCACCGATCGTTGTCCTCAGGATGTTGAAGTGGCGAGTGTCATCCGTGTTTTGAGGAACTTGGCCGCTGAAAGAGGATGCGTACCTGCAGTTTTTAAGGAACAAGCCTCGAGCGTCCTCGAGTCAGGTTATGCATACAAGATTCCTGAATTGCGGGTAAAAAAGCGAGAGACTCAGGGACTGCCCCCGTTGCCCAAAGGCAATCCGGAGAATATTCGCAAGAGTCTCAAAGGCGTGAAGTTCGTAGAGTCTGTGAAAAAGGCTGGTGAACCGCAGTGAACAGCAAGTATCTAATTTTCCTTGGTTGCGCCATTCCTTATCGTGTTTCGGCCTTCGAAATTTCTTCGCGTAAAGTTCTCCAGAAATTAGGAGTTGAACTAGTTGAGATGCCAGAATTCAACTGCTGCGGTTTACCCTTAGACCCAGTTAGCCACGAAATGATGTTAATCCTCGCAGCAAGAAACTTGGCACTAGCCGAGCAACAAGGGCTAAACATTATTACTCTTTGCCCAGGTTGCGCTGGCACTTTAAAAAAAGTCAATAAGATTTTGAAAGAAGACAAAACGCTTAGAGAACAAATCAACGGTCACTTGAAAGAATCTGGCTTGGAGTTCAAAGGCACCGTCACGACGAAACATTTGCTCCAAGTTTTAATTGAAGACGTGGGCTTGGAGAAAATTAAGAGCACCATTGTCAAGCCGTTGACAATGCTGAAGGTCGCAGAGCACAACGGTTGCCACATATTAAGACCAAAAGAATACATAGGTTTTGATGATCCAGAAGACCCCCAAACGCTCAAAACACTCATCGAAGCTACAGGGGCAATTTGCTTGGATTACATAGACGAGACAGAATGTTGTGGTGCCCCGAGTGTAGGCGTTAGTGACAAAGTGGCATTGCAGCTCGCAAGAGACAAACTGAATCACGTAAAAATGGTTGACGCGGAAGCTTTAATAACAATTTGCCCGTTCTGCCACATAATGTACGATACGAACGAACTGCGCATAGAGAGAATGTTCAACGAGGCTTACGGCATCCCTGTTCTGCATTATCCTCAGCTCTTGGGTCTGGCCATGGGGTTGACGTCTGAAGAACTTGCTTTCAACGAACTCAGAGTAAATACTTCAAAACTGTTAAGAAAAGTCGCGGAAGGTGCATAATAGAATGAGCGAAAAATTGAAAATAGCCTTTTATTGGGCTGCAAGTTGTGGCGGCTGCGAAATAGCCGTGTTAGACATGAATGAGAAAATCCTTGATGTTGTAAAAATCGCTGACATCGTTTTCTGGCCTGTAGCCTTGGATGTTAAGTACAAGGACGTGGAGAGCATGCCTGACAAGTATATCGACATTACTTTCTTCAATGGATCCATACGGAACTCTGAGCAAGAACATATGGCCAAACTTCTGAGGAAAAAGTCCAAAACTCTTGTCGCTTTCGGATCATGCGCTCACGAGGGATGCATACCAGGTCTAGCGAACCTAACCGACAAAAGAGAGATTTTCGAGTATGTCTACTTGAAAGAAAACTCCGTCGTAAACCCAGAGGGAACCATTCCACAGATTAAGACTCAGGTCAAAGAAGGCACGCTAGAACATTCCAGAATTCTACGATACAGTGAAGACCTTAGCGCAAACAGTCGAAGTTGACTACTATTTGCCAGGTTGCCCTCCTCCAGTCAAATTGATAAACAATGCCGTGGACGCAATAGCAAGGAACGAGTTGCCCCCAAAAGGTTCAGTACTTGCACCTCTCAAAGCCGTCTGCGATGAATGCCCACGGAAACGAGAGAACAAAAAAATCGACAAGATCTACCGAGTTTATGAGAAAGTTCCAGAGCCAGAAAAATGCTTGCTAGAGCAGGGTATAATTTGCATGGGGTTAGCCACCCGTAGCGGTTGTGGCGCTCAATGTCTCAAAGTCGACATGCCCTGCACTGGATGTGGAGGAGCTGCCCCCAACCAGCCAGAGGTAGGCGCGGGAATGATAACCGCTTTGGCATCGATATTTGGTTACGACGAGAAAACCTTGTCGGCACAGGAAGTTGAAAAGTTAATGAGCCAGATAAAAGATCCTGTGGGCACATTCTACACATATTCTTTGCCCTCATCGATCCTAAGAAGAAAGGTGATGAAAAAATGAAAGAAATACTCATAGACCCAATTACAAGACTTGAAGGGCACGGGAACGTCTCCATATTCCTAAACGAAGCAGGTGAAGTAGAAAACGCCTACTTGAAAATCCCCGAGCTGAGAGGATTTGAAAAGTTCTGCATCGGAAGACAAGCTGAACTCATGCCTCAACTCACGACAAGAATATGCGGAGTCTGCCCAGTAGCCCACCACTTCGCTTCAGTCAAAGCTTTGGATGCTGCCTTCAAAGTTGACCCTCCTTCAGCTGCAAAGAAACTTCGAGAACTCATGTACGTAGGATACATAATCTACGACCACACCCTCCACTTTTACTATTTGGGCGGACCAGACTTCATAGTTGGTCCTGACGCGCCACCTGAAAAACGCAACATCCTCGGAGTCATAGAAAAAGCTGGCATGGATGTAGCTAAAGAAGTTATAAAACACAGAGCCTACGGACAGCGAATAACAGAGATTCTGGGAGGCAAAGCCACACATCCAGTGTGTGGATTGCCAGGCGGTATATCAAAACCCTTGAGCGAGGAAGGCCGCCAAGAAATTGAAAGAATGGCAACTTCCAGCGTCGAGTTCGCCAAGCTTACTCTGAAACTCTTTCATGATATCGTTTTAGGCAATAAGAAGTACGTTGACATGATCAAAAGCGACGCGTACACCATGAAAACCTACTACATGGGCATGGTTGACGAGCACAACAAAGTCAACTTTTACGACGGAAAAATCCGAGTCGTCACTCCAGATGGCAACGAACACTCCATATTTGAGCCAAAAGACTATCTGACACACATCGGCGAGCACGTTGAAAAATGGACTTATGCCAAGTTTCCATTCCTGAAACAGGTTGGCTGGAAGGGTCAATGCGACGGAGCTGACAGTGGGGTTTACCGCGTCGGTCCACTTGGACGATTGAACGCCTCCGACGGTTTGTCAACGCCCTTAGCACAGGCAGAGTACGAGACAATGTACAGCACCTTAGGAGGTAAGCCTGTTCACGGTACCTTAGCTTTTCACTGGGCACGCCTAATAGAGCTGCTTTACGCCACCGAAAAGGCTGTGGAACTCGTCAAAGACCCAGAGATAACAAGCACAAACGTACGCAACAAACCAGGCGAACCTGGAGAAGGCGTAGGAGTAGTTGAGGCGGCAAGAGGCACTCTATTTCACCATTACGCGCTAGACAAAGACGCACTCGTTAAAGATGTGAACCTCATCGTGGCGACAACAAACAATTATCCTGCCATCTGCATGTCCATACGCGACGCAGCAAAAGGCTTGATACACGGCGGCAAAGTTGACCAAGGTGTACTCAACATGGTAGAAATGGCATTCAGAGCTTACGACCCATGCTTCGGATGCGCCACACATTTTGCAGTAGGGCAAATGCCACTGACTGTTAACGTCTATGACAACCACAAGAACATCATTAAGACCTTGCGCCGATAGCTCTCTTTTTTTCTTTCTCCTGCTATCATAGGAGAATTCAACTTGGCGAAGAATAAGAACGGTATTCAAGAGTCTTTGAAGAAGTGGTTTGCTGGCGCAAAGAAAATTGTCATAGCAGGCATTGGAAACCCGATACGCACGGATGACTTTGTTGGCGTGAAGATTGTTAAAGACTTGGAAGGTAGAGTATCAGACAGGGTCCAGCTAATTGAATGTGAGACTGTCCCAGAAAGCTTTCTCGAAACTATAATAGAATTTTCTCCGACTCACGTTCTCTTGATAGACGCAGCGGTATTGGGATTTGAACCAGGTGATTTCCACCTCGTGGACCCCGAGATTGTTGCAAATGTTCCTGCTGTGACTACGCATATGCTGCCTCTTCGCATATTCTGCGAGTACATTACAAAGATGACCGGGGCAAAAATATCTCTGTTGTTGATTGAACCAGAAAACACGGACTTCGGGGAGGGATTGACGCAAAAAGTCGAAGCTGCCTCAGAACAAATCACAAAAATCCTGCTCGAATTGTTTCACACTAAGCCCAAACCCACAAATCACTAACATATTTTCTATTCTGATATGCTCTCGTTGGTGGTGCGGTTTACTTGGAAGGGCTTTTCAGGTGTATTCTCTGAAAGTGTGGTTACATTTCGTGCAGCGGAAAAATTGAGTTGAAGACTCATCGCCCCCGCGGGTCTGCACTTGCCAAACATATACAAGATTGTTCCCGCATTTGGGGCATTCAACTTTGAGAGTTGGCATTGTATTGATCTTTTGTTCCTCTTTGCCTATGACCGTTACTAATTGCTTAATATCGTGTTTGATGATCTTACCTGTTTTTGGCTTAATTTTTTCATCTGCCATCTGTTGTTTGAATCCGCATTTTGAACAAATGAGTATTTCTTCAACCTGATTCTTGGTCGTAGTCTTCTTTGGTTTGAAAAGGGAACCACATTCTGGACAAAACTCCATTGCAAAACCTCATTTTCCTGTTTGAGACTTGATGGGATACTTGGATAAAATATAAGTCTTTCCAAAAAAAGAAATTCATTGTTCCTTGAGCAGAAAGCGAAAATGCACCTCGTGAATAATTGACCACATCTTTTTCAATGCAAAGCGCGTACAAACCCCATGATAAGGTTAAATAGAGTTCCACCTTTTAAAACTAAAATCTGACCGACACACCCGTTTAAAATGGGGAGGTATAAGAAAAAAGATGAAAATTATCCTTGGTCCTGCTTCGACCGAACTAGGGGAAAGAATCTCAGAATTGACGAATCTGGAAAAAGTAGGCGTTGACCAACGAACTTTCCCAGACGGCGAATCATACGTCCGACTGTTAGGCGATGTTCAAAACGAACATGTTATAATCGTGCAAACAACAAGTGCTCCACAGGATACACGAATCATGCAGTTGGCTTTTATCGCTGATGCAGCCAAGAGGAACGGGGCGAGAAAAGTCACAGCCATGGTCCCATATCTTGCTTATGGTCGACAGGACAAGACCTTCCTGCAAGGCGAAAACATAAGCGTTGAAACCGTATCAGCAATGCTAAATGCAGCAGGCGTTGATGCATTGGTCACGGTCAATGTACATGCCGAAGATGCCTTGAAAAAGTTCCCGTTTCCAGCAAGAAACCTCAGTGCCATCCCAATTTTGGCTGAATATTTTCTCAAAAAAGGGTACAAGAGAGCTTTCGCCTTAGCTCCTGACAAAGGGGCTATGTATATCGCTGAACAAGCACAAAGGATCTTAGGCGGCGAGGCTGGGCATCTCGAAAAAAAGCGTGATCGTCATACTGGGCAAACCAGCCAAACAGCTTTAAACATTAATGTCAAAGGCAAAACTGTCATAATCTTCGATGACATAATCAGCACAGGAGGCACTATTGTAGGAGCAGCAAAGATTCTGAGAGAATCTGGTGCAGTACGAGTTTTCGCAGCTTGTGTGCATCCTCTTCTGATAGGAGATGCTGAAAAGCGTATACTGGACGCAGGTGTGGCAGAGATTGTCGGAACCGACAGTGTTCCAAGCAACACCAGCAAAGTAACACTTGCGCCCTTATTAGCGAAAGAATTGCAGGCGCCAAAAAGTGCCTAGACTCTTTTTTCTGCTTTCAGGCGAAAATGAAACTCTGCCAGCAGCCGAATTAATAGCTATACTGGAAGCAGAGAATTTCTCCTTCAAAATAAGAGAAAAACTCGACCTACTTGTAAGCCTGGAATCAGATGTTAAAAGCATAGAGGTTGTCCACCGTAGGTCAGCATACACCATGACGAGCGCACTTGAGCTTTTCACATGTGAAGCGGAGGAAGCCACGATCATGAGAACTGCTGAAAACACAGATTTCAGGGCTGTCTTGGATCCCGCCGACAGTTTCGCTGTTCGGATTAGGCGTATAAAAGAATACGCACCGAAACTGGGCACAGTGCCTCTGGAAGCAGAACTCGGCAAACGTATACTCCAAAAAGTGCCGGATGCCAACGTGAACCTTAAAAAACCTGACAAAACCTTCATCGGCATCTTGACGAACAACTATCTATTCTTCGGCCTGAAACAGAGAGAGATCCAGACCAAAACTTACTCCGAACGAAGGCCTCGAAAAAAGCCTTTCTTCCATCCGTCAGCAATGCCCTCAAAACTGGCGCGCTGCATGGTGAATCTCGCCCGAGCTAGAGTAGATGACATGCTGCTGGATCCTTTCTGCGGGACAGGGAGCGTTATGATCGAGGCCTCCCTTATTGGTTGCAGAGTTCTTGGCTTGGATATTCAACGGCGAATGGCGGCAGGGTGCCGCAAAAACCTCAAACACTTCGGCGTCATTTCAGAGGGCTTAGTGATCGCTGATTCTATGAAGCTGCCGTTGACGCATGTGGATTGCTTGGTTACTGATCCGCCCTATGGAAGATCAGCCTCAACCATGAAGTCTACGACGAAGCATATCGTTGAAAGGGTTTTAGACTCAGCCTGGCCTCTTATGCATGAAGGGCAAAGAATTTGTATAGCTTCGCCAAAAACACTGAACATAGCACGAATAGGCACTGAATTGGGGTATAAACACTTGGAATCTCACTTCGCCTATGTCCACAGAACACTCACAAGGGAGATTGCCGTGTTTCAAAAAACATGAGGGACAGAACTTGAGCATGCGTGTAATTTTCTTAGGAACCGCGGGAAGCGTTCCAACGCTGAAGCGAAGTCTGCCTGGTGTGATTGTTCAGCGCAAGAATGAGCAGCTGATGTTCGACTGCGGTGAAGGCGCTCAGCGACAAATGCTAATGGCAAAGACGGGTTTTCACAAGAAAATGAAAATATTCATTTCACATATGCATGGAGATCATGTTCTAGGACTGCCTGGATTATTGCAGACCATGGCCTTAATGGATAGGCAATGGAGACTTCAAGTCTACGGTCCAGAAGGAATAGCACATTTCTTACAGTGTGCCAAAGAAACTTTACAGTTTGGTCTAACGTATCCGGTTGAAATCTACGAAATATACAGTCCGGGCGTCATCTGCGAAGAGAAAGAATACATAATTGAGGCTATTTCGTCAAACCATGTTACAGCAAGTTTTGCATACGCCTTTGTAGAAAAAAATAGACCAGGAAAATTCTTTCCCGAAAAAGCCAAAGCGTTGGGCATTCCTGAAGGCGATCTTTGGTCAAAACTGCAGCATGGAAGCAAAGTCAAGCTACCGAACGAGATAACTGTTAAACCTGAAGACGTAATGGGTCCTCTAAGGAAGGGACGAAAAATAGTCTATACAGGCGATACAAGACCAATTAAGGGGTTTACTAGGTTTGCATCTGGCGCAGACCTAGTTATACATGATGCTACTCTGGACGACACGCTCGCTGAGAAAGCTGCCGAGGATGGCCATTCAACACCGAGTCAGGCAGCTCATGAAGCTTCGAAAGCTAAGGCTAAACTTCTCGTGCTGAATCACATTAGCGCCAGATATCCAGATGCAGAGTTGCTTCTGGAGCAAGCACAAAAAGTTTTCAGAAACACAATTTTAGCAGAAGATTTCTTGGAGTTGGACTTGCAGCTAGCTGACGATTAAACCAGCAATTGCTTTAGCTTTTGGACGCTTTCTTGAACTCGCTCAACTGACTCGATGATTAAGGTTTTGTCATAATCAATGTCTTTTAGAGTCTGTGCAAATCGGGTCCAGTCAATTTTCCCATAGCCTAGCCCCAAATGCTGATCGTTTTCTCCCGTGTTGTCGCTGACGTGAATTTCTACAATTTTGTCAGGTAGTTTTCTTAAGAAGTCTTCTGTGTGTCCTTCGAGATTTGCGTGTCCGACGTCAAGGACGATGCCTATGTCGTTCAGCTTTGTTTCTTTGTAGAATTTGGAGAATTCTTCTGGGCTTTTCATTATGAACCCGTATTTTTGGGGCAAATTCTCAAAGGCTATGTTTACCCCATAATCCTCAGCTGTTTTGTGTAGGGCTCGAATACTTTCGTTATTTTGTATCCATTCTTTTCCCGGGTAGAACATGCTTACGCCTGTCTGGCTTCCCGGATGAAAAACCCACAGCTTTGCATCCAAAGCGTTGGCGGAGGCGATCGATTCTTCGAGTCTTCTTAGAGCCGCGTTAAGAATAGATTTGGAGGGCGAAGCAATGTTTATGTCGGCGAAGGGTGCGTGAATTGTATACTTCAGAGCCTTGGAATCAGCGATTTCTTTCAGTGCTGCAACTCTTTTTTTGCTCAGAGTGTGTAAACCTTCGTCTACAATTTCAACATAAGGGGTTCTTACAGTTGCTAATCGCTTAACCATCTTGCTGAATGGTTCTGCCAAGCAATAGAGCATTGAGAGTCCAATTATGGGCTTGGGCATTCATCTTCATTCCTTTGGAATTATTGGGGTTCTACCATTGGCGTTCGCGCTTAATAACCTGCTCTGATTCTCGGGTGTGCTACGCAACTGATTTTTGTTTGTTAGTTCGTACTTATAAGCCTGTTTTTCATTTTCTTTGTTCTAAAAGCGAAAGTGGCAACTTGAAATGGCGTCGTTGATCGAGCTAATTGGCGTGCTGGTTGGCTCTTTTTTGGTGAACCTTATACCTTTCGCTGGTCCGTCTAATCTTTTCATAGCCTCCACGGCAGCTTTATCCGTCACAGCTGATCCTTTTACTATTGGCTTTCTCGTTGCCTTGGGCGCAACAATGGCAAAAAGTATACATTACATAGTGACTTTTTTCGTTGGTAAGCACATAGGCGAAAAACGCAGAAGAGCCATCGACGCAAATGCTCTAAAAATCAAACGCTGGGCTTTTCCTCTCCTATACATTGCAGCAGCTACTCCGATTCCTGATGAACCCGTGGTAATACCTCTCGGGCTAATGAAATATAACCCCGCAAAGTTTTTTACCGCTTACTTTCTGGGCAAGGTTACGATAACTATCATTGGCGCTTTTTTGGGGACTTGGACGGAGCATGTATTGTCCCCTTTATTAAGCCGAGAAGCCATGATTGTCTTATCGGTAATTCTCACGATACTAATTGCAGTTATTTTGCTAAAAGTAGATATCGGTAAAATAATTGAGAAAATATTCAAAAGGAAAAATACACCCACGCAGACAGAAGAAAAGGAAAGGGCTAATGTACCTCAATAATCGCTTTTTGAAAATATTCACACCAATGTCATTTTGAGAGAGTCAATATGCCCCAAAAACAACAAAGGCACTCCTTAAAAGCAAAACAGGCAAAACTTATCCTTGATGAAGTTTCTAAAAGGCTAAACCGCAACATAGAGGATATAATAGGCGAGAAAGCAAAATTTGAAATTGCAGAGACAGACTTGGGGGATATCTATTTCGTTAATGGGAGACCTCTTCTCTATGGCATTGGAGGAGAAACACTACCTACACTTTTTTTTACAGAACTTTATGATTGGTTGCCCAAAATCGTTGTTGATATGGGGGCAGTTCCCTACGTCTGCAAAGGCGCCGATATAATGGCCCCCGGCATCGTACGCATTGAAGGTGAATTCAGCAGAGGCGACCTCGTTCTTGTCGTGGACGTAAAACATGGTAAGATGCTTGTTCTAGGCGAGGCTCTTTACGATGGAGAAAGCGCTAAAAAAGTGAAAAAAGGCGCAGTCGTCAAAAGCCTCCACTTCGTCAGCGATAAAATCTGGGAGACAGCTAAGACTCTTGCTTGATAATCATATTCTTCAGCAATGATCGGTTGACTTCCTTGTTCTCCAAATCTTGTGGTTAGAAAGATCTGAATAGTCCACCAAAATCCTTTGAAAACCTCTGCAAATGTCAGTTATCGGCTCGGATAAGTGTTTCCAATAAGCACCTATCTGCAAACACGTCTTCGCTGTGGATTTCTCAAATAGACTCAGAAAAGAAGTTCGGATTAACCGAGTAATTCAAGAAGTGAATGTTCAAAACTGTCAATACTGCGGTTCAAGCAACCTCAAGAAAGACGGCGTTCGCAAAAACAAGTCTGGAACAATCCAGAAGTTCCATTGCCGAGACTGCCACCACTACTTCACAATCAACATCGGTTTCGAGAAGATGAAGCATAACCCGCAAGCAGTCACTACTGCGATGCAACTGTACTTCAGCGGTGAAAGCTTGAGGAATACCCAGAAATCGCTCAGATTATTAGGTGTAGAAGTATCTCACAAAACTGTTTTCATGTGGATAAAGAAGTATGTTGGATTGATGAAGGACTATGTAGACAACTTCAAGCCAAACGTTTCGGACACATGGAGAGCCGATGAATTGTACGTTAAGGTGAACGATGACATGAAGTATCTGTTCGCGTTGATGGATGATGAACGAGCACGATTTAAAGTTTATATAGGAATATACCTCTGTTTCAACAGCTTAACATTATTATCCTCAGGAGGATTCTGTATGAGTGAAATTCAGTTACGAGTTGGAGACGCAAGGCAGAGAGACGTTGGCAGAGGCATAGCACGCATAGACCAAAGAACGATGCAAAAATTAGGAATTAGTGCGGGCGATGTTATAGAGATAATTAACAAACGAACAACCTCAGCGATAGCCTGGCCCGCTTACAGCGAAGACCAAAATCGCGATATAATAAGAATCGACGGATTTACACGAAAGAATAGCGGAGTAGCCATTAACGAATTTGTCGTAGTGCGCCCCGCCAAAGTAAAAACTGCCCTGGCCATAACACTCGCGCCAGTTGACATGAGACTAAACGTCGACGATGACTTCACAAACTTCGTTAGAAATCGCCTCATGGAGCGCACGCTGGTCGAAGGCGATACGACGCTGGTTATGATGTTGGGACATGCGATTCCTTTTACAGTCACAAAAACGCGCCCACATGGAATAATAAAAGTAACAGCCGAAACGAAGCTCACAATTCTGAATGAACCTGCACCAGAATCTAAAGGTCTGCCACGAACAACGTATGAAGATATTGGCGGATTGCATGAAGAAATTCAACGCGTCCGGGAAATGGTAGAACTTCCGTTGAGGCATCCTGAACTTTTCCAGCGGCTTGGAATAGAGCCACCCAAGGGCGTGCTACTTCATGGTCCTCCAGGATGTGGCAAGACCTTGCTTGCTAGAGCGGTAGCCAACGAGTCGGAGGCAAACTTCTATTCTATAAATGGTCCTGAAATAATGAGCAAATTCTACGGTGAGTCCGAGGCAAGGCTGCGCGAGATATTTCAGCAAGCACAGCAGAATTCTCCCAGCATAATATTCATAGACGAACTCGATGCCATAGCCCCCAAACGTGAAGAGGTCACTGGCGAAGTTGAGAGACGTGTGGTTGCTCAGCTTCTTGCTTTGATGGATGGTCTGTCCGGAAGAGGAAACGTAATAGTAATCGGTGCCACAAACCGACCGGGCGCTTTAGATCCAGCGTTACGCAGACCAGGCAGATTTGATAGGGAAATCGAAATCGGTGTTCCAGACAAGAAAGGAAGACACGAAGTGCTTCAGATTCATACCCGTGGAATGCCTTTAGCCGAAGACGTTGACCTTAAAAGGCTGTCAGAAATGACCCACGGTTACACGGGAGCTGATTTGTCGGCACTCGGCAGAGAAACCGCCATGAAAGCACTTCGGAGATATTTGCCCCAGATTAACCTTGAAGATGAACGCATACCGCCGGAAGTGCTTGAAAAAATGGAAGTAAAAATGGACGATTTCATCAACGCTTACAAAGAAGTTACGCCAACGGCGATGCGAGAAGTTTACATTGAAGTCTCAACTGTTCATTGGGAAGATGCAGGGGGGCTGGATGAGGTTAAAGAGCACCTCAAAGAAGCGGTCGAATGGCCTATGAAAACCCCTGAGATCTTTAGCAGATTGGGGATTAAGCCTCCTAAGGGTATAATGCTTTATGGTCCCCCAGGATGCGGAAAAACATTACTGGCTCGAGCAGTCGCAACAGAGAGCGAAGCTAACTTCATAACGATTAAAGGTCCGGAAGTCTTCTCCAAATGGGTTGGTGAATCAGAAAAAGCTATCCGCGAGGTCTTTAGAAAAGCTCGCATGGCAGCCCCAGCAATCATATTCTTGGATGAGATTGATTCCCTCACCCCGAGGCGTGGATTAGGATTCTCAGACAGTGGCGTTTCAGAGCGAGTCATAAGTCAATTGCTCACAGAAATGGATGGAATTGTCACATTAGAAGACATAGTTGTTATCGCCGCCACAAATAGGCCAGACATGGTAGACCCAGCAGTGCTGAGACCAGGAAGATTTGACAGGTTGATTTATGTTCCAGAGCCTGACGAAAAAAGCAGGCTTCAGATTTTCAAGATTTATACGAAAGGCATGCCGTTGACAAACGATGTGGACCTAAATCAGCTGGTCGTTCAGACTAAGTATTATTCGGGAGCGGACATAGAATCCTTATGCAGAGAAGCTGCTATGCATGCGTTGAGAAGAGATATTGCCACTAAAGAGGTTACGCTCAAAGACTTCCAAGAAGCCCTGAAGGAAGTGCGACCATCAGTGACTCCTGACATGGAAAAATGGTATAAGAGCTTCATGCAACAGATTAAGCAACTGCAAAAATCTGCGACGCCGGTCGCCTAAGGAGCTAAGTAGATGCCAGCAGTTAAGACTTGGAAAACACGCCCCGCTTATTCAGTTGTGTTAGAAATATTGACCAAGAAAGGTGATATGACTGATGATGATCTTTTCGACGCTTTGCGAGGGGAGTTTGAGGATCTTGGCTACAAAGACTTCAACGACATTCTTCTTATGCTCGAGGTGAGCGGCAGAATCCGCACTTCCTCGATGTCTCGTGGAAAGAGACACATAGAACTTGTTCAATAAGCTCGTGAAATGACGCACAATCTGCAGCAGAGAGAAAATGTGCAAGACGTTGCAGTTGTTGGAGGAGGACCTTCAGGCTCATTTACAGCCCTAAACTTGGCCAAAGCTGGTGCCAGAGTCACAGTTTTCGAGGAACATGAAGCAATTGGCGCACCATCGCATTGTGCAGGGCACATAAGCATTCAAAGCTTAAGGAATCTAGGGCTATATCCGCTTTCTAAGGACATTTTGGAAAACACTTTTTCCCAAGCCAACTTCTATTCTCCCAGAGGCTTCAAATTCTCTGTTCGCCTTACAAAACCCGTAACTTGTGCGATTAATCGCGAAGCTTTTGATAAGCTAATTGCGCAAAAAGCTGAAGCAGCAGGAGCGAGTTACCGCTTGAACTCTCTCGTTCAAACACTCCTGATAGAGAACGATTTTGTCAAAGGCGTGAAAGTCAAACGAAGCAAGGGACCAGAAGAGATATTTCCCGCAAAGATCGTAGTCGATGCAGAGGGGATATCATCCAGACTTTTAAGGCAAGCAGGTCTGTCAGCGCATAATCGTGACAAGTTTGTCTACGCAGTGGAAGCTGAAGTTGAAAACGTCAAAGAAGTCGAGTTGAATGCCGTTGATGTTTTCTTGGGCAGAGCATTCGCGCCTGGATTCTACGCGTGGCTTATACCAAAACGCGATGGAACCGCGAAGGTTGGTCTGGCTACAAGAAGTGGGAATCCCAGAGATTTTCTGCAAAGACTAATGTCAAAGCATCCAGCCGCCTCCGAAAAACTAGGAAAAGCGAAAATCACACGCCTAGCGTTTCATTCTATATCGTTGGGTGGCGCAATTCCCAAGGCTTTTTCAAATGGTTTCGTAGCTGTAGGGGATGCGGCTTCGCAAGTAAAACCTACCACAGGTGGCGGTGTGATATTCGGGTTGACATGTGCACAAATCGCAGCTCAAGTTGCCCTCGAAGCTTTGCAGAAAAATGATGTTTCCTCAAGTCTGTTGGAGACGTACCAGCAACGCTGCGGAAAAGTTCTCGATTTCGACTTCAAAGTGATGCTTAAAATCAGACGTTTTCTGGACTCTCTCTCAGACGAGAAAATTGATGAAGTCTTGCGTTTCTGCACGAAAATAGGATTAGCTAAGACGCTAGAGGACATAGAAGAAATTGATTTTCAGGGCCGGACTTTTCTCAAAATCCTGACCAAGCCTTCTGCTTATGCTTTTCTGACATATTTTGCGCTACTCTATTTGTCTGCAAACCCTTAAAACATCAAAGAAACAACCTGATAGAGGCGGCAAGGAAAAACATCATGGTTGAATTCGAGTACAAACAGGTCATTGTGTTCCGTTCCGATTTGAAGCTTAGTAAAGGCAAACTGGCTGCTCAAGCTGGACACGCCGCAGTTTCAGCGGCTGAGGAAGCCCGAAAGCGTCATAGAGATTGGTGGGAATCTTGGATATTTGAGGGACAACGCAAAATAGCGGTCAAAGTAAAAGACGAAACAGAGCTCTCAGAGCTTGAAAGTGCAGCAGACGATTTGGGTTTGCCCTACGCTTTGATTGTGGATAGAGGTCTCACGGAAATACCGGAAGGTACAGTCACATGCCTTGGAATTGGTCCAGCACCGGCACAAAAAATAGACAGGCTAACTGGTAACCTCCGACTATTATAAACAATTGGCACGTGCACACTTTTGCGTGTTCCGAAGATTGACGAGCTACTTGGCATGGGCGCTTACGTCACCGAAACGGCAGGTGTGAGAGGAGTCATCAGACAGTCTGTTGATGACTTCATGGTTGAAGAAATTCTGGTCGATGGGTCCAAAGCCCAAATCGAAAATGTAGTGAAAAGCCATTCCTTGGGGGCATCTCTCACAAAACAAGAGTACCTGCTGTGCATCTTGGTCAAACGTAACTGGGACACTTTTATAGCAATCAAAAATATTGCGAAGGAATTAAACAAAAGTCAGGATCAAATCAAGATTGCGGGAATAAAAGACGCCAAGGCTGTTACTGCCCAGCATATCACAATCCAACATGCTTCTGTCGAAGACGTTAAAGATGTTTGCATAAAAGACATCGAGCTTCGTCCAGTCGGATACCTCCGCAAAGAGTTGTCGACCTACTATCTTTTAGGAAACAGCTTCAAAATAAGAATCAAAGACATTCCCAACTTGGAGGCTACCGCCAGAAAAAAGATTGCAAAAACGAAGCAAGAACTTGAGCTTGGTGGCGGAATTCCCAATTATTTCGGACACCAACGTTTCGGAACAACTCGACCTATAACGCATGTGGTGGGGAAAGCGCTTCTGAAAGGAGACTTTGCCAAAGCAGCGATGATATTTCTGGCTGAACCCAGCTTCTATGAGCATCCTTCTTCTCGACAGGCGCGCAAGAAACTTCAGTCAACTCAAAACTTTAAGCATGCATTGGAGAACTTTCCAAAGCAGCTCCGATATGAAAGGCTAATGCTTGCGTATCTTGTCCAGAGGCAAGATGACTTCGTGGGTGCTTTTAGAAGGTTGCCTGCCAAGCTTCAAGCACTTTTTGTTCAAGCCTATCAATCATATTTGTTCAACAGATTCCTAACTGCAAGAATTAAGCAAGGTATCCCTCTGAATGAGGCGGAACTTGGAGACTGGGTAGTACGGGTAGAACGTTCAGGATTGCCTATGGTGAACACAGCCAAAATTGTTAGCGGCGATGACTCCGCTGAAATTGAGAGTTTGCTGAAGAACGGAAAAATGCGAGTTGCCCTACCACTCGTGGGGTGCAATCCTCAGATTTCTCGAGGTAGTATGGGCCAAATACAGAAACAGATACTTGATGAAGAAGAGGTCAACTTGGAAAACTTCAAGATGAAAGAGTTGCCAACGATGGGGGCAAGAGGTGGGTTGCGCGCGATCACAGCTCCCATCAGAGATTTCAAAATGCATGACGTTTCGTTCAGCGCTGGCGATCGCGGACTTGAAACATTGCTGAGTTTCGTTTTACTGCGTGGATGCTATGCAACTGTGCTTCTCAGAGAGATAATGAAACCAAACAGCCCCATATGTTCCGGATTCTAAACCTAAATGGAGTTTGCTCTTCCTTTCTAGAATGAAGTAGATTTTAGCCAGACTATAGGAACGGATTAAGGGTAAACTTGCAGAAGATTTTAGCTCAGATCCACTAGATTTTGTCTGTTCTATTCAAATCGCGGAGCCTGTTAACGCCGTCGATTTCGCTTATGAAGTCAGCCACACTTTTGGGCACAAGGGTCTTCCAGTTCTGGTCTCCAAGCATTCTCTCTCGGACAAGAGTCGATGTGAATTCTTTTCTTTCAAAGAACTTTATGCTTTCAACTTTGTATCCTGCTTCCATAAACAGTCTGCGTGTCAGTGGCTCATTGGAAAAGACTGCGTTAAAGCGAGGTGTGTAACCCTCCAATGCGGCAACCCATAGCATATGCAGGTGGACATCTGGAACCGGGACAATCCAAAGCTTGGAACCGTCGAGTCCCGCTTCTTGAAGAGCCCGGCGAATCATAACCAACCTTTCGCCAGCTGTGAACGGGTTGTGAATATTATGACTGTACTGGGCACTACCGATAACGATGACAAGCTCGTCCGTTTCTTTCAAGACTTCCTTTATCGCTTCTAGGTGCCCTTTGTGAAAAGGCTGAAATCTTCCAACGTAAAGACCACGATTAGTCATTGCTTTGCTTCCTGTATCTTGAGGTTGACCAAATGTGACTTTTATGATTTGTGATTTCAAAATCAAACCTGTTTACTGGGCACCAAAAAAATTCGTGCAAGGAAGCTACGAGCAGATCAATTGTACTTGAAATGCCACTACGATGGTGCCGGGGGCGGGATTCGAGCCCGCGACTTCTGGTTGAGGGCGCTTGCCCCTTGCAAACTCCAGATTATGAGTCTGGCGCCCTAGCCAGGCTAGGCTACCCCGGCTTTTTTGGGCTAGCCCCTCTATTTCATTTCAGTGGCTATGTTAGTCTGTTTGCTTTAAAATAAATCTTTTTAGAATAAATTATCCAAGGTTATTTGTACCATGACGGTAAAGGCATAGCAATCAGCTGATACAAACCCTTCCATATTTCAAAATCTGGAAGAGAAGATGAAGGAATCAGATTATTGATCGATTTTGATTATTTTGGGAATCTGGCCAACGGTTCCCACTTGCCCTCTGTAAATGATGAGAGCTCCCTTAACTCCCACAATTGACATAGCTACGTCTAGGCCACGATTGATAGCTATCTTAACACTACTTCCTCTTACGACATTACCCACAGCTGTAGCTGCAGCATCTGCCAGTCCGGCCTCGTTGCAGAAGACAGTTGCGGCTTCGGCGTCGCCGAAGCTTAAGGCATGGCTGAAACGACCAGAACTGGTTGCAACCCCAACGGGGAAGTCGGTTAGTCTGAACCCGAAGCGTCTTGACAGTGGTTCATTTCCGGCTGCAACAGCAACATCTATTGTTTCATCTGACAATGCTGAAATTTCACCGCCGTTTTCAACGACTGCTATACTGCAGCCTGCGTCAGTCATATCTTTCACTGCCAGATCGGCGAGAACACCCGCAACAGCCGCCATCGGTCCAACATTTGCATATTCAGCGGCCTTAGCCATGAGGTTAGCAATTATAGGCTTATCTGGTATACGTACTGGCTTGAGAGCATGAAGAAATCTTGGGTTTACCTCAACATAATGTTCCAGTTGTTTTCGGTGAAAATCAATGGACTGTTCTGCTATTTGGATGCCAATGAGCTTGTCGGTAATTACGGTACATTGTGTTTCCTTGAGCTGGAAAGCTTTTTTGAACTAGATTCTTCATTGTCTGTTTCCGTCAAAGCCATCAATGCTTTTTGTTGGCCATTGGTTCGGAATTATTTTGCTTCACGGATTTTATTGCTCTTCCTGGGCATGCATCAACACAGACGCTGCAGGTGCTTCCAACGCATTTTTCTTTATTGAAAACTATGGACGCGTCTTGATCTATTGTTATTGCTTCTACCGGGCAGAGTGCAACACAAGCTCCGCAACTGACACATTTCTCGGCGTCAACTTCAATAAGCTTAGGCAAACTTACAGTGGCGCCTCGTTTACGGAAAGCTTTGATTATTTTGTCAAGTGATTCATCTGGTACTTCGGCTAAGACCTCGCCACCCTTCGAATTGACATGAGCAGTTAGGATATTAATTGGCACTTTCAGCTCAAGCACTATCTGGGATACAATAGGCTCTTCAACGATTTTTTCCGAAAATCTAAGCAGTATTCGAACCATTCAATTTTCACCTTCCAAGAAGTTTGGAAACGTCCTCAGCTGTGACGATGCCAAGAACTTTTCGCTCATTGTCTATTACAGGCAAAGCTGAAATGTTATGTTGTGCCATCCGTTTTGATGCTGTCTCCAAGGGTTCATCAGGTTTAGCTACTATAACGCGCCGTGTCACGATATCCGAAAGTGCTTTCTTGCCTTGAGCCAAAGCCCGCGTTATGTCCCACGAAGTCACTATGCCATTGAGCTTACCTTTTGCGTCAACTACGACAATGTGGTTAACAGATCGTGTTACAATCCGTTCAGCTATAGCCTGGACCGTCTCTTCCTCTTTACATGTTACAGCTTTCTGCATAACGTTGGCTACGAAGGGAGTTCCCTCTGTCTGTTTCATAGGTTTGAAAATGGAGTCCAGAGGTAATCGCTCAACTGGTGCAGTTATGAAGAATTCACCAGCCTCAATCCACGATTTCAACGTTCCAGCAACTTTCCTTGCTGTTTTTAGACTCGAAAGCGAACTAACCCTGACTCTATTGCCGTTTACAGTTATAGCGCCAGATTTTAGTTCCTTATAGCTAACTTTCGCCAACTTTGGGCGGTCTTTGCGTGGTACACCATAATCAACCACGTTTGTGAAGATTTCTTCGTCTCTAATGGCTGTCTTCCTTGCCAAACCCTCATTCAAAATCGGGATTGGTATGCCAAGTCCAACGTAAAGCGTTGTACCATATCGTGAGTACGACGCGCCCCGTAGAAATTCCCCATTCATCTTTTTGGCGTTTCCACGAACCATTATGGTGCCATTCTGGCTTTGCGCTTCATGCTGCGTTCCTTCACCTATAACGTAACCTTGCGTTCCACCAAGAAAAATGCGCGTCCCGATCCCAATTGTCTCGTAGTCAGGGTCATTCATCAATGGGTTCAACTCTCCGGCACCAGAATAAGTGGCATTTTTCATATGTGGTAATAGTTTGCCCATGTACGTGTAAATCGTCTCGTCTCGACCATTTACAGCACAATTGTAGCGCTGATAGCAGTTGCGAAAATTAAGCAGGTAAAACTGATTCAAATCGTCCTTGGTCAAGTTAGTCTTAATCTGAGTCCTGGGATAACAGTCTGTACCATAAGCAGTTGCTTTAAGTTCAACTTCTTTTCCATTAACTAGATCTTCAATTACGTGTCCGCCGCCATACTCAAACGGCTGTCTTTCAGACATTGCCGTGGCGCCGATGTACAAATCCACTGCAGCACCGGGATGGCAAATTGGGACATCGTTGATCCAAGCATTCTCAATTTTTATAGGAGGGTCTGAATGCCCAGTATTTACAATAGCGCCAGAAGAACACATCGCTCCAAAAGTGCCGGTTGTAACAACGTCAACTTCTCGAAAAGCAACTTCCACTCCGCTGCTTTCCACGAGGCGCTTCATTTCTTCAGCGGTCAGAACTTGGGCATCGCCCTTTCTTATCTTCTCGTTTATTTCCTCGATTGTCCGAGTTTTCTGATTGGGTTTGAGTTTCGTTTACCTCCAACCGATGCCAACCGAATGGCTTGCCCACTTATTAATACCTTTTGATGTGTATGGTAGCTCTCTGCAGAGCTCCCACTCATAGCAAGATTTAGCTTATTTCAAAGACTATGTGATTTTTGAGGGCGTTTACTAGGCTGTCGACAAGTTCTAGATTTGTAATTACTGGGACTCCAAACTCGACGGCTTTTCTTCGTATCAAGTATCCATCTGTAATTGCCTGCGTGACGATTCGATTAGGGTGCGTGGTGTTGAAAACAAAATTTATTTTTCGCTCTGCAAGATAATCCAGAACATTCGGTTTCTTTCCTTCGCTTATTTTGTAGATTTTCTCGCAAGCAATTCCATTCTCTATCAGTGCCTCGGCCGTGTGATCTGTTGCGAAAATTCTGTAGCCGTTGTTCATTATTTTTTTGGCAATACTGACTGCTCTTTCCTTCTCGCCTCCAACGCTTATCAGTATGGAGTCGCCGCTCCTTGGAATTCGGGTTCCGCCTGCAATCATCGCCTTTAGAAGAGCTTCCTCAAAACTGCGACCGAAGCATGCCACTTCGCCAGTGGAGACCATTTCGACGCCCGTTACTGGATCTGCGCCTTCCAGTCTCATGAAAGAAAACTGCGGGTACTTCACGCCGAATCTCTCTACAACCGCTTCTCCATCCTCGATTTTTCCTCCTAACATGGCACAAGCGGAGATATCCATTAAGTTCATGTCTATTGCTTTGGAAACAAACGGCATACTTCTTGAGGCTCTGAGATTGCATTCTATTACGTAGACGTCGCGATTCTTTATCAGATACTGTATGTTAAAAGGTCCTTGTATATGTAGACCTCTTGCTATTTTTCTCGTTATCTTTCTCATTTTTTCTTTTGTGATTTCGTCAAGGGTCATGGCAGGAATCGACATCGTGGCATCTCCCGAATGCACCCCTGCGTTCTCAACGTGTTCGATTATTGCTCCAACGAAAACGTTTTCACCGTCACAAACCCCGTCAACTTCGACTTCCCTTGCACTTAACATAAACTTCGAGATAACCACAGGATGCTCCATTGATACTTCCGTTGCTTTTCTCAGATAGTCTTCAAGTTGAGATTCATCGAATGCAACGCTCATGGCTGACCCTGAGAGGACGTACGATGGCCTAATCAAAACAGGGTAACCTATTCTACTAGCAAAAAATCTTGACTTTTCAACGCTCTCTAATCTGCTCCATTCCGGCTGTTCTATTTCAAGGCTGTCAAGCAGATCACTGAATTTGGAGCGATCCTCAGCATTATCAATGTTTTGGGCTGAAGTTCCGAGGATCTTGACACCATTTTGCGCCAGTTTCAAAGCAAGGGTATTAGGTATTTGTCCTCCAACGCTTACAACCACGCTTGGAAACTTTTCTATTTCTATGATGTCCAACACGCGTTCAAGCGTCAGTTCCTCAAAATACAATTTGTCTAAGTACATCAAAATCGGTTGAAACGGTTTCTGGGTTGCAGTTTATCATCACAACTTCTTTGATTCCTCTATCTTTCAAAGACCATGTCATGTTAACGCAGCACCAGTCGAACTCCACGCTTGACCCTATTCTATAGCAGCCAGAACCAATGACTGCCGCCTTGTTCGTTTCGAGAAACTCGATGTCGTTAGCATTGCTGTTATAGGTGCAATAAAGGTAGTTCGCCGTTTCTGACCATCTTTTTGCCGTTCTAATTTGCTTTACCCACGGTCTTATTCCAAATTTCTCTCGTAATCCTCTTATTTCTGCTTCATTTTTTCCAAAGAGCTTTCCTAGCCTTTTGTCTGAAAAGCCAAGCAATTTGGCTTTCTTCAAGTTTTCTTGTGACAGTTCAGATTTTTTGAGAAAGTCTTCAAGGTCAACAATGCTTTTTATAGGCTTCAGGAAGAAGGGATCGATCCCGGTCAATCGGTAAATTTCCTCTATGCTTATTCCTTTTCTGATGGCTTCAACAACATAGAACAGTCGTTCATCAGTTGGATTAGCTAACTCTGCCCGGATTTTCTCCGAGTCATTTATGTTCAATTCATCCGTCAATTCTCTCCCGATGTCAACCATACGTACGGCTTTCTGTATGGCTTCTTCAAATGTCTTGGCAATAGCCATTACTTCTCCTACCGATTTCATCTGCGTTCCTAGTCGTCGGTTCAAATTCTTGAATTTCTGAAAGTCCCATCTTGGCATTTTGACAACAATATAATCAACGTCAGGCTCCAGGAAAGCCGCAGGATTGTTATTTGTCTTGTTTCCTATTTCAGTCAGGTTGTAACCTAAGGCAATTTTGGCTGTAACATACGCGATGGGGTAGCCAGTGGCTTTAGAGGCCAAAGCTGAGCTTCTTGATAATCTTGAATTCACCTCTATAACTTTGAACTCTCCTGTAACTGGGTGAACCGCGAACTGGATGTTGCATTCGCCGACTAATCCGAGAGCCTTTAGAACAGCGAAACTGGTTGCTTTGAGTTTTCCGTATTCTTCGTCGTTGACTGTCTGGGAAGGCGCAACCACTATGCTGTCTCCTGTGTGAACTCCCATGGGATCGAAATTTTCCATGCTGCAAACGATCATGCAGTTGTCAGCGTGATCTCTCAAAACCTCATACTCGATTTCTTTCCATTTGCCTACGTATTCTTCCACTAGAACTTGTGAGATTCTACTGTGCACCAAACCTATTGAAGCAATTCTTCTCAAGTCTTCTTCGTTGTGTGCAGCACCCGTTCCTTGACCGCCTAGTGTGTAAGCTACCCTGATCATGACTGGGTATCCAATTTCCTTTGCCGCTTGGACGGCTTCTTCAATTGTGTTTGCCTTTTTGCTTTTGGGAATTGGTATTCCTGCGTCTAGCATTGTCCTTCTGAAGAGATCTCTGTTGTCAGCCTTTTCAATTGCTTCGACGCTTGTTCCTAAGACCTTTACGCCGTACTTTTCAAGTATTCCTTTTTCGGCCAATTCTGTCCCGCAGTTTAGAGCTGTCTGTCCTCCAAATCCAAGCAAGATTCCATCGGGTCTTTCCTTTTCAATCACTTTTTCTGCAAACTCGGGCGTTATGGGCAGAAAATAGGCTTTATTGCCAACAAACTTTTTGTCAGTCTGTATGGTAGCAACATTAGGATTAACGAGAACAACTTCTATGCCCTCTTCTTTGACAGCTTTTATGGCTTGCGCTCCTGAATAGTCAAATTCTCCTGCTTCACCGATTTTTATCGCTCCACTTCCCAAGATTAAGACTTTCTTAACAGATTCAATTTTTGGCATTCTCTATCCTCTCTTTTTGATTGCTGCAAAAATTGAACACATCTTCACTCGGAGCCTTGCCTAGAGCCCATAACGAACGAGAAAACGAAAAAGCGTGCTCTTCGGACGTCAGAATCATTTCTTTGTTTTTGCTGGAACTATGTTCTGGGACCAAAGCCCTATACTACCTGCCATTATGAATTTTTAAGTCTTGTGTTTTCATCAAGACTCGTGTGAAGATGCCTTCTGAAGGACCGCTTCCAGTTTCTCCCCAGCCTTCTCAAGAGCCTCGTCCATCATGGATATATCCATTCTGGTAAGGATCAACTTCTTTTTCCTTTCAGTCAATGCTCTTACGACTTCCGCTGGTGCGGGTCCTCCTCTGACTCCGCAGGCTTCAACCAACTTAAGCGGGTCTGCAAGTTCCTTCAGTTCTCTTGGATTCAACAGATAGTTTGAGGTTAGCAACTTCCTTGGCCGTTTTCTGTACCAATTCAGGAGTAGCATCTTTGAAAGTTAATTTGGCTTCCACCAACGACTTAACCAGAGCACCAACTATCTTGTGAGCCGTTCGAAAAGGGACACTATACTTGCGAACAAGAATGTTAGCCAATTCGGTAGCAGCAACAAAACTTGCATTGGTTTTGGCTGAGACGTCCGTAGCGACTCTCAGTTTAGGAAGCAGCTTATGGAACATATCCAACGAGGCATGTATGTTTTCAACGGACTCCCAGAGCTCTAGGTGTAATCTCCTGAAAATCCAGGTTATACGCAGAAGGCAAACTCTTTATCGCAGCAACTGAAGCTACAAAGTTGCCTAATACCTGACTCGCTCTAGCCCGGATGACTTCCAAAATCTCCGGGTTTTTCTTCTGCGGCATGACGCTGCTTGTGCCAGTGAATTCGTCTGGAAGTTCCACTACTCCGAAGTCTGGAGTGCTCCATATGATTAGATCTTCGGCGAAGCGGCTCAGATCTACAGCAATGAGTGTGAGGGCAGCCACAGTTTCAGTGATGAAGTCTCTGCTGCCAACGGCGTCAATCGAGTTTTCGAGTAATCCGTTGAAGCCTAGGAGTTCTGCAGTTCGTTCTCTGTTTATCGGAAAGCTTGTTGTTGCTAAGGCTCCAGCGCCTAATGGACATAGGTTGACTCTATTATACGCACTCTCGTAGTCTTTGCAGATCGCGTTCCAGTGCATCATAGCAGGAAAGGAGATAATGAGCGAAGGTCACAGGTTGCGCAGGTTGCAGGTGTGTATACTCTAGAATGACTGTATTCGTGTGTTTCTCGGCCACTTCTAATATATGATCCAGCATATGTGCTAAACTACGCATCAGAATTAGGAGATCGTTGCGCAACTCCATATGGATCGCTGTCGTGACCTGATCGTTTCTGCTCTTGGCAATGTGGAGATTTCCGCCTGCTTCCGATCCGGCTTGTTGGAGCACTGCTTCTTCCACTGCCATATGAATATCTTCAGCTGAAACGTCAATTTCAGTGTCAGAACACTTAACTAGAGCTTGAAGAAGCTTAGCGCCATCAGACGATTTGATGATTTTCTGTTCAATTAGCATTACAACATGAGCTTTGTTTATGTCAACTACAGCTTTCGAAAGCTTCAAGTCATTTTTCATTGAAGAAGTGAACTTCGCAACGTCTTCACGAACTCCAGGGGACAGTCGACCGCCACGCAATACTTTTGACATCACGCTCTCCCCTTGTCTATTTCAATTAAACTGATTTTGAAGGCTTAGTTACTTTCTGTTCCTTAGTTGAATTTTTCAAGGCATTGTGCATTCTTGTTTGAAGGCCCCAGAGCTCAATGAACCCTTTAGAATAGGACTGGTTAAACGTGGTTCTTGATGTTGTAGTTGGCCAGGTTTTTATCATACAGCGAAAATGGAGATGAACGTCCAACCACCTGCAGCCCACCCTTATAGAGTTTGAGTCTGACTTCACCAGTGACGTTTTCTTGAGTTTTGTTTATGAAAGCCTCAAGGTCTTCACGCAGGGGGTCTGCCCACAAACCTACGTACGCAAGATAAGCCCATTGTTCGTCAACCTGCTGTTTGAACAGATACTCGTGCCGCGTTAGCACCATCTTCTCCAAGTCTTTGTGCGCTTCCAGAAGTACAGTGGCAGCTGGGCACTCGTAGACTTCCCGCGATTTTATGCCTACAAGACGATCTTCTATGTGGTCTATTCGACCGACGCCATGTTTCCCTGCGATCTTATTCAAGGACTCAACAAGAGCAAGGGGTTTTAGTTTTTCATTATTGACAGAGACTGGCAACCCTTTATCGAACTTTATGATAACGTATTCGGGTGTCTTTGGTGCTTTTTCGGGCATGACCGTCCATTCGAAGGCATCTTCAGGCGGTTCCTGACTTGCATCTTCCAGAAGTCCGCACTCGATTGCTCTTCCCCAGACGCTTGCGTCTATGCTATATTTCTTAGCGGCGGTTGAGACTGGGATTCCTTTAGTTTTCGCGTACTCTATTTCCTCTTCTCTCGTCATGCCCCACTCTCGAACTGGAGCTATTATCTTGAGGTCTGGAGCTAGAGCTCCAAGCGTTACGTCGAATCGCACTTGATCATTGCCCCTTCCTGTGCAGCCATGAGCCAATCCCGTGGCACTGTTTTTCCGTGCTATTTCCACCATTTTCGCCGCAATGAGCGGTCGGGACAAGCTTGTGCTTATGGGGTATTTTTCCTCGTAAAGGGCGTTGGCTTTGATGGCTGGGAAAATGTAGTCTGAGGCAAACTCGTCTCTAGCGTCAATCGAATAGTGTTTTAGTACTCCCAGTTTCTCAGCTTTTTCTTCAATTTCCTTCTGATTTTCCTGCTGTCCTACGTTGACGGTAACGGTTATGACTTCGGCGTTGTATTTTTCTTGAAGCCACCTGATCAGCACAGATGTATCTAAGCCGCCTGAGTATGCGAGTACTATTTTTTCCATGATGTTTGCTCTCCCGTTTCTGAAATTGAATTGTTCCCGTTACCTTGCTTGCAGAGTTTTTAAACTTTGTGACTTCTTTGTAACATGCCAAGGCTTAAATGTCTCAATTGAGACATGGTTGCATCATGACTATAGCTCAGAGTGTTAGAAACTACCTGCGTAACAAGCCGTACTTGCTGGAAGCACTTGAAAAAGGAATAGTCAACTTAAGCGAGCTGTCTAGGCAGATACAAAAAGAGTTAGAAACAACTAACACCAGCGCAGTAAAAGCAGCCCTGCGTAGACATTCAGAGGAACTTCAAAGACACAAACAGAAAAGAGAGGAAAAGGTCCTGCAAGTGCTGAAGAGAAGTGGAATAGCAGTTTATGACAAGAAAGCTGTAATGATTACGAGTAGAGAGTTAGAGGCTAAGAGTGGACTGAAAGTGGACCTGTTGGGCAAACACGTTTACCTGCTGGATAGAAGCGAATTGCCCGAAAGAATAACTGCTCTGGTCAAACATGACAATTGTACAATGATTGTCGTGCATTCTCCAGAAGAGCTAGAATCCACGCCCGGAGTTGTTGCTTTCCTTACCTCCTTACTGGCTGAGCAAAATGTTAACATGATAGAGTTCATATCGTGCTGGACGGAGACAATCATAGTTGTTGAGAAGAAGGACAGTCTCAAGACTTATGAGGTTCTTTCCAATGTGGTGGGTTAAGCTGTGATTAGACGGTTTCGGAGAGATTCTTGCTTTTGAAAGATGACTGGATAGCCCAAGTCTACAAGCGGCTAACAACATTATTTATAATTGCAGTTCGATATTCTCTCCAGATCGAGAGATGAAACTATGCCCCCAAGCCATGTTACTGTCAAGGCGCCAGCAACCACTGCCAACATGGGTCCGGGCTTTGACGTTTTCGGTCTCGCCCTGGAACAACCAGCAGACAAAGTGATGCTAATACCTATTCCCGAAGGGATCAAAACGGAAGTTGAAGAGTCCGCAACGGAGACGCAGCCTCGTATTGCAGGAGAAAAATGCGGCTAGCATAGTTGCGAGTCAAATGTTGAAAGAGTTCTCGTTGAAAATCGGTATGCTCATAAAAATCAAACGAGGTATACATGCCTGGAGTGGGCTTAGGTAGCAGTGCTGCTTCAGCAGCAGCCGTTGCTTATGGTTTGAATCATATGTTCGACCTCAAACTTGACAACAAGCAGCTTGTTCGGTTTGCTGCGAAAGGCGAAGTGGCTTCTGCGGGCTATGAGCATGCAGATAATGTTTCAGCTGCTGTGTGCGGTGGTTTCGTCATCGTCAGATCGTACGATCCATTAGAAATAGTAAGCATGAAAGCTCCGATAGATATGCAGGTGTGCGTCGCTTATCCTCACTTAGCGCACTCGGCTAACAAGACCGAAAAAGCGCGATCGGTAGTGCCCAGGCAGGTTCCTATCGATGGACTCGTTTACAATGTTGGAAGAGCTGCAGCAATGGTGAACGGATTTGCTGAGGGCAACGTTGATCTGATCTGTGACTCGATGTCAGATGCAGTTGTTGAGCCTGCCCGAGCTTTCCTTATTCCAGGCTTTAAAAACGTTAAGGGACAGCGCAATGAAAGCTGGCGCTGGCGGCGTGGCAATAAGTGGCGCTGGACCAGCCATGATTGGCATAGTCAACAAGAAGAAGGCTGATGCAGCCATAGTTGCCCATGCAATGAAAACAGGCTTTGAATCTGTCGGTCTTAAAGCAACCTCATTCGTAACAAGACCCGGCAAGGGAGTCGAATTGCTGGAGATGAAATGATGACCCATCAAATCTGTATCAATTGTGGAGCCACGTACGGCATTGACGAGATTGTCTATTTCTGCAGAAAATGCGGAGACCTGCTCGAGGTGCAATACGAAACCGGTGAACTAGAGAAGGCGGCTAGAAAGAATGAGTGGCTAAGCCTGCCACTTTCGGTATGGCGATATAGAGATTTCATGCCTATCAGAAGCTTTTCGAGAATAGTCTCTCTGAACGAAGGCGGAACCGGACTTCATTTATGCCACCGTCTCGGGGAGAAGCTGGGGCTCAGACAACTCCACGTAAAGAATGAAGGAGAAAACCCGACTGGCTCATTCAAAGACCGGGGTATGACCGTCGGCGTAACAAAGGCGATGGAACTTGGCGTGAAAGCAGTTATTTGTGCATCAACGGGAAACACTTCGGCTTCTTTGGCAGCTTACGCAGCAAAAGCAGGCTTACAATGCGCTGTGCTAATTCCTTCAGGCAAGATTGCCTACGGGAAGCTATCGCAAGCTATGATATACGGAGCGAAGGTTCTCCAAGTGCGTGGCAACTTTGACGAAGCATTGGAGATCGTTTTGAAGCTTTCGGAAAAGCACGGCGGCATCTATCTTCTCAATTCGATTAACCCGTTTCGAATCGAGGGGCAGAAGTCTTTGGGCTACGAGATATGTGACCAATTGAAAAGAGTAGCTCCGGACCGTATTGTTGTTCCAGTTGGCAATGCGGGTAATATTAGCGCAATATGGAAGGGCTTTAAAGAATTCTACGATCTTGGATTGATTAAGGATTTGCCGATGATGACTGGAATTCAAGCGTCGGGTTCAGCACCGATAGCACAGGCGATAAAAACTGGAAGCCAGACAATTGTGCCTGTAAATAAACCTGAAACCGTTGCAACCGCTATCAGGATCGGGGCGCCAGTCAGCTGGAAAAAGGCATTGAACGCGATACGAGAGTCGCGAGGAACTGCTGATACAGTTACTGATGAAGAGATTTTGGTTGCACAAAAGATGCTGGCAAGGGTTGAGGGATTATTCGTAGAACCTGCAAGTGCGTCCGCAATCGCTGGTTTGATAAAGCTGGTAAAGGAAGGAGTAATTGATAAAGACGAGCGCGTTGTATGCGTGACGACGGGTCATGGGCTTAAAGACCCAGATACAGCAGTGAAGATTAGCGAAAAACCGATCGAGGTTGACGCAGAAATCGGTGCTATAGAACGGGTGTTAGGGCTAAAAACAGAGCTGACTGTGACTGCGTCCAGGTGATTGCTGTGAGAATAATTTTGGTTGGATATGGAGTAGTCGGACAGGGGCTAACAAGCATTCTCCTCACCAGACGCTTGGAGACCTTGAGAGACTACGGTCTAAATCCGAAATTGGTTGCTATTGTTGACAAAGGGGGAGCAGCAGTAAATCCTCAAGGGCTAGACTTAGAAAGAATGATGGTGCTCAAAAAGAAAGGTACAGTGGCAGCAGACAAACGATTTGGCCGACCAGAAATCACTCCATTAGAAATCATAGAATCTGTGGAAGCTGAAGTCTTAGTTGAAGCAACATCAACCAACATAAAGAACGGTGAACCAGGGCTATCACACATCAAGACGGCGTTCAAGACCGGTAAACACGTTGTAACAACTAACAAGGGACCTTTAGCTTTAGCGTTGCCTGCTTTAACTGAACTAGCAAACTATAACAAGGTACATTTGAGGTTCAGCGGTACAGTGGGCGGAGGGACTCCTGTCTTAGAGTTTGCGAAGAAATGCCTCGCAGGCGACAAGATAGTGGCTGTGCGTGGAATACTAAACGGCACGACCAACTATATCCTCACTGAAATGGCAGAGAAGCACACAAATTTCGAGCAAGCCTTAAGCAATGCTCAGAGACTCGGGTACGCAGAAACTGATCCTTCAATGGACGTCGACGGCTTAGACGCAGCCTGCAAAGTGGTAATAATGGCTAATTGGATAATGAACAAGAAACTCACACTGAAGGATGTCAAAGTGAAGGGTATTCGAGACGTGACCCTGAAAGAAATTGGTGAGGCAAACGAGAAGGAAAATGCAGTCAAACTTATTGGAACAATAAACGAAGGAGCATCAGTAGCTCCGACCGGAATTAGCAGGTATGATCCGTTGTGCGTCAGAGGGGTTCTTAACGCCGTTACCTTTGTGTCCGAATTAGCTGGGGAGGAGACTATCATAGGTAAAGGTGCGGGCGGAATTGAAACGGCGAGTGCAGTTTTAAGAGACCTAATCGATATTAGGTATAACATGGCGAACAAAGTGTTCGCATAGAAGCCGGTTGAGAATATGAAGACGATAATAATGAAGTTCGGAGGAACGTCCGTAGCCACAGGGAAAAAAATAGGTCACGTGGCTGACCTGGTATCGGAAAGCGCCGAGAAGGGCGACAAAATCGTCGTTGTGGTTTCGGCTTTAGACGGTACTACCGACGAGCTTTATGAAGCCGCAGAACTGGCGAAAGAGGGTAACGAAGCTTCCGTACGAGAGTTCAAGCTTAGAATGCTCAAACACCATTCAGAAGCTGTTTCAAAAGCCATCCACAGTATTCACATACGCAAAGAAGTTGAACAAATAATCGAGAAAACTATTGACGAGTTGGAAAAAGTCCTAATAGGAATCAGTTACGTAGGCGAAATTACACCAAAATCAAGAGATTATGTTTTGTCGTTCGGAGAACGGCTATCAGCTCCAATTGTTTGGGGAGCAATACGGGACAAGCAGATTGAAAGTCGATGGTTCACAGGTAAAGATGCTGGAATAGTAACTGACTCCAATTTCGGAGAGGCCAGCCCACTCATGAACGTGACTATACACGAGTTGAAAGAACGAATAGGTCCCCTGCTTGAGGAGAAAATCGTCCCAGTAATCACAGGATACATCGCTGCAACACAAGACGGAGTAATTACCACGATAGGACGAGGAGGCTCAGATTACACGGCAACTATTGTGGGAGTTGCGCTATCTGCAGACGAAGTCTGGATATGGACAGATGTAGATGGCATAATGACAGCAGATCCCAAAATCATTACTTCAGCCAGGATGTTGCCCGAACTGTCTTATCAGGAAGCCGCAGAAATGGCGATATTCGGTGCAAAAGCCATGCATCCGCGAGCTTTGGAACCAGTAATCAAAGAGAAGATCCCTGTAAGAATAAGAAACGTGTTTCACCCTGAAAATCCAGGAACCCTAATCTCAGACAACCAACGCAGAAGATTGATTAATGTCGTGAAGGCAGTAGCACTAATTAAAGACGTTGCCATGGTCAACGTTAGGGGAGCAAGCATGGTGGGCGCCCCTGGAAGTTACGCCGAAGTTTTCAACGTACTTGGAAGAAACAACATCAACATAATGATGATTTCAACTGCCGTTTCTGAAGCAAACATATCACTTGTCATCCGCAGAAACCTTGTGGGCAGAGCACTTAGTTCGTTGGAGATAGCGCTCCTGGGTAGAGGACTGATTAGCGAAGTGACCGCGGAAGATGATGTCTCAGTAATTGCCGTGATGGGTGCTAACATGAAAGGCACATTAGGCGTGGCATCAAAAATATTCTCTACGGTTGCTCGAAAGGGCATCAATATTCGCATGATTGCTCAGGGTTCTTCAGAACTGAACATCTCATTCGTGGTCAAGGAGAAAGATGGTCCGAATGTTGTTCGTGCCATTCACGAGGAGTTCAAGCTGGACAAAATATAACTCTTCGCTGAATGTTCTTTTTCAACGGCAACATTCTGCGGAAACAGCCGAAGCGCATCCGACTCTTCCGCTGCGTATCTTTCGAAGAATTAGAGTTTGATCCAGTCTATCTAACGTCGGGTTTCTACGATTGAATACCAGCTTTTTCATTTCTCCTGCCGTTTCTATTGTGCAATTCTGCTAATCTGAGGATGGTTTCCTTGTAGATCTGGATTGCATCCAAGTACTCGCTCACGACAATATGTTCATCTATCGTATGGTCTAAGTGTGAGTCGCCTGGTCCATAAGTAACCACAGGCAGATTCATGGCTTGGCCGAGAATGTTCATGTCCCCGGTTCCGGTTTTTCTCAAGAGTGTTGCAGGCTTGTTGAGTACTTTTCTGATGGCTGCGGATAACGCATGAACTAGAGGTGAGTTTTTGTTCACTTCGAAGGGCTCCACAACATCATTTACCGTTGCCTTCACTGTGACTTCCGGTTTCTTAGCTTGATACTCTGCGATTATCTTTTCTGTTGCTTCAAAAACTTGGGTCGAAGTAAATTGTGGAGGGATACGAATATCAATGAAAATCTCGCTTTCGAATGGTATTACGGAGTTGGCTCTTCCTCCAATAACTTTAGTTAGACAAGCGGTAACAGCATTGAAGGGGGATTCAATATTTTCTTTTTGGTCCAACGCTGGATAGGCATAGGTGCTTTTAATTTTATTCCAAATCTCATATGCATTTTCGAGTGCATTCTCATAGAGCCACGGCGTGGAAGAATGTCCTGTCTTAGCCTTCACCACTATCTTTAGTTGAATCTGGCCTTTGTAACCTACAGTTATGTTCTCAACACCACTTGGTTCGCCGAAAATGGCGTAGTCAGCTTCTATTCCTTGAGTTATCAAATGCCTCACACCCCTGCTTGTTGCTTCTTCTTCAACGACGCTAGCAAACAAGATTTTCCCCCTGAACGTTGGCTCCTTTGCAGCTTCAGAAGCAGCCATAATCATCGCGGCTAGGGGTCCTTTCGCGTCTACAGCACCTCGAGCAAAGATCTTGCCTTCCTCGATCCGTAGTGGAAGATAACCTGCTACAGTATCCATATGTCCGCACAAGAGAATGACTGGCTCTCCTTCGCCGACAACCCCGATCACGTTTCCAATGCCGTCTTTTCCAACTTGAAATCCGAGTTTCTTCATTTCTCCATCGACAAAGTTCCCAATGTCTTCTTCTTTGCCTGATGGACTATAGATACCCAGAAGGTTAGTTAGAAGGCGTACCGCTTCTTCTTGCATTTTCCTCTTCTTCCAAAGCATTATCTATAACACATATTGCTCTATCAATCTGACTCTTTTTCAATTACCAAAGGAGGCAAGAAACGAATTACAGTCCGTCCCGCGTCCAGCACCAAAACCCCGTCATTCAAAGCCTTGGTTATCAAGTTAAGAACATCATATCTGAGCTCAATGCCCAACATTAGACCTAAGCCTCGAACCTCTTTCACTACCTTGTACTTTGCATGAAGCTCTTCCAGCCTATCTCTGAAATATTTCCCTAGAACCGCTGCTCGCTCAACAAGTTTCTCCTCTAGAATCGCATCTATCGCGGCGCATCCTGCTGCGCAGACGATTGGACTTCCGCTGAAAGTTGTCGAGTGTTCACCTATCTTGAGAGAGGACATGACTTCTTCTTTGGCTACCGTGATGCCTATAGGCAAGCCTCCTGCAAATGGCTTAGCCAAGCACATCACATCTGGGACAACGTTCCAGTGCTCGAAACCAAACATTTTGCCAGTACGTCCAAAGCCCGTCTGCACCTCGTCGAACATCAAGAGAATGTTTTTTTCGTCACAAATCTCTCTCAAGCTTTGGAGGAATCCTGATGGGTGGCACGCGCACGCCGCCTTCGCCGCGAATCGGTTCGATAAGTATTGCGGCGGTTTTCTCAGTAATGGCTTCTCTCACTTTGTCAGCGTTATCTGGCGGGACATGCTTGAATTCTGGGACCAAAGGCAAAAAGGGTTCGCGATACTTCTTGTCCCAAGTTGCAGACAAAGCTCCCATGGTTTTTCCATGAAAGGCTCCCATTACCGCAATTATTTCGGGTTTACCCTTGAATTTTCGAGCCAGTTTTATTGCACATTCAACGGATTCGGCACCGCTGTTCGAAAGAAACACCTTATTCAGGCTCTTAGGCGTTATTTTAGTCAGTTTTTGCAGGAATTCCACACGTACATTCGTTATAGAACCCAGCATGGCAGGATATCAGCTTCTTCGCTTGTGTACAAACTGCCTCTACGACTTTCGGGTGAGAATGGCCCAGCAAAGCCACGCCATAACTGCTTGTGAAGTCCAAGTATTCTCTGCCGTTCACGTCCCAGACGATAGCACCTTTACCTCTGGTTAGTACCACATGTTTTTTGGCGAAAACGTTCGCCATCAGCTTGTTTTCGCCCTCGATAATTTCTTTTTCATTCACGACTAATCACTGTACCACATTCATGTTTCAACGCTGAAGAAACTGGTTTTGCTCCACTTCCAGAGGTAACTATGACCTCACCGACACCCTGGTTAAGCGCCTCCAAAGCCGCATGCACCTTTGTGCTCATGCCCTGCCCAATTGTGCCAAGTGCCTCTTTTACATCCGAGGAGCTTATCTTTTCGATTGGCTTGCCCCTAAGGACTAGACCCTGCACGTCAGTAAGAAGAATTAAGCGGTCTGCCTTCAGAGCACCGGCGATAAAGGCGGCTGTTCTGTCGCCGTCTACATTTAACGGTTCAAACTCTTCGCTCACAGCTATTGGCGTCACCACTGGCACGAATCCTTTCTCAAGTAATAGCTCTATCAACGAAGTGCTCACACTGCTTATCTTCCCAGTATAGCCTCCGTCGATGACTTTCTTTCGTCCGCGCTCATCGATAACAATTAGACGCTTTTTTCGTTCTGCCCTCAGAAGCAGACCGTCCAAGCCCGATAAACCAAATGCCGGCACATTCTGACTCAGAAGTGCAAGGACAATTTGCTTGTTGATCTTTCCGGCCATGACCATCATGTAGATTTCCGCAGTCTCTCTGTCGGTATAACGACTTCTGAAGCCTTCAGGAGAAATGATAAATTTTTGTTCTTTTCCCAGCTTAGATGCTATTTCCGTAACTTCCACTCCGCCTCCGTGGACTAGAACTATACGATTTTCTTTTGCCAACTCCTTCAGGTCTGTGACTAAGTCGAATGAGGCGCCTGCCCTGAGTATGCTACCGCCGATCTTTACTACGTACAACATAGCTTATCACATCGGATGAAAACCTGTGCTTTTCAATGCAGTAGTTTCGTCTATGCCCAACATGATGTTTAGGCATTGGACTCCTTGGCCCGATGCGCCTTTGACCATATTGTCTATCGCCGAGAAGAGTAGAAGTCTATTTGCACGTGGGTCCACTTCAAAGCCTATGTCGCAGTAGTTTGTGCCTAACGTAACTTTCGGATCAGGAAGTTGATACGTGCCTTTCTGGTACTTCACAAAGCGTATGAAGAGCTCATTTTGATATTGTGAACGGAGCGTCTTCCAGACGTCTTTGGCAGTTAATGGGTTTTTCGGGAAAACATGAATTGTGCAGAGTATGCCACGCACCATGTTGACCGCATGAGGGGTGAACGAAACCGTAACATGTTCGCTAGACAGATTGTTTAGCTCCTGTTCAATTTCTGCGATGTGTCGGTGTCCTGCCACCTTGTAGGGTCTGACTCCTCCGAAACGTTCGGGGTGATGCGAAGCAATTGTGGGTTTGCTTCCTGCGCCTGAAGAGCCAACTTTCAAGTCAGCGATTACGCGGTTCATTTCAACCAAGCCTTCTTTTACAAAGGGAACCAAGGCAAGTATTGTGGCAGTTGCCATACATCCTGGACAAGCGACGAGCCTTGCTTTCTTTATTTCTTCTCGATGAATCTCGGGCAAGCCATAAACAGCTTCTTTAAGTAGCTGAGGGCTCGTATGATTCCAGCCATACCAATTTTCATAGTCAGCGGGGTTCTTGAGGCGAAAATCTGCGCTCATGTCGATAACTTTCAACCCGACTTCCAATAGTTTGGGAACAAGGTTCACTGACCCACCATGTGGCGTCGCTGTGAAAACAAGGTCACAGTTTTTTTCAAGCTCAGCAATGTTTAGTGGGACAAACTTCATTTGAGTGAGTCCGCGGAGATTGGGATGAACATTGAAAACATATTCTCCTGCGCTCTGCCGCGAAGTCACCGTAGTTATCTCTACCTCTGGATGAAGAAGAAGCAAACGTAGGATCTCACTTCCCACGTAGCCTGTTCCGCCTACTATTCCGAATTCTCAACAATCTTTTCAACCTACATTACTTTGACTAGAGAAGACTTTTAGCGCCTTCTAAGAGTGGAACTGCTACATTGATTCCTGCGATTATTCGAGTATTTTCCCAGAATTCTGGGCAGGAATTCGCTTCGTGGAAGACTATGCGATATTTGTTCTTTTCCACGCTTTCCTCAATAATGTTCTTAACCTTTTCGTAAGGTTCTGTCCTCATGTAATCGCTAAAGGCAGCTTCCAGCTTTTCGTTCCAGCTTGGAAAGTCGCGCAAACGCGTTTCATCTGCCTTTACTCTTCTAGGTTCTTCAAAGGCCAAGTTCGCCTTATCAAGTTCTGATTTTATGTACTCGTTATCGAGAGTTTTGTCCTCGGCACATTCTATCATTGCGTCGAGGGCAAACACCCATGCTTCGTTTTCTTTGCCAAGAGCGACGCCACTTTTCACCGCCATTTCTCTGACGTAAAGTGGCAATTTTGAGTCAAATACCAAGTTGCCGAGATATGTATTGGTTCGAAAGTCTTTGAAACCGGCTCTTGCTAAAGCAACAGGATGACAGATGGGTGCCTTTCCTTTCTCTTTGCAAACTATTATCCTCAGGTCATAAAACCATTTTTGAATGAATTCTTGAGCGACTACGCCTACAGGATTTATTATTGAAGCTTTTGTTTCGCTGACGTTGGTAACGATTTCTTGACGGTTTTTGGCCAGTAGTATCTGTTTTCCATGTGTGCCTGCATCAGGTTTGATTACTATCCCTTTCTCAAGGGCGATTTCGTCTTGAAAAAGGTCAGCAATGTCTGCTTCATTATGAATTGTTTTCCCGCTTTTGGTGACATCGATAGGGTCGCACGGAACGAAGACTGTTTTAGGGATAGGAATCCCTTCTGTCCAGAAATGCAGCAGGGTTCTGAATTTGCTGAAGCAAATGAATTCTATTTGACTACTGTTTAGTGTCTTTTTGCCGAGCATTTCCATGAGATACGCTGCCATAATTCTGCGATTTTTGCCCTGCGCCCGGTTGAGAACAACTGCAGTGTTCTTGATTACATCGGAATAGTCTTTGCCCTTGGTCTTGGCGTTGAACCCATTCTTACTGATCGAAAAAGCAATTTTACGGAACGGGATAAACGTTAGATCTATGCCTAATTTTTCTGCAGTCAGTCTTAAGCCCATTTCGTCGGCTTCCGAACGTTCATAAAGAAGAGCGATGCTCATTGGTTTCATTCATCCTGCAGAAAGTAAAACTCCAGAATCCTTGTCTTTGCTATTTAGCATAGAAGAACATAACGGGCTATTCGCCCCAGTCTTCTCCTTCTATGGTTAATTCTTGAAGGTCCACGCAACCACCGTTTACCTGCTTGACTTCGAGTTCGAGTCCACAGCCTGGACAGCTTAGGATTTCTCCCTTTTCAGTGTCTGCTGGCACACTAAGTTCGGCGTCGCAATCAGGACATTTAGCTTTGCTCATTAACTTCACCTCTTGGGATCCCAACGTTGCATTTGCCTTAATCATTTGCTACCACTTTTTATTGTCGGAAATGTCTCTTTCATTAACGCGTCTTTCTCTTAAACGTTGCGACTTGTTTGTTACACACTAGGCTGTAGATGTTCCATTTGGAACAAAAAAAACCGAGCGTTTTAACATGTTCTCCGAAAACATTATTCGAAGGAATTTGAAGCAGGAATCCGTACTAGGCGTTCAAGGAAGTCTTCCGAAATCGTTAAATTTTTTCGCAAACAACAAGAAGGAGGGAAACAAATATGGACAGCAAAGACAAGCAGATACTGCGGATCCTAAAAGATGATGGACGGGCAAGCTACGGATACATTGGCGATAAAGTCGGATTGTCAGAAGGTGCCGTCAGGAAAAGGATCAAAATGCTCGCTGACTCTGGCGTCATAAGAAAATTCACTGTCAAGATCGGAGTGGCTGAGGGTGCCGAGGCGATAACGTTGTTAGCGACAAATCCGTCTTTTCCAACTCAGGTGGTCTCTGAACGGATTAGAGCTATTCCCAACGTAGAAACCACGTACGAAGTCACGGGTCAATACGACATTGTAGCTGTTATCAGCGGTATGAACGTAACAGAAGTCAATGAATGTATAGAGAAAATTCGCCGAGTGGACGGAATCATGAAAACTAATACTATGGTCGTACTGCGCAGTTGGTGAGAACTTAGCTGGGACAATAAGGATTTTCATTAGAGTTATGTTCGCAACGCAACTGCTTTAAAACTTGGCGCGTAATAGTAGTTGCAGTGAGGCGTTGAGTTATGGCAATAGAGCAAATTCCTGAGCATAACACCGTACTTTTTGTGTGGTTCAACCATTATGCGGGAGTACTCATCAAGACTCCGTCAAAGACCATTATTGTTGACCCTGTAGATGTGAAACCTCGGAGTTTTCCGGATGCAGACGCGATTCTGATAACCCACGAGCACTACGACCATTTAGACCAGCGACTAATAGCAAATATCCAAAAAGCTACAGATTGCGTTATCGTAGCGGACCCAACCTCGGCAAGAGGTTTACAGCATTCTATTCCGGTGGAAAAATTGAAACAGGTTCGATCAGGCGATGAAACGAAAATCGGTGAAGTCTCAATTAAAGCAGAAAAATGCAATCATCCGGCATCCTCGCCTGTTACTTACATAATTACAAGCGAAGATGGAGTGAAAATATTTCACACTGCGGACAGCCTTCCCTTCCCGGAACTTGCAGCTATCGGCGAGAGGGAAAAATTCGACGTGGTCTTCTGTACCGTTGGTATAGCCCCAGGAGCTACGCCGCAGACCGGTTTTGAAATAGCACGCTTAACTAAGCCCCAAGTCGCCGTTCCATATCATACGAACTCAAACACTTATCAGAGAGAGTTCGCGAATATCATTAAGAGAGAACTGCCGAGGACCTCCTGCTTAATCCCAGAACAAAATAAAATCTATCAAGTCGGAAAAAGGATGTGACTCTGTATGAGCGCAAAAACAAACGAAACAAAGAAAATGGAGATGGCTAAAATTCTCCACAAAATCGACGCCTTAAAATTCGGGGTCTTCAAACTCACAAGCGGAAAGGCCAGCCCCTACTACATAGATCTCCGGGTTGTTCCGAGTTTCCCCGATGCATTTAGGCAAATATGTGACTTCTACGCAGAACAAATAACCCATGAAATCGGGCTTAAAAACTTCGACCGTGTCGCAGGTGTACCACTCGCTGGAATACCTTTTGCATCCCAAATAGCCTACAATTTGGGGAAACCCTTTCTCTACGTTCGCAAGGGCATTAGGCTCCACGGGAGAAAGAGAAGGGTGGAAGGTATACTCAGCTCCGGGGATCGCGTCCTGCTTGTTGACGATTTAGTTACAACTGGCTTAACCTTGAATAGAGCTGCAAAGGCCGTGAGAGCCGAAGGTGGCATAGTGAAAGAGGCCATAGCGCTCCTAGATAGAGAAGAAGGGGGAAAGGAAAAGCTGGAAAAGAATGGCATAAAGCTTTACGCATTACTGAGAATGAGCGAAGTAGCTAACACACTATTTGAAATTGAGGCAATAGATGAGGAAAGCCGAAAAACAATCCTTAAACAAATTAAGAAAATAGCTTCAAAAAGCGGAGCTGCCTAGTCATAGAAAATTAGGCTTTTTTCCTCCAATAGCGTATGAAGCTTCTCCACTGCGTCGTAAACATCCTGTTCTTTCTTGGCACCGGTGCAGACGAGTTTTCCACTTGCAAACAGCAGAATCACAACTTTCGGTTCTTCCATTCTGTAGATAAGACCGGGGAATTGTTCAGGTTCATACATGGTTCTTCCAAGTGTGTATGCCGCTTTTTCCAAGTCTATCATTCCGCCCAATCCCGCTGAAGCCACTATGTTTTGTATCTTGAGTTCGGGTTTGCTGATGATTATTATTCCCCCTTTTTTCAGCTCTTTGACGACCTTCATAACAGCTCTTCGTGCTTCCTTCTCGGACTTCGCACCAGTACATACCATTTTTCCTGAGTTGAAAATTAAAGTCGCTGTCTTAGGTCGTTTTAGCCTGAAGACTAAACCGGGAAATTGTTCGGGGCGATATTCTACGCCTGGGTATCCTTTCACAACGGCGTTCAGATCAACTTTCTGATTTAAGGTCGCAGAAGCTACAACGTTTTCGATGTTTATTACGGCTTTAACCTTTGGCATGAATTCCCTTCCTTTTTTACTGCGCTTAAATACTCTTAAGAAAGTGGGTTGCTTAATAAATTCACCTATTTATCATTGAGGCCTTTTCGATAATGAAACAGCCCTCATTTTTGACTGCGTTTCTCCAAATTCGTTGGGATTCAAAACGTTTAGTACTGAACTCTAAGCAACTGCGACTGCACTGAGTTGATAACTTCAGTTGCTCAGATGATCAAGAACCTGGTGATTACTGTCTGGTTATTGGGTGGTCCGCTGTCTCAAACCGTTTCCTCATAAGTTGAACATCGTTCTCTTGGCATGGTTTTTCAAGTGACTGCTTTCTCATTATTACTTGTATCCGGGAACACGTATTCTTTACAGGTGAAGCAGAACCATTTTTCATTTTGTTTTATGAATGTTAGCGGATGATAGCATTTAGGGCAAGAATTGGAGAGCTCCGAATTCTCATGAGGAACTTCTCGCTCAGCTTTTGGATCGGAGTCATTTTCGTATGTGCTTGAGTTTTGATTTTGGGATTCCGTCTTCTGCTCAGGTTTTTTCTTCTTAATCAAAGGCAAGATAAATTCAACCGCCACCAAGATTATGATGAGTGCAATGACTAAGGGCAACCCAAGGGAGTTGCGCATGAAAAGCACAACGTGCCCCAAATAGGGAATACGCATAACTACTTTACCTACGACCTGATCTGCGGAGACCAAACCCCACGGGTCATACTCAGTCTCGCTTATCGGATTTGGCCATTTGTTAATCGGATTCCCATCGCCTTTCGTATTAAAGTAAAGCTTTCCATCAACGACTTTTTCGACTGCTATTCGGTGAACAATAAGCTCGTCTGGGTTATTAGGTCTGTGAAAAACGATTATATCGCTGCTGGGGTAGGCAGGATTGAGATCTTCAGGGTTCACTCCTTGAACGATAATCAAATCTCCAACGTGCAGCGTACGTTCAAAAATGTCAGACACCCCCTCACAAGCTCCGTCGTATGGAATACACATGCTTCCAGTTACGACCGCTAAAGCCGGATAAGACGTATTGAGTACTACTTGTGAACCGTACCAGAACCCGAAAACTATCAGAACTATAAGGCCGATAACAACGACCGTTTGGAAGTACTCATTCTTCCAGAGTCTTTTGAAGGTTCCAGTCAAAGATGTGCCTTCTCAAATTGAAGTATTCTTGTTCAATAAGCGATTGATGTTTTAAAACATAGCGCTTTGGAAAAAAGGAAAAATGAGGATTTTAGGGATGGTCTTCAACTTTTCTAATCAGTAGATTGATGTTTTCGTAATTGAAGCTTTAGATTTTCTTTTTGCTTAATACTTCTCGGAATGTCGCATTCGGATGACCCTTGGGGCATTCATAAAGCCCGATTTCCAATTGCATTCGTTTCCCTTGCTTGTCTGGTCGTCCAGCCATTTTCCATGCTTTTTTAGGCTTCGACACTTCGGTTCCACATTTTGGACATTTAGCCATATGTCATTTCCTCCGTGATGTTACGAGTTTATGTTTTCTCATGATGGCGAATAAATAACTTTCCATGGTGTTCAAATAGAAAACATACATTCGAACATCTTGATTAGACACGTTTTTGTAAAAAGACATTGAATCAGATTCTACGCGAGCACCATAGTTGTAGAAAAAGAAGGTTAAAGGAATTAGACCATAATTTCCCAATAAGTCTTGGTTATTCGACATTTCCGAGAAGCTTGAGAAGATTCTATTCTTTCACGGCGATATCCTCCGTTATCTCCTCAGATAATGAAGCCTTTATCAACAACGTGGTCTTTTTGAGATAGCTGTGTTTCGATGGTAAGGACATTCGACTTCGGTAGAGAAATACTCAAGCTAGTGGCCATCGCGACTATGACCATGGACCACGTGGGGGCTATTTTCTATCCGGAGCTCGTTCTTTTTCGCGTAGTTGGCAGAATAGCATTTCCATTGTTCGCTTACCTCATAACTTTGGGAATTGAAGACACGAAGAAACCAGGAAGGTACATAATAACAATATTTTTCTTCGCTCTCATTTCCCAAATTCCGTACTCTCTTGCATTCAAATTTCAGCCATTTGAACAACTCAATATTCTATTCCCGCTTTGTTTGAGCGCTCTGGCTTTGTATGTTCTCAACAAGAAATCACTGCAAACTTTCCTTCTGATCCTTCCGTTAACAATCCTTTTTTCCGTCGTTTTAAACATGGAGGGCAGTTTCTATGTAATACTTACGGTATGCTGCATGAAGCTCCTCAGAAGTAAACCTTTGCTGGGCATTCTATCTTTTGTGGGTGTGAACCTCCTGGTTTTTCAACTTAATCAGATGTTTTCTCTTCTTGCCTTACCCCTGCTACTTCTGCATGAGAAAGACTTTTTGAAGAAGGAAATATCCATTCCCGAAGATAGTAGATACTATACATTGAGAAAATATGCTTTCTACATTTACTATCCTCTTCACTTGGGGATGCTATACTTGGTTAACCTCTTTTTCTTTTGAACGGATACCTGTGTAACACTTTTTGAAAAGTGTTATTACTCTGGTAAAGTCTAGAGATGAAAGTCTTGTTGCCCATGAATGCAGAGGATAAACCCTGGTATGGCGCATGGCCTAAAAACGTTCCTAAGAGCATCAAAACTCGAATTGCATTGCACGATATTCTTGAAAGGACCGCGAAAAGTTACCCTGAAAAAGTGGCAATTGCCTTTTCCGACAGAGAAATTACTTTTCGAGATTTGAATTCGTCCTCTGCAGCATTTGCCACTGCACTCGCAGCCATAGGTGTGAAAAAGCGTGATCGAGTCGCGATTTTTCTGCCCAATGTTCCCCAGTTTGTGATAACCTATTTTGCCACTCTCAAGATAGGTGCCGTTGTAACAACTATTAGCCCATTGTTCAAAGAACGTGAGATCGAATACCAATTGCGCGATTCTGAGGCAGCCACGATTGCAACCACAGACTCGCTGTATCCCGCCGTACAGAAAGTCTGGCCGCGAACAAGCCTGAAAAGAGCTATTATCACCGGCTTACACGAGTATGCTTCTCATCCGAACCATCACTTAAACGTGATCGAGGAGAATCCTCTTGTCTATTCGTTCCATGAACTTCTTAAGAAGAATGCAGAGTCAAGACCTCCGAAAATAAAAGTCAATGCAGAAGAGGATTTGGCGGTCCTTCAGTATACAGGTGGAACAACTGGCACGGCCAAAGGTGCTATGTTAACACACGCAAATTTGGTTTCGAACGCGCTTGCATTCAGCGCTTGGATAAAGAGTAATGCATGTTCTAATGAAACATTCCTCGCCGCTCTGCCCTTATTCCACATTTACGGGATGACCACGAGCATGAACGTGCCAATAAACTTGGCAGCAAAAACTGTGCTCCTTCACAGGTTCGACCCGCAAACGGCGTTGGAGAATATTCAGCAACACAAGGTCACAGTGTTCTGCGGCGTCCCTACGATGTACTCGTTATTGCTTGCCAACCCAAACATAAACCGATATAATTTAACAAGTATCCGAGTGTGCATCTCAGGGGCCTCCCCTTTACCCCCTCATGTTCAGAAGAGGTTCATGGAAATCTCGGGCGGTTTTCTAGCTGAAGGCTATGGCTTGACAGAAGCTTCGCCGGTCACACACTGTAATCCCGTAGATAGGACGATGAAAAAGGTGAAAGTCGGTTCAATCGGTTTGCCCCTTCCGGATACTGATGCCCGAATAGTCGATCTGGAAACGGGAGAAAAAACCCTTGAGGCAGGCTTAATAGGTGAGCTATCCGTCAAAGGGCCACAAGTGATGAAGGGGTATTGGAAGAATCCGGACGAAACAGATCTCGTCCTTCATGACGGGTGGCTCTTGACAGGCGACATCGGAAAAATGGACAAAGATGGTTACTTCTACATAACCGATAGGAAGAAAGATCTTATCAAATTCAAAGATCACAGCGTGTACCCACGCGAAATAGAAGATGTAATTTACGAACACAACGCTGTGAAACTTTGTGCAGTGATTGGGAAACCTCACCCAATCTGGGGCGAAGTCCCCGAGGCTTTCATTGTGCTAAAAGATGATAAGAGTGCCACCGAATCGGAAATCATGGACTTTGTTAGAGACAAATTGGCTCCATATAAGAATGTTCAAGAAGTCGAGTTTAGAAAAGACTTGCCTCTGAGTTCGGCTGGCAAAGTACTTCGCCGGGTCCTTAAAGAAGAAGAAAGAAAATCATTGGTTGCTAATCCTCGAGACTCGCTCCATTGATTTCTTTCTTTTCTACATTTCTTCTATACTGACAATATCTTGGCGAAAAGTTTGTGCTTGCTTCCCAACGAAGATGAACGATGCCCTGGGCGCAAACAGGAGCAGCATAGAACGGGCTAGTATCTGAAGATATGCTTCGAAATGTATAAGAGAACTATCCTTTTTCTGTCTCAGAGAAGGCTGAATCGTGCGCATCAAAGTCGAAGTAACTGGAATAGTCCAAGGAGTGGGATTTCGTCCCTTCGTCTATCGCATCGCTTTGAAGAACTACGTTCAGGGGTATGTACGCAACAGAGGCGACGCGGGCGTAGAGATTTTGGCGGAAGGATGCAAAAGAGATGTTCAAGGTTTCTTGCGAGATCTAAAAGAGAAAAAACCGCCACTCGCTCAAATCTACGATCTGACCCTACAGAACCTCTCAGGCGAGAACGAATACAAAGAATTCACAATTATGAAAAGTTCCGAGCAGGCTGAGCATTCTGGCTCCATCATTCCACCGGATGTAGCCATATGCAACGAGTGTCTTGATGAACTACGAGACGCCAAAGATCCACGATACGAATATTTTTTTATCACGTGCACTAATTGCGGACCCCGATTCACGATCATCGAGCGCTTGCCATACGATCGCGGTAACACAACAATGCGTGCATTTCCACTTTGTGGATACTGCAAAAAGGAATATTCTGACCCGATGAACAGACGCTTTCACGCGCAGACGATTGCGTGTCCAGAATGCGGTCCTAAAGCTTATTTGACGACAAGGAACGGCGACTGTCTAGAGAAAGATGCCCCCGTACAAGAAGCAGGGCTTCTCCTTTCCAAAGGCTATCTCCTAGCCATCAAAGGCTACGGCGGTTTCCACATCGCATCATCTGCTGTGGATAACATACCGCTCCAGATGCTTCGGAAAACGAAACACAGAAGCGCAAAGCCCTTCGCCATCATGGCCAAAACCATAGAAGCAGCTAGAACCTTTGCAGAAGTGACATCGAAGGAAGAAACACTGCTCAATTCTCCCACTCGCCCTATAGTGTTACTCAAAAAGAAGAGCAATTACAGCCTATCGCCGTTGGTTGCCCCTGACTTGCACAATATAGGCGTTATGCTGCCCTATACTGCGATGCACTATATGCTCTTCGACAAAGTAGACGATGCTGCCTTCGTAATGACAAGCGCTAACCCGCCAAATCAACCCATAATAAATGACAACGACGAAGCTTTGCGAATCTTGTGTAACACAGTAGATTATTTCCTTTTTCACAACCGCAAAATCGCTCATCGATGCGATGACTCTGTCCTCCGAGTTCACAGTAATCATTTGGCTTTTCTTAGAAGAAGCAGAGGTTACGCGCCTGCACCAATAATGCTTAAAGAAAAAGCGAGACGGTGTGTCATAGGTTTAGGTGGCGAACTCAACAATACATCTTGCCTATTGCTCGGGGACAAGGCTTTTGTCAGTCAACACATTGGCGACGTGGAAAATGTTGAAACTACGGAGTTCCTCAAAGAAGCTACAAACCATCTTGTGAGACTGACTAATGGCAAGGTTGAAGCAATAGCCTGCGACCTGCACCCAAAATTCGTCACAACAGCTCTTGCGACCGAACTCTCAGAAGAAAATGATTGGGAGCTCATCAAAGTGCAACACCATCACGCGCATGCCGCTTCGTTGATGGCTGAACATGCCGTGGATGAGATAGTGGCTATTGTCTGCGACGGATATGGCTTTGGAATGGACGGCAGCTCATGGGGCGGCGAAATACTATTATGTACTCGCGAATCACCCGAGTTCAAACGATTAGCCCATCTGGAAAAACAACCTCTACTTGGCGGAGACATGGCTACACGTTTTCCTATTAGAATGGCAGCAGCTATACTGAACAAGAAAGGTAACGTTGAACCTTGGCTTATGCAGAAGAGTGTTCACTTACCTCATGGAGAAACCGAAGCAAGATTAATTCTTGACCAACTTCGAAGGATAACCATTTCACCAGAAACCACAAGCTGCGGCAGAGTTCTAGACGCGGTTGCCGCTATCTTAGGGCTTTGCTACGAGCGCAGTTACGAAGGCGAACCCGCAATGAAGTTGGAATCCGCAGCAATCAATGGCAGAGACGTTTTATGCCTGAAGCCTATAACTAAAGACGACATATTGGACACAACACATATGCTATTGGCGATTCAAGAAAACCTTGGGAAGGCTTCTGTGACTGATTTGGCTTATTCTGCTCATATCTACTTGGCTAAAGGATTGTCCTCAATAGCCGTTGATAAAGCACACGAAACGGGCGTTAAAACAGTTGCCTTCTCGGGCGGAGCAGCTTGCAATGAAATATTGGTAAGAATTATCCGAGAAAATGTGGAGGCGGCTGGTTTACGTTTTCTTGTTCACGAGGCCGTTCCGCCCGGCGATGGTGGGATTTCGTTTGGGCAGGCTGTTATGGGAGGATTTTGGTCTTTTTAGACTATACCCTTTTATCGCCGTACATTTCCGTCTATAATTGATCAGCATGTGTTTGGCGATTCCAGCGCGGGTAGTAAACGTAGATGGTAGCACTGCTAAAGTGGACTTTGGAGAAGGCGTCCTGCGAGATGTCAATATTACTCTTGTGGAAGCTAAAGTGGGAGACTACGTTTTAGTACACGCAGGTTATGCCATACAGACTATGGATAAAGACGAAGCTATTGAAACACTGCGTTTATGGGACGAAATCATTGCAGCTGGTCAACAGTAAGTTTGAGCTGGGCTGGAATGACTGAAAAATTCAGGTTCCGGGACCCACTGCTTGCAAAGAATATATCACAACAAATTCAGAGACTGACACCCAAGGAAGGCAGGGTCAAATTATGCCATGTCTGCGGAACGCATGAATGGACCATAACCCATTACGGACTGCGCAGTCTCTTACCAGAAAACGTTGAGGTCATAGCCGGTCCGGGCTGTCCCGTCTGTATAGTGCCAGCGGCTGAGATTGACGAAGCTGTGGAACTCGCACGGAAAGGCGTTGTCGTAACATGTTTTGGCGACGTGCTCCGCGTGCCAGGAAGCGACGCCAGTTTGTTGGAAGCTAAAGCGAAAGGTGCAGACGTACGAATCGTCTACAGTATTTCAGATGCAGTTAAGATGGCTGAGACAGAGCGCGACAAGGAATTTTCCTTCTTTGCCGTCGGTTTCGAAACTACTGCACCCTCAACAGCGGTCGAAGTTCTCGGAAAACCGCCTGATAATTTCAGTCTTCTAGTTTCACACAGGCTTATACCTCCTGCCATGCAACTACTGCTCGGAATCGGGGATCTACACATTAGTGGTTTCATTGCTCCTGGTCACGTTAGCGCCATCATAGGCTTGAAGCCGTACGAGCTTTTTGCCCGAGTCTACCGCATGCCCACAGTGGTGGCCGGTTTTGAGCCGACTGACGTCTTGATGGCGATTTTGATGATTCTCAGGCAACAAAAAGAAGAGATAGCACGCTTGGAGAACGAATATCAACGCGTTGTGAAATGGGAAGGGAACAAGAAAGCACTGGAAATAATGAGCAAAACTTTCGAGGTCGTTGGTGGGAATTGGCGGGGAATAGGCAGACTTCCTGATTCTGCTTTGAAGTTACGCGGGGAATTCGAGGTTTATGATGCTCGTAAAAAGTTTGATGTTAACATTGCCCAAGGCAAGGATATTCTTCTAGGTTGCGAGTGCCATTTGGTAATAATTGGAAAGATCAAGCCTGCGGAATGTCCAATGTTTATGAAAGCTTGTACTCCCGCAAAACCGATAGGCGCCTGCATGGTCAGCAGCGAAGGCACCTGCAGGGTCTGGGCAAAAACAAGTGGAGTTTAGCTGTTTTTTCAGAAGAAGGACTGCGTGTCAGGTTATTATTTCTGCTTTGATGATTCTTACATCGGTCAATGGTTTGTCATTGTCGTCCGTTGCCACATTTGATATAGCGTCAACCACATCCATGCCCAATATTACAGTTCCGAAAACCGAATGTTTTGTATCTAAGTAATTATTGTCTACTGTGTTAATGAAGAATTGACTGCTTCCAGTATTCGCTTGCCCAGTGTTTGCCATGGAAATTGTGCCTCGATTGTTAAGGTTGTTGCCGCTTAGTTCATCTTGTATATTAGGGATAGAGGAATCGCCATATCCGGTGCCGGTTGGATCGCCCCCTTGAATCATGAAATTGACTGTGACTCGATGGAAGATTGTATCGTCGTATACGCCTTGTTGCACTAGTTTTTTGAAGTTCTCAGTAGTGATTGGTCTATCGTCTCTCAGTTGAATTGTAATATTGCCCATCGTTGTCTGAAGCAGGACTTTTCCCGCAGGATCTGTTGAACCGCTTGCACCATTCATCCAGAACATGTAAAATGCCACAATTCCAATTGCCACCATTACCACCAACCCTATTGCAAGAGGTAACTTCTTATTTTCTTGAGCACGTTTCTTTGATGCTCTATTACCCGGTATGCGTCGGCTCATGTCCAGAAATTTGGATATTATTTATTTAAACGTTTCACGATTTAGGCCGGCAAAGTCTCATTGCAATTCGATTTCTAATTGAAACTTTGTGAATGCTAGCATATTCTCGGGACCGGGTCACCCACGGGTCTACCTATTATTCGTTTGCCCCCTACCACCGTCTGCATAGCTACGCCTCTGAATTCCTTCGTTACTTCGCCGATGATTTCCGCGTTCTTACCTTCTTCAGTTTGCTTCAGCCAGTTCAGAACATTGGATGCTTCAGTTGGTATAATGCCGATTAACATTTTTCCTTCGTTGCCAATTTCAAGCGGGTCCAAGCCCAACATTTCAGATGCTGCGGACACGTCTTCTCTGATCGGGATTTTGTCTTCGTGGATCAGTATTCCTGCATGGGATTTTTCGCTGAATTCATTCAAAGCATCTGCTATTCCGCCTCGTGTAGGGTCTTTCATGGCTGTGACTCCGCCGATCTCGCCTAACAGACTCTGGATTAACTTGTTTAGTGGTTTCACGTCGGACTTTATTTCGCTCCCGAAACTCAGTCCTTGTTGGGCAGAAAGCACAGCCAAACCATGATCGCCTATAGTTCCAGATAAAATAATTTTATCTCCAACACCTAAGTTGGAGTCGAGAATCCAACGCGATTTGAAGTCGCTTCGGTATTTCTTTACTACTTCCAAGTTATCTTCCAGTGCTGTGGTTCTTCTGCCCATTCCAGAGATATTCATAACACAGCCTCCAAGACTTCCCTTTTCGACCACTTTAGTATCCCCCGTTACTATCCCCACGTTGGCTTCAATGCAAGTTTGCTGCATACTTTCCAGTATCCGTTCAAAATCAGAAATCAAAAGTCCCTCTTCCAAAATGAATCCGCATGCCAAGGCAAACGGCTCGGCACCTAACGCCGCGATGTCATTTACTGTTCCCGAAATTGCCATTCGCCCTATATCTCCGCCAGGGAAAAATATGGGCTTCACCGCATGCGAATCGCTCTTAAAAACGATGCCGTCAACCACCGCTGCGTCGTCCATCGCTTCAAGAGGTACCTCAGCATCTTTGTTCAGTTCTCCGAAATGCTTTGCGATGTAATTTTTGACGAGATTGTGCATGACGGAGCCTCCTGCGCCGTGTAACATTGTGATTGTTTCCTTTTTGTCGATCATTTAGGGCAGCTCCTCTTTTTTCGGTTTAGATAAGTAACGTCAAGGGTTGAACATAAACATCACGTAGTGACTGCGAAAAGAGCGCATCGCACCAAAGATGGTAAAACTACGCGACGAGAAGACACGAACGTGAACTTGGCGTAAATTATAAAAGACAATCTTGCATCCAGATATCTTACACCTCACGCCGTACTGTCCGACATCCAGACATACACGTTTCAGTATAGTCTGAAAAAACTAGTTATGATACGGAAAGCCATATAAATCGCCATTACGCTGTTGAAATGCGCACTTGGAGAAGAAATAAATGCCAAAATGGGGATACTCAATAGTAGCAGAAGAATTAGACCCTGAAAAGACAGCGAAAGCCAGCGGTCGAGAGGTTCGAGTATCCCACAAATCCGCCCGAGAAGTGTGTAGAACTGTCAAGGGAATGATGCTTTCTAACGCAAAAACATATCTCAGAGATGTTTTAGAAAAGAAGAAGGCCATTCCATTCAGGAGATATACGAAGAAGCTTGGTCACCGTCGGGGAATGGAGAAAACCTTCGCCGGCAGGTATCCCATAAAAGCCGCAGAACGAGTGCTAAACGTTATCGAAGCCGCAGAAGCTAACGCGGAAAACAAAGGATTGGACGTTGATAGACTCCGGGTAATGCATGCTGCTGCTTATCAAGGCATGAAGATAAAGCGATACACGCCCAGGGCCCACGGAAGAGCTTCACCAAAATACGATACGACAACTCACATCGAGATTGTTCTAGATGAGAAACCCGGGCAAGGAGAAGCCTAGTAATGTCTATTGTTAAACGTTTTATTACCGAGTCCATAAAAAAAACCGAGATCGACGAGTTTCTGCAAAAAAAACTTGAGCGCGCAGGATACGGTGGCGTTAACCTTTCCAAAACCCCACTCGGTACCCACGTGGTCATATATGCAATGCGCCCAGGTTTGGTTATAGGTCGAGGCGGAGAAACGATAAAAGATCTCGCCACTTCTTTGGAAGAAACCTTTAAAGTCACAAATCCGCAGATATCCGTTTCAGAAATTGAAGTTCCTGAATTCAATGCTTATGTTGTCGCAACCCGTGTCGCCTCAGCTTTACAGCGTGGCGTTCACTTTAGGCGCGCTGGTTTTTGGGCCTTGAACCAAGTTATGGACGCAGGAGCATTAGGCGCGGAGATAGTCATAAGCGGCAAACTGCGTACTGAACGTGCTAGATTTGAAAAGTTCCGAGCGGGTTACTTTCCGAGATGTGGTGAGCCCGCGTTACGTAACATGCGGAAAGCCGAAGTTCATGTTCAACTAAAACCTGGCATAATCGGCGTCAGAGTAAAGTTAATGCCTCCCGACGCTCAGTTCCCGGACAAGATTAAGGTCATTCAAGAGCTTCCGCCCGAAGAGAAAACAGAGGAGCAAGCGAAAGAGGTTCTCCAAGAACCAACGTCAGGAAAATTGACTGACCAGCAACTCGCTGAACGGGAAGCAGAAGAGGAACCTGCTGAAGATGAAACTGAAAAAGCTGAAACAGACAAACCAGACGGTGGGGAGGAGGTCAAAGAATAGATGCCCATACTGAGGACGAAAGAAATCAACAGTATGTCCTCCGAGGACAGGGCCAAGAAACTGTCTGAACTTAGGGCAGAATTGGCAAGGCTTAGAACCATGGTAAGAGCAGGTGGCGCTGTAGAGAATCCCGCCAGAATAAGAGGACTGCGAAAAACTATTGCTCAAATTCACACCATAGAGAAAGAGAACGAACTAAAACTCAGAAAAGTAGAGGAAGAGCCGACAAAGAAAGCTGAAAAAACCAAGAAGAAAAAGGGCAAGGAGCAAAAACCTGAATGAGAATAACTCCCAACATCATCAGCGGCGAATTCATTGGAACTGAAAGTGAAATCTCAGATAGCAGACACAAAGGATACGTTGGGCTAAAAGGCGAAATAATTAACGAAACAAAAAACACCTTTACGCTAATACAAAACGGAAAGGCCAAGAGCATAGTCAAAGATCAGGCAGTCTTCAACTTCAAGTTTTCCGACGGAACAATCGTCGAAATTGAGGGCAGACTCTTAGTCGGAAGGTCCGAGGACCGCCTCAAGAAAAGCATCAAGAGGTTATGGTAGTGTCTTTAACTTTCAAGAAACCAAAGAAATCTTGTGACGACCGGAATTGTCCCTTCCATGGATCGCTTTCCGTGAGGGGGCGTGTGTTGGACGGTGTTGTCGTCACCGCAAAGATGGATAAAACCGTTGTAGTTGAACGTGAGTATTTACAATTTTCACCGAAGTTTGTGAGATACGAGCGTAGACGGGGTCACATTCCGTCGCATAACCCTCCCTGCATAGACGCCAAAGAAGGAGAGCATGTTCGAATTGCGGAATGCAGACCGGTCAGTAAAACCGTTGCTTTTGTAGTGGTTGAAAAACTGGGGGAGAAGTAGAGTGGCAGCTAAGGCAAAACAGCGGGCGCTTGTAGCGAAAGGGATGCTCGGTCACGGTCAGAAAATCTCAAGGGGTCTGCTAGGCAGGTTCAGCTTTAAGATGTACAGATAACACCGGCGCTCGGGTTTTGCGGTTAATCCAGGCTATGGGCTATAAGGGCAGATTGAGGCGATATCCTTCTGCCACGGTTGGCGACAAAGTAACTGTTTCTGTGCGACAAGGAACCCCTGATATGAAGAAGAAGATTTTTCAAGCTGTTATTGTTCGCCAGAGGAAGTCGTTCAGGAGAATAGACGGCATCTGGGTTCAGTTTGAGGACAACGCTGCTGTAATAATTACGCCTGATGGCGAAATGAAAGGCTCCGAGATTCGCGGACCTGTGGCCCGAGAAGCAGCCGAAAGATGGCCAAGGATAGCTAGTGCTTCAAGCATAATAGTATAGGTGAAAAAAGCATGCAAGCGACAAAACGAGTGAAAGACCCGCGGAAACAGAGAAAACTCCTTCATAACGCGCCTGCTCACATGCGTCACAAGCTGATGGCAGCCCCGTTATCGAAAGAACTTGCGGCTTCAAAAGGTGCCAAAACACTTCCAGTTCGGAAGGGCGACACAATTCGCATAATGCGTGGGGATCATTCAGGTTTTGAGGGCAAAGTCTCACGTGTAGATCTGAAGCGGTACCGCATTTTCGTAGAAGGTTTGACTCGTGAAAAGGTAGATGGAACAAACATCTTCGTGGCAGTTCATCCATCTAAAGTTATGATAAGAAGCTTGAATCTTGATGACAAATGGCGAAAGGCAATCGTTGATAGAAAACATGAACTAGAACTGCCGCTGAAAGAAGAAAAAGAAAAGACAACTCCAAAGCCCGCAAAGAAAACCGTTGAGTTGAAAGGGGAAGAACCAGTTGAAAAGCCGAGAGTTATCCCCAAATCGGAAAAGGCACGTAGAGAAAAGAAAACAGCCGAAAAGCCAAGGGTGACCCAAGAAAGACCCGTGTCCGAGAAGGAAGAAGTACCGACAACCAAGGAGAAACCTGTTGCAGGAAAACGAAAAGTCAAGGCACCCACAAAAAAAGAAAAAGCGGCTGGCAAAGAAACTAAGTCCGTTGTCGCGACGAAAATTCCGCGGAAGCGAAAGACCGTCGCTTCGAAAAAGGAAGGAGGAACTTAATTTTGGGAAAGAAAGGAAAACCTGGAAGGTTGAAACGCAAGCCAGCTCCTAGATTCTGGCCGATTCACAGGAAAGAATTTCCATGGATAGTGAAGCCTTCACCTGGACCCCACTCTCTAGTAGAGTGTTTGCCCCTATCACTTGTGCTTCGGGATATACTCAGCGTGGCTGAGACGAGGAAAGAAGGCAAGACGATAGTCTCTCAGGGAAAAGTCTTTGTTGATGGAAAAGTCAGGCGCGACGACAGTTTTCCTGTTGGTTTGATGGATGTAATTTCTTTGCCTGCCATGAACAAATTCTATAGAGTAATGCCCTCGCACAAAGGTTTAATACTTAATCCGATCAGCAAGGAAGAGTCAACTTTCAAGTTACTTAGAGTAGAGGACAAAACAACCGTAGATAAAGGAGTCGTGCAGTTCGCCTTCCATGATGGTTCGAACCTGCGCGTGAAAGTCGAAGATGCTAAGTCCTCACCTATGCCATATGCAACTTTTGATATTCTGAAACTGGGTCTTCCAGACAAGCAAGTATTTGCTAGCATAGGAACAAAAGTGGGCAACTTTGCTGTAATAACTGGTGGCAAGAACATTGGGAAACATGGCAAAATCGTTGAGATAGAAAAGACGGAAGCTAAGAAACGCAGGAACGCTCTCGTAATTGTAGAGGATGAAAACGGGAATCGCTATCAAACCATTTTGAATTTCGTTTTCTCGGTTGGTGATGCCGCACCATTAGTAACCTTGCCGGAGGAATCGAAAGTTGTCTGAGGATGTTTCTGTCAAACTTGAAGAGCAACCAATGCTCAAACCCCGGATCGAGAAAGTAGTTGTGAACCTTAACGTAGGTAAGTCAGGCGAACCTCTAGAGAAAGCTACTCGAGTCTTGGAGGAATTGACCGGTCAAGTGCCTGTTAAGAGAAACGCCAAGAACACAATAAGAGACTTCGGCATAAGGAAAGGCGAACCTATTGCTTGCACCGTAACGCTGAGAAAACAAAAAGCCATTGATTTCCTGAAAAAAGTCCTTCCCGTTGTAGACAACAAGATTTCCCGTTCGTCCTTCGACAAACAAGGGAACTTCGCCTTTGGCCTCAAAGAGCACATAGAGATTGCAGGCGTAAAATACGATCCTGATGTCGGTATTTTCGGCATGGACGTCTGTGTCTCAGTGAACCGTCCTGGGCAGCGAGTGAAAATCAGAAGAAAACAGAAATCTCGTGTCGGCAGCAAGCACATACTAACACCCGAGGAATCAGTCGCTTTCATTGGGAAAACCCTTGGAGTTGAAATCGTATAGATCAGAGGAAAGATTTATGGGAAAACAACAGTTGAAAAAAGTAAGAAAATTCGGCAAGGGCTCACGACCATGCGTTAGATGCGGTTCATACGGGCCAGTCATCCGACGTTACAATTTATATCTTTGCAGGCACTGTTTTAGGGAAGCAGCCCCGAAACTTGGTTTCAAAAAATATGAATAATGGTGTACAAGATGGACACTCTGACAAATGGCTTGATAACTATAATAAATAACGAGATGCGTAACAAACGCGAGTGTATACTTAGCCCTGCGTCCAAACTTCTAGGTCGAGTGCTAAGGATAATGCAGCTGAACGGTTTCATCGGAGAGTTCGAGTTTATCGATGATGGACGTTCTGGAAAATTCAAGGTTCAACTTTTGGGACGGATAAACAAGTGCGGTGCTATTAAGCCCCGTTTTTCGGTGAGCGTGGGCGAGTTTGAAACTTGGGAGAAAAAATTCCTGCCATCAAGAGATATTGGAATAATGGTTGTGTCAACATCAAAGGGTGTCATAGCCCACAGGGATGCTGAGGAAAAGAACATCGGAGGCAGGCTTCTAGCCTTCGTATATTAGAATGGGTGTATTTGATGCGGCTGCCAGAAATTTCCAAGACCATTCAAGTTCCTGATGATGTAGACGTCTCTTTAGAGGGGCGGAAAGTCACGGTTAAAGGTAAGAATGGAACTTTGATAAGGGATTTTTCTTATGTTCCTATATCCATCGAAGCAAGAAACAAGGCTGTACGCGTTTGGGCTGAGTGGCCTCGCAAAAAGGAAGCCGCACTAGTGGGTACAATTCATTCGCATATAAGAAACATGATTGAGGGAGTTCAGAAAGGCTTTACATACAAGCTCAAAATCGTATTCTCACACTTTCCGATTTCTGTGAAGGTTCAAGGCAAGACATTGTTGATTGAAAACTTCACTGGCGAAAGAAGAGAGCGCAAGGTTAAGTTAATCGGCGATGTCAAGGTCAAAATTCAAAGTGAAGACATAATCGTCGAGGGAGTAAACCTCGAAGAAGTCAGCCAGACAGCCGCCAACATTGAACAGGCGACAAAGGTCAAGAGGAAAGACCCACGGGTTTTCTTGGATGGCATTTATGTTTTCGAACGAAATGAGGGGATGGAGTAATGGCAGAAAGGAAAACGCCCCTGTCGAAAAAGGCGCTGAAGACGCGGGAACGTGCCAGGAACAAGAAGCCAAGTTTCGTTAGATCTGAAAGTTGGCGTTACGACAAGTTCAGTGAGAGTTGGCGTAGACCTAGAGGTCTAGATCACAAGATGCGACGTAAAATCAAAGGCTGGCCGCCAACCGTGAGTACTGGATACAAGGGACCCAAGATTGCTAGTGGACTTCACCCGTCTGGATATCGTGAGGTTCTGGTGAGTAACATAAGCGACATAGCCAAAATCGACCCCACAACTCAAGCTGCTCGAATTGCACACACTATAGGCATGAGAAAACGGGCTCAGATAATTGCCGAAGCCAAGAAACGGAAGGTTTATGTTTTGAACTTCAAGGTGATTAAAGAAACTCCTAAAGAAAAGGAAAGCCCGGAAGAAACAGAAGTAAAGCAATCCGAGCAGGGGAAAGAAAAGTCCTCGAAGAAGGCTGAGAAACCGAAAAAAACGCAAAAGAAATCTAAAGTGAAGAAGGAGTAGAAAAGTAATGACTAACCTTAGTGGTCAAAGACGTTTGGCAGCGCAAATACTTAAAGTTGGGCAGAATCGAGTTTGGATTGATCCTGAACGAATGGATGACGTTGAGTCGGCAATAACAAGAGAAGAAGTCAAAAAGCTTGTTCATGAGAAAGTCATCGTTTCTTTACCTGAAAAGGGAGTAAGCAGGTCTCGAGCAAAAACCGTTCACGAGAAGAAACGACGAGGTCGGCGCAAGGGCCAAGGCAGTTATACTGGCTCTGGACAAGCAAAAATCTCTAAGAAAGAGGCTTGGATGCTCAAAATTCGATCGCTTAGAAAAAAGCTTCGTGAGCTGAAAGCAAGTAGAGTCATTACAGAAACCACTTACAGGCAATTGTACAAGATGGCGAGCAGCGGAAGGTTTGAATCCATGGCTGATTTGGAGCGGTACTTGAAAGCCCATGACTTGTGGAGGAAGCGTTAATGGGACGAGGGTCGACTTATCGTGTTGCACCTCGGCGTAGGCGAGAAGGGAAGACTGATTATCAGGCTCGGAAGGCATTGGTTCTTTCTGGGAAGCCGCGACTTGTCGCCAGAAGCACAATAAACAATACTGTCGCGCAAATTATCATTGCTAAGCCGCATGGTGATGAGGTATTAGCCTCAGGACATTCTCGGGAGTTAATAATGTTCGGATGGAAAGCCTCCAGGGGCAACGTGCCAGCAGCTTATCTTACAGGTCTACTATGCGGGCTGAAGGCTAAAGCCAAAGGATTTGATTCGGCGAATCTAGACATTGGCCTCGTGACTCCAGCCAGAGGCTCGAAGGTCTTTGCTGTCCTAAGCGGAGTTGTAGACGCTGGTGTCGTTGTGAGACATGATGAGGAAAAAATTGTCAAGGAGCGAATTAAGGGAGAGCATATTGCTAAATATGCCAAGAGTCTGGGCACCGACGCAGAGGTTTACTCCTCGAGATTTTCAAAGTATTTGGAGCAGAAAATAACTCCGGAAAAACTTCCCGAACAGGTGGCAAAAGTCAAGGCCGAAATTATCGGATCATTCAAGCAGGAAACTAAGAAAGAAGAAACAAAGAAAGAAGAAAAGAGGACTGTAAAGAAGAGGGTTAAAAAAGAATGAGTCGCTTCAGGGAAAGAGAGACAGCACATTCAGAGGAATGGATCCCAAAAACTCGTCTAGGCAAAATGATTCAGGAAGGTAAAGTTTCATCTATAGATGAGGTTTTCCTGAGTGGTCTGAAGATTTCTGAGTCACAAATTGTTGATGCATTGCTTCCTGATTTACAGGAAGAAGTAATTAACGTAAATCTGGTTCAAAAGCAGACAGATGCGGGTGAAAAATCCCGATTCAAGGCTATCGTCGCCGTCGGTAACAGAGACGGTTATATTGGCTTAGGATCTGGAAAGGCAAGTCAGGTTAGAAATGCGATTGAAAAAGCTGCAGCAAATGCGCGGCTGAATATTGTTCCTGTCAAACGCGGATGTGGCAGCTGGGAGTGTGGCTGTGGCAAGCCTCACTCGGTGCCCTTCCAGGTAGAGGGAAAATGCGGGGGAGTAAGAGTAGTTATTGTCCCTGGACCAAGGGGTTTAGGTCTTGTATCAAGCGAAGTGGCGAAAGTTATCTTAGGTTTAGCAGGTATCAAAGACCTTTGGATGCGTAGTTATGGCTCAACCAGGACAGTGCCATCTTACGCATGCGCCATTTTTGATGCATTACGCAAATCATACAGTCTGATAACTCAGGCCGATTGGGTGAGATAGTTTGACTGAAAAAGCTGAAGAACGCAAGTGCATTGCCGCAGTCAAAGTCCGCGGAACAATCAGTGCGCAGCGTGAAGCCACAGAGACGCTCAAAATGCTTCGCTTAACTAAGACAAATCATGCGGTGTTAATCGACAATCGACCATCCTTCAAAGGGATGCTTCAGCGAGTTCAGAGCTACGTGACCTGGGGCGAAGTCTCAAAAGAGACCATATCATTGATGCTGCAAAAGCGCGGAAGGCTTGCGGGCAATAATAAAATATCTGACGTCTACCTGCAAAAAATTGGCTTCCCCTCATTAGATGATTTGGCAAGTGCCGTTTCAACATGCAAGATAGAATACCAGAAACTGCCCAACATTCAACCCGTTTTTAAACTACACCCTCCAAGAAAAGGGTTCAAAGGTAAGACCAAGATGAACTATCGAGCAGGCGGAGAGGCTGGATACCGCGCCGAAGCCATAAATGAACTCATGAAACGCATGGTCTAGAGATTAAACAATCGTTATCTGCCTTCTCTATCTATCTACTGGCGCGCACAAAGCGTACGCGCTATCCGAAACGCGTTCGCAATACACAACCATCGTAGAACCAACGCCAACTTGTTTTTGCCTTTCCATTCCTTTCTATGCGATACATTTTATAGTTACTGTGGAGATGCCATTGTGAATAGGAGAAACAGACTTGAGCGCGAAATGGCGGAGAAGCAAGAAACATATGCGATGGCTTAGACTTTCCGGACATGGAAAAACCTACAGCCAAGTTTTCCCCTAAGACCATCCGACTAGAACCAACCCGAACCGCCAGAGTAGCTCACGTTCAGAATTACCACATACCCAGAAACTACCGCAAGAGAAAATGGAAAGAACCCAAACCACTTATTGACATATTCCAAGAGAAGGCTTGGATTACAATAGTCGCGGAGATTGCTGGTTTCAATAAGGAAACCCTCAAGATTGAGGTGAAAGATCAAAAATTAACCCTGTCTGCAAAGGCAAAAGACCGTAGGTACTATAAAAGTTTAAATCTGCCGAAAGAGGTCATTCCAAACATTATGCACACAACGTACAAGAATGGTGTGCTGGAAGTCAAATTAAGGAAAGCAGAAAAAGAGCAAACCATTGACAAGAGAAGTTGAGAGCATGCCACACAAACTAAGGAAAATTAGAAAGACTCGCGGATCCAGGACACAAGGGTACGGAAGAATAGGGCAACACAGAGATGCAGGCTCAAAGGGACATAGAAAAGTTGGACGCCACAAACACCTGTGGAGCTACGTGACATCATATGAACCTGACTACTTTGGTAAACACGGCTTTACATCACCGCAGAGTCTCAACCGGAAAGAGAAAACCCTGAACCTTGAAAAGCTTGAAGAATTATCTCAGAAATTTCCTTCTGAAGAAGGTAAATCTCGCGTGAATTTGGCAAGCTTAGGTTATACTAAACTTCTGGGCTCGGGCAGAATCACTAAACCTATAACGGTTACTGTTGCAGTTTGCTCAAAAACCGCCGCTGAAAAAATAAAGATGGCTGGCGGAGAAATATTACCGGTATCTCAAGAACACGGAGAGTAATACGGAGAGTAATATTGCCAAATGGCCGGAAGATTCCTAAGCCTTTTCAAACCACTAGGCAGAGTATTGCCTGAGATCAAAGTTCCGGCCCGCAAAGTGAGTTTCAACGAAAAAATCTTCTGGACGGCCATTGTCTTAATCGTCTATTTGGTGATGTCCGAGGTATCCCTATATGGAATCACCAAAAACATACAAGACCAATTTGGCGCCCTAAGAGTGATTTTTGCCTCAAACCGCGGCACCCTCATGGAACTCGGCATTGGTCCCATAGTCACGGCAGGCTTGATACTGCAGCTGCTGTCTGGCTCTTCCATAATAAAGTGCGACATGTCTGATCCCGAAGACAGAGGCCTTTTCACAATAGCTAGCAAAGTCTTCTCGATTGTTCTTACAGGCGTCCAAGCTGGTGCCTACCTTATAAGTGGCATGTATGGCAGCTTTGGATCCCTTGGTACTGCATCAATAGTGATATTTCTGCAGCTTCTAGCAGCAGGAGTGATTGTGATGCTTCTGGATGAGCTGATTCAAAAAGGCTGGGGACTAGGCAGCGGAATCAGCCTCTTCATCATGGCAGGAGTAGCCCAAAACGTCATGTGGTCCTCATTCTCTCCACAGTCAGGGCTTTTTGTGGGTTCGCTTTCCCTTTTGCTAAGTGGCCAACAATCGTTAACGTCATGGATAATGGGAGACGCGTATGCAAGCTCGGTTATAGGCCTAATAGCGACTATCGGCGCGTTTTTGGCAGTAATCTATTTACAGGGAGTGAGAGTTGAACTTCCACTAACATATGCTGGATACAAGGGCTTTCGCAGTCGATATCCGATAAAATTAATGTATGTTTCCAACCTACCTGTTATCTTTGCTTCCGCGCTTTTCGCCAACGTCTACTTCTTTAGCCAGCTTATCTGGAGCACACAAGGACAACCTCAACCAGGTGAGAACCTGCTTATCGATATCATAGGATCATACAGGTACGTGACTTCTGGCAATCAAACCAGCGTTCAACCAGCAGGTGGACTAGCATACTACGTAACCTCTCCTAACACGATTCAGCATGTGATTGCTGAGCCTGTGAGAGCAGCGGTATACTTGGGTATACTAGTGGCCTTTTGCGCTGTCTTCTCGCTTATTTGGCTCGAGGTTGGCGGTCTTGGTCCAGACAAAGTAGCGCAGCAACTCATGGATGCGGGAATGCAGATTCCTGGTTATCGACGATCAGGACGTCCCATTGAGACTATTCTTAAGCGTTACATCCCAGTTGTTACTGTCCTGGGTGGCATAATTATAGGTTTAATTGCTGGCTTAGCAGATTTCTTGGGCTGTTTCGGCTCCGGAACAGGAATCATGCTAGCTGTGGGCATAATCTATCAGTATTATGAATTGCTAATGCGTGAAAGGGCATCGGAGATGTTCCCTGCTTTCAGAAGGATCCTAGGAGAATGATCTCTAGGGCTCGGGCGTAAGTCTTCTGTATTCCCTTTTTTTAGGTGGTTAGCTAGTGCCTTTGCCTGTTCCCAGAATATTCAGAGAAGAGTGTGTGAAAGAAAAATGGTTGCGTGTTTCAGAGAGAAGTCGTTGTTTTTGTTCTTCTCGTAAGCTTAGTCTGTCCCTTAGAGAAGTGCCGGACTCGCTTTGAAACGAATTTAGGAAAAGCATGCGCGCCGCAGTGAAAAACAAGTATCGAAAATAGTTATTAACAAGAACACAAATAGGCTTAAAAGAACCAGTGTAAAGCGGGGAAAATACAGAATATGTCAATCGATATTGCAGTAATACCTTTTTCTACAGTGCTGATTTTGCTAATTACCTTTGCTGTTTCATTAATCAACATGACGATTAACCGATTGTTGGTTAGCCGCATGGTTGGATGGGAAGAATATAAGGTAATGCAGAAAGAGATCGCTGAACACCGTTCTCAAACTATGAAAGCGGTACGTGCGAACGATAAAAAAATGATTGAAAAACTGAAAAAGAAAGATGCACAGATAAACCAAATGAATATGAAGATGAGCAAACCCCAATTACTGTTATTCCCAATAGGTTTTGTGTACATTTTGATCTGGATATTCTTCCTAACACCGGTATACGGTGCAAATTTCGTCGCAATCGTCCCGGGCTACGGTGGAATACCCGTACTCTACTGGTATATGCTCTGCTCTTTCATGTTTGGAACGTTAGTCTCCAAACTGCTAGGCGTAACCCCTATGGAATAGTAAAGGCTGGCGTTTTGGTGCAGCTTTATGACGAGAGCTGAAGTGGCCAAAAATAGCGACAAGAAAATTGTTATATGCATTTCCGGAATGGCTGGGACTGGAAAAAGCACTTTAGCCAAGAGACTTGCCCGAAAATACAGACTTCATTACTATTCGGGCGGGGACGCTCTAAAGGACCTGGCAGCGGCCGAAGGCTGCAACGTCTCTGTTCAAGGTTGGTGGGAGACTTCAGAAGGCCTACATTTCCTAGAAAGAAGAAGAAACGACTCGAAGTTCGACAAGGCTGTAGACAATAAGCTTCTGGAGTATGCTAAACAAGGAAATGTCCTTTTGGACAGTTGGACAATGCCTTGGTTATTGAACAAAGGCTTCAAAATATGGCTGTCAGCTTCCCTTGAAAAAAGGGCAGAACGAATTGTTAAACGCGACAAAATCTCGCCAAAAGAAGCTATAGATGTGTTGAGAGAAAAAGAGGGAAACACTAGAACTATATATAAAAAACTCTACGGTTTCACTCTCGGCGAAGATTTTGAACCTTTCCATTTCATCTTAGACACTGACAATTTGAATGCGAACGAAGTTTATCATGTTCTCTGTGATGTTATTGATAATTTAGTATTCAATAACACAAACTAGTAATTGTGTTGTAATTGGCTTTCTTTTTTGCCAGTATTGAAGCATCATTATTTAAGACTTACGCAATTCTTAAAATAGAAATCCAACATACAAACTGTTTTCCGAGCCATCTTGGAACGGGGGTAAGGATAAATCCAGTTCGAAGACAGCCCTATCTTTGCAGTGTTTTGTTTGGAAGCAGTCGCCATATGTCTTCTCGTGTCATTTCAACTTGTCGGTCTTGAAGCCACTGTAAATCTTCTTTGTTTCAATTTGCTTTTTATTTCCCTAACCTTCATCCTGAAAATACCGTTCAATACCAAATTAATTCTGCTTGCACTGGGTAACGTCCTTGGGGTTCTCTGCAACTTCTTTTTCAGTTTATTCCGTAACGCAGGAATCACAATTTTCGGCAATGCGTTCAATTTGGTCTACGTAATTCTTTATCCATTTTTCAATTTCATGTGGATAGTGACCTATTGGTCACTCAGTTTAGCCGCTCTTCCTAGTAAACGAAAAGGCTGGCGAGGAACTTGATTAGCCAAACACTCAGACTAATAATTGTTTTTTACACAGGGTTTACGTTGTGCTATGTGATCAGGCATTACAATTTTGCGTTCACAGTACTGCGGAAATCCAACAATTTCCAATTAGACGATTTTAGGCACCAGTTTTATGAGCCAAGCATCTCCATAATAATTCCAGCTCGTGATGAAGAAAACGTAATTGGTCGGTTGCTCCAACGGATATCCGAGTTGACTTACCCTCTGGAAAAGGTACAGGTAATTGTCATAAATGACGCATCAACAGATGCTACAGGGCAAATTGCGGAAAAGTATTCACGGCAATATAAATTTATCGAAGTGGTTCACAGAGACAAAAGAACCGGAGGCAAAGGCAAACCCTCAGCAATAAACTCTTGCCTACACCTACTTACGGGTGAAATCGTACTATTTTTCGACGCCGATTATACCCCACAAGTAGATATTGTCGAAAAGCTCGTAAGAGGATTCATTGACCCTAAGGTCGGCGCAGTACAAGGACGACCTGTTGTGTCAAATGAACCGGACAATATCGTGACAAGGATCGTAGCGATGGAGAGGACAGGCGGTTATTGCATCAATCAAGAAGCCCGTGATATTCTTGGTCTCATACCGCAATTCGGCGGAACAGTTGGAGGTTTTCGTCGGACTCTTCTGGAAGAATTAGGCCCGCTTGACGAGTCCATGCTGACTGAGGATACAGATCTGACCTTTCTTGTTTACCTTCACGGCTATCGAGTTCACTACATAGGCGATGCTGAATGCTATGAAGAAGCTGTTGACAGTTGGACTGCGTACTGGCGACAGAGGCATAGATGGGCTTTGGGGCACATGCAAGTATGTTTCAAGCACTCCTGGAGTGTAGTAAAAAGCAAGAAGCTTTGCTTAAAAGAGAAAATCGACGGTTTGCTCCTCCTTCATTTGTATTTCATGCCCGTTGCTACTCTGATTTCTTGGTTAGCCGGGGTTACGCTTGTTTTGTGTGAACCTTTGCCTTCAGTCTATTCTATATGGTATTTCGCTCCCATATCGTTTTACATTCTAGCCGGAAACTCAGCCCCCTTTTTTGAAATAGGCATCGGCACATACTTAGATGGAAGGACGAGAATTCAATGGCTAATTCCTCTCCTTCTTTTTTCATACCTATTTAACATACTCATATGCACAAAAGCTCTCTTTGATCTCCTACTTTCAAAGATAATGCGAAATCGGAAGAATTCTTGGGCAAAAACTAACCATCTCGGAGGTGAAAATCACTATCTCGGAACTGAGTGTTAATCTCTTTATAGCAACTCTCGTCTCTGATCTGACTTCGGCGATAATCATTTTTCTTGCTTTGGGAACAGTTTTCGTTTTAATCCTATTTTTTCCCGCTTTCATTGAATTGAAAAAACCGAAGGACGGGGGACCACGTTCCATAATGGAAAAGGTTCCCGTTACCAAAATTCGCGTACTAAAAACGATTGTCTTCAGTAACATGATTGACATTGACAAAGATGAAAGTTTCGGACTTTTGCTGAATCACAGAACTGCAGAAATCGTAAAAATCTTGCCGACCTTCGAGTCCTAACTTCGTTTTTTCTTCAAGAGAAATCTTGCATTCTTCCATTGGTCTTTAGCCAAGGTCAAATTGCCGTACGCGCTTCCATGCAGTGAGTAGAAAATATAACAAAGGTAGGTACATTGTGTGCATTCACGGTAGTTACTGCGCAGCAATTTGAATTCCTCGCTTTTCCACTTCTTGGGTAAGTCGAATACAGATCCTGCAAAGTTGTGACTGTGACACCCAGCGATTCTCCCCAGATGGTCGACTACCAGAAAGTCCGCTAGGGCGCGGCACTTCCATATTCGATTTCCGGTTTCGTAAAGGCTTCTAACCGTGTTTAGCAGTTTATCTGTTACTAGTATGTTTCTGTTCGTCTTCTTCATGTCTTTGAGAGTGTCGCATAGGTTTACCATGGCCTGTGCGTCTTTTATTATGAATTCATCATTGCTCTTGCCAATTCGAAAAAGCTGATTCACATCATTTGATGAGTCAAACGAGTATAGACAGTACCATAGAGGGATTCCTTTTTTTGAGAAGTGGTTTGTAATGTCCACGATTTCATGCAGGTTTAGTTGCGAAATCGTGGGTGTAACGCTTACGTTTATTCCTTCGTTATGCAAGGTTTCAACAGTTTCGATAGCTGATTTCCAGGCTCCTGGCACACCTTTTATGTAGTCATTTTTTTCGGGGTCCAGACTGTCTATCGAGATTGCCACGAAATCTACGTTTCGTAGGGCATCAATCTTTCTGAGCTGCCATGCTGCCATTATCATATACTGTTGTGACAAAAAGGTTTGAAGCGTAATTTATTATCTCCTCGGCATCTTGCCTCAATAGGGGGTCTCCTCCAGAAAGCACAAGTTCCACGATGCCGAGTTTTTTCAGTATGTCTAAGCCTTTCTTTATTTCGTCGGTTGATAGTTCTTTCTGGTCTTGTTCTTTCCAGACGTTGCAGCCTCTGCAACGGTAGTTGCATTTCCTTGTTATCATCCACTGTGCGTGATGAGGCTTGTTTGGGATAAGCGAGCGAGCTGCGACAGATGCTGTTTTCCTGATTTTCGAGGTCAAATAATGTTTCACTAGCCGATTAGTTAATGCTAAAGTATTTAGACCAGGACTATAAAAACCATACAGCGCATTCACGCAGATTGGCTGGTTTAATTTGCCATCTACCGAGACATGTGATTGGACAGAAAAGCGTTTACTTTCAGTCGCTAGTATTTGGATTAGAATAATGAGATGTAATCATGGATTCCATTGACGTCGTACTTCTGACAAAAAACAGTGAGAAGGTTCTTGAAAGCTGTCTCAGGTCGGTCTATCGAAATGTGCCAGTTGAGCGACTGATAGTAGTTGACAACTACTCGGTAGACAACACCATCGATATCCTCCGGCGATTTGATGAAAGATACCATAACGTTGTCATCGTTCATGATGGCGGTACCCGAGCAACGGCTAGGCAGAAAGGAATTGCCAATGTTGAGACCGAATGGTTCATGTTCGTAGACAGCGATGTAGTCCTCTGCAAGGATTGGTATAGAAAAGCTCTAAGTTATGTTGACAGTGATGTCGGGTCGGTTTGGGGAATCGAAGTGTGGTCAACAATCAAGAATAGAGCCACACTGAGGATGTTTTTGTGGATAACGCGAAAGATATTTGAGCTTCGAGGCGGAACTCATGACACTCTTGTCCGTACTTGTTTAGTCAAGGACATTCAAATACCGCGGGATCTTCATGTTTTTGAAGACACTTACATCAAAGATTGGATTGTCAAGAAAGGCTACCGTGCAGTTGCATGTTATAATCCGTTTTGCGTTCACTTCAGACCCGAAGGTGTGTGGACGCTAAAGGGCAGCTCAAACACGATAGCTGAAGCTATTAGGTGCGGAAACTCGAGTTTGATTGGCAAATTGATACCCGCTTACGGCTTCTACACTGTATATTCCATTTATCGGTTGTTCAACAATAGAGAAAAACGATCTTAGGCAGATGCAAGCCCGAAGCAAAAGTTTCGAATAGGTCTATATTCTTATAAGCAGTATTCAGTATCACGCAATTGACGAGAAGACTTGAGCGAAAACACGGAGGCGACAATGTGCAGACAGTTGATGTTGTACTGCTGACGAAAAACAGTGATTACCTTCTCGAGAAGTGCATAACTTCAATCTACGAGAACATACCAGTCAACAACCTGATAGTGGTGGATGGCTTTTCCACCGATCGAACCATGGATATATAAATAGACTGAAACGCAAAAAAAGAAATGTCCAAACGCTGAACGTGGGCGGCTCAAGAGCCAAGGCAAGACAAAGAGGCATCGACCAGGTCAAAACGGAGTCCTTTGTTTTCGTAGACAGTGATGTCATTCTAAGCCAAGACTGGTTTGAGAAAGCCAAGAAGAGATTAACTAGGATGTTGGTGCAGTTTGGGGAGTAAACATTGATGTAATTCCTGGAGTGAAGGATGAGCGCATCATGAAGTTCCAGAGTCTGATAGCGAGACAATGTTTTGGACTCAGAGGCGGAATGCATGATACCCTAATCCGCAGAGACGCTGTCAAGGGAATCGAGATTCCAGAGCAACTTCATGCTTATGAAGACGCGTTTATCATCAACTGGATAAAGGAACGAGGATACAAAACTGTGATTGGCGACGATATTTATTGTCTACATTTTAAGCCGCCGGGAAACTGGAGTCTGCAAAACGGAGTTTCACAGGCTATAGTGGAATTTCGCTGCGGCCTTCTTTATTCACACATGTTGACATATGGACTTTACTATCCATTTTTCTTGTTCTACTGGTTTGTTCAGTTCGCTCTCCAGGCACCAGAGAATCTTCATCGCGCCAACGCGGTCCAGAGATGATCTGATGCTGGTCGGGGTAAAGTAATTGTTTTCCCGTTCTTGATGGATAGACTTCGTTCATCTGAATTTTCTAGGAATTCGCCTATTATTGAAGCTCGGATATTTTCGAGTTTCAGGTTTCTTACAATGTCTTCTGCTTTTCTCGGATCTGCGGAAATGAGCAAGGCTCCTGAGCTTATCAGTTGGAGCGGGTCGATGTTGAAGTATTTGCACAACTTGGAAGTTTCACGAGATACAGGAATTTTCTCCTTGAAGATTTTCACGCCTAAGTGGGAGGCATCTGCGATTTCATGTATTCCTCCGGCAACGCCTCCTTCTGTTGGGTCATGCATGGCATGCACTCCCCCAGTTTTCCAAGCTGTGGTGGCGTCTTTGACAACGCTGATTCTCTTGTAGAAGTCTTTGGCATTCTTCAAGGCGGCTTTGCTGAGTATCTCTCCAAGCTCCGTTTCCTTATCTGCTGCCAAGATCGCGGTTCCTTCTATGCCTGCAGTTTTCGTCAAAATAATTTTATCTCCTGCTCTTGCACCGGCTGCTGTTACGTACCTGCTCTTTTCCGTCAAGCCCATGACGCAACCAACGACTATGGGTTTTGCCAAGCTAGGCGTTGTTTCGCAGTGGCCGCCTACGATAGCGACACCCAGATTCTTGGCTGCTTCACCCATCTGGGTGCTTATCGTTTCCACAAGCTCTCTGCCTGCGCCCTCGGGAAGAAGTATGCATGAAAAAAAGAAAGCAGGTTCCACACCGAAAGTGGCGATGTCATTCGCATTTACGTTAACGGCAAGCCAGCCGATTCGTTCGATAGCCCCAGTGATGGGATCCATAGAAATTACTATTGACTTGTCTCCCACATCTATGACGGCACCGTCGATTCCAGCCGACGGACCTACAGCGACCTCATGACGTTCCGCGCCGAGGTTTCTGAAAACGACTTCTTTTAATATGTCTACAGGAATTTTTCCCGGTGGCAGTTTCATCTTAACCTCACCTAAAATCTTGCCCTTCTGCTTTCCAGTTGTGGAAAGATGCGGAAGATAACATTAACGATGGGTATTGCCACTACCAAACCAACTAACAATTGTAAGATATTAATCGGAATTTCGAAAAGTGCCGCTAAAAATGGATATCCAAGTACTATTTGTTCGTAAAAAAAATATCCCGATACCATAATTAATCCTCCCGCGACTGTGGAAGAGATGGCGCACAAGCCACGATTTGACCCGTATTTCTGAAGTTTCACGTAAAGAAAACCGACAGTAGCTCCTTCCAAACCTTTTATCAGTAATGTTCCAGGAGCGAATTGTGCAGCGCCCGGAACCACAATATCTGCTATTGCAGCCCCAGCACCCGCAAAGGCTCCAACAAAAGGGCCAAACATCAAAGCCGCGATGTAGATCGTGGTTTCACCAAAATTAAAGTATCCGCTTGTGGCAGGGATATAGATGACGAAGGAATACGTTGCCACGAATACTAAAGCGGCAAATATTGCTCCTAAGGCGAGCTTAAGGGCTGTCATCGGAGGCTGCTGGTTTTCTGTCATGCAGTTTCACCATGTTATGGTGACTATATGAGAGATTGGCCTACTTTTATCTATATTTTCATTTTTTTCTGTGGGCTGGTTTGATCTACAAATCATTACTTGAATCCATAGCAAGATCATAAGAGGAGCTATTCTCTTCTAGCGTTCTTGACAATTTCTTCAGCTATCGCTAAATCATTTTGGGTATTTATATTCAAAAGGACCTCGATCTCTTTGGTGATTATGGCACTTGTGGCGATTTTGCCCTCGTCTCGGATTCTGGAACCGCTTATTATGTTTACTCCTGAAACTGCATACCATGTTCCTTTATATTCGTCAGTAGATGAAATTGAGAGTTTGAATCTTTCCCTTGTTTTTATTGGTACGAAGACAGCTAGGGCGTCCTTCCCACGTTTTTCAAAAGCTGAGATGACTCTATCCAAGAATTTTCCGGTCAGGGCAGGCAAGTCAGATGGAATAATTAAAACTGGGCTTAGCAAGTTGGCTTTTGTTATCGCTTGAACCAAATCGTTATGATACCCTTTGCCGTCAGTTCTGACAACACGTAACCCATCCTTCAGGCACTTTGCTTCAGTCTCAGGAGTATTTGGGCTGGTTACAATATAGAATTCTGAAATTTGCCTCGCGGACTTAAGTGCTCCAACCACTCGCTCTATCAGTGGCTTGCCCATAAACTGAACAAGTGGCTTCTCGACTGTCAGTTCCATTCTCTTTCCCATACCGCCAGCCATTACTAGAGCAGGAACTTTCATAAAGCAAAAGCACCTGCCGCAAAAACCAACACTGCGGCTCTGACCACTTCGTTTGTTGCTCCCATCATGTCACCAGAGACTCCGCCAAAAATGCTCTTCCCAACCCATCCCATCAATACTCCAAAAAGAACGCTAATCAATATTATGCTGACGCCGATGAAACCCAGAAGCGGGACGGCAATTAATGCTGCAATGAAGTAAGCTATTATGCTGCTCTTTCTCTTTGCATTTTCCAGGAATATCGAACCCAGTCCCTCTATGAGTCGGTTTGCCAACCACTGCTATTGTGACTATCGCCAACTTTGCGCCTACTTCTGACACGATTAGTGATAGGAAAGCATTTTCCGCACTCAAAAAGACTAAGCCTACAAACGCCAAGAGATTCGACAACAATAGCGAGCAAAGCACCTTTGTAGGAAACGACCCACCTATGAGCCGCTGCTCGCCTCTCTTCCAGGTTACCCAATCCTAAGGCGTTACCCAAATCTACAAGTCCGTCGAAGTGCTGAAGTCCGGTTAGTACCAACAGAAATGCCACAGTCATAGTTGCAGGTATCAATTTCAGCAGAAGCTCAGCTGGAACTTGAACAAAGAAGTTGATGAACACTAATAGATATGAGGTAACAAAGCTAGAAGCCAAAAAGTACACTGCTCCAAGTAGTCCGACGAATGCTCCTATCAAGGGAAACAAGGAAATATGCTCCGCTGTCGTTAAAACAAAATCTTCAGTCTTTCCCAATGGGATAATAGTGAAGAAAGAAAGCATATCCCTAAAAGTTTTTATAGCTTTCATCGGCGACATATACCATAAATCCTTAAAACAAGATATAACTTTGTCGTGGACTTCATGGCCGAACTCAACAAGAAGCGAATACTAGTAACTGGAGGAGCCGGTTTCATAGGCTTCCACCTGTGCAAAAGACTCTCGGAACTAACAACCGACCTGACAATATACGACAATTTGTCAAGCGGAAAAATCGACAATGTCAAAGACGTCCCCAAAGCGAAATTCGTAAAAGGAGACATTCTAGACCTTCAAAAGCTTTGTTCCATGGAGAAATCTGATTTAATCTATCATCTTGCAGCCCAGGTCGTTGTTCCATACTCTATGGAAAACCCCGTGGAAGATTTTGAAACCAACGCGCGAGGAACACTTAATGTTCTAGAGAAAGCTCGCAAGAACGATGCAAAGCTAGTTTTTGCTTCGAGCGCAGCCGTTTATGGCAATCCAAACATTTTCCCAACGGCGGAGAATTATGGATTCAATCCCTTCTCCTGCTATGGATTGTCAAAGGTTGTCGGCGAAGAATACTGCAACATGTATGCAAGCCAATATGGGCTGGAAATCACCATTCTACGGTTTGCCAATGTTTACGGGCCAAGATGCCATGGAGTTATTAACGATTTCTTTGACAAAATAGGTAGAAATCCAAGCAAGTTGGAGATAATCGGAACAGGATTACAGTCTAGAGATTTTGTGCACGTCTCAGATGTTGTAGATGCGCTCGTCCTTTGCGGTCCAGAAAGAGAGCACCGTCGGTCAGACCTATAACTTGGGCTATGGGGAAACGACAAAGATAATAGATCTCGCCAAGATGATTCTGAGAATACTCAATCTGCTCGACAAGACAGAGATTACGACTACGAACGTTTCTTGGCAAGGAGACGTCACCACAATCTGGTTTGACATTACTAAGGCTAAAAAAGAGCTAAATTGGTCACCGAAGATAACTCTTGGAAATACCTTGAGAGAAATGGCTAAAGCGAGGAAACTAATATGATAACGTCAGCAAGAGGCCTAATGGCGCTTTTACGTCTTCCCTATTGGATGATGACGGGCGGTCTCGCTCTTCTTACTTCCTTCGCAATAGCCAAAGGCTCCCTTGGCCTTCTGATAATACCCGTGACTTTCTTTTCGATGGCTTTCGTAACATCAGCTGGTTTTGCCTTGAACGATTATTTTGACAAAGAAAGCGATGCTATAATCAAACCGAGGCGTCCCATACCCTCCGGCGCCTTATCCCTGAAACAGGTGATTATTATCTCACTTGTTTTGTTTGCGATCGGTTTGATTCTTTCTGCGTTGATAAATCAGCTCAGTTTTCTAATTCTGCTTGTTGATTCGATACTACTCGTATTGTATTCTGCCTTCGTCAAACGTAAATCGGGATTTGCTGCCAACATACTGGTTGGTGTACTGACTGGGACGGCATTTCTCTACGGTGAAGCTGTTACTCTGGGAACTGGTGTCTGGAACCCTGCTACTTTGACTTTTGCTTCATGGAGTCTGTATCCGATCGCTTTTGGAACAATCGGCGGCAATGTTTTGCGAGATATTCTAAGCCTTGAAGGAGACTCCAAAATTGGTTATCCCACTCTTCCACAGAAAATTGGCAGCCTCAATTCTGCAAAGGTTGCAGCTGTTTTCTTCGTAGCGACAGGAGTTCTATGCTCCTTTACCGTATTTTCTAGGTAACTTCACCTTGTTTTATCTGCCGCTTATCCTGGTTTGGAGTGTCATACTCATCTATGCATCAATTCGTCTCATGGTTGCCGTTTCTCCAGAGAATGTGAGGAAATACGAGCGAATGGTTACGATGTCAATGATTCTGTTGCCATTGGCATTGATTCTTGAGGCTTTGTCGTCTCTGCTTGGGGGTCTTCTTTGAAGAAGACCAAGAGCATTTGTCCAGAATGTCAGAAGAAGATTGATGCTGAATTATCTGTTGAAAATGGCAAAATAGGAATCACTAAACGCTGCAAAGATCATGGGGTCTTCACTGCTACCCACTGGCAGAGCCAAGAGATTTACGATTTTGCCGAAGCTTATGACTACTTCAAGTATTTCGAGGATCAGGATTCGTCTAAAAATCCTGAAGGCTGTCCCTATGTATGCGCGACCTGCAAAAACCACACCTCTGACACCGTAATCGGCGTGGTTGATGTTACCAAGAAATGTGACCTTAAATGTGCGGTTTGCTTCTCCACTTTCTCCGATCACATCGTCGATTACGAACCCACTAAAGATGAACTCATTGACGTCTTAACCTTCTTGAGTAAACGTAATCCTAAACCTCCCGCCATCCTGTTTTCAGGCGGGGAACCGCTGGAGAGAGAAGACATACATGAGATAATTGACACCGCGCACAAACTGAAATTCATGACCATTCTAGCGACTAATGGCATTCATCTGGCAGAGAATCCAGAACTCGCTGCAAAGTTGAAAAGAAGCGGTCTTAATATCGTATATCTTCAATTTGACAGTTTTCGGGATTCTTTTTACGAGAAAGTCCGAGGGCGGAAGCTTCTGGAACTCAAGTACAAAGCCGTGAATGTTTGTCGCACGCTTGATATGGAGGTCATTCTAGTTACCACGTTGATGCGTGGTTTTAACGATGCAGAAGTTGGGCAAATTGTCCGCTTTGCAGCCGCCAACTCAGACATTGTTCGAGGATTGATTTTTCAACCAATAGCGTTTACTGGCAGAGCGACTGACAATCCATTCAAAGAAGCTTGGCGGGATTGGCGTTTTGCGGAGGATGTTGAGGCTCAGACTGGCGGGGAGATCACGGCGAAAGACTTCTTTCCCTTGGGGGTGATGGTTTCGCCGATAAAGATCATGCGCAAATTCATGAAGAAGCCTTGGCCACTGTTTTCCTGTAGTCCGCATTGTGGCATTGTAAATTGGATGTACGTTTCAAAAAGTGGCAGAATTATTCCGATCAATCATTTCGTCGATTTTGAGCGCTTCTTCAGGATGATCCTGAAAACGGCCCAGAACGTTGAGACAAAGGGAAGAGTTTCACTTCTTTCGTCCCTATTTATGGCGGCAATGGTTTCGCTGGACATGCCTCTTGTCACTAAGGAAGTGGGTATCTTCAACTTGATGAGGAGCATCTTAAAGATGCATATAGCCCCGAGTTATCAGTCACTCGGCTCTATTCGGCGCCGAATTTTCTTGCTGGGATGCATGGCTTTTATGGACTCGCATAATTTTGATGTTGATCGTGTGCGGCGATGCGTCATTCACTACGTTACTCCGGATTTGAAGATAATTCCTTTTTGCGCGTACAATAACGTTCACAGAATCGGCACTGAAGAAGAATATGTCCTGAGACAAAATGGCGCGTAGCAGATATCAGAGGTTACCTACAGCTTCAATATTTAGTACACAATAGTTGTGCGTGAATTCAGCTTCGCCAACGCCCACATTTGAGACCCAGAGTTCAAAAACTACAGAGTAACTTCCAGGTTCATTTATGGCAACCGTTGCCAATATCTCTCTGCTTTGATCTTTTTCCAAGACTTCAGTATAGTTTTCGCTGGGGCTGATGTTGACAGGCGTTGTTGTTATAGTTTCATTAGTAATCTTTTGCTGAACAACGCATCGAAGAGTTACTCCCTTGTGATTCTCAACGTCTACCCAAACGTTGAACGTGTTGTTCAGATTGATTACAACAAGTTCAGGGTAGTTTATGGCTTTTTTCTGCGAAAAATCAAGCAAGTTAATTGTGGTATATCCCTCAGGTTCGGATAGGTGCGTCACGAGATAATACCCTATGAGTAGACTGGAAACGAGGATGAGCGCCAAGACTATTGAGATTATGTAGCCTTTGTTGCCTTCTGGCTTAAGTCTCTGATTCAAGGGTCCTCAATCGCTTCCAAACGAATTCTTTATGCATGATTCCTTTAAACATGGTGGTGAATATTTCGATTCCTGACTTGAATTTTCTCAGTTTAGTTCTACCGTACTTCCTTGACTTGTAAGTGGAGGGAACTTCAACCATTTTCAGATCTTCTTTCGCGAATTTCACTAGCATTTCTGTGGCAAATGACATGTCATCCTCGTGAAACACTACTTTGTCAAGTGCCTCATGAGATATAGCACGGAAACCTGATTGCGTGTCGCTGAGAAACTCGCCGTAAAGTAGGTCGAAACAAAAAGTTATAACCTTGTTTCCGACGAAATTCATCAGTCCCATGGCCTTATTTGGATCATACATCCGTGTTGCCATGCACATGTCTGCATCACTTTGTACAAGCTTGTCAAGTAATAAATTGATGTGGCCGACTTCATAGGTTCCGTCACCGTCAACCATTACAACGACATTGCCTTTGGCATGGTTCATGCCTGTTCTTAAGGCGATGCCGTAACCGCGTCTGGGTTCGATTATGAGTCTGCAGCAGTTTGTATCTTTGACTATCTCTTTTGTTCCGTCCGTGGAGTCTCCATCTACAACGATTATTTCCTTTGGATAGGACACTTTCTTGTGGATGGTAGTCAGTATGTCGCGGATGGTTCCAGCTTCATTTAGTGTTGGAATCACTACTGAAACCATTTCTACGTTTGATGTCATTAGATTGCGACTCCATGCTCGGAGGGGTTATATAACTTTCGCCATTACTTAAATAAGTTCTTCGTATATTTCCACAAGTTTCTTAACGTTCTGATCCCAACTGTATCTTTCCTCGATCTTCTTCCGCAACTCGTTTTTTCGAAATGTGAGCGTGCTTTTGGACACGTTTAGTATCGCTTCTGCAAGTAAGTCAGGATTGTTAGGCGGAACGATTTTCCCAAATCCAGCGATCATGATTTCCCTTATTCCTCCCACATTTGTGGCCACAACAGGTAGGCCGCAAGCCATAGCCTCAAGAGCGACAAGTGGCAAACCTTCCCCAGATTTAGAGGGCAGAACAAAAAAATCTGCGACGTTGTAATAAAATGGCAAGTCCCGATCAGTGATGAACCCTGCAAGCCTGAAGTTCTTTTCAATTTTAAGCTGCTCTATTTTCGTTTTGACCTGGGCAAAATCTGGTCCTCCTCCGACTGCAATGAAGAACAGCTGAGGGTTTTTTCTGATGGCTATTTTCGCGCTTTCTATTAATGTATCAATCCCGTTTTTGTAAACGAGTCTTCGCACGGTTACAGCCACGATCGCGTCATCAGGGATTGCAAGTTTCTTTCTCATCGCATCTTTTATTTCAGTCATGGGTTTGAAACGGCTCAAATCAACGCCGTTGTGGATTATTATCGTTTTTTCAGGATTTGCTCCTAGACTCAATACGTATTTCATCGTTGCTCTACTTACAACTATTATCTTGTCAGCGGATTTGAGGACTTGGGATCCGACTGTTATATCGTTTAAATTTTCAACGGTGTTCCATATGCCTTGATATTCGATGAATGTGTTGTGTTGGGTAAGTACGAACGGTTTGTTGTACCTTTTTGCGAGTTTTGCTGCCATCAAAGACGATAGATACGGATGACCATGGGCGTGTATGAGGTCGCAAGACTTTACTGCATCCAGGAAAGTCTTGAAGCTGCCTATGCTGGGGATGACGTACGGGATTCCCAGCCTGAACCCTATGTTAAGTGAATCATAGCATTGAACATCAATACCTTCATACACATACTTTTTCTTTGTTCCGATTCTGTTTGTCAGGACCATGAGGTCAAATGTTTTCTGCATCAGTCTTTTGCTTTGCTCGTAGACAACTCTTTCTATTCCGCCTACATGGGGTAGAAAAGTGTGCGTTACAATGCATAAGCGTGGCCGAGCCATTGTGTCCAACTACTCTTTCTCCTCAACCTGGCAAACTATTATAAACTTACGGTAGAATGTCTACTCGTCAAAAACTTTTCAGATTGGCCTTTGCATTTTTTGGGAAGGCCAAGTCTGGTTGCCGTGCTCAGTCAACTTATCTTGCTTGCTTTGGAGATCATATTTTCGGCAATGTGCAACTCATGCAGAGTGTTGACATTAACAGCGACCTTCTCATTGTCCAACAAACAGATTTCTTGATCCAGTTCTTCCTTGTCAATTGCTCTTCCATCAATAACGTTGATTCCAGCAGGAACCACAAGTTTATTCTCCGACTCAAATGCGTACTCGGCTGTCAAGCCGAGTCTTTTTTTCATTTCTATAGGCACAACAACTGTTAGGGCAGACTTACCGCATTGTTCATAACTTTCCAATATGGCGTCCAATACATCTCCTGTGATCAATGGAAGATCTGCCCCTATTGCTAAGACAGTCTTTAGTTTCAGTCTTTTGACGGCGTAACCCATGTCGGAAACGTATTCTTTTCCCGGCGTCTTTACTACTTTCACGGGCAACTCTGTCATGAGTTTGGCCGTTTTGGGTGTGTACTTGCTGACTGCGATAGCTATCGAATCTACTTTTTTAGCATCTTGCAGAGCTGTGAGAACGTACATGATTATGGGTTTTCCCCCAACCAGCAGTAGGGGTTTCTCCTCGGAGATTGTCATGCGACTGCCTCTTCCCCCTGCCATAACAAGTGCGGTTACGCTCATTAGATCACCGCTAGCAAAGCGACTAACGAAACCATGCGAGCAAGTTCATTTGTGGCGCCCAATACGTCGCCTGTTACGCCTTTGAAGTTTCTGAGACTTATTCCGACAATTACAAGACTCGCAAATATGGCGGAAAGCACGGCTATCACACCTGGCAACCCTAACAAAGGTGTGGCTATTCCAAAAGAGATTGCTATAGCCGTTACCAAGCGGATATGTCCTTTGTTGCCATGCATCGATTCCAGAAACGAAGATGCCATTCCCTGGTGCGCTGCTTTCCCGGCCCAGGCTCCAACGACCATGGAGAGTTTAGCTGAAACCTCAATCACCACAATACCTTGAACGATTAGGCTGGAGTCAAGTTCGGCGATGGATAAGGCTGTAATTAAGAGTGTTATGATTCCCAAACATAGACCTCCGGCGCCAGTTAAGTGGTCATGCATAATCTCGATTTTTCTTTCCGGAGTGCCGTGCGCCATGACTCCATCTCCGAAATCCAACAGGCCGTCAGTATGGTGAAGTCCCGTGATAAACAACAGGGCCCCCAATACCAGTCCCCCTACGACCAAGGAGGGAAGAAACTGAGAAACTGCCCAGCCGAAAACCCCGCCCAGCAAGCCTATAAATGCGCCGACCAAAGGAAACACAAACATCAGTTTTGCGGCATCAGTCAACATGTCTTTGTCCATACTAACTGGAATAGTCGTTAGAAACGAAAAGAGGTTCTTGATTTCCTTAAGCATGGTCCGGCCTCAGGATCTACTTTCTATCAAGGATGCATAGTTTCTCTCGATTTCTCTAAGCAGCATATCCTTTGTTATGGCACCACCGGTCTTAGTCATAGCTGCAACTGCAGCACCCCCGGCACCAACACCTTCTTTCACGATACCCTTCTCATAAGCCTTCAAACCGTTGAATTTAGAAGGTCCGAAGTCTATATCAGCTGCCAAAATAGGCACATCTGCAATCTGAGCGACGATTCCTTTAAGATCGGAAGATTTGTCTTCTACAACCCATCTTGTGGTGCCTATTGCCACGTTGCAAAGAACATCCGGGTTCAAGGCTTTTACAAGAGCTAACACGGCACCCATTTGCGTTCCTCCAGCCATCAATACCGGAACCTGAGCTGCGGAGCCTATGACTAATCCTGCTAAAGCGGGCATCATGGGATCACCTAGACACGAAATAGCCCTAATCGGATTTTTCGCGAGGCTGCCGAAACTCTCGTTCGCTGCCAACAATCCAGTTTTGACAATTTCATTTTTCAGTCCATGGGGATTTTCAGGCATGCTGCTGCTGACCTTTCCTTCGGCTTTCACCCCCATAACCGACAGAACGCCCAACGCCGTTGTCGTTCCCCCGGGAATGCTTTCGCCAATAACAAGGTAATCCGCGGTCTTAGCCAAATGCTCTCCGGCAATTGTTGCCCTTCTGATGACTTCGTCAACATTGTCCACTGCATTGCCTGTCCTTATGTCCCCGCCTGGCTTTCCGCCTAAATCCAAAAAAGGAATGTAAGGATTCACCTTTGATCCCGCATTAGCAATCAGAACAGGTGTATCTGCAAGCTTCAAGGCAGACATCGATATCAATGCCGGTGTTGGTATCCCGTCAGGCGTCACTGGGACTCCTGTAATGCATTTACATTTACCTAGAAGAAGTAGTTCGGCGTCTGCCGGTGGAGTATAATCTGTGAATTCAGGGTGTTTTCCAGCGGCAGATAATCCTGCAATTTTGGCAGTCTCCGTTGTGGCTATCGTGCAGATGAAAAGCGGTTTCTTCCCGTTTATCTCATTGATGAAGGCCTCTGCTTTTGGCATGTTATGTGCCATCAACACATCAAATATCTTCTTCATTTCTGACTTCCTCTTCTCTTTTCATTGACTTCAAATTGCTCTATTTCTAAGTTGCTCGAGCCGTTTAGGTCAACTTTTCGGCTTTCAAGGATTTCTATGCGCTTGTTGAATAAAGGTCCATCTGTTACAAGCGTGTGGTATTCGCCTCTTTCTCCGCAAGGATCCACATTGCTGATTTCTACTATATCTTCGAAGAACTTCTCGTTCAGTTGTCTTCCAAGCCATTCTGGACCAAGCAATTTTGTGTTGACCCTGGTTACAATTGCATCGAAACCTGAGGCTACGAATTCATGGAAAACCTGTTGCGTGTCACGATTCCACAAAGGTCTGATCGTTTTGAGACCTATTTCGCTACAGATACGATTTAGCCATCCCCTCTCGTGCAACGGAACTTCGTATATATCTCCTGTGATTAAGCCTTGCACTCCGGAGATTTTCAGTTGCCGCAAAGCATTTTTGAATTCTTGCTCGTAAGCGTCCGGGGTAGTCTCTCGTTTTGTCAGAGGAATTCCGAGAGCGGCTGCCTGGGCATCCAGCAAGTCAGCCCTTATCAGGTGGAAATTTGATCTTGCGTCGGTTGCCATCATAGTAAGGAGATGGGAAATTTCAAACCCTTCTTGGATTGCTTTGAAACAAGCAAAGCAGCTGTCTTTGCCCCCGCTCCACGAAGCAGCAACCGTCATATAATTTTCACCATTTGCCTATAGATTTATTTTTCTTTGGGGGTTACTTCAGGTTTTAGGTGATTGAGGATTCTGGTCGTGTCTTTTTTGGCTATAGTCAACTTTTTGTCGGATATATTAAGTTGAGATAATAGTTCATCTTGGTCTTTCAAGAAAATTGCGCCTATTCTCTTTAACTCCATATACAACTTTTTGGCTTTTCCCTTAGTGAAGTCTCTATCTTCAACAGGTACCTCGTCAATGATGAAAGTAGGAATGCTATTTTCCAATGCGACCTTCGCCGCTTCCAAATTTCGCACGTTGCCATGACCGAAAGGAATTGAAGTCAATATGACGGCGTCTGCCTTGTTAATCATTTCCAAATTTGACGAGTGGGCAATATCGGTTATCGGGGAAAATGGGGCTTCTCCTGCTACAGGTATTCCTAGTAGATGAGCAGTTTCGTGGTCAGTATCTAGCGTGTTGAGAACTCCTGCGGTTATGCTATAGCCTTCGTCAGTCAATATTTTCATCAGCATGCTCCCTGTTCCAGCCCCGCATATCAAGTGAACAGACATGGTTCTGTGCTGTTGGTTTTTGGGCTTTGAGATCGGAATTACGTAGGGCAAATCAGTGACTGGGTGTTTTGCCACGATGACTTCAATACCAAAAACGTCCTTGATAATCTTCCCAGTCAGGGTTTCTACTGTTTTTCCAGCTGCCACTATTTTTCCTTGCTTTAACATAATGACGCAATCACAATAACGGGCAGCCAAGTTGAAATCGTGGAAAACACTGACAATTAACAGTTTTTTCTCAATACATAGCTGTTTGAGAAGGTCTAATATTTCGAGTTGGTTACTTATGTCTAAGTGGGAAGTCGGTTCGTCAAGTAGCAAGATTTTTGGTTCTTGGGTCAATGCTCGTGCAATGATCACGCGTTGTTTTTCTCCTCCGCTCAACTCATTTACTGGTCTTTGTGCCAGGTGCCAAACTTTGGTGTATTCCATGGCTTTCTTTGCGATTGCTATGTCTTTCGGACTTTCCGTTTCAAGTCGGGATAGGTGAGGTGTTCGACCCATAAGGACGACGTCCAACGCCGTGAAACTAAATGCTATGTTGCTGTCCTGAGGAACCACTGCCATGTGCTTTGCGACCTCTCGACTCTTCATTTTGTAAACGTCGATGTCATCCACCAGAATCGTTCCTTTGCGTGGTTTAAGCACTCGGCTTATGCTCTTGAGCAGCGTAGTTTTTCCAGAGCCGTTGGGACCTAGAACACCGAGAAAAGTGCCAGTCTTTACCGAAAATTGCACGTTTTCCAGGATCTTAGTTGACTCATAAAAGCAGTCGACACCTTCAATCGATAAATCAACCATGTTTTCAGCCTCAAAAAGCTTCAATTCTCTTCTTTCTTCGCAGCAAGAACAGAAAGAACACGACTCCCGAGACCGCTGTTATTACTCCGACAGGGACTTCCTGTGGAGACGCTGGGGACGTTAGCATCCTCGTCAATCCATCGCAGAGAACAAGGAAAGAGGCGCCTAGCAACACAGATGCTGGAAGTAAGACTCGATGGTCGGGACCCACCAAGAGTCTGGTAAGGTGTGGCACCATCAAACCTATAAAACCTATCAGCCCGCTTATCGCAACTGAGGCGCCTGTTAAAAAGGCACCTAAAATCAACAAGATTAGTTTCAATTGTTCCAAGTTTACTCCCAAGTGTTGAGCTTGATCCTCACCGAGAGTGAGGAGGTTCAGGTCGCGTGAATAGAGATATGTGATCAATATGCCTACGGAGATAAAAGGCAGAATGCTCAGCACACCTCCCCAGGTGGTGCGGGAAGAGCTTAGGCTTCCTATCAGCCAGAACGTTAAAGGTCCAAGTCTGTCGCCTGCGATCGTTTGCAGGTAAGTTACTATCGCAAGCTCGAAAATGCTTACTGCAATCCCTGAAAGTAGCAATGTTGCTATTGGAACTTTGGAACCAACCCGAGAGATGAAATAGACCGCAAGTACAGAGACCAAGCAGCCGACAAAAGCGAAAACGGGTATTGTGCTAACACCGAACAATGAGAAACCCAACCCAAGAACTATGGCAAGTGCTGCCCCTAGTGAGGCCCCTGATGAAGCACTGGTGGTGTAAGGGTCGGCCATGGGATTTCTGAACATTCCTTGAAATATTGTTCCTGCGGCAGCCAGTGCAGCACCGACCAAGGCGCCAGATGCTATTCTGGGCAGCCTGACTAATGTTATTGTGGCTTCCTTTTCGATCTGGAATTGTGATAGATGCACATAGTCACCGATGAAGGGGGTGTTTTTCAGAAGTATCTGGATTATGTCTGGAAAGGGGATTTGGGAGAAACCCATGTTCAGCGACAGAAATACAGCCACCATAAGAAGCAGCAAAAGCAGTATGAAATTGATCTTCCAGCGTGAAGCGCGTTCTATTTCAACTGGTTTTTCGCCTAATTCCAAAGATGGATTCTCCTTTTGCTAAGAATAAAAAGGGAGATATTTATGGTGTAACGGTGTAATTTCCAAATATTTCTGGATGAATTATTTTTGCCAGTATTTCCAGCGAGTCCACTTGTCGCGGACCAGGTTCGTCTGATTATGTCTCCGTTTACCGCGTACATTTTGTCGTTCTTCACAGCGTTTATAGAACTCCATCCCGGTCTGTTTGCAACGGTTTCGAAGTCTCCCCAGAAACTTTCCACGCCCATTTGGGTGGGGAAAACAATTATGTCTGGGTTTTGTTCAATTACGGCTTCTGAGCTTACTTCGGGATAGGCATTGGTCGCGTTTTCAAAGATGTTTTGTCCTCCTGCCAGCTTTATTGCATTGTCGACGAATGTTCCTTTGCCGACGCTCATGTAGGGGTCGCTCCAAATCTCGTGGTAGACTTTTGGTTTAGTTGTTGCTTGTTTTACACCGTTTACGACAGCGTCTATTCTTTGCTGCATATCATTTACCATTTCTGTAGCTTCAGTTTCGTGATTCGTTGCTTTGCCCACAGTGATCATGTTCTTCATGATGCCGTCGAGGTCGGTAGGAGTTAAAGTCAAGACGTTGTATCCCAATGTTCGGAGTTGGTCTGCAGTCTCTACGCTTCCTAAACTGGCGAGAACCAGGTCCGGATTCAGAGCAACTATTGGTTCAACTGCAGGTTGGTAGTAGTTTCCTATACTGGTCATGTTACCTGCTTCGATCCATGCTGTGAAATTATAGGGATAATGATCGTAGTCTGTTACGCCTACCACATTGTCTTCCGCACCGACTGCGAAAAGAACCTGAGTGTTGCTGGGAGCAAGCGACACTATCCTTTCTGGATAGGCGGTCATGTTTAAAACGTAACCCGTGTCGTCAGTAACAGTAAACAGCGGAATTCCATTGTCTGGAGCGATTTGTCCTTGGTAATAAATGACTATGCCGACCGTAGATATGGCAATGATGGCAATTAGGGCGATGCTGATGAAGTATAACTGCTTTTTTTGCAACTTTTATTCACATCCATTTCATATGCACATAGATGGATTATCCAACCATGTTTTGGTATATAAAAGTTACACAAAAAAGGTCGTTTAATATTTGAGAATTCATAACACCATGATCAGCATTTTCCGTATACTTAACGCAACGCTTAAAATCGACTCTGCTGATAGACAACAGGTTGATTAAAATGGATGCAGAAGCTCCTCCTTTGCTGGAATATTTGGAAAGTAAAGGAATATTACTGAAAGACCTCGTAGAAACAGCACTTGAACTCTTCGTTCCACATCCCGGGTTAGAGACTGAAGAAATAGCAGCTAAGATGTTCCGAGAAGAGTTCCTATACACACTGTCCGATGTGAATGTTTCCACTCTGGAAGTCGCCTGCTTCCGAGCCCAGGAAGACGCGGAGAAGGGCTTGATTCCGGGGTTGTCACAGGAAAGATTCAACGGTCGTCCAGGATTGGTAGCCGACGAATTATTGGGTTTGGCTATAGCTAACTACATCGCGGGAGTAAGAGGAATCTTTGAATTTACACGGTTTGACCAAGCCAAGCCTGGGATCCTGAAGAGGCTTGGGCCTCTCACGAACGATGCCATCGGCGGCTTGGTTGCAGGCGTGTCATCAAATGTCTACACGCAAGCCTTCAGAAATGCAAAATGATTGTCTTAGTCTTGATGACTTTTTCTAAAGGCATCTAAAACTCCGTGGCAGTCACAAACTGTTCCAACCAAGAAATTTTCTTTAAGTCTTGCCAAGTTAATGAAATCCAGAAGTTCTCCTCCTTTGAGAGCACCCATGCCAGGTGCCATCGAATAACTGATTAGGATGAAAGCCTCGGGACAGGCAAATCTAAACAATTCAATCATTGTGCAGGGCTTTCTTATTTGTGAGGACGGACAGACTTTGGGCATGGTACATTTTTCAACACATTCGTTATCTCTGTTGAAGCTTGCGATAAGTTTTCCTTTTCCAGCCTGTAGAACAACAACTTCAGGTAGTCTGGTCAGTAAGGTGTCTATTGCTTCCGGCCATGGTTCAAGGGCGAACTTGATTTTTGCCAAATCAGCGGCTATATGAACCGGCGCGGTAGGAAAAACGTATTCTGGTTTTAGCGTCTCTATAAGCTCCAAGACCGTTGGCAGGTCGCCATGGACGAAGACCTCTCCATCAAGAGTAATTTTAGGTGACGGTTTAAGTCCAAACCGTCTGACGGCGAGGCAGTCCAGATTTGTATCAACGACAATGAAACCACTCCCTGATTTTCTTAGATACTCGACTGCGTAACAGCCGTATTTTCCTCCGCCTATGATTATGCTCGTTTCAGTTCACACCTGTGATACTTTTAGGTGGTTGTCCATCAAACCGATGGATGCAATAATCTTCCAGAAAGCTGCCATAAAAACATAGTCCATGAGAACGAATTGACCAAGATTTTGTGACAGAGAGCTGTTCACGAGGTATCTTCCTTGAAATATGGAATTCTCAGCCAATTTTAGAGATAAGCACGAGAATTTCTCTGGCGCTTTGTTATCTCAAAGGACTCTGAGTTTAAGAAAATCTTGTCTCTCACTTTTGGGCTCGTTCCGTCATTTTCTTAACGAAATTCTTAATGTCATCTGTACTTCCGAAAACGATCAAGTGCCTGTCATTTTCGTCTCGGAAGGAAAGGTTTGTTTCGGTTGCGAGTTCCTTCAATTCTTCAAGAGGCGTATTTTCCAAGGGTTCAATTCGAATCCATTTTTGATCGCGAGGGATTCCCCGGATGAACCTTCTCTCTTCTCTTTCCGGTACTAGACAAGTGTCGCAGCTGGCCGCGTCTACCCGCCTCAGCCACTCGTCAACTTTTTCAGGCGGGAACGTTTTTTGCGCTTCAGTGATTAAATACGCTTCTACACTACTGAGGTACTCTTCGATCTTTTGGGCTGTCTCTCCACGTCCTTTCTGGTCAGCATTCTCAACTCTCATTAGGACCCTTGCGGATTTTAAATCTGTCAAGATGTTCTGCGGAACCAACATTCCTTTTTTTCGGAACTCAATTATCATTTCTTCGAGTGTTCTTGACGTAGCAGTATGCGTCATTGTTCTTCTCTCCTGTGAAATCGTATTGCTCAAATGATTAATAAGTTGTGTGCGCGTAATTGATCGAGAACGACCTTTCCTTTGTATAAGCTATGACCCTTGAGAAAACCAGTTTTTCTATCTCATTATTCTATTCTTTCTCGTCCTACTATCAAAGCTGGTCTTTCATAGTCGACGCCATTCTCTTTGAACTACCGGAACTACTCTTCGGCTCTAAGAGCTCGCTGACGAATTTGTTCTGTCTACTGTATATGTGACAATTCTTTGAATGGAAAATCAGCTTTCCTGTCTTTAGTGAGAGGTTTGCTTTTTCGTTTATCTCAGACACAAACGCTTCGTTAAAAAGTTGTAGTCCTGCTATGTTAGCTGGCAATCCCGCGTAAGCATCCCACGATCTGAAATAGCACGTCAAATGCATTTTTCCCTCCAGAATCTCTGTGTCAATCAGGCTTAAGCAAGGCGGTTCATGTCTCTTCGTGTCAATGTTCTTCTTTATGTCTTCAGGTAGCCTGATGACGAGAGTAACTTGCCTATCACGTTGTTCGTTAACATATCTTTCCACAGCTTCTTCTATTTGATTAACCGGGTGGTTAAGTCTGCTTCCATAAGTGTATGTTTCATCTTGCTTGTCCCCACACCATAGATATTCCAAAGCATAACCTTGGACATATCTAATATCACATGGTGCCTTGTCACTGACCAGCGGCCTGTTTTCAGGATGCGTAATCTCTATCGTTATGTTTAGCTTCTTTGTTTCAGTTACCTCTGAACCGTAACCTACCTTGAAAATGTCGCCTTCATTCCATATGTGACTTAACGCTTGGAACCAAGCGTCTGGGCAGTCAAACGCAGTAATCTTAACGTGCTTCAAATCGCCTTTACTCCTAAATGATCAATGAAACAAAGCGTTAAGCCAATTATGCCAGCTTCGCAAATATAAATTTGTGCTGCCTCCAATAAGGAAAGCGTGATTTGTTCAGGATTTGGTCAATTGAGGATACTGTTTAGATTCGAGTTGGTTTGACGAGAGGAGTACGCCCTCGCATGGTCGGTGAGGGCTATGATGACGATTTGTGAATCTTTTTAAGCGTTAATTCCACTATATCAGTCCAGTCAGAAATCTTCAATTCGGGAACTAATATGGAACGTGCCAAGGTCATCAAAGACGAACTTCTGGAGCAGGATACGCGTTTTCTGGCTGTTTATGTGGAAGCCAAGAACTCTTGCCTCATTATGTTGAGCGAGAAAGAAGACCGTCTTGGCACTCTAGCGATAGCTGTTCCTAAGCCGCAAGATCTGCTGGGAACGGTGACCTCATCGGTATTGGTTGGCAACAAAAACGCCATTTCTGCGAGAATGTTTGCTGAATATGTAGCCTCAAAGAAAGGGAAGATTGCCATGGTCTCAGTTTATCTGGATAAGCTTGGTGAAATGCAGGCTCAGACGTTTTTTATGCATCTAATCGAGAAGGTCCTTAAAGCAGAGGCTGAAAGAGAGAGTACAACTGCGTAGCGTGCGCTTGATTCTTGCCTTTTAGATTGTGAATTATCTTTGAAAGGGAAGTACGATGATTCGCAAGCTCTCGTCCACCGAGTTTGACTCAATATTATACGTCATTAATGATGCCGCTGAAGCTTACAGAGGAGTCATTCCAGAAGACCGATGGAAAGAACCATATATGTCGGCCCAAGAGCTCAGCGAAGAAGTCGAGAATAGAGTGCAATTTTATGGGTGGATGGAGGAAAAGGCGTTAGTAGCGGTAATGGGAATGCAGCAAGTCAAAGGTATAACGCTAATCAGACACGCCTATGTCCTTCAGGATCAGCAGCGAAAAGGAATCGGGCAAAATCTTCTCAAATGTCTCCTCCAATTATCCAAAACATCGAAAATTCTTGTGGGAACTTGGAAGGCAGCCTGGTGGGCTGTCCGTTTCTACGAAAACAACGGCTTCATTCTGTCATCAAAAAGAGAGAAGAATAGGCTTCTGAGAGAATACTGGACAATTCCCGAACGACAAGTTGAGACTTCAGTCGTGCTTTCATTCAGCAAAAAATGCTGAGTTCAGCTGGAACCGTCTTCTCCTCTCAAAGTCCTGGAAGCGGCCCGTCATTTCGCACAAGACAATAAAAATTTGGCTGGATGGTTCAGGTAGATTTCTTTTGTTGCGTCGATCTTCAAAGCATAAACCTTAAGTCGCGAAGCGGGTGTGAGAATAGTCTCACATTTAAGACTGTATTGCCTAATGGAGGCAAGACAAAGGTATGAAACAAACCCTGATGGTTAAGGTTAACCCTCTAGAACCTGATCTTGAAAAAATTCGGATCGCTGCGAAAATAATAAAACGAGGAGGCTTGGTCGCCTTTCCAACCGAAACGGTTTACGGTTTGGGTGCCAACGCGTTAAATTCTGACGCTGTTTTAGCGCTATTCAAGGCGAAAAATCGCCCACTGGACAACCCTCCAATTGTTCATGTGGAAAACATAAATCGTATTTACGAATTAGCTGAACATGTACCGCCTGAAGCAAAACAACTGATACAGCGATTTTGGCCAGGACCGCTTACATTGATCTTCAAGCGCTCACCGGCGATCCCGAGTGTGACGGTTGCAGGCCTAGATACTGTGGCGATAAGGATGCCGAAGCATAAAGTTGCACTGATGCTCATTAAAGAAAGCAGTTGTCCTATTGCAGCTCCAAGTGCCAACCTTGCAGGAAAGCCTAGCCCAACGTCGGCAAAGCATGTTTTTGACGACCTCAACGGAAGGATAGACGCGATTCTCGATGGTGGCACTACGCGCATCGGGGTGGAATCCACCGTTCTTGACCTTAGTTCGGACCCGCCGCTGGTTCTGCGTCCCGGAGGAACTCCGTTTGAAGCATTGAAGAAGGTCCTTCCTTCCGTCGAGCTTCATCCTTTTGTTGTTGCTGAGAGGGAGTTGTCGTTGAGTGAGATTCGTTCGCCCGGGATGAAGCATAAACATTACGCCCCTAGCGCTGAAGTGATCGTTGTCGAAGGTTCCATTCCTGCTGTGATCGCCAGGATCAAAGAATTAGCGGCATTATACAAACAAAAAGGGGCTAAAGTAGGAGTTTTAGCTACTGATGAGACTCAGACAGTCTACCAGGCCGATGCGGTTGAAACTCTCGGAAGTCGCTTCAATTTGGACATGGTGGCCAAAAACTTGTTTAGCCGATTGCGTGAACTCGACGCTAAACGCCTGGATGTCATAATTGCCGAGGGTCTATCCACGGAAGGTTTGGGTTTAGCAGTTATGAACAGGCTTCGAAAGGCATCAGGTTACAACATTGTCAAGGCGGACTAGCCCTGGGAAACTTTATATTATCGGGATAAGTGTTCCGTTTAGAATTCAACAAATTGTGAAAAATGGAAAAATTGGTGAAAAAAATGTCTGCAGGTGGAGGAACTGTTCCAGTTATTGTATTAAAAGAAGGTACAGGAAGGACAACCGGACGTGAAGCACTGAAGAACAACATAATGGCGGCAAAGATCGTAGCTGAAGCCGTAAAAACAACGCTGGGTCCATCTGGAATGGACAAAATGCTTGTTACGAGTTTTGGTGATGTCGCCATAACTAATGATGGCGCAACGATAATGAAAGAGCTTGACGTGCAGCATCCAGCAGCTAAAATGCTGGTAGAAGTAGCTAAAGCTCAGGACAATGAAGTCGGTGACGGAACAACAACAGCCGTAGTTTTGGCCGGAGAATTGCTCTCAAAAGCAGAAGGCCTGATTGATCGCAACGTGCATCCTATCGTAATTATCGAAGGTTATAAGAAAGCAAGCGACAAGGCTCAAGAAGTTTTAGAAAAAATCGCTATTCCAGTTTCCATCAGTGACGATAAAACTCTGCGTGATGTAGCAATTACCTCATTGTCGAGCAAAGGCATAAACGTTGCCCAGGTCCATTTCGCAAAAATGATCGTGGATGCAGTCAAGCAAGTGGCCGAAGAAGTTGGCGGAAAGCTGAAAGCCGATATTGATCTAATCAAAGTAGTCAAGAAACATGGCAAAAGCTTGGATGAGACGGAACTTGTTAAGGGAATGGTAATAGACAAGGAAGTTGCTAGCTCGCAGATGCCAAAATACGTTGAAGGCGCAAAGATTGCGTTGCTAAATGAGAAGCTGGAGATAGAGAAGACAGAGTTCGATGCGAAGATTAACATTGAAAGTCCAGACCAGATGAAGCTTTTCTTGGAAGAGGAAGAGCGCATGCTCAAGGACATGGTTAACGCCGTTACGAAGGCTGGTGCAAATGTAGTTTTCTGCGAGAAAGGCATCGACGATATGGCTTTGCACTTTTTGGCGAAAGCAGGTGTCTTGGCTGTTAAAAGCGTCAGTAGCAGTGATATGGAGAAGCTGTCCCGAGCAACAGGCGGCAAAATAATGGCAACCGTCAAGGATCTCTCACCTGATTCCCTCGGCAAGGCTGCAAAGGTGGAAGAAGTCAAAATAGGCGATGACAAGTTGATTTACATAAGAGACTGCAAGAATCCGAAAGCAGTGACAATAGTTATCAGAGGGGCCTCAAACCACGTGATCGACGAGGCAGAGCGGTCTTTACATGATGGCTTGTGCGTTGTTAGAAATGCAATAGAAGACGGAAAGATAGTCGCAGGAGGCGGCGCACCGGAAGTGGAGGTCGCTAAGAACTTGAGAAGCTATGCTGTGAAAGTTGGAGGCCGAGAACAGCTCGCTATTGAAGCGTTTGCAGAAGCTGTTGAGACAATTGCATTGACCCTCGCCGAAAACGCAGGACTAGATCCAATTGACGTCATGGTAGCACTGAGAGCTAAGCACGAAGATCCAGAAAACAAATACTTTGGAATTGATCTTGCCACGGGAAAACCTAAGAATATGTTGGACCTAATGGTTCTTGAACCGTTGCGAGTTAAATTGCAGGTTATGAAATCAGCTACAGAAGCAGCGAACATGATCCTGAAAATTGACGATTTGATATCTGTAAAAGGTGGCGGAAAAGCGCCTCCCATGCCCTCAGGAATGCCACCAGGAATGGGTGGTATGGGCGGTATGGGTGGAATGGGCGGAATGCCCTACTAAGCTCCCTTTCTTTTTTTTGGTTCTTTTTGCAGTTCTTTATCTACTTGATGCATATTTCGATGTTTTGTTCAATCTTTGCCTAGCGCGCGCGATGCGGACTCTCTCCTTGAGCGCTTTATAGTTTGTAGCTGTACTCAATTGAACACGCGGGTTTGCTTCCCCATGATGTTTATAGTCTTCTAGGTTCACTAAGTATCCAATTTGTAGAGATAGAAGGAGAGCAAGTGACGGAAGATAGAGCAAAGAAGATCCTGCATGTTCTCAGAAAGACTTTTGACAAGCCCAAATGGGTCGAATCGACAAGTGACGCCTTTGAAAATTTGGTTTTAACTGTAATCTCTCAAAACACGAATGACAGGAACACCGAAAAGGCTTTTGGGTGCCTCTCAAGAACGTTCAAAATCAAACCAGAAATATTGGCTGAGGCAGAAATCTCCAGAATTGAAGCATGCCTTCGTGTGGGTGGTCTTTATAGAAACAAAGCTAAGACAATAAAACATGTTTCAAAAATAATTTTAGAAAAATTCCACGGCTCAATGCAACCTATCTTATCGTTGCCGTTTGAGGAGTCAAGAAATGAACTCATCAATCTTCCTGGAATAGGACCAAAGACGGCTGACGTTGTATTACTTTTTTCGGCGAAACAACCCACAATACCAGTGGATACCCATGTAAATCGGGTAGCAAAAAGATTAGGGTTTGTTCCTGAAGATGGCGGTTACGAGGATGTTCGTGAAAGCCTTCAATCAATCTATGAGAAGGCCGACTATTTGGACGTGCATGTATTGCTCATCGCATTAGGAAGAATGTACTGTAAAGCTAGGCACCCTTCTTGTGCAAAATGTCCAGTAAATATGTACTGTCCCTCAAAAGGCCTCTGGGGTTAATTATGATGGAACTTCCGCAAGAGGTTACTCATTATTTTCCTTATGACAACGTGCGCCCGAGACAAGATCTATTCATTAACACTGTCTTCGCTGCTGTCAGAGACCGGCGTTCAGTTCTAATCGAAGGAAGCAATGGTTTGGGCAAAACCATTTCAGCGCTTTCGGCTTGTCTACCGATCGCAGTTGAAAAAGATCTTAAGATTTTGTATGTTGCACGTACTCATCGTCAACATGACAGGGTTATCGAGGAACTAAGAGCCGTTTTCAAGAAGTATTCCGTTTCGGGCATCTCCCTCCGCGGACGCCACGAAATGTGCCTAAACGCTACGGTCTCTAGAAACGATTTCGATTCTAAATCGCTGATGGAAGCGTGTGAACTGCTGAAAGCGAAAGGTCGATGCCCATATTATAAGAAGACGGAAGATCGTACGTACGATTATCTTCAGCTTCAACGAGAGGTTGCCACTCGTCCCTATAAAGCGTCTGAAATTCAAAGAGTCTGCCGAAAGAAGGAAGTATGTCCTTACGAACTCGCCAAAGGTTCACTATCAGACATCAAAGTTGTCGCACTTAGCTATCTCTACGTCTTCGACCCTGTGATTCGGAATGCTTTCCTCAAGAACCTAGATTCGCAGCTACAAAAGATAATACTAATCGTGGATGAAGCACACAACTTGCCTGAAACAGCCATTGACATTTCAAGTAGCAGTCTTTCACTCTTTGTTATCAAACAAGCGGAACTCGAAGCGAGGAAATATGAGAACAAGGAAATCGAGTCTTTCGTTAGTTTTTTCAGAAATGAAATCGAGAAAATGACTGAAAAAATAGGCAAAGAAGAAATTATCTCACCGGAATCCCTACTCGAAATTATTCAGAAGCAAGGAAACGTGGCTAAGCCCCGAGAGTTTATAGAACATCTTCACCAGGTAGGGGGTTACGTAAGGAAAACCCTGCTCGGCGAAGGAAAGAACCCGCGCTCATATATCCACGGGATGAGTGAATTTTTGCTTCGATGGCTTGAAACCCTCGGGGATGAATCTTTTGTAAATGTGGCAAGCAAACACATAACCCGTGACGGCGCAAAAACAGCAAAGCTGGAAATAGTGGCCTTGGATCCCTCAAAAGTCACCATGCCAGTTTTCTCAAACACTTATTCCAACATAATAATGTCTGGCACGCTTCAACCCTTGCAAGCCTACGAGAGAATAACTGGGCTTCCCGAAAACACTGTCAAGTGCATTGTGCCTTCTCCTTTTCCTCAAGAGCATGTGCTTCCCCTCGCCTGTCTAGGCATAACGACAGCAATGGAAAAAAGAACTGTTGCTATGTATAAAACGATAATTGCGAGAGTGGATGAGGTTGTGGAGAATACTCCTGGAAACACTGGCATTTTCACAGCTTCGTTTGAAGTCTTGAACTCTTTGGTCAATGAAGGCCTAGAGAAAAGTCTGAGTAAGCCATTGTTTCGTGAGAGTAGAGGCATGAGTTCCAGATTGAACGAAAAAATGGTTGCCGACTTCAAAGACTGCGGGGAACATGAGGGAGCAGTCTTCCTAGGCGTTCAAGGTGGAAGAACTTCGGAAGGAGTAGATTTTCCGGGCAACCAAATGAACTCTGTAATTATCGTAGGTGTACCTTATGCTGAACCCACGCCCAGAGTAAAAGCCCAGATAAGCTACTACGAAAAATGTTTCCCAAATTTGGGACGCGAATATGGTTATGTTCTTCCCGCCATGAAGAAAGCCTCTCAAGCAGCCGGACGCCCTATCAGAACGTTGGAGGACCGAGGCGCCATAGTGTTTCTGGATTACCGTTTCGCCACAAGCTACTGCCGCAGCTTTTTACCAGCCTGGATAACTAATGGCCTGAAGACTCTTCCTTTTGGCGATGGAATTTTGGCTCAGGAAATCCACCGTTTTTTCAAACATTAATTTTCGGCTTAGGTTGAAAGGCGTCGAGATCAGAATTCCCTCAGCTTTTCATTCAATCTGAAATTGCGAAGGTCATGGTTGAGGTTGCTGATTTACTATTGAACACTTTCTAGTTGGGGAGCAAGAATAGCTTTTTAAGAGCTCAATTGTTCGCTTGGTCGGCTTGCCGTCGTGAGTAGATGTGTCCTTGTCTTCCTGCTATGCGTATTGCTGAGGCAATGTCTCTTAATCCTCTTCTTTGTTTTTCGTTTTTTGCAGAGTGATTTGTTCCTGCTTCATTTACAACTTTCAGAACAACTTCCGGGGGAAGTGCGGTGTCGAGGGTCTCCAGCAGTTCCCTATATTGCGGAATTCCATTTCCAATTATCACGGAGAATTCAGTTGATGAGACATCAACGTTTTTCAGGGGCATCTTTACACTATTCAAGACCTCAGCGACGCTGAAGCAGTTTTTCGTTTCACTGATCTTTCCGTCTGATATTACTGCTAGTCCAAACACTTCCCCTGGATCTATGCCCACGACAATTTTATCGTAAGCCTTCTTGCCTCGAAGAACCTTCAGAGCTTCACTAATTATTGCATCTGATTCGTCATTTTGGTCGAAGATCAGAATATATTCATGGTTTACTAGATGCCTCTCTTCCTTGGTGGTAATAATTACTTTAGCATCCGTCGGAACAGTTTCTCCCGGTATTAAGCTCAAGAAAGGAAGTTCCTTGTCTTTCAACTTTTGTCACTATTAAGAAGTATGCTTTTCCCTGGACTGTAGCAACTGCGATCCTTTTTTTCATACAACTTCCTATACTAATATACGTATGAAAGCAAATCAGATTATTAATTTCGCAGTTAATAATCCTTAACGTGTGTTGACCTAATGAAAAAAATCCTGACGGGCAGTCGATGTCTTGACACAAATCTAGATGGTGGCATTTCTTCAGACAGCCTGTTACTTATCTACGGAGAACCGGAGACGGGCAAAACAACATTAGCTATGCAGTGTGCAGTTTACTGTGCAATGGAAAATTACAAAACATTGTTTGTAGATTGCGATAACACCTTCGCTCCCCAACGCTTGTCCCAAGTATCTGCGGGGAAATTTGAGGAAATTGCTGACCTCATTATCCTTGTAAAGCCAAACGATTTTAGAGAACAAGCAGCAGTCATAGACCGACTTGCTGAGTATACGGTCAAAAACTTCGGACTGATTGTCGTTGACACTGTTTCCTCCTTGTACAGGGTCAAAGTGGCGGAAACTTCTGGGAAAGCATTTGGGCTCAATCGCGAACTGAACAGGCAAATGGCCATCTTGGCACAAACCGCAAAAACCCAAAAAATTCCTATTATTGTGACGAGTCAAGTAAGAAGCGTTTTCGACGACTCCTACGTTAGCATCGCACCGGTAGCAACAAGAGTCCTTAAGTTCTGGGCAGACACGATAATCGCCATGAAACCAACTGAAAATCCACAGGTCATAAAAGCAGTGCTTGAAAAGACGAAAAGACCCTCTCCGGAGCCTTTTTGCGATTTGATAATAGGTGAAACTGGAATACGGGATTACCCGTTCCACCATTGATGGTTGATTATTTGGAAATAGCAATTTTGATCATTGAAGCTTTAAAATTCATATTTCCTGCCTATTGCGCAAATGCAGCACCAGTGCTTGCTGGTGGCGGTCTTGCGATGGATTTCGGAAAGAACTTTCTCGATGGAAAGCGTATTTTTGGTAAAAACAAGACTTTCAGGGGGTTCTTTTTCGGTTTACTGATCGGTGTGCTGGTGGGAATAGTTGAGACTGTGCTATTTGGTTATCCTGTTCTCTTTGGCTTGCTTTCGTCCCTGGGAGCTCTCTCAGGAGATTTAGCCGGCGCTTTCTTGAAAAGGAGGCTAGATATTGCACCTGGAGGCTTGCTACCTGTTGTTGATCAAATTGACTTTGTTGTCGGAGCATTGGTGTTTTCTCTGCCTTTGGCCATGGTATACTGGGAGTTGGCAGTAGCGGTTTTGATAATTACTCCTCCTATTCATCTATTCACGAATTATATGGCATACAAATTGAAATTGAAAAGCAACCCTTGGTAAAAGTGTGATTAGCCTTGTTTAACCCCGATTGCAACTTCTATGAATATATAGGCTAGAAGCAGAAGTGTTGCTCCTATGACTACCATCATATAAGCCTGACGCGGCTTGTAGGCGTATTTTGTGCTTTGGTAGATTGCCAGCAAACCAGCGAAACCCATTGCATACAGCATCACCGAAATTACTGTATCGGATATGAATTGTTGGCCGAGTTCAGGGTAGAGGAAATAGAATTTGCCACCGAAGTAAGCTGAAGGGAGCGGTCGTGTTATGAGGGTTAACAACCCTCCTCCGAATAAGAATACGGTGTAGGAGATTACGATTGCAGTGATTGCGAACGTCGAAGGTTTTGATGTAGATATTCTTCGGAACCATCTGCCCATTGAAAACGATGCAGAAGAAGCGCCCTTCTTAACTTTCTTTGACATCTCTTGTTCCCTCATCCTCGATTAAGTACTTTGCTACTTCTTTAGCCCATTCTCCTGTTAATGAATTTTTCCTAATCTCATGTAAATATTCTATCCAAGAGAGTCCTAACGCTTTCTTCCACACCTCATAATTCTCCGTTACGTTCTTGTTGGCTTTCAAGTGTAAGACACAGAAATCCTCCCTGTCAGTTACCCTGTTACACACTTTGCATTTCAAGACTATTTCACCTGTTTTTTCAATGGACAATCAGGATTTAAACACAAATTCCAGATACGTTTCTTCTTCATCCAAACACGCACAACTGGCCATCCACAACTTCTACACGTCTTACCCGATGGCTTGACTTTTCCACTCTGCGGAAGCGGAAAAGCAGCTTCGCAGATATTCTCAAAATAATTTGTACAGCCGACAAAGCGTTTGCCTGTTTTCTTCGAATGCAGAATAACGAGTTTTCCATTTTGACATTTAGGGCAGATGCCGACTGTTCTTTCCTCCAGCTTTGCCTCTCTTATCGCTTTGCCTAAGTTCACACATAATGTTTTCTCATTTTTTTTGAGCTCTGTTGTCACCTGTCCAAGAGCGTTTATGGCATCTTTCAAGGTATTTTCTCTTGTTTCGTTTCCTTGCTGGATTTCGTACATTCTTTCTTCAAGCTTACGAGTCAACTCTATGGATGCGATAGGTGCACAGTGTTTTGTTAGAATTTCGGCGACTTCTAAGCCCATGTTGGTTATAGTAACTCTTTCTTCCCGAATGTATTTCCTGTCGTACAGAGTCTGTACGATCCCTGCTCTTGTCGCTTTAGTTCCAATGTTCTCTTCTTCCATTTTTCTAAGAAGACTTGCGGGGTTGTATCTTGAGACAGGTTTAGTATACATTTTCTTAAGCAAGACTTTTTTGACGTCTATTTTCTGTCCTTGCTTAATAGATGGTAACAATACGTCTTGGTGATGTACGTAGGGTTCGTAGAAATGGAACCAGCCTTTCTGTATGGTTCGTCTTCCATTTAGTCTGAATTCGTTCCCGCCGATGCTTATGGTTATCTTCATGCTCTCCTGAATTGCTGGTTCTCCGAAGACTGCTAGAAATCTTCTGACAACAAGGTCTAGAATATTCTTCTCATTGCCGTCAAGAAATCTTTTGGGCAATTCTCCGGTGGGATAGATAGCTGGATGTGCTGGGTCTTCCATGTTTCCTTGAGTTGGTTTCAGAAGGGATTGAGCAAGAAGTTCGCCTGCAATTTTCTCGTATTCTACCCGCTTACTCAGTTTTCTCAATATATTTCCATAACCAATTGATGGTGGGAGTTTTTGGCTTGCTGTTCTTGGATACGAGATTAACGCGTCAAGGTACAAACGTTGAGAGATTTTCAGAGTCTGCATGGGCGTGTATCTGAAAAGCAGGTAGGCTTCGCTCTGTAAGGAACCAAGATCAAAAGGACGAGGAGGTTTCTGCTTGAACTCGTTCACATCGATCTTCTCTATTGCGCCCTCCTTCTTCTTGGAGCGTGCTAGTATGGCTTCTCCTTCTGCTTCTGTTTCAATGCTATCTTTGTATTCGATCTCGAAAATTGAGTTGTTAATATCGACTTTGGCTTTTATGGTCCAATAGGGTGTCGGCACAAAGCATCTTATCTTTTTTTCCCTTGATTCAATAAATTTCAGTGTCGGTCCTTGTACTCTTCCAGTGCTCAACGTGGCGTAGTCTCCGGTGCAGTTTTTCACCGCTATTGTTAATGCTCTGGACAGGTTTACGCCGTATAGCCAGTCGACTTCATGCCTTGTTAGGCCAGCTTCGATAAGTGCGAAGTTCAAGCTTGGAAGCGGTTGGTTGTAGGATTTTCTTATCTCTTCCTGGGTCAACGTTGAATATTTCATGCGTTTTGCCGTTTTTTCTTTGCTTTTACATGCGTATTTCAATATACAGTAGCCGATGATGCTGCCTTCAATATCGTAATCGCATGCATCTATGAATGTGTCTGAGCTTTCGCTGAGTTTTGAGATGACATCGATCCATGTGCGAATTTTCGCCGCTCCTCTTTCAGCCAAATATCGTGGGACCCACTTAAAGTCAAAAACTGGGTAGGTGTCCCTTCCTCTCTTTACGCTTGTCAGAGTGTATAAATGTCCTAAAGCTGGAACAACAATAGTTGTCTCTTCCATTTCGGGGATGTAATAAGGGACTCCTTTGTCCGTAAGTCTTCTGACTTTTCCTGTTGTGGCAATTGCTGATGCTATTCTTTGAGCAGCGTCGGGTTTTTCGGTGATAATTAGTGTGCACTTCGGCATCTATTGCCATCCACGCTTTTTTATTGAGACTCATTTCTTCCTGAAAAGGTTTTGTGAGAACAGATCACGCTCGTTATTATAGCATGCTCATTTTTGGACGTGCTGATAAAGGATAGATGTGGTGATAATCGCTATACTCTCGCTGCATTTGGCTCCGCTAGGAACGAATAAATACCTCACGGAAGTTACATGTTGCCTATTGCGAAGTGAAGCTATGCCTCAGCGTGTTGTTTGTCACGGATGCAATCACGTTTTGTACGAAGGTACTGAGCTGAAGCCACCAGACGAGGTACTGCATCAGCATGAGGGGATATGTCCCAAATGTGGCAAGAAACTCTCTCTTATGCCTATTGATGTCGAAGTAAAGCCACTGAGATAGGAAGCACCTCGGTCTTTCCTATTTCGAGAAAATCTCAAATTGTTAATGGTTTGATTGGACCAAACTATTCTCCTATAATTTGAATAAATTTAGGGTCTTTGTTGACAGCCAATATCATATGAAAGTCCTTACTAGATGTTAATCTTCTGAGATGTATACTATCAAAGGACATGTTTCATTTCGCTGTATGCTGATTTTTCGTTTTGACTTGAATATGGATTTTGCTCGGCAAAGTAAAACATCTCCGTGGAGTAGCCATCAGTGAACAATTGATGGCACAAAGCCCATCCTCGGAAAGCCATAAATAAACGACGGATGTGATATAAACAATTATTAACTACAAAAATAGATTAAAGCTTCACAAATGAATGAGGAGACGGCTTAGAGCGGAGGAAAGAAGAACCTGTCCAAGGAACGTATCGTTAACGGTCTGAAAGCTTTTGGCAGATTGCGCATCCAGACAAGCCACGCATCAATAATCTGCTACTCCACTCTAATTCTGATACTCTTCATCGCTTTCACGATCCGTATTTTGCCTATACGGTGGGAAATAACATCTGGCACTTTGAGACTAAATGAATTTGATCCCTATTACCAATACAGCCTCACAAATCACATGGTTCAGTACGGTTTGCTTTCTCCTTATTGGCCGACACCTTGGACAAACACTCAGCAATGGTATCCCTCGGGACTTGACATGTCCAGCTCCCTTCCTGTTTTACCTATGACTGCGGCAATACTGTATGGCGTTATTACTTTCTTGGGAGCAAATGTCGACCTGATGTCATTGTGCTCTATGCTGCCAGCAGTTCTGGGAACAATTTCCGTCTTAATACTTTATCTGCTGGGTAAGGACATGGGGGGAAAATCAGTTGGCTTATTTTCAGCCCTTTTCCTTGCCTTAGCTCCTTCGTTCCTGCAAAGAAGCGCTCTAGGATTTTTTGACACCGAAACAGTAGGTGTTCTTGGGCTTTTAACATTCATTTTTCTGTTCTTGAGAGCAATTGAAGAAACTAGATCCATACGTTCGTCGCTTCTATACTCACTAGCCGCGGGGGCAGCATTGACTTTTTTCACTTTAGGTTGGGGTGCCGCATATTACATGATGGGTTTAATTTCCGTTTTTGTTCTCGTTTTGCTTCTGCTTAAAAGGTACAGCCAACGATTGCTCATTGGCTACAGCGTAAGTTTTGGTCTTAGCTCTTTTTGTGGCAACAAAATTCCCGGTTATCGGACTAAGATATCTGACCTCTGGACCCATAATAGCTATCGCAGGGGTCTTCGTACTCCTTGTCCTGGCAGAGGTATTACGCAATAACATATCTATGCGAACCAAAACGATGCTTACGATAGCCTCTCTTGCTGTGATAGTTGGCGGTTTCGCGGCAATTTGGCAGCTTGGCTATCTAACTGACATCGCAGGCAAGTTCATCTCAGTATTGGATCCATTCGTCCGCGCGGCTACTCCATTGCTAGAATCTGTGGCTGAGCACAGGATCTCATCTTGGGGGAACATCTACTTTGATGTGGGAATTAGCATACTTTTCTTTATTGCAGGCTTGTACTTCACTCTGAGAAATCCTACTAACCGAAACGTTTTCCTGCTGATTTTTGCTGTCACGTCGCTGTACTTTGCAGCCTCTATGGTGCGTCTGCTCGTAATTTTCGCACCGGCTTTCAGTCTCTTAGCTTCCATAGGCATATTGGGTATTCTAAAACCATTCAATACACTACTCCGGGAAACTTCGCAAATTGGATTGAAAACGAAGCGCAAGCTGGAACGTGTGAGCAAAGAGTATAGCGGAATCGCTATTTTTCTGGTCTTTATTCTTCTGGTCACAAATCTTGCTTTTGCGCCTCAAAGTGGCGGTGTGCCGAGAGTGTATGGTCAAGCTTATGCACCGATAACTATCAGTGCCGCCAGTCTTCCAATAGTGCCCGGCCAACAAGTGCCAACATGGCTGAACATGCTCAGTTGGACCAAGAATAATCTCCAGTCAACAGACGTAGTATGCTCATGGTGGGATTACGGTTACTGGCTAACATTGATGGGTAATGTTACAACCTTGGCTGACAACGCTACGGTTAACTCAACGCAGATAGAGAATGTAGGTTTCATCTTCATGGGAAACGAAACACAAGCACTTAAGATGTTGAAGCTTTACGATGCGAAGTACATCCTTGTCTTTACAGTTCTGGCAATAGGGCAAACCTCCAGCGGGACATACCAGGCATATCCTGTTAATCTTGGAGACGAAGGCAAATGGGCATGGATGGCCAGGATTTCAGGTCAAGCAAGCCAGAGATTAGTTGAAGGAGGATTCATTACTAAAAACGACTCCTGGACAGATGAATTACCCTTCGGCAACAGCACATCTTCGGGAACGTTTCAATGGAGTGCAAAAGGAACTAACTCTACTGTGTACAAGCTGATGAGTTATGCATGGCAAAAGTGGACAGATACAATTGGAAACCTGTACGGAATAACCTTGTCCGAAACCGTCGCCACGCCTACCTACTTCAAGGAAGAATATATAACTGGCACTACTATCCTTCCGTCTGAATATGGAGGACTCATACCTCTAGTTGCCCTTTACAAAATTGACTGGGCAGCATACAATTCTACAGGCACAAGTTGATCGACAAGGACGAGACAAGCTTGTTTCCAAAAACCCCTGATCAGCATAAAGTAGGCAAACCTTTAGTTCCAAACGGGATAGGCGTATTCTACGTACTATTCACAACCGTCTATCTTTTCTTTGTTTATTTTTTGGGAGTTAACCAAGGTACGAATGGCGTTTCCGCTTCTTTGACTTTGGCAGTGTGCATATTGTTCGGTGGCTTCATGGGTTTACTGGATGACTGGATGGACTTGAAATGGCGCTACAAAGCTTTCATGCCGCTAATTGCGGCTTTGCCGCTGATTTACTTCGCAATTGATAATCCGTTGACTCGAACGTCTATATCTTTACCAATAGTTGGTCTAATCCAATTTGGAAGCGCGTACTATTTCATAGTTATACCCTTAATCGTTATGATAGTCACTAACACGGTGAATCAGTTAGGGGGATTGAACGGACTAGAGACAGTCTGTCCAGCCATTGTTTTGCTTGGACTGCTGTCTTTGTCCTCTTTGTCTTCTCAAATTCTCCTGATTGGACCTTTCATTCTATGGCTCATACTCCTCGGTTTAAACGTGGAAGGTAAGATTTTCGTTGGCAATACGGGGTCATTTGCCATCGGCATGACAATCGCTTCTTTTGCTGTGATTTCAGATCTAAAATCAAGTTTGCTGATTTCAATACTCCCATACGTTTTTAATTCAGTTCTGATTCTTTTGTCGATTCTTATCTTAAAGAAGAGAGCTAGCCTCTCATTTGACGGCAAAAAACTTGTGTCAGATCACAGGAGAAGCTTAGTCACACTCGTCGCGTATCGAAGACCTTTAACTGAACGCAAACTTGTTGCCATCATATCATTGATCTTTATCGTCCTCACCTTAATTGCAGTGTTTGCTGATTTTTTATAACCAATTTGATGTAATGTCGCCAAAGTCCTGTGCTCTTGATCGATGAGATATGCGATTAATCGCTCGACAAGCTTTAATAGGAAATCTGCAAGTGCATAATGATATATTGGGCGGGTAGGTGGGCCTCCACCCGTTCCGCTCCTATACAAACCCCGGTGTGGGAGGTAAAAGAGTGAGAATTGATAGTCGAGATTTGACTTCAACTGCTATATTTGCAGCTTTGTATGTTGTGATAAATATTCTTGAATTATTTGTTGTTGGGAGTCCGGTATTTACTTATGGGCCCATTCAGCTGCGTGTTGCTGACGCTTTGATCGCGCTGGCGGCTTTATTCGGTTGGCCTGTAATTGGTGGGGTCACGTTGGGATGTTTCGTGACAAATGCTTATTATTTCCTCGGGGCTCCCGATGTTATTTTAGGTCCTGTGGCTAATCTAGTTGCCGCCTTAATCGTAATGTTGCTCAGAAAACATAAGCTCTTTGCATGTGTTGTGGGCGCTCTCCCGATAGGTGTGATCGTCGGTGGTTATCTTTGGATGTTTTTTCCACCGCCTGATATTTTCGGCGCTTTGCCTGCCTGGGCTGGAATGATTATAAGTATAACCGTCAGTAGTCTTATCGCTGTTGCTGTTATCGGGTACATTTTGCTTTCAACTCTTAGCCGTCCACAGGTTTTAGTGCCGCTGAAATCTCGAGGGCTAAAAACTCTATGTAAAAGCTAGCCTGTGTAGGAATCTTTCCAGTTTTGTTAACCCGATGATTTCGTCGAAGCTCAAGCCCAACGCATCTAGGACTTGGTCGAAGGTGGAGTGCAGGTAAGCGATGTACTTGTCGACGTCAACCTCATTTTTCGTTGCCAACTCAACTGGTTTTACGTGGGGTTCTCGGATGGTTTTTACGAAGCTGATTAAGTCGCCTGCTCTTAGTTCGACTCCGTTTTCTTCGAGGATTTTGGCTGCTTTAACATGTTGCGGCGTAGTTTTCGTGTAATGATCAAGTTCTTCGCCTAAAACTACGTGGAACGCGAGTTCGCTGATGTTTTCCCATTCTCTTCTTTTCAGTCGCGTGTAGCGTTCGCGAACGATGTTCGGCGATGTCTTTCTTGGCTTTTTCGAACTCCGCTGGGTTCTTGACTTGCGCAAGTCGTTCTTTCATCTCGTTGAAGGCGTTCTTGATGAAGATTGGAATGTGTTTTTTCTTGCCTGTTAAGCCTTTCACGTCAACGGATGCCGTCTTCCAGAACGCCAAGATAGTTCTTCTTGCGGCTGCTGAAAACTGCGTAACGGTAAACTTTGTCCACGTCGATGCTCATTTTCAGTTCGTGCTCAGTCCAATGGGTCAGCTCTTCAATTTGCTCTTTGGATGGGTTTTTGAGGAAGAGGCTGTCTGTGTCGCCGTAAAGAACTTGAATGCCCAGTGCTTCTGCGTGAGTTGAGTATTTGGGTGATGCTGTGTCTTCCGATGGCTGCTGTGGCTTCGGCTACTGGTGGACAGTAAAGGTCAAAGCTGTCAGCGCCGAAAACGCCGTAGCTGGCGTTCAAAATGACTTTTAGTGCGCCTTGGGTGATGTTGTACCAGCTTCTTAGTTCGGTGGGCAAGGTTTTGTCTTTGGACCTGAGTTTGTACCATCGAACGCGTAGGTCTCGGAGTGAACCGATGAGCAGGCTTTCCAGAGCGCGTTTTTTGGTACAGACCCAGTGTGGTGTGCCTGGGATTAGGTTGCTGCGGCATTCTGGGTGTGGACAGAGTATGGATTGGTAGCCGAGGTTCCAGACTTTTATTATGGATGGGTACAGGCTTGGGAAGTCCATGACGGCTACGTTGAAGTGGACGCCTGGTGTGGGTTCGACGACTATGGCGCCTTTGTATTTTTTGCCTTTTATGATGGCTGTCGTGGCAGTTTTGCCTTTCTTGTGCGAGAATGTCTTCGGCGTTTGGGATGAGCATGTTCCTTTTTCGGTGTTCGCGGTGCATGAAGTTGCGTATCCATCGGCTTACGCCTTGTCGGCTGACGTCTTCCATGGGCATGCTGCTGATTCGTGCGAGGACGAGGATGAGTTTCATGGCTAAATCGTCTTCGAAGCTGGTGAGTTTGAAGGCGATTTCTGAATCTCGAAAGCAGTATTGTGCGAGTTCGGTGTAGGTCAGGTCGCCGAAGGTTTTTTCGAGCTTGATTTTCTCCATGCCTGATTAGTGGCGTTGCCAACGTCGTCGAGTGTGACGTCGCGGTAGCGGTTGTTGAAGGCGTAGATCTGGATTGAGCGGTTGAAGAAGAACTTGTACAAGTCGATGTGTACGCCGTATCTTAGGAGGCAGACGCGTTTGCCGACTTCTATTGGGATTTCGTTTCTTCTGAAGCCAAGGTTCATTGCGCGGTGCATCAGGTAGCGCAGGTCAAAGTCGTCGCCGTTGAACGTCAGAATAAACGGGTATTCCCATAGAACGTCGAAGATGGCTCTGAGAAGTTTTTCTTCGGTGTCAAAGTATTCGAGTTCTACGTCTGGTGGCAGATGTTCGTTTCCTTCGCGGATGTCCTTCGCGTTTGAGCATTAGGACTTTCTTCTGCATCATCTGAAGTGTAGACTGACAGCACAGATTACTGGATACGCGGCTTCTCGTGGGTCTGGCACTCTTGTGGATGTGGGCGAGTAGACTTCGATGTCTATGGCTGCTCTGCGGAATTTGGGTGCTGGATACTCGAGGAGTCTTGCCCATTCTTGGATGAATTCGTAGTTCTTCTGGTGGTGGCTTCTGTGAAGATTGATTCGATTTGTCTGACGAGTTTTTTCGGTTTCTGGCAAGATGACTGGGAACGAGGTTGTCGTTTTTGACTTCGAAAATCATTCCTGGCAGGAATTGCTTGTCGTAGATGTAGGATTGGTAGTATTTTATTCGGGCTTCCCAGACTTTTGGTTCTTCATCGTTTGCCATCGCAGTCTGAGGGTTTCTTGGAAGTCTTCGGGGATGATGTCTCTTATGGTGCCTTGAGGTTTTCCTCCGATGGCTAACGGGTCGTTTGTGACGATTTTCGTCACTTTAACTTTTTTGTCGAGCAGGGGGTCAAATTTTTCCGCTGGTTCGAAGTGGTCAAAGCCTTCATGTCTGCATTAGGCGTTCGATTTTTTCCAGCTCACGCCGGGATAAATTGGTGAGGCAGTAAGGTTTGTGCCCTGTGTTGTCGTACCAGAAGTAGATCCTGCCACTTGTAGGCTCGTAGAGTTTAATGACGCTTTTCTTGAACGTCCGTCGTAGCCTGCGGAAACGAAGTATGACATTGGCAAGTTCTCAGGAGCAACAGGCGGGAAAACACGATATTTTCTTTCCTTCTTTTCCTCGCTAATCACAGTCGGCGAAGCTTCCGCTTTCGTTTCTGCCTTAACAGGCTTTTTCTGCGCCGGAGAGAAGAAGTCTAAGCTTTTCTGTGCCAACGTTATTTCTTATCCTATGTTACTTTATGACTAGTGGAAACTAAAATGTTTGTTGACTTCTATTTTTTTCTTCCCATCAATTGCAGCATTCTGCGTCTGCAAATTTCAAAGCCACTTTTGGTTCAGCGATTGATGCAAAGTGTGAAGAAAAATTTTGTTCAGAACAGCCGGAGCATGCTCCAGCTAATATTTCCTTCCTGAAAATGTCAAAATCATTTAGTGTGCGAGTCGGCAAAAGAATTGTGAAAAACGAAAAAGCCTACGGCTCTTCCATTTGATAAAGATCAACATCTAACTCGATCTTTACCGGTTTTTCCCGTTCGCCATTCTCAATGTCATTAATCTTGGACATAGTTTTCTCCAACCTGGTTTTACAAATCTCCTTACGGGTCACAATCAACTTTACCTTGGGGTCCATCTCGACTTCAGTTCTAATGGGGTTGCTGCGTATTGCTAGAGCGTTTTTGTCTAAGACTCCAGCGATGCCAGACCTAACTTTCTCTGCTTGGTCTAGATTAATGTTGCATTTCACTGTAATCTCGTCAGTGGAGTGTTTAGTCAACTCCTTTCCTCCGCCAGACCTCAGCGCTTATTAGATCTCGGATAGCAACGCGAATTGCTTCGGCCCTGTTGGGGTAGAACCTCTCGCCGACCAGCTGATCTAAAGCTTTAATATACGTTTCAGGTAAATACAAGGTGATTAGCTTCATTTCGTCTTCTCCCTTAGTAAGCTACGACAAAGATGGTTGTAGGTTATACTTCTATATATTATGCTACAAATATGATACAAATATGTAAGTTCATCGCTTAATAAATTTTGCGCAAACCATGTTGCAATTATCTGTCAATTCACGCTTGAAATAACCTGCATGTTTTTATTTCTTGTTGAATCATCTAACGTACTGCGATGAATAGAAAATGCGTGTTTTCCTGAAAAGTTACGGCTGTTCTGCAAACCAAGCAGACAGCGAAGTGCTATTGGGGTGTCTTGCGAAGGCTGGATACAAACCAGCTGATTCAGCTTCGGAAGCTGACGTGGTTGTAGTCAATACTTGCGCTGTGAAAGGCCCGACCGAAAACCGAGTCATCGAAGCTCTAAAACACATTCCCAGTGGAAAGAAACTCGTTATTGCCGGATGCTTGCCGCTCACAAGCTATGAACGATTATCCAGTGATGTCCATTTCGATGGACTCGTTGGTCCTGCGTTTGGCAAAGACATCGTTAAGGTGGTTGATCGAGTCATGGCTGGCGAAAAGGTGATGGCTCTTAACACCGCTTCGTTAGAAGCGAAACCTAGTCTATCCCTTCCGCGAATAAGGTCAAGCTCTGTCGTGAGTGTAGTTCCCATAAACTATGGTTGCCTTGGTTCGTGCGCCTACTGCTGTGTCGTTTTTGCCAGAGGCCGACTTCGGAGCTACGCTCTAGAGGAAATCGCAAGTCGCCTGCGGGAAGATTTGGCGTCTGGAGCCAAAGAGTTCTGGGTCACTTCTCAAGACGTAGGTTGCTATGGAAGGGATATTAGGGCAAACCTTGCGGATTTGCTCGAAGCCTTGGTAAGCGTTGAGGGTGATTTTCGAATCCGTGTAGGAATGATGACACCTAATATGGTTACAGATATTCTAGATGAGCTTGTCGCCATATTCAAGAACGAGAAAGTTTTCAAGTTTTTGCATCTTCCCGTGCAAAGTGGCGATGATAGTGTCCTGAAGCGCATGCATCGTTGCTATAATGTTCAGGAATTCAAGAACATCGTGAAAGCTTTTAGAACTGCTTTTCCCGAACTGACTCTTTCCACAGATGTGATATGTGGTTTTCCTGGAGAAAGCCAAGAGGCATTTGAAAACACTTTAGACCTTGTCAGCGAAGTGAAGCCGGACATTGTAAACGTATCCAAGTTTTTCCCCCGGCCAAAAACAGCAGCTGCGTTGATGCAGAATGAGTTCTTGGAACCAACTGAAATCAAACGAAGAAGTAGAGCCGCAGCTCAGTGTGCCAAGCAAACCGCCTTTGACAGGAACCAACTATGGCTTGGCTGGATTGGAGAGGTTTTAATCGATGAGAGAGGAAAGGTGCCTGGAACTTGGATAGGCCGCAATTTTGCTTACAAACCTGTTGCGGTGAAAAGTCAGCAGAATCTACTCGGACAGAAGCTAAATGTCAGAGTAGTCAAGGCATATTCGTCTCATCTTTCGGGAACAATAACTCAAAGATTTCACTCTGACCAATAGGGCTCAAATCTGTGGTTTTTCTGTTTTCAGACTCTGCAATAGGTCTTTGGCATCTGAGGGAGGATATCCAGAATAATATTTGCTGAAATAGCCAAATATTTCTGTTTTCGCGCCAGAGATTTGTCTTAGCCTTTCAGTCCATGACCTTATGTTGGATAGCTTTTCCAGTTCCCTCTTGCCTATGGTACCTTTGACAAGTTGTCGGTCTCCTTCCCACCTCACATACATAAAGTCGGCAGTGATCTCGGTGATTAGTGGCATGAAGGGGCTCTCAACCCACGCCAATGCCACATTATTGTTTCTGAGGAGTGAGTAAAAGCCGTCGTTCAGTAGCTTTTTGTTCCTGATCTCCACGGCGTAGCGTTGACCTTTAGGCAGGTCTTGAAGGAAATCGCGTAAAAATGAAACATTTTCATCAGACCAAAACGAGTATGGTAGCTGAAGCAATAGGGCTCCCAGCTTTTCTTTCAGCAGCTCAACCCTGTCGAGAAACACCTTGGTTTCTTCTTTGCAATTCTTTAGTTTCTTAATATGAGTTATGACCTGTGGAAACTTTAGTGAAAACATGAAACCCTTAGGTGTTTGTTTACTCCAATCTAAGACGCTGTTGTGACGGGGGATCCTGTAAAAGGTGCTGTCAACCTCTACAGTGTCAAACTGCTTTGAATAGTAGGTTAAGAACTGTTTAGACGCCAAGTTGGCGGGGTAGAAGCTGCCTTTCCAGAAACTGTAGCTCCACCCCATTGTGCCAATGTGAAAGGTTGGCAATTTATTCTCTTCCTTTGAGCAGCAGCCAGCTCTTTTCTTTTGCTTTTTTCAATCGTACTAGAATGAAACGTCCTGTAAGCTTTTCACCTTTAAGCCTGAATTCGATAATGTTCTCGTTCCAGACTTTAGGATCGTAGGAGCCTTTGTCCCAAATCTTAACCGTGCCAGCCCCATATTGCCCTGTTGGAATTGTGCCCTCAAAATTTGCGTACTCGAGTGGATGATCCTCGGTTTCAACTGCTAAGCGCTTTTCATCTGTTGTTTCAGGAAATCCCTTCGGTACAGCCCAACTTTTTAGGACGCCGTCCTTTTCTAGCCTCAAATCATAGTGTAGTCTTCGCGCATGATGTTCTTGAACAACGAAGATCCCTATTTCAGCTCCTTTTTCGTCGCCGCCTTTCGGTTCCGTCGTGATCTTGAAATCACGTTTCGAAAGATACTCGGAGAGTCCATCTTCATCAATCTGATCCAGAGTGCATTCAGAAGGAACCTTGTCTTCTCTTAGGCCCCGGAAGCGAGGCATCCGTAGCCTAACGTCTCGCGTGACAACTTGATAAAGCACTTCGCAGACAAGTCTTGGTCTCAGCCATTTTACCCTTTCTGGAACATCTGCTTCAAATGGGGCAGTCTCAGTCTCTAACCCTTGGAATTTCTCTGACAAGGTCTGTAATGTTTCTTGGGAGAATCCTGTCCCGACTTTGCCAACGTAAACCGGCTTCCCTTCCTTATTGAAGAGACCAAGCAGTAAAGCTCCGAAGGTTTCCTCTCTGGTTCCGGTTCCCTTGGTGTAACCGAAAATCACGCAATCGCAGGAATTGAGCTTTCTCAATTTAAGCCAGTTGCCACTTCTTAGACCTGGTTCGTAAGGGCTGTCTTTTTTCTTTGCCAGAATTCCTTCTAAGCCTTTTTCCAACGCTGCAGTGTAATAGGCTTCCCCGTTTGTCTCGACAAAATCCGAAAGCAGGATATGCTGTCCTTCTCGGATGGAATTCCTCAGAATTTCTTTCCTTTCGATTAGAGGCAGGTTAATCAGCGTTTTCCCATCTTTCTCTAGAATGTCAAAAACTACGTAGACCGCAGGTGATCGTTTTGATTGAAGCTCAATTTCAGTCTCAGAAAGAGCCTTATTCCTCTCTAGGAGGCTCTGAAAATCGGACTTGCCCCCCCTCATGACGATTATTTCACCGTCAAGAACTACGTTGCTTGTCAACTCTGTGAGTTCGTTCAATTCTGGAAAACTATACTTTAACTCTTTTCCATTCCGGCTCTTCAGGCTTAAGTTCCCGTTTAGGTAGGCGATTGCCCTGAATCCGTCCCATTTGATCTCGAAGATCCATTCTTTGTCTGAAAAAGGTTGTGAACCAAGCTTAGCAAGCATTGGCTTGTAGCTTCGTCTCATTTCTTTTCCAGCTGCTTGATCGTTTCGCGCAGGGCAACCATGAGTCCTTTTACTTCTTCTTCTGCTGGTTTCTCGACGACTATTTTTTCGCCTTTTAGTTTCTTCTGTATGAGTTCTTCGACTTTTCTTCGGTAGTTGTCTTCATACTCATCTATGTCGAATTCACCTGAAAGATCAGTGATTATTTTTGTGGCCAAGCTCAGCTCTGCCTTTTCAGGAGTTTTTAGTTCCTTCAATTCTTCGAAGCTGTTTGGATCGACAACGTCATAGGAGTATCTCAAAGTAGTAAGCACCAGTGCACCCTTGTACGCGTGGACAAGAATTGGGTACTCTTTTGTCCGCAGTGTTATCCTTCCTGCTCCAGCTTTACCCAATTTTTGAAGCGCCGTAAGCAGGAGACTGTAGGCATCGTTGCTTTTGTCAGGCATCAAAATGTAGGAATTATTGTAGTATTTGGGGTCGACGGAGAAATAATCTACGAATTTGTCCAATCGAATACGCTTATCTGATTCGGGTTTGGTGACTTCAAGTTCTTCCTTGCTAAAGACCACGTATTCGTTCTTGGCAACTTCGTATCCTTTAGCAACTTCTTGCCAAGGCACAATTTTCCCGTCCTTGGTGCAGACTCTTTCATATTTAAGGGGTTGATTGTCTGTCTTGTGCAGGAAATGAAAGCTTATCCCGCGATCATATATCATCGCATAGAGTTTGACTGGGACGTTGACCAAACCTATTGTTATGTTTCCAGACCATATTGGTCTTTTTGGCATGCGAACAGGTTTCTCTTTTTTAGCCATTATCTATTTAATCTCCAATTTTTCTTTGTTCTCAAAAATGTCTTTCCACGGGTCTTCTTTCAGACTCGGTACTGTGAAGATATTGAGGTCGGCTGGCTTTATTCTTTTCTTTAGGTCGTTCCACTCGATTGGAGTTGAAACTGTTGCCGTTGGCACCCCTCTGAGGCTGTAAGGGCATATGTTTGTTCTTCCATGGGAGTTTTGAAGGTAATCTATGAAGACTTTTCCAGGTTTCTTTGTGTCTGGGAATTCTGAGACGACGTTTTCGTTTTCTTTTGCGAGTTGTTGTCCGATTTTGTGAACGAAATCTCTTGTTTCTTTGAAAGTGTGTTCCGGGACGATTGGGACGAGGATGTGGAGACCCTTTTTACCTGAAGTTTTTGCGTACGGTTTGAGTCCCAACTGGTCTATTTTTTCTTTGAGAGAAAGAGCAATTAGTGACGCATCTTCGAACGTGGCTGGAGGTTCAGGGTCTACGTCGAAGAATATGAAATCCGGTTTTTCTCTGGATTCGATTGTAGACAATGGTATGTGAATTTCTATCGCCGCAAGGTTTGCGAGCCATATGAGCGTGTCAAGGTCGTTGCAAAGAATATAGTTCACGTTTCGACGCGCAGTTTCGGAGTAAATTCTACTTGTCTTAACCCATGGCGGGGTCCCTTCTGGAGCATCCTTTTCGTAGAAACTCTTTTCATCTATTCCGTTGGGATATTAGTTAGTACCAAGGGTCTGTCGAAAAGAAATTTCAGCATTCGGGGCGCAATTTTAATGTAGTATTCGATTACCTTGGCTTTTGTGATTCTTAATTTGGGAAAGAGGATCTTGTCGAGGTTAGTGAATTCGACTTTGGTTAATTTAGCGCTCATGGTAAGGTAATAACTAGGTTAGAGTGTTTAATTGATTTTCCCTGAGGGTAAGTCGCAATGTCTATGATGTTTCAGGAAGGCTTTAGCTCAGCTGTTTACCATAGGTCTTGCCATATTCCTCTATACTCACGATTTCGTCCAGAGATTTGCGCTTTGCAACCGCACGTAAGATTTTGCTTGAGAAGCTTTCTTTTTCAATGGGGTATCCGAGAGCTAGGAGCACAACCACCCGAAGCTTATTGGGGATTCCAAGTATTTCTCTGACTCTTGATTCGTTGAAGCTGCCGATCCAGCACGATCCTAATCCTTCGCCAACAGCCGCGATAACCATGTTCTCCACTGCAATGGCGACGTCCACTACAAACCATTTAGGCGCCACATTCTCGTCACCGCAGGCCACGATTACAACAGGCGCCTGCTTCAAGAATTTGGCAAACATCCCTTCTGACAGAGCTCTCCTTTTCTCTGCATCGGTGACAACTATGAAGTGCCGCGGTTGTAGATTGCCTGCTGAAGGCGCAAGCCTCGCCGCCTCCAAAACCTTTTCCAACTTGTCTTTAGGCACTGGTGTGGGTTCATAGTTGCGGACTGATTTGCGTCTCTCAATAGCGTCGAAAACATCCATTTTCCAACACGCCTCAAGAGCAAAACTTGCATTTTGGATATAAAGATTCAGTATAGGAAGTGAAGACCCTCTGAAGGCGTCGATTCCCCTTGCTCTAGGGCTCCCACTTGTTTTTGGCCTCAAAAATGCATAGCCGCATTTTACCTTTATGCGCTAACATTCGCTTCAGGGAATTAGCTCTTTTGAACTGTTAAACTAAAAAGTTCGATGTTTTGAATCCAAAAGAGGCTGTTTTCTTGTCTTGTTTCCTGAATAAGCTTTTTTGTCAGAATATTTCTATTGGGTTAATCTGCGGGAGCTGTTTGAATGAAGGCTGAAGAAGTTAAGGCATTGACTGAATCCGTTAAGGAGATTGGCAGAGATCATGTGGCTTTGGCTAAGTCTGCAAGTAGCCTCTCAAACGGAGCAGACGCTGCCAAGAAATTGTGGAGAAAAGGGAACAAGTCAATCTTGATAAAGGCTGGCTTATCCCTAATCGTGTTTCCCGAGCCCGTGGTTAGTGACATTCTTGGAACCGCACTATTGGCAGCCGGAGCAGTACACGAAGGCATCAAACGCCAGTCAATATACCTTGACGACCTGCCCAAAGCATTGAAAAGTGCAATTAAGGACCTAAAACTGGCTAAGGAATTAATCTAACTTTTCTCAAGAGCGTAGGAAGTAGGTCAGAGCCCTTTTATGAGTTTGTAGCCTATTCTAGTCCCCATCTTTTGCGTAATTCCGAGGCTTATCATGAACACACCCATTGACTCTAAATAACGGGCAGCTTTGAGAGGACCCGCATCTACTGGGTCGAAACCGATGTCACGGCCAAGTTTCATTACAATTTGCTTCGCCTTTTCATCATCGCTTGCCACGAAAAGCGTGAGCTGAGCATCACCGATTCTGCCTGTGCTCTGATTTTGTGCAAAAACCGTGTTGAAAGCTTTCACGACGCGAGCATTTGGCAAGTAAGTCTTCAATTTTTCTGCGCCTGATGTGGTAAAGCCGATCGCTAACTCCATGTTCTTGTCTAGCGCGTTTGTCACATCAATTACGATCTTTCCGTCTGAAGCAGAACGGATCGCTCTTGCAGCGTCTGGAACGTTGTCAAAGGGTACAGCAACAAAAATGACGTCTCCCCATTTGGCCGCTTCATAAACGGGTTCTTTTGGATCTCGATGGCCAAATTTTATCTCGTGACCTGCTCGGCTTAAACCTGTGGCGAGCGCTGTTCCTACGTTACCCTTTCCTATGATCCCAATTTTCATCTTTTTGGACACTCCAATTAAATGTTTTTTGTGGTCTCATAAACTTGTGTGATAGCGTAGGCACAACAACAATTAGACTCTGGACGCAGAAACAGCCTGAGAGATGAAAACCGGTCTAGGCTAATTTCAAAGCAAGTCTCTTGTACGACTAAGGTCTTTGAGCGCTTTCTTCAAATCTTTACCTATATCCTCGGCGAACGCTGCGCGACTCTTGATTCCTTTTTGGACAGCGCCAGCTGCTACGAGACTTGAGCCGACAATAGGACTTACTGGGGTTGGTTCAGGGATAGCAATTAATGCAACGCCAAGTTCTATGAGTCTAGACTTGTTTCCTTCACGAAACAGCTTTCTGGTGTTGGAAGCGACGTGGCTATTGCCTTCTAGTGTGCCAATCAATTGTCTTTTCTCTTCACTCGCTTCGGTCATAGCCTTAATCGCTAGCTTTAACCTCTTTCACCTTCAGAATTCATCCCACAAACCAAATAAGAAGACGATTTGAATTAAGAATTTTGCGCGTACAACATTATGGTCAGTACACAGTGAATTTACATAGTTGACGGTTTATTACATCGTACGATAATCAGAAATAACGCAAATCAGCGTTTGCAATTGTTTTTGAAAATAGCTCTAATTGTTCCTTTTGCACACAAATGTTTTGGAATAAAACCCGGAGTGCGCAAAGAAGTATCATGTAGGGGACTCTGAACTCCAGAGGTTCTGTCGTGGTGCGGGGGGTGGGACTTGAACCCACGAAGGCCTTCGCCAGAGGATCTTAAGTCCTCCCCCTTATCTTAGGCTGCGAGATCTGGCCGCCTATTTAGACCTGGCTCGGGTACCCCCGCACCAACCCTAACACTTCACGTCAATTGTAGTTAAAGTTTTTTGCAGGAGGATCAAGCCAAGGATTTATGCTCTTTCGATGTTGGATGATGCCTGCGTCACAGTGTGGGAACGATTCCAAATGAGACGGCAATGGCAACAAGAACATAGATTATTCCAAATGCCAGGATTGTTAACCCAACTATCAATCCTGCGGGAGATTCACGTTCTTCCTTCATTTTCTTCCAGTTCCAAATGTAATCCGTAAACTGTACCTTTCTGACATCCAACGCAGCCCAAGCATCGTACAGAACCACACCAGCAAGGAACGAACCAAAAATCAGAAACGCGCCGGCTTCCATGAAAAAGAGATCGCTCAAAAACACATGGATAGGCTTATTGATCCAGAATGGAAAGACTCTCTGAGCAAACGGAATAATTTCAGATGCAAAGACAAAACCTATTATCATTGGAAGAAACAGCAGAAAAACTAGGAAAAGCCAGTAAATCAGTCTTTTCAAGCGTACTGCCTGTTCAGTAATTATAGCTGATTCAAGAATAAAGCTGTTCTCTGCATTTGTTTGTTAGAGTCATGAGGCGGCACGATAGCAATATTTCTCTGATGAACATGAAACTGGCTTTTTAGAAGGGTATTTATGTCTAAATTATAGTGTAAGTTGATGCTGTGGGCGAGTAGCTCAGCACGGATTGGTGGGTCTCTGGCACTGGCGAAGGGGCTGGTGCTGGGGCTAAAGGACTCATCACGGATAGAGCACCAGCCTTAGGTCTTAGTAAACTCTCATGGTGTTCTTTTTGTTCTTCATTTCTCTCACCATTGGTCAAGTGTCTTTAACTCTTGCTGCTTCTATATATCCTTCAAGGGTTTCCCCTCTGAATAGCCTCTTCAAGAGGCTCTGACTTGTTTGATATCTTCTTTTTCTCGCGCTGCATTTTGTTCAATACTCCTGCTTCTTATTTTTGGTTGTGCGCGCCTCCCCTCAGAAACCGAAGGCAAAAGGGAACCCTGACGCACCTTAGAAGGCTTGTCCTTCGCGGTGGTGCGGGTTTTGGGTCTTGGGGCTCCAAAACTTCACTTTTGTTTAGCAACTTTTTTGAGGGCTTGACTTTAAGTTCCAATGATTTGCGGGGAAAAATCTTGGAACATTAAAGTTTTCGGTTTGCTTGGGGATGTGAACCGAAACCTGAGAAAAAGTTGTGGTGCGAAGAACACGCTTCGCAAAATTTCTGAGGGGTTAGGCGCGCCAAGTGAATTTCTGTTGGGTTAGGTCGTTTTTCTGTGTTGTAGTAGATTTGTTAATTTCTATTGCCTGTGGTAGTGTTTTTTGCCTGTTTTTTTCGGATTTCATAACTTGCATAAGTCTTCTTTATATATGCGCTATATATTCTCCTAAAGAAAAAAAAGGGTCTGAACAGGTTGAACCAAGTCTCGATGCGTATTGAAAAATCGTTGCGGTCTCTCGACTTGGCTCATTCCGTTCGTTTGTTTGTTTTATGTGTGATTTGTGGTTGGTTTTGTGAGCGCATATTGCATTCAAACGAACGGGGGATTTTGTTAGCTGTCTGAACCTCAAAGTGAATGTTCTGATTCGCGTTTGATTTTTAAGGCGTGCCCGCATGACCGCGATAGATGCTTTTTCGAGAGCTGTTGCTTCTTTGGCGAACAATGGTAACGTTCGTCTCTGCAGGAGACATCCAAAGTCTGCTGCTTCTGCTGGTTTTGTGCGCGAAGATAGACGGGGGCTCTCGTAGTTGGCTGAAAATTTTAGTACGATTGAGGATGAATTATGTGAGTCTTACGATAAAACTACGCAGGGAGAGGTTGTTCACAGGTGGGCAACTCATGGTATTTTTCAAGTTGTTGGCAATGGAGAAATAACGGATAATGACCCTGATTCGCCGCGACGCTGTGGCAAGATGTACGGCTTCATTGGCTGCGTTAAGAGCTCATCTTCATGACAAGGCTACTTTAGACGGTGTTAATCATCATGGAAACGCTTATGTTAAGAAGAGGATTCGTCGCTGTTTCAATTTGCGTTGCCCTTTATGTTATCGGGCGGCTTCGGTGAGGGAGGCGAAGAAGGCTGCTTGGCGTATAGAGAAAGCGTCCGTAAAGTATGGGAAGGCTGAACATGTTATCGCGAGCGTTCCGAAGTCGGAGTACGTTATGTTTGATGAAGGTTACGGCGGTTACTTGAAGGCGAGGGAGCGTGTGCAGAAGATTCTTAGCAATCGAGGGGTTATTGGTGGAAGTCTCTGCTTCCATGGGTTCAGATTTGCCAATGCCAAAGAGTCACGTATGAAGGGCGTGCCGTTCGGTTGGTATTGGTCTTGCCACTGGCATATAGTTGGGTTTTTGGTAGATGGTTATACGTGTCGAGGATGCGTTCATAACAATGATTCTGACCGTGCTTTATGTCGGAAATGCCGTGGGGGGTTTGAGGGTAAGACTAGACGTGCGTTTGATTATGACGCGTGGATAGTCAAAGTTAATGCGGCACGCAAGACTCTGCTTGGAACCCTCTATTACAACTTGAATCACTCGACTATTATTCCGTCTAAAGAGCGGTTTCACCCTTTGACGTTTTTTGGTGTCTGTGGGATTCGTGCGTTGAAGCTGGATAAGTCGGAGTTTAAGGAGAATCCTGAGCTTTGCCCGATTTGCGGGTCGGAATTAGTTCCGTTGCGTTATTTGGGCGGTGATATGGCTCGCATAGTGAAGGAGTTTTGGATTCGGGAGTTTGAAGAGCCTGTTTTTGACAAGGACGGTCTTCCTGTTTGGGTTGAAAAAAGTAGCGGTAGCTCTGGATGGAGGTGATTCTATTTGAGAAAGGTTAAGGCGTATAAGAAGAAGTCGTTGCGTGAGCGTAGCAGATTGGAAGGTGCTACGTTTTCAGGGAAAGGCGTTGCTTCTTTTGGGCGTGAGCGTCTTTCGTCAAGTCAACGTGTTTCGGTTGACTATATGGTGGATAAGTTTATCCGAGGGGGCAGTTGTAGGCATGGGCGACCGTTAGGAGTTCCATGTGATAGTTTTGATGCTGGTGGCAAGGGTGAATGCAAGAAAGATGGAGGTACTTGTGACCTTTTGACAGAGAAGGGCGAAAGGTATCGGCGGGAATATGAGTAGTAGTCGCATGAAGTTTTAATCTGGAATGTTATATTTTGCTTCTCGAAGCTCTTCAAGTATCTTTTCTTTACATTCTTTTGCTGACTTGTCAAAGTGTATGTAAACAATTCCAGTCATGTCCGATGGCAGTTCAACGTTTCCCTGGTGTAGGCAACAAACTCGGTCTCTACCTAACAGACCAATGAAATAGCCAAATTCTAAAACAACGTTCTGGCGTGCCCTTCCTCGAAGCGCAGGAACAAAAGCTTTCATCGTTTCGGCAATAGTTACCTCATGCTCTCTGTTTGTCAAAGAACATAAATTTTTCAAAGTTGGAAGCTTCTTAATATCTACTCGGTCTGATGACAATCGCTCATATTGACAATAGCCTGCATCATCTGGAGTTAGCAAGACAAAAGCAAAACCGACATCAGAGTGTTTTTCCAACTTTTCGATTATTGTTCTGCTCCCACTTGCTTTTTCGTGTAAAACAATAGGTTCAAGCCCTTTGCTTTCAAGAAGCGCTTTTAATTCGTTTACCACTTTAAAATTTCTGCCATGAACGACGAATATTTTATTGCTAAAACCCTTCGCTTCTTGCTGAGAACTTGCTTCACTTTCAAGAGAGTCCACTATTTTTGATTTTATTTTCGGGAAATCCTTGTTTTTGATATCGGTGAAATTGCTCTTAACCCATTTAAAATCCTCCTTCTGAAGGTAATAATAGATAAAGTGCAGATGGCGGTCAAAATCTCCAAAATTCTTTTCCACGAACTCTTCTGAGAGTAGGTTCTTCAGATATTCCGACCATTCCTTTAATCTTCCATATGCTGCTATTGTTTGGATATTACTTCCATTATTTATTCCGCTTTCCATTAGGGGAAAGATGCTTTCAATTTTGTTCAACGTAAGTAGGATGGGCTTCATTCTTTGGTCAAACTCAATATATGAATAGTTCAGTACAAAAACCTTTAAGAAAAGCCGTTGCGATTGTAGAACCTGTTCAAATAGTCATTCGAAGCTGGATTTGGGCTCGTCTGGAACGTTCGAGGCGGAGCAAAAGCGACGCCGAGCCATATCGTATAGAGAAGTTCAATCAGAGCAAGCGACGCCGAGCGTACATTCTTAACCTTCGCTAAATGATAGGCACTCCCTTATGGAGTTTCTTAGTCTGTTCAGGTTGAGCGATAAAAGCGTTGGTTCCTATTCTGATGTAAACTCTTCCTTCATACTGGTAAACATCTTTTTTGTTCCAAGGAGGGATGCCTATTAAGATAATCTGGTGTCCGACAACATCCTTTTGCCTTATATTTACTATTAGCGGAGGCGAAATAGCGTTTCTAATCGAGTTTTGAAGCGGTTGGTCTAATTCCTGTTGTTTCTTATCTGTGCCAGCGATTGTACCATCGTCTTCAACTCCGTAGAAGATTATCCCTCCGAACTTTGTATTTGCGAATCCGGCAATCTCTTTGGTTAGTTTCTGAATATCCGTGCCTGCGGCTTTGAATTCGTGTGTTTGGTCTTCACCATGCCTACAAATGTCCAGTATTTCGGTTTCAGATGGTATCTGTAAGATTGGGAGTTTCTCCGATTTGCTCCTTGTTGCTACAGCAGACTTTGCCTTAATTTTCTCCTTTGCAACTTTCTAGTCGGTTCTTCAAAATAGGTAAGCGGAAGGTGCCGAATTAATGGAGCTTTCTCATAAACTATAGAATCGGACTTTTTCAAGACTTTTCCATTTCTGTCCGTTTTGGGGATAATCAACTCCATGTCTCTCATCTTTTGCATATCGTGGAGTACATTGGCAACTGACCTTCTGAGTTTTGTAGCAATCTCCTTGGCGCTTCTTTTGCCATTAACAAGCTTGAAAACCTCAAACCTTGCGTGTGTTCCAGAGAAAAGGATTCTCGCACGAGCAACAAGTTCCTGAATTTCCAAGCAATCACTTTAAGTTGTTGCCTTTTCTGCTTCTGCTGTTGGTTTCTTAGGAGCTGATTTCTTGACTTCAATAGGATACAACTTTTTGTAGAGTTTGTTTTTCTGCTTTGAAACCTCGTAGATTATTCCTAAGTCTTCCCATTGCTGCAAAATCGGTGAAAGGGTGCTCTGGTCGACTCCTATTATTTCGGCTAAATCGTTGACGTTCTTTGTTCCATCGCAGGCGTTATATCCAAGAACGTATTTCTCAGGGTCTTTCTTCTTACTCTTAGTAATAATTTCTCGAATTTTCTCGGGACTGAAAACCATTCTTCCGAGCAAGGAAATGATTATGTCATTCTGCTTCTCAATCGTTTCGCTCATTTTGTAGCCTCTTGAGCCTCATTGAATTTTTTCTTCTGTTCTGGAGTCTTCCTTTCTTTAGCCTTTCTCTGGCTTCTTTGTGATTGAACTGAATCAGTAGTACTTCCTATAATCAAAGCGATTATGTAATCGGGCAGCTTCATCTCCTCCAGCATCTGAATTTGCTCTGGCTTGGTTTCTTTGCCTGTGAATATTGAGTCTTTTCTAAAGGTCAATGCTGTTAATCTTGACAAAACCTGTATGTTAGTGTTCAACTCCTCAAGCAATTTAGATAGTTTATTCTCTTCACTCAAGGAATCTCTGACTCCTGCTCAGTCTGAAGTGTTGTGATTGGTATAAAAAATTTTGTGAGTGCAAATGAGAATCTGAAATTCAGTCCCTTCCACAGCTATTTTGGTTTTCTGAATAGCATTGTTCCGTCTGGTGCTGTTAGTTGATAAGTGAAGTCTGCTGCGAGTAGTTGTTTGACTCGTTCTTTGTCTGTTGTTCCTTTAACTATCCATTCGCCTTCTTCTGCAAGCGCGCGCTATAACTATCTTCTACACAAACCGTATAAGCAAACTGGAACAGAATAGCATTTTTGCGGTTTTGGCTTAGAGGAGGTGATTAGTTGAAATTTGGTGGTATAGTTGTAGCTACGGCTTCTATAGTTCTAATTGGTTTTCTGCTTAATTCTGTTTTGCGTGTTGCGCTTATTCCAGTAGCTTCTCCTGATACGAGTGAATTGCTTGCTTGGATTGTAGCATTTCTGGTGGCTTCGTTGATTGTTGGTTATGTGTTTGCCCTAAAGATTCAGGAGGAGTCGAGAACTAAAGCAATTGGCAAAATTGTTGTTTTGTCTTCTCTTGCGGTGATGTTATTAATCATGGTTTGGTTCGCTAATCCGCTGGCGTCGCCTTCGGTTAAGGACTCCATGGGAAGATTGTTCAATACGAGTGGATGGACAAATTCAGATTGGTCCGTTTATTCAGCATTTTTGGCTACGGTAGATGTTGTTGTAGCTCTGGTGTTTAATTTCATCGGACTTTATGTCGGTTCAATGCTTAGAAAGCCCAAGAAAACCTGAGAATAACTATTATATGACAGGTCACACGAAATGGTGTGAACATTATTTTTCTTTTTTTCTTCCTTTTTGTTGCTACTGTGTTTTGACCGTTAATTTTTGCCCTAGGGTGTGCTATGTCAAAAAGAGAGAAGGTTGGAGTTTATTTTGGCTTTCTGAAAAGCATTGTTCCATCTGGCGTTGTCAGCTGGTAATGGAAATCTTCGCGGCTCGTCCTGGGTTATGGTCTTGGCGTCCCAACGCTCTGGTTGGGGGGTAAGGGGTTAAGAATTTTGAAGGTGCAGTTGCCGCTGGCGCTGTACTCGTATCCTTTTAGAGTCACGGTTAGCGTATAGTTGTCTGGTTGCGCCTGGGTCTGGTTGCTGCCTTGTTCTGTTTGCTGGTTCCAGAGCAAGGGCGGGTTATAGGTTGTTGTAGAGTGGGGGGGAAACGTGGGTATTGGGGACACAAAATCTATGTTTACGCTTCCGCCGTCAAATATCTTCGCCGTTTTTTGATATCTGGTAGCTAGCGAAGTCTGGGTGGGTTACTGGCCAATCCTGTGGGTTGGTCACGTAAATGACAAAATACACGTCTTCGCCGGGCAGGTAGCCGGGCTTTTCGGTTGTGACTAATATGTCGATGGGTCCTGGACCGTACTGGTTCTGATTGAAATACCAGTTGAGCGCGAGGGCTCCACCTGTTATGGTGAGGATGAGGATGGCGGGCTAGAAATTGCGTAGAAGCGTCTTGACCTTGGCATGTTCCACCGTTCACTTACACTGAGTACACTTTGTGTCTGACTCAGACTTATGCTTTTTCCAAGCATGTGGTTTTGGGAAAAAGGGGAGGTTTTGAGTTCATTTTGGTTTTCTGAATATCATTGTTCGGTCTGGTCTTAGGCTGCGAGTAAAAGAATGAATAGTGCCACTTCATAAAACCTAAATATTCACTTTTTCAACGAGTTGAATGTCTTAAGCCCTGCAGGAAAACAATTAGTGAAACATCTTGTTCTGTACGGATTCGTGGCAGTTTTAGGAATTGTCTGTTTAGAAATGGCATTCACAGGAGCTTCTATCTCAATCGGTTCGGGAAATATTTTCATAGACTTATTGTCTTTTCTTTTCGGAGGAACGGTTTCACTTACTGCTGGGATAGTCGGAATTGGGAGGCAGTTTTGTGGAGATTATCAAGGTCTGTTTACTCTGTTTGCCGTTATCACGATTCCAATTATCATTTTCATTTTAGTAATGAATTGGATGGGGGCATTCACCATTGCTTACTAAAATCGCGATGGAGTTAGAAAATGAGACATCCTAAACTTGTTTATGGATTCATGGCCGCCTTGGGAATTGTACTTCTGTCAATACTTTTTGCGACTATGGCTGATGCTACTTTTTACGATTATGCGTGGGGCTTATTTTCTTCTATGCAGGGTCTTTTGACTTCTTTTCTGTGGTTTTGTTTGTTGGGTGGAGCATTCTTTTCCATAGTTGGGATAGTCGGCATAGGAAGGCACTATCTGAGGAATAGGTCAAACTCACTAGATGTAGACTCGTTTACAGTGATTGCAGTGAACTTAATTTTACTCGTTGTATTTGGCTTGTATTTTTATTTTGTTTTTATGGCTGCACTTACCATTGGATTTTAAAATCACTATGTAGTCAAAACGATGAAGCGAGCGTTTTTGGAAAAAAGGGGAAGATTGAAGTTTATTTTGGTTTTCTGAACATCATGTAACCGTCTGGCGTGGTTAGTTGGTATGTGAAGTCTTCTACGAGGAGTTGTTTGGCTCGTTCTTTGTCTGTTGTTCCTTCTACTATCCATTCGCCGTTTGTTCCTGCGAGTAGGTGCATATACTTTTGTGTCGTGTTGAGGTGTTTGTGACCAACTATTTGTCTCACGATTTCGGCGTTTTGGCAGCGTCTAAGTTGTTTGGTAACGTAGTGCGTGTCTGAGGTCGTACAGTCGGATTGCTTTGATGGTTGGGTCATTAAGTTTCTTGGCGAGTCTGTTTCGCAGTCTGCGGTAATTTTTCGCCGTATCTTCTTTGCATTTCCTTTGAAAAGAAAGTCATCTGGTTGCAGATTGTTTCTTGTTATGTAGGTTTTCAGTCTGGCTGATAAGTTCTTCCGTTATTTTCATTGGTGGTCTTGGCATTGCAGCCTTTTGTGACTCTTAGAGCTGTGATAGTGTTCTGGTCGAAGTGGATGTCTTTAGCTCTTAAGTCCTTTGTCGCCCTGTACTTCTATTGGTCTTAATCCTGTTTGCGTGCTGATGTCTATTTTTATCGATAGGCTGCCTTTGGCTGCTGCGATTAGCATTAAGCATTTCTCGTCTGTTGGTGGTTGGATGCTTCTTTCTTCTGGCTGTGTATTTTGGCATTTCCCAAGGTATCTTGTAGTATTTGCAGTAGTCGATCGTAACACGTCGCACAGTTTCTGTTTGTAAGTAGTTTGATGCTGGTCTGTCGGTTGGTTTCCATGTTTTGCGGTCCATGTAGTTTGTATCTTGCTATTGCGAGTTCTACGTCTTGTCGGAATGTCCAAGTTTGCTCTTTGCGCAAGTTGCTTCATGTGTCTTTCGAATCCGTCTAAGGTGTTTGGGCTTCTGCCTTTGCCTTCTAAATGTAGCTTAACTTCCTCTATTTTCAGAAGGGTTTTTGTATCTATGTTTACTCTGTGTTGCTGTTTCGTAGTGTGGGCGAGTAGCTCAGCACGGATTGGAGTGCGGTCTCTGGCTCTGGCTAAGTGGCTGGTGCTGAGTCTAAAGGACTCGTCACGGATAGAGCACCAGCCTCCTAAGTTGGGGGTCGAGGGTTCAAATCCCTCCCCGCCCGCCACGACTCGTGCGCGCCCTTTGAGCTATGGTTTCACTTTTGAAGCATTTTTCCGACACATTTTCATTTCAGAAGAGTGATTTGCTCATAGTCAGACAGCTATAGGCTTATCTCTGATTTAAAAAACACTTAAAAATAGTCTCCAAGTTCTAGTTGCAGTGAGATGGTAAAGAGTTGAAAACCACCAGTGTTGTCATTGCCAGCGGGGTGCGGACCGCTATCGGCAATTTTGGTTGCTCTCTCCGGGACATTCCGGTTGTACAGCTTGGCAGCAAGGTCATTTCTGAAGTCCTGATGAGAAAGGGACTGCGCCCCGTTCCCCCTGCTGATAGTATAGACTTTCGACCTAAAATATTGGATCAGGGTTTAACAGAACTCGAGAAAAAGTTCGGTAACTGGGATGAGTCGCTTAAAGAAATCGCTGTAGACGAAGTCATTATGGGCAATGTCTTGCAGGCAGGACAAGGGCAAAACGTGGCGAGGCAGGCAGCGGTGTACGCTGGGCTTCCCAAAGAGGTCAGCGCCTTTACAGTTAACAAAGTGTGTGCTTCTGGACTCAAAGCCATAAGCCTGGGCGTCCAAGCTATTGTCTCTGGAGATGCTAACGTCATCATTGCCGGAGGCATGGAAAACATGAGCAACACCCCTTACGCTTTGTCTCCCAGAGCAAGGTGGGGCTACAAGATGGATCTGAGCGGAAAGGGAGAAATACTTGACCTCATGGTCTTGGATGGCTTGTTAGAGATTTTCTACGGATACCACATGGGAGTGACTGCCGAAAACGTCGCCGAGAAATTCGGGATTACCAGATCTGAGCAAGATGAGTTGGGCCTTCTAAGTCACCAACGAGCTCGCAAAGCAATCAAGGATGGAATATTCAAAGATGAAATTACACCCCTCACGATTCCCCAGAAGAAAGGAGATCCAGTAGTTTTCGATACTGACGAAAGACCTATGGAGACTTCACTCGAAAAGATGTCAGTTCTTCCGCCCGCATTCAAGAAGAACGGCACTGTCACCGCGGGAAACGCTTCGGGCATAAATGATGCTGCCGCGGCTGTTTTGCTGATGAAGGAAGAAGAATGTACTCGTCTTGGTCTTGAACCCCTTGCCCGAATCGCAGGATATGCCTCTGGAGCGATAGATCCAGCGTATATGGGACTTGGACCAATTCCCGCCGTTAAAAAGGCTTTGAAAATGGCGAATCTATCCTTGGACGACATCGACCTCTTTGAACTAATGGAAGCGTTTGCCTCACAAACGATTGCGTGTATGAGGGAACTGGGCATAAGCCTTGACAGAACTAACATTTATGGCGGCGGCATATCTCTCGGACATCCGATTGGATGCAGTGGGACACGGATAGTTGTCACGTTACTTAACGCATTGAAACGGAAGAACGCAAGATATGGTTTAGCAACCATGTGTATAGGAGGAGGTCAAGGCATGGCCATGGTTTTGGAGGCTCCAGGCTGAAAAATCGTGCCTAACCTGCAAATTCTTTGGAGGCTCTTTCCAAAGCTTCCTTGTTCGAACAGCAAACAATACTCTTAAGTTGTTTGGTAGCACTAAGAAAGTATCCTAAGAGTTGTCGAAATCATGAAATTGAGGACAATAAAACTAAACCCCTCCTTCGTTATGGACGCTTTGAAAGGGAAGGCATCAAGCTTCCCCGTTAATTTGCCAAGCGACACTGAACTTCTAGCGCTCCAGTACGACTTGTTTTCCAAGCAGGTCTCTGCCGTTGTGAGAAGCGACAGTTTTGAAGATGCTTCAGAATCCTATCCAATTCCAGAATTCAATTTAGCCTACGCAGAAAGTCCAAAACCTGTTTCTGAGCCTAAGAATGCTCGTGAGCTGAAACTTGAATCCAAACCCATAGAAAAAGCTCAGGTTCGCACCAGTCAAAATACATTCGGGGTGGAGAAGGAATTTAGCGCTGAACAACGCGAGCTGCTAAGCTTTACAGTAGATGGAGACTACGTTGTAATCAAGCCCATACAATATTTGAAAGCTGAATGGGATGAGATCAACGACGTTGTACGAAGCATTGGCGGCAAATGGGTTAAAGGCGACATAATCAGTTTTTGGGTGGTTCCCCTGCAACGCTAGCGTGCGTTGGTTAACGAAATATTCTTCTCATTGCTGTGCTATAGCCATTGCGAAAAATCATTTCTCTTTATCCGTATGTTCGAGTTTTCCACACGCTAAAAGGAAAACTCGTTTTTCATCCCCTCATGCCAAAAGAGCCTTGTAAATCGTTTCTTTTTTTCAAGAACGTGCTAAACCTTTTTATAGGCGAACCCGTCCATGTGGGGATGTCACATTAACTCATGTAACTAAATAAGCTCCTGAAAAGCTTTTGGAAAAGCATGAAACATTTTGTGGCAGGAGAAATAGAATATAGTGGAAATACAATCGTTTAAAGACTTACCATTGAGTATGGAAGTCTTGAAAAGCATAAAAGAACTTGGGTTTGAGGATCTTTTTCCGATTCAAGCTCAAGCGATAATGCCGCTGCTCGAAGGCAAAGATGTCATCGGGCAAGCGCAAACAGGAACGGGCAAAACCGCCGCCTTCGGAGTTCCGATGGTGGAACGCTTAAACCCTCAAATTAGAAAAGTTCAAGGTTTAATCCTTGTACCAACACGAGAACTTGCTGTGCAAGTTGCACAGAACATGAGCTTATTCGCAAAGTATGCTAAGCTCAGAGTTTTACCAGTTTACGGCGGAGCCTCAATCGAAAGGCAGATACGCGAACTGCAGAACGGAGTCCAGATAGTCGTCGGCACGCCAGGAAGAGTAATTGACCTCTTGGAAAGACAAGTGCTAAACCTGTCCAACGTGAAGGTCGTGGTTCTAGACGAAGCAGACCGAATGCTTGACATGGGATTCATAGAAGACATAAGCTACATTCTTTCGAGAGTGCCAACTAACAGGCAGACAAGCCTCTTCAGTGCAACAATCGACAAGACAGTCATGGGCGTCTGCAACCGGTACATGCGAAACCCCGTTAAAATTCTCGTAAGCAAAGATGAAATCGGATTAACACAGATGAAACAGTACTACACCGTTGTCAACCAGCACAGCAAATTCGAAACCCTCTGCAACTTGATAAAGGAAAATCACGTGGAGAGAGCAATAATATTCTGCAGGACACGCCATGAAACCAGCAAGATTGCTGACAGATTATATGCAAAAGGATACAACGCTCAAGCCTTACACGCGGGTTTCACTCAATCGCAGAGAGACCACGTCATTAACTCTTTCCGAAATGGAAGGTTAGCTCTCCTTGTCGCTACCGACGTTGCGGCACGAGGCTTAGACATACAAGGTATAACCCACATAATCAACTATGACGTACCAGCGGACCCACTAGTCTACTTTCACAGAGTCGGCAGAACCGCTCGAATGGGAGGAGACGGCACAGCTATCACTCTCGTAAGCTATGGAGAACTCAGCGACTTCAACAACATCAAAGCACTCACGAAAACAACCGTCGAAGAAATCAAATCTCAGACAGACTCAGATTCGCCTGTGGTTGGCTTTTTTTAAACCACCAGTCGCAACCAAACTTTTTCCACAATTTTGTCTGTTAAAAGGCAGAAACGGTGCCAATAAAACGGTTGGACGAGTTGGGCAATAAGGTTGCTATGTTCTCCGGGAAGTCTATCCCTACACAATAGAAGATGTCCTTAGTCCTAATCCAAAACATGTTTTTGTCTATGCTTCACCACTAACCATAATAGGCGGAAAACATAATCATCCATGAGGTAAAGACCAACCAGTATGTTCAGAGATCCAGTCTGCGGCATGGTTCTTGATGAAAACACGGCTAAATTCAAAATCACATATGAGGGTGAAACATACCATTTTTGCAGCGTGACATGCAAGAAAAGATTCAAGCGGCATGCCACCAAATTCGTAAAGTGATCGTCTAAAAACCAAACTTACTTTCTTAGCAGCGTTTTTCTTTCCATTTTTCCTCAGGAGCGAATGCTAGGACTATCAAAACTATAGTTTTTCTCCAGACGAGATATCCATCATGAATAGACCTGAGACGGGTTTCGGATAGAAATTCGTTGATTTCTCAGGGCAGCCTCCAGTGTTTTTGAGCTATTTCCCAAACAATTTTCGGGTCTATGGGGTTTACTAAGAACGCTAATCCAGCTTCTCCACTGTTGACTTTTTCAAAGGCGCTTTTGGTTGACTCTGCATAGAGAATGTGTTCGCCCATCTTGATTTCGCCGGTTTTTATCACGTGCTTGAAGATGATGTCTCTCAGTACCACCACATCCAATAGGCAGACTTCCTTTGGACAGTCATTGTCAATGACATCAGCGATTTTTTTCTCGTCCTTCAAAATCAAGCCATAGGCGTTCAACCCATCATAGATGCAGACCGCGTGTTCTTGAATATGGTCATTGAGGTAGCTCTCTGTGGCTTCGACCGTTGGAGTTATTTCTGCAACATTGAAGAATTGTTTCAGTTTTTGCAGAGCCTCTTGTGAAAGTTTGAATTGTTTCAGTAATCTATGCGTGGGTAAAGCCACCAAGCCTTCGTCTTGAACTGGAACCATGTAACACATGTGGAAATTGAACGCTGAATCTTGCGTCCATTCTTCTTTGCGGCGTTTTTCATCACGGTAGGCTATTGCGCTTTCGTACCTGTGATGGCCGTCCGTGATTACGAGTTTTTTGTTTTGCATTTCTTTTTTCAAAAACTCGATTTTTTGTGGGTTGGCAATCTTCCATATAGTATGCTTTGTGCCATCTGAGTCAATCACTTCAACTGTGGGCTTCGATTTAGTGATCTCGGAGAAAAAGGCAGTTGTGGTCTTCTCAGGATCAGAGTATATCAAGAAGACTGGCTCGAGATCTTTCTGAACTGTTCTAAGCATGTTCAGCCGATCAGCCTTCGGTTCCGAATATGTAACTTCATGAGGAAAAACGATGTTCTCACTATACGAGTACAACCGCAAAGCACCGATTAATCCAGTTCGGACGCAACTCCTCCCTGATAGCTTGAATTCCTGTCTTAAGACGAAAATTGCTGGTTGATCGTCTTTGTCCAATATGCCTTCATTGATCCATTGCCGTATTCGCTGACGAGCGATTTCGTACTTATCCCCTTCCATAGGCAGAATCAGTCGACAGTAGTTGTAAGGTGATTTATCGTAGTAGTCCTTTTGCATGTCGGGGTCGATTTTATCGTAAGGGAGAGTTATTAGGTTTCGAGGGTCGCCAGCTTTTTCTGTATAACGTATGGCTCTAAAAGGTCTGATTTCGACCAATCTCAGTTCACCCCTCGGATTCTTTTCCCTATTTCGTTGATTTTTTTACTATTTGGATGTTTGCCCTATGCTGGGTTATTGAGCTCCCAGATTTCATCGATATTGGCCAGCAATTCCTTGATGCCTGCAAGATCCCATTCGCCCATGTGGCCAATTCGGAAGGTTTTCTCAGCCAGTTTGCCGTAACCGTTTGAAATCGTGAAACCCCTTTCTCCAAGTTTCGTGTTTAAGTCTCTCACGCTTTTGCCCGATGTATTTTCAACACAACTCACCGTGATTGACTCGTAGCCAGGTTCAGAGAACATTTTGAAGTGTTTCGTTGCCCAATTTTGAGTGTACTCTGCCATAGACTTGTGCCTTTGATAGACGGCATCGTATGTTTCCTTGAGTAGCAAGTCCATGCGTTTGTTTAAAGCGTATAGTAGCGGAATGCATGGTGTGAAGGGGGTTTGGTGTTTCTTTTCAAACTCGAAGATTTCGACGAGATCGGTGTAGGTGCCGCGATTGGTGATCTCTTTTGCTCTATCCAGCGCCCTGTTATAGACTAGGCCAATGGCGAGTCCTGGCGGTAATGCAAAGCATTTCTGTGTTGAGGCAAAGATGATGTCACAGCCGATTTCCTCCGGCAGCGTTTTGTCTCCTGCCATGGCTGAGACGCTGTCAACTGCAAATATGACGTCAGGATATTCTCTGCGTACTATTTTTCCAATTTCGTGAATTGGGTTTCGCACGCCAGTTGAAGATTCGTTGTGGCATATGGTTAATGTATCATATTCTCCTGACTCGAGTTTTGCGGCAATCATGTCTGGCTTGATGGCTTTCCCCCATTCCACCTCTATGAAATCAGCTTCTTTGCCACATGCCCGCATGGTTTGGGCAAATCGTTGAGAGAAGGCGCCGTTAACGCATGCCAAAGCCTTCTTTCTGACGATGCTTCTGCCTACGATGTCGAACCACAAAGTGCCGGACGAAGTCGTCACCGTCGGGTTACAGTCAGTGGGTAATTCAAAGTATTTAGCAAGCTTTCCTGTTATTCCAGCGTAGAGTTCGGAGAACTCTTTGCTTCTGTGTCCAATGAGTGGGTGGGTTTGTTCTTGAAGTATAGCCTGACTTACCTCAGTTGGGCCTGGGATTAGGAGTTTCTTATGCATTTTCACTGTCTCCTTTAAAGTGTGGATACATTTTTGAAGGTAATCTGTAAGTTTACGCTGCTTCTTATTGTTTTATGTGCCTTCTTTCTTTCTTTTATGCTTTCCACCTATGAAACAAGAATTCTCAGAAAGGAGAAACGATGGACGAGTAGTGTAGACAAACAAGACCGATTTTCTATATTACAGTACTGAAGGATAGTCTCATAGGGCATTAAATAGTAGCACGTGTTATGATGACAATCTGCGATTAGGTGAGGTGACTTTGGCATCCAGGATTGGTAGGATTCTTGACTTGCTCAGCGACGGAGAGTGGCATGGCATAGAGGAATTGACGCAAGTGCTTAACCAACCTGGTCATGCGACAGACGAAGTAATTGCATTCTTGGACAAATACGAGTTTGCAAAAGTTGATGTTAAGAACAAAAGAGTAAAAATAAACAAAGATTTTCAAGAATTGTTAGAGTTAACGTCGACTTAAAAATTGGGATTTTTGAGTTCTAGCTGCCTTTCATTAGTTGTCTCGTAACATCATCAAGTAAATCTATGTGATCTACGCTCTTTTCCATGAATATGTTAATTTTGCTTTCGCCTACCATCATACAGAGTGCTTTTACGTCCTTTCCTTCAATTAGCGCGCTCCTGAACTCGCCTATGCCGAAAAGTTGGCTCAACACTTGACTTGATTCAAGCGCTTGAGATGTCAATAGGGCATATTCAACTATTTTTTCGGGATTTTTCAAATCTATCGTAGCTGTGCTTATGTCTCGCAGTATATAGCCTAGGACTCCTTCGCTTTTACAGATTTTTGACAAGTCTTTGGCTAAATCCGGGGAAGCTTGAGGTTCCTCTGCCGATTGGGTCTCTGCCAATTCAACTATTGCGCCGCTTTCCTCGGTGGGCACTGTTGCGGTTTCGATTGTACTTCTCTTTTTCCTACCCATTTTTTTCCCTCTTTCACTCCGCCACTGGCTTGACCATGACGAGTTCGCCACTGCTGGTTCCTAATGCTAACTGTATTTTTTCAGGCATTTGAATTACACCTTTACCCTCATATTTTGAGTCCTTTATAGGCTTAAACTTGCAGCGTGTCGTTTTTCCATCCAAAGCCTCTAAGTCAACCTCTTGGATTTTCTTATCACCATAGAGATCATTCCACCGGGCTATGACCGAGTTGTCGATTCGAACCGTGTCAGATTTAATCAGCAAGCCACTGAGACTTTCAACTATTACCTGAGTTACGGGCGGCTCCGGAAGCACAGGTCCATTTTCCCCAAGATCTTCAGATTCGCCAGATTGCTCCTCCAGAAAAGGCTTTATCTGTTCCTCAACTGCGGTTTCTTTAACGCTTGCTTCTTCAAAACTGGATTGCTCAGAAGGCGCATATTCAGTCTCTGCATATTCCGATTCAACAGTTTCAGGTTCGGTATTTTCTGGACTGAAGTGTTGGGTTTCTTCCAATTCTTCTTCATGATATATGTGTTCAATTGACTCCTGTGTCAGTTCGGGTTCGGTCATTAATGCTTCGTTTGTCATGGCAGTTGGTAATTGATCGACAAGTTTGGCAACCGTGGGGATCAAAACACGATATAATGCGCCAACGAACTTTTCGTCAGCTTCCTTTGAAACGACCGTTGCTAAATAGAAATTGTCGATGCGGGTTATGTTTAGCCGGCCTTTGCTGCCTTGTACAGTTACTGTTTCTAGTCCGCCTATGGTCTCTGCTTTTTCTTTGATGGAGTGAAATTCATCCATGACTTTGTTTATGACTTCTTGGGACGTTTCGGGGTCTTTGGCGACTGTTTCAGAGTTCTCGTCAAAAATGAAGGTGTTGGCTAGGTCTGGGCAAACGTTCTTGACTTCTTTAAGAGCGTTGTCGAAGGCGAAAGCGTATGCTTCATTGCTCATTTCTCAGTGGCTCCTGCATGGTTTTGTGCGATATAAGGCCCAGTTTAGGAGATCTTGAATAGGATGCGTTCTGGGACTCCTTCGCTTTCAACCACTAGGTATTTGAGGCCTTCAGTGTCGCCGAGTTGATCTAGCCATTTTAGCGCTTCGCGCGCTTTCTGGAGGACGAGTAGTCGTTCTTGGTGGCTGCGCACGACGGATTCTATGGCGGTTAGTTCGTGGAATGGGTTGGCGTCTAGGACGATGTTTAGGCTGCCTACGGTGATTTCGCCTAGGCTTTCAGTTGATGCTTTCTTTTGCCTGCGAGTTTCATGACGACTTCGCGGATCTTCTTTGATTTCTCCGCTAAGTTGCGTATCTCGTCAAGTCGGCGCAGGTATTCGCCTAGTGTGCTCTTGGTTTCGGCTATTTCTTTGTCTAGGGTTTCGGCTATTTGTTCGGCTGATACGTATTCTTTTATTTCGTACTACCATTTTGTTTTTGCACCTCCAAAGAGGAAACAAGAGAAAGGGAAATTGAGAGTGATTTTTTTCACCCTACCCCTGATTGTTATAGCAAATAAAGGGAAGTTTATGCTGGAGCGATTGCTGTGTACATGAAACGTGTTGCCCTTTGCTGATATCAGTTTGATTTGATAGTTGCTTGCCAGCTACCCAGTGTAAGTGACACGTTATAGTTACGGTTCCTTGGCTGTTGGCAGCTAGTTGTGCCTGTGTGGCAGTGTACGTTGTAGCAGTTGTACGCTGTTGACTCCAGACTTCGCTTATTGTTACTGGTGTTGTTCCAGTGTTGTTTGACAGTAACGACTATGTTTGACGTGGCCAGTGGCGGAACGTCATGTTTGTGATTTTGAGTTCTTCTGTTGCCATGAATCCGACGGTTAGTGCTCCCATCCATGCGGCTACTGCGATGCTGACTGCGACTGTGACTGCGATGAGTATGATTGATGCGACTACGGGGCTAAGGGCTTTTGCATTTTTCCTTATTTTTCTTAGTGTTTTCATTTTCTCTTTTATCCCTCCTTTTGGGATTAACGAGTATGTTAGAGAAACATTACCAATTTAAATCTTATGACTTAATACACCATATTATAGTATGTGTAAAACAAAACTACACAATAACCAATGAACCGACACAAAAAGCCCTATAAAGAAACATTAAAAAAGAAACTGTGCAACAGTAAAGTCGCAGTAACTATGCGCAGGTTTGTGCGCTAAGCGCTGATTTCGTCAAAGAATCCGAGAAGAAGCTTCGCGACTTTTTCGCCCAACTCAGTCTTCAAATAGTACTTCTTCAACGGGTCAATCCGTTCACTCTTAGCCAACCCCAACTGTTCAATCTCAATCATCCGCGCCCTGAAAGTGCCGTCGCTCAGAGTCAGCTTATTCTTGCGCATGAAATCCTTAGCTTCCTTCCATTTTCCGCGATCAACGTATAACAGAAACAGACAGTCTATGGCATGGTCTTTCTCAAGCATTGTCTTTATTGCTGAAAGTCTTGGGTCGGTTAGAATGTGCTTAACCTTCTCCTCTTCTCCACTTTTCTTCATGACCAGTATTCACACCTTGTTTTTGTATCTGAATATAGCAGATTCCCCTTTTAAGATTTAACCTATATTACGATTTATGACACATATCTTGGGAAATACATACCCAGAAATCGATCTTTTCCGATACGAGGGCAAGACAGACTGAACCTTTCTCCTGTATCAATCAGACAGTACGCAAGATTTTTATAAAAATTGCCTTGAAATAGCAATACGAGTGAAAACATGGCAGATCTAGTTCAAGTCTTATCCGACATGGTCGGAAACATCATAAACGCCATACCAGCAATACTCGCAGCCATCATCGTGATTCTAATCGGCTACTTCATCGGAATGATAGTCGGAAAGGCCATAAACAAAGTCGTGACGAAACTCGGCATCGAAAAAGCCTTCGACGGAACTGCTGCTGGCAGAGCCTTCAGGTCCGCAGGCATAGACATGTCAGACTTCATCGGTGGAGTAGTCAAAGCCTTCATACTAATACTCGCAGTAATTATTGCGATTGGAATTCTGAACTTGGGAGGCGTAATCGGCGCCTATTTGACAACCATAGCTGACTACTTACCAAGGCTTCTCGGCGGAATACTCATCATCGTCTTCGGCGCCGTCTTCGTAGAACTTCTAGCCACATTCATAGGAAAAATGATAAAACCAATCTTCCCCGCAGCCAAATCCGAAATAGCTGACATGCTAACTAACCTACTACAAATTGGCTTGATTGCCTTCATACTGCTGCTCGCACTCAACCTCATGTTGCTTTCAGGCGACACAATATACCCGCTGATACTAGGCTTCGTCATAATTGGCGCCGGCATATCGCTGACAGACGGCCTCATCAAGTCCATAAACGATGACCATCCAGAATTCCGAGAAGTCGCAGGATACGCAAAATTCGTCCTCTACAGCATCTTCCTCATAATCGGCGCTGGTGCAATATTTGCAACGTTCCCAGGCGTAACTAACATCGTAGCCAACATTTCCTGGGCCTTCGCCATAGCCTTAGCAATCATGTTGATACCGATAGCCTACGTCTTGGCAAAGAGAATGTCCAAAGAAAAAACATAAACAACAACTCTTCCCCCATCATCCCCCTTTCTTTTTATGCGCATGCTTGTTCCAAAATTCGTTCTGATTAAGCCTCGCACCTCTCCATCGGAGATAGACAAAGCTTGCGAGAAGAACAACAACAACGATTTTTCAGAAACACGCAACCGTTTTTCTTTCACACGCTTCTTCTAGATATTTTGCTTAATCGAGATAGCCGGGATATGCAGAGTACCTTTGCACACTGCTGCACGTAACTCCATTGGTTCAAGCATGTCTTCACTGGAGTTTCACCAAACGATAATAGATGATGTGCGGATTCCACGAAACAAAAGCATACCTGAATCCTTCAAAACTGCTTATGAATTGCTCGTTGGCGACCGCCGCGGCATAGTTCTTGAACCCACTGTAGGTGCCCACGACTATGTCGCCGAAGCGCGCGGCAGCTCATCGTCACTAAGCACATGTCAAAAAACCCAAAGCACTATAGGCAACACGTCAGCCAGGTCATAGCTGCCGAACAACTTATCAAAGAAGGCGCCCAAATCCACGCAGGAAACAATGTGCGCTTCCTTTTCACACATGCAGAAGACAAGCGACATGACCGCCGAGTCAAAGCAGCCCAACTCATCGAAAGAGGTGTAAGCCCCGATGTCAAGAAGTATTTGCTTTTGCTATATGCCGCAGGAGCCAACCTTTTGAGTTTTGCGGGCTACACACAAAAATCAGTCTATGAGGAAATTCTAGGAAATAAACAAGAGAAACTAATAGACTACACGACATGAGCGTAGCAGAAGAGTACGACATTTCGCTGAAGACATCAATTTCTGCTTCTCAAGAAAAACCGAGGGTTGCGACTTTGAAATTCATCAAATATATATCTTAGTCCCATAGCAGTCGTTGGCGTGGAGCAAGCATGCATTTTAGCTCACAGAAAACTAGCATCCTGCTCACAGGCATCTTACTAACATGCCTACTCGTCCCGTTATCTATGGCAGCAAACTATGAACGCAGCTATACTTCCGCAGTCCAATTTGGACTCGACGAACACAAAATCTACGTATCCATACCGCCTTCATTGTACGATTATTATCAAGGCAAATCTCATACCATTACCAGCGAAGCTCAATACTCAACCTTTGTAACACCGGCCGCTGTGGCCTCAATCGCTAAGAATATTCGCAATATGACTTCGAAAGAGGCCTACGGCGATGAAGAATTCGTTAATGCGGTTTTGACATTTGTCCAGCAAATCCCATACGTCGAAGGAGAAGCTAAGTTTCCGGTTGAAACCCTGGTGGAAAACAAAGGGGACTGCGATACAGTCTCTTTGCTTGCGGCTTCAATTCTCAAAGCAGAGAATTTGGATGTGGTCTTGTTCTACTATAAAGATGCTGCTCACATGAACATCGGCGTTCATCTCTCGAACCAGCCGTCCAGCTTTTTGTGGGCGCCGCCGACAAGCTACGACTACAATGGGGTAGAATATTGGATGGCGGAATGCACTCCTAAGGTACAGTGGCGCGTGGGAGATCAACCTGACTCTTTAGGTGGCGAGAAACCATTAATCATTCCCATAACTGATTACGAAACATCACCACCAGCACAAGTAGCCTCGGAAATTGATACACCGTTAAACTCTTCCTCAATATCGATTAATCTGTCCTCGCCCCCGTCAACTTCTGGCTCTAAAGAGTTCAATATGACAGTAACAGGTTCGATTATTCCGACAGAACATGGGACGAACGTTGCCATGTACCTTAGCCAGGATAAAACTTCTTGGGACTTCTACAAAACAGAAACAGACGATACTGGGAAATACGGGTTTGAATGGAACTTCACCTCGACTGGCATCTACTATATACGGACGAGCTTTGGCGGTATTGCAGGCTATGCAGGTGCAGACAGCGAGATACTGACAGTCTTCATAGGGTTCCCCAAGAACACAGTTCAATTCAGGGCACCTGACTACATCTATATATTGGGAAATCCAGGAGCAGCAACATATGAACTCCGGGTAAGGCAAGGCGTAGAAGAATTTCTTAACCTCAACTTGTTAGGAACCGGCATCGAAATCAGCGGAGAATTTATTGTAGTAAAAAGCGGCGAAACCGCATTTATCAAAGAAAACCCCGAAATACCTCTTGGAGAGCAACCGTTAAGGCTACCAATTAATTTTGTAAGAAATGACCAGTTCTGTTTCGTGATGGAGAATTATGGCAGAGGCAATTACAAAGTCCATGTAAAGGCGATGGATGATTACGCTGTTTCGGAGATACAGGAATTCCATGGTAACAAAACTGTATTGCTAAACGGAACTTCGACGGTGAGCGATAACACATGGTACAAGGTAACGGCAAAAATGTCGGAATCCGAGATAACCGCTGCGCTTTTTGACGCTGAAGGCGCTTTATTGAAAAGTATGGCAATCACAGAGGAAGCGGGAAGCATTGGCGAAATTGGAATACTCCTGGCGAATAGCACTGACAAGGCAATAGCATTCAGAAACTTGAAAATTGAGACCGTAAACCAGCCCTTGCAGTCTTTGGATGAAGGAGTAAACCCAGTAAACAATACCGCCGTCTTCACTCCGTATTTAAATTGGATAATCGTGTTAGCTTCAGTTTCAACTGCCACATTTTACATTTGGAAGAGAGAGAAAACAAGAACTCGTAACTGAGCATCGCACACAAGAAACCGTGATTTTTTCCTTCAGAACAACATTGAAACTTGGGGCAAAATGAATGATTTTATCGGTCGGGGAGAAAGGAAGGTTTAAATAAATTACGCTTCACTGTCGTAGTTAGCTCCAGAACTTTACGGATGAAAAATTAGAATGTCACAGGAATATCGCTACATACTTCGTATAATGGGTACGGATGTTGAGGGTACCCTAAAGACTGTTTATGCATTAACAGCCATCAAAGGAATAAGTCTAAGTCTTGCTAACGCCATACTCAGAAAAGCGGGTATAAACCCTGACTTGAGAGTTGGCTTCCTAACCGAAATGGATGTCACTAAAATTGAAGGAATAATAAAAGAACCAGCAAGGTATGGTCTGCCAGCCTGGCTTTTTAACCGAAGAAAAGATGTTGAAACAGGAAAAGACGAGCACCTCATAAGCGCAGACCTAGTTCTTAGAAACAAGACGGATATTGATCAAGCCAAAGAAATAAGGTCATGGCGAGGATACCGTCATGCCTACAGCCTCAAAGTGCGCGGACAACATACCAAAACCACTGGAAGAGCAGGAAAAGCCCTCGGAGTCAAGAAGAAGACACTTTTGCAGAAGCCTGGAGCAGCACCACCACCCGCAAAGTGAGGGATAAATAATGGGCGACCCGAAAAAACAACGTAAAAAATTCCAAACTCCGCGTTTTGCCTGGCGCAAAGACGTATTACAGGAAGAACTCAAACTCTTGGGTCAGTACGGATTACGGAACAAGCATGAATTATGGCGTCTGAAAACAACCTTATCCAAGACTAGAGGCATAGCTCGATCGCTAATCGGTAAACCCACTGAAGAACGCATGAAAATGGAGAATGAGCTGCTAACTAAGCTGAAGAAACGCGGCATCCTGCAAGAAACCGCAGTTTTGGACAACGTCTTAGACTTGTCCATAGAAGATTTGCTTGAACGCAGGCTTCAGACAATCATCTTCCGAAAAGGTCTAACCAGAACAATTTTCCAGTCTCGTCAATTAATAACCCATGGCCACGTGACCATAGGAGACCGACGAATCACAATTCCGGGTTACATAGTTTCAAAAGAGGAAGAGGGAAAAATCACATACAACCCGCAAAGTGCCATCAGCAAACGAGACACATCCCCTGCGCCAAGGGTTAGCGGTTGTGGCGAAGCAGCCAGAAATAAGGCCGCCAAGCCGAGGTAGAAGAGGCGATAGAGGAGGGCGCAGATTCTGAGCAGCAGCAAAAAAACAGAGAAGTGGGGAGTAGTCCACATCTTCAGTAGTTACAATAACACCTTGATCCATGTAACCGACATCTCAGGCGCAGAAACAATCGCCCGAACTAGCGGCGGCATGTTTGTCAAAGCAGACCGAATGGAATCTTCACCTTACGCAGCAATGCGCGCTGCCACTGCGGCGGCTGAAGTTGCACGAGACAAGGGCGTCACAGCCATACACATAAAGGTCAGAGCTCCAGGAGGATCAGGTCCCAGAACCCCAGGTCCGGGAGCCCAAGCAGCCATACGCGCTTTAGCCAGGTTTGGTTTTCGGATTGAACGCATCGAAGAAGTCACGCCCATTCCACATGACGGCACAAGAAGACCTGGCGGAAGAAGAGGAAGACGCGTATAGCTAGTTGAGTATACATTCGGTTAATAGAAAAATTGAAATAATGCACTTGTGCTTCTATTGAACCGCACAATCATTATTTCAACTACTGTGGAGTGTCTAAAACATTTGAAAATTGAAGTGCTGGAAAAAGATGAGACAAACCTTCGTATAGCGATACGTGAGGCAGATGTTACTTTGATCAATGCCTTGCGACGCATCGGTCTTGCCGAGGTTCCCAGCATGGCTATCGACGAAGTAGTCATGATAGAAAACTCATCCATTCTGCAGGACGAAATCATAGCGCACAGACTGGGACTTGTTCCCATGAAAACTGATTTAGACACTTACAACCTTCCGGAAGACTGCGAATGCAAGAGCGAGTTCGGTTGCACGCTCTGCCGTGTTACCTTAACCTTGGACGCTGAGGCGAAGGAGGGAACGCGCACAGTCTACTCTGGGGAGATCGTTTCGGAAAACCCGAACGTGGTCCCAGTGTCGGACAAAATCCCAATAATAAAGCTTGCCAAAGGGCAGAAACTGAAACTGGAAGCATACGCTAGGCTGGGTAAAGGTAAGACACATGCAAAGTGGCAGCCTGTATGTGTATGTGCCTACAAATATTACCCCAAGATAGAGGTCCCCAACAAAGAATGTGGGGATTGCTCGAAATGTGTTGACATATGTCCTAAAAAGGTACTTACCATCAAAGAAGACAAAGTTGACGTCCGCGATTTGCTAGCTTGCAACCTCTGCATGGACTGCGTTGAGGCTTGTCCGAAAACTCCTAAAGCCGTCAAGGTAGAATGGGAGAAGAACTCCTTCATTATGAACATCGAATCTTCAGGCGTGATGCCACCGGAGAGAGTACTTCAACAAGCCACTAAGATACTCGATCAACAGTTAACGGAATTCGAAGAGCATGTAAAGGTGCAAGAATAATGAGAGAAACGAAGACAACGAACCCAGAACTTATCCAACTTATCCGTTTTCTGAAGAAACAGAGCCGTGAACAAGACGCCGGCATCTGGTCCGATGTTGCAGAACATTTGTCCAAACCAAGCCGACAAAAAATTGCCGTGAACCTAAGCAGAATAGACAGACATACAGAAAAAGGTAGCACAATCGTTGTGCCAGGCAAGGTCTTGGCGACTGGAACCCTCAATCATACTGTAACCGTAGCGGCTTTCAGTGCTTCAGAGAGGGCGCAAGAAAAACTAAAGGCTGCCCGTGCGAAATACATATCCATCACAGACTTGGTGGAGAAAAACCCCAAAGGTTCAAACGTTAAGATTATTCGGTGAATTAGTATGCAAAAAACGCAACCCAAGAAGAAACATCCTATTCTCGTTAACGCTGACGGATTGATTCTTGGCAGAATGGCAAGCAAGGTCGCCAAATGCTTGCTTAATGGCGAAGAAGTGACAATATTGAACGCTGAGAAAGCAATACTCTCCGGAAAAAGGAAAAGCAAAGTGGCAGAAGCAAAAGAGTTCCTCGAGGTTGGAGCACCAGAAAGAGGTCCATTCCATTATAGAAGACCGGATAAAATTGTGAGGAAGACCGTTAGAGGAATGGTGCCGTTCAAACAGCCAAAAGGAAAGAATGCCTTTAAGAGACTGAAGGTTTTCATGGGGATCCCCAAGGACTTTCAAGATCTTCAGCTGGTCACGTTGGATGAGGCCAAAGCGACCAAATTGAAAGGTCCACATATGACTCTTGCCGAGTTGGCGAGAGAAATCGGATGGAATCAAGGTGAATAACAATGCCAGCTAAGAAAGTTTTAGTTGTAAGTGGAAAAAGAAAAACCGCAGTAGCACGCGCGGTTGTTAAACCAGGAACGGGCAGGGTGCGTATCAACATGACTCCTGTTGAAATTTACGAACCAGAAATCGCACGCGAAAAAATCATGGAACCACTCCTGCAAGCAGGTGTTGAAATCTGGAATCAACTAGACATGGACGTTAGAACTCAAGGCGGAGGATACATGGGACAAGCAGAGGCCGCCAGGATGGCAGTAGCCAATGCCCTGTTGAAATGGACAAAGAGTAGCCATCTACGAACGGTTTTCGCTGAATACGATAGGACAATGATTGTCGGTGATTCGCGAAGCAAGGAACCCAAGAAATTTGGCGGTCCAGGTGCACGTGCCAAGGAGCAGAAGAGCTACAGGTAGGAGAAAAAACAGAGAATGATAATTCCAGTAAGATGCTTCACATGCGGCAAACTCGTAGGTGATAGCTGGGAAGAATTCGCAAGAAGGATAAAGACAGGCGAAAACGCACGTGATGTTTTAGATAGCTTGGGAATCAAACGATACTGTTGCAGGCGGATGCTTCTGTCGAACGTGGAAATAATTGACGAAGTATTGCGCTTCTACGAAGAGGCAGAGAAGAGAAAAGAAGCTCGCAACTTCTACTAATTTTTCAACGTTTTCTTTAATCGCACCTTCATTCACAAATTCTAATCTGTCCAGGTCTTATTTGGCAGCTTAAATAGAGGCTTTCAAGACCCTAGCTCTTCCCGATTCGCTGAACTCTTTTGAAAAACAGCAGATATCAAAAAAGACCAGAAAAGCGTAGACATGTATGCATGTTAATTATGGCGTTCCGAAAGAGTAAATAAGAGCTAAACAAAAGGTATAGCGCTTGAGGATATCCGCGTGTCGTCAATAATAGAAGACCTCATCGCACGAAAAGTATTCAACAATCGTGGAGAGGAAACAATAGAGATTGACGTGATAACAGCAGGTGGTTTCGGACGAGCATCAGCGCCAGCTGGAAAAAGCCGCGGCAAATCCGAAGTAGTTTATTACCCGCAAGGTGGAGTTGAGCAAGCCATAAAGAAGGTTGACGATTTGATAGCTCCAGAGTTGGCGGGTTTAAACAGCGATTTCCAAGAGGAAATTGACAGTACTCTTCACGAAATTGATGGCACAACGAATTTTAGAGTCATAGGTGGAAACACCGCATTTTCGGTCTCGCTAGCGAACGCTGAAGCAGCTGCAAACTCACACGGTTTGTTGCTCTTCCAATATCTAGGCGGAAACACCGCCAACAAGCTGCCTTATCCGCTTGGAAACTGCATAAGCGGAGGACAACACGCACGAGGTAAGGCACCCGATATTCAAGAATTCTTAGCGCTTCCACATGGCGCCGAGACTTTTCTGGAAGCCGTTACTGCAAACACCCAAATTCACAAGAAAATCGGTGAAGCCTTGAAAAAGAAAGACAAGTTCTTCAACGGCGGCAACAGCTCGGAAGGCGCGTGGATTGCCAACATAAGCAACGAAGAAGCCTTTGAAGTCATTGCCAAGGCTTGCGAAGAAGTCGGAAACGAACTAGATTTCGAATGCGGCTTTGGAATAGACGTAGCAGCTTCCTCCATGTGGAAGGACAAGGAAGGAAAGTACGCATACGAAAATGGAAGCAAGAAACGTGATCCTGCTGAACAGCTGGACTTCATGTTGGAAATGATCGAAAAATACCATTTGGCTTACGTTGAAGATCCATTTCAGGAAGAAGATTTTGAAAGCTTCGCGGAACTCACCAAAAAAGCTCGAGACTGTTTGATATGCGGAGACGATTTATTCACGACAAACAACGAACGATTGGCGCAAGGCATCAAACTCAAGGCTGCGAATGCCATAATAATTAAAGTCAACCAGATCGGCACCCTCTCAGACGCGGCGGACACAATTGAGAACGCGCAGAGAAACGGATATACCTGTGTAATTTCACATCGCTCAGGCGACACATGCGACTGGCACATAGCTCATTTGGCTGTTGCGTTCAGATGTCCACTTATAAAGACTGGTGTAGTTGAAGGAGCACGTATTGCGAAGTTAAACGAACTGATCAGAATCGAACATTTTCTTGGTAATAGAGCAAAAATGGCAGATATATAGAAATTGTTAGAGGAGAAAAAATGTCAGAAGATGAAATAAAAGAAACCCCGATTGAAGAAGAGCCTGAAGTCGAAAGTGAAGCACCTCCAGCGCCCGACGAGGGACTGTTGCTTCCAAGAGACACTCTTTTGTCAGCGGGGATCCACATCGGAACTAGAATGAAAACCCTTGACATGGAACCATTTATTTACCGTGTCAGACCTGATGGACTATTCGTTTTGGACGTAAAGAAAACTGACGATCGCATAAGGGTAGCGGCCAAGTTTCTGGCACGTTTTGACCGTGCGAAGGTAGCTGTGGCTGCAAGTAGGCTTTACGCTCATGAACCAGTTAAGAAATACTGCGAGTTGACGGGAGCCACACCCATCGTGGGTCGTTTTATTCCAGGACTTTTGTCCAACCCGCAGTATTCAAGCCGCATCGATCCTGAAGTAATCGTAGTTTCCGATCCCCGTGCAGACGCTCAAGCCGTAAAAGAAGCGGGAAGAGTAGGGATTCCGATTGTAGCTCTTTGCAGCAGCGACAACGAATTCGCAGGAGTGGACCTTGTTATTCCAACCAACAACAAGGGCAGACGAGCATTGGCAGTGGTTTTCTGGCTTCTAGCTAGGCAGGTGCTAAGGGAAAGAGGAGAATTGGCGGCTGACAAAGACCCGACGGCAACCATCGAAGACTTTGAGGCTAAGATTTCACGCGAAGACGAGGAGGACACTTGAGCGAATGGCGAAGATTCGGCGTCCAGCCGTAGCAGGACAATTCTACGATGGAGACGCCGAAGGGCTCAAAGTTCAGATCGAAAACTGTTTTCGACATGAGTTTGGTCCGGGAAAACTCCCGGAAGTCAACGAGAACGGTCCCAGAAAGATTTTGGGGCTTATCTGTCCGCATGCAGGCTACGTGTACTCTGGACCAGTTGCATCCAAAGCTTATTTTGAGCTGGCATCAGACGGCAAGCCTGACACGGCCATAATTCTAGGTCCAAACCACACAGGATACGGTAGCGGTTTGGCCATCATGAACGAGGGGCTCTGGCATACACCGTTAGGTGACGTTGAAATTGACTCGCAAACGGCCAACAGAATAATTGAAGAAACTGCGATTATGGATGTGGATGAATCTGCTCACCGTTTTGAACACTCGATAGAAGTACAACTTCCCTTTCTGCAATACCTTTACGGAAAGAATTTCAAGTTTGTCCCAATATCATTTCTAATGCAGGATTTGGAATCCGCGACAGAAAGCGGCAAAGCCTTGGCTGAAGCCCTGGCTAACAAGAATGCCGTAGTCATTGCTTCCTCAGACTTCACACATTATGAACCTCAGCAATCCGTGAACAGAAAAGATGCCTCTGCTTTGAAGGCAATCGAAGCGTTGGATCAAAAGCAGTTTTATTCCATTATTGAAAAGCAAAATGTAACCGCTTGCGGCTACGGACCAATAGCTGCTTTAATAACGTTCTCAAAAGCTCTAGGAGCAAAGAGTGCAGTCGCTTTATCTCACAAAACCAGCGGAGACATAACGGGCGATTTCTCCAGCGTGGTTGGATATTCTTCAGTTGTGTTCAGAAAAGGTTACGAAGAGACTTAGGCCTGTCCTTTGAAGCCTTAACGATTTATGCGACAGACAAAACAATGTTTTTACCAATGTCCAGAGTTTATTCTACGAATGAGTTATGACTGACTTAGAAGTTGCAAAGAATCGACTTCACGATGAAAGCCTAACCTTGGTTATAGTGAAAAATGGGAAGGCGGTTTATGAAACACGTTCTCACAGGATTTCAGGTTTTTTGGAAGCTATTGACGCTATAGGTGAGGAAGTTCGAGATTCGAGTGTGGCTGACAGAGTTGTTGGAAAAGCTGTTGCTCTGTTATGTGTTTATGCTAAGGTGAAATGGGTGTACGCAGTGGTTTTGAGTAGGCAGGGACAGACGGTTTTCGAAAAACACAAAATCGCTTATCAATCCGAAGAGCTCGTTGACAATGTTCTTGATTCAAACAGAGCTGGGATATGCCCCTTTGAGAGAGTAGCAGCGGACTTATCCGACCCTAAAGACGCTTATGAGGCCTTCAAGATGTTGCACCAGAATCTGAAACATCATCAAATGATGCATCGCGAACGGTTTATATCAAAGCAAGCGGAAGACTAGTTTTGCACATTAGGAGAATGAATTGAATGGTTGATAGTCCTTTTCACATGACAGACGCTAATTTTGATGAAACCCTTAGAAGTAACCAAGTAGTCTTGCTGGACTTCTGGGCAGGGTGGTGCGGCCCATGCAGAGCGTTGGCGCCCACTATTGAGGAACTGGCTAAGGAATACGCTGGAAAGGTTCTTGTTGCCAAACTGGATGTTGATGAGAACCCGCTTACTGCGGAAAAGTTCCAGGTTTTCAGCATTCCAACAATGGTTGTTTTCAAGAACGGAAATGAAGTTGAAAGGCTTGTCGGCCTCTGCCCTAAGAAAAACATTGAGACTCTTTTGAAGAAGCAATTGGAATAATCCGAGCTTCACCTTTTCATTTTTTCGTACATCTTCTCCAAGGTCCATCTGATGCTGGACTTTAGTTCCCTAAGTCGCTCTTCATCCACATTTCTGATTACAATTTCGCGAATTAAGTCGCCTTCGTGTACGATGTTGTAGGCAAACATTTTGTCCGGTGTGAGTTGACCCATTCGGACGAGCTCATTATCTTTCTCCTGCATCTTCGTCAGCACCCTCTCAACTAGAAAATGGCTAAAAGGCGGCGTGGTGATGCTGAAGTTTTTTCTCTCATCCGGCAGCACGTGAAGCGACTGTTTGTCAACATAGATAATCGCTAGAGGTTCATCATCTAAGGTTCTTAACGGTATAACGCTCTCCGACTCAGATGTTGGTTGAGCTCGAGCAGTCGGTTTCTCTGGGACTTTCTCGATTACTTCCTTTGGCGAAACAGCCTCTTTGGTCGCAGACGGTATCTCTTTTATGTCCCCTCGCTTGAATCCCTTATCGAGAAGGATGGAATTAACCGTGTCCAGGGTAGACTGGAGTTCTTTTATCTCAGAATCTAACTCTTCGATTTTCTTTTCCAGTTTCTTCTTGAAAGCTACGATTGCCTTCATCTTATCAGAATCTTGAGACATTCACTCCACAAGTATTATTCTGCGGTGTCTATTTATCAAGGTTTGGAGCCTCCGCCCCGAACCGCACTTGAGATCATCAAGTTTCGCTGATTCTCTTCAGCTGTTTTCGATACATTTCAACAATCTCCGAAGAGGTTGTTGCATCTTCGGCTGCTTTGTCATTTCTGTATTTTCCAGTAAATCGTGGAAAACGAATCGCCAAGCCGCTTCCCTTTCTAATTGAGTCCATGGCACAAGAGTGTATGGGACTGAGGGTAATTTCAGCTCCGAGAATTTCTAAGACCACGGACGGTTCAAACCAAACATCTGCCTCAAGAGTGGACTTGACACGGGAATGTTTGCGAGGGATCTCGTGTTTCCTTAGAATTTCGGGGAAGCTTGCCAAGTCTTTATCTGTGAAGCCGGTGCCACATTTGGTGACGGTTTCGAAAGTGTCTGCTTCTGGATCGTAAGTCGCCAAAAGCAAGGCGCCATACGTTCCTGCCCGTTTTCCTCTGCCGTGAAAAGCGCCCACGATCACAAGATCAACCGTATCCGTCATTTCGCTTTTGTAGTCACGTTTGTATTTTATCCATAGCCAGCCGCGGGCTCCAGCTTGATAGATTGAATCTTTTCCCATGGCTTTGCACATTAATCCTTCGCAACCGTTTTCGATTGCTTCCTCGAAAAACTCTTCGAGTTGTTTAGGGCTATGGGCGATAACATGGTGAGCTACTTTGGCTCGGTCATTCCGTTTGACTGTATCTTCCAATGCCTTTCTTCGTAAAGGGTAAGCGTCCAACGTCAAATCTTTTCCATCAACGTAAAGCGCATCAAACATAAACAGCGAAACAGGATACTGTTCCATAGCTGCTTTAACACCGTACTTTCTGCGCCGATGCATCAACTCTTGGAAGGGGCGCATCTCGCCTGTTTCAAGATCCATAGCGACGCATTCGGCCTCCAATATCGCCTCTTTAGCCTTAACCTTGTCTTTCACTAGTTCAACCGCATCTGGATATTGAGATGATATGTTTTCCAGACGCCTAGAAAACAGCATGACTTTGCCGTCTTTCTTGTGTGCTTGAATGCGTTCACCATCGTACTTGTACTCGGCAATGCATTTTCCTCCGAGTTTCTCTAGGATTTCTTCTGGAGAAGCGAGCCTTTCAGCCAACATGGGTCTAATCGGTTCAAAAACCATCACCTGAAATTCCTTTATTCCTTCCATGCCTTTCTCAACAACGACATTTGCGACTCTGCCGAGATCGGAAGAAATATTGTATGCCCGTTCTATGAGTGCGCGAGTCTCTTTGCCGCCTCCGTATGCTATTGCTAAAGCATCCAGAACGGTCATGTCCGCTATGCCTAGGCGTAGGTTACCTGTCACTGTTCGCATTATGTATTTAGCTTCCTTCGGAGAGGCGTCCGACAACAATCCCGACAAAAGCGCCATCTTTGAATCTACGGCTCCTGAACCCTGTGTTTTGGCCATTTTATCCAAGACTTCGTAGACCCGTTCGGCTGTCAGGTTCTTTCGAGCTCCTAGAGTGGCTTGTTTTTTCTTTTTCATGACTTCCTCGGCGACTTCACCGACGTCGCCTACTTTTGAAAGAAGTCGCAGAAGATCCGCATCTTTTGTCCCAGATGCCCGAGATAAGGCTTTAATGGCAAGTTTCTCAGCCACACCCAATTCCAAACTTACGAAGTCTGGGTAAATCTTTCCCTGAGTTAGATAAACGACTTTGTCAATAATGCCTTTAGGCGTTTCTTTTAACAACTCGACGAGCAAATCAGTCATTTCGAGCCGTTTCGTGGTTCCTTCGATTTTTTCATAGGCTTCAGCTATAATGACATACTCCAACAAACAAGCCTCACTGGATATACCACAGATAACGCTAATAAGATTTCATTTACATAAAAGATGATATATCTCTTCGGATAGAATGGACACTGAGACTTGATGTGGGGCGACAAACATGAGTCTTGAACTTGTAGTCATAGTCAGTAATACTCTCGTTGTCTTCGCAACTTTCTTGGCAACGCTCTACAGAATAAAGATAGAACGTGACCAAGTGCAAACCGTAAAGAAAGACGTCAAATCAAAGGAGTGTCTGGATGCGCTTCGTAAGTATATCAAAGCAGAACGCGACTCGATATCAAATATGAGCGAGGAAGAACTGCAAGAGTTTCTTGATTACCTAGAAAATCTGGGACACCCTTGAATTATTTAGATTTTGATCACGTTCTCTCTCCATTAGCACACCCTATATTTAAAGAAAATCAGTATTTGACCGCACTTCAACCCAGATAAAATGTCAAAAAAAAGGGATTCATTTTTCGCACTCCACACATATTGACAATTCACTGGGGCTTTGAAATACGGGTTGATAAAATATTTTTGCGGTCGATAAGTTTTTATGTGCCGCTTAAATTTCTAAGGTAGTCACCTTAAAACGACAAGTTACGGATTGATGGGCGAAAAATGGTTAGAAAAGCGCGAATTCGCTTAACAAGCACTGATTACCTGAAGCTTGAGGAAGTATGCGAAGAACTGAGAAGTATCGCCCAGAAAACCGGAGTCAAAATTAACGGTCCAGTGCCCTTGCCAACGAAAAGGCTCCGAGTGCCCGTTTTGAAGGCTCCTTCAGGCGAAGGTACAGCCACGTGGGATAGATGGGAAATGCGCATTCACAAACGTCTGATTGAAATTGACTCAGAAGAACGAGTCATGCGGCGTATCATGCGAATTCGCGTACCAGAAGAAGTCCATGTGACAATAGAGCTCGTCTAAAATCTTTTTTTGCGATTGGTTAAGTAGCATAGATAATAGGCTGAATCATCAGATATGCTGCGGCAGTCATAACTATACTTGCGCCAAAAGCCAATGCCCAAATTTTCTTGTTCCAATTGAAAATTTTGAGCCCATCGAGAATTCCAATAGGTATCAGATTGAAAAGGGCTATGTAGCCGTTGAGGAGTGCTCCCAATAGAAGAATCGAGGAATATGAGCTTGGAATAAAAGAAGCACCCAGCAACATGATTGACAGAACAATGTTGGTTGTGGGGCCAGCAATCGATATTTTTCCGATTTCTTCCGTTGAAGTAGATCCAGAAATCATAACGGCTCCGGGAGAAATTAATTTGAATGGTGTGGGTAGAATCATGAAAATCAAAGTAATGACTGCTCCCCAAGTGGTCAAACGAAACTCTGCCCACAGACCTCGTTTCTGAGCAGTGACTTTGTGGGCGATTTCATGAACAAAGAAAGATGTCGCCAAAATAGTTGCGGAAGCAGCCAATGCAAGCGTCAGCGACGTTTTTGAGTAGTCTATGTATAGACCCGCGGAGAATCCCACGCCAATGACGAGCAATGCCGCAATTGCCAGGTGTTTCAGCTCCTTTGGACTGAAGTAAACGTGTCCTTTAGCTACTCGAGGTTGTCCGAACGAGACAGTGTACTTGTAGGAACTAGCTCCCAACAGTCACCTTAGAGTCATCGTTTCTTGTTGTGCGGGCAGCATCCATGTTTTGGCAAATGTGATTCTCCGGCAGCCTGTGATCGTTGCAGAATTGGTTCCCACAGTACGGGCACTGGAAAGGTAGGTAGGTTTCCTTCCCACACGTCTGGCAATTCATCTTTTGTCCCCGCTTTTCTCCAAAGAAACAAATTTGCATGTTTAAACGTTGTTCCTCGAAAAAGTGAATAGTGTCTTACTTGTTAACGTAAATGCTTAAAACTCGCAACAGTCCAGTCTAAAGCGGGAAAACACGCGCTGAAGAGGGAGAAAAGGCAGAAGTTTGAAGGCGTTCAGCTTTGTCCACGCTAGCGATCTGCATCTGGGTTATGCCCAGTACGGGTTAGAGGTCAGAAGGCAAGATTTCGACAACGTATTCTCTGAGATCGTGGAGAAAACCATCGAGTTGAGACCGGATTTCATGGTCATAGCCGGCGACCTCTTTCACCAAGCACGTCCATCAAACACTACACTGGAAAACGCGATAAGACGTTTCAAACAAATCAGAGATGCAGGAATTCCCGTTTTGACTGTTGATGGTTCACATGACTCGGCGCCTAACATGATAACCGGTACAATTTTGAACCCTTTAGACAGTGCAGGGTTGATAATACATTTGCCCAGACGAAAAGGTGCTTGCTGGCGTTTGGATGATCGTTGTTACGTTTACGGAATACCTAACTACAGAAGTAGACGCAAGACTGAGGAGGAATTGCCCCATTTCTTTGAACAAAACCCTCCCACACCCGATTCGGGGTCAAGTAACATTTTCGTATTTCACGCAGCCGTAGATCTGCCAAGCGTTAAGCCGCCGTACATCGAAGCCGAAGTTCCACCCGACCTCCTCCCATCCGGCTTCGACTACTATGCAGCTGGACACGTGCATGAACGTTACTTGGGCAATTTCAAAGATGGCTTGCTAGTGTATAGCGGATGCACAGAAACCGTCAGTTATGATGAAGCCAAGTACCAGAAAGGCTTCTATCACGTAAGAGTAGATGAGAAGGGCAGGTTCTCGCCAGAGTTCATAGGGCTTGATTCTCCAAGAAAATTCGTAGTTATAGATCAAGAATTTACTGGAATGAATTCAGCCAAGATCACCGATTTGGCCGCCCAACTAGTCAAAAGCGCTGATGAAGAGGGCGCCATAATAATTCCTGTGCTGAAAGGTGTATTGCCGGCTGAAGCAAGCCGAGCAGAAGTTGACGTCACCCGCATTAGGAACGCGGCTGAAAAGGCTTTGCTTGTGCATCCGATTATAATGCTTAAGGAGAGCGCAGTTTCCGAGGAGATTGCCCGTTCCATTTTCGAGAGCGAGTTTAAGGATTTGAAAACTAAGGCCTTCGAATATTTTCTGCAGATTTTCAGCGATCGTTATGGCCGTGAAGAAGCTGAGAAAATAGCTCGCTCCGCCATCTCTCTCATTGAACCGCTGACCAAGAAACAAGGAGAGAAAGTGCGGCAGACCGTGGAGGGGCTGTTATGAAAATCGATATTGTTCAGCTTGAAAACATACGTTCACACCTCAAATCCACGGTGCCCTTCACAAGGGGTTTTAACTGCTTGGTCGGGGGTTTAGGCTGCGGAAAATCAAGTGTGCTTTACGCAATTGACTTCGCTCTTTTCGGCGAACCAATCGGCAGAAGCTTTGAATATCTGTTGCGTGAAGATGCGGATTCGGGAAAAGTCACTGTTCAGTTTACTCAGAACGGAAACACCTACAAAATTACTCGCGGGCTCAAAAGACGGGCTAAAGGCATAAGTCAGGACTTTGAGGAACTCAGACTCTTCCAAGATGAGACGCTTCTGGCAAGCATGAAAACTGATGCTGTAGCTGAGCAGTTTAAGGCAATAACGGGATTGGACGGGGACCTCTACCGCGAAATTATCTGGGTCAGACAGGAGCATTTGAAGGAGCTTCTCGATTCTGCTCCCAGAGAAAGGCAAAAACGTCTGGACGAGTTGTTCGGATTGTCGGACTATGAAACAGCATGGAGCAGCATCGCTGAATACCAGCGAGAATATGAGACGGAAAAGCGAGTTTACGAGAAAGACCCAGACGTGATTGGCCTAAAGAAACTCGGCAGCGAATACAGCCAGATTACTGAGGAATTCACTCTTTTAGAAATGGAACTTCAAGGTGCCGTGGAAAAAGTAGCACGAGCAAGAAGAGCGTTGGAAGACGCGGATGCGATGCTTAAGAAACTTGAGGAAAAGAAGCTTTTAGCTGAACAGCTCAAGAGGCGCGAAGCTCAAGTTCAGGCGAATATAGCAAACACAAGAGATGTTTTAGCATCTCTGACAAAGCGGATTGAAGGAAAGCAGACAATCATAGACAACCTCAAACAGCGACAAGGATCGATGGAAACACAAGTAAAGTCGTGCAATAAGACTCTTGAGGAGGCAGGGATACAGGCGAACCAGCCCGCAGAGGTTTTGCGGCAGCGTTTAGTTGCTCTTGATGACCAAATCTCCAACCTCAAAGCGGAGCAGGAGGCTACGCTTCGGAATATCCAGGCAGACCAGAAAAGAACAACATCGCTGTCTATGGAAAACCGTTGTCCCTTATGCTTACAGGAATTGAATGATGAATACAAGAATGGTCTTATACGCAGAATTGAAGAAGAGAGTGGGGACAGGCAAAAATCAGTCTTACAGCTGCAGAGTGAGACTGAAGCTTTACAGAAAACAAAAGCTGTTGCCTCCGAAGCGTTCTCGAACTTGCAGACTCTGAGTATAAGGACCGACGATGTAAGAGTTCGAATAGTCGAAGAAGAAAGAAACTTGAGCGACCTTTCAACTGAATCTGAAACAAAACAGAATAACTTAGCAGATCTTCAGAGGCAGTTCGAGACTTTAGGTTTCGAAATCGGTAGATTCGAGCTGTCGGATCTGGAAGCTGCAAAGGAACAGAGCAGACAAGCATTTCAACAATATTCACACTTAGAGTCTGATCTGCGGTTTAGGGAAAATCGCAAAAAAGATCTTCTCAAACGATTGGATGAGACTAAAGAACGAATCGACAATGCCCAAGAAAAGCTTGAACGGATGCAGAAAATCTTCAAAATCACCGAAATATTGGGCGGAATTCGGGACGCCTACAGGAGCATACAGCCTAAACTGCGGAGCGAATTTGTGAAGGTGCTGAGGAACTTCATACAGCAAGTGCTCGATGGTCTAGTGGGTGGAGAAGCGCCATTGTTGAATGTGCTGATAGACGAAACTTACACGCCCTATGTAAAAAGCGAAAACGGAGTTGAGAGAGAAGTTTCGAACCTTTCAGGCGGCGAACGCACGTTGCTGGCTTTTGCTTATCGTCTCGGATTAGGTCAACTCATAATACAGTCACGAACAGGTCACGGGCTGAGCATACTACTATTGGACGAACCAACAGAAAGCCTTGGCAGAGAAGACGGCAGCATAGACCGCCTCGCTGAAGCGATTTCACGGTTTAAGGCAATAGAACAGATAATCGCGGTTACCCATAGCGAGGCTTTTGCAGAAAAAGCAGAGCATGTGGTAACGCTTGAAAAGGAAGCTGGTATCAGCAAAGTATCGATAGAAAGATAGCAGATAACTGTGTTTACTATTGTTCTTCAACAGTATTCTCTAATACACCGATTCCTTCGATTTCGATACGTATAAAATTTCCATGTTGCAGGCAATTTCTATTATTCATAGCAAATCCCACTCCCGCTGGCGTGCCTGTCGCGATAATGTCACAAGGTTCGAGCGTCATAACGCGACTTAACTGATGCACGATTTGACTGACGTTAAAAACCATATTTCGTGTCGTTCCATTCTGACGAAGTTCATCGTTAACCCACGTTCGAATACCTAAATTGTCTGTACTAAGCTGATTCTCGGTCGTTATGCAAGGCCCTGTGGGAGCAAATGTGTCAAAGCTTTTCCCTCTAGTCCATTGTCCGTCCTTGAATTGAAAATCCCTGGCGGAGACATCGTTGAAGACAGTATAACCAAAAATGTGTTCTTTCGCTTCCGATGCTGAAATGTTTTTAGCAGTCTTTCCCATTACGATGGCGAGTTCTCCTTCATAATCGAGTTCCTTCACGAATTTTGGCTTTATGATTTTCTGGTTCGGACCGATAATCGCCGTATGTGGTTTCATGAATATTATTGGCTCATCTGGAATGCGAGCATTGGTCTCTGCTGCGTGATCACGGTAGTTTAAGCCTAAGCACAGGATCTTTGGCGGAAAAGCAATGGGGGCAAGCAAAGACGCTGCACTCATCGGGATCGAAACCTTTTCAATAGAAGTATTATCCGCTTCTTTTAGGAGTCGTTCCGCTGTCTCTAATGACTCTTTTCCCTTCATTATGAACTCTTCAAGACCCTGCGGCATTTGTTTCTTGAAATGCTTTGCCAAAGCTGGCAAAGGAAAAAGTGTTTTTCTACTTATGATGCCATAGCTTTCTTCATTTCCGTGGCGATATCGAGCAATCTTCAATTTTTCGTTTCTCCTTTTTTTGACTGATTTCTTGTCAGCGAAAAATAAAAACATGTTCTCTCGGGCAATTCTATCGTTCTTTCCATCTATGCCGATTCTGGTAATCCATAAAATGTTGTTTGTTTTTGGAGAGAGAGGCCTTGCGAAACGGGTTAGAGCACGTCCTCTTATTCTTTCAGCTTTAGGAGTATGGCTTTGGCGGAGTAAAGTCTGTTTTCGGCTTGTTCGTAGATCACTGAGCGCTCGTGCTCGATAATCTCTGAGCTTATTTCATATCCCCTATGAATTGGCATGTCATGCATTATGTAGCCGTTGGTTTCATCAATCAGTTGCTTGTCAATTTGGTATGGCATCATGATTTTCAAGCGTTTTTCTTTCTCCACTGCGAATGCGGGGTTGGTGAAAAACTCCATGTCGATCCATGTGTCAGTGTAAACGAAGTCTGCATCTTTAACTGCGCTCTTCACATCCAAGGTGGTTCGCCATAGTCCAGTCTTCTGCGCCGTTTTGGTCAATTCATCATCTCTTGCAGGTTCGTTAACAATAGGAGTGACTGTAGTAATTTCAACGCCTGTTTTGGTGCAGCCCTCTATCAGCGAATTGCATACGTTGTTATGAACGCCAATGTAGACGAGTTTTGCGCCTCTAAGTCTCCCCTTTTTTTCCTTAACCGTTATCAAATCTGCTATAGCTTGGCTTGGATGATACTTTTCGTCGCAACCATTAATCACTGGAACTAGCGAAGCATTGACCATTTTCTGCAAATCTGTGTCCAGTAGCAAACGAGCCATTATACAATCGACGTTTCGTGACAGATACTTTGTCTCGTCATAAACATCTGCCAAAGTGAAGTTTGTGGTTCTCCAATCGATAAACAAACCGTGGCCGCCAAATTGTGTCATGGCGACTTCAAAAGCTACGCGAGTTCTCGTGCTGGTCTTCTGGAAAACCAGAGCCAACGACATTCCTTTTAACGCTTCTGAATACTTTCCAGGGTTATGTTTGACTTCTATTCCTTTATCAACTAGCTCGGTTAGTTGTTTTCCGGACAAGTCCTTAAAATTAATTAAGTTCATTTGTCAGACTCCAAACTAAATTGGTGACCACGTTTATTAATTATAAACATTATGGAAAACGCTTTTAGCACAACGACACTCATCCTTTTGGAAGGACACAATCATGATTCTGATTGTCTCGTCAGCTAAGGACCCGGCAAGCTCAAACATTAAGAAACAGGTTCTGAACCACTATCCGTTCGAACGTACAGATTTGACTTTTCATAAGAATCCTGTTTTTTCCGCCGTGATCAATAGAAAAGAGGTGAAGCTGGTCACCCTTGCTGAGGAAGCCATAAGCGCACAATACCTTCCTGAACATTTTGCCGATTTGAGTCTGATCATTTTCATCTCACGACACAGTAGCCAAAGCGGCAAACCAACTTTGACGGTGCACACGCCGGGAAATCTTGGACCGGCAGAACTGGGCGGATTACCCCGAAATGTCTCTATCTCTCCCGCTACTGCTATGCGAGATGCACTGAAAGCTCTGCGGAGTTACCAAGTAGACAAATGTCTTGATTACGAAGTGTCCTATGAGTGCACCCATCACGGTCCTTCACTGAACGTGCCTGCAATGTTTGTGGAGTTGGGCAGCACTCTTGAGCAATGGCTTGACTTGAACGCTGCCGAAGCTGTCGCTCATGCCTTAATTGAAGCGATTGCCAAATATGGTTCAACACAAGACACAGCAGTCTTAGGCATAGGCGGGACGCATTATAACCGACGCTTTACCCAGATGGCGTTTGATGGCGAAGTAATTTTCGGCCACATGATACCGAAGTACGCCCTTGATTACGTGGATTCTGAAATTCTCAACCAATGCGTAAAGAAAACAATGGAAAAGGTGACCCGCGCTATCCTTGATTGGAAAGGGATACAAAGCGAAAACAAGTCAAAACTGATTGCCGCCCTGCAAGACATTGGATTGCCATATCAACGAGGATGAGGCCCAGGGACGGTTAAGAAGCAACATTTAAACTCTGAAATTTACAGTAACGTTTATTATTACAAAGTGAAATCTTGAGTGTGCGGTCGAAAAATGGGCATTAGATCATGGTTATCTCAAGCAGCAAGAACCTTAAAGTTAGCTGTGAAACCGGGACGAAGCGAGCTATGGCTGTCAATAAAAATCAGCATATTGGGCATGGGAGTAATCGGACTTGTAGGATACGTAATCAGAATTCTGTCCTTCGCATTGGGCGGCGCGACAGCAGCAGGTTAGAAGGGAACTTAGATGGAGAAAAAAGAGGAGCAATTTTCACCCAAGATTTTCGCAGTTAAAACTACAACAGGCCAAGAGCGTAACGTAGCTCGGCTCATAGCTGCAAAAGTCGAAATGACCCATGTTCCGATAAAAGCGATTCTCGTTCCAGATGTCTTAAAAGGTTACGTCTTCATAGAGGCTGACGGACCGCATCTTGTGGAAGAAGCCATAGCGGGTGTAAGGCATGTGCGCTCCCGGATTCCGGGTCTGGTAAGCTTCGCCGAGATTGAGAGGTATATAGTTAGGAAACCAGTCCTTGAAGATTTGAACGAGGATGATGTTGTTGAGATCACTGGCGGACCGTTCAAGGGGATGCGTGCCAAAATAACCCGACTTGACAAGTCGAAGGGCGAAGTCACGCTTGAATTGCTTGAGGCAACGTTTACTCTCCCTATAACAGTTCATTCAGACTACGTAAAGTTGGTCGAAAAAGCAAGAACAAGAAGTGGTGAATCATAAGATGGTTGACAAGAAAGTTGTGGAATTGCTCATTAGTGGTGGGCAAGCAAACGCTGGGCCTCCAATGGGTCCTGCACTTGGGCCTTTGGGCATTAACATAATGGCAGTTGTGAACAAGATTAACGAGCTTACAAAAGATTACGCGGGAATGAAGGTTCCGGTAAAAATCTCCGTTGACACTGAAGACAAAAGCTTTGAGGTTAGCATTGGGACTCCGACTGCTTCAGCTCTTATAGTGAGCGAATTGAAGATTGAGAAAGGTTCAGGGACGCCCAACACTGCTAAAGTTGGCGATTTGTCCATGGAACAAGTCGTCCGTATAGCCAAGATAAAGCGGCCTGAGCTTCTTGCCCAGACTTTGAAAGGCGCTACAAAAGAGATGCTGGGGACTTGTGTCAGCATTGGAGTGACAGTTGAAGGCAAGGATCCGCGGGAAGTTCAAAAAGAAATCGATGCCGGCAAATACGAAAATTTGTTCGAATAAGACGAATAATTAGGCGAATATTTTTATAACTGGGTTCCAACTCCTCATTGCACGAGGCTTAAAGATGCCCTTAGACAACAAGACAATACTCGATGCGCTGAAAGAGGCAAAGGCTAAATCTGGAGAGAAGAAATTTAACCAGACAGTAGATCTGATCTTAGACATTAAAGAAATAGATATGAAGGCTCCCGAGGGCAAAATTCAAGCCGTTCTTGAGCTGCCTCATGCCACAGGAAAACCAAACAGCGTCTGCGTCATTGGCTCTGGCGAGTTAGCGCTCAAGGCAAGAAATGCAAATGCCGATAATGTTCTGGAGCGCTCTGAACTAGAAGAGTTGGCTGGCAAGAAGAAGGACCTGCGAAAATTGGGAAGTAGTTATGACGTGTTTATTTCCGAAGCCCCGTTGATGCCCCTTGTAGGCAGAATTTTGGGTCCTGTTCTAGGTCCAAGAGGGAAAATGCCTGTGCCTGTTCCTCCTAACGCAGATATCGCGGCTGCCATAGCGAGAAATCGTAATACCGTAGTTATCCGCATGCGCAATCAGCCAATCATTCAAGTCTCGGTAGGCTCAGAAAAAATGAACGAGGAAGAACTGGTTGACAACATTCAAGCTGTATTGAGACTTGTAGAAGGAAAACTCAAACGCGGTCTCAAAAACGTAAAGTTTGCATTTATTAAAACCTCCATGGGTTCCCCAGTAAAGATTAAACCATAATGCGAAGTGAGCTTGATGCCGTCTCAACAAGTGTTGGAAGAAAAATCTGCCGAAGTTGAAGCGATAAAGGATTTGCTTCAAGAGTACAAGTTCATAGGTGTCGCGAGTCTGCAGAAAGTTCGCGCGACTCAACTTCAGCAATTGAAGAAGAACCTGACCGGCAAAGTTTACATGCGAGTTTTAAAGAACACACTGATGAAACTTCGCGATAGAAGAACTTGGAAAAGCAGGAATTGCAGAAACTTCGAGACGTACCTAGAAGGATCAAATGTTCTATTATTCACTAACCTAAACCCTTTCAAGTTAGCTCTTCTCTTAGAACGAGGCAAAGTAAAGACCACTGCGAAGTCAGGTGACATCGCTGCTATGGACGTTGTGATTCCAGCAGGAAACACTGGACAACCCCCTGGTCCTATAATCAGCCAACTGAACGCGGTTGGCTTGCCCACAAGAATTGAGTCTGGAAGCGTGTGGGTAAGCAAGGACACGTTGGTTGTGCGAAAAGGTGAAGCGATTAATGAAAGACTTGCTGGTGTCCTGTCGAAGCTGGGGGTCAAGGCAGTCGAGGCTGGTTTGTCGATGCAAGCGGTCTTGGATGAGGGCATAATCATTGTCGGGGACAAGCTCAAGGTAGATATTGATGGAACACGCAAGAGCCTTGAGCAGAGCAATGCCGAAGCATTCGCCTTGTCAGTAGCTATCGTATACCCAACATCGGAAAATATTGTCACTCTTCTTCAGGTCGCGCATCAGAAAGCCGTTGCGTTGTCGTTGGGTGCAGCAGTTCCAACGAAAGAGACCATTGGCGAATTGATTAGGAAAGCGCAGACTGAAATGCTCAGCTTAAACAGTGCGGTAGAGAAAGCAACGCCCAAAACTTGAGGGCTTTTTGGCTTCCTTGCGCATTCTGAAATCCTGTACGAGTGGAAGCTTTAGCAATCACATTGCTCAATCAAATTGAAAACCCACTGCTTTGGTAATCTTCAATCTCGCAAAAGAGTCATTTGACTGCGTCTTTGAGGTTCCAGTGAGCGAAAGACAAGTAAGGAAGCATTTCTCGCTATTTCTTGTGTCTTCTGATTCTTTCCTGCCTCTGTGTCTTCATGCGCCAATCTCGCTTTCTTTGCGTCTGCAGCGAAAATCTTTCTTGATATGGAATTGAACTCTGTTTTCGGTATTGCGATATATTCCTATAGAATGTTTCCAAGTCTATCTTATCCTGCTTCAGAGCTTCGATATTCTGGTTTAATTCTGTCTTGGCTCCGTTGTCAGTCACGTTATCGAATGCTTCCGAATAAACAAGGTATGCGGCATGAAACGGAAAATTTGCTGGTTCGTCAACCAGAAGTTTTTCTGGGGCGGGTTCCTTATTGCTAGGCTCTTCAGTCATTATAACCCAAGCTTTTCCATTGAAACATGCATTTTCCCCCTTTTATAGCGTATGCCTATATAGATATTTTTCGGAAGATTTCAGACCGAAATCAGACGATCCAGTCACACACCGCACGCAAAGCTAACCTCTTGGACATACATTTAAGAAATTCAGAGTACAATATCTTCATCATGGACGCTTTGGTTGACGATGTAGGAAGTTTTCCCCTACCGAAAAATGTGGACAGGAAAGTATTCGATAAGGCCTATGCCCTTTCCAGAGAAGCCATAATCAATGGAAAAGACATACGCGAAGACGAATTCCTACTCAACAATTTCTACAACGTCATCCTTGAATCGTTTAAGAAAAAGATCTCTTCCGGTTTAGACATTGTGAACTATCCACAGCAGTATGATGGAATGAAGCAAGTAAGCGATGTCATCCACACGGCAATGGGTGCAGGAACTTTCCAAGTGGAAGAAGAACGAGCGTTTCTGCCAGAAGTACATGTAATTAGTGAAGATGCGAAAAATATTGGCGAAGAATTTGGAAAACAAATTCTGTTAAGGGTCTCGCTTTTCGGACCTATGGAACAGTACTTAAAAGAAATTGGAACCGTGCCACTACAGCGACGTGCTTGACAATTTCGCTGAGACTATAAGGCGATTCGCCAAAAACTCCGTTTTGAATTCTAAACACGTAAAAACCAAAGTCGTTTCGATCGATGAACCAAGCTTCGGCTTCTTGAACATTGGAGCGACCCGCGACGAACTATGTGAGATTCTGGAAAAAGCCTTTGACTTCCCGGGGGTTATACGCCAAATTCACCTCCACTCAGCAGTGCGACTTCCAGACCTACTCTGTGTAAAAAACATAGATGTTTTATCTTTCGAATATGCTGGTTCACCGAAAAACATCGAGGCAATATCCAAAAGAATGCTGGAAGAAGCAGACAAACAAATCCGAGTCGGAGTGACCAGAACAGACATCGATTCTATTCTCGCTGAACTGCAAGAAAACGGCATCACGAAACCTACTGCAGAACAGCTGGTTGAAGGAAAAGATAGCATAAAGAAAAGGTACGTTACTGCAAAGGCAAAATATGGTGACACGATGACTTTCACAGGTCCTGACTGTGGTCTTGGGAGCTGGCCTTCTCAGGAAGCTGCCCAACTGTTACTGAAAAGGACAGTTGATGCAGTCAGAGGAAAATAGAAAATAGAAAAGAGTCAATCTCGGTCGAAGCTCTCGAGCTGCATTACTTTCAATATTTATTGAGCAAACATAAGTTTAAAATAACTATAGAATGGACATTTCATTTTGTCATTTAATCTAAAGGTGTCAAAATGGGTCTCTTTAAGAGTTTCACAAACAAGTTTACAGCGCCAAAAGCAAATCTTCAGCTGAATCTTAGCAAGTTTAGCGCCGAATTGGGCGAAAATCTAACAGGGTCTTTGGTGGTTTCCTCAGGAGAAGAATTCGATGTAACGGAGGTGCGGTGCGAAGTCCAATGCGTCGAACAAGCCAGGGTCATAAAACAAGTGTATGATCCAGGTCTAAAGCGGATGTTGCCTAAAGAAGTAATGGATTCTGCAGTGCTTTTCGCAGCGAAACCTGTCTTGGGCGGCCCATCAAGAATCTCGAATGGGGAGACGAGAAATTTCCCAGTTTCAATAAACATTCCGGCGGGAGGCCGTCCAACTTATCAAGGTATGGACAAGAAAGTCACTTGGTCAGTTAAGGGAGTTGTGGCTGTCAATGGTCGGCCTGATGCGACTTCTAGAACGGCTGAGATTCAGGTCATTCCTGCTGCTGTTCAGCCAGTGATTAGAGAAAAAGAGATTGTTCGCGAGATCGTCAGGATTCCGTGCAAGTATTGTCAAGGCCTAATGGATCAGACTCTGACGACTTGTCCGAATTGCGGGGCTGCAAGAACCGTCTGAGATAAGATATCTCAGTGTGTTTCACAGTCTGAGCTGGATTCTATTCTTTGCTTGGTTAATTCCAGTTCTCATGTATAAAAAAATGGAAAGAGAGTGTCGAGTCTCTGTTTTCGTGCGTGCTGCGGATATGCGGGTTTGGAAACGGGAAGGGGCGGTTCGGATGCGGTCTTATTGGTTGTGGCGGTTCAAGATCTATCGGGGATCGTTTATTCATCGTTTTCATCTTCAGCTGCCGCTGGTGTTATGGTAAGTTCGAGTAGTCGTTCTCCGCGCAGGATCGTCAGTTTTGTTTCTTTTCCAACTACGTCTTCAGCTAACCGTCTTGGTAAGTCAAAGAAGTCGGCGACAGGGTTTCCATTGAACTTTGTAATTACATCTCCCATCATCAGACCTGCTTTTCTTGCAGGTGAGTTTGGCTCGACTGAGAAAATCATGACTCCTGTTTCTTGGTTTAGCTCCGTTTGTTCCGCTAGTTCCTGGGGGATAGCGACTGTGTTGGCTATTACGCCCAAGTAAGCTTTCTTGACTGCTCGTCCAGTCATAAGTCTGTCAGCTATGGTTTTTACCTTGTTTATTGGGATCGCAATGCCACGTTGAAAGACATACGCTGTGTTTACGCCGATTATCTTGCCGTCTACGTCTGTTAGCGGTCCGCCTGAAAAGCCTGGGTTAAGTTTCGCATCTGTGGCAATTATGTTTTCCATGTGCGTTCCCCGCCAGCCTCTTAGGGTGCTGTTTACGCCTGTGATTATCCCTGTTGTTGCTGTTGGCTGTTGTCCTGTTGAACGGATTGGCGATTGCGATGACAAATTGACCAACGTCGAGTTTGTCCGAGTCGCCGAGTTCTGCTGGCTTGAATTTTCCTTGCTCTGCCTTCAGTAGCGCAATGTCGTTGTATGGGTCTGTGGCCACTATTTTGGCGTCGTAGGTTTTCTCTCCTTGGCCGATTTTTACTGTGCTGCATCCTTGGAGAACGTGATTGCAGGTGACTATGTGTCCTTCCGGGGTTAGCACTATGCCTGTTCCTCTGGACATCCTTGAATTTATGCTGACTACTGACTGTGAGGTTTGTCTCACGAGAGTGCTTGTGGCTTCAGAAAGGGACTTCAACACCGTTATTGGATTGACTAGTTCAGTCATTTTGTTTTTCACCTGAGAATGAATATGGCACGATCGTATTTGTTGACTAAGGATTGCTGAAAGTCAGTCACAAAGGTCATGTTAACGTGAAGTACAGGTGAGAATACGGATTCGAATCGCCATAGTAGGCGACGTTTCTGGCTATCCTTGTCCCGGTGTATTGTCTGTTTATGTATGCCATCAGCTGGTACGCGGTTTTCAAAGCTAAGTCAAGGTTGTTGTTTGTTAGGAATTTTGCCTCTATGTTGAGTACAGATCCTTGGATATTCGCGTTTATCTGGAGGCTGCCGTCCTCTGTTACCCACTTTAGCGTGACGCCTTCAGCAGTTTTCTGATATGCCGAGCCAGCGAAGGAATCCGAACCATTTCCCCTTGAGTTGAGTGACGAGCTGTTGCGTCATCATTGTTGAAGGCAAATATGTCTGAAGCAACGGAGTACATGGTTCCTCTGTACGTGGAGGATAGAATTTCAGTTTGCTTATTTTCGGGTTTACCGTGTAACCGTCGGGGGTTTTTCTAATGATACCCTCTTGTTCTAATCTACTTAGTGTACGCGATAGGGTCTCAGAATGCAAACCCAGTCTGCGCTTTAATCCATCGAACGTGAACGCGGTCAAGTTCTTCCTTTTCAAGGAACGAAACGACGTCACTGTCGCGATAGCCCAGCGAAGACGATAGGGGAAGACCTTGCCAGTTTACATCCAATAAAGGTATCATTCTAACCATTTCTTGTTCAAGGTCTCTTTTGAACGTTACGTTGAATCACTGTAGAAATGAATGTGAAGGATACACGGGGCAAATCTTCGGTTTATCACGGGCGGAATTTGTCCAAGACGTTATGTTCTGTCTTTTCAATGATTAATTGGGGAAAAATCCCTCGTTTCAGTCAAGATGATGAGCTAAAGTAACACTTTTATTATTCGATTAGAATACAAAGGCGGAAGGAGACCAAATTTATGGATTTGAAAGGTAGTAAAACGGAGAAAAACCTCTTGGCAGCGTTTGCAGGCGAATCTCAAGCTAGAAACAGGTATACTTTCTTCGCCAGCCAAGCTAAAGAAGAAGGCTACGAGCAGATAGCCGCAATATTCCTGGAGACTGCTGACAACGAGAGGGAACATGCGAAACTATTCTTCAAACATCTTCGTGGAGGCGACGTTGAGATAACAGCAACTTATCCCGCGGGAATAATTGCTTCAACAGCCACAAACTTGAAAGCGGGGGCAGACGGCGAAAAACTAGAATGGGGAACACTTTATCCAGGATTTGCGCAAATGGCTGACGAAGAGGGTTTCAGCAACATTGCGCTTACCTTCAGAAGCGTGGCCAGAGTGGAAGCTTATCATGAAAGACGATACTTGAAACTGTTGGACAATGTGAACCAAGGTAAGGTCTTCGAGAAAGACATGCCTATTAAGTGGAAATGCAGAAACTGTGGTTTCGTTTTCGAGGGTAACGGAGCACCATCGCCATGTCCTGTCTGTAGCCATCCCCAAAGCTACTTCGAAGTTTGGATGGAAAATTACTAACCACACTCTCTTTCTTTATTTTTGTCGCATGGGGAAATTGATCAATAGTTTCCTTACCGATGAAACCCCCTCAACTTGCTCTATTCCAGTTTGAAAACAACCGCAACCTTTTTCCTGCCTAAATCTTCTACAACTTTGAACCATGCTCCAGGTATATCTCTAATTTCGTCTTCTGCTTCTGAGAGTTTTCTAACTGTCAAGTCTCTCCTGACATAGAAAGGCCGTTTGCAGGAACTGCAATTTTGATACGGGAATATTCCTTCTATCGGCTTAGTAACTTCTTGTTTTGCGCCACAGAAAGGACAAGGCGAAAGTACATGTTTTTCACGATTTGAAGCCGTTACTGCCGTCATTTCCAGATTTTCTTCCAACTGTTCCCAAGAAGAATATATGCGCCGCAACGGCGAGTCTCCTTCCAGCCATATTTCTCTTAACATGGTTAGAACTTCTTTTTTCTCACGCTTGACTAATTTCGGAGAATCGCCCTGATTGCCGATTTTTAGGCCTCAAACTCCGTAAGCATGCTAAAGATTGACTCATGCAAATAATTTTTCGTTTGCAACCGAAAAGCACAGGTCAATTTATAATAGCATCTTTGAATATAATAAACTTGAGGGGGCAGAGAGGTGAAGCTGAAACGCGGCGAACACCTAATACTTGATGAAGGAAAAACCGGGTGGGGAAATACTTAGCTCTCACGAACAAACGCCTACTGATTCTGGATAAGGAAAACATATTGGGTGAAACACCCCTCGAAGAAATATCCGTCGCTCATGCCGAAACTCCTTTCCTTACCAATCTCACGCAACTAAAAATTAGATTGAAGGATGGAAGAGAAATGTCCATCATCTTCAGACGTAGCCCAAACGGGCTCCTATATGGAAGCCCTGATTGCACAGACGCCGATATCATCAACCTAACAAACAAGTACGCAGATGCTATCAACCACGCCATAGGTGGACAAATGTCAGCAAGGGAAGCGTGACCAAGAAAAAATCTCCAGATGGTGGACGGGGCGGGATTCGAACCCGCGGCCTCCACGATGCCAACGTGGCGATCGTACCAGGCTGATCTACCCGCCCATTACAATTTGCTTCTGAGGTTCTAACCCGTAACAATACCCTATAAGCATTTTCTTTGCGCCGACACCAAGGAGACGACTAATCTCGTATTCCGCCCCTATTTTCAGGCGTGAGACATTAGCTTGACCTATCAAATTCGTTATTCAACTCCCATGAACAGTCATGATGAGAACACAGCATGGAGATACTCATGATCTTTAATCTGTGGTTTGGATTTGAGTTCTCTTACAACAAAACGTGAATCCAAAATTCAGAACACTTATTTTCGCATCAAAGCTAGAATTAACAATGGTTAACTTGCGGCAAAAACCAAAATTCACCTTCGAATGTCTCCTTGGTAACAACGGTTATTCTTCCAAAGTTGTGGATGAACTTTGGAAGTGGTATGATTTCTCGGAGAAGAAGGGCGTCGCAAGTTTTTAACAAGGAAGAATCCTATCAGATAATTGCTCGCGAGATCCTCTGTCTACACATTATCTGCTTTAGATAAGGGAGGATTGCTCAATCAAGATAAACGGTTACAATTAAATATCGGTGGGTGACTTACTTGTAATTCGACGATTAATGCTGTCCCATTCAGCCGCTAGGCAAACTTAAAGCAATTCTAGTAGTGGACATCATAATCGTCGCTGTGGCAGCAGCAACTTACATCTACCTTCAAAATGAAGGCTTGATTGCCACTGCACTTAAACCTGCGGAATTCTCGGTGACCGATCTCACTATCAATCCGTTTGAAGCGGAAGAAGGCGAGCCCACATCATTCTCAGTCAACGTGACTAATATTGGTGACCTCGAAGGAGAATACATAGCTAACCTGACGATCAACAATGCCTTGGTGGCGAATCAAAGTATTATCCTTCCAGGCAACGATACTTCCGCTATAGTCGAATTCACATACTTAGCTGAAACAGTCGGAAACTACACAGTTGAAATAGGTGGTTTAACCGGCTCTTTCCGTGTCAAAGAAGCCCCGCCGACCGCAAGCAACATTCGGCTATCAAACATGCTTGTGAATCCCTACGAAGGCTGGGTTGACCAGCCCATCACTGTTACGGTAGTTGCGACCAACCAAGGAAGCGAAACGGACACGCTTTCAGTAAAACTTTACGTGGACGATGCACTGGTTGAAAACAGAAAAATCGAATTAGCGGCTGGAGAAACCTCCAAAGTAGAATTCACGTTTAACGTAACAACCGAAGGAAAACATCCCTTCAAGGTGAACAGCCTCACTGGTTCGTTTGTGATCGTCCCGACAGGCTACCACACACTGATGATCAATAGATCTGGCGGCGGCTCCACGGCGTTGCCTTTCACCCTAGATGGCGAGACCCACACCACTGCATACTCGGCCCTCTTACCAGTTGGGGAGTACACTCTATCGGTACCCAACCCATTTACCACGGAGACTGCGGTCTTCCGGTTTGACTACTGGAGCAACGGCGATACCAGCACAACAACGAGGGTAAATCTGCAAAGTCGCTTAATCATAGTTGCATCGTATACCCTAATCAGCGGGTATGCCTCTTGCCCTTCACTGTTTTTCTGGAATGGAACAGACTACGTTTACGTTACCGACGTCTCAAATGCAGGCTGGTTAGGATACATCGATTACATCAATGAAAAGGGAGACATCGTATTCGGCGGAGGAAACCCGTGGGACTTCGTCAAACTGGATAAAAACCAAATAGCACAAAGAGACATAGATGGCCATGGTTATTATGACCTCGTTCTCTTCCAACAATGGAATGAACTTTTCTACTTAGACTCAGCACACATAATGGTTGTCGATCACCCAGCTGACACTGACGCTTACACAACAATGGTCAACTATGCCAATCAAGTTTTCAACGGACTAGTTTACACAATAGGCAAAGATCAGCTACAAGCCCCGATATCAGCCACAAACGAAAAAGGCGAAGATGTATCGTCTCAGCTATCAAGAATAGACGGCATTTTTACTCCCGGCAGCAACGGATTCGTCAGTCCGTCATGGAACAACATCACCTTCAACCAACTAACGCTTAATCTTGGTGACTTGTCCGCCGCGCAAGAAATCAAACTGCTAATTCGCGGAATGGTCGATTGGGGTCTTGCTGAACCCTACTATGAATGGATAGCCAGCTTCCAATCAGCATACGCTGAAGGCTTAGTGCCCAATGGAACACAACTCTATCCGCCTCCCTACATGGAAGTCAAAAACGCTACCGGCCAATGGGAACGCGTCTCACTGGATAAACAGATACCGACACCATCAGATTTCGTCCCCAGAACCTTTGTCGTCGACCTAACCGGCATCTTCCCAGAAGACACAAACGAGTACCAAGTAAGAATTACAAACTTCTTCAACGTAACCTACGATTACATAGGAATAGACACAACCCTGCAGGCCCCCACAACATTCCAGAGAATCAACCCCACTGCAACTCTTGACCCGCTGAATTTCGGTAACACATCATCATCCGCCTCAGGAAACTTCACAAAGTACGGCGATGTAACGCCATTACTTCTCGAAGCAGATGACATGTTTGTCATTGGACTGCAAGGAGACAAAGTCACTCTGAGATTCCCAACAGCGGGTCTCGCGCCTCTCGAAGAAGGCATGGAAAGAGACTATTTCTTGTTCGTTGCCTCATGGTTCAAAGATCCGCCTGAAAACTGGGGTTACGGATTCGACTTCACAGTTGACCCCTTGCCTTTCCTTAACATGAGCGGCTTCCCATATCCACAAACAGAGAGTTATCCATATGACCAAGAGCATCTGCAATACCTGCAGGAATACAATACCCGAGTTGTAAATCCGCCATAAATAACGACAGTTTTCCTGAGAGTATGTTTTAGCTCAGCTTCTATTTTGTCCGGTTGTTTCGACCTTGTTGATTGTGTAAACTTTAAATGCTTTCCCATTCACTTCCATTAACAAAAAAACCTGAAGAGGCTCACAGAATGTCCTTGTTGCCTGAAATCTCAAATCCCTATGTTGCGGCTTTGGTGTTCGGACTCTCTTACGGCTTGGTATTTTGCACTTCTTCATGTCTTCCTTACGTCGCAAGTTATATTGCAGGAATAGGAGCCGGATTCAAGAAGGGAATAATGGTTACATTTGTGTATAATTCGGGACGTGTGATGGCGTATGCCCTCATCGGCGGTGCAATAGGTCTTTTCAAACTGATGATGAATAGCGAATTTCTGTCTTTGTTCCAAAGATACTCCTCTTTGGCATTCGCCATCGTCACAATCGCTATTGGCGCAAGCATACTTCTCAAAAACAAGTCAGAACCGCAAACCTGCAACGGCTGCAACCCTCAACACAAGGCCGACTCTGGTCTACACACAACAACTGCAAAATTTGATCTTCACGCTTTTTCCCTCGGGTTGAGCAGAGGGTTAATCGTGTGTCCACCTCTGCTTCTTCTTCTCGTTACGTACTCTGCGGCATTCACAACTGCCCTTGACAGCGTTGTTTTAGCTCTACTGTTCGGAGTAGGAACTGCCTTATCTCCAATATTGCTGTTGGGCGGGGTTACGGGATGGCTCCTAACCAAGGCACCTTTGTTCAGAAAGTGGATATCAATACTGGGCAGCGTGTTGCTCATAGTTCTAGGTTTGAGTGCTCTGATAAGCGCTATATGGGTTACGTAGATGGGTGATGATGTTGATAGAGATCCTGGCTGAAATACTGAAGATCGTGGTTCTTGCGGGGCTGGCCATAGCAGGAATACTTGCTGTTTTAATATGGAAGAAGGGTCTTGCAACAAAGGTGACGTATCTCAGGTTTGTAGTTCAAGCCGTTTCCTTTGCCGCAATTTTCTACATCTTCTCGAATCCTATACCGTTGCTTTACGTACTTTGCGTAATTTTCATAATGCCCATTGTCTTGGGCCGATTCTTCTGTGGCTGGCTATGCCCCTTCGCCCTTTACATGGATTTGATCACAGTCATTCGAAAGGCTCTCAGAATACGTCACCGAACACTCCCCGACAGACTAAACAAATTCTTGCACAGATTCCGATATGTAATATTCCTCTTCTTTCTGGCCCTCCCCTTGGTCTTGTATTTAATAGACACTCCGCCAACATTGGACTTTACTATTGCCTTAGCTTTACTTCTCGCTGGACCTTTCAAGCCCTTAAGCATCTTGCTCGGGCCAATAATTACTTTGATTGTCCCCTGGGTAGGACCACTAGAGATTGGCGGAATATACTTTAGTTATCCCTACATCCAAGAAATAATTGATTACTCCTCCGGAATAGACTTCTTGACTGGTTATCTCGGCCAAATCATTGCAATAGTTTTTGTCGTACTCACTGTAACAGGTTCATTCTTAGTGAGGCGCGTTTGGTGCCGATTCTGCCCTACAGGATCATCAATAGCTGTTGTGAACAGACTAAGAGGATTTAAATGGGCTCCAGTGCTTCATCTCGACAAGGACGAAGAGAAATGCACCAAATGCGGAATCTGCAAAAGAGTTTGTCCTGTACAAGTAACCGAAGTGTACGAACAGAAGGGCGGAAAGATAGCAACATCGATGTGCACGTTATGTATCCGATGTGTGGAAATGTGTCCATACGAAGGTTGTCTGAGAGTAAACATTGGCCGAAAAACCGTTTTCAAATCCAGAAATTGGCTAAGACCATCGGAAAGTGAGTGAGGAAAATGAGTAACCAATCCCAAGAAAAGAAATACATGCCGGAAATCTCCCAAAAAGAAATAGACGAGCTCAGAAAATCCATTAGAGCAACATCCGAGAAAGTGATGGCTGATAATATTGCTAGAATGAAGAAAACCTCTGAAAACCGACCCGAAGCTATGCAATATTTCGATGAGGTCGCAGATTTCTTTGGCAAGCGAGAAAAGGAAATAAGCGCAGCGAAAGAAGCTGGAAAAAAAGTCATAGGTTACATGTGCCTATTCGCACCCACCGAATTGATTTTGGCTGCAGACGCCATTCCAGTCCGCGTCAACTCGGGCTGGTATGACACTGCAAAACTTGGAGACCGAGTAGTACCTGTCGAGGTTTGTCCAGTCGTAAGATCTACAATAGGCGCCAAGATGATTGGCCTGTCCCCTTACCTTGAATTAAGCGATGCATTAATCAGTGTCTTGACTTGTGATGGCCAGACCAAGCTGGGCGAAATCTTGAGCGACTACAAACCTGTTTGGTTTATGCCATTGCCGAGAGTGAAAGATTCGGCGCAGTCCCTTCGATTCTGGAGAGAGGAAATAATGACGATTAAAAGACAAATCGAAGCCTTAACTGGCAACAAGGTAACGGCAAAAAAATTAAAATCTGCTATAGAACGCACTCAAAAAGCAACGAAAGTTTTTCGACGGCTTCAGGATCTGAGAAAAGGCAACCCCGTTATTATGGGGCGGGACGCCATGCTGGTGAATCAAACCTACATGTGGGACGATATAACGCGATGGACTGAAAAAACGGAAGCATTATGCGACGAACTTGAAAAGAAAGTCGCAAGAAAAGAATGGGTGTGCTCTCCAGACGCCCCCCGAGTAATGGTCACCGGTACACCCATGATTTGGCCCGACAACTGGAAACTGCCAACACTAATCGAAGAAGGTACACCGCAGGGCATCATAGTTGCTGACGAAATGTGTTCAGGGGAAAGATTACTTTATGATCCCGTTGGTGTGGATGAATGGTCGATGGATGACATGTTCAATGCTATAGGTGAGCGCTACCTGATGGCATCAACATGCCCCTGCTTCACATCTAAAGACGGGAACGAAGACAGAATTAATTGGCTATTGAACAAAGTCAAAGAGTGGAATATCCAAGGGGTAATCTACTACGTAGTTCGTGGTTGCATGCTTTACGCGATGGAGTACACACGAGTGAAGAAGGTTCTAGACCGCATCAACATGCCAGTCTACTATCTGGATACTGATTACACGCGGGAAGACGTTGGACAGATGAAGACAAGAGTTGAAGCCTTCTTGGAAATGCTTACTGCAAGGATAGATCTCTAGAGGATGCCGTGATGATTACAGCTGGATTAGATTTAGGTACCCAAAGCGTCAAAGCAGTGATCCTTAAAGACGGAGAAGTCATTTCTCGCAGCCAGGCTTTTTCAGGATTTGATCCTGGCAAAGCTGCCGAACAGACCTTGGATGAAGCACTTCAGAAAGCACACATTTCACCCAAAGATTTAGACTACATCACCGCCACAGGTTCGGGCATGGCATTAGCCACTAATGCGAACAGCACAATTAGCATGATGGGTGCAGATGCGAAGGCAGGGGTCTATCTTTTTCCCAAAGCCCGAACCATAATTGACGTTGGAGCTGAAGAAGCAAGAGCAGTGAAATGCGACGAGAAAGGAATCATGGTTGATTTTGTAGTCAATGAGCGATGTGCTGCAGGGGCAGGAACGTTCATAGAAGCGATGGCAAGAGCATTGGAGGTCAAACTCGAAGAGATGGGACCCCTTTCACTTAAAGCAGAACGAGCAAGCCCGATAAACGCGAGCTGCGTCATTTTTGGAGAATCTGACGTAGTGACACTGATACATCGTCAAGAATCCAAACCCGAAATTGCTAGGGCCGTCTTCGACGCAATGGCAGATCGCATATCATCCATGGTTCATAGGCTCGGAGTAAACCCTGGCGTCATTCTAGTAGGCGGTGTAGCCAAGGACGTTGGTTTCATCGCATCACTAAAAAGAAAGCTTAGTATTGATGTATCGATACCTGAGTATCCAGAGTTCGCAGGCGCATTAGGCGCAGCTCTGGCCGCTGCCGGCAAGGTTCAGAGGTCCAAGAAATGAGTGAAACCCCGCATAAGGAAGACGTCGAATATTGGCGTTGGCAGGAATATCATCGAATTTTCTCGGACAAGAAATGGAAAAACAAAGATCTTATCACCGCAGGTGTCGATGTGGGATCGGTCGGCTCCAAAGCTGCTATAATGATTGATGGAGAAATCTATTCTTGGGGAATCATGCGAACAGGGTCAAACAGTCCTGAAAGCGCTAACAAAGCGTTGGACTGGGCTATGGAAGGAACAGGACTTAGACTTGATGATTTCAAGTATATAGTTGGAACAGGATATGGCAGAGTCAATGTTCCGATGGCCAACAAAGCCATCACGGAAATTGCCTGCCACGCAAAAGGGGCAAACTACATTTGGGGACCCAGCGTCAGAACCGTTCTCGACGTCGGCGGCCAAGACATTAAAGCCATCCGCTGTGATGAGACGGGCAGGGTTACCTCATTTCTGATGAACGACAAATGCGCCGCTGGCACTGGCAGGGGAATGGAAGTATTTGCTGACCTTCTTAAGATCCCGATTGAAGACATGGGTTCAGTATCTTTAAGCGTGGATGAGGAACCGCCTCCTGTAAGCTGCACCTGCGTAGCTTTTGCCAAGACTGAAGCAGTAGGGCTGTTGCGAAAAGGCTGGTCAAAGGAGAAGGTCTTGGCAGCCTACACCCACGCAATGGCAGTTAGAATGGGCAATCTCATCAGCAGAGTAGGCCTCGAAAGAGAACTCGTTATCACTGGGGGACAATCGAAGAACATCGGCATCGTCTCGAGAATAGAGACTATTCTTGGCGTTAAGTGTCTTCCAACACCCAATTGGAGGAACAAAGGACTAGATCCGATGGTTGCTGGAGCTATTGGCGCAGCGCTCTTAGCTAAAGCGTTGTATGAGAAAGAGCGAAAACGCTAGAAAAAGGGTTGATCGAATATGATCACGCATTATGGTTACAGCGATGGTTCAGGCGAGTACTACGTCGTCATTGACGCCGGAAAATGTAATGGCTGCGGCAAATGTGTAGACAACTGTCCACAGTCCGCCTTAGAATTAGTGACCATGCTTATCGATTTGGATGATAAAACAGTGGCAGCCGTGACGGAGCATCATCGCAAAAATATCAAATACACCTGTTCTTCTTGCAGACCTGAAAACGGAAAATCACCATGCGTATTGGTCTGCGAGCAAAAAGCGGTAAAGTGCGTGTGGAATCCACGCTGAAAAAATCGTCTTTCTCGTTTTGAGTATGTTCCCAAAAGAGGATTTCTCAAAATCAATGTTATCAGCGACAGCTGAGAACCTGCAATTAAGGAACAGTTTGGACGAGATGGTGACTTCTCGACCCGTACAAGTGTTGTGCATATTGGGAATAAGGATAGTGGTATCGTCCTGTGGATAAGTTTTAAGGATTCGCTACGTTTATTTACAGTAGGTCATATTGAATAAGCTATAAGTCGAAGGACGCAGCCTGATGTCGAAAAATCCACCGTCGAAAGATGAAGCGTTGGAAGCTTTGGATTTCATAGTGAACGTTCTCAAGGAACATGAGAAGGACCTGGATCGGCTAATTAACGAACTGGGTACGGTTACAGAGCAATTGGGACAGACTGGCGAATTAAGCGGCAAGATCGAAAAGGTAGAAGATAGAATAAATGGCCTGCAAACTGAGATAGCCGGTTTAGTAACTTACCTGTCAACCTCTCCCAAGGTTGAGGCTCCGATTACAATTGTAAAAGAGCGGGGAACTGCGATCCCACAGATGCAGCAGATGCAGCCTGGCTTAGTTTATGGTCCTCCTGTCGTTTTGCGTTGTAAACAGTGGGAAGATTTTCAGACGTTGTCTTCTCAGGCTAACACTGTGTCTTTCACCATAAAGGACGCGGAGAGGACTTTTCAAGCTGACGCGCTTAAAGGCAACCAGGTCATTATCTACACGGGCGAAATACCTAAGGTTGCATCACTTCTGAAGTACTGGTTGAGTCAACAGTTAGGTGTCTCTGAACAAAAGGTCTTGGAAGGCGTTTTGTCGATAAGCTAAGTTTTGAGTCTTCGTTATTTAGTTGTGATACATAATATTTTTATAATCGTATAGCATCGTAAGTCTTACGATGTAATGGAGGGTTCTTTGAGGTTGAAGGCTAAACCAAACAGGCCAATACACTTTTTCCGTTTTCGAAGCCTTCTCCTTTCTCCTCGATGACGGATTGGCCCTTGGATCGCCAACAAACAATGACGAGCCCTCCATAACATAATCAACCCGAAAAAAGGCGCTATGCAGAAATGGACAAAGAAAAAACGCTGCAAAACCAAGTCCAGGAAGAAATGAGGAAATTCGAGAAGACAATGGAAGAATTGACACTTCTAAGAAGCGTCTCACAAGACCTCAAAAACTATCGAAAGATGATAAGGCTCAAAAAGTACGATTAGTTCTGCTCACGTTTGACACAGCACTGTGATGTGCTGAGGGATTCAGAATGTCAAAAAAGGAAATTAAGGTTTTTGTATTGTACCACATTTCTGTAGGATGCGTTGCCATCTTCTGTCAGTGATTTGTTGAACCTCTTCCAGTAGTTTCTTGCCTTGGGGAGTAAACATGTGTCTAAATCGTCCTTGTCCCTTCAGATAGTCAATCACCGGCTTTTTCTTCTGTGGGGCAAGCGCAACAAGCCTGCTCGGTATGGACAACTCCCACTGTCCACTCACGCACTCCCATAATGGAAACACGCAAGTCTCCACAGCTAACTTCGAATATTCAACTGACTTTGCAGGGTCGCTCCGCCAACCGCGGGGGCAAGGGGCAAATATGTGCAGAAATGCTGGGCCCTCAACCTCCAAGCCCTTCCTCACCTTTGTAAGGAGATCGCGCCAGTAATAAGGCGAAGCAGTAGCTACGTAAGGCATGTCGTGTGCGACCATGATTTCCCCAATTGGCTTCTTGTACTCCAGCTTTCCCGGTATTACAGTCCCAGCTGGTGAAGTAGTTGTGGAGGCGCCGTGTGGAGTTCCACCGCTTCTCTGAATCCCAGTGTTCATGTAGGCTTCGTTGTCATAAAGCACAAACAGGAAATCGTGACCTCGTTCAACCGCTCCTGACAAAGCTTGAATTCCAATGTCATAAGTGCCCCCGTCACCAGCAAATGCGATAACATCTACGTGGTCTTGTTTCAGCTTGCCTTTCTTCTTCATTATCTTCAATGCCGCCTCGATGCCTGAAGCGTTGGCGGCAGCAGTCTCAAAAGCCGTATGCAACCAAGGGGTAGCCCAAGAAGTGTAGGGGTAGATTGTCGATACCACTTCCATGCAACCCGTGGCCTCGGTTACTATAGTTGGTCCGCGAGTAGCTTTCATGACAAGCCTTAGAACGGTTGCGGGAACGCAACCTGCACAAGCTCTATGTCCCGACAAAAACAAGTCTGGTTTTTCAGCAATGTCCTTAGACGTGAACTTCCATTCTTGACTAGTCATTTTCTCCTTTTCCTCCTTACTCTCTCAATCCCAAATATTGAATTGGATTTTGAACGCTTTGCGTTTTCAATATCGTCTGGAGATCTTCATATATGCCACGAAACTCCTTGGGACTGGCGTCTCTACCGCCTAGGCCGTAGATATAGTCAACGACGTAGGGTGCAGCTTTTGCGTCGTAAAGGGCATGACGAATTTCGTGGAAAACAGCGCCGCCGTCTCCGCCGAAACTCATACTCTTGTCCATAACGGCTACAGCTTTCACTTTTTCCAAGGCGTTTAGAATCTCTTTTACCGGCAGGGGTCTGAAAGCGCGCAATCTGAGAAGTCCTGCTTTTACCCCTTCCTTCCTCAGGTCGTCGACAACTGCTTTCATCGTGCCTGCTGTTGAGCCCAAACAAACTGTAGCAACATCAGCATCTTCAAGACGGTAAGCTTCGATCAAGCCGTTGCCGTATTTTCTGCCACTTACCTTAGCATATTCATCATTGATTTCTTGAATCACTTCTAGAGCATTCTTCATTGCTTCGTCCTGCTGTCGTTTAAACTCGAAATAGTAATTCTGCAACGCGATAGGTCCCATTGTCATCGGATTGTCTGGGTCAAGTCTGAATGGTGCCATCTTCCCTTCGTGTGTATGTACATTCGGCAAGAGGCGCGTCCCCACGAACTCTTTGACAACTTCATCTCTAAGTGTCTCTACATTCTCAAGCGTATGGCTCAGGGTGAAGCCGTCCAAACCTACCATGACCGGCAATAACACGCTGAAATTCTCGGCAATTCTGAATGCTTGAATCACGGTGTCATATGCCTCTTGAGCGTTTTCAACGTACAATTGAATCCAGCCGCTGTCTCTTTGGGCAATGCTGTCCGAATGGTCGCCGTGAATGTTGAGTGGCGCAGAAAGTGCCCTGTTGGCGACTGCCATCACAACGGGCGACCGACAACCACTTGTTACGAAAAGCATCTCGTGCATCAAAGCCAAACCAGCAGATGCGGTGGCTGTGAAAGCTCTGGCGCCCGTGACAGAAGCGGCCAAAGAGGCAGCTAAGGCACTATGTTCAGATTCTGTGCACACAAATTCTGTCTCCACTTCGCCATTTGCAACGTATTCACTGAACTTCTCAACGATAATCGTTTGGGGAGTAATCGGATATGCTGCAACTACATCGACATCTGATTGTTTTACCCCGAAGGCAATGGCTTCGTCTCCGCTCATCGCCGTCTTTTCTTGTTTAACTAGAGGTTCCATCTACATTCACTCCTGCTCAAGTTTCATGGTTATGGCTTTTGTTGGGCATTCATTGGCACATATTCCGCATCCTTTGCAGTAATCAAAGTCAAACTCGATGTCTCCTTTCTCGGGGTGCCAGCGTATTGCTCCATCGGGGCAGAATAGGACACAAGTCAGACAAATAGTGCATTTCGAGGGGTCTCTTATCGGCTTGTAAGTCTTCCAATCGCCTGTCAAGAACGATGTGCTCGCTTTTGAGCACACTCCTGCGGGAGCTATTTCTCTCCAACCTTTTTCTTGACTCATTCTCGTTTTGCCTCCTGATACGCTTCCTTTATAACTGCGAAATTCTTTTCCGCCAAGTCCAACCTAAATCGTTCTTTCACCGTCTTTTCTACGCTCTCCAGAGAAATCACGCCGGTAGCTCGAGCAACAGCTCCCAGCATTGCAGTATTGGTGATGGGCATGCCTAAGATTCTGATAGCGATTTGTGTTGCAGGAACTGTCCAGAGTTGTCCCTTTTTCGGTTTTCAGGCGTTCTCGGACCATAGCAAGTGTCATCAGCAGAATTGACAATGATAATGCCATTCTCATCTAATCCAGATGCAACAGGAACAGTCTTCAACAATGTAGGATCTAAAACGACAACGACGTCCGGCTCGTAAACCGCGCTGTGTATCCTTATGGGCTCCGTGCTTATTCGGGTGAACGCTGTCACAGGAGCACCCATTCTTTCAGGACCAAACTCCGGAAAAGACTGAATGTACTTACCCTCGAAAAGCGCGGTTCGTGCTAACAACTCGCTGGCTGTCCACGCGCCTTGTCCTCCTCTTCCATGCCACCTGTACTCAACTAACGCTTTTGAATCAACCATTCTCTCCCCTCTGATGGTTTTCTAATTAATAGAAAGATCCCTTCATATACATTTTTCTAGAGGCTCCGAATTTTGTCGTCGCACATACTTTACCATTGCAGGAAGTCTAATCGAGTTGCGGAGAGACTGTTTTGTCTCCAATTAATTTTTCTGGTCGTGCGAGTAGCCGTACTTATTATATAGTTGAAACAGCTTATTGTAGAAAATAGTCGCGATTCTTTCTCGATAATGTTTAAGGTTGGGCCTCAATTATGGCTGAAGTGCTTCTAACCTCTGACAGAACCCTCATGAGCAATTATCATAACAATGAGTTTCTCGGGTTTGGAACCTGCGCGCCTCCCAACTTCATTCCCGAAGGCACTTTACAGTTTTCTTTTCTTTCCACCATTGAAAAACCTGAAAGGAGTTCCTGTTGCCGCACCTTATGGGTTGCGGAAAGTCGAAGCGCAACTTCTGAAAGAAGGTTTCAATGTTCAGACTGTTAGTCCAGACAGTCTATGTCGGTACATGGATGATGCAAAGGTTCTAGGCATATACGCAATGGACCCGTTCGGTTTAGGACCAGCCTCAACCACTCTTGCTTCTATTCTAAAGAATGAACCCTACCTGGCTAAGTACTTTCACCTTCTTATGGACAGCCCAGCTATCAAGAAGGCAAAGGTGAAGGGCCTAAAGATTGTTGTTGGCGGTCCTGGTGCCTGGCAGTTTCGGTACAGGCAGAAATTTGTCAAGGAACATGGAATAGACTGTGTAGTTGAGGGTGAAGCCGAAAAGGTTGTCGGGAGAATTTTTAATGCAGCTCTTGTCGGAGAACAACTTCCAGACTATTACGAAGTCGACGTTAAAGAGACGCCTGCTTTGGAAGATATTCCCGATATCAGGAACCCCTCTGTGAACGGTTTAGTTGAAATTGGCCGAGGCTGCTGCAGGGGCTGCCGGTTCTGCAATGTGACTCTAAGGCCTCTAAGATGGTATCCTATCGAGAAGATACAGCGTGAAATCAGCCTTAACTTGAAGTCAGGAGATGTTGAAGGTTGTTGCCTACACGGAGAAGATGTCATGCTATACGGTTCCACCAATACCACACCGAATGAGGAGAAACTGCTTCGACTTCATGAGTTTGTGGCAGAATACTGTGAGGGAATAAGCTGGAGTCACTGTTCTTTGGCTGCGGTGGCATCGAAGCCTAAGCTTTTCTCTCGAATTGCCGAGCTAATTCGTGGGAAACAGGCATGGTGGGGCGCAGAAATTGGAATAGAAACAGGGTCAGCCGAGCTTGCAAAGAAGACTATGCCGGCGAAAGCTCATCCTTTCAAGGCTGAGGATTGGCCTGAAGTAGTTCACTCAGGTTTGGGTGTTATGCATGACAACAAGATGGTTCCCGCTTGCACTCTAATCGTAGGGCTTCCTGAGGAGAGTGAAAATGACGTCTTGAAGACTTTGGAGCTTGTCGATGACATAAAGGGTGTGCGCAGTTTGGTTGTGCCTTTGTTCTTTGTTCCTTTAGGTAAACTGAAACGAGAAGCTTGGTTTAAAGATGAAACTATTACTGATTTGCGCAGGCAGTTGCTGTTTCGATGTGTAGAACATGATTTTCGCTGGGTGGATAATCTCCTAGAAATGTCTTTTACGAGCAAATGGTATGGTCAGTTTCTGCGTGCGTTTTACAAGGGTTTCGCGGATATTGCTAAACGTAGAGTTCGACAAATAGCCTAAGTGTTTGGGTTCTGATAACTAACCTTAAATACCTTTGTGAAACTGAAAGTTGCATAAGTATTGGTTTGCCGCCGTAGCTCAGCCAGGTAGAGCGGCTGGCTGTTAACCAGTCGGTCAAAGGTTCAAGTCCTTTCGGCGGCGCCACCACCCACATGCTGTTATGTTTTTTTTGTTATCCTTTTTCGATTTTTCAAGTTTCTGCACATAGTTCGTTTAGAAAGTACTTTGACGCGGTCTTTTTTCTGCGCACTAAGTCTGGACCACGCAGAAGAGGTTGCCGTCAGGGTCCTCTAAGACAATGAAGTCATCCTCAGGATCGTAAGCCTGCGGATGGCGAGTAGCTCCGATTCCAAGCAATCTCTTTACCTCGGCTTCTTGGTCGTCAGCATAGAGATCAAGGTGCAAACGCGGAAACCTAGTACTTCCCACGCGCTCCTTACCAAGTGCTTTGTCCAGAGACAAGTTAGGGCCTTTCCCCTCGGGGTCACGCAGAATGACAAAGCCGTCCTCCACAGGCCGCCCGGGGATATAGTGAAGAGCCTCCTGCCAGAATGCCAACATCTCGTCGAACTTTTTGCATTTGACAACTATAGAACCTATTTTCATTTCTCATTCACAAATCTAACTTTGACAACCTTAAGCTAAAAACTTTGGCTTGGGATTAGATTTTAGACGCGTTACTTTTCTAAAGGTCGATGACTACCTCGATAAGTCCGGAAGCCTCCGATAGGATTCCCCTCCAACTGAAAACTAGCTATCGCATGCTTGACAGCGCGGCCAAGCTTGGAAGTAGTAGTCCGAGCAATTTACAGCGCCCCCGGACTATTTCTAAATATGCATTTTTTAATAAAGACTGCCTGGTCCATCATCGGACAGTTTTCAAGCTGCCTGGTTGTTGTTGTGCAACAAAATTGCACCACAACAACACTTAATAAAGATCCAAAAACTGCGCGCGATAGATAGGTCTGAAAGAAACCTGGGAATAGGCAAAACGCAACAACATATTCTTTTGCAGCCTAAGTGAGTGAGCCTATGGTGCAGCGGGCAGGATTCGAACCTGCGAACCCCTACGGGAAAGGATTTCTCATAGGGCGCTCAAGTCAAAGCGTCGATCTTGAGTCCTTAGCGGAACGCATTGGAGTGCGCTCTTTCACCTTTGACCTGGCTTGGTTACCGCTGCCCTATCTTACAAAATCTGGACCTCTTTCTTATTAATTGTTTCGCGTCTATGAGCAACCATCGTCTCTATCTTGGCTAATATCAAGTCGAGGCAAAACTGGAATTATGCAAAAAAGTAAATGCATCGTCCCAACAACATTACCAAGGATAATTTCATGCCAACGGAACACAAGATAGTGCTGGGCAATAGCCAACACATGCCAGAAATACCTGATGAGAGCATTCAATTGATGATTACTTCTCCGCCCTACCCTATGATAAAGATGTGGGATTCCCTTTTCGAAAAGGAAGACCCTGAAATAGCAATGCTCTGGAAATCTCTGAGAGACAACCCACAAGAACAAACAGTCACCGATCTCTACGAAACCATGCACAAGAATCTGGAAAAAACATGGCAAGAAACATTCAGAGTCTTAGTCGATGGTGGCATAGCTTGTATAAACATCGGCGACGCCACCCGAACCATAAACCGCAGATTTCGACTATTTCCGAATCACTCTCAGATCATTGAACGCTGCATGAAAATAGGCTTCACGCCGCTGCCTTATATCCTCTGGAAAAAGCCAACAACAAAACCAACCTACAAAGGCAAAGGAGCCTTCTTAGGCTCAGGGTTCCTGCCGCCTAACGCATACGTCACGCTTGACTGCGAATTTATACTCATTTTCAGAAAAGGGAACCTCCGATTTTTCCCCAAACACGACAAACTACGTTATGAAAGTGCTTTCACGAAGAAACAACGCGATGATTGGTTTACCCAGATATGGGCAATAAAAGGAGCAAGTCAAACACATTCTCAGCTCGAAAGAAGAACCGCTGCATTCCCCGAAGGAATTATCGAACGCCTTGTTAACATGTTCAGCGTGAAGGGCGACACCGTTCTGGATCCTTTTGTTGGATCAGGTACAACCACCAAAGTGGCCATGCAAGCGGAACGAAATAGCATCGGCTATGAAATAGACTCGACACTGCTTCCCCTCTTAGAGAATAGACTGAATGAAGAACCAGGAAAATACACATTGACCATTACCAGACGATAGGCTCTTTTCTCTAAGATTAAACAAACGTGTAAGGTCCGCATCTGCAAGCTGGAAAAAATTGAAATTTCTCAACATGTTTGCATTGCACCAGCCTCGAAACGACTCAAAAAAAGATTTTCGTGTAACAACTCTGAGAAAGTTTAACAAAACGTAAATTGCCAATACTTACATAAAAAAGTTTATTAGATAGTTGGGAAGCATTGGTTTGTGCTCTTAAAAGATAGGAGATCCTTTTTGGAGTTGGATTCTCATCCGACATCGGAGGAACTCATAAATTTGAAGGAAACCCGCACAGAAATCCAAGACGTGCAAATTGTGAAATTGCGGGAGAATGGTAAAATTGACTGAAATCCAAAAACAAGACATTCATTCTTTGTTAAAAACTTTCTTCAATGAGAAAGGTCTAGTTCGTCAGCACCTTGACAGCTACAACGAGTTTATAGACCATGGCTTGCAGGAGATTGTTGACGAAGTTGGCGAAATCCCAATAGAAGTACCAGAAAGCCCCTACAAGGTGAAGCTTGGGCAAATATGGGTGATAGATCCTCAATCACGTATTACTGGCCCTTATGTCACGGAAGTCGATGGCACAAAACATGAAATCTATCCCACAGAAGCGCGATTACGCAACCTGGCATACGCTGCTCCAATCGCGTTGGAAATGACACCGGTCATCGATGGAAGAGATCAAGATACCGAGCTCGTCTACATTGGAAACATACCCGTAATGCTCAAATCAAAACTCTGCTTCCTCTCTCAACTTTCAAAAGAAGAACTAATCGCTGCAGGAGAAGACCCTGACGATACAGGAGGTTATTTCGTCGTCAACGGTTCCGAACGCGTTATTGTAGCCATGGAAGACCTGGCACCAAACCGCGTAATAGTCGATATTGACGAGAAAGGAACATCACCAGTTTATCAAGCAAAAATCTTCTCCACAACAGTAGGTTTCAGAGCCAGAATAGAACTAAAACTGAAAACAGATGACGCTATCTATATCACAATGCCCGGAGTTCCCACGGAAATTCCCTTCGTTGTGATAATGCGTGCACTAACATTAGAAAAAGACAAGGACATAGCTGAAGCAGTTTCGCTCGACAAAGACATTCAACACGAGCTCGCAGCCTCATTCGAAAAGGCAATAGGAGTTGATACTCCTTCCGACGCGATTCTTTTCATTGGAAATCGGGTTGCCCATGGCCAAGTAGAAGAGTATCGGCTGCAAAAAGCTGAAACAGCGCTCGATAAGAACTTCCTACCCCACTTGGGGAGAAGTGACAAGAATAGAAAAGATAAAGCCATATTCCTCGGCGAAATGGCTTACCGCATCATTCAGCTTAAGCTTGGAAGGAGGCAGCAAGACGACAAAGACCATTTCAAAAACAAACGACTCAGACTCGCAGGTCCGCTTCTCGCCGACTTGTTCCGTGTTTCTTTTAGAAACTTGACCCGTGACATAAAATATCAGCTCGAACGCATAGGTGTAAAAGGTCCGATAATAACAGTATCGGCCGCAGTTCGCCCAGGAATAATTACAGAAAGATTCCAACACGCACTTGCAACCGGAAACTGGGGAAGAGGCAGGGTCGGCATAACTCAACTCTTAGACAGAACAAACTACATTTCCACACTCAGCCACCTGCGAAGGCTCCAGTCGCCTCTAAGCAGAAGCCAACCCAACTTCGAAGCTCGGGACCTACACCCCACCCATTGGGGCCGTTTGTGTCCCAATGAAACGCCAGAAGGCTCTAACTGTGGCCTCGTAAAAAATCTCGCTTTATCCGCATCAATCAGCGTCGGAGTCAATCCCGACAAGATTAAGCAGCTCCTCTTCGAGATGGGCACAGTTCCAGCCTACGAAGCTAGCGTTGAATTGAGAACTTCCGGCGCCAAAGTTTTCGTTGACGGAAACATCATCGGATACATCGATTCCGCCGAGCAATTGGTGAAGTCCTTCAGGGAGAAGAGACGTGCTGGCGAGATTTCGACCGAAGTCAACATAACCTACTTCTCGAAGAAGATGACTGAAACGGAAGAAGTTCACGCCAATTGCGACGAAGGAAGAGTCAGACGACCGCTTGTAATCGTTGAAAACGGCGCTCCAAAGCTTCAGTCAAAACACTTCGAAAAAATTGCGTTAGGAGAATGGACTTGGGAAGATCTTGTTAGGAACGGTTTGGTCGAATACCTGGATGCTGAAGAAGAAGAGAACGCTTACTTGGCTGTATCTCTAGACAAAGTTTTACCTTTACACACGCACGCTGAGATTGCGACTTACACTATTTTGGGAATATGCGCTTCAACGATACCGTATCCAGAGCACAATCAGTCACCACGCAACTCTTACCAAGCAGCAATGGCTAAACAAGCTCTGGGAGTTTACGGAACAAACTTCCATCACCGTGTTGATTCGCGTTCTCACATCCTGCATTATCCACAAATGCCTTTAGTTGAGACTGAGCTGATGGAAGTCATAGGTTACAAACAGCGTCCCACCGGACAGAACTGTGTCGTGGCGGTTCTTTCCTTCGAAGGCTACAACATGGAAGATGCCTTAATATTCAATAAAGCCTCAATAGAACGCGGTTTAGCTCGTTCCACTTTCTACAGAATATACGAAGCTGAATGTCGCCAATACTTAGGCGGATTGAAAGACAAGTTCATTGTTCCCGAACCGGGAACTCGCGGATACCGAGGAGAACAGTATTATAGGCTCCTCGAACCTGACGGCATAATAAGCTTAGAATCCAGCGTAGCCGGCGGTGATGTTCTAATAGGAAGAATCAGTCCGCCCCGATTTCTCGAAGAATACAAAGAATTTGAAGTCAAAGGGCCGTCAATGAGAGACACATCCGCTGACATGCGACCTTCAGAAACCGGCGTTGTCGATGGAATTTTCATAACCGAGTCTGGAGAAGGTAGCAAACTAGTAAAAGTGCGTGTTCGCGACCAACGTGTTCCAGAACTAGGTGACAAGTTCGCCTCTCGACACGGTCAAAAAGGTGTAATAGGCTTGATCGTGCCTCAGGAAGACATGCCCTTCACAGATGAAGGCATAGTACCTGACATAGTAATCAATCCTCACGCTATCCCGTCAAGAATGACAATCGGCCAATTTATCGAATCTCTGGCTGGAAAAGCCGCTGCAGCAAGAGGAAGACCAGCTAATGGAACCCCATTTGCCAACGAAGGACCCGATGAAATACGCAAGAGCCTTGTGAAGTTGGGATTCAGCAACACAGGAAGCGAAGTCTTCTATAACGGAACAACCGGAGAGAAATTCGTGGCTGACATCTTCGTTGGCGTCGTATACTACCAAAAATTACACCATATGGTTGCCGACAAAATCCACGCAAGAGCTCGAGGACAAGTGCAAATGTTGACCCGACAGCCAACAGAAGGCAGAGCACGAGGCGGAGGCTTAAGATTCGGCGAAATGGAACGCGACTGCCTCATAGGACACGGTGCAGCCATGCTGCTCAGAGACAGACTACTCGAAGAATCCGACAAGTACACACTCTACATATGTGAAACATGCGGCCAAATCGCTTACTTCGACATCAAACAACGAAAATATGTCTGCAAAATATGCGATGAAAAAGCGAAAATCTCGCCGGTCATAGTATCTTACGCATTCAAGCTCTTGCTTCAAGAACTCCAGAGTTTGTGTATTACACCCAAATTAAAACTTAAGGAGAAGGCCTAAGATGTCTTCAGAAGAACTAATTCATAAAATTGTTGACGATATTTCTTTTGGTTTAATCTCACCCAAAGACTTGCGTAAACAATCAGTTGTAGAAATTCAAACCCCAGACACCTATGATGAAGATGGCGCACCAATAACTGCCGGGTTAATGGATGGTAGACTAGGCACTCTAGAACCTAGGCAAAGATGCAAGACATGCGGCAACACCGCCATACGATGTCCTGGACACTTCGGACACATAGAACTAGCAGTACCCATCGTACACATAGAATTCACAAAGATAATATTCGACTTGTTAAAGACGACATGTCGCAGTTGCGGACGAATACTCTTATCGGACGAAACGGCGAAGAAAGTTAAAGTCCGGATTGAAAGGGTCAACGAACTCTTGGGAGCTATCCCCGACGATGTCTTCAAAGGAATTATCTCTGAGATCAAAACAAAACAGTGTCCTCACTGCGCAGCTGTCCAGTACAAAATCACCTTTGAAAAGCCCACAAAGTTTGTCGAGCAGACTGAAGCAGGCTCTGAACCGCTAACACCCAGTATGATACGCGAGAGACTTGAACGAATCTCAGACGAGGACTTAGAGATCCTAGGATTCAACCCCAGAGTGGCGAGGCCAGAATGGATGGTTCTACAAGTACTGCCTGTGCCACCAGTTTACGTCCGTCCGTCCATAACACTGGAATCAGGAATCCGCTCAGAAGACGACTTAACTCACAAACTCGTAGACATCATCCGCATTAACCAGCGCCTTAAGGAAAACATGGAAGCAGGCGCACCAACCCTCATCATACAAGACTTATCAGAACTCCTCCAATACCATGTCACAACTTACTTCAACAACGAGGCTTCCGGCATACCTCCGGCAAGGCACCGTTCAGGAAGAGCGCTGAAAACGCTTTCACAGAGGCTTAAGGGAAAAGAAGGCCGTTTCAGAAGTAACCTTTCAGGGAAAAGAGTTGACTTCTCAGCAAGAACAGTCATCTCCCCAGATCCGAACCTTGATATAAACGAAGTGGGCGTGCCAAAGGACGTTGCCATGCGGCTGTCTATTCCCGAAAAAGTTACCGCTTGGAACATCGAAGAACTGAAGAAACTGGTTGTAAACGGTCCTGAAAAGTATCCAGGAGCATTATACATAATCAGACCCGATGGAAAACGAATAAGACTCGAATTCGTCGTAGACCGAGAAAAAATTGCTGAAGCCGTGGAGCTTGGCTTTATTGTAGAACGCCATCTTAAGGACGGTGACATAGCCATCTTCAATCGTCAGCCTTCTCTTCACCGAATGTCCATTATGGCTCATTATGTGCGTGTGCTGCCCTACAAGACCTTCCGTTTGCATCTCTGCGTCTGTCCACCCTACAATGCTGACTTTGATGGGGACGAAATGAATTTACACGTGCCGCAAAGCGAAGAAGCGCGAACAGAAGCATTGCTGCTGATGCAGGTTCAAGACCAAATCCTTTCGCCGAGATTTGGCGGTCCAATTATAGGTGCTATCAGAGATTTCATCACTGGAGCATACTTCTTCACCAGATCGTCTAACTACCTAACGAGAGGGGAAGTTAATAGGCTCCTCATGTCGACAGGCTATTTGGGTGAGTTGCCTGAACCCAAGATCAAAGAGCCTCAACCAATGTGGTCCGGCAAGCAGATTTTCAGTCTCTTCCTGCCAAAAACTCTGAATTATGTTTTGAAAGCCAACATTTGCCAAGGATGCACCAAGTGTGAGGAAGAAGAATGCAAACACGACGCTTATGTTGTCGTTAAAAATGGCCAATTGATTTCAGGCATAATCGACAGACGCTCCATAGGGGCCGAGCAATCGGAGAGTCTGCTCCACCGCATAATAAAAGACTACGGCACACAAGCAGCACGAGAATTCTTGAACAAGGTAACGCATTTGCTTAAACTCTTCATAACAATGCGCGGTTTCAGTTACACATATGACCAGTTGGTTTTGTCTCCCAAAGCAACAGCAAAAATGAACAAGACTATGGAACGGATTCAAAAGAAGATAGATGAACTGATCGACAGCAAGAAAAAAGGAACGTTGCCACGTCTGCCAGGTCAAACACTTGAAGAATCATTTGAAATCTACGTTATGCACGAACTTGCCACTGCAAGAGATGAATCAGGAAAGATTGCTGACCAAGATTTCACTTTAGAAAATGCGGGCATTGTCATGACTCGAACGGGCGCGAGAGGTTCCAGTCTCAACATCGGCCAGATGGCTGCATGTGTAGGGCAGCAATCAGTGCGAGGCAAACGTATCATGAGAGGTTACTCCGGACGAGCCTTGCCGCATTTCGAAGATGGCGACCCAAGCCCGAGAGCAAGAGGTTTCGTGTACTCATCATATCAATCAGGTTTAGACGCGATCGAATTCTTCTTCCACGCCATGGGAGGCAGGGAAGGCTTGGTTGACACTGCCGTAAGAACTCAGCAAAGCGGATACATGCAGCGTCGGCTCATAAACGCCTTGGAACACATCCGTTTGGAGTATGACAGCACGGTTCGAAACTCAGCTGGAGATATAATCCAATTCATGTATGGCGAGGACGGAGTGGATCCCGCGAAAAGCGATCACGGTAAAGCAGTAAACGTAAGCAGACTCATTGATCAGATAAAAATTGGAGAAGAAAAAGGTGAACCGGCGTCAGCCGATTACATAAAGAAACACTTATCGGCTGTTGAAGAACAACTAACACCAATACTTTTTGACCAGCTCAAGCAGAATTTGGCTAAGAACAAGCTCAGTAAGAAGGGTGTTGACAAAGCAACTTCCGGGACTGCGGAACAGTACAATCGCGCCTTAATGGAGCCAGGAGAGGCTGTGGGCATAGTTGCCGCGCAATCAATAGGTGAGCCTGGAACGCAGATGACGCTTAGGACGTTCCACTACGCCGGAGTCAAAGAGCAAAACGTAACTTTAGGCTTACCAAGATTAATCGAAATAGTGGATGCACGAAGAATTCCGTCTACGCCAATTATGGCTATTTACTTGGATGGAGAACATAGGAAGAAGCAGGCAAGTGCAGTGGAAATAGCACGCAACGTAATCTACACTTCTCTGGAGAATCTAGCTTCAGCGATATATGAAGACGCAGTGCGAGAGGAAATAGTTGTTGAATTGAACAAATCCATGATGGAAGACAGGGCAATAACTATCGAAGAACTTGAAAGCAAACTGCAGATTCAGAATGCTACCGTTAAAGTAAAAGACGACGCAGTCCAAATCAAGCCTAAAAAAGTCGAAACATTGAAACGCATGCTCGCCAAAATACCATCGTTCCATGTCAAAGGAGTACCAGATATCAAGCGAGTGCTAGTCACCGAAGAAAGCGGAGAATGGGTGATACGCACCGATGGCTCAAATCTTTCCAAAGTCCTTGAGATTCCAGGCGTCGACACATCAAGGACAACAACCAATAACGTTCATGAAATCGCGAAGACATTAGGAGTAGAGGCTTCAAGGAACGCTTTAATTCACGAAGCAAAGGGAGTCTTGGAAGATCAAGGCTTGGATGTTGACGTACGTCACGTAATGCTTGTAGCAGACATGATGACTACAACAGGCGAAGTGCAACAAATCGGCAGACACGGAATTAGTGGAAAGAAAGCAAGCGTCCTTGCAAGAGCAGCTTTCGAAATCACTGTTCCAAACATAGTCGAGGCAGCAATAAAAGGCGAGAGCGACCCCTTGGAAGGGGTTACTGAAAACGTCATTGTCGGACAATCGATTCCTATCGGCACAGGCCTAGTAGAATTATACATGTCTACATTTGAAAAACAAGTAAAACAAGGAGGTAAAACCGAAGCATGATAAACATCGACAAGGCAATCGCAACTGCAGTGAAGACTGGAAAAGTGTCTTTCGGAGCTAACGCAGCTTTGCAGAGCGCCAAGACCGGCAAAGCTAAGATGATTGTTTTAGCCAATAACTGTCCAAAAGATATAAAAGAAAAGATAGAAAACTATGGTGAACTTTCAAGGGTTCCTGTTATGATATACAAAGGCGGCTCCATGGATTTGGCAAATGTTTGCAGCAAGTTCTTCATAGTTTCTGCGTTAAGTATAAGAGAAACCGGCGACTCAGAGATTCTCAAAGCGTTGGAAAGCAGTGAGACGCAAGAAGATATTGGTGGAACTGAATGACTAACGGCATTAAGATCACATGCGATGAGATGCGTTATATAGCTTTATTTGAAAGCATTAGTGGTGCCAGTGTCAAAGACTGCATAATCGACGAAGAACAAGAACGCGCAATTTTTATTGTAAATCAAGGGCAAGTCGGCGTTGCAATTGGAAGAGGCGGCAGGAATATTCACACGCTTGAAAGAATGACCGGAAAGAAACATGAGATACTTGAGTATTCAGAGGATCCAGTTCAGTTCATGAAGAATGCATTAAAACCGGCTGCGGTTAGAGAGGTTCGCGTAACCGAAAGAATGGACGGGAAAAAGATGGCAGTCATCACAGTCAACCCCAAGGACAAAGGGATCGCTATAGGCAAGAACGGAAAGAATGCAGAGCGTTTGCGGTTTCTGGCAAAACGATATTTTGATATTCAAAACGTTAGCATCACTTAATCTGTTACATACCATATGGACTAATTACGATTCACTTTCTTTTTCCTATTTCACACAGACAGTTGATGCTCTATATCTCTGCAACCGCAAATGGATTTTCAAGATATATCAAACTTTGAATTATTAGTTTTTCAGAAACTTGGCTTATTACGTATCTCGCAATAAACACGATAACCAGTTACATGCAACAAGAAGGGAGAGAAGCTTTGCTGTTAAAAGATCCGATATTTGAAAAATCTTGTTCTGCCCAACTCGTAATTGCCGCCTTAAACGAAGAACATGGCATAGGACCCACATTAACAGAGTTTTTGAAAAGTATGGACATTCCCTATATTATTGTCGTTGACGGACACAGTCGCGACAGAACTGTGGAAATTGCGAAGAATTTAGGTGCTGAAATAGCATTCCAAGATGGGATTGGTAAAGGTAACGCTATAGCGAAAGCACTCGAACATCTTGACTTAGGGGTCAAATATGTTGTACTCACCGATGCAGATTACACATATCCCGCCGAGTATGTTCCTGAGATGATTGAGATACTTGAGAAAAATCCGCAGGTGGGTATGGTTTGTGGAGATAGATTCAGCGGAGAAATAGAACCAGAAGCAGTCCATTCTTCGTTCTACTTTGGAAACAAGCTTTTGGCTTTTGCTCACAACCTCCTAAATGGGGTTACGATGAATGATCCGTTGACTGGTTTACGTGTTATGAGAACACAACTGCTTGCAGATTGGGTAGTTAAATCGCAAGGCTTTGACATCGAAGTTGAATTAAATCGTTACGTGGAAAGAAAAGGATACACAATTGTTGAGGTTCCTATAAAGTACCGACAAAGGATAGGCGAAAAGAAGCTGAAACTACGACATGGGGCTACTATACTAAAAAGAATACTGCAGGAAGTAACTTACTAAAAAATTGAATATTTGCGGTCAAGGCAACTATCAAATTCACAAAACTACTTTGGTCTCACATTTTCAAAACGAGAAAACAGTATTGCATATGTTAGTCATTTTGGGGTCACGAGAATTAGTGGGTAAATCTCTCTGTTCACATATTCTACGAATTTTGCTTTATCTGCAAGGTTGAAAATCGTTATTGATGCTTCTCTTGTGATCCCAACTACATATCCGGTTTTCTTGGATCGAGCAACTACATACCATAAGTCACCGTGTTTGGCATAATCATCAAACAGCTGAGTGTTAGTCAAATCGGGACCGTAGATTGAAAGCTTGTTCACATTAGGAATATCCACGTTATCGAAGAATGTTATCTTGGTATCTTCCCGGTTCTTAGAGTGAAAGTCTTTCAGGGTTTCAGGTGCAATTCTGGCTTCAACCACGCCCCCAACTTTTTCAAAAAGGATTTCGCTTAGTTTGTTTGCGATGAAATTTGCTATGCGCTTCTTCTCGACAACGGTCAAGAATACGCTACCTTCAACTTGGGCGAAACTAAACATTGCCTCTATTGTCCGCGGCAGTGGCGAAAGTTTTCCTCTGTGAAATACGTGCATAATGTAGTCGTGTGAATAAATGCCCGTGAGTGTGCTCCCTTTAGGCAGAAGCCCAACAATTTCTGTCAAGAGCAGAAGATTCTGATCTCCTTCCTCATACGTCTCTTCCGCGTGATAGCCATCGAGTTTGGAGGCAATTTCCCCTATAGGCAATCCGTCCGAAAGTCTGAAAATCTTTCCAGCAACAACCATTCACTGAACCCCAACCTAATAGGACGAAGAGGCCTCTTATGAAATTTCTCTTTAATCTGCCTTAATTGGATCAGATAGATGTGTAAAAGGCTTGTAGAAAACAGGGAATTGCATAGTTAACTTTGAGACTAACCCTGCCTAATCGGTTAAATAATAGACATTGCCCTAATAACGGCGCTGCACAAGAGGAAAAAATCTCGTTATGTTGATACAAGAGGTCAGATTGGAGAATTTCATGAGCTACGTTTACGCTAGGGTGCCCTTTAAACCCGGCGTGAACGTCATCGCCGGACCCAACGGTTCTGGAAAGTCTTCTCTTCTTCTTGCTATATCAGTAGGTTTGGGGCAGTCATACACGGAACGCTCAAGAAAACTCAGTGAATTGATCCGATGGGGAAAAGATCAAGCTCGCGTAACTCTTGTCTTGGACAACAGCAAACGAGGAGGGAAACATCCCGTCCCTAGGTATAACAAAGACCAGATTTTCCTTTCAAGGGTTCTACGGAGGGATGGCAAGTATGGGTTTGAGCTTGAAAATCGTGCGGCAACGAAGCAAGATGTCGAGCGTCTGCTAGGCAGGTTCGGCGTTGATCCCGATAATATGCTCATCATTATGCATCAGAACATGGTGGAGCAGTTTACCGTTCTCTCGAATGTTGATAAGCTTCGTATGGTTGAAGCAGCTGTTGGGTTGGAACCGTTCCGTGAAAACGTGCTTCAGGCTCAACATAAACTCACTCGTATCCTTAGCCAGGAAGAATCCGTAGGAAAACTGCTGGAGTCTGCAGAGTCGACTCTTAATTTCTGGCGTGAGCAATACGAAAAATATCAGGAAAAGAAGCAATTACAGACCAGAAGGCGCTTTCTGGATCGAGAACTAATGTGGGCTGAGGTTGAGCGACGTGAAAATGCGTTCAAGGCACTGCAAAATGACAGGGATCGTGCACAAGAAATCCTGAAGAAGATAGAAGAGGAAACAGAAGCAACGTCTGATGACCTGAAGGAAGCACAAGATCAACAAGAGAAGCTAAAGGAAGACTTTAGAACTGTTTTTGACGAGCGCCTTAGTCTCGAACGTGAAATTGCTGAAAACGAATCGACTTCGAGTTTAATTCAGAAAATGCTCGAAGAGTTTCCAATCATAGAGTCCGCTTTACAAAAGAGTTCAAGCCAGCTTAAATTGCTGAGACCTGAGAACCTTAAGGCGATGATGAACGGTTCACGTGAAAAAGTTCTGAAACTAGATGAACAACTGAAGAAGAATCAGGGAAAATTGACAAGCGTGGAAGACGGACTGGAAAAAGTGGAAGGTCAGATTCTTGAAAATCGTGTTCAGCTTGCATTGCTAGGATATCGGAAAACACTTGCTGCGGAAGATTTAGACAGAGCGGGTAGCCAACTTAAGGACGCAAAAGCAAGCTTGGACAGTGCATTTCTCAAAGCCGAACAGTCTGGTGCTAGAATTGCCGTTCTGAAAAGTGTCTCTGAGATTGTAGATGAGATACGATTGACGGATGGCCACCTAGCTGCTCTTGCAGATGTCTCAGAAGATATCGAACGCATGTACGAGTCTTATTCTACACTTTATTTGGAATTGAAAGAAAAGGCTCAGGTTGTAGCTGAAAACCGTTCCAAAGCGCTCGAAGAAGTCAAAACCCGGATGGTGGCGTGGCGTAGCGTGATTCAGAATTTGCTTGATCGTGTGAATTTAGAATACCAAAAGATAATGGGAAAGACGTTGGCCACCGGCGAGGTTCGTTTAGCTAACGGTCAGGACATCGAAACAGCGGGTTTGGAAATTCTCGTAGGTTTCAAAGGTGGAAAGCCTGTGGCCTTGGACGCTCATACACAGAGCGGCGGCGAGCGCACAACCGCAACGATGAGTTTCCTTTTAGCCCTGCAGCAGCACGTTCGTTCACCATTCAGAGCAGTCGACGAGTATGACATTCACATGGACCCCAAAAATCGCGAGATGATTGCACGCATGCTAGTTTCGCTGATCTCGGATTCGACAGCCCAATACATCGTTATCACTCCGAGTCAGATTACCTTCGCCCAAGAGAACGCAAACATAATCACAGTACAGAATGTTGAAGGGCAATCAATAGTTCGAGAGGTCTCTTAATGGAAACAAAAAAAGGACTGAAGAAGCTGGGGACAGAAAAACTGCAGCGAATTATTGAGATGTGCCTAGCGGTGGAGAACCGCAAAGTTGACCCGTTCATGCTTGATGTAGACGATATTATCAAAGTAGTAAAGGAGTATTTTCCCCAGTGGAACGAACCTGAGGAGCTAAATCTGGATTCGGAAGTAATCCATCATTTAGCCTCGGTAATCAAGCTTCAGAGTGAGTGGGTGAAAAACCGTTCAACTTCACTATATACTGATCCATTTCTTCTAGAAGAAAAAATATCACGAGCAGGCAAAGAAGAGATGATACAGGCGTTCTTGAAAGCCTGGCATCCGCTGGTCAAATTAGAACAGATCAACTTGCACAGTCTTGCTGAGGCCTTGCAATATTGGGAGAGATTGCTACCCTTGAAGGAGAGATGGCCCGAACTTGTCGTTCCAGGAATAGGCATTGGAACTACCAGCATGGACGAATTAATCAGACAGCGTATTCTTGGGGTCAAAGTCTTCTCTGATGAACTTGAAGAGCTGTGGCAGGAACTAAAAATCAAGGTCAAAGAGAAAGGAAATGCTGGCAAGATTCGCTATTGGGATTTCGTGGGCGCAGAAACATATGAAGAGACTGTGCAGCGGGCTTACATGGCAAGTTTCTTGATTACTTATGGTTATGCGACCTTGGAGATCAGACCTTTGGAGGAGGAGATTTACATTAAACCTTTTGAGAAGCCATTGCAAGAGATCGCCATGCAACAGTCGATTTCTATTCCGATAGCCGTTACGGTTGATGATTGGCAAAAGTGGAAGAGAGGAGAATTGGATTGACCAAGAGAAAGGGCGTTTATGCAGCTAAAATGAAACGCGCTGCGCACATGTTGTTTTACAGCCGTCACTTGAAACCCGGGGTCAGAGGATGGGAATTGCACAAGGCGTTAGGCTCAGACTACCCAAAGGTATTGGATCTAATGGATGATTACCTGAAAAATCTTGATTTGAAGATCAAGATGGTTTTTGAAGAGGAAAAGACCACGGCTCAGAAACCTTCTCCGGAGGAATTGGACAAAGCTCGGTTTTTCGTTACTTTGCGTGGCGATTTGCAGCCTAAGGAAACGAAGATGATTGGATGGCGAATCGACGATTTGGCTGGATTGGCTGTTGCGATTTCATATATTATCTCTAAGAAGGGGCAAGCGCCGAGAAAAGAAATTGAGGAGCTATTGAGCGAGAAGCTTCCAGGTTGGAAAGTTAGCCCAAACATTGATCGATACATTCGTTACGGCTACCTGCTTCAGGACGAGAATGATCAATTATACCTGGATTGGAGAACCCGGGCAGAAATAGATGAGAAGGCTCTGATAGACATGCTTCTTAACGTTGAAGCTCAGAAGACGTTATCCGGGGTTTCTGATGAAGAGAAAGAAACCGGCGAACAGAGCGACAAGAGTCCTTCCTAAAAGACTAAACTTCTAAACGACTAAACTTCGAACAGACTAAAGGAAATTTGTTGAAACAATTGATTATTTCGATTGCCCTTATAGAGAGTCAGACAATATAGTCTAGTTGCTGCTAAATTGAAAAAAAGGGATGATGGTTTAGGGGTTTATTTCTTGGTCTTGGGCTTGGTTTTTGGTTTTGCCTTAGGTTTCGCTTTTGAGACCTGAACTGGTTTCATAGGCGCTCCACAACATATCACATCGCATGCATCGCAGCCACAAGGATCTTCAACCAAGACGACAAGCCCGCATTCCTCACACTTGTATTTATCGCCTTTTTTTGCTGCCAAAAATTGATACCTACCTTAGAAGTATCTTCAGATAATTCAGTGTTAATCTTTAATATAAAATTATCCGAAACGTGTTTCTAATGTAATGATTGTCTCTAATGCTAGAAATACTAAGTACACCTGTCTATTTTTTATTACACAATTACGTTAGAAGCAGTTGAACCACATCTGTGATTTTTGACGGACAACTACTAAAAGTGCACGTACTAGATAGATGTAGATCGACTCAGCGGATGAGAAAATTGTCTCTAATAGCGAGCGCGACTTATGGTGCGGATGGTTGCTGAAGCATTTGCTTGTTCTTCAGTATGGCAACGTCAATTTGGTCTCGATTCTTCAGCCTTGGTTCAGATGGTGTGTTAGCTTTCCGCTTTCTTTTCAGCAGTGGAAGGTGGAAACTCTTTGAGTTTTTCCGCCATTTCTTTGAGGCGTTTGTCTACTCTGTAGTTTACCGTTCCTTCCTTGAAGGTCCCGTCTTCCCTTCTCTCACCCGCTTTTGTTCCTGTTAAGACTTCTATTCCTTCATCGATAGTCTTGACAGAGTATACGTGGAATTGTCCGGCTTTAACTGCTTCAACTATCTCTTCTTTTAGCATTAGATTTTGGACATTACTTTCAGGTATCATTACTCCGTGTTGGCCTGTGAATCCCTTGGCTTTGCAGACTTCAAAGAAGCCTTCGATCTTCTCGTTTACTCCTCCTATGGCTTGCACTTCGCCTTTCTGGTTAACCGAGCCTGTTACAGCAAGGCTTTGTTTTATTGGCAATCCTGAAAGGGCTGATATCATCGCATATAGTTCAGTGCTTGACGCACTGTCACCTTCTACTCCTCCGTAGCTCTGTTCAAAAACGAGGCGTGCTGAAAGGCTAAGTGGTTTATCCTGTGCATATTTCTCGTTTAGGTATCCGCTCAGGATAAGGACGCCTTTTGTATGGATTGGTCCTCCCATTTTGGCTTCTCTTTCAATGTCCACGACTCCTTCCCTGCCCAGACCTATGCTCGCTGTTACGCGCGATGGGTTGCCAAATGCGAAGTCGCCGAGTCCCATGACGGAGAGGCCGTTGACTTGACCAATTTTTTCTGTTTCTGTGTCGATTAAGAGTACGCCTCTTTTGATCATTTCTTGGATTTTTTCTTGAATAAGCTTCGAGCGGTAGACTTTTTCTTCGATTGCTTTTTTCACATGGTTCCCCGTAATCAGCGTTGATTTCTCTTGTATTGCATAATAGTTGGCTTCGCGGACGATGTCTGCAACTTCGGCAAATCTTGTGGAGAGTTTCTGCTGATCGTCTGCAAGTCTTGAGCTGTATTCGATCAATTTGGCTAATCCAGAGCCGTCGAGGTGTTTTAGATTTTCTTTTTGGCAGAGTTTGCAGACAAAACCAGCGTAATTCTGCATGTTTTCTTCGGTCCGAGCCATGGTTGTGTCGAATTCAGCTTTAACCTTGAAAAGCTCTGAGAACTGCTTGTCCAAGACGAACAGCTGTTGATAGAGGTAGGGGTCTCCGATGATGATGACTTTTGCGTTGAGTTGAATAGGCTGAGGTTTTAAGCCTCTTATGCTGATGAATCCGTATCTTTCCTCGGGTTCCTCTACGATTATTTGTCCGTCTCTGAGGGCTCTTTTCAAGCTGTCGTACGAGAACGGATTGCGAAGCAAGTCTTCAACTGGAACGATAAGGTATCCGTCGTTGGCCTTGTGTAAGGCTCCTCCACGAATCATGGTAAAATCGGTGACAAGTGCCCCGAACTGTGCTTCTTTCTCCGTTCTTCCGATGAGGTTCTGATACGTAGGATTAGATTCGATTATCACAGGGGCGCCTTTGACATTAGAGTTGTCGACAACAACGTTCACTTCATATTTTTTGAAGGGTGCTTCCTTCATCCATGGAAATGCAAGTTGCTGTTGTGCTTCGCCTCTTCCGATAAACTGACTTAAATTATCCAATATGTCGTTCTGGACTTCCTTCAAGTATGTTGTTACATCGGGAGTTTCCTTGTACTTCTCCATGAGATTGTCGACCAAATTTCCAGTGGCGTACAGTGCAACGTCACGATTGAGTTTCTTGAGCTCTTCCCGGATCTTTTGTTCCATGTCAAAAAACTGCCTCATTGTATTCCTAAGATTTGACTCGAGACGCTCCCTTTTTTCTTGAATTTCATCTTTTGTTTTCTGTGGTAAGGCTACCATTTCCTCTTCACTGACAGGTTTGCCTTTTATGACTGGTATGAGCAGCAAGCCGATGGGAGTGCTTTGAATGACGAAGCCTTCTTGCTCGGCCTTAGCGCTTAGCTGGCCAATCAGCTCTTTTCTCTGATTTTCTAGTGCTCGGATCGTGGCTTCTCGTTTGGCACTGTAGTCCTCGCTTTCAAAAGCCTTAGGGAGTGCTGTGCGGAGGTTCTCAATGAGGTTTTTCACATCACTCTGGAAAATCTTTCCTTTTCCCGCAGGCAATTTTATGGCTTTGGGTTCATACTGGTTAGAAAAGTTGTTCACATAACACCAGTCAGATGGCACCGGTTCGGTTAGTGCTATTTCCCCGACGAAATTTTTGACAGCGGTTGTCCTTCCTGTTCCAGGGTAACCTGCAACATAGATGTTAAACCCGCGGTCTCTTATTCCTAACCCGAACTTTAATGCTCTAACGGCTCTTTCTTGCCCTACTATTTCTCTTAGTGGCAAAAGTTCCTCGGTTGTTTCACAACGCATAAAACTGGCGTCGCATTCTTTCCTGATTCTTTCTGCGGTAAGTTCATTTGCCAATTTAATCAGATCCAAAAATCCTTTGACTGACTAAACTGTTTCTCGGCTTGGTATTATAACCCTTCGGTTGTTCAGAAAACGCTTTCGTTGCAATGGCTTTCTTCTTGTGGTCCTTGGTCTGTTGCTATTTTGGTGCCAAACGAGCTTTTTGGATGGTTAAGGTGCCGCTGTTGCCTTTGGCCTCTCTTTTTTCTTCAATTATCTCTATTGTTTTTGTGAATAGCGGTGCGTCCAAAACGGTCGTCTCTATTTCACCCCCTTCACCTGAAGGGCTCACGCCGTACTCTTTTTGAAGTTGGACTAAACGACCTATTAGTTCAGTGTCTATTTCTTTTCCTAACCAACTGGCGTCAAGAGGGTAAGCGAAAATGCCTGAAATGATGACCCTATAACCGTTAGCAACTATTTCTTCCAAAATGTCTTTCTGATTTTTCTTCCAGAGTGGGCTGATGCATTTTATTCTCAGGTTATCGCAAATTCGTTGGATGCGCTTGGATTGATAGACTGACTCTATTGCACCAGTGACAACACCTTCAATCTTGAATTCATTGATCGCCATTCTCACAGCTGTTTCCAAGTCTTCGAGCTCTTTCTCTGGTTCACCCTTTGTTTCTCTTCTTAGAAGTGGCAGTTCCAAGGCCTTGGCTTGCAAGTCTGTAATGTTGATGTTAGGTGTGTGGAACATGTAGCTTTCTTTGTTCAGTGAAACCAGAGTTATCAGGCAACTGACTTCGTTTTTCTCTGCGACCTTATGCAAGGCAAGAGTAGAATCCTTGCCACCTGAGAACAAGATTCCTAGCTTCGAAACTTTCACCCTGAATTGAAAATTAGTATAGCTCACTTATATAGACTGGTGATTTAGACGATACTAAACCTGGACCGAATTAAGCTTCTGCTCTGCTTCTTTCCTGTTGACAGGCGCGTCTTTGCTATTATCTTTGTAGCGTTAGGCCTTGAAAGCTTAGATCTTGACGTTGCAGACGTTCTCGATTTCTTTCAATGTCTTGATTATTTCAGGGGAGACTCTTTTGTGAACAACATAGACTGAGATAGCATATCCGCTTTTTCCAATCTGTCGAGAATAGTTCGCTCTAATGTTTATATCATTATCAGCGAGAACTTTGTCGATGTTTGCGAAGACTCCAGGGACATCACGGTGATGGATGAATAGGGTATACACGGGTCTTTCCTCCAAGTCTATGCTTTCGCCCGCGTTGACTGCACTGGTGAAGTCGCCTCCCAATAGATAACCTGCAATTACACGTGCAATCTCTATTGATGTCTCTCTTTGTGCTTCTATGGTTGAGGCACCCAGATGGGAGCTAAAAATAACGTTATCAAATTCTCTTAGCTTGCTTTTGAATTTTCCTTCTTCGACTTTGGGCTCATCTTGGTAAACATCAAGCGCAGCCCCTGCTATTCGCACCTGTTTCAACGCATCGTACAAAGCTTGCTCGTCAACGTTGCTACCTCTTGAAGTGTTAATTAGAAATGCAGTTGGTTTCATGAGCGAAAGCTCTTCCTCACCTATTATAACCTCCTTTCCTCCGGTGTGAATACTTACAAAGTCTGCTTTAGCAAGAACTTCCTCTTTGGAAAGGAATTTTATGCTGGATTCGAGGCAGGGGTTTATGTCGTATCCGATCACTTCCATGTCGAAAGCTCGGCGGGCTATTTCTGCTACTCTCTGCCCGATTTTTCCACAACCTAAGATGCCCAATGTCTTGTACGAAAGTTCAACACCTTTTAGTTTCTCCTTCACCCAAACGCCTTTCTTAAGAGCTTTATATGCCTGGGGAATGTTTCTTGAGGCGTTCAGCATTAGGCAAAGGGTCAGCTCTGCAACTGCATTTGTGTTTCCATAGGGTGCGGATTTCACCACAACACCAAATTCGGAGGCGGCTGCAACGTCTATGTTGTCGTAGCCCACCCCTGCTCGGCCCACGATTTTCAGTTTTCCCTCAGCCCCGGCTTCTAGAACTTCACGAGTGACTCTTGTTGAACTCCTTACAATTAGGGCGTCGAATTGCGCGATATCTCCAATTAATGCGTTTTGATCTCTCTTTCGAGTGTCAGTTTCGATGCCAGATTCTTCAAATAATCGTATTCCCTCTTTTTCCAAACCGTCATTCAATAATGCTTTCAATCTGAACATGCTCCAAGAATTGATTTTTTCCTGAGGTCTTTTGCTTCATCTTCAGGTGAGTTTGGTCTTTTTGGCGTAGCCAATCGCTTCTTCTACGTTTTGGAATCCATATTTGACTTCATTAAACTCTTTCTTCAATGCAATGACTTCTTCTTTAATTTCAGACGGCTTGCGTTTGCATTTGATCACGCTCAGCATTAAATCGCACAGATGTTTGATGTCTCCTTTTCCAAAACCGCGTCTCGTTATGTCTTGGAACCCAATTCTCAATCCTGACGGATTGTCACGGTCATTCTGGTTATTGTACGGCAGGAGATTCTTGTTCAGAATTATGTTTGCGTCTTCAAGATCTTGGGCTATCTTTTTTCCGCCTCCGAAATCACAGACGTCAACCGCTATCTGATGTGATCTTGTGAAGCCTTTGTCAGCGCACACCACTTTAACCCCGTTTTCACATAGATATTGCCCAGCAGTTTGGGCGTTCTTCACGGTCAACCGCGCTAGTTCAGCCCCGAACAGTTTCATCTCCAAAGCAGCTATTCCAACCGCTGGCAACCTGCCGAGATGTGTGTTCGAGGCACTTAACGGGAAAACTGCGAACTGTATCGTTTTTATCGCTTTTTCCATGCGCTGATTTGTAGAGTTTCCAAGTATGACACCACCCTGCGGGCCAGGGAAGGTCTTGTGAGTCGAAGAAGTAATGAAGTCTGCGCCTTCGCTAAGCGGATCTTGAAACGCGCCGCCAGCGATTAATCCCAAAACGTGTGATGCATCATAAGCCACAAAAGCTCCAACTTCGTCGCACACTTCCTTCAGTTCTTTGATTGGATGTGGAAAGAGAAAGAGGCTTCCGCCAAAGGTTACTATTCCCGGTTTGGCTGCTCGAATGACATGGGCGGACATATCTGGGTCAATGTTGAATTCCTCAAAATCGTAAACATGATTTATATTTTCGAGCCCCAAAACCGAGCCTGCTAGACCAGCGTAATCATGTGATATATGGGCACCACAGCTGAGAGGTGTAACGACCATTTTTCTGTTCTTGGCTGCAGTCGAGAGACCTTTGAATGTGGCTAGGTTTGCGTGTGTGCCAGAAACTAAGCGTAAGTCACTCCATGTGCATTTAAACAGGTTTTTCATGAGGTCAGTGGCATAGTTCTCGATGAGTGACATGAACTTTTGTCCTTGGTAGTAGCGTTTCTTGACGTGTCCTTCTAGGTCGTTTTCTCCTTCGGCATATCTACCTTCTAAGTCTGCCGACAAATTGAGCATTTGCCTAACAGCTGGGGACTTAAGTCCTTCGCTTGCAATTAGGTTTATACATTCTACTTCCCGATACTGTTCATGCTGTTCGGCTAGCGTCTATCAACTTGAGTGCGAGATCTGAGAAATCTTCCATTCTGTTCGCCTACATTTAAGCATCAACCGAAAGTGTGCTAAGCACTATTTAGCGTTTACTGGGAGGAGTACCTTCAAGAAACATTAGATTTTTTGTTCTATTGGTAACATGAATTCTTTTTAATCTCATTCGCTTTTTGAGACTGCGCTTTCGGGGGTCCTTCCCTAACTTTTAAGAATCAGTTGTGACCTTCTGTAAATTGTCGTAGGTGTGTTTAATTGTCGAAGATTACTGTAGCCAAGAAGCAGTCTCTTGCAGTATCACAAGCTAAGAATTCATTAAGGACCGTGTCTTATGATTCCGGTTTTCATTTCTACACTGGAATCGGAAAATACTTCGGATTGACTGCGACAAGCTTGTCTGAATTTGCTGATAAACTCCAGAAAGTCCCTGCTGAGTCAGCGGTTTTCCATTTTGAGCGTGGCGATTTTCAGAAGTGGTTTAGGAACGTCATCGGCGACGAATCATTAGCCAAGAGAATTGACCAATTGCAAGGTTGGTCCGAAGCCTCAGCTGAAAACTTAAGGAAAGACATCGTGAAAGCTGTGGAAATACGAATCGTAGAGCTAAGATTAGTTCCATAGGATCTACTAATCCGCTCAATTGTTAGAAAATCAAGTGTATGGGGCTGCCCGGATTTGAACCGGGGTCTATAGAGCCCAAGTCTACAAGCCTGGACCAAACTAGCCGACAGCCCCTTGAATCAGTTCGTCCATCTTTGGCTTGCGGCAGAGAAAGATAATTTCGCATGCACCATAAAAACCTTAGCCAGAAACTGATGATGTATTGCAACTTTTTCAACCATTGCCTAGAGGCAATACAGCTTGGTTACGAAGTAAACAAGTGGCGTGGGTGTTGATTTTACGAGCTATAAAATGCTTTTCAAGCTTATATGTTCGCTATTTTCTGATATTGCACTGAAGCACTTTAGGGCAGATTAGACATTCTTCTGGCAAAGGTGCATCTTCCGGTAGAGCGTTCAAGAATCCTGAAAAATGAGCGCACTTTGCTGGTGAATCGAAAACTTTTGGGTACTCTGTCGCTTTGACGCCTGTGACATGCATGTTCTCAGTTGTAATGTCAATTTTAGACATGCAGTGAGGACAAGCGAAAAAAGATTGTCTCGGAACCGTCGATGCGTCGGTAATCAATGCTGGCTTATCGAATTTCTTTTCGCACCCTTTGTAAGGACATCGAAGTTGCTCATCGTGCCCGTGCGAGTGGAAAATTTTCACTCGTTCACCTTCACGAAACGCGTCTACTCAATCGGTAATATTAACATTTAATAAACATTTCTTAGCAATGGAACAACACAACTACAGAGCCAAAATTATGCAGTTTTCATATCGCACCCATTGTTTAAGATATTAAATCAGGCAATTAACCGTATTCTTCTGTTTTCTGTTGAGAAGCCTCGAGCGGGCCTTGATCCCGCGGCCTGCTGCTTACGAGGCAGCCGCTCTACCGGGCTGAGCTATCGAGGCGCAACGAAATCGCTACACCACTGACGTGTACGCATTTTTAAATCTTCGGAAAACGAAACAGCCTATCGTCAATCTTAAAAGGCAAAAGATGGTTAAAAATAGACTGTATCGGTCACGCAAGGTTTTTCGGCTGGAGGGTAATTGGCTGAGCAGAAAGAAACCTGAAAAGATCCGCCGTCCGAGGGCTGGTGCAGAACTCGGTGAGCGGGAAATAATTGAAATTATACGAACTCAACTGGATTTCATACCTGATGCACCTGTACCTTTCGGCGATGACGTCTCGGCTGTTGACATTGGCAATGGGCGAATCGCAGTCTTAAAAACTGATATGTTGGTAGCAAGCACTGATGTGCCTCGAGGTATGAGTCTATGGCAGGCAGCACGCAAAGCCGTTGTTATGAACATCAGCGATTTTGCAGCAAAGGGTGTCAAGCCAGTGGCCGCGCTTGTCTCCCTCGGATTAGAAAAGAACTCTGCTCGAAAAGACGTTGAGGAAATTGCACGAGGGTTAAATGCTGGAGCAAAAGAATACGGCGCCTACATAATCGGAGGCGACACTAACGAGGCTTCAGATCTGGTTATTGCGGTCATGCTTTTCGGAACAGCCCGGAGAAAGTTGCTCATGCTGCGCAGCGGGGCAAAACCTGGAGACATAGTAGCGGTAACAGGCTTTTTTGGTAAATCAGCAGCTGGTCTAAGGTTGCTTCTTGACGGGTACGCAGCGTCTCCTGATCTACGTGAAGTATTTCTGAACTCAGTTTGTATGCCGAAAGCAAAGCTTCGCGAAGGTTTAGCACTGTGTAGTTCGGGAGGCGCTTCAGCTTCTATTGACTCCAGTGATGGTTTAGCTTGGAGTCTGCATGAAATAGCACGTTCGAGTGGTGTCGGTTTACTCATTACAAGTGTGCCTATTGCGGATGAGGTTCGAAGGTTCGCTGAGTTCAATGGGTTGGATGCCATAGAATTGGCGCTCTATGGAGGAGAAGAATACGAGCTCGTAGTGACCGTTAAGCCCAAGTTATGGATCGACGCGGAGACCGCTGTTGAATCTGTAGGTGGTTGTCTTCTGCCGATTGGGAAAGTCACACGTGCCAAGCAAGTTTTGATGAACGTGGATGGCAAAAAACAGGGTATTCGACCCGTTGGATGGGAGCATTTCAGAAGCCAGATTTGATCGGTCGATCCAAAAGATAGTTCAATATCGTTATGCATGATGCCGCAAGATACGGTTGCTTTCCTAAGCTGATTTTTTCGCCATATCTCAGTGCGAAGACTTCGGCTTTTTTAGGTAAGCCCACATGGTCGCCCAGAACAAATACAGAATTCACTTCGAGGTCGACATGAGCGATGTCTTTTCCACCCTCTTCAAGAATGTACACGCGAGAATTTTCCGCTTTAGCCTTCAAAAGTGATTCAAAACTGGTTTTGTCAATTGTTATGCCGGGATGTTGTTTGCCTGCAAGTACTTTTTTTAAAATGTTTTGCCATGTGTCCAAGTCTGTGCGAACGTCAAAAAGACTTTCTCCTATAATTTCGACGTGAAGTGGAGGCTTAGGAGGTCCCGTCAAAACAACGTGAACATTTGTGTTTTTACGGATGCCATGTGAGAGAAAGAGTCCAGCGATAATACATTCGTAGGCAATATCCAAGCGCCCAGCGTCGTGAAGATTGCCAAAATTTGAATCAGTTCTACCAAGGCGGGAGAACAAGATGAATTCGCGTGGCATTTGTGTATCCTTGTGATAACGTTGCTCAACTTTGCTTTTTAATCTAGCCATTAAATAGGCAGACTGAATTTGGATGGATTTCTTCCGTTCAGAGAATTCGTGTGCCCGGCGCGAGTTTCCAAATGAGCCTTCGGAGTTATTGAGATACTTCTTTGATCCTATTGACTAAGCAACTAATTTCGCGATAACCATACCGCAAGATTGAAAAAGCCAACCAACGAAATACACTCAAAACACGAGAGGCTGTAATCAATATGGTCAAGTTAAACAAAGTTGACGAACAAGTTGTAGCCGCGTTAAAAGAAAGAAAGGAATTGACACTTCAAGAGCTAATCGAAAAAACTGGTCAACCATCCAAAAAAGTCTTCAAATCCTTGCGGAAACTCTTTGAAAATGAAATGGTCGACACGAAAGCGCGTAAATATAAGCTTCTCACCGTCGGCGTAACGCAGTCCAAGACTGACTCGGATGAAGAGATTCCTGAAGAGTAGTCACGGTAGTACTTGTCTTAATAACTGCTGTAAATCAGAACTTTTTTACCGTCAAGAAACAATTGATATTGACAAATTATTCTTCCTGGGGAGTTGTCCCTGGAGAATGGTGGAGCCTCGAGCGGGCCTTGATCCCGCGGCCTGCTGCTTACAAGGCAGCCGCTCTACCGGGCTGAGCTATCGAGGCACACACTACCTTTTCACGCAACAAATAAAAACTTTCACACATGAAAATCGCATTCAAAACCCTTATACCACAGGACACAACACTTATATTAGCGAGAATCGCTTCTAAAACAATCCAGCAAAATAGGATACGTCATCAAAAATAGATGCAACTCCGCACCACACGGATGCGGAGTGAAGGGTGAACTGAGCCGCCAAAGCACAAGCGGATCTCACAATGACACCATGCACAGGCAACAAACAGCGACGCACACATACATACGAAAGGTTTTCACCAAACGCCAAACAGACACCACCAAACGGCCCGACATGCCACGCCGTCTGGAGAATGGCTCGGCTTGAGAGCTGAAGAAGGGCGCGGCAAGCCGCGAAACGCCCCGGGTAGGCGCATGCAGCCTTAGAACCGGGGATACCTGAATGAGACTTCTCACCGCGACTCTTCGGAGTCACGGTGCTCCTTCACGGAGCGGGAACCCCCCGAACGGAAGCATCTTAGTAGGGGGAGGAAAAGAAACCAAAACGGGATTCCCTTAGTAGCAGCGAGCGAAACGGGAAAAGTCCAAACCGAATCCCACGGGAAACTTGCGGGAGATGTAGGGTTAAGGGCCCGGCTTCCTCTTCGCTGGTTAAGCTGAAGTGGCCTGAAACGGCCCGCCATAGAGGGTGACAGCCCCGTAAGTACACGCCAGAAAGAGTTGAGCTGGAGTCCCAGACTACCGTACCCTGGTTTGGGTGCGGAAAATCGGAAGTCACCAACTTCCAAGACTAAATACGACTCAAGACCGATAGCGCACTAGTACGGTGACGGAAAACTGAAAAGTACCCCGGAATGGGGGTGAAAAGTGCCTGAAACCAGACGGTTACAGACGTGTGCAGCCCAGAAGGGTAGAATCCTCCCAAAGGAAACCGCTGTGAAGCGGCAGTACGAGGGAGGAGGACCAGGGTTGCACGTTCCGTCTAGAAACACGGGCCGGGGAGTTTACGGTTGTGGCAAGCCTAAGGGTTAAAAGCCCGTAAGCAAAGGGAAACCGATAAGCGCGCAACTGCCGCAAGGCAGTCAGGCGCAGGGTCTGAAAGGGCCCGAAGTCACAGCTGTTAATACTAGAAACCAGACGATCTATCCCTGGGCAGGGCGAAGCTAGGCGAAAGCCTAGTGGAGGCTCGAAAGGGTTCTGACGTGCAATTCGTTCCCCAGACCTGGGGATAGGGGCTAAAGACCAATCTAGTCTGGTGATAGCTAGTTCCCTCCGAAGTGGGCCTGAGCCCAGTCCCGAGCGAGGTAGCTGGTGGGGTAGAGCACTGATTGGAAAACAAGGATCCGAAAGGGTCCACTTTCCTTTCAAACTCCGAATCCACCCGCGCCGTAGACCTCGGGAAACGGGTTACAGGGGGTAAGCTCCTGGACCGAGAGGGGGACAACCCAGACTGAGGTTAAGGTCCCCAAGTGCTGGCTAAATGTCAAACCAAAGGGCGTCGTCAGCCTCAGACAGCGGGGAGGTAGGCTTAGAAGCAGCCATCCTTCAAAGAAAGCGTAACAGCTCACCCGCCGAGGCTGACGGCCCCGAAAATTGACGGGGCTAAGCCAGCCACCGATACCTCAGAACGCAGCTTAGCGCTGCGCTGGTAGGAGGGCGTCCTAGCTGGACAGAAGCTGGGCCGTGAGGTCCAGTGGACCGGTTAGGATTGCGGATCCCGGTGGTAGTAACAGCAAAGAGAAGTGAGAATCTTCTCCGCCGAAGGGGCCAGGGTTCCCCGGCAACGATCGTCAGCCGGGGGTAAGTCGGTCCTAAGGCATAACTTAACCGATTATGCCGAAAAAGGGAATCCGGCTAAAATTCCGGAACCACAGAGGTACATGCGGCAACGCAAGCCTAGCGTCTGACGTTTCGGGGTAGGCTGAGCAGGGCTGTCGCCTTGTTTAACCGTATAAACCTGGGGAGTGCCGTAATGGCGAGAACCAGGCGAAAGCGGGAATAGCCGCCCGTTTTAGGGTGGTTCAGCTGATCTCTGGAGCCACTGAAAAGGGCGCTAGGAAGGATCCTCTGTGACCGTACCTAGAACCGACACAGGTGTCCCTAGGCGAGAAACCTAAGGCGTGTCGGGTATACACTAATGCGAGGGAACTCGGCAAATTAGCCCCGTACCTTTGGTATAAGGGGTGCCTGCTCTTTCAGCCTTGTGCTGTTGAGAGCAGGTCGCAGTGACAAAGGGGTCTCGACTGTTTAATAAAAACACAGGAAGCCGCAAGCGCGAAAGCGTGTGAACGGCTTCTGAATCCTGGCCAGTACAGGTACCTGAAACCTGGGTTCAACTGGGCTAAGGGCCTGCAAACGCCGGGAGTAACTCTGACTCTCTCAAGGTAGCCAAATGCCTTGTCGGGTAAGTTCCGACGTGCATGAATGGATCAACGAGGGCCCCACTGTCCCCGCGTAGTACCCGGTGAAACCACATAACGTGGACGAACAGTCCACGATCTCCCAGCGGGAAAAGAAGTCCCTGTGGAGTTTTACTGCAGCCTGCCGCTGGAATACGGTTGTGGATGCAGAGCGTAGTCGGGAGCCGTCGATCCCGGTTTCTCCGGGAACTGGGGGAGGCAACAATGGAACACCGACTTTCTGCAACCGTGTTTCTCACCGGCGCCTTGTGGGCTGGAACAACGGTAGGTGGGCAGTTCGGCTGGGGCGGCACGCCCTTGAAAAGATATCAAGGGCGCCCTAAGGTTGGCTCAGGAGGGACAGAAACCCTCCGTAGAGTGCAAGGGCAAAAGCCAGCCTGACTGGATCCCAAACAGCAAGGGATCCAGAGGCGAAAGCCGGGCTTAGCGATCATCCATGCTCCCCATTGGTGGGGGCTGGATGTGTCAGAAAAATTACCCTAGGGATAACAGGCTCGTCGCGGGCGAGAGTCCCCATCGACCCCGCGGCTTGGTACCTCGATGTCGGCTCTTCCTATCCTGGCCCTGCATAAGGGGCCAAGGGTGAGGCTGCTCGCCTATTAAAAGGGAACGTGAGCTGGGTTTAGACCGTCGTGAGACAGGTCGGACTTTATCTGCTGGGAGTGCGGGCTGCCTGAGGGGAAAGGGTCCCTAGTACGAGAGGAACGGGACGCTGTGGCCTCTAGTTAACCGGTTGTCCGACAGGGCAGTTGCCGGGCAGCCACGCCGCTGAGGATAAGAGCTGAAAGCATCTAAGCTCGAAGCCTCTCCTGAAAATAGGCAGCCATTCCCGTTTAACGGGACGAGGGCTCCCATAAAAGATGGGTTTGATGGAGCCGGGGTGTAAGCTGGAAGACTTCGGTCGACCAGCTCAGCCTGCGGCCTCCAACCGCCTAAGGTGTCGGGCTGAGGTGGTGTCTGAGCGATATTTGGTGAACCTTTCCGAGTGTGCGTGTGTTGTGTTGCCTGTGCATGGTTTCGTCATAAATTTTGACTTGTTGATGGATCGATTTTTTTGCAGAAAAGGATTTCTGCAATTTAGTTTTTTGAATTAACAGAACTCATACTTTTGGGTTTGGATTTGAAAAGTCTGCTTATCTGGCGGGGCTTCCGAAGTCTGCAGTTCTCCATGCTCATGCTGCCTTCATGTTTTTGCCAGCCACAGCTGGAAGTAGTAACAAAACAAACGGGTAAGGCCGCTTGATACAATGGCGCAGGTGTTTATCGAATAAAAAAGCTATAGTTTATCTTCTTGCTCTAACCGTAACCAAATTCTCAGCGAGTTTTCTCTCTTTAGAGAGTTTCACCAATCTAACGGCAATTCTGCCCATGACCATCTGTGATGCTTGTTTTGCTTTCTCTTTTGTCTCATATTCTCCTTTGAGCTCAATCCACGGGAGCGTCTCATCAATCCTTATCCATATGCTGTACAAAATTTCTCGCACTTCTCATCGAAAAAATGATCTATGGCAAATAAAACAGTTATGAACATTACATAATGATTACAAGTAAATATTCTCTCATTGTTGTAGCATTTGCCTTTATGGTACTTGGCATCTATGTGCGCGCGCAGTAGAGAAGCATCTTCATCTGCTTGTCAGATAAGAGAAAGAACAACTATGGTCACGGATCGAAATTACTCAGAGTTGAATATTCGCTCTATATTGAGGAGTTATTAACATACGCCTCAAGCTTTCGGAGAGCTACCGTGAAATAGCAGCGGTAACCCAACAAAAGGAAGAGACATAGCCCACAAATCCAAATTGTGACCCATAATCCACGCGTACCAATAGCTCCATCCGCCAACGCTTTCCAAGAAAATCCACATGAAATAATTCGCGGCGAAATACAAGCCGACAAGCGTCACAATCACGCCTACGGTGTGCAGGTTAAGGCTCTTCAGGGATTCAGTGTACATGGACTTCTTGGTGAAATACGCCGAGTAGAGCGCCAGCAGTAGCAAGCCCACCGTGGACCAAAGGAAAATGAACATATTAGAAGGATAGAGAAGGATATACTCCATGCCTTTGGCGCCTAGGGTGGACACCCACATGCCGGTGTTGTTTAGCCAGAAGGCAAAAATGTAGATGGTGCCGGTAATCAATCCCCATTTTATGGCGTGTTTCTCAGGTTTGTTCGGATTCAGCTCTAAGAACAACTTGATTAAAGCGCCAACAAGGACTACCGACTGCAAGAAACACGGCAAAGTTGTTGTAATTGTCATCATCAACACATTGCCGTAACCTACAGATGGGTCGAAAGATCCGGCGATTCCCCAAACACCAGACATAAAGAAGCTCAAGAACCAGTAGCCCGCCTCAAAAAGTACGACAAGCCTAAGGGCCATCAAAGCCTCAGCCTTGGACAGGTCCTTTCCAACCGCATAAAACAGCATCGTAACCACAGCGATGAATCCAGCTGCTGTTCTGAAGCT
>CAVTHH010000005.1:0-219510 GCA_963734505.1 Candidatus Bathyarchaeota archaeon | reverse complement strand
AAGCGAAAAAGGATTTGGGGCATAAGCCCATCACACCGCTATCCACTGGAATCCCCAAAACAATCGAGTGGTTTAAGAAAGTCTACTCAAAAAACTAACCATTACTAAGCGCAGACTCTTTCACCATCTATTATTCAAAAGCTTCAGAACACAACCATTCACTCTCGCAGAAGATCTACTAGTGAGCGTTATTGACTGAAACAGATGGAAGAATATTTTGTATTCATTGCCGCAAACATTCTTTTCCAGAAATCTGCCAAACAAAACATTCTCGAATTAAAAACAACCTGCATTACAAATATCCAAATCTGATGCTGTCACATGCAATTTGTCACATCAAACTTTTGCTCTACATATATTCCCCTTCATCGAAACATCTAGACGATTTCCAATCCATCGAGAAAAACTTTAACTAAAAATACGCAATAGACCTAACTGAAAATAGAATGAATTACAAAGCAGCGGTGCAAGAATACGACTTGGTTTCAGTAATCATTCCAACACGTAATTACGGCCGTTATATTTCTGAAGCAATCGAAAGTGTGTTGGCGCAGTCTCATCCTAACGTGGAGGTAATTGTTGTTGACGACGGTTCAACCGACGGCACTGCGGTCATTGTTGAAAAATACCCTATTGTCAAGTACGTCTATCAGGAACATAAGGGGCAACCTACTCCTGCAAGAGCTAAAAACAATGGAATCCGCCTCAGTAGGGGAAAATACATTGTTTGCTTGGATGCTGACGACATACTTCTTCCAAGCTACATAACGGAGTGTGTAACTGTTACGAAAACTGACCCGAAGATTGGGATGGTGTGGACAGGTGCAGTCTTGTTCGGAAACCACCTTGAACGCCTCGAAAGCAAATTCTATTTTCCACAAGTTAAAAAACCCCACACAAGATTCAGTTTTTATGCAACGCCCGGCGGTCCTATCGGCGCTGCCCTGATTCCAAGAATAGTCTTTGATGATGTAGGATTCTATGACGAGGATTTAATCTCCATTGAGGATTTGGATTTTGTCATCCGTCTTCTGCAGCATCATTGGAAAGCTAAGAGCATCGACAAACCCTTGCACAAGTACCGAATGCATAGCTCGAATGTCCACAGCCAAGTAATGAAACTTGGGCTAAAACAACTTTACAACAAATATCCGATGATGTACCCCTACCGAACGCTATACTATCTTGGTCTGCGCACCTACCGCTTCTTCAGGCATCCGACGTATACCGCCAAGAAGCTTCATACCAAACTGCACAGGATTATGAAATCGCAGAAAAGCAAATAGTCCCGAAAACAAAAATGAGAGATACAAGTTAACAGACCAATTAACATCTGCTTATTCGATTAGGAAATTAATGAACCTGTTTACTCTTATCTCAGTTCTGATTGAAAATCGATTTTGGATTTCTATACTTGACTGTCCCTCTTCCCCAGATGAGGTGGACGTTGAGTTGATAAAGTCTCAGCAGGGGATATGCCCAAACCATATTCGGACATTTTCTTCTGATGGCAATTTGGAGAGCTCTGATAGGACTCGTCAGAAGTATTCTGAGAACAACTGTTAACTTCGGGTTTTCATTCCAAATGCAGTAGGGAGTTCGGGCGCACAAATAACCCATTTTGTATGTGTGCTCCAAGCTTGCTTTCAAATCGTCTCTCACATGTAAAGAAACGACATGATCATCGATGATCCACCTGTAGGGTGTTTCCAAAGTCATCTTCTTCATCGTTGCTATATCTGTGCAAATTGGACAGACATTGGGAAATCCGCCTATTGATCTGACGACTTTCGTGCGAAAGATGTTATTATCTATGCTGAATGTGGGCGGTCTTCTTCCAGAGGTTTCGAATTGCCACTCATCGAGTAGTCTCAGAATTGGGTGAGTTAGAATCCGTGTACCTTGGGCGCATCCCACTAAGGGATTTTCCATATGTTTAGGAATCTTGTCCCACCATTTTCCAGACAAAAGGACATCTTGTTCGACACTAACGAAGAAGTCGCTGTCCACGTGCCTCAAAGCTTCATTAGCTCCGCTAGCCCGCGCCTCCAGCTGGATTTGGGTACACAGTCCAATTGAATTCCTGAGCAATTTCAACACTTGAGTCAATGCTGTGGTCATCAACAAGAATTTTGTGACAAACGCTTTCATGAGGGATTATCTCATCTATCCGTCTTAAAACGTCGGGTAGAGTTGCTGCGCCGTTTTTAGTCCACATAACTAGGTCAACTTTACCTACCATCCAAAACGTAACCTCGAACTATTTGGCCAACCAAGGTGTTTTCCTCAAGAGACAGGTCGGAAAAACAAATTCTCTCGCTAGCACATTCTCAGTTTTCAATTGCGAGTTCCTTCAATTATCAACGTTCCTGAACTTGTTTGGCAATATTTCCTTAATAAACACATGCATTTTTGCTTCTCAAAGTATAGTCCTGCTTGGTCCAACCCTGTTTTTACGCAAACAGAATTAGAGGAACTTTAGCCAAAGGACCAATCGACGTGTCAAACATGCCCACTTATTTCTGTGTTAGTGAAGTTTTCCTATCCACCAGCGGGGGCGAAGCATTTATTGCATGTCTTAGCAAAGTTTTTAAATATCTCCGCTGAAAATCGGTGCTAAGACAACGGAATGTTCAAACCTCAGTCTTCAAAATGCAGCTCAGAGTGTTGAAACAAACCGCTTATTAGCGCTCATACCACAACCGGATTGTGAACAGACTTCCCACACGTTGTCATATCTCCGAATTTACTGCACAGGCTATTCCATTGTTCCATACTCTCTGTGTTGGCTGTTGGTTGTCGTCTTGCTCTTGATTGGATTCAGTGTATTATCGCGGAATTGCTGGGGGAAGAAGAGTGTTTGAAAGTTTAGATGTTGGCTGTGGAAATGGAGACTTAGCCAAAGGTTCGGTAAACGTGGACTTCTTTAAAGAGGGCAAGAATCTTCAGATAGGGAAGCAATTAGTTGGAGAAGAAGTTAAGCCTCATGAGATTCCGAACTTTGTTTTGGCTGATGCTTGCCATCTGCCTTTCAAGAATGGGGCGTTCAACTTAGCTTTCAGCAGCCACACGATTGAACACGTCAAAGAACCTTTCAGAATGTTTTCTGAGCTACATCGTGTAGCAAAGCGAAAGGTCATTGTTCGCTGTCCGCATAACAGAGGCAGTGGGGCAAAAAGACCCTTCCACATCAACTACTTCAATGAATCGTGGTTTGGGATACGCTGCCTCTCGGTTGGGCTACAACAGCAGGCAATTCATAAACGGTTATGACTATCCCATCAGGCCCTAGACTTCATTGTCCTGGGAGTTGGCAGAATAGTCTGCCTTGGAGAACCTTGAAGCATATCGAAAGAAGATGGCTAATCCGTTGGTTGAAGATTCCTATTGAAGTAGAGTCGTGGAGCAACATCGCTGAAAATAGACGGGTTATTGACCCTGTTCGCTTTCTTGTCGTGTCTAATAATGAAGAAACTTTGGGCAAATGTTTCACGAAAGGCATTGGAATACTGCCTAAGAACACGACAATCTATATGAATCAAGATAGGAAATCTCTGCCTGCCTTCTTCAATCATCATATTGGCAAACTTGGTCCTGATAAAGACGTTTGGCTTGCCTTCTGTCATCAGGATTTTGTTCTCAAAGAAAATCTTGAGCCTATTCTGAATGGTTTAGATGCAAACTCTGTCTATGGAGTGATTGGGGTAAGAGCGTCTTTTACTACTTTGTTTGGCAGCATACTGCAGACAGACGACACTGCAATCGGGCTTCCCCTCACTAAACCTGAGCCTGTTCAGACGCTTGATGAAATGTGCCTAATCGTACACTCAAGTTTATTCAGGAAGGGGCTACACTTTGATGATAGATTCAAATTTCATTTCTACGGGGCTGATTTATGCCTGCAGGCTTACACTCGGGGCTTTGGAGTCTATGCGCTACAGACGGACTGCCAACACAAAAGCAAGGACTTGACAGGGGACTACAAGAGCGATGAGTTTAAGGCTTCAAAGAAGCTTTTTGCTCAGAAGTGGCGTCATTATCTGCCGATCAGAACAACTACAGGCTTGCTGACCAATAAGGAGACGGACCAGTGAGAGCCCTATAGGTTAGTAGGATTTATCCAAACAATTCAATTCACACGATTTTTCTCCTTTGAGCTCTATTTAATTGGTAAATTGCGCTTAGAAGCATTGTTACAGCTTTCAATCGCTATACCGAGGGGGAGCCAAATCTTAGGACCACGTGCTATTAATTAAGATTCGTGAGCGCACGCGCAACTTTCCAAACAAGTCTTATCGACTTTCGAACAGGTTCGAGCCAGTCTTGTAATTGATGACAACTTCAGCAACTTGTGCGAGCTCGAGTGACAAGAATATCACGCCTTTTTCAGATACCCGTGGACATTGAAAGAAATCATAAATTTCTCCTTTTCGTAATCAATGAAGAAATCGTTATGATTCTTCAAGTACTCCTCAACAGCTTCATAAGGACCGCTCCCAAAATCTCTCAATACAGGATGACCATTAATGTTAGTGTCTTCTACAATCATGTAACTTCCGCGAGTTACTAACGGTCCGTAGAGCTCCATTTCCTGTATCACATGTGTCTTAGAATGGTCGCTATCCAAGACAACGATAACTGCTTTCTTGTCTTCTGAGAATTGTTGCATAGACTTAATGATTTCAGGAGCTGTGGAACTACCATGCACATACGTTATCCGCGAATGCCGGGGTCTGTCTTCACGTGTCTCTATATCAACGGACATAATTTGACCGTTTCCCAATAAATCCAACAGCGATGCAAGATACAGCGCGGATCCACCTAACGCTGTTCCGGTTTCTATGATAAGGTCAGGCTTTATGGTGAAGAGTATTTCTTGATAGAGCCACAGGTCTAAGGGACATTTCCAGACGGGTGTTCCCAACCACGTGGTTTTTTGCCAGACACCGCTATCATAGTAAATTACATGGAACTTGTTTGCGACGTGATTCTGCTGTCTTGCTCTGTAATTTTGACAAAGGGTGTGCAAACCATTTAATGCATTCTCCCCGATTATTTTTCTGGCTACTCTCTCAATTTTCATATGCGCATGTATTTTGGGTTGGCAATAGTTATATTTTTTCTAAAGGTAAGTTATTAGATGTCTGCTGGCGACAAATAACCTTGTGTCGTTCCAACATCGTTATCAAAGTAATCGCGCGCGTCCCCTGGAAAGAGCAATACTTGGTACTTGTACTTAACGCAGGCATCATCAAGTTTGTTGTTTGATTCCATGGTCTGCTTCTCTCAAGCGCACGTTATTCAAGAAAACACTAAGAGCCCTAAACATGCGCAACTATTTTTTCGCCATTTAACATAACGAGGAATGGCAGTGCGCAAAGTCGTCGTCACAGGCGCCAGCTGACTCGTTGGCAGCAAGATAATCGCACTCGCCGAAGAAGACTTGAAAATCATACCGACACACAGAACTGTGGTACTCCAGCCAGAGTCGGTAAAACTCGATATCACGGATGCTACCTAAACAGCCAGACTCTTCATCGAAATCAAACCAGACGCCCTAATTCACACTTCTTCGGAGACAAATGTAGACAAAAGCAAAACTGAGAAAGAGCACGCGTGGAAAGTCAACGCGGTAGGGGCGCGAAATATGACGCGAGCTTGTGAAAAGGTTAAGACCAAACTCGTTTGCGTCTCAACCTACTATGTTTTTGACAGTGATAAAGGATAACATATCGAAGAGGGTTGTCCTAACCCGGTAAATTACTATGGAATAACGAAGCTCAAATGAGAAAAAGAAGTTGAGAGAAGCTGCAACAACTTCGATTATGTGCATAAGCGTCCTATATGGAAGTCACCCACGGAAGCCAAATTTTCATGTGGGTCATCAGCAAACTCGGGCAAAACCAAGAGATAACGGTTGTCGAGGACCACATAAACAAACAACCTTTGCAGATAATCTTGCAAAAATGGTTATCGAAACGGTCGAGAAAGATTTGCAAGGGTCCTATCACGCATCAGGGAGAAGAGAGGATAAGCTGTCTCGAGTCCTCAAAACAGATAGCGAGGACGTCTAATCTTTGCTTAGATTTAGCCAAACCAATAAAGATGAAGGATTTGACAGTATGGGTGGCGAAAAGACCGAGAGACTCCTCATTGAATACAAAGAAATTCAAAAACAGCTAAAAGCAAAGCCACTGAACATTAGAGAAGGACTTGATCGACTGAAGGAAGAGATGGAACCATGAAAGACGTTATTCTTCACGGTGGGCATGGAACTGTGCTGAGACCCCTAACACACGTACACACGACCCTTCTTGGATGAATTAAACAGATGATTTATAAAAGTAGCGAAAACCTTCAATCCGAAGATGAAGAAAAAAAGAGAATCAATGATGAAACTAAGATTGGACGTTGACTATCCTTATCCTTCGAGAATCAAAAGCTTTCTCTACACAGCTTTGAACAGAAAAACAAGAAAGAACTATCTCAAAAACGCCAAAACAATAGCCAGAATGATAAACGAGACGACACGTGAAGTCCAAGCCTACTGGTTTTTTACCACTCGCACGCAGCCCGACGATGAAATGCTACAACTGCTCCATTCTGATAGACATGAAATAGGACTCCATGTAGCCAACGACCCCTACGCAGAACTGGAACAGTTAGAAAACGATACTGGACGGAAGATAAAATCTTACACAGTCCATGGGACAGCCCGTTTGGCGGCGCGGATAATCTGGAGACGAAAGATTTGGGAATCCAGAACTTCGGTTCCTGCTGACTTCCCACCACAGTCATTCCACGAATTTCCAACTTTGGGTCTGGACGTTATTTGCTACAACAATCCCCCATTGACTGCCGCAAGGATCGCCGAGGCCAGCATAGCGAAAGGAGATATCCTGCACGTTCACCCGGAATGGCTTTTCCAGCGCGGGAAAATCAACCATAGAGGCCCATTCTATGAAACACTAAGACAGATACTACAAGTAGACCAAGAAATTACAATGCTTAGCATCCGCAAAAAAGGGTTTGCAAGAATCGCCAAACATATCGATGCCCAAGAATATGAACACGACTTCATCCCAACTGAGGAATTCCTAAGAAAACTCGGAGATAAAGGAATAGACATCTTCACTTCTATTGAAAGAAAATGGTGCAACACGATATCCGATCCTTCGCCTTCATGGGCAAAGACTAATGACAACGTTGCCCTTCTCCAGATAGCGAGCTACGACGCATGGTGGAAAAACATAGGAAAAAAGACGCGAAATATGATTCGGAAAGCAGAAAAAAGCGGAATAACAACACAGGTAATCCTGCCAAGCGAAGAATTGGCTACGGGTATATGGAAAATTTACAACGAGACGCCTATACGGCAGGAAAGAGCTTTTCCGCATTATGGAACATCCTTGGAGTCGGTAAAAAGAGACGTATTCTCGCCGGGCGAATCCACTTTTATAGGTGCATTTTTCCGAAACGACCTAGTTGGATTCATACAGCTTGTATACGGCGATAATATTGCGATCATTTCCCAAATTCTTTCACTGCAAAAGTTCTGGGATAAGGCAGCCAACAATGCTTTGCTCGCAAAAACCGTTGAGTTCTGCGCGAATAGGCAAGTGCAGTGGGTTATGTATGGCAGAATGGGAAACCATCCTTCACTAGACAAATTTAAGGAAAGCAACAGTTTTAGAAAATTCCCATTAACTCGATACTACATACCTTTAACGAGGAAAGGTCAAATCGCCATTAAACTGGGATTACATAAGGAAGCAAAAGATGTACTTCCTCAAAGGTTGAAATATTGGCTCATTCCAGCCTACAATTGGGCAAGCAGAAGACGAGCTCCTAAAGCTTTTGGCAGTCCGTGACAACCTAACTGGGAGACAGGGATAGGTTCATCCTTAACCTAAGAGAGCAGACAGAATATTGTACAACTCTTCCTTGTTTTTGATGCTCCTGAAAATTGCTTTGCCGCTTGCATAAATACGAAACGAAATATCTCTGAAAACCATCTCGAATATTATCCCGGCGATAGAGTTTTTGAGTTTAGCATTCTTGCGGATTCTGGCTATGGCCTCGTCTTTTCGGTCATACTTGAATATCACAATTACGTCTTTTTCGGCTCCGCAAGTTCCTTCAATTCTCGCCACGAAATCGTCAACTGACGACATTAGAGCTGCTCGATCTCCTTCAAGACTTCTATGAAGCGATCGATTTCATCACGCGTGTTATAAATGTAGAAGCTGGCGCGAGCTGAAGACGATAGGTTGAAAACCTGGTGAAGCGGTTGCGCACAGTGATAGCCACTTCGAATCATTATGCCGTAATTATCGCAGTAGAGTGCAACATCGTGGGAGGACAAACCGTCCACTGTGAAAGGTATTATTCCACACTTCAAAGACAAATCGCTGGGTCCATGAATCCTCACCTTAGTACATTCCCGCAGTCGCTTTACAGCGTGCTCGTTCAGTTCTCGCTCGTGTTGGAATATTTCACCCATTCCTATCCGCTGAAGGTACTTCACAGCTTCACCAAGAGCAATACTTCCGCTTATGTTCGGCGTTCCCGCTTCAAATTTCCACGGCGGCTCATTCCAAGATATATCGCATCGTCCTCTTTCCTGACCGAAGGAAACTTCCTTAATCATTTCTCCTCCACCTTGGAACGGCTCCATCTTTTCAAGTAACTCCTTCTTGCCAAAGAGAACTCCGATCCCCGTAGGCCCCAGCATTTTATGCCCAGAAAAAGCTAGAAAATCCACATCCAGGTCTTTAACGTCTACTGGCATGTGTGGAACAGACTGTGCCCCGTCCACTAGAAGCAGAGCATCATGTTCATGAACCAATCTTGCGATCTTCTTAACGTCGTTAATTGCTCCGCTCACGTTTGAGACCTGGCTCAAACCGGCCATTTTTGTTTTGCTGGAGAACTTGCTTACGAAGTCCTCATAGTCCAATGTTCCGTCAGCGTGAACTTTCGCATATTTAATTGTGAATCCCTTAATTTTAGATACAATCTCCCATGGAACAATGTTGCTGTGGTGTTCCATCAAAGAAAGCAGAACTTCATCTCCAGCTTCCAAGTTATGAAGTCCCCACGAGTAGGCAACCAAATTAATCGCTTCAGTGGTGCCTCTGACGAAGACTAGTTCGGTTGAGTCTTTCGCATTTATGAATCTTGAAATTCTTTCTCTAGCTTTTTCATGAAGCTCTGTTGCTTCCAAAGAAAGTGTGTGAACAGCTCGATGGACATTGGCATTATGCGTCTCGTAAAAGTCCTTAATGGCTTCGATTACTTGGCGAGGTTTTTGAGTAGTAGCCGCGTTATCAAAATAAATAAGTGGATTATCGTTGATTGTTCGTTTTAGAATTGGGAAATCTTCGCGAATCTTGTTAGGATCCAAAGATTATTTTTCTCCCTGACCCTTCAACCTCTTGGAAAGCATTTTTGCCAGCTCTTCTTCCTCTACTGCTTGCTTTTCCTCAAAAGTCAGTTCGTGAGGTAGCCAGCTGGGATTGCTCCCCTTGTCTCCGTAGTATTTTCTTATCGCACGTTTCAATGCACCAACGGCGAGAACGCCGCAGTGGAATTTTATGCTAGGTAAACCGCCAACTTCTTCAGTCACTCTTTTCCAGGTCACTTCTTCCCAAGCGCTTTTCAAGGTGAGACCTTTAATCATCTCGGTTACAATGCTAGAAGTGGCGATGTTTGCTGCGCAACCGTAGCTTTCGAAAGTTGCCCTTTCGATTACTTCTTGTTCATTGATTTTAAGATAGAAGGTGATCATGTCTCCGCACGCTGGATTTCCTGCTACTGCAATAACGGTGGCATCATCCATCTTTCCAAGATTTTTGGGGTTTCTAAAAAGCTCAAGGACTTTGGGGTTATAGGGTAAGGGTATTCGCGACATTTTCAATCAACTCCTGTTGATCCAACAATTTTTCTTATTCTTTCTACAGCCGTTGGTATTACTTTCAAGACATAGGTTATATCTTCTTCTGTGTGATTCCGTGTGGTTTTCATTAGTATGCTCCCGTGTGCTTCGCTGAATCTTCGGCCTATTGCCACCAGAACATGGCTGGGTTGAAGAAGTCTTCTGCTACATGCACTGCCGCTTGAGACGTAGATGCCTTTGAGGCTTAGTTCAATCGTCAACGCTTCACCTTCGCATCTTAGAAAACTGATGTTTGCATTGTCAGGGGCTCTTTTATCTCCTCTCGGTCCATTGAACTTCACATCGGATAATTCTTCGAATATGCCGTTCACTAGCTTATCACGGAGCGTGCTCATGTGGTTTACATTTGACTCAAAATTCTGAAACGCTAGTTCGCTTGCTTTTGTGAAGCCGACGATTAACGGTGTGTTTTCAATGCCTGGCCATAGTTTTTGTGTGCCGATTTGGCCTTCTATGATTCTTTCCATGTTTATGCCTTCTCGTACGTAGAGGGCCCCAATTCCTCGTGGGCCGAGAATTTTGTAGCTGCTTACGGTTGCCATGTCGGTTTTCAATTTTTGAACATCGATGGGTATTCTGCCGTATGCGTCTGAGGCGTCGGTGTGGAAGAGCGCCTCAGGGTTCTTGTCTTTAACCAATTCCAATGCCTCTCTCACGGGCTGTATTGTGCCGATTTCATTGTTGACTGCTGAAACGCTTACGAGGATTGTTTCTTTGTCTACGGAATCATGCAGTTTTGAAAGGTCGATCAAGCCTTCTTGGTCAACTGGAATCTTGGTTGTCGTGAACCCGAATTTCTGCAGCATCTCAGCGACATGTAGGACGTTGATGGGTTCAATCTCTGAGACTATGATTTTCTTACCTTTGTTTTTCATAGCAAAAGCTGAGCCCATTAAAGCAAGGTTGTTTGCTTCTGTCTCGCCTGGAGTGAAAGTGACTTCTTCGAGGATTTTTGTGCCCAAGAATCTGCTAATTTTTTGAGCTGACTCCATTATGGTCTCGAACGCTTCCCAGCCGGGTTTATGTGTAAGGCTCGGATTGCCATATGCTATTTGACTAAAGTAGGGTTTCATGGCTTCAACGATCTCTTGGGGCACCATGGTTGAGTTTTCGTTGTCCAAGTAAACCTCGTGAGTAATGTTCTCGTGGGCTTTGAGTAATTCTCTGACGTTTTCTACCATTCAATCTCACAACCTATCTTAGAAAAGGGTAAATCGCTCTCGATGTACTATGTCTTCCAAATAGAAAAATGTACCCATAAATGTAAACTGCGCGGGATTAACACTATAAATCACCATTTCCATAATTTCTGTAAACAAATTGAAACAAAGGCGTATTTGAGTGAAAATAACCGAACTGTCAGTACCCGACCCAGTCAAAGATGTTGTGACGAGCTCTGGAGTGACCGAGCTGTACCCTCCTCAAGAAGAAGCCATAAAATCAGGGGTTTTGGAGGGCAAGAACCTAGTCTTGGCGAGTCCAACTGCGTCGGGGAAAACCTTGATTGCGGAGCTTTGTAGTCTGTAAACAAATTTTGGAGAAGAATGGTAAAGTAATTTATTTGTCGCCCTTGAGAGCTCTTGCGAGCGAGAAATTTGAAGATTTCAAGAAGTACACTTCAATCAAGAAGCCTAATGGAAGAAGAATAAGTGTAGGAATCAGCACCGGAGATTTTGACAGCAGTGATCCGTGGCTGGAGAAATATGATATCATAGTAACAACGAACGAGAAAGCTGACTCTCTCTTGAGGCATAGGGTCAAATGGATGGACGAGATTTCGTTGATAGTTGCAGACGAGGTGCACCTTTTGAACGAAGCCGAGAGGGGACCTACGTTGGAAATAGTGCTGGCCAGACTCCTACAGGTCAACCCGGAAATACAGATTTTGGCTTTAAGCGCCACCATAAACAATGTTGACGAAATTGCAGGCTGGTTGAAATCCGATTATGTCGTAACGGAATGGCGACCGGTTTCCTTGAAAGAGGGCGTGCTTTTGCATGAGGAAGTCCAGTTCAAAGATGGGGACGCAAAAAAAATCGAGAAAAGGACGCGCGATGCAACGATAAACATGGTTTTGAACACTGTGAAGAACGGTGGTCAAGCGTTAGTTTTTGCTTCAACGAGAAAGAACAGTGTGAACTCGGCGAAAAAAATCGCGGAGCACACGTGCGAGGTTCTTTCAAAACCAATGAAGAGGACACTAGACCAAGAAGCAGAGAAGATCCTGGCCTCAGGTGAAAGAACACGAATCAGCGAATCTTTGGCTGAGCTTGTCAAGTGTGGAACTGCTTTTCATCACGCAGGTTTAGCTGGCATTCATCGTAGATTGATTGAAGGTTTGTTTCGTCAGGGAAGAATAAAAATACTGACTGCCACTCCAACCTTGGCTTTTGGAGTGAATCTTCCAGCACGTACAGTCGTGATTCAGGATTACAGACGGTGGGAGCCAGGTTACGGGTATTACCCCATAAGCGTTTTGGAGTACAAGCAGATGGCGGGGCGAGCTGGAAGACCCAAGTACGACAAGGTGGGTGAGGCTGTTCTAATCGCCAAGACTGCAGATGAAGCTGACTATCTGATGGATAGTTATGTTCTAGCACGACCGGAGAGAATCTGGTCTAGGCTGGCTGTTGAAAAGATAATCAGAGGCCACGTTTTAGCAACGGTGGCCTCAGACTTTGCACATACAGAAAATGGCATCTACGAGTTCTTCGGAAGAACCTTTTATGCTTACCAATATGACATTAAGGCCATTAAGAGCATCATAGGTAAAATTCTGAAGTATCTATATGACGAAGAAATGATCGATGTTGTCGGAGACAACATTTATGCCACAAAGTTCGGCAAGAGAGTGAGCGAGCTTTACATAGATCCCATGTCAGCGGTCTTAATACGAACTGCGTTGGAAAAAAAGCCTTCCTTCTTGACTGATTTTAGCCTATTTCATTTGATTTCACACACGCCAGACATGGGTCCGATAATGAGACCTTACGCCCGAGAACTTGACGAGATGGCTGTTGTAATGGAGAAGCACAGAGAAGAATTAATGGTTGAAATCCCCAACGAATGGGACGACCACATTGCTTACCAAGAGTTTCTCGGGGAGATCAAAACTGCGATTGTCTTGGAGAGCTGGGCTGAGGAAATAACTGAGGAAGCGCTCTTGGAGAAGTTCAATGCCCAGCCAGGAGATCTTTACAGAACCATCGAGAATGCCAAATGGCTGCTTCACGCTACCCATGAGCTTGCAGTGCTTCTCGGAAAGAAGGATATCCTTCCCCTAGCGGTCGAACTTGTTGAAAGAGTAACCAAAGGAGTACGGAAAGAACTTCTGCCCATAGTCAAATTGGAGGGAATTGGGCGAGTGCGAGGACGCATAATTTACAACGCCGGGTACAAGACAATCGAGGACATAAGACACGCCGCGCTAGAGGATTTAACGAACCTTCCGCTTGTCGGACCGAAACTGGCTAAGAAGATCAAAGAGCAAGTTGGGGGCTTCGTCAAGAAGGACGTGTGGGAGAGACTGGAAAGCGAAGAGTGGAAACAGAAGGCCTTAAGCGAATTCTAATGTTCATCTCTGGCGAAGGACTCAGCTTGCTTTGCAGCGGTACCGAGATAGTTTCTAGGTTCCAGCGCTCTGCCGATGTCCTTCTCAGATAGTTTTTCACACACAAACTCATCTTCAAGAAGCACATCTTTGAACGGGCGCTTCTCCAGTGCACTTTTTATGGTCAACTTCCTCAACAGCTCGTGAGCTTCCTGCCTGTTCACTCCTGTCTTGGTTAGAGCCATCATAACAGCCTCAGACATGGAACGACCCTGGGTTAAACCCATGTTCGTCAGCATTCGCTGTGTGTCAACCCTCAAGTTGACCATAACATGGTTCATCAGAGCAAGAAGGTAATCAACTATGATGCAGGATTCCGGGAGAATGAACCTCTCCGCCGAGGACTGAGTCAAGTCTCTCTCATGCCACGTCACCATGTTTTCTAAGCTGGGGACTGCAAGACTCCGAACAATTCGTGCTAATCCACAGATTCGTTCACAGGTCTCAGGGTTCTGCTTGTGGGGCATGGTAGAACTTCCAACCTGCTTCTCAATCTCGAAAGACTCGAACAGCTCTCCAATTTCAGGGCGTTGAAGTTCCCGGATTTCGGTAGCAAAGTTCTCCAGAGAAGAAGCAACAATTGCCAAGAGACTGACTAGCTCAGCATAACGGTCTCTCTGAACAATCTGAGTTGAAATTTCAGCAGCTTGAATTCCAAGCTTCCTCATTACAAAATCTTGAATACGGGGTGCATGTCTTCCCAAGCCAGCTTGAGTGCCCACGGCGCCGCTCACCTTCCCAACTATGACCCGCTTTCTGCACTCATTTAGACGCTGTAAGTGTCTTGAGACTTCTCGGCCCCAAACCGCAAACTTGAATCCCAAAGTGATTGGTAGAGCATGCTGACCGTGCGTCCTTCCCATCATAACTGTATCCTTGTGCTGTTCAGCCTGCTCCTGCAGGGTGCACTTGAGCGCTACTAGTTTCTCTTCAATAAGTTCCAAGGCATCCTTCAATTGTAGAGCATTTGCGGTGTCTACAATATCATAGCTTGTGACGCCCAAATGAACGTAGGCGCCGCTTGGACCGCATACCTCAGACAATGCACGTACCAAAGAGGCTAGATCATGTTTTATTTCCTTCTCGATCACTTTTATACGGGCTACTTTTACATGTTTAAGCGATGCCATAGCAGCGATCTTCTCTGCGTCTTCAAACGGGATATTGCCCACCTCGGCGTGCGCCAAAGCAAGCGCAGCCTCAACATCGAGCATTTTTTGAATACGAGTCTCCTCTTCGAAGACCCTGCGCATTTCATTTGTTCCGTAACGACCTGTGTCTATGGGAAGAATTGGCAAATTATTAGTCCTCTTCAAAAGGATACGCTGATTAGGGATTAATGTCTTACCAAATAGTAACAAACCAAATCGACGCGGAGGCCCTGCCAGCATCAGAACAACAGTCACAGTATTGAACAAGCGAGGAAAGGATGCGTCCATTCTGCTAACCCCGCTCGAATCAATGCTTACCGAGGAAGCCTTGAGTTTCAAATCAGCCACTTTCTCTACAATAAGTGAGGGGAAAAACAGGGATTACTTAAGGAAACTGAGTCTGACCTCATCTGTAGTGGTGAGCTGGAGGCCTTCAAAATATCATCAGCATCCCGAGCAGCAATTCATCAGGCTGGATAATGCGACGATGGTTTTTGAGGGAAAAGTATACTCACCCAGTCAAATGCTGGTAGATCATTTCGTCAAGGAAGATCGCCCAAAGGAAAACCTTAGACTAGGAGAAGCAGTACTTGAAAACACAGAGGGAGATTTTACTTTCCAAATCCTGGAAAAGGATAAGATTATTGCTGGAAGGGACGCCATGGGCGTTGAGCCACTTTACTATGGCGAAAATGAAACGATTGCAGCATTAGCTTCCAGCCGAAAGCCTTTGTGGAAACTCGGAATCGAAAAACCTAAAAGTTTTCCAGCGGGAAATCTTGCAGTTATCGATAAGAAAGGGTTTGAGTTTAAACCTGTCAAAACGCTGTCTTATTCTGAACCAGAACCTATGACCATGGATGTGGCAGCGGAAAGGCTTCAAAACTTATTAGAAAAAGCCGTTTGTGAACGAGTGGGTGGAATGAGGAAAATTGCTGTTGCATTCTCAGGAGGACTCGATAGCAGTCTCATTGCAGTTCTTGCCAAAAAATGCTCGGCGAATGTGCGCCTTTTCCATGTGAGCTTGGAAAACCAGCCAGAAACAATTGAAGCCCAGAAAGCAGCTGTCGATCTGAGCCTGCCAATCGAGACCTATCTGTACTCGGAAAAGGATGTCGAGAATGTCCTCCCTAAGGTCGTTGGAATCATCGAAGAAGATGATCCGGTAAAGGCAAGCATCGGAGTGCCGTTGTACTGGACGGCGAAAAAGGCGGCTGAAAAGGGATTTCACGTACTTTTGGCAGGGCAGGGTGCTGACGAGCTTTTTGGGGGCTATCAAAGGTACATTAGCCAGTATTTTCTGCGTGGAGGTGAAGAGGTTAGAAAAGTCATGTTTGATGATGTCCGCGGACTTCACGAGACAAACATTGAAAGAGATGCCAAAATCTGTGGTTTCCACAACGTAGAATTATGTTTGCCTTTTGCGGCATATCAAGTCGTCGAATTCGCCGTTAAAATTCCTCTTGAGTTCAAGATTGAAAGGAGGCAAGATTCGCTGAGAAAACTTGTCTTAAGAAAAGTGGCCAACAATCTTAAAATACCTGGCTCAATAGCGGACAAACCTAAGAAGGCTGTTCAATACACTACAGGCGTAAACAGTGCGATAAGGAAAATTGCGAAGAAACGAAAAATGACCATGAGAGAGTACATTAACAAACTCTTTCTCATGGAATCTCGTTGAGCTAAGACAATATTGAAGAGTTATGCGGGGAACCCATTCAAGAAGGGTTGATCCTTTCGATTTGGGAGGATGTTTCTAAGGAACTGATTGGTCCTATCTCAGAGATTCCTTTAGGGATGAGAGATAAGACATGACTTGTTCTATTTTGGGGTCAGATATTTTCAAGGATAATTCGATTGTTGCTCTAGGCTGACGAGAAGAGGTTTGAATTGCCTCTATAGCATTGTTTATGTTGGTTAGAAGGGAGTCCCATGTGATTTTGGTTTTTTGACCTCGTAACGTGTATAGTGTAAGAATGTGCGCGCTGATTTTGTTGAGCTTATTCTTGAAATCTCTCAAGGTTTGAATTATGTAGATGGTGTCATATTCTGTCCCCGAAAGATATTTTTTGATTATTTGATAATGTTTTTCGATGCCTTGAATTTCTGCACTTAATTCAGTTTCTATTGCTGCTTCTTCGTCATTTGGTATTTGAACCAACCCCGTGATTACTTTGGGAAAGAAGTAAATAAGATTTTATTCCCTGATCTTGCCAACTAGCCGTCCCTACGAAAATGAAAGAAGAATTGGTTGTCTATTCAAGGATTTTCTCTATAGCGTCCTTCTCGACTTCTTCCACTGTGGGGATCCCGGTGACTTTTGCAGCTCTCTCTGACAGACTCATAAGGTCGCTTCTTTCAAGAAGACTCAGCTTCCATTTTCTCGTACCGGCCATTAGCTGTTTCAGTCCAACTCCAACTCTATCCGTTAGGTAGGTGTAGACTCCTATTGCTTCCATCGGTATTTCGCTGAACCGCTTACCATAAGTCGTTTTAAGACTGGGGGCTGCGATGAAAAACTTTTCTGGGGCAGTGCCGTAGCGATCTGCGAAACTTTTTGGTAACTTACCCTGCTCTGCAAGTAGTCTGAAGTAGTTAGCCTTCATGGCAGCCGTTATAGGAGAGCGCCCCAGAAGTACTCCTTTTACTAACGGTTCTCCACCGAAATTGCTCATTGCAATTGACTTGAAGATAGATGTTTCTTCTATGAAGCCTCCTGCCATAACAATGTCTGGAACGTGGCGACCTTTCTTCTTCAGTAATTGGGCGCACTTAAGCACAATTGCTTCCAAGTAGACTGTGGGTATGCTCATTTCGTCCATCATGGGTACCGGGCTCATGCCTGTTCCGCCGCCTGCGCCATCGAATGATAGAGCGTCGATTTTGGCCTCAGAAGCAAACTTCATTGTGTAGGCGACCGCGGATGGTCTGTATGCACCCGTCTTCAGGAAGACCCGCTTTGCACCCTGTTTCCTGAGCCATTCTATATCTTCAATGAACGGTTTCTCTTTGGGGATTCCGACCCTGCTATGTCTTTCAAAGGTGGAAAAAACGCCATCCTTGAATGCTTGCTGAACCACCGGATCTTCAGGATCCGGAATTACAATGTAACCTCTCTTCTTCAGCAATATTGCTTTGTCTAAATTGTTTATGCGCACTTCGCCACCTATGGCTTTGGCACCTTGTCCCCACTTTCTCTCAATTACATTAACCTCAAGCTTGGAAAGAGCGTACACGTCTACGCCAAGTTTCTGGTCCTCCACATTTGTCTGAACTACAACATCACCGTATTTACCATCCCAGAACTTTCTGAACGCATCGACCCTTCGCTTCAACTCTTTCGAGGAGGCAAGTTTTCCGTTCTCTATTATGGCTTCTGTGTCCATGCCGCAAACGTTTTCTCCGATGGTTATCATTACTCCTGATAACGCAGCGCCAATTGCCAAACCATCCCAGTTAACTCTTGCAACGTCTGTTGAGCCAAAGGCACCTGTCATGATGGGTAGTTTAAGGAAGATGCCACCAATCTTGGTTTCAATATTTACGTTTGGAAATATGGCCACCTCAGAGCTTTCTCTGATTCCGTGGACATCGAAAACGCTGGCTTGAATGTTGAAGTGAGACCAGTCAAGTCCGTAATCTTTTAGTGAGCCAGCTGTGCTGGTTCCGTATTGTGCTGGTTCCGGATATAGAGCTTCGCGGCCTCTAAATGCGGAAAGACTGATTTCGCACATGATTGGGCAATCATGGATGCATATGGGGCACATTCCACTGACAGTGCTAGTGTCCTTGACTCGAGTCATCGTTCCAACAGTTGATTTTCCATTCAGATAGGAACTGTTCTTCTGCACACGTTCACTCATTCGATTTTTCTCTCCAACGTATCTTCTTGAACTTTTAGAATTAAATTATGTTTGCCTTTGAACAATTGCTAGTTTTCTATTTAAGACTGTTGAATATATTTCTTATGTATAATGGACAAAAATACACGATATGAACGAATTGTGGAGTCACATGCGTGCCTGTATGGAGGTTTTGCCCGGAGAATTAGGCGTACATCCCGAAATTTTTTCATAAAACCTCCCTTTTTATAGATTGAACTTGAGACTAATTGGGAGAATGCTGAGTTAAGTTGATCTTGCCCTGATTGGGCGAAGTCTCCAGAAATTCTAATTCAAGTCCGCAGTCTTTATGTAGGCAGAAAACGCAGGATCCTCTGTCTATCCATCGAACTCTGCAGCAACACAATTTTTTATTGGTGCGAATGCAAATTGGATATATGTTTCGTATAGATTATGTTACATCTTACATTGCATATAAATGATTTTCAATATGGTTATATAGAATACAAGCCATGTAATTCTCCATCTAAGTAATGGTCATAGAAGAAAGCTTTGTTGAGGATAAACAAGGATGAAGAATTTCAAAGATGCAGTCTGGAAGAAGAATGTGACGGAAGTTGTTCAATCGATCGGAGAGCAAGGTATCAAGTTCGTTAGGCTCCAATTCACAGATATAAACGGTATCTTAAAGAATCTTGCAGTGAACTCTAAGAATATTGAAAGTATTTTTGAGAATGGCCAATCCTTCGATGGTTCATCAATAACAGGTTATAGGCCCATCGAGGAGTCAGACATGGTCTTGTATCCTGATCCCACAACATTCGCAACCCTGCCGTGGCGACCTAAGGAGAAATCCTCATGTAGGCTAATCTGCGATGTTTACACCCCGGAAGACAAACGTTTCGAGGGAGATCCGCGATACATACTTGAGCGTGCCCTTGCAAAGTGTGCTGGTGCGGGTTTCAGTTACGTTTGCGCTCCTGAGCAAGAATTTTTTGTGGTGAAGGAGAACGACTCTCAGTTGCCGACGCCAATCGATCTAGCTGGCTACTTCGACTATCACCCCGGAGACGTGACTGATGATTTGCGCAGGGACATAGCCGACACAGCTGAGCATTTTGGGATAGAAATCGAGATTTCTCATCACGAGGTAGCGTTGGGGCAGAACGAGATAGATTTCAAGTATGATGAAGCGCTAGTGACCGCTGACAGAACCTTAACGATGCGAATGATCACCAAAGTCGTGGCTGCTATGAACGGTTACATTGCTACCTACATGCCCAAGCCTTTCGCAGGTATAAATGGTTCAGGAATGCACATTCATCAGAGTCTTTGGAATTTGGATGCAACTGAGAACCTGTTCTTTTCCGAAGATGCAGATTCGGGTTATCTTTCGGAGGTAGCCATGAATTTTATTGGGGGGCAACTTGCTCATGGACGTGCGATGTGCGCGGTTTTGGCTTCTTGGCCCAATTCCTTTAAACGGTTAGTTCCAGGCTACGAAGCACCTGTCTATCTTGCGTGGGCGCACAAAAACCGGTCGCCACTTATCAGAGTCCCCAATTTTGGCGGAAAGAAGACAGCTGCGAGGTGCGAAATTCGCTGCCCCGACCCGTCTGGAAATCCTTATCTCCAGTTCGCTGTCCTACTCGCGACGGGGCTAGACGGAATTAGAAACATGATCGATCCAGGTTCACCCGTGGAACTGAACGTTTACCACATGAGCTATGAGGAAAGAAAAGCTAAGAACATCATATCTCTGCCCGAATCACTCAAAGAAGCACTCGACGAACTGGAGAGTAGTGAATTAATGCGGGAGACCCTCGGAGAAACGTTGTTTGAGAACTTCTTGAGCGAAAAACGAAAAGAATGGGATCTATACCGCATGCAAGTAACAGAGTGGGAAGTAAACCGGTACATTAAGAGATTATAGGCTAAAATCAGAAGTTTAGAGCGAGATGCATGAAACTCACTTTCGTTCAAATCAGTCATGATTCAGTGAGCGCGCTTTACTCGGCTTCTGAAATCAAGGGGGCAACCAAATATGAAAAGAATCATAGCCAAAGAAGAACTCTGCATGGGTTGCGGACTATGTGAAGTGTACTGCACTGTCCAACACTCGAAAACCAAAGACATCATTAAGGCATACAATGAAACTCCTAAACCCTTCAGCAGAGTACGACTCGAAGTTGCCAAGCCAATTTCATTCGCCATTCAATGCAGAAACTGTGAAGATGCACCATGTGTAACCGCCTGCCTCTCTGGTGCAATGACTAAAGAAGAAGAAACTGGACTAGTCAAACATAACAAAGACAAGTGCATAGGTTGTTGGACCTGCGTAATGGTTTGTCCATACGGCGCGTTGAAAACGGATATCTCAGGCAAAGTCGTTGCGAAATGCGACCTATGCCAAGAACTTGAAAGCCCAGCTTGCGTTGCTAATTGTCCAAACCGCGCTCTGATAGTCAAAGAGGTAAGACCATAATGCCAAAATACGTGATAATTGGCGCGTCAGCAGCTGGAATCGGTGCGGCAGAAGCAATCCGAGATGTTGATCCGGTTGGGACGATTGCAGTGATCTCTGAAGAACTCTGCCCGCAGTATTCTCGTCCGATGATTTCCGATTTTGTCAGCGGTGAAGTGTCATTTCCGGAAATGATGTGCCGAGAAGATGATTTCTGGAGAAAGAACGACGTTCAAGCGCTGATAGGAAGAAAAGCTATGACTATAGACTTCCAAAAAAAACATGTTACGCTTGACAATGGAGAGCGAGTTGTCTATGAAAAGCTCCTCATCGCTACCGGAGGCAAACCGTTCTCTCCAAGAATAGAGGGAGCAGACAAAGACGGGGTTTTCACGTTTACAAATATTTCAGACGCTGAGCGTTTAGCAAAGAAACTGGAAAACTCCAAAAGTATTGTAGTGATCGGTGCTGGACTCATAGGAGTCAGCGTAACAGAAGCATTAGTTCAACGTGGATTGAGAGTAACCCTTGTAGAACTACAAGACAAAATACTCAGTCTCCTTCTAGATACAAAAGGCTCAGATATTATGGAAGACGTAATGAGAAGAGCCGGCGTAACTATTGTAGCAGGGCAATCCGTACAAAAAATCATTTGCAACCCAAAAAACGACCAAGCAGTGGGCGGCGTAATCCTAGCGAAAGGCAACCAGATAACTTGTGATGCAGTTATAGTTGCAATCGGTGTGGTCCCGCGCACCGAACTCGTTATGGGAACCGAATTGAAGCTGAACCGAGGAATCATCGTGGATAACTTCATGAAAACGAATTTGCCAGACGTTTATGCCAGCGGTGATGTTGCGGAAGCTTGGGATTTCACTTTAAATCAGAACCGTTTGTTGCCTCTCTGGCCGCTAGCAATGTCCCAAGGGAAAGTAGCAGGCTATAACATGGCTGGCAAAAAAACTGAATACCCAGGAGGGACCAATATGAGTTCTTTGAAATACTTCGGAATACCAGTGGTGTCTATAGGGATAACTAACCCCAAAGACCTGACCGCTTTCGAAATCTTGATCAAACATGAGCCAGAGAAAAACTTGTACAAGAAAATCGTCCTGAAGGACAACATTATCGTCGGCATAATTCTAGTGAATGACATCGAGAGAGCAGGTACACTTTTCCATCTCATGAAAAACCGCGTCAACGTTAAGAAATTCAAGCTAGACTTGATCTCCGAGGCCTTTGGCTTAGCTGTGCTTCCAGCACCCTTGAGAAAAACAATATGTTTAGGGCGTATATGATGAGAGACTTGGGTAAAATCAACAATCCTTTTGGCGATGACAAGGACTTCGCAGGCTGCTCCATATTTGGCATGATGAACCTCGAAGGAAAAAGATTCTCCTCAACAGATCCGGTCAGGGCAATAGCGAACATGCATGATCGTGGCAACGGCTTGGGGGGAGGTTTCGCTGTTTATGGAATATATCCCGATTTCAAAGACTATTATGCTCTACACATCATGTACTTGGGCAAAGAGGCGAAAGAGCGAACTGACAGGATATTGGCTTCCCGATTCAACATAATTTATGACGAGGAAATGCAGACGCGACCCGCTGACGTTCACGACCCGCCTCGGGTCTGGCGGTACTTCGTGGAGCCAAAGAAGGGTCAACCTGAGAAACAGACAGTTGACGATTACGTAATACAGACAATTATTCGAATTAACACTGAAACAGGTAAAGCCTTCGTATTTTCCAGCGGCAGAAACATGGGCGTCTTCAAGGGTGTCGGGTTCCCAGAGGACGTTGCAGAGTTCTTCTGCCTCGATGAATATGAAGGCTATTTGTGGACAGTTCATGGTCGGTTTCCGACGAACACGCCTGGCTGGTGGGGAGGAGCTCATCCATTCAACATACTAGATTGGACGGTTGTGCATAATGGAGAACTTTCCTCATACGGCATAAACCGCCGTTACCTTGAGATGTATGGTTACAGGTGCACTATGCAGACAGATACTGAAGTCATGGCTTACGCTGTGGACCTACTTATGCGTCGGCAACACCTGTCTGTGGAGATGATGGCAAAGGTTTTCGCTGAGCCTTTGTGGAGCGAGATAGATGAGATGGAGCCTGAACAGCGTCGTTTGTACACCGTCCTTCGTCAAACCTACGGCAGCTTGCTGATGAATGGCCCATTTGGCGTTATCGTGGCACATCACGGAGAGATGATTGGGCTTACTGATAGAATCAAGCTTCGTCCCCTTGTGGCAGGGACTAAGGGCGATTTCCTCTACATGTCTTCTGAAGAAGCGGCAATGCGGCTAGTTTCGCCAACGCTTGACAAGTTCTGGGCGCCGAGAGGAGGCGAACCAGTGATAGGTAGGGTTCGGAATCCTGCAGTTATTGAAGACCTAACAGTTGAAAGGGTTTAGGAATGAAAACATACATTCTTCCAGAGTATTTGGTGGAAAGAAACGAGAGACAATGCATTCGCTGCAAAGTCTGCGTGAACCAATGTACTTACGAAACCCACTATTACGACTCGGAAGAAGATGTCATTTGCAGCAAGAATGAGAACTGTGTAAATTGCCAGCGTTGCGTCACTTTCTGTCCTACTCATGCAATAATGATAAGAAAAAACCCGAGTCTCAACAGTGAGAACGTCAATTGGACAGCTGAAGCGGTCAGAGATTTGAAGAAACAAGCGGAATCTGGAGCAGTAATCCTAACAGGTATGGGCTGTGACAAGCCATATTTTACCTATTGGGATAGGTTGCTCCTCAACGCTAGTCAAGTAACAAATCCCTCGATAGATCCACTCCGCGAACCTATGGAGATAAGGACCTACTTGGGCGCCAAACCAGACAAAGTCGAGATAGAAACGGAGGATGGCAAACTCGTGCTGAAAACGGTGCTTGCACCTCAACTTTGCCTTGAAACTCCGATAATGTTTTCCGCAATGTCGTACGGCGCCGTCAGCTTGAATGTTCACCAGGCTCTAGCACGCGCTGCTACCGAATGTGGAACTTACTTCAACACTGGCGAAGGAGGCTTAGATCAAAGCCTGTACAAATATGGGAAACACACGATTGTTCAGGTTGCTTCCGGGCGTTTCGGAGTTCACCCAAAATACCTCGACTCTGGCGCAGCTATAGAGATCAAAATTGGTCAAGGCGCGAAGCCTGGAATCGGTGGACATCTTCCAGGCGAGAAAGTCACAAAAGAAGTCTCTAAGACTACGGATGATTCCAATTGGTTCAGACGCACTTTCTCCTGCACCACAGCATGATATCTACTCTATAGAAGACTTAGGGCAGCTAATTTATGCTCTGAAAGAAGCCACAAACTATTCGAAACCCATCTCGGTGAAGATAGCCGCGGTACATAATGTGGCAGCTATCGCCAGTGGCATGGTGAGAGCTGGAGCGGACATCATTGCCTTAGACGGTGTTCGTGGTTCCACGGGTGCCGCGCCGAAGGTCATTAGGGATAATGTAGGCATTCCAATTGAATTAGCTATAGCTCAGGTTGATCAACGTTTACGTGATGAAGGCATACGGAACAGAGCTTCTGTTGTCGCGTCAGGGGGAATCCGAAGTAGCGCGGACATTGTCAAGGCAATTGCTCTGGGTGCTGATGCGGTTTATGTTGCAACAGCTGCGCTTGTAGCAATGGGTTGCACGGTCTGCCAGAAATGCTACACAGGAAAATGCCCGTGGGGCATTGCGACGAGTGATCCTTGGATTTCGAAACGCCTTAACCCTGACATTGCGACAGAGCGGCTAGTGAATCTGCTTAACAGCTGGAGTTTGGAAATAAAAGACATGATGGGCGGAATGGGAATAAACGCCATCGAAAGTTTACGCGGAAACCGTCTAGCGCTGCGTGGTGTTGGCTTAACGGAAACCGAGCTGAAGATCCTAGGTGTGAAAATGGCAGGAGATTGATAGGATATGTTGCAACGAGAAAGAATACACTTGGAACTTGACGAAAGCCTACTGCAAAACGTACACATCGACGGTGACATATATAGAATCAATGCCGAAGGCTTGTATTACAGAGATCTTAACCGCGTCCTGAGAGAACTTTGCCGTAGCGGCGCAAGGAAGTTGGAGATTCACGGGGTTTGCGGTCAACGTTACATTGGGACAGACATAGATTCAACGATGGAAATTGACCTTCACGGAACTCCTGGGAACGACTTAGGTGCATTTATGAATGGACCAAGGATATCAGTCCACGGGAACGTGCAGGACGCCTGCGGTAACACAATGAATGAAGGACTCATTGTAGTGCATGGATGTGCTGGAGACTTGACAGGTCATTCCATGCGAGGAGGAAGAATATTCATCCGTGACGGAGTTGGCTATCGTGTTGGAATCCACATGAAGGAGTATCAAAACAAGAAACCAATACTGGTAATCGGTGGCGTTGCGCAGGATTTCTTCGCAGAATACATGGCTGGGGGAATCGCACTTGTTCTAGGTTTGGGCATGGAAGACAGCGAGAAGTGCATGGCTCGATTTGTGGGTACGGGAATGCATGGAGGAATAATTTATACTCGCGGTGACATATTCAAACTGAGCAAGGGCGTTAAGATTGCCAAGGCTGGCAAACGTGACATGCGGGTCATCGAAGCATTGGTGTGTGAATTCTGCGGGTACTTCGGCAATGATTATACTGAGGTGATGTGCAAACAGTTTTATAAGATAACACCAGTGTCTAAACGGCCCTATGAAAAACTATACACGTAATAAGCCCTAAAGGTGGAATGGTGCTTTGAACCAAGAACTCAAGTCCCAAAAAACAAAAAAGGCGGTTCTGGTTTTGGAAGACGGCACCTTCTTCGTCGGAAAAGGTTTCGGGGGCACTCGCAAAATAACTGGAGAAGTAGTGTTTTCAACCTCTATGGTTGGATACCCAGAAGCCTTGACGGACCCTTCATACAAGGGGCAGATCTTAACTTTGACTTACCCCCTTGTTGGCAACTACGGTGTCCCGCCATATGAACAAAACCTTGGGATTCCGCTTTATTTTGAATCAGACCACATCCAAACCTCTGGCTTAATAATTCATGAGCTCTGCACTGAGCCACATCATTGGGCTTCTACGCGGACTTTGGACAAGTGGCTGCAGGACGAAAACGTTCCAGGAATAAGCGGAATAGACACAAGACGTTTAACCAAAAAACTGAGAACCCATGGCGTGATGCTTGGCGTTCTCGAAGTCTGCCAGGAAGGTCAAGAACCTGACATTAATGCGTTACTGAACGAAGTCAAACAAGTTACCGACCCGAATGCTACAGACCTTGTCAGAGAAGTTTCGGTTAGAGAACCAGTTCATTATAAAGTGAACGGCAAAAGAACAGTGGCGCTAATAGACTGTGGGCTCAAGAACAGTATATTAAGAAACCTTCTTAAACGCGGGGTCGATGTCATCAGAGTACCCTATGACTTTTCGGCGAGGGAAATTCTCGAATACAAACCTCACGGCGTTTTCCTCAGCAACGGTCCTGGAGATCCGAAAAACTGCATCAAAACGATTAGGACCACTGGAGAACTCGTTGAAAAAGTGCCGCTTATGGGGATCTGCCTAGGTGCTCAAATACTGGCACTATCTCAAGGAGGCGACACTTACAAGCTCAAGTTCGGACACCGGGCCCAAAATCAACCAGCACTCGACCTGAAGACAGGACGCTGCTATATCACCACGCAAAATCATGGGTATGCAATCGATGTAAATTGCTTAGGAAAGACAACCTTGGAATGCTGGTTCATCAACGCCAATGATAAGACAGTTGAGGGGGTCCAACACAAGAACAAACCAGTCTTTGCTGTTCAGTGGCATCCAGAAGCCTCGCCAGGACCATATGACACCGAATTCCTATTCGACATATTTAAGAACAACATGGGAGCTGCATGAAACGCCGAAACTCGAATGGATCAAGAAAGTGCTGGTTCTTGGAAGCGGAGCAATAAAAATTGGCGAAGCTGCCGAGTTCGACTACTCTGGAAGCCAATGCATCAAGGCTCTCAGGGAAGAGGGCATAGAAACTATCGTAGTAAACCCTAACATTGCCACTATCCAGACAGATCCAAAGCTCGCATCGAGAGTCTATCTTCTCCCAGTAACGCCCGAGTACGTTGAAAAAGTCATTCAAAAAGAGAGACCAGACGGCGTTCTCTTGGGATTCGGTGGTCAAACCGCACTGAACTGCGGTATCGAACTTTCGAAAAAAGGCATATTGGAAAAGTACAATGTGCGAGTGCTCGGCACTCCAGTCCAAGCGATTGAGGACACAGGAGACCGCGAACGATTCAGAGAAGCTATGCTAAAGGCAAAGGTTTCACCTCTGAACAGCAGAGCTGCAACAACAGTCAATGACGCTCTTGAAGCCGCTAGCGAAATTGGATACCCAGTTATGGTTCGAGTCGCCTATACTCTTGGCGGCAAGGGCGCAGGCGTCGCATATAACGCTTCAGACCTCAAGCATATTGTTACCCTGGCTTTGGCACAGAGTAGACTCAGCCAGGTTCTCGTGGAAGAGTATGTCGGCCACTGGAAAGAAGTAGAATACGAGGTTATGCGAGATTATGCTGACAACTCCCTCATCGTCTGCAACATGGAAAACTTCGACCCCATGGGCGTGCACACAGGTGACTCGATTGTCGTGGCGCCATCGCAGACAATGACTAATCGGGAATACCACCTTATTCGCTCTACCTCATTGAGTGCTATACGAGCCTTAGGCATTGTGGGCGAGTGCAACATCCAGTGGGCTTTGCACCCTAAGTCAGAAGAGCATCGGGTAATAGAAGTCAATTCGCGAATGTCCCGAAGCTCTGCCTTGGCTAGTAAAGTAACGGGTTATCCCCTTGCGTACGTAGCCACCAAACTCGCCATAGGCTATCTGCTTCCAGAACTTATCAACAAAGTCACTGAAGTCACAACCGCTTGTTTCGAACCAGCTTTAGACTACATAACAGTCAAGATTCCGAGATGGGATCTGCAGAAGTTCAAAAACGCGGACCGCCACATAGGTCCCCAAATGCGCTCCGTAGGAGAAGTCATGGCAATAGGACGCTGCTTTGAAGAAGCGCTACAAAAAGCTGTGCGCATGCTCGACATAGGCAAACTTGGCCTAGTGTGCAACCCGGAAGACTCAGAACCTGAACCTCTGGAAAGCATTAAAGATGTGCTAGCAAATCCAACCGATGATAGGCTTTTTAAAACGGTTAAAGCCCTTAAAATGGGTCTCTCAATAGACGAGATTTACCAGCTGAGCGGTATAGACCCATTCTTTCTGCATAAAATCCAAAATATCATCGATATGGAAAACAGATTGCGTGAAATTCAGCTTAAGGACAGCGTAGCAGTGGAGACAGTGCGGGAAGCAAAACGGATAGGTTTCTCGGATGAACAGATAGCCATCTGCATGAACATCTCTGAGCTTGTCGTGCGTCTGTTCCGGAAAACCGCAAACATCGTTCCCGCGGTCAAGCAGATAGACACCTTAGCGGCTGAATGGCCTGCCCGTACCAACTATCTCTATCTCACTTACGGCGGGGATGAAGATGACATAGAATTCAGCAAAGGAAAAACCAAGGTTCTCGTTCTTGGTGCAGGCGTTTTCCGAATAGGTTCTAGTGTCGAATTCGACTGGTGTGGCGTTAACACCATTTGGGCGCTAAAGAAGAACGGAATTCAAGAAGCTATCATGTTGAACTATAACCCAGAGACCGTTTCCACAGACTACGACATCTCCGACAAGCTATACTTTGAGGAGCTGACGACGGAGAGGATTCTCGATATCTACGAAAAGGAAAATCCGATGGGGTTGATTGCAAGCGTCGGTGGTCAGATTCCCAACAACTTGGCCCTCAAGTTAGCAAAAATGGGCATCAAACTTCTAGGAACACGAGCAGAAGACATCGATCTTGCTGAAGACCGCAGCAAATTCAGCGAATTGCTGGATCAATTAGACATACCCCAACCGAGATGGAGTAGACTTTCTTCTATCGAGGCAGCAAAGCTATTCTCGGAAAAAATCGGCTATCCCGTTCTCGTACGTCCCAGTTACGTTCTATCGGGCTCAGCAATGCGCATAGCATACAATGGGAAGGCCTTGGAAAACTATCTAAAATTGGCTGCAAAGGTCTCCCGTGACATGCCTGTAGTGATTTCCAAATTTGTTCTAGAGGCCAAGGAAGTCGAAGAAGACGGCGTTTCAGACGGCGAAACCTGCCTCTTAGGTGCTATCATTGAACATGTAGAATATGCGGGAGTGCACAGCGGGGATGCCACCATGAGCATCCCGCCTCAAACACTTTCAACTGAAGTGCAAAAAAAAGTTGAAGAGACTACTCAAAAAATCGTCAAAGCCCTAAGAATACTGGGACCCTTCAACATACAGTATTTAGTTAAAGATGGCGAAGTGTATGTTATTGAGTGCAACTTGCGCGCTTCACGTTCAATGCCCTTTGTTAGCAAGACACGTGGCGTAAACCTCATCGAATTGGCTACCCAGGCAATGCTGGGCAGGAAGTTCGAACAACTAAAATCCTGCGAACTGCCACCAATTAGACACGTAGGGGTGAAAGTTCCTCAGTTCAGCTTCATGCGCCTCAGCGGGGCAGACCCAGTTCTTGGCGTGGAGATGCTAAGCACTGGCGAGGTGGCTTGTCTGGGTGAAAACTTCGCGGATGCCTTCTCAAAGGCGCTTCAATCCGCCGAGTTTCGCATGCCCCCTCAGGGAGGCGCTGTTCTCATTACGGTCGGTGGAGACGAACTGAAACAAAAGGCAATATCTCTGGCAAAGGCCTTCAAGGAGATGGGTTTTAAGATTTACGCAACGAAAAACACAGCGGACGTGATGCGAACAGCTGGAATATCCGTGACTACACTCTACAAGGTGAAGGAAGCGGCGGACCCAAACATTCTCGACTACCTAAAGCAACGCAAAATAGACTTGGTGATTAACGTGCCTTTGCCGAACAAGAAGAGTACTTTTACGGATGTCCTAACCGATGGCTACGCAATCCGTAGACACGCCGTAGAATTCAATGTTCCCGTTATTGTGAACTTGGAGCTGGCATTTGCGCTTGTAAGGGTGCTGCAGCAGCACAACGGAACGACTATCCTTTCGCTAAATGAGTATATGGACCGACTTCCTTGGAAAATCTGGTGAGCGAAAGCTTTTTCGTGTGCATGAAAGTATGCATACAACAGCTTTATCCTTGGAGGTCAGTCTTGTTTAGAGAATTTTCGTAGCGAATTAGTTAACTTGGATTTTGGGCTGTGAATCTTGGAATACGCTGTTAGTCTCATAGATTCTATTGTTTTCAGTGTAGCCTTGGAGGAATTTAGCCTTCATTTCATCAGCCATCCTCTGCCCCAAAGGTGTTGGATATTCGCCCGTGATGCAGGCCAAACACAGCTCATTGCGTTTGCATCCTGTCGATTCAACTAGGTTTTCAATCGATTGGTAGCAAACGGAATCTGCACCGATTAATCTTCCTATTTCTTCGTCGTTGTGGCGAGAACCTATGAGTTGACCATACGTTGCCATATCAATGCCGTAAAAGCATGGCCCAATAATCCGTGGAAATGTGACAAACATGTAGACTTTCCTTGCGCCTGATTTTCGGAGTTTCTCTATGATTATTTTTGTGGTATCTCCTCGGACGATGCTGTCTTCGGTAACAATGACCCGTTTGCCTTCAACCTTTGAGCCAAGAATGTTTACCTTGCGATCTATAGTTGAGTATCGTTCATTGTTCAGTAGGATAAATGCACGTTCTGTGACGTAGCGGTGTCGACGACTGGCGCGTTCCCACCTTAAGCCAGACCCTTCGTGCACTCCCATAGCTGGATCATCACCGGTTTCAGGGACTGACAGAATGATATCGGCATCCTTAACGATCTCGGGAAATTCCTTCACTAGATTTCTACCGAAGTCTTCGCGAATCTCGTAGACGTACTTGCCGTTAAATCGTGAGTCTGGTCTCGCAAAGTAGGCGAATTCGAAGGCGCAAAAAGCCCTGCGTGGGCTTCGGATTATTTGTTGTCTGTGGAAACCTCTTTTGGAGACGGAAACGAGTTCTCCCGGCTCCAGTTCAAAATCGCGGATAAACCCGTTGATGTCCAACCCGACAGTTTCGGATGCGAAAGCGAAGGTCAACCCGTCTGGGCTATGTCCCCCGCATAGGGGTTTTATTCCGTGCGGATCTTTAAAAGCGAAAAATTCGCCGGTGCCTGTAATGCCGATGACAGAGAATGCGCCGTCGAGACCGATAATGACAGACTCAACTGCTGATTTCAGATCTTTGCTTCTCCTTAACTCCAAAAGGAGTTTGTTAGCAACCAAATCTGAGTCACAAGAGCAGGAGAAGTCGGGGATATGTTTGGTTATTTCTTGCGAGAGTTGAAGGGTGTTGACGATGTTACCGTTGAACGATAACGCTAATTCAATTCCGTCAATAGAGACCAGAACTGGCTGTGTGCCTTGAATTATGGATTCATCGTCGCACTTGCCGCTCGTGGTATACCGAACGTTGCCTATCCCTATGCTTCCAGGCAATCGTCTAATCCACTCCTGGATAGTTTTGGTTTTGATCTTGGGCACCAAGTCCAGGTTCTTGTGAACGTTAAACTTACCTTCATCGTAGGTCAAGAAGCCGTGTGATTGGTGGCCTCGATGGTTCTGGGAGCGGAGACCCCAGTATACATATGAAAAGACGGGTTGTTCATTGAAGTTGATGGCTCCGAAGACGCCGCAGCCTATTTTCCATTCCCTCTATACCAAGAAAGACTAGAGAGCGCTTTATCTGGTTTTAGTACATTTCCGTTTAAAATCATGAAATTCCTTGAAAGCCAGAAGGACTTTTGGCGTGCGCTATGCTTGAGGCCCGTTATATAAAGCTGCAGCTTGAAATGCCGAGTTTCAATTTCTTTAGAAGACACTAGCGCAGGGTGTTTTTGTTATTTCATGTGAATATGGTCCTTTTTTTGGTGTGTTTTTTTTGCATCAGCACTTGTTCCAAGTTTGCTGTTCTCTTTTTTCGACGAGCCACGTTTTTGGACGATTTTACGGTATTGCTGATTCTTGAGGCTGAAAATTGAAAGAAACCCGTATTTGTTCTAACTTTTTTGGACAATTGACTACTTCTTAACGATATATATGTTTCATATGGATAGTTTTTAAATAGCAGTATGTGACACATGCACAGAAAAAACTAAATAATGTAAACATACGTTGGAAGAGGAATCTGAAATGTCGGCAATAGACACAGGAAGCGTATCATGGCTGATTACTGCGACCGCTCTTGTCATGTTAATGACCCCTGCTCTGGGGTTCTTCTACGGAGGTTTAGTGCGAAAGAAAAACTTGGTGTCCACGATAGTACAGTGCCTCGTTATATTCGCGGTAATAAGCATAGTGTGGGCTTTGTGGGGTTACAGCCTCGTTTTTGGGCCAAGCATAAGCGGAGTCATAGGTGACCTCTCGCTTGTCGGTTTAAACGGCATAAGCATATACACGAGCACCGTAGCTCCGCAGATTCCGGATTTATTGTACTTTGCGTTTCAGCTAAAGTTTGCTGCCATTACGCCAGCGCTGATTATAGGTGCCTTAGCGGAGCGAGTCCGGTTTCGTTCTCTTTTGATCTTCGTCGTATTGTGGTCCACGTTGATTTATGCTCCTATCGCTCACTGGGTTTGGAATCCGAGTGGGTGGCTGTACTCTTTGGGTGCGATTGACTTTGCGGGAGGAATCGTAGTTCACATTTCAGCGGGTCTTGTCGGCTCTTGCAGCAGCGTTAGTTATAGGCAGAAGGAAAGGCTTCAGTATCCCGTGGAAAAACCACATGAAGGCTTTGGACGCTAGAGGATAGTGCGAGCGGAATTCAAGCCGACCAACATTCCCTTCGTGCTTCTAGGTGCGGCTCTGCTTTGGTTCGGCTGGTTCGGTTTCAACGCTGGCAGTGCACTTGCAGCAAACGAGCTTGCAGTTATGAGCCTGGTAACGACTAACTTGGCTGCGGCTGCTGCTGCCGTAAGCTGGATGGTCGTAGACTGGATCGTGAAGGGTAAGCCATCTGCTGTCGGTCTTTCAGCTGAGGCGCCGTCGTTGGATTGGTTGCTATAACGCCTGCTTCGGGCTACGTTAACGTGGGCTTCAGCGTTAATAATTGGTTTAGTCGCGGGATTCATTTCTAACTTGGTTGCGAACTGGCGGGCAGGTAGGTCAAGGATAGACGATACGCTTGGACGTCTTCGCGTGCCACGGGGTCGGGGGCTTGTGGGGTTCGATTGCGACTGGTCTGTTTGCCTCAGCAGCCGTTAACGGTGCGAACGGCTTGTTCTTCGGAAACCCACGCAACTTCTGCTCAACTGTTGGCTATTGCCGTGGTTGTGCCCTTTGCGTTCTTCGGTTCCTATCTGCTACTGAAGCCGTCAACGTATTCTCGCCGTTGCGAGTAAGTCCTGAAGCAGAAGACGCAGGCTTGGACCTAACACAGCACGGTGAAGAAGCCTACCAGTTGGATTAGAATATGCAGGAGCAAGGCCTTCAACTGAATACTCCGCTTTCACAGAAGCATGCCTGAATAAAAACTAAGCAAACCAACCAAGCAAGCGTAAGCAAGAGTAATTGTCATGACTAATCCGTCGGTAGCCAGCGCTTCTCATGTTTGCAGCGTGATCTTGGCCGAATAATTTTCCATGACTTTGACTGACTTCTAGAAAAATTTGGGAAGAAAACGAAATTCGGTCATTGAACGAGTGACTATTCATTCCAATGTTTCGATGCCTGTCTCTGTTCCTGGCGTCTATTTTCTGGTTCTTGGACAAGCCATTATGTATAGCCTGGAGTTGGTTATGCTCAAGAGCTTGTCAATTTCGTTGAAATAAACCTTCTCAAGGTCCTGAACATCTTTCGCTTCGACTTCCGCGATGGCATCCCAATTGCCAAGAACTATATGGGCTTCCTTGACGTTCTTTATGGTTCTGATGCTTTGAAGGAAGGTGCGTTTCATTCCTGGTTTCAGGTTGAAAAGTATATAGCCAGTCTCCATAGTTTATCTCACCTTACTCAATTATGTTTTCGTCCACGCATAGAAGTGTCATCGTAGACTCGACGCCTTCGACCATGTGTATTTCTTCCATGACTGAATTTTCTATTTCATGGATTTTTGGCATTTTGATTTTTAAGATAGCATCGAAATCACCGAACAATAGGCTGGCTTTTTCGATACCCTTCATCTTTCCTATTTTCTCAATTACGGAGCGACTGAACCCGCAGACATCTGTTTGAGTTGCAATTTTTATTAAAACGTAGGCTTCCAAGGTTTCAATCCCCTGAGTACATTTGTGTCCGCAATTCATAAAAGGCTTTCTCGTTTTCACAATTCCGCTTTGGAAGAACCTTAATCAAATGTATAAGAGGAAGCGGGATAAATCGATGTTTCCGCGCTAATGAATTCAATTTCAAGCCTTGGATCGAATTCGGAGCAGCCTTTCCCGCTGTCTACTTTAGAGTTTCTAGCCCGCAGTCTTGGTAATGCTGTTCAGAATATTCACTTGCATGGGAATGAGAAGACTATGTACAATTCAGTCTAATGACTGATAAAATAGATTGGAATATGCTTCAGACTCATTATTCACAGACTTTTCCTCTCTTTCAGGCAATGCGAACACACGCAATGGAATGGAAGGTCTCGCGTTCCACATAACTCGTAGTATTTGCAATCTTGACAAGGGAAATCGTTACCGCAGATCAGGCAACTTTGAAGAAACAGAACTCTTTCGACGCCTAGAGTACTTGAGATAACGGCAACTAGTCTTTCAATGTTGTTAAAACTACTTATCGAGAAACAACCTTGCTCTCGATCGTACTCAAGACCAAGCTTAAGCAATTGTATGAATTTGTCTTTTTCAACGCGAGGAAGTTTGAAAGCTTTCTTATTCAGAGCCACTATTCTAGTCCCGCCTGTGATTAGAATTTGTTCATTTTCAATAGGTATTCGACTTCTTCGTCTTCAAGTTTGAATCCCGAGATTATTGAACTTGTCTTGTTCTTCTCCAAAATAGCCTTGAGAAAAGGAATAAAGTCATTTTTGGCTGTAACCCGAGAGACGTGACATTGAAGTCCGATTTTGGCACATATGTTCTCAAGCATGGTTCTTTTTCCTTTTGTCCAAAACAGAGTGATTATTCTTATTGGCGGTGATATGAAGTCAAAAGGTTTGTACGACTCAGGCGAAACTGCCGCTGCTCTAGCCATGTCGTTGAAGAAGTATCTTAAGAGAGTCCAATGCTCCGTTCCGATCCTACCTCTGAATACGTCAGCGCGAGAAACAAAATCATAAGCCTCGGCAAGCTCCTTGGGGTCATCATAGCGCCTTGGAAGATTATCGCTGACTGAGAGTAAAAAATCATCATAATCTACGTTAGAACGACTCAGCAACGTTGCGGCTTCTGCGAGAGATTTGGCTGAAAAGAACCCGCGCAGGGTCTCTTCCATACTTATGTCTTTATTTCTTGCACTCAACGTCAAAGTATCTTGAAGTGTGAGAAGTTTGTTCGGTTCAGAAAGGCTTTGAAGATCATTTATGGCTGAACGCATGTCCCCTTTGCTGTTCTCAGCGATTCTTTCAAGAGCTTCATACTCCGCTTCCACGTGCTCCATAACGCAAATTCTTCGCAGCATAGTAATTATCAAGGGCAGTCTCACTTGCTGAAACCTAATCAACGTTGAGACCTTCTTCAAAGGCCTGATTTTCTCAAGATCAGTGTCGTTTGCAGCCATAATGACTGGTACACGTGACTCTTCAACTATCTTTACTATTGCACCTATGCCACCCCGGTCTTCTTTGCCAGCAACGCCGTCAACCTCATCTAAGAATAAAAGATTGCCCTTGCTAGCAGTTGAAAACTTGTCCAGACCGATAAAGAAGGTGGCAGGTCCAGCGATCTTGTTTATTGCTTTTTCTGTCCTCGTATCGCTTGCGTTCATCTCTATAATTTTGTAGCCGAACTCGTTGGAAGCAGCATTAACCAGTGCAGTTTTCCCCACGCCCGGGGGGCCATAGAGCAAAACTGCCTTCTTCAAATGCCGTTTGTTCTTAAGCCATTCGACAAAAATTGCTTTTGCCTCTTCGTTTCCTAATACCTCGGAGATTTTCTTAGGGCGGTATTTTTCAACCCATAAAGCATCAGTTTTCAACAAGTTTCCCCTTTGACTTTCCCAACCTTACCAAATTGGGCGAGCAAGGCGCTCAATTGAATGTCACTGTTTGCTCCTTGAGTTAAGCGATAATCATATTCTCCGATAATACTGGTCAAGTCTGCCTTCTGTTCCGGCGACAAGTAGGAGAGCTTGAACAATTCTCTCTGCATCTGACGAACTATCTCTGAGCCAGAAAAGCCATATGCACCCATAAGTTCATACATTATTTTTCTTGCGTCGACAAACTCTCCGTTTAACGCTTTGTTAATCATCATTTGAACCTGTTTTGGGCTGGCTTCACCGATCACCTGAAGAACCGTCTTTTCGTCAACAATTCCGTCTCTGTACACCGACGCTGTCTGCAAAGCATTTATTGCATGCCTCAGATCTCCTTCTGAATACTCCACAATTCGCTCTGCAGCTTCAGGCGACAGCGTTACATTTTCCTTTTTGGCAATATGTTCTAGGTGGGCTATCATTGCTTTCTTGTCAAGTTTTGAAAAGCGAAATATCGCGCAGCGACTCTGAATAGGCTCAATTATTTTTCCAGACTGGTTACATATCAGAATAAACCTACATGTCCGCGAACTGGTCTCCATGATCCGTCTCAAAGCTGTCTGGGCAGGCCCAGTCATCTGATCACTTTCATCAAGAATAACCAAGGCATAAGGTACGCTTCCAAAACCTGAACGACTATAGCGTGAAAAATCCTTAACCCTATCACGTACAGTGTCTATTCCTCTTTCATCAGAAGCATTAAGCTCCAAAGTGAAAGTTTTCCAATTCTGGCCAAAGAGCGCGTGAGCGATGCAAAGTGCAACAGTTGTTTTTCCCGTGCCAGGTATACCTGCCAAAAGCAAATGCGGCATCGTTTTCGGATTACGCATAAAAGCTTTCAGACTTTGCACAATATCGCTCAAGTCAACGATTTCGTCTAGATTTTTAGGCCGATACTTTTCGACCCACATGAGTGCTTCATCACTAGATGGCATAATAACCCCCACAACAAAGGACACAAGTAACTTATTTGCATTCTTAATTTATCTTTTCATATCGCGGAATGTTATTATTTTTTGAAAGAAACCTGAAAATGAAAAGACTCGGTTGAAGTCCGCAAGGCACACATGAAAAAAAAGCAGATCTCCAATTTTGAAGCTATCGGATCTTACTTCCTTCAGCAATGTCTTTCTCAGGCTGTAGAAAAACTACATTGCCCTTGTCGTCCTCAGCTGCCAGAATCATACATTGAGATTCAACTCCCATAAGCTTGCGTTTGGGAAGGTTTAGAATGAACGCGCATTCTTTGCCTACGAGATCGGCAGGTTTATACCATTGCAGAAGTCCAGCCACTGCTTGTCTCTTATCCGCTCCAAAATCAACCAAAATTCTGATGAGGTTCCTCGAACCTGGAATCTGGTTAGCTTCGATGACTTTTCCTATGCGTAAATCGAGCCTCTGAAAATCTTCAAAGGAGAATTCCATTCTTTAACACCGTCATTGAACTTGGGAACTGAGCAGATAAAAGATTTTCGTGCACGTACCTTGCTTACTCGTTATTTTTCTCTATGACGCTTTTTCCTTTTCTTCGGTAGCAATACGGTGAGCAAGACGAAGCGGCTCCGGGATTCGGCCATTGCATGCACAATGTCTCACAATTTCGGTAGCTCTTTTTAGAGACACCATATGACCTATGCTGACATAAACCGGTTTTGACCTTTTCTTTGTTACAACCTCCGAACCTACAATCTGTCCGTTGTCGATAATTAGAACCTCACTTCCAATTTTCATGGATCGACCGATAAGGTTGCTCTTTGCTACCCCGATGGTCGGTTTTTTGATTGCAAGCCCCAGATGGCTGGCAAAGCCACATCTGAAAGGATGAGCCATTCCGTGACCGTCGACGAGAAAAACATCTGGCTGAAGCTTCAGCTTCCTAATGCAGACCATCGACGGCGGAATCTCTCTGAAGGAAAGCAATGCTGGCACGTAGGGAAACTTTGTTTCGTAAGTTGCCGTCTGATATTCCAATAAACGCAGAGCAGGGTAGTCCAAGACGGCTACTGCACCTACGGCTAGATTTCCCGAATAAGCGACGTCAACACCCGCTACGTAATTGATTTTTCTTGACCTGTCTTCGGCAATCAGTATTCTAGACATGCGCCTCTGCGATTCATGAGCTTTAACGACGGAGAAACCCTTGGGAAATTCGTCGTTTTCGTTCATTTCCTATTCTTTTGAACCTTCTGTTGTTTTCCTTGAACTCGTTCAAAACGCTTTAAGTAGTCTTCCAGAGATTTCCTGCGTACTTCTTGAGTGACGTCCCCTCGTGTGGCTTCAATAATTCGCCTTGCAACGTCGCATTTTCTTCGGAGTCCCGGAACCAACATGTAGGCTTCATCCAAGGCGGTCAATTCAATGTAAATCTCGTCCATTATTCTCAGGCATGCATCACCTTTTTCTGCATCGCCAACCCGCAGAGCGTCTAGCGCCAATCTCCGATACTCACCTATGACATCCGCTAGACCCAGCACGTAATCGACAGAAGGGACGTTAAGCTCTTCTGGAGAGACAAAACGTGATTCACTGGCTAATGTAAGAAATACTGCAGCCTCAGAGTATTCCTGAAGCGCCGCGCTGAACATGCCGCCGTAGACAATGCCTAGGATATTCTTCGGCCATTTTCTGAAGCTTGAGAATGAGCTCTTTCGCCCCTTCCAGCAGCCTTCTTGCTTCTTCCAGCTTGTTTTGATGATAGCGGAGAATTGATTGTTTGGAGAAGTTCGTTACTTTTCGCATATCGTCGTACAGGGCTTCTCTAGTTTTCTCTTTTTTCGTGAGTTCCTTTTTCACCTTATCTAGTATTGCCCTCAAGGTCAGCATGTTTTTCTTCACACTTTAAGGATAGAACACAATTTACTATTTATTAAAATCGTTAAAAACTGGAAAGCAAATGTGAACCTTAACTTTCTAACAACTTCAATTCGTCGATGAACGATCATCGAAACGTAAGGGTTTTTTTCGTTTGCTCAATAACACCACCCTGCTTTCGACTGACTCATCGATAATATGGTAACCTGTAAGCTCAGCCAAGTGCTCTGCAAAATCATAAACCTCCCTGTGACCGGGCATACTATCGTAACCCAGACGGAGAGTCGAAAAGCCAATGTGCATGTACGCTTTGGCCTCAATGTACGTTGGATCAGCTTTTTCAATAAGTTGAGCATATTCCTCGACAGACTTCATGTTATGCTTTCTAACCAAAGTCATGCGAATAACCGTGGGACAACGAAAACTCGCAAAAAGCGAAAGGGTCTCATTTAGCTTCTCCCAAGCCTCCGGAAAATGTGGGCGGCAAACGCGTTCGTATTCCTTCTCGTTGGGAGCACAGACAGAAACGTAGAGTTGGGTTGGTTCTTCGCCCAATCCCGAGAGTCTAGAGGGCATTGTACCGTTTGACACAAGAAAAGTTGTGAACCCTTTATTGTGAAATCCACTGATTAACTCTCCCAGAGGACTATAGAGTGTGGGTTCACCGGTTAGACTGATGGCAACATGCCGAGGAGCTCGGGCTTCTGTCAACTTTCGCCAATTTACCTTCGGATTCCCATTGTATCCACTCAAGATTGCGTCTTGAGCTCTCAGACTTCCCTGCATTATGTCTTCGGCGGTATCCCACTTTAGCGGTTTCATTTCATCCCATGTGACTTGCATGTCTCCGCTTTGAGCTCTCCAGCAAAACAGACATTGTTGGCTGCATGAGAAAAGTGAGGGCGACATTTGGATGCACTGATGAGAGTTTATTCCATAGAACTTCTGTTTGTAGCAAGATCTATCGTGGATTAAGACTTTCATGAAGCCATTTGCACTTTTTGACCGCCGAATGCTTGCCGACCAAGTGGTATTTTTGCTTCTTTAATGCTTGAACAAGGGAAGGTGGAATCAGGTTCTCCATAGTACTTAGCAAGCCTGGTGCTCTTTTTTCTTGGAACTTAGATAGTGAAACATTTTATTAAATAATCCTCTTTGATCCAGTTTTTCAAAGAATAGACACTTGGGTGAAAAATTCGATTTTTCAATTGTTCAACTTCTTATCGCTGAAGCTGTTGGCGTCACTTTGCTTTCTGCCAATTTCACTCAGCTAACGAAAGGCAAAGTTTAAAATGATCCCTTAATAGTAAATGTCAGCCGCAATAAGAATGTCTAATGAACATAGGAGAACTGTGGTTTGAACAAGAAAGCCGTTACAGTGACGCTTCTATTCGCGATAGGAGCTGCATTTCTGTTCATGCCGTTCTCGCTGTTTTCGGTCAACTTGGAGTGTACATTTATCAAGTCACTCCCTTCTGGATTGACTGGACCGGTGGGTCAATATGTCAATGTTCAAGGCACTATCGACACTAGGAACGGTGACTATGAGGTTTGGTTTGGCAATAACCTCGTTGACAGCAACACTGCGGACGGATTCTACGTAAACGCTAATTTCTACGGTACCTGAAAACCTGGCGGAACCTACACCATTGTGCTTAGAGACGTTCTGAAGAAAACGCTAACGCTACAAAGGATTTTACCGTAACCACCGAGTATTCTGCAAAGCTGTCGTTCCTTCATCGCCTGCCATACTGCAGGAGGGAAGCAGTGTAACTCTGAATGTTCAGGATTACAGGAGGAGGCAAGCACAGCTTACAATCGCGGACATCACGGTTATGCTTCCAGCCCTTGAACACAAATTACTCAAAGCAATCACCCTCACGACCAACAAAAGGGAACCGCCAGAGTCCAGCTAACTTATCCGGACACCAGTTTTCAACCTGCTGGCTCGATTACGGATTATGCAGGTTCATACCAAGTTTACTTCAATCAAACTCAGTTGTTGTCGACCAGTTCTTTCTTGATAGGTTTCACCGACAAGGATACGTATCACAGAGGGCAATCAGCAACCATTCGTGCAATAGGATATCAACCAAACGAACTTTCGACAATAACAATCACCTATGCAGATACAGGTGCTGTCATCACCTCTGTATCGGCGACTGCCTCAAGCGACGGCATAATTAACGCTGCCTGGGTTGTGCCCTCAGATGCAAAGATAGGCAAATATAACATAGCCATAACTCCCCAGAACAACGCCAAGTCTATACCCGATTCACAGGCTGTGACTGTACCGGGCTATCCAATCACAATGAGAACCCTAAGTCTGGCAGGAAGCATTGTGCCTCAAATAGTGATCAAGGCACTTGATCAGGTGACAAATGCAGTCTACAATGTTACAACCGCAACCGATGGAAAAGCAATCATTAATCTGGAAACGGGTAACCATGAAATATCTGCCTACTGGAATGATGTTAGAGTTGCTCAGACAACTTATTCCATAACCAGCGAGACCGCGTTTGATTTAACATGTGAGTTATCAAACCTCAAAATAACAGTTAAAAACAGCGACGGCTTTCTGATGCCCTTTGTTAATATAAACATAAGTTTTCAATATGTCAAAACTGACGGAGGCGGTTCACAAACGGGAAGCGCGTCAGGTCAAACAGACCTTTCCGGAACTTTTGTCCTAAACTCTACGCTTCCCCGAATTAGCTATACGGTCAACGCCTCTATTGTACGGATTAGTATTTAACCAAGGCAACAACACAATCGCAAGTCTTCCAGCGCAGCCAACATCAGAGGCTACTCATAATGTGCCCGCCGAAACAGTGGCACTTAAAGTATGTAGGTTACAATCAAGCGCCAGTTGCTAATTCGCGATTAGAGCTGGTTGAAATGACCAGCGGAATATTCTATGGTTATACAACTGACAGCTCCGGAAATGTCAAATGTCGAGGCTACTTTTGGGAAGTATAAGTTGCGAGTTTACGTAGACAGTATTTTGCTGAATGAGACTGTCTTAGAAGTCTTCGGCAACACGCAAAGCGAGATTCGCTGCAGTCTGTATAACATTCAGATATCGGTGAAAGTGAGTTGACTACTTCGGACAGCCAATCTCAAATGCAAAAGTGGTTGTAAACAGACCTGGAATGGAAAAAATATCTGCCACAACAACAGCAGCGGGGACAGCGACTTTCAACGGCATAATTGGAGGCAGCATGCAAATAGTGGCTTACCCCACGGGAATGGAGAATTCTTACGAAGCAGCGAATGTTCAAGTCAATGCTCCTGAGACGATACAAATCAGAATGTCGAGGTTTGTACTTTTGGGATCTGTGTTGATTGAAACAAGCTTGATAGTGACAATAGTCTTTATCTCGGCAGTTGCAATCTTGTTTGTACTTCTAGAAATCCTTAGACGAAAACAAATTCTCCCAAAAATCAAGTAAATGCTCGATCCTGAGTCCAGGATAAAAAAGTTTATATTGATACCTTGAGAAATAGGTTTTCTGGGAATGCATCGCAAACCATTGAATTTTAATGACTAAAATAGAGGTGTATCCATATGGCCCAAGCTAAAGCTTGTTCTCCAACATGCCCATCATTTAAATGTGCAAAGAACTCTGCCTTCTATAGACGTGATACCGTATGGTGCAGATGGACGGAAGAAATGTGCAACCTTTCAAACTGTACATACTCCCTCTGCGTCAAGAGGCGCTTGCTTCCAAGAGGAATCTGCGGAGAAACAGTAAAACGGCAGACGATCGAGAAAGCTCCCGAAGAAGTCATCGGCGAACCAGTTAGACTTCGAGGAAAAGCGTTACGTAAAATTGGAGACAGAGAAATATTCTGAAATCGCGAGCGGTTAAATACGAATTAGGCCGAAATTAGGAGTTCCTTAGGCTCTCCAAAACCCATCTTTTATTTGGCCTGCACTCTTTTTACTACCGGCGGTTTTACCTTCTTTAAGATTCTATAACCACAAATTATGCACTTTGTTTCCCCGCCGCGCATCTCTAGCTCTTCGGATGGGACTCTAGCTCCACATCTCATGCATTCATAGACAATTCCAGTTCTTTCCATGAAGTACCCTGTTTCTACAAAGGAAAAGCATTTTGCTTTTAAACGTTTCCAGTCACATGTGAGATAGCGAAGGGCGAAAAGTGAAGAACCGACTTCAAAAAAGCGTTTTTGGCACTCCTTCTTCTGACGACGCAGGGAGACGTCTGTAAGGCCTACGATATCATAGGAGATATTGCAGTAATCAAGGTGCCGAAGACAACTCTGCTCAGTGCTCCTGACGTAACAGAGAGGATTATGACCACGCACCGCAACGTGAGAACCGTTCTAGCTCAAACAAGCGCTGTATCCGGAGAATTCAGGCTCAGACCTCTGATGTACCTGAGGGGCGAAAACAAAACCAGCACAGTACACAGAGAATTCGGCTGCTTGTTCTCTGTAGACATTTCAAAATGCTACTTCAGCCCAAGACTTTCCAATGAAAGACATCGGATTGCCAGTGCAGTTAAGCCGCGAGAGATCGTAGTCAACATGTTTGCAGGCGCAGGATGCTTTTCCATAATGATTGCAAAGAAAGCGGATCCTGAAAAAATCTATTCGATAGACATTAACCCTTCAGCGATTCAAATCATGAACGAGAACATTAGACTTAACCGAGTCTACGACAAAGTTGTCCCTCTGGCAAGGCGACTCAAGAGAAATCACCGAGAGGGAAACTGCAGAATGTAGCTGACCGCGTTTTGATGCCTTTACCCGAAAAAGCTCTTGAATATTTGCCAAGCGCAGTCTCAGCCCTAAAAGCATCTGGAGGGCGGATACATTACTACGATTTCGAGCATGCCAAAAAAAATGAGAGACCGATTAAAAAGACCAAGATGAAAGTGGCTGAGCGACTCACTAGTCTGAATGTAGCTTTTAGTTTTCCCTTTTCACGTATTATCCGAACAACCGGACCGAACTGGCATCAAGTTGTTTTAGATATATACGTCAAACGCTCCTCAGATAAGTCTTAATAATCATTCCCCATTCATGTGTAGGCGTGAGAGAAAATGAAAAAGAAGCTTATGGAAATATTGGCGTGCCCGATAGATAAGTATCATCCGCTTGAGTTGCACATTTTTGAAGAAAAGGAGGAAATAGTTGAAGGGGTAATAGTCTGCCCAAAATGCTTACGATGGTTTCCTATTCGAGACGAAATCCCTGAAATGCTACCTGACGAATTGCGCAAAGAGGCAGAAGACCTGCCATTCATGAAGAAATGGAAGGCTCAGATGCCAGAAAAAATCGTGTTAGAAGGCAAGCCGTTCAACCTGAAGCAGTAAGTTACGACTTTAGACTTATCATTCTGTTTTTTGCAGACGAACGTAACGCAGCCTCAGCGATTTGGAGAGCTTTTAAACCGTCGCGTCCTGAAATCAGAGGCTTTTTCTTTTCTGTTATGCATTCAGCAAAATGTTGGAGCTCGAGTTTTAAGGGTTCCTGAAAAGGATACTTCGGCTGGAAGCTTTCCTTAGCACTTTCAATCCACAGATCCTGTGTTATGTAGTCCAACCTCATTATTGCCTCACTACCAGTAACAGTCAAAGTTCTTGTTTTGTAAGGAGTCAACCAGTTAGATTCTATGAAGGCACTCTTCACGCCTTCATATGCGAGCATTATTTGTGCGTAATCCTCGAATTTTGTGTTTTTCATGCTTCCTGCTTTGGCATAGACGCTAATTGGATCTTCGTTAGATACATACCGCATCACGTCAATGTCGTGAATTGCTGTGTCTTTGACTACGCCTATATCACCTATTCTTTCGGGCCATTGCCCGACTCTTTTTGCAGTGATGCAAACCAAATCTCCAATTTTCCTCTTTTCAGTCGCCTCCCGGATGCGCTGAAGACCTGGAATGAATCTCATCAAGAAACCTACCGTAAGATGAAGTCCGTTTTCCTCAGCAGCCTCAATGAGTCTTCTTGCTTGTCGAGTATTGGTCGCCATTGGTTTCTCCACCAGAACATGTTTTCCAGCCCTGAGTGCTCTTAGAGCCTCTTTTGCAAGCATAGTTGACCAAGTGCAAATGCTGACAGCTTCTATATCCTTGTTTTTCAGCATTCGTGCGCTGCTCGTATACATTTTCGCTCCAAATTGGTCAGCGATGTTTTTTGCTCTTTTTGGGTCCACATCACAGATAGCCACAAGTTCGGTTGACGGCAGTTCACGATAGACTCTAGCGTGATTCTTGCCCCAGAAACCCGTTCCGATAACTGCTACGCCTAATTTCTTCATCTCTTTTCAGTACCTCTTCCAAAACCACGATATATGAAGCCTTCTTTTTCAATTTGCTTGGGTTCATCAAGACCAACCAGGTCAACTATCGCCGCAGGCGTTTTCATAACAGCGCGCAGCTTTTTGAGATTCAAACGCTTAATTTGATCTTGGCCCGCGAAAAGCACTAGACAGTCTGCGCCTTCGGCTGCTTCATTCAGACTCCTCTTAAGACCCGAAATAGGTTCGGAAGGTTCGCTCTTTGCCAATAAGGGATCATAAAGACTGACTTTTGCACCTCTTGCTTCAAGCATCCTGGCAAAAACATCGGCCGGTGTTCCCGCTCTGGCTGAGCCCAGCACTGCCACGCGAGCTCTTCTGAAAGTCTTCCCGCAACTCCGCAACGTCTCCTGCGTTAAACCAATACCGTGCAAGAAAGCTTCTTCGTTTATTTGCCTAGATAGCTTTGATAGCCTAAGCTTGGCGTTTAGGCTTTCCGCATTCTCAAGAAGCGTATATGTTTCATTCTGATTCTCTTCTTCAGAAATTATTGGAGGCACAGCGGGTTTCTCTGAGTCTAAGATCCATAGAACCTTGAAATAATCTGAGCCTGCACTTTCGCAAAGGACAGCCAGCTCATTAGCCAATGCGATTCCCGAATCTCGCCTGGCTGCGGCGAAAAGCACAGCCAACTCGGCAGCTCTAATATCCATCGTCGTTTTAGCGCGCTTACCTGTTATCGTCTCAAAAATCGCTGATGCGGCGCTCAAGCTAATCTTGTCCATTCCGGCAATACTCAAGTCTTGATCAGCGATCAAGTGGATATCTTGCCCATTTGAGGCCTGCAAAGGAATGTAGACTAGGCCAAACCCATCTCCAGTTTTGAGACCTGATGTGTTTTCTAATATTTCCTTGATGATGCTTTCGGTGAAGCCTAAGCCAGATAAGCCGCTATAAATAAACAATGTTCCTGGATGAAGCGCTACACCAACTTGTTTGCTGTTACTTTCTACTTCCGAGTAATCGGGGTTTTTCCTTTCGTCAATTTTTGGAGTGATCGCCATAACTATTATGTCACTAGTTGAGACTGCAGTCTTAAGGTCGGTAGTTGGAACTATTTGTCCTGAACTGACGAGGCCTTTTACTCTGTCTTCTACTTCATGTTTGGAGAAAAGAGTTTTTCCTTTCGCTAAACGTTTGACCACAATTTGATCGGCATCAAAGCATCTAACTTTGAACCCAGCTTGGGCAAAAGATATGGCGCAAGTGATCCCCTTTCGCCCACAACCTATAACGCACACTGTATATTTTCCACGTTTTTCGATTGAGTCTATTTCCTCTGGTTTAATGTGTAGAATTGGGGGCATGAAAACGGACTACCTTCGCTATACTGTCTTGAGGCTTTTTCTGACTAGTTCGCTATATTCTTCAACTAGCTTTAATGCTTTTTCTTGAGTCTTTGCCTCTGCGTATAGGCGGTAAGTCGGTTCGGTTCCGCTGGGCCTAACTAAGATGGCGCTTTTATCTTCAAACCAGATCTTTACGCCGTCGATGGTGGAAACGTTTTTACCTTTAATCTTTTCCCGAAGTATTTTGAGGAGTTTTTCTTTTTTGTTTTCAGGACAGTCGACCTTTCCTTTTTCGATAAAGTATTGTGGTTGTTCCTCGACAAGTTTGGAAAGTTTCGCCCCAGTATTGGCCATTATTTCCAAGAGTAAAGCGGTAGTCATTGCTCCATCTCGAACTGATTGATGAGGGCCGTAAAAGACGCCGCCGTTCTCTTCCCCGCCCAGTTTAGCGTTGATCGCTTTCATCTTCTGTGAGACAGTGACGCTGCCCACTTTGACCCAAACAATTTCGCCTTTGTAGGCGTCAGCTGTCTCTTTGATTAGGGTAGAAGAACTAACTGGAGTTACTATTTTTGACCCAGGATTTTTGAGGAGAAAGTACTTTTCAACTATAGCAAAAGTCTTGTCTCCCATGTAAACCTCTCCTTTTTCATCAATAAAGATCGATCTATCAGCATCTCCGTCGAAGGCTACGCCAAGGTCCGCGCCCAGCGCTTTCATGGTTATTGACACATCTCGGAGGTTTTCGGGACGTGGCTCAGGCATTCTTCCTGGAAAAGTTCCATCGATGTTTGCGTTAATAGTTGTGACCTTGCAACCCAACTCTCTCAAAAGTGTGGGGGCTGTCAAACCGCCTACACTGTTTGCCGCGTCCACCACGACATGATAATGCTTCTCTGCGATTTTGGAGACGTCGACATGTTTTTTTATGGCTTCGACGTATTCTTCTTTGATTTGAGTCAAATCGGTTGTTGTACCAAGTTTGTCCCAATCGGCAAGAACTTCCTTGTTCTCGAAAAAGATATCCTCTATTTCGGTTTCCTGTTCATGAGAAAGTTCTATTCCGTCTTGCCAGATTACTTTTATACCGTTATATTCGGGAGGGTTGTGAGACGCAGTTACGATCACTCCACCGCCCATACAGTGATTCTTTACCGCAAACTGCAGAGCTGGTGTAGGGCACATCCCTGCTGAAAACACGTTGCAGCCGGTTGCTGTCAAACCTGCAATAACTGCTTTAGCAAACATCGGACCGCTGGTCCTGGCGTCGTATCCAATCAAGAGATTTTTCCGTTTGAAGAATGTTCCAATTGCTGTTCCGACCTTCACCGCAATTTCCGGAGTTAATTCCTTGTTAACCAGTCCTCGAATGCCGTTTGTTCCAAAGAGTTTGTGTGAACTCAATTTACAAGTCTCCGTATTCTAACAGATTATTCTGGATTTTAAAATGTTTTGAGTGACTTCTTTAGCTGGGCAAACAGAAGTCTCGCATGTGAGAGAGACGTTGTCTCTTATTTTCGCCTGGTCTGCAACTATGCAGCCCGATGGTATTTTGACTCGTTTCCCGATTGTGGCACCCTCCCCTATTATCGCGCCTTTCACTGATGAATAATCATCTATCTTAGCATCTGCAAAAATCACTGAATCGCTTATCTCGGCGCTTTTTCCAACCGTCACATTTTTGCCCAGAATGGCATATGGTCCTATCACTGATTTTTCGCCCACGGACACATTTTTACTTAGTGCAATTGGATTTCTAACCTCAAACCTTCCACTGTGTCTGACTCTTTTCGTGGTGGCAAGGGAATCGAGAATCATTTTGTTTGTCTGTAAATATTCTTCTGGTTTACCAATGTCGATCCACAAACCTTGAAAAATGTGTCCGAAGAGTTCTCCTTGTTCTGCAAGTTTGGGAAAGACCTCACGTTCCATCGAAACATGCCTATTCTTGGGTATGTAGTTGAAAACTTTTGGACTCAAAACGTAGATTCCTGCATTTATCAAATTAGTGGGCGCTGTGCCTTTTTCGGGTTTCTCTACGAATCTCTTTATTTGACCATCCTTTGCTATGTCGGCCACGCCGTATCTATTTGGATCTTCAACTTCGCAAAGGGCTATTGTGGCCAAAGCACTTCTTCTCCGTGTGTTTCTTCACAATCTCTGAATAGCGCAAGTCTGCGAAGATGTCGCCATTCAATACCAAGAAAGGCTCCGAGTTTCCCAGAAGGTTTTCAGCCCTCTTTATCGGTCCTCCAGTTCCAAGCGGAGTTTTTGGCGGGTCGATTGAGTATCTAATGTGCAATCCGTGTTTTTGGATGCGCTGTCTTCTTATATGAAACTGAGTTTGAAGGTTGACCGCCAATATCGCTTCTTTGATGTTATCTTGGGCCAGATCGCTGGAAAATCCATTCAAGTAAGGGCTTGTTTACGATTGGAAAAAGCGTTTTGGGACGCGTACAACTCAGAGGTCTCAATCTCGTACCGAATCCGCCGGCGAGTATCAAAGCCTTCAGCTAGAGTCACCTATCAATTCGAGGGTCTATACTATCAGCACTTTCAATATAAACAGTTTCGGAATTGAGGTTTCATTCCCATTCTATTGTTGCGGGTGGCTTGTGAGTTACGTCGTAAACGACGCGGGTGACTTCTGGTATCTCGTTGGTTATTCTCGTTGAAATCTTCTCCAGAACGTCGTATGGAATTTTGGCGAAGCTGGCGGTCATGGCTTCGCGGCTTTCAGCGGCTCTGACTGCGACCACATATCCGTAGGCTCGTGCGTCGCCTTTGACTCCTGTTGCTTTGGTGTCTGTTAAAACGGCAAAGTACTGCCAGAGATTCTTCTGCAAACCGTTCTTTTCGATTTCTTCTCGTCACTATTTTGTCTGCTTTCTTCGCGATCCTGACTTTCTCCTCAGTTAACTCGCCGATTATTCTCACTGCTAATCCAGGTCCTGGAAATGGTTGTCGAGAGACTATTGCGTCAGGCAACTCCAGCATCCTTGCGACTTTTCTCACTTCATCTTTGTATAAGTCGCGTAGCGGTTCCAGGATCTTCTTGAACTTGATCTTTGACGGCAAGTCCCGCCACGTTGTGGTGTGTTTTTATCTTGTCTGAATGTTTTCTGAAGCCTGACTCGATTCTGTCGGGGTAGATGGTTCCCTGAATGAGGTATTCAGCGCCTTGTTTGTTCAGCTATCTTCTTCGAAAGACTCGAACGAATTCTTCGCCGATGATTTTTCGTTTCTTCTCTGGGTCTACTACTCCCTTGAGTTTTTCCATAAACCTTTCTTGTGCATTTGCGATTACGAGGTTGAGGTTGAATTTTCTGAAAAGCGTTCCTGACCTCTTCGGGTTCGCCTTCCCTCATGAAACCATGGTCAACGAAAACGGCAGTAAGCCTGTCGTTTAATGCTTGTGCTGCGATGGCAGTTGCGACGCTGGAGTCGATGCCTCCGCTTAGGCCTATGATGGCTTTTCCGTCGCCCACTTCAGTTTTTAGCTCTTTAACCATCTTCTCTATGAGGTCTTCCATCTGCCAGTTGGCTTCGCATTTGCAGACTTCGAAGATGAAGTTCCGAAGCATCAAAGCGCCGTTTTCTGTGTGGATAACTTCCGGGTGCCATTGCAAGCCGTAGATAGGTTTTTTTTTGTGTCTGAAGGCGGCAACTGGGCAATTCTTCGTATGTGCTAAAACCTCAAACTCTGGCGGCAGTGAAAAAACTGTGTCGCCGTGGCTCATCCATACCCTTTCTTCTTTCGCTAAGGCCTTCTAGAACGCCGACTGGCTTGTCTACTGTGACATCGGCGATGCCGTATTCTTTGCAGGATGCGGGCTCTACTTTTCCTTTGCTTAATTGGGCTATGAGTTGATGCCCGTAACATAAGCCCAAGATCGGCAGTCTTATCTCCAAAATGCGCGAGTCGAGTCTCGGAGCGTTCTGGCTCGTAGACGCTTGATGGACCACCTGAAAGAATCAAACCTTTAACGTTGAATTTCTCGTTTAGGTTTTCTATTTCGTTGGCGTGATGTCGTGGGGGACGATTTCCGAGTAGACACCGTATTCTCTGACTCTTCTCCCGATTAGGTGGCAGTATTGCCCGCCGAAATCCAGCACGAGTATAGTGTCGTATTTGACCTGCATTTTCGGTTTGGTTCAAGCCTATTGGGGTCTTTGCCCTAGTAATTTAATATTGCTATCATGTTGTTGTCAATTTTATCTTCAAGTCTGGGCTTTGTGAATTACATGTCATTTCGCCATGCTCAGTCTATCTTGAGACAATTCAATAGTACATTCTCTGCGCTGAAAACTAAACTTTTATAAACATAATCTAGCCGACTTATAGAAGAGTGTTTCAAAAAGATTGATTTCACTGCAAAATCGTACAGGAGGCTAAGAGATGGAGTTAAATGAAACTGACCTGAAAATCCTACAAGGGCTCTTGGAAGACGCACGTTTTTCGAGCAGACAGATAGCCAAGAAAGTGGGCGTCTCCGTCGGCACTGTACTTTCAAGAATCAAGAGGATGGAAGACGAAGGCCTCATAAAAGGCTACTCGGTCATTTTGGACCATGAAAAACTAGGCTACGAACTAACAGTCGTCACGGAGATTACCGTGTCAAAGGGTCGGCTCATCGAAATGGAGAACGAGATAGCCAAAATCCCAAACGTATGCAGCGTCTACGACGTCACTGGTTTGACAGATGCCATCATAATTGCAAAATTCAAGAGTCGCGAGGAGCTTGGGCAATTCACGAAGACGCTTCTTGCTTTGCCCTACATTGAGCGAACGAATACTCATGTTGTGTTGACGACGGTAAAAGAAAACTTCCGCCTGCTCTATAGGCTCGACGGGATCTGCTCGGTTACTTGCTATCTGCAGACCTTTTGCTGCGTATTCAGCTGATTGCTTCTTCCTCTTGTATTTGAGTCCTGGGCGCGTGATTGTTATCTGCGTGCCTGAGTCGACCTTACTGGTTATCCACACGTTTCCGCCTATGACAACATCGTCACCCACGACTGCTTCAGCTCCGAGTAGTGTTGCACCCGAATAGATCACTACATTATTGCCAATGGTCGGATGTCTTTTTCTTCCTTTGATTATCTGGCCCTTCTCATCTTTCGGGAAGCTCAATGCTCCCAAGGTTACGCCTTGGTATAGTTTCACGTTGTCGCCGATTTCTGTGGTCTCGCCTATGACTACTCCGGTTCCGTGGTCGATGAAGAAGTTCTTGCCGATTTTGGCGCCTGGGTGTATATCGATGCCTGTTAATGAATGGACATGTTCGCTCATTATCCTGGGGATAAGCGGTATTCCACGAAGATAGAGTTCATGTGCAATCCTGTAAGTTGTTATCGCAAGGACGCATGGGTAGCTGAGAATTACCTCTTCGTTGCTCACCGCTGCTGGGTCCCCATCGTAAGCTGCTTGAATATCTCCGCTTAGGCGCGATCTTACTTCAGGCAGTGCTTCTAGGAGCTCGCTGACAACGACCTGTGCTCTTTTCTGGCAAATGTCTTCGGGGCATTCTTTGATTTTCCTGCATATGTACTTAAGACTCTTCTCGACTTCGATTGTTAGCCGAGTGTAAATCGAAGCTAATGTGGTCCCGAGGAAATATCGAATACTTGCTTTAGTGACTTCTGCTCTTCCGAGATATCCTGGAAAGAGTACTGAGAACAAGTCTTCAAGAACTTCAACGACTATCTTTTTTGACGGCAGATCTTTGCCTTCAATGTGGTCCATGCCGCCAAACTTTTGATAATTCGTCACGACTTCATCAACGAGTTTCGGTAATCCAGCTTCGACCCAGTTTTCATCCACGTTAGAATAGTTGTTCAATAGCGTGTCCACTAGTTTTTCCGTGCTCCAACAGTAACTTTCCGAGTTGCTGTTCTCGCATTGCTCACATTCTTTAGGTCGCGGTTGTTTCGACTTTGGCTGCATCAAATTATCCTCGCTGAACAAGTGGCAAATGTAGGATATAAGAGAAGTGCCGGTGAAACATATGAAACGCATAGGCTGTCTGGTCGAATGCAAGACCAAACAGTACATCAGTTATATTGAAAAGACTGGTGCGCTCTCTTTCAGGTCGGAAAGTAAAGCCTTTTAATACGAGCCCTCTTCTATTAATTTCCCGCAGAAAAACCCTACTGCAAAAACAATCCATTATCAAGTGCGGGGGTTGCCAAGCATGGTCAAAGGCGTAGGACTGAGGCTCCTATCCTGTAGGGGTTCGTGGGTTCAAATCCCACCTCCCGCACCTTTATGTTTAGAATAAGCTGAGCCCACCACTAATGCAGCTGACAAAATTCTAAATGGCAAAGAAGTTTATGTCCTACCGGATATACTCGCAAACGCAAGCGGAGTCACAGTGAGTTATTTTGAATGGCTTCAGAATGAAGCGGGAGGAGAGTGGGACTTGGATCGAGTTTATGCAAAGCTTCAAGAACGGATAATTAATGCTTATTCGGAAGTTGTGAAAACATCAAAGACACACAAGTTAATTCTGAGAGAGGCAGCATATATCTACGCAATTTCAAAGGCACTGGATGTAATGGAACGTAGATCGGTCTTTCCATAAAACCTAATTCCGATGTGTAGGTAGACAGTCAAATTTGAATTACTTATTGTTGTGTCAGAAAATTACTGGACAACAACAACCTCACAATGGGGATGGAAGAAATCCTCATTAGAGATCGCATTAATTCTTCGATCAGCGTCTTCAGATGGGAGAAACCGTTATTTTGTCCCCTGCTTTGACTTTGAACTCTTCAACCCCCCTGCCCTGGTTCACTGCTATTTCAAAATAGCCGTGACTTCCAATCAAAGCTAACGCTTCATTTCTCTCAGCCTCTCCGTAAGTTTTGCGGAGTCTGAGCTTCAAAATTCGACGACCTAATTCTATTTCAAGCTGATCGCGAGAACCGAGGTGATCAATTTGGGCTGCTGTTATGTTGGTTATTATGTTTCCGAAATCGTCGAGGTGTAGAATCTCTCCGGTTAAAACCCCTTTTTTGCTTTTGACTCTTGCGAACAAAGGTCTAACGATCTTGCTGAGTTCAGGGCCGATTTCTTTGGTTTCTACTCCATTGGCCAAATGGGCTGCAACTGGAGCGAAGACGTCTCTCCCGTGAAACGTGTTTGAGACTTTCGGTAACATAAAGCGCCTATTTGTAATTTCTCTGAAGTTCTCAATGCCATCTCTTTCGGCAGCCAGAAGCAGAACGCCATTATCCGGTCCTATGAAAAAGCCTCGTTCGGTCTCAATTAGGATCGGATTCCTTCTAGTTCCAACCGACGGATCAACAACAACCACGTGGATTGTGCCTTTCGGAAAGTAGGTGGCAGCACAAGATAAGACAAAAGCTCCCATTCGGATGTTGAACTTTTCTATTTCATGAGTTATGTCAACTAACGTAGCCGCTGGGCATATTCCGAGGATTGCCGCTTTCATCTCGGCAACATATGGGTCTTTCAGTCCAAAGTCTGTGGTCAGGGTAATTATTCTGTCAGACACAGTATCTGTTATCCTTCTTGTTCCTCTTGTTGTTTTCGCTGGCTGTAATGGACAGAAGGGAACTCTTCCTCTGATTTTTTTACTTCTCTTTTTTGAGCGCAGGTTCGGGACTCTGGCCTCACTAATATGCTATGACAAGCTTACTATGAATGAAAATTCCGTTTTTATCCGCCATGCGCAACGGGCACGAAAACTACTTCATCGCTAATCTTGACTCTGGTCTCCAAACCATTCAAAACGCTGATTTCCTTCCCATTCACAAGAACTAAGGCGTTCGCAGTCGAAACGTCAGAGTGCCCGCCAATGAATGATTGCCTGAATTCTGGTTTTTCTATACTTATCTTGTCAATTAACTCTCTGATTGAAAAATCTCCATCAAAATCTAAACTGAGCTTTTCAGCACCCAAGGCATGTCGTAGGGAACCGATGAACTTTACAATTAGCACCATCTTTGATTCTAACCTGTAAGATGTTGCTTACCGTTCTAGAATCCTGCTACTTTCTCTTCCGTGAAAGTCGCCACTATATCTTCTGCAATCTGAACCAAGGTGTCAGCTTGTTTCATCATTGCTTCGCCGTTTACTTCCTCCAAGCTGAGCCAACTGCTGAACCATGCCTTCAATTTCAATGAGAAATCGCAGAACTGAATCATCTGCGCGGCTTGAGTTTTTGCTCCTTCCTCACGCAGTAGAACTTCGATAAACGCTGGTTCTCCGAGGCTGTAGTATATGGCTGTTCGAGCTTTTCTGATCGCTTCCAATACCAGACTTGGCGCCATATATGGCATTTTCCGCGCTGCCTCCAAGCTCGGCCTTTGCTTCACGAAGGTACCTCAGAGCCCATCCCTTTCGGTAATCATCCATCATAAAACTCTACTCTGTTATGCTCTCTATTCTTCGAGATCTTCTTCGCCAAGGTTCTCATCGGAAGATTCGGAATTGGCTGATGACATGGTGCGGGTGATGTATCCTGCAATCTGATTCCGAACTTTCGTTGTCGTGCCTTGCGTGAGAGCTTCAACCCTGTGTTTGTTTTCTCAAAATTGTTGGAGAACTTATCTGGAAAACGTTCCATGAGTTCTTTACCTACTCCCTTGACTTGTTCAGTCTTGACTTTTCCCAAGTATTGAGACGACTCCAGTTATCTTTAGTGCCTGTGTCTGGTCCTTCATCCTTTGAACGGCCAGGAGTAATCTCAATAGGAGAAGAAGGTCCATTTAAGCTTACCTTTAGGGATTGAATTAGAATATCGGAAATTTCATTGATATTCGCAATTCATAACAGATATTTAGGTAAGGAAGCAAATTAGAGGTCTGAGGTGGACTTGTGCCGGTTCCGCAGGTTAAGAAGGGTAAATGGTCGAAAGAAAGAGAGAGAACAAAATCTGGTAGATGGCGAAAAAAGCGGTCCGATGCTGATCAGCCTAGAGTTGGAAAGCATAGTCGCCTTAAGTATGCTCTAGCTCTAATTGCATTAGTGATAGTGTTAATAGTTATTGTGTACCTATTCTTCCCAAAACTGTTTGCGTCACTTAATCCTTTCAGGATGGGATTTTGGTTGAATGCCGGTTTCTTTTTGCTAAATTAGTCTTATGCTGAAGAAATTCTCGAAGTTCTTAGCTATCTGCTCTGCCACATCGATTACCGTCATGCCCTTGACATCTGCTATGGCTTCAACCACTGTTCGTATAAAGGATGGGCGTGTCAGCTGACCTCCGTAAGGGAGTTTCCTGTACGTTACAGGTCCATCTGTTTCCGTCAACAAGTTCGTTATCGGCACTTTCTTTACCACTTCTCGTATGCCGTCAGAGTATGCTACCGGTGGACCTTCTGTAATGGAGTATCCGTGCTCTATGGCTTTGTACAATGAGCTCATGGGGTGACTGAACCAGTGCAGTAGAATTCGCTTAACATTATATGAGGGGAGCATTTCTACGATTTGGGCTGTGGTTCCACGCGAATGAATTATTACTGGTAGATCGAGTTCTTCAGCCAAGTGCAACATCTTGTCAAAAACCATGAGTTGCTTTTTCCAAGCGGCCTCATATTTGTAATCTAAACCAATTTCTCCTATCGCGGTAACGATTTTTTTCCCGCTATTTTCCTTAATTAGATTGACCGTGTTTTCTAGTTCATCTTCTTTTAATTTGCTAACATTCCATGGATGAACGCCTAAGGCGGGAAAAACCAGATTGGGATATTTTTCCGCCAGTCTGAGGCTTCCGTAACTCGTTTCCAGATCCATCGAATTCGAAACCAAGGCAGCAACGCTGGATTCTCTGGCTTCTGCTATAAGGTTCTCAATGTGTTCGCTGTATTCTTTGTCAGAAAGATGAACATGTGCATCGACAAATCTCATTTCTTAGCCCTTAGCCGCCTATATTTTGAATTGACTTCTTATAGTTTTTTTCCCTCTTGCGTATTTGCCTCTACGATCGTCGAGTCAATTTTCAAGCAATCTCGGTTTAGCGCCTCCTAATTTTCCGTCTGGAGAAATATAAACTTGGAATATGGCTTTTTCCCATGTTTGAACGATTCTAGCCGATACTATTAACCGAAAAGGCTAAATATAGCTTTAAAAAGAAAAAGAACTACGGAGAAGTCTTTATGACTGAATTGGAATTAGCCGTAGCTCCCATGCACAGGCTTTGTAAAAAAGCTGGCGCTGACAGAGTCAGTGAAGCTGCAGCGAAAGAGTTGGCAAAAGCTCTTGAGGAGATAGGCATAAAGATAGCAAGAGAAGCACTGGATTTCGCTATGCATGCGGGTAGAAAGACTATAAAATCTGAAGACATAGAAATCGCTGCCAAAAAAGTCATGGGAAAATAAACAGCTTCCCTTTCTCTTTTTTGTCTTGATCTTTAGAGTCCACGAAAGCTCTCAAGAGACAGAAATGATAGCGCGTTTTTTCGCTCACCCGGAAGTGCTCAAAGAATATGAAGCGCTAAGTCCTACCTGGCATACTTTTGTTTAGATTGAAATAAAAAAGCAGCGCAACGGCTTGTTCCACGCACTGGCTTATCTCTTATGGGCTTCCGGTTCGAAATGCTTACTCTACGACTTTTTCCCAGCTTTGGAAGAAGCCTAAGACTTCTTTGCACCGAAGGTCTTCAGTCTCTGCCCGAGCTCCACTCTGTCGACAACTGCTTTCTGGAAATCCCAGATTCGGGTAGCTTCGTCGGCTAGATACAGAATGCCATCGATGCCCGGACGCCCAGGATATGAAAGAATTCAAGGAGCAGGATGCGAGTTTCTTCCTTACACAATCTTTTTAGGCGCCGATCAAAACTCTAAAACTATCCTGCTTGTTGAAATAGTTCTAGGTGACCATGTTGGTCCAGTGGCACTCGAAGGAATTAGAAGAAGTAATCAGATCTTCAAGAACTAACCCTGAAACAGGCCTAACAGATCAAGAGGCGGCGAACCGGTTATCGCAGCACGGTCGCAATTTGCTCGTTGAGGAAAGAGAGATTCGATTTCTATCAATACTCAGAGAAGAGATCACGGAGCCCATGATTCTTCTGCTTCTCGCGGTAGGGGTTCTCTATAGTATTTTGGGCACCTTGACTGACGCACTGACAATCATAGTCATAATCATCATCTTGGTTTTGGTAGAGGTTTGGAACGAGTACCGCGCCAAGCGATCGATAGCGTCTTTGAGGAAACTGTCTCCGCCAACCGCTCTTGTTCTTAGGAACGGTCAGTCGCGCGAAGTACAGACAATTTTCTTAGTTCCAGGCGATGTATTGTTGCTGAAGACTGGACAACGAGTCCCAGCTGACGCTCGGCTGCTCGATTCTTTCGGGCTCGAAGCAGACGAGTCCTCGCTTACCGGTGAGTCGCTTCCTGTGACAAAAGACGCCAGTGTGATCCTGCCGGTTGAAACTAGAACGACTGAGCAAAAGAACATGCTCTTCACCGGGACTATTGTCACCAAGGGACGAGCAAAGGCAATTGTGACGGCAACAGGTGTCGGCACAGAATTAGGCAGGGTTGCAGGCATAGCTAAGGCGACAAGAGAGCCAAAGACGCCCCTTCAACTGTATATGAAGCAGCTTTCGAAGAGTTTGGTTTGGATAGCTGTTTTCTTCAGTGTGCTTGTTCCAGTCTTGGGTTTTCTACGTAACTTGCCTTTTGAACAGATGGTTTTGACGGGTCTTGCTTTAGCTTTCGCCGTGATTCCCGAGGAGCTTCCGATAATTATCACCATGGTGCTAGGCGTTGGCGCTTACGCACTATCCAGAAAGGGTGCTCTCGTGAAACGTTTACGCGCAGCGGAGACTCTTGGAAGCGTCACCGTGATAGCCACAGATAAGACTGGAACAGTGACAGAGGGCAGAATGAGAGTTGAGAATTTGTACTTTGACGCTAAAACAATCAAGGAGATGGGAGAAAACGAAGTTGAAGCCCTAAAAACTGCCCTTTTGGCAAGTGACGCGCTCAGGGATTTGAAGGCCGAGGGCTTGACCAATCCAATGTCTCAAGCCATCTTGGAACGTCTCTCTGAAGAAAGGGTTGACGCTCAAAAACTATTAGAGAATTGGATTCTAAAAGACGAGTTAAGCTTTGATAACAAAAGGAAACTCGCCTCTTACATCTATCAGTATGGCAATTCACTGTGTATCTTGTCCAGCGGCGCGCCTGAAAACGTTTTGGTCAACTCGACCAGATTGCTGTTAGGCGGCAAAGAAACGGAATTGTCAGCTGCCTTGAAACAGGAAATAGAAGCCGCTATGATTGAGATGGCACAAGCTGGAAATCGTCTTTTGGGTTTCAGCTATCGCAGACTGCCAATTGGATCAAGCCTGGAACGTGAGGGATTGGAGCATGATCTGGTTTTCGTCGGGATAGTAGGCTTCAAAGACCCGCCTAGGAAAGAGGTTGAAGGAGCCCTACGCGCATGCCGAGAAGCAGGAATAAAAGTCATCATGGTCACAGGTGACCACCCTGAAACCGCGAGAAGTGTAGCCGCAGACGTGGGAATAAACAGTGTCCGAGTGCTTAGCGGAAATGAAATCGCCAATATGAGCGACGAACAGGTGAAAAGAGAGTTGAAGGAGACTGCTGTCTTTGCTAGAGTCACACCTGAAGAGAAACTACGTTTGGTTCGGCTCCTCAGAGAAAACGGTGAGGTTGTTGCAGTAACCGGGGACGGAATCAACGATGCCCCCGCTCTTAAAGAGGCACACATCGGCATAGCCATGGGGATACGGGGAACTGACGTCGCTAAGGAAACCGCAGATATGCTCCTCACCAACGACAACTTCGCCACCATTGTCACGGCGGTCAGAGAAGGACGAAAACTCTATGGCAATTTGAGGAAAGGCATTCGATATTACTTAGCTTGCAAGGTAGCCCTTGTAGCCAGTTTCCTCATTCCAATCGCCCTCGGTGTGCCTCTTCCATTTGCGCCCATCCAGATCATTGTTCTGGAACTCTTCATGGATCTTGCTGCATCCGCCACCTTTGTAGCAGAGCCTGAAGAAAGTGGCATAATGAAAAAGCCGCCGATAGATCCGAAAGAGAAGTTCATGAATCGAAGTATGCTTGAGTCAATCTTCGCGGGTGCTTTGAGCCTCTTTCTGGCAGTCACCTTGAACTTTCTCTTTGTTTGGTTCCAGACCGGAGATCTCGTTCATGCCCAGACAATGGCTTTTGCTACTTGGATGTTAGGGCACATTCTACTGGCGTTGAACTTCAGGTCAGAGAAAGAGCCACTGTCAGCGCTGGGTTTCCTCTCGAACAAGGTCATGGTTCTCTGGGCCGTCCTGGTTGTAGTTACCTTGTTCGTGGGTACCAACTTGCCGATAATTCACAGCAGTTTGCACATAACTTATCTTAGTCTCGCGGATTGGGTTCTCGCCTTGTTCGTTTCTTTTGTTGCAACTTTCTGGTTGGAGTTAAGAAAGATAAGAGACAGAAGACGCGAGTACGGAACGAGCCCCCTAGCATAACTGAAAAGCAATTCTTAATAGCCTAACGCAGGTACATAACGCTTGGAGAAGGGTTTTTCATGTCCGAAGAGCATACACCTTTGACAGTGGCCCTGAAACAACTCAAACTCGCCGCCAAAAAACTAGAACTCGACCCTGGGATCCACAGACTTCTTAGTAAACCAAAAAGGTCAATCATAGTATCCATTGACATAAAGATGGACAACCGCACTATAGGAGTTTTTGAAGGCATCCGCGTCCAACACTGGGATGTGCGGGGACCCTTCAAAGGCGGAATTCGCTATTACCCAGAAATAACACTTGACGAAGTCACGGCGCTCGCGATGCTGATGACTTGGAAATGTGCTATTGCCGACATTCCTTTCGGAGGGGCAAAGGGAGGAGTGTGCTGTGACACAAAAAAGATGAGCAGAAACGAAATTGAAAGGGTGACTCGCCGCTACGTAAGCCTTATCGTTGACTACCTCGGACCTCACAGAGACATACCAGCACCTGACATGTACACAGACGCTCAGACCATGGCGTGGATAATGGACACTTACAGTCAACTGAAAGGTTACAGCATCCCCGAATGTGTGACCGGAAAACCAGTCGAAATCGGCGGGTCAGAAGGAAGAACCCAAGCAACAGGAAAGGGAGTTGTGCACTGCATCAAAGAAGCTACATCAGTAACAGATCTACCACTGAAGAATGCCACCGTCGCCATACAAGGCTTCGGCAACGTCGGTTACCATGCAGCCCAAGCCGCCTATGACGAAGGCAGCAATGTTATAGCATTAAGCGATTCGACAGGAGGAATCTACTGCCCAAGCGGACTAGATCCTGCCGAAGTGCTGAGTCACAAGGAAAAAACAGGGTCCGTCCAAAACTACAAGAACTGCATCAACATCACCAACGAGGAACTCCTGGAAACGAAATGCGACATACTGATTCCAGCAGCTCTCGAAAACCAGATAACAAATAAAAACGCAGACCAGATAGAAGCAAAATTAGTGGCAGAAGCCGCCAATGGACCAACAACTCCCGAAGCAGACAAAATTCTCCACGAAAAAGGAACCTTCCTTATCCCAGATATCCTGGCCAATTCAGGGGGAGTAATAGTAAGTTATTTCGAATGGGTACAGAATTTGACTAGAGAACAATGGACCCTTGAAGACGTAAACAGGAAACTCGAAAACAAGATGAATAAAGCCTTCAAAGACGTTTATCAAATATCAAAGAACGAGGAAAGCGACATGAGAACAGCAGCATTGATGCTGGGTGTGGGAAAAGTAGCCCGAGCCATTTCCACGCTAGGTCTCTGGCCGTGACAAAAACGGCCTTCTTGGACTCTCTAGCCGATGCGACAAAAGCCCATCAATACTGCTCAAATTCTCGGATGTTTCATCTAAATCTTTAAACTAATCGGCTTATATTTTGCGTTATTGCTTAGAATAGAAGTGACGACACTTTGGGGGAAATCGGGATGCACTTAACAAACAGGAATTTGGATTTCTGCTTTGAAAATTCACTTGTGAAAGTTATTGCTGACAGAAACTATCCCGAGATGAAACTTACTGGACTGTCCGTTGGCCCTTTCGAAGAGGGAAACGAATACGAGGTTTTCTACTGGGTAGCGAAACAGTTTGCCGAGCAAGGAATTGTTCATTTTCGCGAAGACGACAGCTTAGACACGGCTAAGCTTTACAAGATTGTGTGGAAGGAACGGGTCCAAATAGCGGGACAAATATCAGAACTCCCCGACGACTTCTACCCTAGACTCCGCCGTTTCCTTGCAACGATAAAGGAAGAGATAGCTAAGAAACCTGAGAAAGTTCAGGAATACGAAAAAACTAAGCACTTGGCAGGAGACATCGTAAATTCCAGACTAAAAAAATTAGTGGCATTATCATCTTCAGGCCCAGTGCAAACCGATCAGCTTCTGAAAAAAATCACAAAAGAGGAAAGAATCATTTACGAGCAACTCAGCAAGATAATCGGCGAATGGAAAGCACAGATACTGGAATGTGAAGGGGGAGAAATGACGAAATGACTAAGGAACTGGAAACAGTAGATCCACAAGAACGTTTTCTGGAATTCTTCAAGAAAGAAAAGTATCGACAACGAATCGCACAGATGACAATAACAGGTAGAGAGTCAATCACAATTGAATTTGAGGAGCTTTTTGGATTCGACCAAAGACTCGCAGAGATACTTCTGGATAAACCGGACGACTATCTGACGCATGCAAGCAATGCGGCTTACGCGCAATTAGGGATCGAAGACTCGGAATACGCCCAAAAATTAGATAAGATGACTGTCCGAGTAGTCCAGCTCCTCGGAAAGGAGCAGCTTCGAAAACTTGGTTCAAAGCAAATGGGAAAACTGGTCATGATCGAGGGCATCGTGGTCAGAGCCACACCAGTGCGCCCGATGGTCATGATTGCCTCGTTCAAGTGCAAGAGATGCGGAACAATGAGCAAGCTCGAGCAGACTGGCCAGTTTCTGAAGGCTCCTACGGTTTGTCCGAGCCCTGACTGCGGACAAAATGGTCCTTTTGAATTCATACAAGAAGAGTCCGTGTTCATAGACTCACAAGATCTACGCCTCCAAGAAAAACCGGAAGACCTTCCCCCGGGACAGCTTCCGCGCACACTCAGCGTCAAGCTTGTAGGTGGAGAAATAGTTGACCTAGCCAGACCGGGTGACCACGTCTCAATAGTGGGCATTGTCCGTGCGTTTGCGCCCTCAAGACCGGGAATCGGAAAACTCCGCACCTTCATCCTCCAACTCGACGCCAATTCACTTGAAGTCTTGGGCAAAGAACCCGAGACTTCGCCGCCCACAATAGAAGAAGAAGAGAAAATACTGGAGCTTTCGAAAGACCCATGGGTTCACAGGAAAATAATGAGTTCAATAGCGCCCTCGATCTATGGTTATGAGCACATCAAAGAAGCCATTATGTATCTTCTCTTCGGCGGCGTATCGAAAACCCTACCAGACATAAACATAAGAGGGGAAATGAACGCCCTCTTAATCGGAGACCCAGGTACGGCCAAATCACAACTCCTGCAGTACGTGGCACGAATAGCGCCCCGAGGTTTATACACTTCAGGACGAGGAACCACCGCTGCGGGTCTGACTGCCGCAGTTATTCGAGAAAAGGGAGGCAGCATGAGTCTAGAAGCAGGCGCGCTCGTGTTGGCCGACAAAGGAATAGCCTGTATTGACGAAATGGATAAGATGCGTCCCGAAGACCGAGTGGCGATACACGAAGCAATGGAACAACACACCGTTTCAGTCGCCAAAGGAGGCATCGTTGCCACCTTGAATGCGCGAACAGCGATATTGGCAGCTGCAAACCCCTCACTCGGTAGGTATGAACCCCACAGAACAGTGGCTGAGAACATATCTCTACCGGTTACGATACTTTCTCGATTCGACCTGATTTTCGTCTTGCGCGACGTCCCCGACAAGGAAGCGGACGGAAAAATGTCAGAGCACATACTGGAAATCCATAGAAGAGGAGCAAGCCCGGTAGAAGCGCCGGTTAACGTCGAACTCATGCGAAAATATGTAAGCTACGCCAAAGGAATCAAACCAGTTTTAGGCACGGAAGCGCTGAAACGCCTCAGCGACTTCTACCTGGCGATGCGCGGTGCAAGTGAAACTGAAGGATCGCCAGTGGCGATAACCGCTCGACAGCTTGAGTCACTTGTCCGCATAGCCGAAGCAAGATCTCGTGTAGCCCTGAGAAAAGAGGTCACAGCTGAAGATGCTGAAGCAGCCATTGCAATAATGAAGAGATCCTTGGGAGAGGTAGGGATAGACGTTACGTCTTACAAGATGGACATTGACTTGATAATGACTGGAAAACCCAAGAGCGTACGCGACAAACTGCAGATAGTTCTCTCAATGCTGGTGGAGATGGAAAAGGAAACGAGCATAGTTGAAAGGTCCAAATTGACGAACGAGCTAGAGCTAAAGCACAAAATCCCAAGATCTGACACTGAGCGCATGCTTGGGCAACTTTTGCGGGAAGGAACAATCTACGAGCCAAAAGAAGGCTTCTTAAAGAAAACATAGGAAGGCAGAGATAACAATTGAGAAAAATCGCAGTTGTCGCGGGCACAAGACCGGAAATAATCAAGATGGCCCCCGTAATAAGGGCACTACGAAGACACGATATCCCCATGACGTTTGTGCACTGTGGGCAACATTACGACTACAATATGTCACAGCAATTCATCGAGGACCTTGAACTTCCACCGCCAGATTTTACTCTAAAAAGTGGGGCCTATTCGGCTGGGGCGCAGACAGCGCGAATAATGCTGGGAATGGACAGATTGCTGAAGAAGCTGACACCCTCTGCGGTCCTAGTTGAGGGCGACACCAACAGCGTACTCGCAGCAGCATTAACGGCTAATAAACAAGCCATAGCCGTAGGCCACGTAGAAGCAGGTCTGAGAAGCTTTGACCTACGCATGCCCGAAGAACATAACAGACGACTTACAGACCATTTGTCGGACTATTTGTTCGCCCCCACGAAAAGGGCCGAAGCCAATTTGAAGAAGGAAAACGTCTGGGGAAAAATCTACGTAACCGGAAACACAGTGATTGACGCAGTTCTTCAGCACATGCCGCTCGCTGAGAAAAAGTCAGGAATTCTGAAAAAGGTTCAGTTCGAGAAATTTGTTTTAGCCACTGCTCACAGAGCGGAAAATGTAGATGACTTGACAGTTCTGAGGAATTTCATGGAAGCTTTTGAAGAGTCACCTCTGCCCGTTGTTTACCCCATGCATCCACGTACCCGGAAACGATTACGGCAAAACAAGATGTACAGACAAATCAAAACAAGTCGAAATGTTCAGGTTCTTCCTCCACTTGGATACCTTGACTTTCTTGTATTGATGAGGAAGAGTGAGCTAATAATTACGGATTCAGGAGGAATCCAAGAAGAAGCCACAGCACCGTTAATCAGAAAACCTGTACTGGTGATTCGACTTTCAACCGAGAGACCTGAAGCTGTAGAAGCCGGATTTGCCCGAATTATCGGAACGGAAAAAAAGGAAATCTCAGCGGGCATAAAGGCAGCATTGTCAGAAACCAAGGAATTACCTGCAACGTCTCCTTTCGGAGACGGAAACTCGGCCGAAAAAATCGTGGAAATAATCAAGGAAAGGGTCTATTCGGGTTAAGAGATGTAAGTAGTTTTCTTGTCCTCTTCCTTGCGTGTTTCCTCAGCCTGCAAAGCCCTCTTTTCTTCAATCTTCTGCAGGCGTGTCACCATCGTTTCCGCCTTAGTTATTTCCTCATCTAAACCAGCCAAGTCTATATCAAAACCAGCAGTGGCCTTCAGGACTTCCAGGACACTCCTTGCAGCCAGAGGATCTGGTAAGTACCCTCGAGTTTCTCCCAGCAGACAGAGAGCTTCAATTTTCCTGAATCGAGCCAACCCGAGTATAAGTCCGGCGGTGCCTACAATTGGGCTTCCCGAAGTACTCACGGTAGCTCCAGCAGACAAAGCTTTGTCTAACAAGGTCTGTGTTGTGGCCGCCACGAAGACTTTGGGTTTATCTTCTGCCTCCATGCGGTAGCCGCCGATAGTGATTATGGTCTTGACGTCATGCTTCTGGGAGAAATCCAGCACGCGATCGGCTATTTCATATTGACCTTCGATTGTTTGCGATTGGCTGTCTCCGGTGAAGAATATCAGATCGTTCGGTCCTTTGGGATTTTTCCAAAAGTAGAAAGACCCTCGCAAGAGACGGATGTTTCCTTTCTTGTTCACGAGTACGAAGTACGGGAAATGGGGCGAGTAAAGGTAAGCGAAGCTCTTGGCCTCTAGTTTCTTTATCAGATATCGTATGGCAATTTTTCCAACCAATCCCAGGCCTGGAAATCCTTCGACAAGAATTGGGCTATTCAGCTCTACTTGCGTGTGTTCTTTAATGTATGTGTCTTTCACTCTTTCAGCGACCCTTTCTTCATGGCTGCCAGTCTATATTTTAAATATTTGTCGTCGGGTGAAAACTTGGGGGGGTGCGGGATTCGAACATTTCCGCCACAATAGGGGCATTGATCGGTTTTCAGTGTGTATCTTTCACATACCCGGCATTTTCTCAGGAGCCAGCCCACTATTTCTCACTTCTGAAAGTGTCCTGCAGTTCCCCTATTCTAGGGTTGCAACTTTGTCCCCGAGTATTTTTGCTCTTCCGCCTGCGGGTTCGGCGAGTGTGGCACCGCAAACGTTACAGGTGACCTTGTTTGTGGCATTGCTGAAGAGTTGCTGCTCGTTTCCACATTTCAGGCACCTTACACGCAAAAAATTACTTCTGGGTTTAGGTATCAACTTATTCCATTCGCTCATATTCTATTTCGCCTCCTCACACTATGGCTAGTTTTCTGAGGCGTATGCCGTCTTTGTGACGCATGTAGTTGCAGACCTTGCACTTGAGTTTCAGGGTTTGTTTTTTAGTGGTCTTGGCAAATTCATGTTGAAGCGGATATTTTTGCCCGCCATATCCTGCTTTTTCTCGAGCATGGTGACGCTCACCTTTTGCTAAGGCACGGCGTTTTCCAACCTTGTACAAACTGACAGAATGAGTTTGATGCTTTTTGCATTTTGGACAGTATGTAGTGATCTCTTTAGGAACATCCATATCTATCGCTTTCCAACTTTGCAATAGAGAAAACATGCACATTCTTATACCTTTTCCGCTCAAGGATGGGAAAAACAAATAATGAAAGCCCATACACTGTGGCGTAGAATCAAGACTCGAAATTCTCAACTATCACGGCCAGACCCTGCTTGACCAAAATCCGAGCGTTATCGACATGCACAGAAGCCACATCCTCAACCATGAAAGGGCCATAAGTTTTCATGTCCGCGCCGATGATTGCTGGGACAGCCTTCACAAACCGTAAAACAACTCGTTTGTGCATTTTGGCCGTTTCCTTATTTGCAGGTGTCCCCTCTAACAGTCCCTTTGCGAGTCGGCTGTACGCCTCGGCAAACGGAACGAAGCCTTCAAAGATTCTGACCTCATCTGTGGACAACAGTTCAGAAGGAACTTTTTGACTCTCAGCCATCAAGCGAGTCAACTTTTCGTATCGCATCCAAACGAGTTGCTCAAGCATTTTCTTGGCGTGCTTCGTCTCATGTTCCAGAAGAGTCGCCTTCAACGTCTTTTTGTCCAGCATTCTGCTTCCTTCCCTAAGCAGTCGGAGGTACTCAACGATTCTTACGAAAAAGTCAGCTGGCAAGCCGCCTAACTCATCGTGTTCGATTTCCCTCTGCCATGCTGAATACAGCTCTTCGTATGCGTTCAATCGTTCACGACCTTTGCTCTTTCCTTGCAGACGAGTAGCACAACCGCGGCAGTTGGCAACTCAACCGTCTGATTCCTGTAAGGACCAAACTCTTCTTCGTTCAACCTAAACTCTGGTGCGCTAGAGACAAACACTCTCGCCGTCCCCTTTTTAAAAGCTACCGCTTCCTTAAAAGGCTCAAAACTAGCTATTCTAGAGGTTGGAAATCCGACCTTCAGCAAACCTGTTTTGCCGTGCAGCGTTCCAGCCATCCTGATCAGACGATGCAAGTCTGTTGTTACAACCGTGTCAATCTTAGCGGACTCCAAATCTCTTATATGACGAGCCAGCCTCATCCAAGAAGTTGTCTCTCTATTCTTCAGCAAATTAGAGCCTCGAATTCCTAACGCTTTCAGATCGTCTTTGGTGGCGTTAGTAACGAATTTTTCCATGCCCACATTCAGGCGTTTGCGCCATCCGAAATCTTGGAAATCAAAGAACTTCGTGTTCCGTCGGCTGGACCCTTTTTTCTCGATGTCTTCATCTAACAGCATGAGGCCGAACCCGGAAACGTAATCAACTATTTCCTTGCGGGTAGCTGCGTCCAGGGTCCTGACTGATTCAGTCTCAACATGAACATGATAGCCACGATGCCCAGAAAAGAAAACGTGTATCTCTTCAGGGGAAAACCCGAAATCCTCCTCTAACATAACAACCAATTTCTCGGTCTCCTCTTTTGCAGACTGCAAACAGAGTTCGCAAGGCCAGGTTTTTGTCTCAAACTTCACCCCACCGCAGGCTGGACAGGCATCAGGTGTGATCCCTTTCCCAGTGAAGCCACACTTGCCACAGCTCCATTCATCATGAATCTTGTTGCATGGTGTTGGAATATGATCAGCGTCTATGTCGAAAACCAAATCCGCACCCAACCAACCCTTCTTGCTCATCTCGAAATCTGGGTTTTCGTAGTAAGCGCATGAATGGTAAACATCAGAGGGCACGGCCTCGCTCAAAAATGATTTCAGATCAGTTTTCTTGCCGAATCTCTTGTGTCTGAGCATGACTTTTTCTTTCAGTAGAAAAAAACCGAACTCTCTTTGATCAAATAGTAAAGGGGGATTTATGGTCTCGGATGGATTTTTGTAGTATTCCGAGAATTTTTCATAGACAAAGTCACGTGAAACCACAAAACTCTCCCCCTGTCAATTCGAGTAATGATTTAGCATCGCCAGATTTAACGTTAACCGCGCTCTATAAGAGGGCAAGAATAGCAACGACACAAAACTGGTATTTCTTTGCGACGTCTACCTTATTCGCTACGTCTTTGAAACGTATCCAGATTCAAAGCGTAAGACATGTAACCCCAGAGCTCCGCCGAACTAAGCTTCGACCGACCACGTCTTCTATTCACAAATGAAATAGGCACTTCCCTAATTTCAAAGCCGCCCGATAGTGCTTTCCTCAGAAGTTCGATTTGAATCTCGAACGATTGACTTCGTAGACTTGGGCCGAAAGATTTCAGAAACCTAGTTGAATAGCAACGAAAGCCACTTGTACAGTCATTAAGCTTTAGGCCGACAGCAGATCTGGCAAGAAGGTTTCCTAGCCGGCTAACGAATCTTCTCGTGAAGGGCCACCCGACTGTTTCTCCACCTTTGCAGTATCTGCTTCCAACAACTATTGCACAATTGCTTTGCATTTCTGACAGAAAACGTGGTATGGCTTTAGGATCATGAGAATAGTCAGCATCCATGGTAACAACATACTTCGGAGGAGAGGCTAAAGACAGGAATATCTTGAAGCCGTCTCTTATAGCAGTACCCAAACCTTCCTTTCTCGGCCTACAGCAGAACAGTATATTGCGTCTTTTCTTCTGCATCTCCCTGACAATTTCTGCCGTTCCATCAGGGCTCGAATCGTCTACGACGAGAATTGAAGTTGATAGGTGAAGATCTTCGATTTCACCAATTAATAGTCCTATGTTTTCGGCCTCTCGGTATGTTGGAAGCAGCACACCAATTTCTGATTGTACAGAAAGGTTTCCACTTAGGTTACAGGACACATAAGACACTAATCATAACTATCTCTAATGAAGTAATAAGTCTTGACGAAACAAGAAAGTCAGTGGAGGGTATCCCTTCTGCGCCTGTGGGTTCTTGTCTGAGGCTGATTGGAAAGACATATGTCTACGATTAAAACGTCTTCTATCCGTGAAAACAGTTCTTGAAGTTTTCCTAGCCGTTTTTCTTTCCAGAGGGGCTGTTTTGTGTAATTGAGAGTTTTTTGGAGGCACATGGCAAACTTTATTACAGCGCCTAGCGTTCCTCATTTTAAAAGCTAAGAAAAAGGTACAGAAAAATGAAACTCGGTACATACACTTTTCTACCAGAGAAAGCTGAAGGTTTTGATTTTCACTTATACCGTGTTAAACCTGAAGTAGGCAGGCGAATGCCTCCCCAACCTGACATGTACAGCAACATCGCAATCTTCGGAGACAACGTTACCGCACGCAACCACCCGGACTGGATTTCACAGTCACCTCTTGGTCCCGCTTGGAGGACAAACAACAACTTCAACGTCCGTTGGGAAGTGCTTTGCGCAACCCAACCTGAGCACCGCGCGGAGCAGCTAGACTACATCGAGGACGTTGCCCGGAAGAGCCAAGGAGTTTGGCTGAACAGTATTCACTTCGCTGAACATGGACACTGCATATGCCCACGTTGCAAAGAACTCCACGCCAAGAGCGGTCTGAACTGGCTTGAATGGCGCAGAAAAGAAATCACTGGTTATATGAAGCTGGTAAGCGAGCGAGTGCGCGATCGTGCAAAGAAGAAATTTGTCATTGGTGTCCTTCCAGATCCAGTTACGAGCTACGAGCGCTTTGGCATTAACTTCGATGATTTAGCCCCGTTGACTGATGAGTTCCTTGTGGTCATGTTTAGCAAGAACTATGCTACCCCATGGTATTTCGAGACGCTTACACGCAACTTCAAGAAGATCTTCAAGGACGTTCCGCTGAACATATCGCTCTATGTTTTCGGCCCAGGCGACAATCCTCACGAAGTGCCAACTCCGAGGGAGCTGATGACGGTTTCCGCACGCATGGCAAGGGCAGGCGTTGATAATATTCTCTATCTCGCTGAGAAGGCTAGCCAGATCACTGATTTCCAGAAAGCAGCTGTTGCCAAAACCGAACTTCAAGAGACTCTGAGAAACTACGGCGGCAAACCAGTCCAAGAGTATCTTGACAGAGTCAAGGGCTGGGAAAAAGTCGTAGACTCGAGCAACCAACTCTAAGAAACCAAACTGTGAACACGGCGGCTCCGGCTTTCAGACGGTGCCTGCTTATTTTTTATACTTTTTTGTAGTCTCGCCGCTGTATTGTTAAAGCAGAAAAATTTGCAAAGTCCTTTTTCTTTCTTCCGCTCTGAGACTAGAACCTATACGGGATAGGCGCGCGTGGCGACTTTGCGGTTTGTATGTTCGTTAAGGCTTGTTTTTGGCTGGTTTTTTTCCTGCGGGGTGGCAGAGTTCTTCCATAGCGCCCATCATTGAGGGCACTGCGTACACGATGTCTGTGTCTGTCAATACGCCGACGAGTTTTTCTTTCTCAATTACTGGCAGGTGTTTTATTCTCCAGTGTTTCATCAGTTTGACTGCTTCTTCCACCGTTGCTTCATGGTCAATTGTCACGAGTGGGTTTGTGTAGACCATTCTTGCGATTATCGCGCTCAGTGGCGTGCCGTGTTCAACTGCGCGGACGAGTACGTCTTTGACTGTTATGATTCCTGTTGGTTTGCCGCTTTCTACGACGAAGACGCAGTCTTTGTCGTATTTTGTCATTATTGCGACTACTTCTTTGACGGATGTTTCATTGTTAACTACCTTAACGTCTTTTGACATGATGTCTCTTACGGGGATATTGCTTGCCATTTTGGTTTCTTCCTTTTGTGTATGACTTACGTTAGGGCTATTTATCTGTTCTTTTTTTGACTATCTGGGCTTTTTCGGGGACTGCAAAATCTAAATCCATAATTAGCGGCATAGACAATTGGAGGGTTGTACGTGAGGGGGAGCTTCTGGCTCGCAGCGCTAGCGTTGGTTGTTCTTGGTTTTTTGTTTACGTTTGAGGTTGTGGTTGTTCTTCTTAACGCGTTTGATGCTTTGTTCCGAAAACCGCACCGATTATTCTCTCCCACGCGGGCATGAGATTATTTTTGATATTCAACTCGCAAGGTGAAGCTTCAAACCTTCAAAGGTGAATTGTGCAAAAAAATCGTTAAGGTTATCAGAATTCTTTCCCCAATCATAGAATCCGTTTGCCGATTTAGAGGTTACAACCAAAGAGGAACCGGGTGATTCAGGAAATATCCTAATGGAAACATTTTCACCCCACGACTTGAAACTTGTTCTCGTTCCCGCCTCAATCACGCCGGACTTCAGGTTTGCCCCCAATACTATACATTTCAGCCTCTTCACCGCGTTCATTACAGCTTGAAGAATATCCTCTACGGAAAAAGAAAGGAGTCTCTTTTCGGGTCGACGCGGGCACTGTCTCAACTCCCCCTCGTCAATTCTAATAAGGTAGTCTAATTGATATAAATTCTTAGTCTGAGGCTAAAACCTGTTTCAGAAACAAAACATCGCATACGACGAAGAGTAGCACTTAGACGAGTATCGACTTTGCCATGGCAGTACAGAATTTAGCTCAGAAGAATAACCTAGCGGGCTCTTTACACAAGTTTTGTTCCACATCGAGGGCATCTTAGGTAATCTGCCTTAACCTCCTTAAGCAAGTCAGCACCACAATAGAAACACACGCAGACTTTGCATCTAGGACAATGATAGTTGGCACTTTGAATAGGCTTCTTGCAGACTAAGCAAGGCTTGCCCACACATTCACTCGACATTTTTCACAACTCGCTATTTGAATAGTCTATTAAGTCTTGGAAAGGATTTATGTGCACTTGAAATAGCTTGCGCAACTAGACAACCTTGTTATGATGATGAAGCGGGCGTTTGCGCCGTTGTTTCGTTTATCCAGAATTCATAAGGGTTAAAAAAACTGAAAATGCGAAACATATCTGGCGCGCATATATTGCGCATATAGTGTAAGGAGAAACCGAACAGCCCCGCTTGTGTGAAGCGGGAAATCGGGCTGAATGGGCTCTGGATCACACTCACGAGGGTTGGTCGTCTTCGCGAGTTGCATTCTCCATGCTCCTTTCTCCTTTCGGTCCCACATTCCAGAGCCCCAGCAAACCCTGTCATTTATTTTCACTATGCTTCAAAGAAAAAGTAGTCCGTTTTTGGACCGACTAATTGTTATATACCTATTCAACCGAGAGATAACCTGATGCGCGTTAGCGGTTCAGTACATTTCCTTTCTTCTTAAATGGTATGGCGTTTCTTGAATCCTAGCGCGTCGTTTCAAACTAGGCGGGGTCTCTTCCCGGAGAGCTGGAAGGCCTCTCCCGCAGTTTGCTAAGTCTTTCATTATATTCATGGGAAAAAGTAGTCCGTTTTGGGCATCCATTCTGGCATGGGCAGTCATTTGCATATGAATGCTAGTGAGTTCACTGCCTCAGGCTTAATGTCTTTCATGCGGTATCTTGTTCGCAGGTCTTATTACGGTGGTTTGAAAGTCTTTATATTTTTCAGAGTGGGTACTAGTCAACAACGGGTGATCTCATTTCCGTCACGCTAGCTGATATGGTCAAATATCCCTTCTTGCCGCAGGCGAGAAGACATGTTGCTGAGCTGGGATTGGATTTTGAGACAATCGCTGGCTTGGAAGCAATTAGAAACCGAGCGAAACAGAGAATAACTTCTATTTTCGAGCTTGCGATAGCTATTTCTCAAGAACCGAGCAAACAGTTTGAGATTGAAGTGGCCTCTTATCCTCTTTCCATAATATATGCAACGGGAATAGGAGACCCCAAACTAACGGAACGGTTTGCCTTGTTTGAGTCTAAGAGAATAAACAGGTTCCTTGAGACTGAAAGGAACAAGGATGTGATTTTTGAAATTGCAAAGGCTTTCGAATGGGAAGTCCATGTTAACAAAGATCTTTCTTTTTCAATTCATTTCACGAAATTCCTTCAGAACACGGCGAGGGGAAGACTGTTCCATGATCTTAAATGGAAACTTGTTAACAGAACGATGCAGAAGGGTTGGGTTCGTGTAACCCCCGCTGAACTTGCAAGGTTGCTACAGGAAGAAGTCCAGAAGCGAATAGAGGACAGCACCAAGCAAGAGCTCGCCCAGGTTCCCGGAGAGATCCAGAAGGATATCGATGAACTCAAGGCGGAATTCTTGAAAAGAAAACCGTTGTTTGAAGAGGTCTACGAGGTTATACGTGCACAGGAATCCGATTACCCTCCCTGCATCAAAGAACTTATGGATAGAGCAGCGAAAGGACAGCATCTGTCGCACGTTGAAAGATTTACGTTGGTGACTTACCTGATCCATCAGAACGTCAGCATAGACACGATTGTCAGTTTGTTCTCAAATGTCTCTGATTTCAAGGAAGACAAAACAAGATACCAAGTCGAAAATCTCGCAGGCAAAAGCGGATTGACCAAGCCATATGTAACCTACAATTGTGCTTCACTGCAGACCCACGGCGTTTGTTCGGAACCTACTGATTCGATATGCAGAACCATAAGAAATCCTTTGACATATCACCTGAGGAAACAAGGCAGGGCAAGACGCGCAGAACACTAGAATACCTTTGAATTCATGCACGAACAGAGGTTTTGCTCGCCAGCACCTGCACGCGCTATTGCATGCGGTAATTCTCGTTATTCTGTTTCGATTCTTGGCGCAAGGAAGAAGGTAAGTTTGCCCTCTTTGGTCTGTTGAAAGTCTATTCTTATTGGCATGTCTGATGAGAATTCTAGGGTGGCAATATCTGACGTTGCAGATGCAGCTTTAATTATCTCTGAGAGATAACTGAGACTGAAGGTGGCCTTGGAGTTTTCTTTAGTTTCTAGGTCCAACAGTGTGTCGCTGCCTTTCTGAAGCGTGATTGAGGCGCCCATCAAGTCGCCAGACGCGTTAAGAAGCAGCTTCTCTGAGTCAGCTTCTATTCGAACGTGATCACTTACGAGTTGAGCATCCTCTATGGCTTGACTAAGACCCTGAGTGGTGGTTTTTGCCTTCACGTTAAAGGTTATCTTCGGCGTTGGAACCTCTTCTTCGGAAGCTTCAAGCGTGGGCATGGTGAAGTTTCTGCTATATTTTCCAGATATTTTGACCTGGAATTTTCCAGTTTTTTCGTCGAGAGATAATTCGACTGCTTCATCCTTGCTTGCACGTCTTAGCAGCTTGAGCAGTTCGCTTATGTTAATGCAAATTTTCGTGGGTTCCGTGCACGTATATTCTTCAAAAATTGTTTTGGGCCACTCAAAATCAATCATGGCCACACGAGATGGGTCCATCGCGCGAAGTTTTAGACCGTCTGGTTCAATCTTAAATGTTGCTTCGTCTACAAGAATGGAAATTGCTGTAGACATGTCTCTGAGTAATTTGGCATCTGACACTTTGAGCTTAAACATACCTTTTCCTCGCTTAATGCATATGCTATGGGGTATAAAAGATTTACAGTTAGGTAAAGAAAACGAAACCATCGCTGTAATCAGCTAAAAAAGATCGCTAAGCCGTGTTTTTTCGCTAAGAACTATAGAATTGACTCTTGAGAAATGATTTGTTCGAGCTGGTTGAACACAGAATGTGTTTCATCAGGATTTTGGATTGGCATAGATTATTCTTGAGTAGAGACGCTTACCGTCTTCAAGGATGGTTTAGCTGTACTCTCTGAAAGTGTAGTTGCATTTTGTGCATCGCAGGAACTGCGTTGAAGATTCATCCGCGCCCCTTGTCTGCACTTGCCAAACGTAAGCGGTATTGTTGCCACATTTTGGGCATTCGATCCGAACTGTGGGAAGCGTCCGCAGCTTCTGCTCCTCTTTTCCTATGACAGCTACAAACTGCTGTGGATCGTGTTGAATGACTTTGCCGACTTTAGCTTCGACTTTACTGTGCTCCTGCTTTTTGTACCCGCATTTTGGACAGGTGAGCACCACTGAATTTGCCTTTTTTGACTTGGACTTCTTAGGTTCAAGACGGGAACCACATTTTGGACAGAATTCCATAGTCCGTTTCTCCGTTATCCGTTTTTGATTCCCTTTACACGGTCACTTTTAAACTTTTTCCAATTCGGTTGCAGATGGAGGACCTAATCCCGAAGCTATAATGTGTGCAACTCGCAATGGTTCGGGAATACTGCTTCGAGTCGAAGTAAACCGTACGATTCTTTCAGCGTCTTCCTTGGTAATTCCTGCAGTTTGAATGTATATTCGTGTTCTCCTATTCATGGTGAAGATTTCCGAAGGCTCACCCGCTTCAAGAATCATTTTCCACCGCCTTTCTCTGTCGGGTAGGTTCTGGAGGGCGTCATAGATTTCAGCCAGATTGGGTTTCTCACGAGTAATCGTGATGACTGGAAGATTGGTTGCCAAATTCAACGCTTTGATGTCAACTACATTGAAGCCAGCAAAGGTTAGTCCGTTTAGCATGATGACACGTAACTGTTTACTGTGCGATGATTCTATAATCATGGTCGATATCTTGCTGGTCGCGTCAAACCCATCTACGACTATTCTAGTGCGCAACAGACCATCCAGCCAGTATCCTCCACGGAAAACGACACCGACAACAAGGGCTTCTGTGTTTGTATGAGGAGCAAACTTGCCATCGTCTACTCCCAGGACACGAATTTCGGGCTTAATCATATGGAAACTTTCGATGGCCAAACATTTCCCCAATAGGTTTGCAGAAGGGGTGAACGAGATATAAACTTAGCGTGTGGTGTGAAATTAACTGAGCTTTCCGACCCAGAGTTTTGCACGCTTTTCCGGTGAAAAGAAGAATTAGGCCTTTAGAGCCTTTTCCAGTTCCTTACCGAAAGCTTCATTCGTTTCGCGAGCTTTCTCTGCTGCCTTTCTTAGAGCTTCTTCGGGTTTCACTGCGCCTTTCATTCTTACAAAGATCACGGGATTTGATGCGAGGGGATGTGGTATGTCATAACCAGCCATATCTACGCTTTTGTCTTCCAGGAGCTTCTTTTGTAATAGGTTGCAGAGACCGTGCCCTGCCCCTTCAATTTCAATCCTGAGCTCTTTTCCCTCTCTTTTTAACACCTTAACCTTCAATTGACTACAACTCCTCTTTCCCATAATCTGAAGCAGTCTTGCGTTTTTCGACGTTCCCACATCTTGGGCAGTTCATGTCGTACCGTTTTTGCTCCAACAAATTCCCACATCTGCCGCAAAAGCCGTAGACGACGCCTAAATCCTTCTCGGCAGTTGACAAGTGATATATCTGGTTCTTTTCACTTATGACCTTAGCACGTATTATGTCGCCAGGTTTGCAGACTTCGTTCATAGAATCAACGTATCTATCCTGAACATCAGAAATATGCAGTATGCCTGAGAAAACACCAGAAAGCCTCTTTGGACCTATCTTGAATATTCGGACCAAAACATTATCTGATTGTGCGTTCCCGACCTGGCCCACTACTGTACTCGAGACCTTGGGAATGGCTACGCCAGTAATTAGCGGGTAAACCGAAACACGTTTGTTAAGTAAGTCTACCAAGGCTCGGCCGACAATCTTGGAATAGATAATGCCCTCATTGACATATGTCCCGGAATCTGGAATATATTCTTCAATAACGCCCAAACGCTCTCCAGGCAACACCAAATGGCCACTTTTCTGCTGAGGTGATTTTAAACCCATGTTATTTCCCTTATGAGTGAAATACAATCGATATGGATATTGTCGCTAAACGAGTATACGTAAAGGCTCCGTGCTGCTCAATAAACCTTTTGTTCGCTGGAACAAAACAAAATGGACAAGCATGGGTCAGCCTTCGGGTAAATCGCAGTTCCTCTCGATTACGTACAAGTCAGTTATGAACGTGTGTTTCGCTTTCGTATGGAAATTAAACATCCGAGGAATGGTCATCAACATGGCATAGACTGCTTCGATTGAACCTCCATGGTTCTCAACGAATCTTTTGATAAATGGAGATGGGACAACTTGTACAAAATTGCCCTTGGATGCATTGAGCTTTTTGGCAAGATATTTGTCAGGAGAAGGATGATTGTGAAATGAGTAAATTCTGCACAGCCAATTTCCAAAGCTTTTTCCAAGAAACCTCGGTCAGCAGTTCCTCTTTTGCACGCCAAACGGGGGATTCTGCAAAACAGTGTCAAATTCGCCCCTTACCGTGCCAATGTCGCCGACAATCCATTGGACATCTTTTTCGAAGTCCAGTTGGGTCGAACTTTCCTGCCGCATTTTTTATCGCTGTCTTGTCAATGTCGACTCCCACTATAAACCGTGCGCCAAGAAAAGCGGCACCCAGGGCGAGACTGACCTGTCCCACAGCCCAAATCCAGAACACTCTTTGCCAATGATGTCGCCATTTGCGTATGCTGCTAGGTAAAGCATTCCGCAGCCGACGGTCTCAGAAGTCGTATACTGTTCGAGACTTACTTTGGGCGAAGGGTGTGATCTGATCTGAGACAAGAACCGTTCCAAGTTCTGTCTTCCGAATAATCCTTTCTTGAGAAGATTCTGCCATGAGAACTCGCCAGAAACCACCATGAACTCGTCTATGGTTAAAACAGGTTTGGAGAATTTTGCAGGAGCGTCAAAAGAGATCCTTGGACAAGCAGTGTTCACGTATGCTTCCAAAGTTGGAAACTCCAAAAGCGTCTCTGGAAGAATCTCACTGACCGCCAACAGGAAAGCAATTTTTCCATTCTTTTCAGCTATTTCTCTAATTCTCAAGCGCTTCATCAAGGTTTTTTTGCCCAGGTTTTAATCCGACAAGTATGCCAATTGTCTTGGCTTTCACCGCTTCTTCTATGGATGACCAACGTTGCCTAATGATCTTTTGAGCCTCAGCCGTCAATCGAATAGGCTCTGTTATCGTAGGGGTCAGCGATGATAGTTGGCTTAGAGGTGCTCAGAGCGACGCCTAAAGCGTGGAATCGACCACCGCCGACGAACAGGAACGCATCGACATCGTTCGCTATTGACTTAACGTTGCTGTAATCGCACCCGCTCACGTTGTCCAGCGTAATTGCATTCTTCCAGCGTCTCCGACAACCACTGTTTTGCCTGCTCGTACGAGAATTTCCCGCGTTTGTCGAGTGTCTGCATGTGTTGAACAGTGGTTGCCAAGCCTATTCTGTTCCATTTGCTCAACAAAGGAATTGAGGCTTCTACAGCTTCTTCAACAGTCACTGTTGCTCGTGCTTCAACGTAAACGGTTGGAACCGGCTCGTGCTTAACCATTCTCGCGTGTCCGAAATGGACTATTAGGTCTACTCCGAGGCTTTGGCTTGAGTCAATTGCCAAGTCGCAAGCTCCGTAGCAGGGGTCTGCCGAGACTATTGGAATCGCTCCAGTTTTTTCGACGATCGTCGCTAATCGTGGGCCTTCAGGCTTCAGACCTTCAGGCAATTGCAGCAAAACGCGTTTTGCGCCGAGTTTGCTGATTTCTTGTTTTATTCGTTCTTCCTCAAAATCAAACCCTTTCAATTCATCACCTGCCTATTTCTTTATATGTCAAAGGATGAAAATTAGAGGATAGAGTAGATTCTGCACTCGTTCACAATCTTTCTAGACCAGTGTCACCATTCCCAGTCTGGAACTGGTTTCTTTAATGGTTGTCCAGAAGCTATTGCTGCTTGCTCCGCTAGGCGTTCAAGAATTATCTTCTGCTCTATGCTTGCCACAAGCTTTTTGTTGCAACGACTGCGTCATTGTTGACGGAGATGCTGTCGATTCCCATGCGAACGAGGAACTCTGCGAAGTCTGGCAGGTTTGACGGCCCTTCACCGCATATTGAAACGGTACATCCGTTTTCATGTGCCACTTTGATTAGGTGCGCAATTATCCGTTTCACGGCGGGGTCACGCTCATCAAAGTAACCCATTTGTCCAAGACGCTCGGAGTCTCTGTCGATCATCAGAATGCCTTGAGTCATGTCGTTTGAACCTATGGAGAAGCCGTCAACTATCTTGGAAAACTCGTCTGCCATTATGGCTATTGATGGAGTTTCAGCCATGAACCACACTTTGAAGTCACGTGACCGCTCCAATCCCTCTTCCTTCATTATTTCTAGGACATTTCTTGGCTTCCCAAACCGTGCGCACCATGGGAAGCATGACCCAAACGTTCTTCAGACCCCATTCTGTTCGGCATTTCTTGATGGCTTGGCATTCAAGCCTGAAAGCTTTCTCATACCACTTGCTAATGTAACGGCTGCAACCTCTCCAGCCAAGCATCGGGTTTTCTTCAACAATTTCGTATTTGTCGCCGCCTTTCAGTTCTCGATATTCATTGGTCTTGAAGTCACTCAAGCGCACTACGACGGGACGGGGTTGTATAGCTCTTGCGACTGTTGCCACGCCTTCTGCCAGTTTGTCAACGAATTTTTGACTTTCTCCAGTTTCAACAAAATGCATTGGATGTTCGCCTATTGAGCTGGCCAGAATGAATTCAGTACGCATCAGGCCAATTCCTTCGAAAGGCAACGTCTTATAATCCTCAATTTTTTCGGGGACACCGAGGTTCATGAGTATTTTCGTTGCCGTCACTACCACCGGAGCTGCGATCATAGTGCTTTGCCAAAGAGGCTTCCTTTGAGGACTGAATAGCTTCCTGCAAAATGCCTTCGTATATTATCCCGTTTCTTGAATCCACCGTGTACTCTTTACCGGTTTTCATGACTTGTGTTGCGGTTTCTGTCCCAACCACGCAGGGTATCGCAAGTTCACGGCTGACGATTGCGGCGTGAGAGGTTATTCCACCCTTATCTGTTACTATTGCGCTAGCCATTTTCATGAACGGAACAAAATCCGGGTTAGTCATGTCAGTTACAAGGATGTCGCCTTTGTGCATCTTCTCTGATGCCTCGTCAGGAGTAAAAACAACCTTTGCTATGCCTGAGCCGTATCCTCGTTTGCCAGCTGCTATTCCTTTTAAAGCAATCTTGAGTCTTTCTTGCGGCGATCTCTGCTTCAATTCCCGCTGGTTTTTCCATAGTTTTGGCACTCCAAACTGTTTCAGGACGTGCTTGAACGACGAATATGTTATTGGGAAAAGATAAGTCTTTGTCGATCGCCCATTCAATATCCATGGGTTTTCCGTAATGGGCCTCGATTAACTTTGCCCGTTCAGCTAGTTTCAGGACTTCCTCATCGCTTATACACGGTACTCTTTGCTTGTTTTCAGGAACCTCAAGGTGAACTGTTTTACCCGTATTAGGGTCGCGAATATACTGAATTGTTTTACGTTCGATTCGTCTTTCCTTAATCGTTACCGTTTTCTTGTCAACAACAAAATCGTCAGGGTTTACGACGCCAGAAACAACAGTTTCGCCTAGTCCAAAGTTGCCTTCAATCACGATTTCATCGTCATTCCCAGTAACGGGATTTAGGGTGAAAATTACGCCAGCGGATTGGGAGTTAACCATTTTCTGGACGCCGACACTTATGAATACTTTGTCGTGGGCAAAGCCCTTTTCGGTGCGATAAAAGATTGCGCGTGGTGTGAAAAGGCTTGACCAGCATTTGACCACACTCTCAAGTAGATCGTCGTGACCTCTAACGTTCAGGTACGTCTCTTGTTGGCCCGCGAAAGAGGCGTCGGGAAGATCTTCGGCTGTTGCGCTTGACCTTACCGCTACGAAGGTGTTCTTCAAATCTAGCCTTTTGTTTAGTTCATCGTATGCTGATTTGACTGCATTGTGTATTTCTTTTGGAACTGTAGTCTTTTCGATAAGCAGACGTATTTTCTTCGAAGCTGTGTCATACTGTTTTGGGTCATTTGGATCCGTTACTGTCTCACTGATTATTTGGTAAATTTTCGCAGATATTTCTGTTTGCTCAATAAACTTTTCATAAGCGTATGCTGTAATTGCAAAACCAGGTGGAACCGGCATCCCAGCGTTTATCATCTCGCCGAGACTTGCATTCTTGCCTCCGACAACGGGGACATCTGTGTTTCTAAGCTTTTCAAACCAAATGACAAGGTCTTTTTTTGTCTCTGTCAATCTGGTCCCGTCTCCATTTTCACCTTTTCGGGTTCATCTGGAGATTCAATTTTCGTTACTACTATTTTGCATGGGATTGGAAGTTTTGCGCTTCCTCGTTTCAAAGATTCTTTGGCGGTCTCCACTGCAGTGGCCTTGACTCTCACGATTATGAGTGTCTGGCCAGGTTCTATTCGGGCAGCAGTGCCAATTGCGCTTCCGAACGACCTTCGCATTCCTTGTTGAAGTCTGTCTGCATGAGCGCCAAAAATCATCTTATTTTCTCTAAGAATTATATGAGGGTAAGGGAGAACCTGCATATAATAATCATTGATTAGTTTGTCCATGAGGACGCGGTTTGTTGCCACTCGTGCAGCTTCTAATGCCATGTGACGAATTTGTGTTCTTTTCAGGGCTATGAGTTGCGCTTCGATTTCAAAGTTGGCTTTGGTGTCCCCCATTGTGAACTTCACTATCTTTGGAGGGGGAAAGCCCTTGGCGTACTTTTTCCTCGTGTACGCTTGTCCTTTTACAGGTCCGTAATTTCTTGCATGCATGGGATATCCCTATTTGTAGGTTACCGATTAAGCTCTATTTAAACGATTTGTAACTATTTTCAAAGATTTTTTTGCACTTTCCACGTCAAGGAGCATCTTTTCTGCCCCGTGAGCGCTGTCTGCTTATATATTCAATTGAAGTTTAAACAGGTGGGAAGAATGTCGAGCAACAGTCTGACAGAGTTAGTGTTTATACCGGGGAAGAATTGGAAGTTATCGCTAGCTGAACTCATTTCGTTTCTTGAAGTGAAATGCGCCAAAGTTGAAGTAAACGAGTCTTCTAAGGCTTTCTTTGTGTTGAGCGTCAGCGACCTAGACTTGATAGATATCTCTGCCTTGGGCGGGATGATAAAGGTTGGTAAACCGATAGCAAAGCTTGATACAGAGAAAGTTAAAGAAGCGTTTCTGAATGGGGATAAACAGAGGAAAAGACAGATCGAAAAGGAAATTTCCGAAACAGGTCTAGTCAAGCGAATGTTTGAGAGAGATTTTAGTAGAAAATCGGTGTTCGGAGTCAGTGTGTATTGGGCTGATTCAGCTTTGCGCCCGGTTTCTAAAATGCTGCAGCGATTCCTCGGAAGTAAAGTAAAAAAACTCTTGGCTGCAGAGGGCAAGAAAGTAAACTTCATGGGTTTTGTCAGAGAGAGAAATTATCCGCAGCTCACCCACGTCGAAGTCTTAAAGAAGAAACTTATTGAGAGCAATGCTGAGATACTGTTTTGTGTGGGCAAGAAGAAAACATTTGTCGCCACCACGACCGCAGTGCACGATCCGTTTGAATTTCAGAAACGAGATGTTGGAAAACCATGTCAACGCACAATCTTTGCCATTCCTCCGCGATTGGCGAGAATCATGATAAACATGGCTACCCTACAGGAAGGTAAAGTCTTGTTGGACCCATTTTGCGGCGTGGGAACAATTTTGCAGGAAGCACTTCTGACAGGAGCAAAAGTAGTTGGCATGGATATCAACCAATGGTGTGTTGACGCGGCAACTCGGAATTTGGAATGGCTTAAGCAGGAATATTCTCTGAGAAATGCGAATTACAGAGTTGTTCAAGGAGATGCATCCAAGCTGACTGAGAAGATCGGAAGAGAACAAGTAGACTGTGTAGTGACAGAACCTGATTTAGGTCCAGCATTACGTCAAGTTCCAACCGGACCCTATGCTCAAAGAATAATGGAAAAGCTGCAACCTTTGTATCACAATTTCTTAGAGGAATCGTTTAAAGTTCTGAGAAAGGGCGGACGGCTAGTCTTGGTGTCTCCTCACATCAAGACACGCTCAGGGCAACAGGTTTCCATGCGAATCGGTAAAAAGGCCGCTGAGCTCGGTTTCAAAATAGTCTTTCCCTTTAAAAGGACCATTTTCGCGGAAAACACCGCCGCAACAGAGGAACTCACTACGATGGCTTCCTTTGTAGACTCAGATGAAAGGCATAAAATAGGCAGAGAAATCTCTATTCTCCAAAAGTAGCGTTGTGTTTGGACTTTGTGCATATTTATTAGTCGGATGTACGAATTTAGGCTGCAGGATGAAGACCGTTGACCGAGAAATCGAGACCTGGTTGGGACAGATACTTCTTAGACCTCTGTGAAGCTGTGGCCAGGAGAGCCACCTGTGACCGAGGAAGAAGCGGGTGTGTTATTGTCAAGGACAAAAGGATTATGACAACGGGGTATGTCGGAGCACCCGCGGGCTTGCCTCATTGTGACGAAGCAGGCCATGATATGCGCAAAGTCATTGATTTCAACGGTAACATTACTCAGCATTGCGTTCGCACACTTCATGCCGAGCAGAACGCGATTATCCAAGCGGCTAGGTTTGGTATTCCTCTTGAGGGTGCGACGCTTTTCTGTAAAATGACACCCTGCAGGACCTGTGCGATGATGATCATTAACGCAGGGATCAAGCGAGTGGTCTGCGAGAAACGTTATCACGCCGATGCAGACACTACGCAAATGTTCAAAGCAAGCTTGCGTTGAATTGGCCATTGTGAACGATGAGGTAGAAGAATACAGTCAGCAGTGACGTCCTTTCGCTCATTGCTAGGAAACTCTGAGCACTGTATTTTTCGAATGGTCTAAACTTGAAAAAGTTATATCTTCTAGCTCGAACCTAAATGAAGGCTTTGTGACATGTCGACCATGGGCGAAAGAGTTGCTGATGCACTCTACAGGTCTGGATGCATAAAATTCGGCACTTTCAAGTTAAAATCTGGCGCATCGAGCCCGTATTATATCGACATGGCGCGTCTTTTTTCCATGCCAAGTGAATTAGACCAAATCTGTGAAATTGTTGCCGAGCATATTAGACAAATCATGCTGTCCGAAAGAATAGATAAGTTGGCCTCCATAGAACTCAAGGGCGTGTTAATTCTGGCAAGCATCGCTTGCAGAGTTCATTTGCCATGTATCATAGTGAGGAAAGAGAAGAAAACCTACGGCGTAATGGACAGGGTTGCAGGAGCAGATGTGGCAAAAGGCGACAATATATTATTTTTCGACGACGTTGTGAGCGAAGGTTTGTCAAAACTTGAAGGTATAAAACCGTTGGAGGAACTTGGCGCCAACGTTAAACACATCATGGTGGTCGTTGACAGAGAACAAGGAGGCAGGGAAAACCTGAAAGAGTTAGGCTATCAGCTTCATGCCTTGGCAAGGGTTTCCGAATTAGTTAGCGCATTGAAGAAATCAGAAAAGATCTCTGAGCAACAAGCAGAAGGGGTCTTCAATTACATCAAAAAATAACCAATCCGCAAAATTGGTTCTCAATAAAAAAGACTGAGCGCTCCGATATTTCGTTAGATATCTCTATATTGATCGATGAATTTTGTTCACATCCTAAAGAACCCAGAACCCACATAGGAAGAAACGCTAAAATGATGAACTCCCAGAAGCAGGTTGTTGAAGCTCTATTGAAACCTGAGGCTTATGACGATGACCCCGGTCAAATCGAGCTGATGCAGACGCACATATCTTTCGTCTTCTTAACGAGAAACTATGTTTACAAAGTGAAGAAGGCTGTGGACCTTGGATTTCTAGACTTCACCACTCTTGATAAGAGGCGCTTTTTCTGCGAAAAGGAGTTGGAGCTAAACAGGCGGTTGTGCAAAGGCATGTATTTGGAGGTTGTTCCCATCAACAGATCAAATGCTATCAGAATAAAGGGTGAAGGAGAAACGATTGAATACGCTGTAAAAATGAAAAGAATGCCTCAAGAAACCATAATGAGCAAGCTTCTAGAGGATAACAAGATTGATAATAAGATTATTGACAGAATAGCGAAAATCGTAGCTGAATTCCATCCAAAAGCCAAAACAGACAGACAAATAAGTGAATTTGGCTCCAAGTCGATAGAAACCAATTGGACGGAGAATTTCGACCAGACTGAAGAGTTTGTCGGCAAAACAATATCCAGAAAGGATCACAAACTAACCAGTGGAAAAATCGAAGCTTTTATGAAAATAAATAACTCCCTTTTCGAGAAAAGAAAAGCGGAAGGCCGAATCAGAGACTGCCACGGGGACATCCATTCTGGAAATATATTTGTTACGAACGGAATTTACATTTTTGACGCCATAGAGTTCAACGAAAGGATAAGGTATACTGACGTGGCCGCTGACGTGGGCTTTCTGGCAATGGACCTGGACTTTCGAGGGCGATCCGATCTATCAAAATTCTTTGTTGAAAAATACGTTGAGTACTCCGCTGACCAAGAGTTGATGCAGTTACTTTGGTTCTACAAATGTTACAGAGCTTATGTACGAGGAAAGGTCATCAGTCTCAAACTCAAAGACCCCAACGTGAGCGAACTGGAAAAGACCCAGGCAGTGAACGAAGCAAAAGCATATTTTAAACTAGCCACCACTTACGCAAGAACCCTTTGATAGTTACATTTCATCCAACATTGAATTGCTCAGCGACAAAATCAGGAATTTTCACTGTTCCCATGACTATAGGTTTTTGGTGGCAGTCGCTTCCCCCAGTCATGATTAATCCGTGTTCTTGCGCAAATTTTACGTAATGATTGGTTGTTTGAGGGTTGTTTCTTGAGTGCCAACACTCTACGCCATCAATGTACTCCATCATCGATTCCTCCACTATTTGAGTCTGTTCAGAAAGCGAATTAGTCAACGTTACAAGAGAGGTTCCGTGAGGATCATTAGGATGAGCCAACACCAGTTTTCCTCCAGCATCCCTCACCAGCCTCGATGCTTCCTCAAGGTAGAGTGGATACTTTGGGACGTCACACTTCACGAGGTACTTGTCAAAGGCTTCCTGCCTATTCTTGACAATTCCCTTCTTTACCAAATAGTCTGCAATGTGGGGTCTTCCGAGCACTCCGTCCGCAGAGGCCTGAATCTCCTTGAAATCGTTCTTCGTTAGCTTTTCAATTTCTTCCTTCTCAAATTCCGCATTGAGATTCGCCAAAATTTTTGACGCTCTTTCCTCTCGGTAATTTGCCATCCGCTTAAGTTTCTCCATTAACTCTCTGTTATTCGCGTCAAATTGGTAGCCCAAGAAATCCAAAGATATCGACTTGCCGTCGCGGTATCTGGGGTGCGAGAAGGTTACGTTCAGTTCAACTCCAGAAACATAGCGGATTCCAGCTTTATCAACTGAACCTGCAGCTGTTTCTTGACAACCGATTGAATCATGATCCGTGATCGACATTAACCCGATATTTCTGAGCTTGGCTTCTCTAACGATTTCCTCAACGGATAGAACTCCATCTGAATGATTGGAGTGAATATGCAAATCGATTATCATGGCAAACAGTGGCCAACTATTTTTTTTCCATTCCGATGACATGCCAATCTTCGGGAGAATCATGGCAAGTGTCAACCGTCAAGTGGACTATTTTCAGTTTCGGATACTGTTTCTTCAAGTCGTCTACATCAACCGGTTCAAACTTGCTCTTGTTGGCAAGATATGCTTCAACGGTCAACGCATTCGACTCATACTTCTCTTTTGTTCTTCTTTGAATCCTAGCAACAGACACTTCTTGGGGACAACTGGTTTGCAGTATTACGAAAGTCAGGCCGTGCTTTGCTGAAATCTCTGCGGCGCGCTTTCGCAAGTCTTGTGTGACAAAGGTAGCATCCAATATCAAGCCCGGAACGCCTTTTTTTGCCAGAGCGTCTGCGCGGCGAAACAATTCATCATAGACAGACAACCGTTTGGTCATGTTTCCGGCAACTTTCGCGTCAAAGACATCTTCGTTCTTGAGAACTTCCAATCGAATTAGGTCGCTTCGAAGAATGTGGATAGCCCTTGATCTTCGAAATTTCCTCGGAAGTCTCTGTCTTCCATGTTCCTGGAAGCCCGCAAGTAATAAGCAGAGTCTTCGAAGTCAGTGTAGTCTTAACAAAATCAGCAAATGGTTCCTTCAAGCCCACACCATTACGATAGTTCGCGGAAAAAATTATTAAACCTTTTCGGCGGCAAATCATAGCCCCGGAGAAAAGTGATTAAACTAGCCTGCAATGACATTCTTCCCCAGATTAGTATCACGACTGAGCTCATTCTTGGAAGATGCCCTGAATTCCGAAAGGTCATATTACGAAGTAAAAGCAAAACTAAATAGTCAGTAATTCGTCTTTCCTAAAAAGAAGGTAGTCAGAATGGAAGAATTTCAAGTTAAAGACAAATCCCTTGCACCGCAAGGTCATTTGCAGATCGAATGGGCCTCGGCTCACATGCCCGTCTTGAATCAGATCAAGAACAGATTCAAAAAAGAGAAGCCCTTCAAGGGTTTGACATTAGGAGCTTGCCTTCACGTTACCAAAGAAACCGCCGTCTTGGCGGATGCATTAGTAGCTGGAGGCGCTCAAGTCGCTCTGTGCGGCTCTAATCCGCTTTCAACACAGGACGATGTGGCAGCAGCTCTGGCAGAAAGAGGAGTTCACGTTTTTGCGTGGCGTGGACAGAACACAGAAGAATATTACTCGTGTATCAACAAAGTCTTGGATTATAAACCTGTGATAACTCTTGACGACGGCGCAGACCTGGTTGGTACTCTTCACAGCAAACGTATTCAAGACTTGGAAAACGTTAAAGGTGGAACAGAGGAAACAACCACAGGTGTTGTGCGCTTACGCGCCATGGAAGCCGCTGGCAGCTTGAAATACCCGATTATAGCTGTGAACGATGCTTACACGAAATATCTGTTTGACAACCGTTACGGAACCGGTCAGAGCACGATCGACGGCATTCTCAGAGCTACAAGCGTGCTTTTAGCGGGCAAGAATTTTGTCACATGCGGATATGGATGGTGCTCCAGAGGTATAGCGATGCGTGCTCAGGGATTAGGAGCTAATGTGATAGTAACGGAAGTTGTACCTACCAAAGCTCTGGAAGCAGCAATGAATGGACTACGGGTTATGTCCCTCAACGAAGCTGCTACGATAGGAGATATTTTCGTCACAGCTACAGGCGACATCAACGTCATCCGAAAAGAACACATGGAAAAAATGAAAGACGGAGCCATCATCGCCAACAGCGGTCACTTCAACGTAGAAATCAGTCTGAAGGACCTGGAAAAGCTATCAACAACAAAGAGAACGATAAGACCAAACCTCGAGGAATATCTACTGAAAGATGGCAGAAAATTATATCTTCTAGCCGAAGGAAGACTTGTGAACTTAGCAGCAGCAGAAGGCCACCCATCCGAAGTCATGGATATGTCTTTCGCCAACCAGGCTTTGAACGCAGAGTACATCGCCAAAACAGCGAAAATGACTCCGAAAGTTTACCCCGTTCCAAAGAACATCGACGAAAAAGTCGCCGAACTAAAGCTCAAGGCTATGGGTATAAAAATTGACGAACTCACCCCTGAGCAGAAAAAGTATTTAGAAACATGGGAAATGGGAACCACATAACGAGAAGTATATCGGCAGACATGGTAAACTTTAAAAGGATTGAGATTATAAACATGCCTTATAAGTGGTGAAACCGTATGAGTAAAGATCAAGCAATAGGTGCAGCTATTTTTATCGTGTGCATAGTCGTTGCTATTGGCTATCTGGTAACACTATTCTATCCAAATTGGCTCAGTGTTTTCGGTGTTGGTACAGATGCTGCTTCGTTGCAGAACATTAGGTTCTGGGTTATTGCCGTGCCCGTTTTCATAGCGTTCGTTGCGATAATGTTCATTGGCGCATGGATTGGTTGGACAATGGCTACTACACCGCCTCCGAAACCAATCGAAGAGATCACGACTGAGATAGAGGAAAAGAAAGAAGAAGCAAAAGAAGAAGTAGCAAAAGATATGACGTCTGCAGAAGAGAAACTGTCAGAAAAGAAGAAGAAACTTTAAAGTAGCTTTAGCGCCATTCAGCTGTAAAGAAATCGTATTCTTTAGTTTTTTTTATTTTTCATGTTTCATTAATAGAAAACAGTTTGAAACCTGATTACTCTCTCATTTTCTTTAGCATACATTCAACAATGTCTTTGCACGTCATGCACTCATCTGGAATCTGACCTTTAGATCGCTCGCTTAAGTAGCCCAAGTGAAAACCGCAACTAGATGACTGCTGTGGAACGTCAACCGTTTCTTTAGTCACGACTTCGTCTGCGACTTCGTGTTCCGCCTCAACTTCTGGTGATTCAGCAGGCAGTTCAATTGACTCTTCACCTTGCGTAATCTCAGTCAAACAGTATGGACAAGCATCATAAGGATCTGCGGAATTTGATTGCAGATTCAGAGCTTTAAGTGGTTTTTCGAAAGCCTTGCCACAGGAGTTGTTTGGACAAGTATGCTTATTGGATTTTTCTTCTTCGGCTTGAGATATAGTTAGCCCTCCAACGACAGAATGAGTTAGAAGTACAGGTTTATAGTGTTGATGAAACGAAAATAAGTATCTGGACTACCCAAACAGTGCTCCGGATAAAAAACTCAAAGTGGCCGATTCTGAAAATGAGAGCAGAGAATGTTTCGAAAAGTATCATCCGTTCGGTGCACAATGTTTAGTCACGTGTTTTTCAGGACTGTAAACACACCAAGGGTCTTCCTCTAGATAATCACCTGTCAATTCAGCAGGTTCATGCAGATCGCCGCAGAAGTCGATGAAGTCACTTGATAGACCATATGCCCGAGCGCGACAACCGCCGCAGATGTTTTTGTAATTGCAAACGCCGCATTTACCTTTTAGGGCATTGAAATCTCGAAGATTCTTGAACACTTCTGAGGTACGCCAAATCTCACTGAACGTCTTCTCGCGTACGTTCCCAAGTCGAACTGGAAGGTACGGGCAAGGAGTAACGTCACCGTTAGGGTAGATGCGGCAGTAGTATAGACCAGCGATGCATCCTCGTATCCACTGGCGCATGTCCAAGCCCACGTCCTTTGCGATTCGCATGAATTGGGGCGCACAAGATGGGCGCACATTAAGTTTGTGTCTGCCAGCTTTTGAGAAAGTGGTTTTGATCATGTTTTCGTATTTGCTTGGCGATATGTCGGTTACTTTCACACCTCTTCCGGTGGGAACGAGAAAGAACAAATGGAAATTCTCAACGCCCAGCCGTTCCGCCAGCAACATTATGTCTTCAATTTCTCCGTAGTTCTGTTGTGTTACTGTCGTATTGACTTGAACGAGCACGTTTTGTTCTTTGAGAGCTCTGATGGCAGCCACGGTTTTTTCCCAGGAACCTTCTACGCCCCTGAAAGCATCATGCTGTTGAGGAATGCTTGAATCCAGACTGACCGAAACGGTTGCTATGCCTGCTTTCTTCAGTTCCTTTGCAACTCTGTCATCGATTAGGCTGCCGTTGCTTCCAAGACCCATCTTGAAGCCCTTTGCAGATCCGTACCTGATAAGCTCGAAGATGTCCTTGCGCAGTAGAGGTTCTCCACCGCTCAATATCAGCAGTGGTCTGCTGACTTCAGAAATTTGATCCATGAGCATCTTTGCTTCTTCGGTGTTGAGTTCGTTCTTGAGTTCTTGTGTGGTTGCGTTTATGTAACAATGAGGGCATTTCAGGTTGCATTTTCGAGTGACGTTCCAAGACAATACAAGTGGGACAAATGCTGAAGGCTCTGCAATAGGGGAATGTGCTAGTTTGAGGTAGAACTCGCAGATTCCGTGAGTCGCGATGCGCTTAGGATGCCAAAGTGTGAACGCGAAAGGAAGAACAGAACTCAGCATTGCTTTCGCGTGGGCAGAACAAAAGTGAGTACAAAAAAGAGACGAAACCTCTTCGCCTATACCCAAGTGCTGGCTGATATACTTGTGGCTGCCGAAAATCGGGCAGTTCATAAACTCCATATGCCCGTCAAGCTTTGCCATATCCATGGTGTAGTTAATGAAATGATCACTGAGCATGATTGACTGCAGTTTTTCTCTTCGCAGCCCAACCTTTAAAGTAACATCAAGGGCGATCCGAACGGTTTCTTCTCCGAAAGTGTCTTTCACTCTGATCATGAAATCCTGCACTCGCAAGAGCCCTACGTTCTTCACTAGGCCTGCCGTAAGGAGCAGACCTTTCATAGTTTCATATTCTTGGCGCAAGCGCATTTCGATTATGTGCTCTGACCAATGGCAGAATACTCTCTCAAGAATTTCAGCCACTTCGTTGTTCTCGTTATTCAAACCGTTTTTGGCCGCTTTTGCACTTTCATTCAGTGCTTCAAACAACTGGATTTTTATGTCTGAACTCAAAGGCTCACGGAAAACGACTTCATGCCAATCCACACTCTCGTTCAGAATTGTCTTAGTGAGCTCTTCTACGTCCGATATGAAAGTTCCATAAAGGGGTTTCAACTCCGCAGTTATTTCAGGAACGTCCGACTTAAACTCTTCAACGAGGAGCCTGTTCTCAGTCTCCATTTTAGTTACCATAGCCATATGATAAAGGAGCGACCCAGCCATGCCAGGGTCAGAGCGTCCGAAGGATGTGACTCCGTAAAAAATCTCTGAGAATAGACGCTTTGCCGATCCTACATCTTTCTCGCCCATGGCGGATATGAGCTTATCCAGTTTGTTTCGTCGTTCTCGAAGAAGCAGAGCCCATTTATGGCAGTGGGTTTCATCGAACGCTGTTACTCTCAACCACCAACTTTCGGCTTACTAAGATTGAACTGTGTAAAAAACCTAACTATCTATGGAGAAAGGCTCGAGTGACTGATTAGAGAGGATCGGTCGCGAATCGATAAGCTATTAAAGCAGCGCGACGAGAAAATACCGCCCATGATGGAGGAAGAGAAGTGATTTACGACTGGATTTACGCTTTAGTGGGTTTCTTGATAATGTTCGGCATTTTAGTCGGCATCGGCATAAATCAGCCGCGCGGAACTAGTGTTAAGATGTGGTGTTATGGATATCTCGCCATCTCATTGGTTTTCGATGCGCTCGTCATAGTGGCGTTGTTGAATACGACCCAATTTGTATGGCTCACCGACCTGCTGTTGGGACTTTCCGCGGGCGCTGCTACAGGCTTAGCCATCCACGTGGCCCACCATATTTCCGAAGAGGACCATGCTGAAGAAGCAGGGGCAAAAAAGGAAAAGTCGATTTTCGGTTTCTGATTCTTCAGAAGAGCAAATCAGCACAGAAACAAGTCAGAAGACTACCGTCGGTAGTATTTGTAACCCTTCCTCAAAACGTTGACAAATCCTTCTTTTCTCATCTTCTTTAGAACTCTTCTTGTGGACAAATCAAAGTTCTTCTGAAATCGTCTTTGTATTTCTAACAGCGATTGATAATCGAAGTCTTCGGTCTTGACAAAAAGCAAGAAACCTTCCCTGCGATCATACAGATGCTTCTCCAGAACTTCATCGTACAAACTGCTACCTGGGCAGGCTATGAAAATGTTAAATTGGCACCAATCAGGATCCAGTTTCTTTGCAAACTTGAAAGTGGCTTCCATGTCGCTTACTGTTTCTCCAGGTATTCCCAGAACAAATGAAGCTGAAGTCTGAAGGCCTTCCTCTCTGCAGAACTCAAACGTTCGAAGAGCCTGCTCAAGAGTTATTCCTTTGTTAAGTCTCTTCAAAATGCGGGGAGAGCCGGATTCCACTCCAAACCACACTGTTCGGCAACCAGAGCCTTTCATTGCTCTGAGGAGGTCTCTTGAGACAAGGTCGACTCTGGTATCGCAGACCCACTCGAGGTCTATCTTGTTTTTCTTCAGAAGCTCGCAAAGTTCCATGGTTTCCTTCTTGCGAACGGTGAAGTTGTCTCCGACGAAATAGACGCCTTTCGTTCCGTAATTGCTAATCATATGTTCGAGCTCTGCTATCACTCGTGAAGGACTAAAAGTGCGGCAAGTTGGTCCCCACAGCCGTTTAGTTTCACAATATGCGCAGTTGTACGGACACCCTCGCACTACATTGATGGTATCCACAGGTTTGGCTTTCAGAAAAGATATAGTTCTGTCGTAAAGTTCCATGGGCAATAAATGTCTGGCAGGAAAGGGGACTTCGTCGAGGCGGGTAATGAACTCCTGAGGATTTGTGACTATTCTATCCGCTTGTTTGTATGCCAATCCTGGAATGGAATCAACTCTGGCTTTTTGGCCGTACAAAATTTGAGTTACGAGATGAACCATCGCTTGTTCACCTTCACCCATTACGGCATAGTCTATCTCGGGATACTGCAACATGGTTTCAGGCATGTATGAGGGGTGCCAGCCGCCAGCCACCACTTTGCAGAATGGCAATACCTCTTTTACAGCCTTAGCCAGTTCGATGCACTCTTCAAACGTCGCGGAGCTGCAGGTTATGCCCACAATCTCTGGATTAAGCTGCTTAACAGTCTGTTTGACCTCGGCTATTGGCTTGTTTACCATGTAGTTATCAAGTATCTTAACCTGAAAACCGGCTCTCTCGAGAGAAGCAGCGACGTATGCTAATCCTAGAGGAGGAAGTCTCATCGGCATCCCCCAAGGTGAGTTCACAGGCGGAGCTGTAGTCATCAACAAGATCACGAATAGATTACTCCTAGTGCCAGTCTTTGGCCTTGGGTAATAGAAATGCCCCGCGGATAATAACTTTTAGCGGATGGCAGCGTGCTATGGGATTTTTCTGAAAAGAACTGGAACCTGGATCTGATTTCTTTTACGAATGCGAAATTGCAGAAAGTTTAATAGCATTTCCAATTTCTAAACCATTAGCTGGAATGTTGCACAATGAAAGTTGTTGTCCACTGGAGCGGCGGAAAAGAGTGCTGCTTGGCACTTCAGAAAGCACGAGCTCAAGGTCACGAAGTAGCCTATTTACTCTCCTACATTTACTCTGAACCCTACATTTTTCACAGTTTCAGACTAATGGAACTGCAATCCAAAACTACCGGAATCCAGCTAATCAAAGTCAAGATTAAGAAAGCCTACGAAGACATCCTGGGGACTCTCGCCAGGTTGAAAAGGGAGGAAGGAATTGAGGGCATCGTAGTGGGAGATATTGAAGGCGCCGGTTGCGCACAAATACATCAGACGTACTACGACACAATGTGCGCCCAGCTAGATATGAAGTTGATGATGCCGAATGAGAATCCGTCTAAAGACACCTACGATGTCTTAACCGAGGAGATTTCGGCAGGCATCAGACCCATCATGAACTGCATAAACCTGGATTTCTTTGACAAGAATTGGCTAGGTCGAGAACTGAATAGCGATTCAATCAAAGATTTGAAAGCGCTCGCGGAAAAACAGGGAATAGACGTTTGCAGTGAAGACGGACAAGGCTATCACACGATGGTCATGAAAGCACCGTTTTTTAAGGAAAAAATTGAAATCGACAAATTTAAAGTGAAGAAGCATAAGGAAAGAGCAAAGTCCTGGAAAAGAAATTGGCTATACATGGATATCAAAGAAGCAGCCCTGAAGCCTAAAGCATAGCGCCCTTCTTTGCGCCTATTTGACCCGAAGTAAATTGCCCCATGAGTTTGGCAAAAACGCTTCCCTTGTGGAACATAAAGGTTAATAATTATACTATTGTCTAGCCACCTTCCTTGACAGGTGCGCCCGTATGAAAGTCATCGTTCATTGGAGCGGCGGCAAAGACTGCTGCACCGCACTTCACAAAATCGTAGAGCAGGACCACGAGGTATCACATCTCGTAACCTACGTTTACATGGAACCGTATATTTTCCACAGTATCCACGTGGCTGAGCTACAGGCTAAGGCAGTAGGAATTCCCCATCTTAAAGTGAAGGTTGAGGGCGACCGGTTCGAGGGGATCGTTGGCGAACTTACTCGTTTAAAAAGAGAGGAAAATATCGAGGGCATCGTGACTGGGGATATCGATAATGTTCACCATAAGCGCACTTGGGATTATGCGTGCAAGAAGTTGGGCATGAAGTTGTTAATGCCCTTATGGGACAGACGTTTCTTCTCTCTTCTTCCAGGCGACCGGTTTCGAAAAAGGGTAATAGACATTGAACTTTCTGTTGGTTTCAAGGCCTTGATTAGTTGCGTAGACCTAAATTATCTCGGAGAAGAATGGCTTGGACGCGAGTTTGACAAAAAATTCATCGAAGATTTGAAGCCACATATCGGCCCATGGGGGAAAGGGATAGATGCCACGGGAGAACCTGGGGAGTACCACAGCACAGTTTTGGACGCTCCTTTGTTTAAACAAGCGATAGACCTTCAAAAGGTCACCAGGAAAAAGAAAGAACTGGACTTCGGCGGTTACCCGAATCGTGTGGGCAACTTTTTCTACATGGATGTTGAAAAGGCTGTTCTAAGACAAAAGGATTAGAAAGTCAGTCCAATTTAGGTAATTGTGCTGTTCCAGAAATAGATCTGCGTGTACATTTCTTGATAATTAAACCTTGGATCATCGTAGATTATGTCTAGTTGCAGGCCATATCTGTTCATGAGATCGCTCATGATGCTGCCCGCAATCAGCGTTGTCTGATCCTCGGGCCAAAAACCCCATATTCTGTCTTCTCTGAACTGCTGCGACCGTCTCATGCCCCATCCGTAGTCTTTTGGGAGGACCAGAGCTACCTGCCCGCCCGCTTCATCATCAGTGGTTCTCGGGTGAGCTTGAGCGTAATTCCAGAACTGTTTCATGGCTGTGAAATGCTCTTCAGACAATATGCCGTAGGGGTTGGTTTCGGGATATTTGGGGAAATCAAAAACGACAATGTATTTGGCTCCTGCGTCGTAAGCTGAAATCATTTCGTCGTATATTTCTGGGCCGCTTACGATGTAGGGTGGCTGGTAATAGCTCCAGGTTATTATGGCGCCCCAATCTTTTCCTTGGACATTGGCTGCTCCGCGGCACAGAGCTATTTGTTGTGTTGAACTGATATTCCAACCCAATTCTACGAATATTGTGTCGTACCCAGCTAGGTAGTCAAACCAGTAGAGTGCGTAATCAGAAGTGAAAATCGGGAGACCTACACTTCTGACGTTTCGCCAGCTTATGGTAGAAGGGATATTGGTTACGAATCTGTTTGCCGCGTCACTGTAGTCTGAAGAGTTCTCCATTGCTTCCTTGGCTGAAGCCCCGCTGCGCCACTGGTTTGTGTCGATTTGATTCCCACCAGGCTCGTCGTAGAGGTATATCCCTAAGAATTTGTCTCCCCATTTCTGTGTTGTCGTTTCCATCCAGTTTCGAAGCCATGACCACTGTTCAGTCTCGAAGAATACGTAGTCAAAATACACGATTACAGACATTCCAGAGTCTACAGCGTACTGGCAGATTTCGTTAAGAGCAGTTTCGTTTGTGCTTATATCCCAGGAATCTACGATGAAGAGGTTAGTATAACCCTTTATTTTATCGATCAGCAATTTGGCTTCTAGAGTCGTGTTGGAGCCATAGGTAACTCCGAAAAACAAGGGATCTTCATGAGCCTTGTTGTCGTTCTCAGCTGCGTAATTGAGGTAAATTGGCAGGCTTACCGCAACGGCCAACAGTGCGATGAGAATGAGAGCCCATGCCGATTTCATTAATCTCAACAATATCTCTAGTGCATAACTTGGAAAATAAATAGGTTATTTGAAAAAGTCTGAAGTTTCTACATTGAATATGGCTAAATTCGATTCTTCAAAGGAGTCTTCAAAGCGTATTATTGCAGAACCTACTTGAACCCCAATTTCAATTTTACGGCTCTTCGAAAGTGTGCGAATATCGTGCGTATTATCGAGAAACTCCAGAATGCTCCCTTTCCGATGTTGCTGAAGAAATATCCGGGGCGAAGATAAAACCGCTGGAATGCTTGTTCACGAATTTCTCTTAACTCCGCTCCAGTCATAGTGGTCATGTCGAAAAGCGGTGTCGCCGTGTCGTACCTGTCGAAGTCTGTTATCTTTAACAAGCCTCTTTCCTTTACGCTCTCGTAGAGAGGAGTTCCAGGATAAGGTGTTGCTATGTAGTAACCTACGTCTCCTGGGTTCAGGCTCTCTATGAATTTTATGGTTTGCCAAATGGTTTCTTTAGTTTCTCCTGGGAATCCCAGAACCACATTTGCGACCGTCATCAGTCCCGCTTCTTTTGCCCAGTTGAAAGCTTTAATCGTCTGGGCTGGAGAGATTCCCTTCCGCATGGCATCCAAGACTGGTTGCGAGCCTGATTCGACGCCGAACCAGACGGCGAAGCATCCTGCTTCCTTCATGTTGACAAGCAGGTCTTTTGTGACCATGTCTACGCGAGTTTCGCAGTCCCATTTTACCTTTAATTTCCGAGTCTTTATCTCTTGACATATTTCTGCGGCTCTTGGTTGGTCAACCGTGAACGCATCGTCGTAAAAGGTAAATTGCCGTGCCCCGAAGGTTTTGTGAAGATATTCCATCTCGTCAACAACGTTTTTTGATGTTCTCATGCGGTACCTGCGTCCGAACATTCTGACGGCTGTGCAGAAATCGCACCAGTACACGCAGCCTCGACTTGTGATTATCGGGAATACTACAGTTCCATACTTCCGCAGATGCTCAATAGGCCAGAGATGGTGTGCGGGAAAAGGAAGCGCGTCGAGATTTTCTATGTAGGCTCTGTCTGGGTTCTTGATGATCTCGCCGTCTTTTCTGTAGGTGATGCCGAGTATGTTGTGATAATCTTTGCCAGCCTCCACATTTTCAGCGAGCTCAAGCATAGTTCTTTCGCCCTCTTTTCTCACGGCGATATCCAAAGAGGGGCATTCCTGCAAGGCTTTATCATCCCAGAAAGTGACATGGGATCCCCCGAGAAGGGTCAAGCAGTTTGGAACAACTTCTTTGGATATTTCTGCTATGCGGAGGGCTGATTTGTAGGTTAGCGTTGTCGATGTAATTCCTACAATGTCAGGCTTTCGCTTGGCAATCTCGGTTCTAAATTCTTCATAGGTCGACCTTAGTGCTTGACAATCGATAACATCAACGCTGTAATTGTGCTTTTCCAACACGGCAGCCAAGTACCCTAAGCCCAATGGGGTGAAAGGTGGATGCTGGTGAGATCCGCTTGGATAAGGCGGGTTGACGAGGGTTACATGTATCCTCATTTTCGTCCCTAACGCTAATCTTTCGGCACATAGATGAATAAACCTTCTTAATAATTTTTGCATAATTGATGGCGAAGCATTAACGAAGTAGCGAAAACCCAAGAATGGACTTAGAATGATTGATTCCATAGGCTTACTCAACTTGCGGTTCAAAGCAGAAGTTCAGTCAGGATATTGTGCAGTTCTTCTTTACTAGGAACATCACTGAAAATCGCCTTTCCAGTCGAGAAAACACGAAAGGAATATCCTCGAAAGACAAGTTCATAAATAACTCCGGAAAAGGATTTTTTCAGCTTAGCCCTCTTTAGGATTTTGGCTAATACTTCATCTCTTCTACCGTACTTGAATGTGACTATGACTGTCTTCTCTTTTCCGCATGTTCCCTCGATACTCGTTACATAATCTTCAACGGTGTCCATCTGGCTTGTTCTTTCTCCCTTTAGAATTTCAGAGCAGTCGATTTCTTCAAATGCGTTCTAGAAATAAAGCATTGCCTCTACGCGCTAGATTTGACAGAGTCACTTCCCTTTTGCAACGCCGAGTTTTGCAGAGATTTTGCGAAAGCGCTGTTTTATTTATGGACTCTTATCCTTCGGGCGTTTCTTGAAGTAAACCAGCAAACCCAAGCCAACAACAGCCAATACACTCATAGACGCTATTACTAGTGTTGTTGGGAAAGGCTCATGCTGACTGTTTGAGTTCTGGCGAAGGAGAGGGAGTTGTTGTTGACGTGGCTTCTGGTGAAGGTGAAGCCGACGGCGATGGCTGGACGTCGATGGAGGAAATTGGGGCAAGGCGCCGGGGAAGGGACTCGAACCCCTGCGAGCCAAAGGCCCACTGGCTGGCTTGTCAATGGCATAGCCCGTTTGTGCCTTTTTGGATCTCGAGGCCAGCGCGATAACCACTCCGCCACCCCGGCTCGAAATACAAGGAGTATATTACTGTCTAAAATGCTTTCACCTGTCAAAACGCATCAAGACAGAACGAAAAGAGATCATGCAAGTTCACACAACGAAAGCGAATAGACTAATAGAGGAGAACAGACATAAACGAACAGCCAGCTAACCGCTGAGCCAAACACTATTAGTTTCGAAGGGGGAGTTCTTGTCAATTGAGCACCACAGAGAGGCTTCAGAAAGCCGTTGAAACCACCATTGCAGCCGGATACCAATTAGACAGGGACGCCTTTGAACTCCTAAGTGCCGCAGCGCTCACTGACGACCCAACCGCGATCATGAATGAAGCGCTGCTCAAGATAGAAGAGCTCCAAGAAAAACCATTCTTCATCGACAAAGCCTTCCTCGAAAACGTCATCCAAAAACAGGAACCCGTCGAAGAATTAGCCATCCAACCTCAAAAAGAAACAACAGAAGAAACAGAGAAACCCACGATTGAGGGCACAATCAGTTTCCACCCTTACGCAAAGGACGTAGAAGCAGAACTCAACATAATTGAGGACCCAACCAGAAAACTCACCTCAAACGGAACAATGGAAGAGTACCTCCAGTACTTCCAAGACAGGTTCAAACGAATAGAACGCCTCCTAAGACAAAGAATAGACGTCAAAGCCGCAACCCCGATACTTGAAGCATTGAAATCACCAGCCAAAACAAAACTAAAAATCATCGGCATGGTAAGCGAAAAACGAGAAGCAAAAAGACAGACCCTAGTAACCCTTGAAGACCTGCAGGCAAGCGCCACCGTACTAATCTCCAACAGAGCACCCGAGGAAGTTCAAAGAAAAGCACAACAACTCATGCCCGACCAAGTCGTATGCATCGCAGTGGTAAAAACCAGAAGCCACCTGTTCCTAGCCGAAGACATAATTTTCCCAGAAATAGGCCAGAAGATTCAACGCAGATCAACAGAACCCGTTTACGCAGTCCTCACCTCCGACATACACGTGGGAAGCAACAAATTCAACAAGGACGCCTTCAAACGATTCCTCCTCTGGCTTAACGGCAAATACGGAAACGACGCCATGAAAGAAATCGCCGGCCGCGTCAAATACGTGCTGATCGCAGGAGACATAGTCGACGGAGTAGGAGTCTACCCGAACCAAAACAAGGAACTGCTTGTAAAAGACGTACACAAACAGTACAGACTCGCCTCAAAACTAATCGAACGAATACCAGACTACATCGAAATCGTAATTTCCCCTGGAAACCATGACGCGCCAAGGAAAGCCCTGCCGCAACCAGCCATATCAGAGAATTATCTGGAAATCATACAGAAGTCAAGAAGAGTACATTCCCTGGGAGACCCGTGTATGGTTGGCCTACACAAGGTTGAGGTCTTGATGTACCACGGGCGTAGTCTTGATGATGTAATCGGCTCTGTTCCAGGCTTAGATCACTCACATCCTGAGAAGGCAATGAAACTGCTCCTGCAAGGTCGCCACCTGGCACCGCTTTACGGGGGTAAAACATTGATTTCGCCGGAAAACCACGATTTCTTAGTCATAGACAGAGTACCGGATGTTTTTCATGCAGGACACGTGCACGTTGTGGGATGCTGCAACCACCGAGGAGTGCTTGTGGTAAATTCGGGCGGTTGGCAAGAGCAAACAGATTACATGCAAAAACTAGGCTTAGTTCCGACGCCAGGCAAAGTTCCAGTTGTAAATCTTCAGACGTTGGAGAGCCATGTACTCTCTTTCCTGTAGTCGCGCGTTATAAAGTACCATTAAAGAACTGGCTGAGTCTTGAATCACTCCGGAAAACATCCTTAATGATGCTTCGAGAGATCTCAAGTCTAATCTTTTTTGTGCGACCATAGCGCCCCATGCTTACAACCTTCGCATTCACAAGCCCCATCGAATCAAGCTCGTTAACCAAACTACCCAAACGCCTCTGCGTGAGAAGCCCAAGCACCAAGTTCGCCGCAGAGCTGGCTATAGACATCAAAAATCTCGCCGGTCGTGGCGCTTGACTTACTCAAACGGTAGACGCTAAGGAGCACGAGCTTAGAATGCAGAGTCAAGTTTTTCAATGCCTCGACAACACGGTCGTGTTCGATATGCTTCTCAGCATCCCTGACATGCTCTTCAGTAACCGAAGTGGCGCCACTTCTCTCTGCCACTTCACCTGCAACACGTAGCAAGTCTAAAGCACGCCTGGCATCTCCATGCTCCGCAGCGGCTAAAGCTGAACAAATGCTCAGAGCAGCATCTGAAAGGGACCCTTCATGGAATGATAACTCAGAACGCTCAAGAAGAATATTCCGCAGTTCACTCGCATCGTAAGGTCTGAACACAATTTCCTCTTCGCTGAGTGAACTGAAAACGCGTGGGTCAAGAAACTCCTTAAAACGAAGATCATTGGATATGCCAATTAGTGAAAACTTGCTCTTGCTGAGAGATTCATTTATGCGAGTCAATTCGTATAGAATGGCATCTCCGCGATCTTTAATCAATGCATCTATCTCATCCAAAACTGCGATAAAGTTCACTCTGTAAGAATCCAGTCCTCCTCGAAACCTATCAAACACTTCGCCAGCGGATAAACCTGTGAAGGGCACACTTATGCCTAAAGATTGGAGTAGGCTTGCAAAGACTCTATACTCTGAGCCCATCATTCTACAATTAACATAACGAAAATTTGACTGGTGCCCCGTATTCTTTGGCTTTCTCCTCAAGATGGCCCAAGACATATTTGGTAACTGCCGTTTTTCCCGTACCTGTCTTTCCATAAATAAAAATGTTGGAACATCGTGCATCTTTCAGAATGGGTGCAACTGTTTGGCCCAATAGTCGTATCTGCTCTTCCCTATGTGGAAGATTATCAGGAAGGTAGTCATGCCTTAAGACCTCTCGATCTTTGAATAGTTTAGCACCCTTTACGAAATTATCGAACACGCCATCGATTATACTGTTAGATCCCACTTTGCATCCCACTTGTTTTCAGAGGCAACACCGTTATTTCGAGTGGAGAAGATAAAGGATACAGTACAAAAAAGTAGTTATGAAGCACGACAATCCTAAAACGAGATGTAACTTTGAAGCTCTTTACCTGTGTTATAAAGGAAGCCACTCACCCCAGAGTTTCCACTGGAAATATACTAATATGTATTTAAAAAAATGTATGATTTCCGTTTAGAGGAAATATACTCTGAAAATTAGTCCGTGGAAAGTATATTAACTATTACTGTTAAAGATTTTTAGATTGATTTCAAGATAATTTTTTTACCTCCTCCCTTTATTCTCTTCCTTAGAATCATTTCGACAGGAAACAGAGGGGTGGCAGTCTTCGCCCATTCTTGAATATAACTACTATGGATGTCTAATGGTTTATAATTAGCTAACTTGTCTATCCTTCAACTTTAGTTGCTTCCCCAAATATGGTAATCACAACTATATACTCAAGTGAATGATACTGTCTTTCTTTACGTTGCCAGCCGTTCACATTATGTGAAGTCCTTGTGAATTTGAACTAAAAATGCCGCTTTCTGAACCCTGTTTCAGGCAGAATTACTATTTTCCTGCCCTTTTCGGTGAAGAAGCCCCCCCTACACTTCCAATGGAAATGCGAAAGCATCCAGAGCTTACAAGCTTTTTCCAATTTCGGAATTCTGTGAAGTCTGTAACATCAAAAAACCTGCAAATTCAAGCTATTTTCACGATTTTGAGCTATTATAGAGCTTTTCATTGTCAATACTTTCACCATAACAGCTATAAGTTGTGAAGTGTAAAGCTTGTGAACGCCTCCTGGGTGTACTCTGTAATGCCAGCTCGCAAGATGCGCGTAGAGCTATTCGACAGTGAAGGTAATCGATATACTATTGCATTCGAGGGACAAATAACCCGAGATAAAGCTCTGCGCCTCCTAGATCTTGTTGAACTGTTAGGTGGTATGCCTGAAGAAGGAGCAGCTTCTAACATCACCGGCGCGCCGACAATCAGAAATTCTTCCCGATTCGAAAAAGTTCACTCAGTTATTCAGAAGAGTTTTCCACTGATTTGGTTTTCCTCAAAAGAAATACAGTCTGTTTATGAACAAGATCTGAAAGAACCAATCAGCCTTAGCACGGTCTCGACCTATCTTGCTAGAATGTCTAACAGAGGTCTTCTTTTGAGAACTGGAGGTCCCAACGCCTTAAAGTACAAGATTGCATCGAACTTGCCTCAAGCTATCGTACAACAGCGCATAAAGTAACATAGCTTCAATATTCCTTCTTTAGCTGGAATCTAAACGCAGACTCGACTTCAGACATGAAAAGACATAATACCCTTTTTGGCTTAAGGATTATATACTTCCCTTGCCTTTAGAGATGAGACTATGATTCAAGGGATCGATACAGACTTCACTGACATGGAAATGAAGCTTAAATTCTACGTTGACAAGGGAAAAGTCAATAGCCAAATCGGAGTAAAACAAGAACCATTGACAACAGTCAAACCAAATGTATCCTTGATAAAGCCCCTAAAACAAGTAGACAGTCACGCTGGGTGCTTCATAGCTGTCGACTGCTGAACGCGCACGCTCAAGAGAGCCAACAATTGGGGAATATATCTGATGCGTGCGTCCTGCGTCACTGTTAAAGGGCGAAAGGTTGACTGGAGTTATTCTGAGAGAATATGCACTGTAGTCGGAGACGCGCATGTACGTAGGAGTTTCCTGCAAGACTTCAGGATTGAACTGGAAAGCCAAGTTGCCTTGAAGGTACTCAAGAAAGCAGTGTTAGACTCTTACCACGTACATGGGGATGTACGTAGTATGTACCTGCTTCTGGACGGAGGAGGATACTTCGGCGGAGAAAGAAAGTTCAGGGTATCGCTTTATGACGAGTGCGAAAAAAACGGTGTAACCCTCTTAGCGATCAGCAAGAACTCGCCTTCTCTGCACGACGAGAAAGGAAGAGATTTGGTCGCTACTACGTACATGATGTCCCCTCTTGGCACATGGGTCTATTATCCAGTGCGCAAAGCCGACAAAGATCGGAGTCTCTATGGCGATATTGCGATTGTGAAGTTATGCGCGGAGAGTTCTCATGTCTTTCGCTGCGACATAATGGACTATCTGACCATGCAAGACATATGCGAGTTGCTCTCGCCTTTAACCAGTGTTTCCGAAGATCCGCGATGCCTCGGATATCCCGTAAGCCTTATTCCTGGCGCATGAGTTCTCTAGACCTTCCGATTCAATGTTGCTTGCTTATCACGATCAGATTGAAGACAAGCTGAAATGTTCGGGACTTTTGAGACCCTGCGAGTAGAGGAGCGTTCATGCAGTTTCGCAGATGAAATTCATGGAATAAAACATGCTTTTGAATGGGAGTGGTGGAATGATCAATTCTAAAACTTTAGGTTTCGTTTGTGGCACAAAGGGTGACTCCGTTTCCTTTCTTAGTTAACAAAGACGTGAACCTATCCTTTGGCCAGATAGTACGGATCGATTCAGGTGAAAGAATTTTCTATGCCCGCGTCGTCAATTCATCGAGTAGTTCGACCTTAGAGACCATAGAACAATTACGCGAGGCCGAAGGAAAGGAAGCTTTTGGACCATATTCAGCTTTCAGAAGCGTCGAAGCAATTTTATTCTTGGAAAAAAAGGCTGGCAAACTGCGTTCTCCAACGTTCAACCCGAATTATCGAGACATAGTCTTTGCAGCGAGTGAGGAAGACTGTTCCACCCTTGAACTATCCGGAACACTTGAAGTTGGAAGATTACGGTCCGAAGAACATCTTCTGGGGTCAGTAGGCATAAACGTCGAAGCCATACCGCGAATGATGGGTATGTTCGGAATGACTGGCTCGGGAAAAACAAACACAGAACTAATTCTGAACGCTCAGATTATCGATAACAGTCCCAACTCAGTTGCCCTCATTTATGATTTTGCAGGACAGCTTCTCGAAGGAAAGGAAATAAAATCTCAAAAGGGACTGAGAGATCATCCGTTGTTTCACAGCAAAGTTCAATATTACTCTGCTAAAGATGGCAAAATCGCTGTTGGCTTGCGCACCCTGACTCCCGCCAAACTGAGCACGCTCTTTCCAGATATTCAACCGCCTCAAAGGAGACTGGCTTGGGGATTGTACAGGATGTACGGTGCAGATTGGATTGAAAAGGTTCGAGAATCTTACAGGAATGAAGGAAAAGTAGGCATACGCGCACAGAAGGTAGTTGTTGAAGCGTTACTGCAGAAACTTGCCTCTCTTCCTGATGATCTCTTCCCCAGCTCCAACTACACGTTCGTTGACAGCGCGCTGGAAAATATCTGCAAGGGTGTAACCTGTTTGATCGACATTTCGGGTCTTCGATCTGAAGATCAAAGCCGCGTCGTTTGCTTATCCGCTTCAGCGATAGCTGAACACTATAAGCGTCTTTGGGAAGAGAACTATGAAGAGTGGAAGAAGCTACCCACCTTGCTCATAACTCTTGAAGAAGCGCACGAGTTTCTTGACCCGAACAAGCCCAAGACGATTTTCTCTGACATTGCCCTTACATACCGCAAATACCGAGTTGGCCTCAATGCAGTTACACCCAGGCCTTCAAGGATTAACTTTGACGTTTTTGCTGAATTATGGACAAAGATCATAATGAAGACGGAGCTTAAGAAAGACAGAATATACCTTACCGAAAACACGCCCTACATGGAGTACAGCGAGACTGAAATAAAAATGCTGGACGTTGGAGAAGCGCTGCTCATATCTGAGCCGAAAATCAAGTTTGCTGTTCCCGTAAAGGTCTCTCATTATCCTGAGTACCTGGATAAACACGCTAAGATAGATTATGGGCTTCCTGAATCCAAAAATCTCTCTGACATGGAACGACGCATTAAACAAATAGAAAGGCAAGACTAGATCTCATTAGAATAGTCAGGGATTCTGCGGTTCAGGTTTCTTCAGTACTTTTTCCATTTCTTTCTTGACGCTGTATCTGAAGGGGATTTTGCCTGTTTCTCTTTCCAGATAGCCTTCCTCGTATAGTTTCTTCATTAGTCTTGCCGTGTGTTCTCTGCTGAGTTGAACTCTCTCTTTGATTTCTGGCGCTGTCTTTGAGCCTTCAGTAACAAGCATTTCTAAAACGGTAATTTCTGTGTCTGTTAGTGCAGCCATGGCTTTGTCTCTCCTGATTTGAATGGCTGGCTCATTCCTCATCTCAGGGATGCTTACGAATTTCTGCATTTCTTCCTCTATTCCAGAGACCTTAGTCTTTACAGCTTCTTGCAGAGCCTCAAGGCTTGCTATTCTCGAGTTGATATTCGAGACTTCCAAAGAGAGGGATTGCTCCTTTTCTGAACTTGTCGCGGCTTGGATTTTCACTGACTCGACCGTTTTCTCTAAAGCGTCTATTCTCTTGCCGATGTTGTCTGCTTTTGCAGCGTTCCCTTCAACTTTGTAAGCAACTAACTCCGTCCTGTCGACTTCTTGTCTCAGTTCTCGATTGAAGCTAAGGACAACATCTTCAATGACACTCTTGGCTTTCTCATATTCCACCTGTATCTTCCGGACCTGCTTATAGTACAAGATGGCGGAACTTATCGTTACTGCGGCTAACACAGCCATAAGTGACGCAACGAGTTCAATCACTTTTCTCTCACCTGTGATTTCCATGTGATGTGAAGAGTAACATCACATATCACAGTTTCACCATGGAAATTTAAGGTTTATGGTCCATTATCTGCGCATAAGCATGACGTCACACATCACAGTTCTCTTTGACGGTTTCATAGACGCCTCCTTTTGCATGATGTGAAGATAATCGTGAATTTGAGCTTATTTTCTGATTCTATGCCAGCTTTCAGCCTATCCTCAGCTTGTGTTTTGGGGCATTTTGAGCTAGTTCTCTGTTAAATCTCGGCGAGTTTGTGTGATTTGTGACGTCACATCTCTTCCTTTGATGGACTCGCAAGCTCTTTTAGGCTTGTTTCAAGCTCTTTTCTTATGATCTCCACGATTTTGAGGTGTTCTCCCATATCTTCAACTTTGTCCGATGTTTTATGCGCTTCAATATAGTCGTGCAGTTTGTTCGCTATTTCGAGATAAGGATCGAGAGTTGTGCTTTCGAAGACCCCCAAATAGCCCAGCAACAAGACTGTGTATATCGATTTTATGACGTTTTCTTTGGACTGTTTTAATGTCCTATTAAAGGATCCGCGGCTTATTTTTGCCTTGGTTAGCCTTAATTTGGCTTTTTCGTCGTACTTTAGATGTTTATTGGATAAATTTTCAGCTAAAACATCTATTAACAGAGTTTCGAGTTGCGTTTTGGTTAAATGGCTGTTTTTAGCCAGAATTTTGACAACGGAGTCATTTAAGGCACCGTTTAACCAAGCTTGAACGCCTTCCTTTAGCTTCACTGTAATCGCTCCCAGTCATAGCTGAATGGATACACTTTTGTATACTTGGTCGCGCTTTAAATCTATCGGAAAGTCCGATAAATCGGTTTTCCCCGCTTTCTGTAGAAGATATGGGTTATAATAATTGATATTCTGGCTTTAAAACCCACTTGAAGTACAGAAATGACTTGAAATTTGTTTTGAACTTATTTTAGCTCGTATATCTTCAAAAGGAGCCGCTGTGTGGCTGATTAATGAAGCCTTAGAAACGCGCTCTCTAATTACTTGCCTCTTCAAATTAGCGTCAGTAAATATCTATCTTAGTAGATTCTCTGCATTGCTCAAATGTTGACTTGCTTTTCATCGTAGATAAACTGCCCTTATTTTATCGTTATGTTTACGAGATGTAGTAATTGGGGGAGAACGGCTATCTTTCTTGTTTTGCATACAGTGTGACATCACTTATGACATCACTTATCACGACGACATTTCATTTTTGCATGTTAATTCTATGATATCACAGGCATCGTGATGTGATTGTGATTCCACATGTGACGTCGGAGTGCCTTTGATTGGTATTTCTTTTAGGATGCTGTTGTCTAAAATTGTTCTGCTTCTCTCTTCAGTTGAGCGAATAGTTCTGGGCGTAAATCTTTGAGAGTTGGAATGGAGGCTTCTGCAGGTTTTATGTCCTCGAAGTTTACATCGCATATCAGCAGATCTTCGACATCGTATTTTGCTTTGCAAATAAGGTCTCCGTTTGGGCCTGCTACTCTGCTTCCTCCCCAAAACTGCAAACCCTCTTCAATGCCTGCCAGGTTAACGTATGCTAGAAACGCCGTATTCTCAAGGGCTCTGGCAGCGATTAGGACCTCAAAGTAGCTTCTGCGTACAGCAGGCGAAGCAGATATGGCTACTATCAATTGGGCTCCTTTCAATCTCGTAAGGCGGCACACCTCCGGGAAGAACAAGTCGTAACAAATACAGAGTCCTATATTACCCAACGAAGTATTAAACGAGGCTGCTTGCTGTCCTGGACGGAAATACCTCTTTTCTTCGAAGACGCTGTGAGTCGGAAGGTACATTTTACGGTATTTTCCGACCAGACCCTTTGGTCCCATGAGAACAGCTGTATTGAAAATTGTGGCCTTTGCTTTCTCGCTCAGTTCGGGCATACCGAAAATAATATGCATTCCTGTTTCCTTTGCCAAAATCTGTAATACTCTGGAAGACGGTCCCGGTAATGTTTCTGCCATTTCGTAGACTTGGTCTCCCATGATGTAACCAGTCAGTGAGAGTTCGGGAAAAATTACCAGGTCTGCGCCTTGATTGTGCGCTTTCTTTGTGTATTCTTGGATCTTGCGAAGGTTTTCCTTTTTGTTTTCTCGCCTGGCTTCTATTTGGGCGAGAGCTATTTTGATTTTTGTCACAGTCTTTCCTTCCTCTTTGCTTCTAATACTCCTCTCGCGGAAGTCTGAAATCGGCTCCTATCGTTCTATACTCCAGCTTTACCGTCAGCGGCAGTCTCCTCTTGTGCTCTGCCGAGAGCCATTTGCTCTTGACTCTTTCAACAATAGATGCTTCGATGTTAAGTTGGCTAGCTATCTCTTCCGTTGGCATGAAATGTTCAAGTCCGTAAAGGATAAGGTCAAGAGTCTCGTACTTGATGCCGAGTTCCGTTTCGGCCAACTGGTTGGGCCACAAAGCAGGAGTCGCTGGCTTATCTGCGAGTTCAGGAGGGAACCCCAAATAGGCAGCAACCTTTCGGACTTGTGTCTTGTACAAATCCATTATGGGGGATATGTCCGCGGCTACGTCTCCCCACTTCGTGAAGTATCCCATCATAGTCTCTGATTTATCAGAGCTTCCACAGACTATTCTGTTCAACTTGTTCGCGTAATAGTATATGTAGATCATTCTGGTTCTTGCTTTTATGTTGCCTTTACATAGTCTATCATCGGGATCAAATACAGGTACAGTCCTGTAGAAACTTTCCAAAGTGGGTGTGATATCACATATTTGAGTCTTCAAGTCGAATTTTTTCGCGATGAGCTTTGCGTCGTTGATGTCTTTGGAGCTATATGTTTCACTTTCCGGTAGTAAGAGGCCTAGTACTCGGTTTCCTCCAATCGAGAGGCTGGAGAGCGCTGCAATTACGCTGCTGTCGATTCCTCCAGATAGTCCGAGAACTAGGCCGTCAGCGCCTGAATTTTCAAAATATCCTTTGATGAAGCGCGTTATTCTGTTTACAGTCTCTGGTGAGTCCAAATCCAAAACGTTTGGTGCCAATATCATTCGAGTGCGCCTTCTTAATTTCTATGGAAGTAGGCAAATATTTAAGGACAAGCGCAGATAATAAGGCAGTGCTCTTGAGATTGAGAAGGTTGTTGGTATGGGGCGAAGAAGGAAGAAAGTTGTTCACATTCCTAAAAAACGTCTACCCAAGTTCTTCTCTTGCCCAAAATGTGGAAAAGAAACGGTTAGGGTTGAGATTTTCAGGGATGAGTCTCGAGCTTTAGCCCGCTGCAGTAGTTGTGGTCTTCAAGAGGAGTTTACCTTAAAGTCTGCCCAAGGAGAAGTAGATGTTTATTGCATGTTGACGGACAGGGTCTATGGTTCGTCAAGAAGGACCTCTGCTGTAAAAGCCGGGAATGCTTGACAAACAGGAGATTGGCATGCCTGGGCCTGTTGAGAAGTATTTACTCGAAAAGATAGGGAAGAACCGTTACATCCATATTACTCTCATTGATCCTGAAAATGTCACACCTGACCAAGCAACACAAATTGCCGAGAATTCCAGAACAAGTGGCACTGCTGCCATAATGATTGGAGGCTCAACTTTTGTCTCGCAAGCGCACCTTGACGCAGTGATAAAGGCAATTAAGCAAACAGTAAGCCTTCCAACAATCCTTTTTCCTAACAACATATCAGGAATCAGCCAACACGCAGATGCTATATGGTTCATGTCTCTTTTGAACTCAGTAGATCCATACTTCGTAATGGGCGCCCAGGTCTTAGGAGCCCCTCTTGTGAGGAAATTTGGTCTGGAACCAATATCTATGGGTTACATTATCGTAGGTGAGGGCGGAACCGCCAGCGTCGTGGGCAAAGCAATTCCGGTTCCTTACGACAAGCCAGAAATTGCTGCAGCTCATGCCCTTGCTGCTAAATACCTTGGCATGCACTTCGTATATCTCGAAGGAGGGTCCGGCGCAAAGAACCCGGTTCCTCCTGAAATGATTCGAATCGTGAAAAGCGTTATTGACATTCCTCTGGTAGTGGGTGGAGGAATTAGGACCATGGAACAGGCAACTAATGCTGCCTCAGCTGGTGCAGACGTAATTGTCACTGGCAACCTAATTGAAAGTGTTGATGCCTCCCGGCATATTTCAGAAATTGTAAACGGGTTGAAAAAAGTAAGCCCTTGATTTTTGCGTCCTAATTGCAGTTTCAAAGTTTTCTTTCAATCTGACTGTTTAAGTTTTGCTGCTAGAAAGCCAAAATAAACCCTGTGTAACCAATGTAGTGGGGAGCGGCTGATTGAGCGTCAGAATGAGTGATTCCTATAGGCTTTATATCGAGAGCCTGGAGAATCAGCTCAAACTGCTTTACGAAATAAGCAAGCGTGCAAGGGAAAAAGGGCTCGATCCAGCGTTAAATACAGAGTGCATAATCGCCAAAGACATAGCTGACCTCGTGGAAGGACTGGTTGGGCCTAAGGGTGTGGCTGTGAGCATACGGGAACTGAGCACGAAGCTCCAAAGAGAGGAAATAGCTTTCAAGATTGCCGAGGAAATAATTTACGGCAAATTCGGACATATGGAACCTGAAAGGGCAGCAGAACAGGCTATTCGCACGGCATTAGCCATCTTCACCGAAGGACTCACGGCAGCTCCTATCCAGGGTATCGCTCAGGTTAAGATAAAGGTCAACTTGGACCGGACCCATTATCTTGGCATATACTTTGCAGGACCGATAAGGTCCGCTGGAGGAACGGATCAAGCCCTTACACTTGTGGTGGGCGATTATGTTCGTCGTTTGCTCGGCCTTGACCGATACAAGCCTACGGCAGAAGAGATTTCTCGCTTTCTTGAGGAACTTCGTCTGTATGAGCGTTCTGTAGGACGCTTTCAGTATCATATTCCAGATGAAGAATTGAAGAAAGCGCTAAATTCGCTTCCTGTCGAGGTTACAGGAACAGAATCTGATCCGGTCGAAGTTTCCTCGTTCAGGAACCTTCAGAGAGTAGAGACCAACCGCGTCAGGGGCGGCGCACTCAGAGTAGTCAACGACGGTATTGTTGGGCGGGCTCCCAAAGTTCTGGTCATAATCGAAAAGCTTGGTTTTCAAGGCTGGGATTGGCTAAGAGAGTTCGGGAAGAAGTCTGAAAAGAAGTCAGCAGGATTCATGGATGACGTTATCGCTGGACGTCCAATTTTCTCCTTTCCGTCAAGACGTGGGGGTTTTAGGCTAAGATATGGCAGGTCGAGGAATACGGGGCTGTCTGCTGTGGGGATTCATCCAGCAACCATGCTAGTCTTGGACAAGTTTCTGGCAGCTGGCACACAGATGCGCATTGAGCTTCCCGGAAAGGGGTGTGTCACAGTGCCCGTGGACACGATAGAGCCTCCCGTAGTTCAGTTAAAAGATGGGTCAGTTGCCAGAGTTTCTCTCAGCAACTTCAATAATATAAAGGATAGCATCGCCAAAATCCTCTTCTTAGGCGACATTTTGATCAGTTATGGGGATTTTCTTTACACTAGCAAGATTCTTTCTCCCTCTGGTTACGTTGAAGAGTGGTGGATAAAGGACTTAATGAGAGCTCTCGATGAGAGTTTTGGCGGTAACGTTGGGGAAGCTGCACGAATTACTGAGATTTCTGAGGAGAGAATGAGAGACTTGTTGCGAGACCCCTTCAACTGCAAGCCTTCTGTGAAAGAAGCGGTAGCCTTATCTCTCCACCTACGGGTCCCATTGCATCCAAGCTTCACTTTCTTTTGGTCTAACTTGTCCTCAATACAGGAAGTCGATTTGTTAAGGAAGTGGCTCTTAACCTCCGAAATAAGCTCAAGTGACGGCGCTATTTGCAAGATTCTAGGGAAGAACGAGCCTGAAGTAGTTCAAGGTTTGAGGAAGCTCTTTTTGCCTCACAAGATTGTCGAAGGCAATGTCTTGATTGAAGGGGAAGATGCATCATCTTTCGCGTTCTGCCTTGGTGTTGACAGTTTACGAACCTTAGACAGCATCTCCTCAGAATCAGTGTTGGAAGCTGTCAGCTTTCTCTCTGGGGTTGGGATCATGGACAAGGCTCCAACATTTGTTGGTGCACGCATGGGAAGACCTGAAAAGGCTAAGCGACGGGAAATGAAGCCTTTGGTTCATATCCTTTACCCTGTGGGTCTATCAGGAGGTTCTCACAGGGACCTTGTAGAGGCAGCCAAGAAGGGGCCGGTTTTTGTTGAGGTAGCTCGACGTAAATGCCCTAACTGTAAGACTTACACTGTCAGAGTGAAGTGCGTTGATTGTGACTGTGAAACGATAGTTGAGAATAGTTGCCCGCGCTGCGGAAGAACACTGAAAGGTTCCATCTGTCCAACCTGCAAAGCCGAAGCTGTCCAGTATCAAAGATCTGCAGTCAACTTCAAGGACTTGCTTGAGAACGCATGCCGCTCCCTTGAGGTTCACCCTCCAAAAATCCTAAAGGGTGTTAAAGGAATGACAAACCAGAGCAAGACTCCCGAAGCTGTGGAAAAGGGTGTTTTGCGAGCCAAGCATGACCTATCCGTTTACAAAGATGGAACAATTCGATTCGACGCCACAAATGCGCCACTAACCCATTTCAAACCTGCCGAAGTTGGCGTGACAATCGACAAGCTCAGGCAACTGGGCTACTCTCATGATATTGACGGAGTTCGTTTGACTGATCCCTCGCAGGTTTGCGAGCTCAAAATTCAGGACGTTGTAATTCCGCGAAACGCCGCTGAATACTTTATGCAGACTGCAAGCTTCATAGACGAGCTTCTTACAAGAGTCTATGGCCTTCAAAGTTACTACAACGTAAAGAGCCCCGACGACCTTGTGGGTCATTTGATCATGGGTTTAGCTCCCCACACGTGTGTAAGTATTCTAGCACGAATTGTCGGCTTCACTGATTTACACATCTGCTACGCTCATCCTATCTGGCACTCGGCTAAGCGAAGGGACTGCGACGGCGACGAGGACACAATCATGCTTGCATTGGACACGCTTCTCAATTTCTCGCGTGTCTATTTGCCCGCACAGATAGGTGGAATAATGGACGCCCCTCTCCTGTTGATTCCTTTCGTAAATACCAGAGAAGTTCAGCGGCAAGCCCATGATTTTGACGTAGACGAAGCTTATCCACTCGAATTTTACGAAAAAACTATGGAAAAAACCGAAGCACGGGCGGTTCGACCACTGGTGGATGTAGTTAGTCAGAGGCTTGGAACCGAAGCACAATTTGAAGGGTTCAAGTTTACTGTCCCGGTTTCAAACGTGAACCAGGGCAACGCCGACAGTGCATATAAACAGTTCAAATCCATGATTGAAAAGCTGAACATGCAACTTGACTTAGGGGAAAGAATAGACGCGGTTGACGTTCGGTATGTTGCATTAAAGGTTTTGACAACTCATTTCATCCGAGACATAGCTGGTAACCTGCGGGCTTTCTCAACTCAGGGATTCAGATGTAAATCGTGCAACAAACGTTTTCGTCGTCTACCTCTTAGAGGAAAATGTCCTTTCTGCGGCGGCTTGTTGACTTTGACAGTTTACCGCGGCGGAATCGAAAAGTATCTTGAAGCGGCTCAGCAGCTGGTTGACAAGTACGCTTTGCCGAAGTATTATGCTCAGCGTATCGCCTTGATAAAAGATGAAATAACGTCGATGTTTGATAACAAAAAGCCTAAACAGGCAAGTCTCGTAGACTTCGCTTGAGACTAAAGCTTTTCAAGAAGAGACGTAAATCTATATTTGGTGAAACTGTATCAAAAGAGCTCACCATCCGAACGCTTACTTGCAGAAGATCAAGAATGTGGAAAATGGTCTCAAGGTTCGAACCATTCTGCTCAGCTTCCTGGAAAGACGCGCCTCTGACGCCGTTGGAATAGCCAAAGAGACTTCTCTATCATATAGGGTTGTCTTGCACCATCTGAAACTCCTCGAAAACGAAGGAGTGCTCAGCAGGAAAGGACATCATCCTTACGTCTGGGCATTGACAGGCATGGGACAGAGCCGCCTCATAGGTTAGAAAGTACAACGGCAAGGTGCCTGCAGACACTTTGGACAGATGTTGCGATACTTACTGACTGCAGCCTTTTCTAGGTCGATTTTTACAATGTTCGCCAGCGACGCTAGCCATGCAATAACGTCTGCGAACTCTTTTTCAGTCGCTTCCTTGTCTTCTCCTTTAAGAGCTTCACCTAGTTCTTCAACTTCTTCAACCAGCCAATTGTAGGTGCCATCAACTCCGCGATCAGAATCTCTTCTGATGTATAAGCGCTTCATCATTTCTTGAAATTCGTTTATGGACATAATCCTCACCGGTTGGACTAATCTGATGTCCAAGTTTTAAAGCTTTGATGGGAGCTCCGAGTGATATCAGTTGTGCTGACCCTCAGGTTTGCGCAGTAAAGGTCTTCAGAGGAATGCGTAACATTAATAAAAAGGGAAAAATACTGGACTAACTATTCTCTGTTGACGAAAAAGGGAAAGTTAGATGAGCAAGAAGAAAAAAGAGTCAGGTCCAATGCCTGCCGCTAGCGCAGGATTGCTAAGGTTCTTCGAGGAAGAAACTGAAGGCGTGAAAATAAGACCTGAACTTCTAGTGGTATTCTCAGTAGCCTTGATAGTTATATCCGTTCTAGCTCAAGTGTTCTTCCCGGTCTAATTTGCTATTCTATCGCCGGGGAGCATGTAAAACTTCTATTCGTTGAACGGAATTAAGATGGAGGAATAGTTCGCTTCTTTCTTCTCTGCTTGCAACTTGTGGTATGGGCTGAGCTATGGTTGATCTCAAAACGACAGCTTCAGCATCAGAAAGCCAGATCCCAGCTGGTTCATGAGTTACTGCCACCAACGTACCCTCAAAGCCATAAGAAGGATCTAGGATTACCCTGATTTGCTTTCCCAGATTCCTTTCGAGCATGTGAAATATGGATAGCGGCAGGTCTTGCTCTGGCATATACTTCGCAAAACACTATACTAGTAGCTTTTAAGATAAAACCCTTGCTCTTACAAAAGCCTCGATTCAGGTCATTTTACTATTGTAAGCATGGTAAAGGCCTTTGTTTTCAGGGTTACAGCTTCTACTGTTCATTGCTCGCGCGGCGATCGTCCTTTTGGAAGGCACAGGGTCATTGAACCGTTTAAACTCTGATTTAGACTAGATTTTAATATATCCAGCCAAATTCATAAAGAACTCATCCTTGAGCTGGTGAAAGAGGCGTTAGATAACTCGTTAAATAGTTCGATGAATAATGCGTTGAAGCATTACTCTTCGATGTTCTTCCTTCCGTCTTTGAGGAAAGCGGTGATTGGACTGGCTGTGATATGCATCGGCATAGTCGGACTTTCCACTTTTGCCCTCTTTCAGTCAATAGATGGGCTTATCATTAGCCTCTTGCTCGGCATAACCCTCCTTGGCGTTTCTCTAGCTTTTGACTACGTGATGAGTGAATTCATCCTTCCTGATGACCCGATTTATACTCCGAGGAGGACTGTTGCTCTTTCCTTATTCGGTTGGGTTCTGTGGGTTTTCTTCATACTCCTAGGAGTTGTTATGGGAGCGGCTTTCAATTTCTTTTGGTGGGTCAAGATGTGTCTTCTCGGCTTTGTTGCTTTGCTGACTTTACGCAGTGTTGTGTTCCTCGCAACTTCATCGGAACCCACACTACGTTGCCTTGTTGCCTCCTTTGTTCAGCCATTTTCTTGCGTAGGAGTTTTCTTTCTGTTCTGGAGGATACTTACCGGAAATCTCACTTTTCAGTTTCTGCCCTTTCTGGTTGTTTCGCCTGTAGCAGCTTTTGTTTCGGCTTATCTATTCGTTTTCATTTTGGATCAATTGGGGCAGCGGACGTATGGGATGCCTGCGATGCCTCTTTTCCGGGCTTTTATGCTGAACTGGGTTGTCGGTTTGAATGAGCCTTTCGAAGAATTTCTTGAAAAACTGGGGGAAAACGCAGATGTTGAAGTATCTCTTTTGAAATTCGACTCTTCCAGACCCAAGGCTTCAATGATTGTTCCGCTTGTGCACCCGGGGCCATTCAAGAATATTGGAAGCAGTCTCTTGCCGTCTATGCTCAAATTCGAGTTTGAAAGGCAATTGGACTGCGTCACCTGTGTTCCTTTAGGAATACTGGGCCATGAACTGGATTTATCCTCCCAGACACAAAACCGTCGAGTAATCACAGAAATTATCAACTCGGCAAGATTCAAAGCAACCGAGGGAAAGGCGACCCCATTCGTTAAAGTTGTTGACGGGTACGTCACCGCTTCCTGTCAATTATTTGGAAGAACCGCTTTGCTTTCATTCACGCTTTCTCCGAAAACAACTGAAGATCTTCCACAAGAATTGGGGCAGATTGTTCGTGAACAAGTAGAGAAGCTGGGGCTCGAATGCGCGCTCATGGTGAACACGCACAATTGCTTAGAGGATGAAGTCAGTATTGAGACGCCTCTTGATACTCTGCAGGATGTGTCTTTGAGATGTCTGCGGGAAGCCGTCTCTTTGCCTTCATACCCATTTGAAGTGGGCGCTGCCACTGTTTTTCCGAAGAAATTCACTCTCGCGGACGGTATGGGCTCGGGCGGAATCACAGCCATAGTGATCAAGGTAGACGAGCGGAAAATAGCCTACATTGTCATCGACGGAAACAACATGGTTGTAGGGCTGCGAGAAAAAATCCTGCAAAATCTAAACGCCATCGGCTTTCAGGACTGTGAAGTTTTCACCACAGACACGCATGCTGTGAGTGCGGTTGTGCTTGGACGGAGAGGATACCACCCCGTTGGAGAAGCCATGGATCATGCGCTACTGATTAACCACATTCAAGAGGCTGCGAAAGCGGCAGACAACAACTTGGAAACCTGCAAAGCCGGATGTCAGCGACTCATCGTTCCTGGAGTTAGAATGATTGGCAAGGCGCGTTTAGAGTCACTGTCTACACTAGTTGACGAGGCTCTTCAGAGGGCAAAGAAGACTGTCGTTCCGATCTTTGCGGCCGAAGGTTTGGGTTTGATTCTTCTCCTGGCCTTCCTGTAAAACCCTTCTTAACGCCTTAAAGATCACAATAGGCATGCATTACAAGCTATGCCGATTTACGTGGTTTCCTTTTCAAATCCGTATTGCAGATCGTGCATTTCGTGAAGTCGTAATCAGCAGGGTATTCCTTATGACACGCGGGACAGTATCTAACCCATTTCAAAAGACGACGAATTCCATAGGTGGCAAGGGACGCGAATTGAATTTCTATCTGAGTGGCCACGTTTTGAATTGAGTAATCGTCGGTGATTATTAGGGGGTTGTCTCCCGTTTTCTTGAGCTCCAGGGCAAGAGCTAAGAGTTGCATATCAGTTTCTGAGAGAAAGAAAGCGTCACCCACTCTTTTAGCCGAGGTCTTCACTTCTTCATAGTATTTTTCCGAAGGTGGTTTGACTCTTAGCTTGCCATTTTCTATGGCCATTCTTAACCGTACTTTTGCTATCGAGTTCGCCGATATCTCTTCTTCTACGAGTGGTACGGTTGTTTGATCCTCGCTCACCGACAAGGGGTCGAATCCTGATAGAAAAGCGGAGGTGTCCAGCACCAGTGTTCGTTTGCCTGGAATATTTCTCTGTATTGTCATCCCATTCCTTTGAACAAGAGTCTGCAATGAAGACGATTGTAGAAATCTCCTTCAAATCTGATGAGAGAGGTCTTGTTCTTCGACCGTGTAACCGTTATCGAAGGCTCTCTTGTCGTCAATAGTTGGCGATAGTTCCCGTCGATTAGAACGAGCATTCTATTTGGTCTACTCGTTTTTATAGTGACTCTGGAGTTCGCTGGGAATACCAGTGAGCGAAAGACGGTTAGTGAACATATCGGGGTTAGAACAAACGCGTCCACTTCAGGGTCTAGAACTGGTCCCCCTGCGGAGAGTGAGTAGCCCGTGGATCCTGTTTGCGTCGATGCTATGAGACCGTCTGCTTGGCACTTAAGAATAGGCTCGCCGTCCTTGAATATCTGCGCATACAAAATCTTTGAAGGTTCCCCCGTCGTAACGACGATGTCGTTCAAAGCATCAGGATATTCCGTATCTTCAGACGTTACTGCAAGTTTCGTGCAGTTCTCTATTCTATACTCGCCTTTCAAGCATTTTTCTACCGCCATGAAAGTGTCCTTGGGTTCTACTTCTGTGAGAAACCCTCTCACACCCATGTTTATGGCTAGTATTGGTGGCTGGGGTTTAGGTACGGCGATGCTAGTCCTCAGGATAGTCCCGTCCCCGCCTATTGTGATTATGAAATCAGTCTTCATACGGGAAAGCGGAACCAATGTGCCTCGGGATTCCACTTTTTCGGAGAGTGTATCTTCTATGTAGACATCCAGGCCCTTATTGCTGAGGTACTTTGCAAGGTCTTCGACAAGCTTTATCGCCTGTTTCTTGTCGTAGCGGGCGACTAGACCAACACTTTTGAACAACTCTCTCATCGCTCAGTCTATAACCGTTACCTTAATCTATATATGGATGTTGTTGTGAATTTGCTTTTGGTTAGAAACCAAATATTGGTGATCGTATGAGCAGACCGGTTGATGTTGGAAGCTTGCGTGTTGGAGGTTACATGATTATCGACAATCAGCCTTGTCATATAGTTGACATAGCGAAATCGAAACCTGGGAAACATGGTTCAGCAAAGGCAAGAATAGTTGCCATCGGCGTGTTTGACGGTCAGAAGAGGCAGTTTGTCAAGCCGGTGGACAGTGGCGCGGAAGTTCCCATTATTGACAAGAGACCTGGACAGGTTTTTGCTGTTAACCCCAACGGTGTCCAAATCATGGATTTGGAGACGTACGAGTATTTGGATGCTCCTTTCCCCGAAGAAGAAGATTTGAAGGCCAAGCTTATTCCTGGTGCCGAGATTGAGTATTGGAAGATAATGGGCAGAATCAAAATCGTTAGAGCAAAATAGTTCTAGTATTTCCCTCTTATCTCGTCGTCAAAGTTTATTTTCCCGTGTTCCACACTTAGTTCTGAAGCCGATGATGCATGAAGAGCCGTCTGAATTGTGACGATACATAATTATGGGGACTGAGGCTTCACAAAATTATCCATTGGACACGTTTATTAGTCCTTGAGGCTTGCCTGAAAGCGCGAGTTTGAATGTTTATCTTCTATTGAATCATGGGGCAATAGTAAAATACATTTAAGAGTGCTTAAACTGTTTTAAGGCTGGAGACGCAGATGGCCATAGATCGCTTGGGTTCCTCTCTTTACGAAGCCATTAAGAAAGTATTCAGGGCTTCGGTCGTGGATGAAGCTGCAGTTAAGGAACTTGTTCGTGACATACAAAGGGCTCTACTCCAAGCTGATGTTAACGTTCAATTAGTTCTCGCAATTTCAAAGCAGATAGAAGAAAGGGCGCTGAAAGAGAAAGTTCCCCCAGGCATATCTAGACGTGAACACGTCATCAAAGTCGTTTACGAAGAGTTAACTCGTTTTGTAGGAGATAAACCTGTTCCAATCAAAATGGAACCAGGTAGAAAGAAAATATTAATCCTAGTCGGGATTCAGGGTTCCGGCAAGACAACTCACGCAGCTAAACTTGCATAGATACTTCCAGAAGAGGGGACTGAAGCCAGCATTGATATGCGCTGACACGTATCGTCCAGGCGCATTTGCCCAGCTACAACAACTCGCAAACCGAATAAATGTTCCTTCATTTGGGGATTCCAAGGCTAAAGATCCTATCAAAGTGGTAAATGAAGGTTTGAAACAGTTCGCCGATAAGGATCTCATAATCGTCGACACAGCAGGTCGCCATAAAGAAGAACAAGACCTAATCAGAGAAATGAGGAACCTTGAAAAGCACATCAAGCCCGACGAAGTTATGATGATTATTGACGGCACAATCGGCCAGCAAGCGTTGATACAAGCCAAAGCATTCCATGATGCAACTCCTATTGGCTCAATTATTGTCACAAAACTTGATGGTTCAGCTCGAGGAGGAGGGGCTCTTTCAGCTGTTGCAGCTACGGGAGCTCCGATAAAGTTCATCGGCACAGGTGAGAAGATTGAAGATATTGAACCCTTCATTCCCTCCCGTTTCGTTGGGAGACTTTTAGGCATGGGCGACTTGGAAACACTTCTTGAAAAAGTCCATGATGCCGAAATAAAGGTTCCAGAAAAGAAGGCAAAAGCCATACTGAGCGGGAAGTTTACTCTCACGGACATGTACGAACAATTTGAAGCCGTCAAGGGCATGGGTCCAATCAAGAAAATTTTCAAAATGCTCCCAGGAATGTCCTACGACGTACCGGAGGACATGCTAAACACCGCTGAGGGACGCCTCGAAAAGTGGCGTGTAATAATCCAGTCTATGCGCCCTGAAGAAAAGGAAAACCCAAAGCTATTGAACTCGTCCAGGATAAAACGGGTAGCACGCGGCTCCGGAACAAGCGAAAAAGAAGTGAAAGAACTTCTAAAACAATATGTTATGATGCAAAAGATGATGAAGATGTTCAAGCGCAAGAAGAGGCTGCCTTTCATGGGAAAAGGTTTTCCAGCAGAATTCAAGTAGGCCTCAAGATGAACATTCTAGAAAAAGCGTTGAGCATGCTGGAGAAGCAAGCTCTTTGTGATCATTGCCTTGGCAGACAATTCGCGCTACTTGGTCGCGGCATCGAAAATGATGCCCGAGGTAAAGCGTTGAAGTTGAGTCTAACATTACAGGCAAGTGCCCTCTCAGAATCGGGGAAAGGCGAAGATGTCAAGATGCTAAATATTCTCGCTGAAAATGGCTTCAGTCATGAAGCCCAATCCACTCTTGAGCACATGGGCAAGAGCAGCTGCAATACAAGCGATCAGATTGAGTGTTTTCTCTGTGAAGACAAGTTTCAATCAGTTGACAAATTGGCTGATCGCGCCCGGGAAGAGCTCAGCCGATACGAGTATACCACCTTTCTTGTTGGAGTGGAGTTGCCGGTGTCCGTGGAAGAGCGAGAGGATGAGTTTAAAGCCGAATTCGAAGTTACTCACGGTGAGAGTATACGCCACGAGTTCGGAAGACTATTTGGCAAGGCCATAGCTGAACGGACAAATAAAGAAGTGGACTATATGAAACCGGAAGTCGTGGCTGTGATCAACCCTTTTGTTGACCAAGTGCGCATCCAGGTTAACCCGCTTTTTATTCGTGGCCGCTATAGGAAGCTAGTCAGAGATATTCCGCAGTCTAAGTGGTTCTGCTCTGGATGCCGCGGAAAAGGCTGCAAGAAATGCAACTGGACGGGCAAGTTGTACCCAGAATCTGTTGAGGAGCTAGTCTCAAAACCTTTGTTGACAGCTGCAGAAGGCGAGAAGACGGCTTTTCATGCTTCTGGACGCGAGGATATAGATGCACGCATGTTGGGAACTGGTAGGCCTTTTGTGCTCGAGATTTCAAAACCCAGAAGGAGGTTTTTGGATCTGAAGAACCTTGAGGTCGATGTCAACACAGGTGCTGCTGGTAAAGTGAAGGTTTCGAGACTCAGGTTTACGAACAAAGACGTTGTGCGCAGATTGAAGAAGGGTGAATCAGCTCAGAAGGAATACCGAATGCTTGTTGAATTTGAGCGTTCGGTTTCCGCGGAAGACTTGCATCTATTAGAAGAAAAACTCACCGGTGTCTCTGTAAAGCAACAAACCCCATTGCGGGTTTTGCATCGGAGGGCTGATTTAGTCCGAGAAAAGTACATATATAAGGTTAAAGTTAAGAAGAGGTCGCCTAAGAGAGCCGAGCTGGAAATTCGCTGCCAGGGTGGCCTCTATGTTAAGGAGTTAATGTCTGGTGACGAGGGAAGAACTGTGCCCAATGTTTCGGAATTGCTTGGAAACAAAGCGAAGCCCCTTAAGCTTGACGTTTTGAGTGTCAAATTGGATGACTAGAAAAGGTGAATTGTGTATGAGAGGTTCAAAAGGTTATCATTCCGGGTCCCGTCAGCTCTTGACTAAACCAACAAGAGAAAAAGGCAAACCAAAACTAAGTAAGTTGCTTACTGAATACGCGCCTGGTTCTCAGGTAATTATAAAGGTGGACTCTAGCGAGCAGAAGACTCTACCTCACAAACGCTTTCATGGAAAGATCGGAACAGTCATAGAAAAACGCGGCAGAGGATACATGATTAATGTCGCTCAAGGCAACGCGTTCAAAAAAATAATTCTTCGAGCTGAACATTTACAGAAATACACAGGAAGTTGAAAAAAATGAGCAAGAGAGAATTAGGTGAAAGCAACCTCACGTTACCTCAAGTTAAGAAAGTCCTCGAAAGCATCGGCGAAGAAAATCTCGATCAATTTCAGCGACGCACTTTGGACTACGTAAACAAATTCTCAAAGATGAATCCAGATGCAGTAGAAAGGACTTTGGAGAAGCTTGTGAAAGAGTTTGGCCTGGACGATTCCGAAGCCATTCAAGTCATAAACTGTATGCCCGAGAGTGTAGACGAACTGCGTGTTTTTCTGGCTGGGGGTCGCAAGATCATTGAGACATCGAAGCTGGAAGCTGTAGTTGCCCTCTTAAACGAAAACCGGATTGTGAAGTAACAAAAGTCGGTAAAGTATTTTTAAGCAGAAAAGGGCAATAGTGTAAGGGAGCTTAGGGACTATCATGGAAAAACGTTACGAAGAGTACGCCTACGTATTAGACTTCTTGCAGCACGGCCGTCCGGGTTTTCATCCCACCGGAAGGGCCGGATACCGAGCAGGAGCTCTGATTCAATGCATAGGCGAAGAGTTCTTCACCCTGCTGGAAGCATTAGTCAAGGAAAGCCTAATGCTTAAGCCAGGTGACCGAGTGTACGTGGGAAAAGACTCACGCGAAGAAGTAACCTACATAATCGGACGTATAGGTTTTGATGAATTGACAGCCGCGGCTAAAGCTGAACTTCCAAGCGTGATAAGCAGAATCGTTCTAAACCGCGAGAAATGGTTTGTCAACTTCTTCAATACAACACGAGCGGTGACACCCAGAATGCACGCTTTAGAACTAGTGCCCGGAATAGGAAAAAAATACATGTGGCAAGTGATTAACGAACGCGAAAAGAAACCATTTGCAAGTTTTGACGAGTTGCAGAAACGAACCGAGTTGCCGAATCCCGTGAAACTAATCACGAAGCGTGTCATGGAAGAACTTGAGGGCGACAGCAAGTACCGCTTGTTCACGCGCGCCCAGTAAGGCATATTTGATGAGCATCGAGGAAACGAGTAGACTCCTTCGAATTTACCACATAATCCCCAACAAGCTGCTAGGGCAGAACTTTACAGTTGAGTATTCGGTTTTCTCAAAATTAGCCCAGTATGCAAAGTTGGCGAGGGATGATATCGTGTTGGACACGGGCGCAGGGCTTGGTTTTCTAACCTCCTTTCTCTCGGATAGATGTAGAAGTGTATTGGCAGTTGAGAAAGATCCGATGATTGCAGAGGTATTGCACAAACGTCTCCGAGGTAAAGGAAATGTTACAGTGATAATAGGAGATTTCTTGGAAGCTGAATTGCCAAGTTACAATAAGATTGTGGCCATTCCACCCTACTATCTGTCCTCGCGTTTAGTAGTTTGGCTTCTGAATCGAAAATTCGACTGCGCAGTATTGGTGCTTCAACAGGAATTTGCTGATCGCCTTGTTGCTCCAATAGGCAGTGAAGCCTATGGCTGGTTGACGGTCGTGGCAGGTCACAGTTTGGAAGTCGAACTTCTGGATCCTGTGTCAAAAGAGTCTTTCTATCCTCAACCAGACGTAGATTCAGTCATCGTGCGCACAGTTCCATGCACAGAACAATTTGACGTCAAGGACGAACCGTTTTTCATACAACTGGTGAAGTGGCTCTTCACACAACGGAACAAGAAACTGCGAAACGCCATAGCGCCTTTTATCAAGAATACGCTTAAGGTGAATAAGGAAGAAGCTGAAAGAATGGCTGATTCTCTTGCTTTCAAAGACAAACGCGTTAGAATCTTGAGTCCAGAAGATTTCGGGGAATTGGCTAATGCCCTTAAAGACTAAACGGCTTTTTTTCAAAGAAAAAATGTTTTTTGTTGATGAAAATGTATACGAGCCATCTGAAGACTCCTTTCTGTTTGCCGAAAAGCTCGTCGTAAAACATGGGGAAAAGGTGCTGGACGTCGGCGCTGGCTGTGGAATCTTGGCAATACTCTCCGCGAGAAAGGCGAGTGAAGTTGTGGCCATTGACGTTAACCCTTTTGCCGTTCGCTGTGCCTTGGAAAATGCCCTTCGTAACAATGTACGTGGTAAGATAAGTTTCGTACAGAGTGATCTTTTCAGTTCCTTGCGTGAATCCCCCGAGTTTGATTTGGTACTTTTCAACGCACCTTATTTGCCCGTCACTGAGGGCGAGACTGTTTCTTGGCTTAGCCGCTCCTGGGCAGGCGGTCCGACTGGCAGGCAGGTGATTGACCGTTTCATTTCCGAGGTGCCAAAATATCTGAAGAAGAGGGGGAGAGTTCTTCTGGTGCAGTCAACTCTTGCTGGCATTGACAAAACAATAAATGCGTTTAGAAAATACTGTTTACGGGCAAGAGTCGTTTCGGAGCTTTCATTGCCGTTTTTCGAGACAATTGTCCTGTTTGAAGCCCAGTTCGAAGGGACCCAGCAGTAGACAATTAGTACCTCATTTAGCACAATTGAGCCAGAATCGGGCTGGCACTCAGGTTCCAAGGAACATGCTCTCCACGTACATATGCCCCGCTGCAAAACGTTATATGAACGAACGGAAATGAGAGACATAAAAGGAGAAGAAAAATGACCAACACTATTCGCTCCGATTACAATAACCTAATGAACAGAATGAACGATCTCATTGTGCTTGATTCTGCCGCAGCCATAATCCACTGGGACATGGAAACATTAATGCCTCCCAGAGCTGTCGGCCTACGCAGCGAACAACTTGCTCTCATCAGTTGCCTCAACCATAAAATGAGTACTGACCCAGAGATAGGAAGACTCCTTCATGATATCACAGGAAACTCTCAGTTCGGCACCCTAAGCGAAGTGGAAAAACGTAACATCCAGCTAACCCAGAAAAACTATGAAGAGCAAACAGCACTGCCCGAAAAACTAGTTTCAGACATTGCAAAACAACAAGCAATAACTGTGAATACTTGGAAGAGAGCCAAAGCGGCCAAATCTTTTCCAATGCTAAAGGGGGAACTTGAGAAACTTTTGGAATTGAATCGTCAAGCAGCTGGTATCTTGATGAAGGTCAAGAAAACTCGCACGCCTTATGACGCGTTGATCGACATCTATGAGCCGAAAATGACCGCTGAAAACATAAACGTAATCTTCACACCCCTTCAACAAGGACTAACAAAATTATTGGGGAAGATTCAGGGCAGTTCCGTCAAATCAGATGCGAAAGTTCTCAAAGCCACAATCCCGGTAGAAACTCAACGCAAAATCGCAAAAGATCTATCCCAAACACTAGGTTACGACACAACATCGCCGAAAGCTGGCGGAAGAATCGACGAGACCGAGCATCCTTTCACAACTGGTTACTATGACGATGTACGCATAACCACGCATTATTTCCCCGAGGAGTTCACTTCCTCAATATTCTCAGTTCTACATGAAACGGGGCATGCACTGTACGAGCAAAACTTGCCACAACGCTGGAAGTATCAACCAGTAGGCATGACTTGCTCGATGGGCTTTCACGAGTCGCAGTCACGCTTTTGCGAAAACATAATTGGTCGTTCACGTGAATTCTGGACTTGCTGGCTGCCAAAACTGAAGCGAATCGTGGCTCCGACCCTTTCACATGTGAATCTGGATGATTTTACGCTTGCCATAAACGCTGTTAAGCCCTCAAAAATCCGCATCGAAGCCGACGAAGTCACTTACAGTCTACACATAATAGTCCGCTTCCAGATCGAGAAGGCCCTTTTCAACGGCAAAACAAGCGTCGATGAACTGCCTGCTATCTGGAACCAGAAATACGAGGAGTATTTGGGCGTAAAAATCGAAAATGACGCCGAAGGAGTCATGCAGGACACACACTGGTCAAGCGGAATGTATGGATATTTCCCATCGTACGCTCTGGGGAACATTTACAGCGGGCATTTGGTCGCACAGCTCGCGAAGGATGTGCAAGACTGGCGTAGCCAATTGGAGAAGGGCAACTTGAAAAATGTGCTAAATTGGCTGAAGCAAAACGTCCACAGCTACGGAAAGCTCTACGACACGACCGACCTGCTCAAGAAAGTAACAGGGAAGAGGATAGACGCTAAACCATTCCTTCAGTACCTGCAAGAAAAGTACAGCGAGATTTACAGGTTCTAAGTCTCCGGTTCTCTTCGTTAACTCATGGTAAATGTAGAGAGCAAGAAAAGAAATCGCTCCGGCGAAGAAAAGAAATACACCCAACCAGCCAACAGTCGCATCATAATAGTTGGCTCCATAGAGAAAAAGCAAAATGCCTAACACGATAATCCCTAAACACGCCCAATCATTTTTTGTCATCGAGCAACGACCCAGTTCAAAGATGTTAAACTTGACTACAAGCTCAGAATATATAGAGTTACCTGTAATGAAGCATGAAAACTCAGATGTGCTCATAGTTCGATGTTGACTTCGCCTCTCGCAAAAAGAACTTAGAAGCAAATACCGACATACGTCTCGCAAATATAAGGTTTCCTGACGAATTTCTATCGCATTCCGACACTTTTATATACAACTTGCTCACAGAAAGAGCACAGAGGAATAACAAATGTCGGGAATAGAGGTTAAGAAGCCGGAAACTCGCGAAGATTTTATAAGGATCTTGACTGCAGCTGCCAGAAAAGAGACAGAAAGCAAGCACCCACAGATAAGTAAAGCACCGAAGCCGACAATTTCTGGAACTGCCAAAGCACTGAATGTTCACAGAGATACACTTTATTCTTGGCTTAAGGAGTTTGATGTCGACTTTAAACAATTGCTTGAAGATATTCCGACACTTAATCCACCCAAGACTACTGGATTTTCAGGAAGTGCCTACTTAATTGGTGAAGCCCTTGTCGGAGAAGGGAATGAAGTTGCGCACATCGATCTTCTGATGGGTGACAAAGAGGGTCCTGTTGGGAGGGCTTTCGCCTCGGGGTTGTCAAATCTGTCGGCAGGACACACGCCTCTGCTTGCAGTAATAAGACCTAATCTGCCGCCAAAGCCGCACACTTTGCTGGTTCCGAAGGTAACGGTCAAGAACATGGAGGACACTGGCAAGATATTTGGACCTGCTCAAGCGGCTGTTGCGAAGGCTGTTGCTGACTCAGTGGAAGAAGGAATTATACCTGCTGACAAAGTAGATGACTGGGTGATAATTTGCAGCGTTTTCATTCATCCACAAGCAACCGATTTTCGAAAGATATATCAGTACAATTATGGCGCCACAAAGATGGCGCTGCAGAGAGCTTTGAAGCAGTATCCATCTATCGAGAAGATTAACTACGACAAGGACAGAGCAAAGCATCCTATAATGGGCTTTAAGGTTCCTCGTCTGTGGAGACCGCCGTACCTTCAGATTTCGATGGATGCCCCAGACCTTGAAAAGACGAAGAAAGTAATCTGGCACAACTTCCAGGGAGCGACAGACTAATCATCGAAGTCGGAACGCCGTTGATAAAGCGTTACGGAACAAGAGTAATCAGTGACCTGAGACACGGTTGCCAGAGATAGCTTCATGGTTGCAGACCTGAAGACGTTGGATGTTGGAAAAGTGGAAGCGGACATAGCCTATGAAGACACTGCAGACGCAGTTGTTGCAGCGGGATTAGCGCCGCCTGAAACTCTTGACGCTTTCGTGCATGAAGCAAAAAGGCTTGGAATATACGCTGTCATAGACATGCTGAATGTCGAAGACGTTCTGAAGAAACTTCATTCATTGAAGAATTTTCCAGACATCGTGATACTCCACAGAGGCATAGACCAAGAAAGCGGAAGGACATGCGGACTAGAAAGAATAAAGCTCATTCGCCAAGCATTTCCAGACAAGAAATTTTTGATCGCAGTCGCTGGGGGAATAGTTCCGGAAACAGCCAAAGAAGCCTTGGAACTAGGTGCAGATATACTGATAGTCGGAAGATACGTCACACAGTCAAGAGATATCGAACGTGCAGTCAGAGACTTCTTGGAACTCACGCCAGCCATGCGTGAAGACATCGACCTCTTCAGAGTACACACGGAATAGAATGGCAAGTCACTGCTCTTTTCCTTTTTTCTTACTACGTTAATATTTTCAGTACGAGGTAGGCTGAAAAGAAAATAACGCTTGCTATGAAGAACTGTGGAAGAAAACCCAGCTGTTGCGCGAGAAAAGGTCCCAGAAAAGAGCCGAAAGCTGCGCCGAGGCCCATGAGGACATCGAATAACCCTGACTTGCCAGACGGTATCAATTCCATTGACAAGAGAAAGTGTTAGAATGTGATATAGTCCGTAGGCTAACCCCATAAAAATCAAAATGACTGAGGCAAGAAATGTAGTAAACACGGCAAAATTGACGATGGCGATCAGTGAAAAGACTAAGATAGCTCGCAGAAGCACGATTCGCCTCATGTAAGTTTTGGCGTTGGGAGATGAGGCTCTTTTTCCGGCGAGGAAATATCCTGCAACTGAACCGCCGGAGCTTAGCATATAAATCATGAATATCATGCTTGTGGGGAAAGCCAGCTTTTCCGCAAAAAATATGGGCAGCGGAGTGAAGAACAAGCTCGAAGCCAGTGAAAAGAGCACCAGTCCTATTCCGAATGCGAAGAAGTTCTCACTTTTGAATTTCTCCCCAATAGGCAGCCCATCCATGAGCCTTGAGGCTGCATTTACTCCGCGATATGTGTAGTCAATCTTTCTTTCGATGCTGACCAATCGCCGCTCAAAAATCAGAAGTGGATCGGCCACGAAGAATACGGACAAAACAAAGGCGACCAAGTTCAGTATGCTGCACAGAACCAAAATAGTGTTCGAGCTGAAAGCCATCGTGGACACGAATAATCCCAGCAGCAAACCGATAAGCCAACCTATTTCGGTGAAGCCTTCATACAATGCGTAAGATTTTCCCCAATCTTCGCGAGAGTAGTGCTCAGCTATGAAAATGTTTTTTGGCGCTTCATGCGCTACATGAAGCACAGCCATTATCGCGTAAAGAATGGTGAAAGTAATGACGTTTGTGGCAAAGGTAAATAGATAAAGGAGTACCGCAGCCGAAATGAAAGAGAGAAGAACGTATAGTTTGTACCGTCTGGTCTTATCCGCAGATATATCCCCAGAAGAACGCGGCTGGTATGGATAAGAAAAGAGCCACTGCAGTCATAATTCCCAGGTCGAATAAGGTTCCTCCAATTGCTGGCGTTATCACGTACAGTGGTATGAATACCGACAATAGGCCGAACGCCATTTCGTGGAAGAAGAACCCTAATCGCCACATAGCAACAAGACTTCTGCAGAGCTGGATTAAAACTTTTGGCAGACCAAAAAATGATTCGTGTTAAAAATTGGTTGAAAATGTTTCATAAATCCTTAATAGAGAGAGGCTCAACTTCATACTCCGCTGGAGAGTTAATCTTCAAATGGCAAAATTCAAAGTAATAGTTTCCGACCCCGAGACTGGAACCTCAAAAGTGGTTGAGCTTGAAGAAGCACGGGCTGCTCCATTCATAGGAAGAAGAATCGGAGAAATCGTTGAAGGCGCTGTCGTGGATTTGCCAGCTCACAAACTGCAGATAACGGGCGGTTCAGACAAAGACGGCGTTCCCATTAGACCGAGCGTGCACGGTGGGGTCCGCAGAAACGTGGTACTGAGCGGCGGGTCAGGATTCAAGCCCTCAGAGAAAGGGCAGAGAAGGCGAAAGACCGTTCGTGGAAACGTAATAACAGACGACATTGTTCAGATTAACACGAAAATCGTTGAAAAACCAAAAAAGCCCGTTGAAAAGAAAGCAGAAGCAACTAGCTGAATCTCAAGCATTTTAATCTTTTACGCGTGCTTAAAACTTATTAACTTCCATCATTAATTCTTCCATAATTCATGTACATTTGTGGATAAGAGAGAATGAGCAGCACAAAGTAAAGCCCTTGCCCAAACAGCCAGAAGTGAACATCGGCACCATAGGTCATGTAGATCATGGAAAAACAACGCTAGTGCAAGCGTTAACTGGCGTTTGGGCTTCACGACACAGTGAAGAACTGAAGCGGGGCATTACCATAAAACTGGGCTACGCTGACATGCCCATCTACAAATGCCCAAATTGTGAAGCACCAAGAAACTATTCAACTAAACCTGTCTGCCCCAGTTGTGCTTCTGAAGCAGTTTTCGTACGCGCAATTAGCTTCGTCGATGCTCCTGGACATGAGGCGTTGATGGCGACTATGCTTTCAGGAGCAGCTATAATGGACGGCGCAATCCTTGTGATAGCGGCTGATGAACCATGTCCTCAACCGCAGACGCGAGAACATCTGGCTGCGGCTGAAGTTAGTTGGCATAAAGAACATAATTATCGTTCAGAACAAGATTGACATCGTTGATGAGAAAAGAGCCCGCAAGAGTTACGAAGAGATAAAGAGTTTCGTCAAAGGGAACAGTCGCGGAAAACGCGCCAATAATTCCCATTTCTGCGCAGCGTGGAATAAACGTTGACGTACTTCTCAACGCCATATCAGGAAATCATACCTACCCCGAAAAGAGATGAAACCAAGCCTCCACTCATGTACATTATTCGCTCCTTCGACACTAACAAGCCTGGAACTTCAATAGAGGAGTCTGGAGGGAGGTGTCATCGGCGGAACGATCAGCTCAAGGCAAGTTCTCGGTTGGCGAAGAAATAGAAATACGACCTGGAATCAGCGGTGAAAGAGAAGGCAAAACCGTCTATGACCCGCTGATTAGCGAAATAGTCAGCCTGCACGCAGGCGAAAAAACGGTTGAAGGAAGCAACTTGTGGAGGATTAGTGGGCGTGGGAACTCTGTTAGACCCATCGTATTCAAAGGCAGATGGTTTGACCGGAAACATCGCGGGAAAAACGGGGTTGCTTCCTCCAACCCTGACAGAGTTGACTTTGGAAACACATGTTTTAGAGCGAGCGGTGGGAACAAAGGAGCTCTTGAAGGTTGAAAGAATTAACCTTGACGAGACCTTGCTGCTTCACGTGGGTGCAGCGGTGAATCTTGGGAAAGTCATTTCGGTCAAAGGCAACGTTGCTAAGATTAAGTTGACGCGGCCTATATGTGCGCACAGCCAGCTCGAGAGTGGCGATAAGCAGAAAAATCACGGCGCGCTGGAGACTCATAGGTTACGGATTAATAGTTAGATAAGTCGTAAGTAGAGAAAGTCTTAGATTCTAGTCAGTAAGGTTTGTTCGAATCCTTGGGTTTGCAGGAAATCGTGTGCTTTTTGTAGCACATCTTTGGCGTTCTTGAAAGTCAGTCTTTCCAATGCATGTTGGTAATCCAGCCAGTCGAATCCGACGTGCTCGAAGGACAACTCGATCTTTTCGGTGTGAGTTTCGATGAGGTAGAAGACGACTTCTTTGTGGATTGTTGCGCCTTGTCTCCTGTAGAAGTACTCGACTTTTTCTCTGAAGCCTTCGATAAATTTGGCATCAACTATTCCTGTTTCTTCTTGAAGCTCTCGGAGTAACCGTGTCTTTTTCGCTTTCGTTTGGTTCAACATTGCCTTTAACGAAGTCCCAGTGACCAGCTTCGTACTGCAGAAGAAGATAGTTGATTTCGGCGTTCTTTGGCAAGTAAACTACGGCGCCACAAGATTTTTCGCGGAGCACAGCTCATCACCAGATTCTTCTTGTTGTGCTCATTCTAACAGTGGTTGTTTAAAAGTGATTGCAAATTCACGGGTGCGCACGTGCAAGTGTGCGAGTCTGAGCTTCTGAAGCGACAGTTTTGAGAATCTTGCATAACAGAGATTGCCGATAGCAACGTCAGAAGATCACGCGTGTTTAGGGGCAAATGGAGTTCAGTTGGCAGGTAATATCCAAGCACGAAAGTAAACGTTGAAGGTAATTGTGGATTCAAACGCTTTATTTGTCCCGCTTCAGTTCAAGATAGACATTTTCGCGAGTTGGAAGATCTGTTGAACAGGCGCTTTGAGTTGATTCTGCTGTCACCAGTCAAACGGGAACTTGAGACGCTTGCCGCGAAGGGTTCGCCTAAGATGCGCAAGAACGGCTAGTTACGCGTTGAAACTGGCTGAGAAATGCAGGTACGTTGAAGTTGAAGGTACCCGAATCTCACGCTCGTTGATGATGTCATAGTTGAAGACAGCGAGAGAGTGGAGGGCGCCTGTTTTTACCAATGATAGACAGCTAAGGAAGAGGCTAAGAGATATAAGTGTGCCAGTGATTTATCTGAGGCAAAAATCGCGTCTAGAGATTGACGGGATGATATAACTCGCATGTTTAAGCTCATTACATTGCAGGATACTATCCGCATTCCGCCCGAAACCTTCGGCAACCCTCTTGAGAAAGTCGGTCGTGACCAAGTTAAGGCCAAGTATGAGGGAATGGTTGATGAGGAATTAGGCTACGTCATAGCAGTGACCAGAGTTGAAGTAAGCCCGATCGGGAAGATAATCCCTGGCGACGGAGCCACCTACCACAAGGTAACGTTTTCTCTGCTTAACGTTCTATCCTGTGATTCAGGAAATCGTGGAGGGCGACGTGGTGGAGATCGCTGATTTCGGCGCCTTCCTGCGGATTGGTCCCGTGGACGCGTTGCTTCACGTTTCGCAGCTCATGGATGATTACATCTCTTACGATGAAAAACAAGGAGTTCTGCTGGGGAAGGAAACGAAGAGGAAACTGGCGAGCGGAGATCAAGTGCGTGTTAGGATTACGGCGGTTTCTCTCGGCAGGGCAGGAAGCTCTGGAAAAATCGGTGTGACGGCGAGGCAGCCGTTTCTTGGGCAAGTTAGAATGGATAAAGCAGGATGCTGCCGGATTGAAAGAGGCGCCTGAGAAGAAAGCGGCCGAAAAGAAAGGAGAAAGTGCGCAGAGAGGAGTGACTGGAATGAACGAGAGAGCCTGCACGAACTGCCATTTCATAACCAAGGAAAACGTTTGCCCAAGGTGCAAGTCAACGTAGTCTCAGCGATGACTTCAGCGGCATAGTCATAATGTTTGACCCGGAGAACTCGGCCATCGCGAAGGCGATGAACATTAAAGAGAAAGGGCGCTACGCGTTAAAGGTCAGATGAGGCTCGCTCCGACGTTCGAACGCTCAGGCCGTGAACTGTTTCAGTTAAGGTTGGGAAGAGAAATGGGTGTTGTTTACGTGTTACGCCTGAACTGCTGGAGATTCAAGAGAACCTTTTGGCATTTTGCTTCGGGGCTCGTTTTCTGAAACCATGGAGCAGTTGGAGAGCATTGTGGAAAGAGAGAAACCGCCGAAGATAGTTTCTGTGGGAGATACGGTTTCAAGAAATCTTCATGAGCATCAGATGAATCCCGCAACTGTCGATTACCGATAACAAATGCATGAGGAAGAAGTATTGAACCGCAGCAGTTTTCCGCAGCGAAAAGGTCTTTCACGTGAAGAATCCTCAGGGAACAATAACTGAAGAAGCAATCACGGCAATAAGTGAAGCTCTGCGAGGCAGACAAGCACGTTCACATAATCGTTGATGGAGAGGAAGATTTGCTGACTCTTATCGCCGTTCTTGTACGCGCCAGAAGATCGTTGGTTGTTTACGGGCAACCGCACGAAGGCATAGTCGTCGTCAAGGTCACGTCTGAGAAAAAGGCTGAAGCCGCAGGAAATTCTTGAAGCGATGGAAACTTGTTCGAAAAGCTAAATAAGAAGATAACTGTATGAACTCAACGCCCTTAAGCAAGTGAGATGGCGATGGAAGTCAAGATAGTATCATCGAAGGAAAACCCGCTTCTGAAGCGGAAAGAAGTGGGTTCAGGATAGAGCACGGTCCACAGAGCAAAACGCCTGCAGAGGCTGGAAGTCAAGAAGGCGTTAGCCGCTGAGCTGAAGATTGAGCGAGGAACTGGTTTTTGTGAAGAGAATGCGAACCTTGACGGGAACAGGCACTGCCGTTGGAGTTGCGAACGCTTACGAGACGGTGAGAACAGGCGAAACTCTATCGAGCCAGAGTACATTGTGAAGCGGAACAGTCCGCCTGAAAAGCCGAAGGAAGAGGCGAGTTAAGAATGTCTAAGAAAGTAGCAAGACCGAAGAGGAGCAGCCTGCAGAGGAGCCGAAGAAAGAAGAGAAGAAGGAAGAAGTTAAGCCTCAGAAAGCCGAGAAACCTAAGAGGAGAAAAGAAGAAGAAAAAAGAGAAAGGCGTTCACGTCATGTACAAGGTCGAAGGCGACAAGGTCACGAGGCTACGTCCGACTTGTGAGCGTTGCGGTCCAGGGTACTTTATGGGCGACCACAAGGACAGGTACACTTGTGGGCACTGCGGGTTCACTCGGTACAAAACGCAGTCTGAGACGATAAGCAGTTTTAAATTCCTGATTTGCTGATACTCTCTGATGATTAGATGATTAGGGTTAATGTTGCGATAGCGAACATTTCAGCGGAACGTTTCTGGGACATTAGAAAACCTATTCCGCCCATTCAGATAGCCACGAACATTAACATTGTGAGCATGGAGAAGAAGTCTGACGGAACGTTGGAGGTTCCTTTTGTTTTGACGATAGTTATAACCCTTCAATAGCGCAGATAAGCCTGAAAGGAAGGGCGTACGTCTCGGGGGACAAGAGCGAAATTGACAAGATCGTCAAAGAGTACGAGGAAAAGAAACCGCCACCTCCGATTATAGTTCAGTCAATATCTAACGTGGTCTTCATCGAATCCGTTCTCATATCAAGAACCCTGAACATTCCTCCGCCGATACCGTTGCCGCAGATACCTGAAGCAAAAGTACAAGCTGCCAAACCGCTCGATAGAGACTACAGCGCTTAGCGCTAATTCGCGTTTTTCAGTTTTTGAATAGTAATCGCCGTCTAAAGCCTCGAGTTTTTCTTATCCGCCAACTTCAAAAGAATTCAAAATTTGTATGCGAATCACAGCAAACAAGGCAGAAGACACAAGGCAACGTTTATAACTCTAATTTCTCATTGCTAAACTTCGCGAAGCGGAATTACTATGGGACATAGAAAAAAGCACGCCCCAAGACGTGGGTCACTCGCTTATTTGCCTAGACACCGCGCCAAAAATCCAGTCGCGAGAATTCGTCACTGGCCAAGAATTAGCGCTGATCAACCTAGGCTTTTAGGCTTCACAGCTTTCAAAGCAGGCATGACCTACGTCTTCACCATAGAAGATCGAAGACGAAGTCCGAATTTTGGCAAGGAGGTCATGCGTGCATGCACGATTCTAGAAACTCCGCCAATTCTCATATGCGGAATACGCACATACACGAAAACGCCTTATGGCTTGCAGCACCTAACCGAAGCTTGGATGAAAGAACCACCAGCTGATCTCGACCGGACATTGGTTCTGCCGGAAAACTTTAAAACAGAGGATATGATTCAGAAACTCGAAAAGGACCTCGACCAGACCTCAAAAATCCGCGTAATCGCGGTCACACAGCCCAAACAGACTAACATAGCGAAGAAGAAACCGGACATTACTGAAATCGAAATTGGCGGAGGAACAATTCCGCAGCAATTCGAATATGCTAAAGCGCTCTTGGGGAAAACAGTTACGCCGGAAGAAGTCTTCAAAGATGGACAATACACAGATACTGCTGCAATAACAACGGGCAAAGGATTTCAAGGACCTGTTAAACGTTGGGGAGTAGCCATCCTCCAACACAAAGGTAGAAAAACCAAGCGTGGCATCGCAACTCTTGGACCATGGAACCCACATCACATTATGTATTCAGTCGCGCGCGCTGGGCAAATGGGTTACCATCAGCGCATAGAGTACAACAAGCGTATTCTTAAAATAGGCAAAGACGGCAAGGAAATTTCAGTTAAGGGCGGGTTCATTCGATATGGGCCAGTCAAAGGCCCTTACATGGTTATTGAAGGCAGCGTTGCAGGCCCAGAAAAAAGGACGATCAGGCTGCGTTATCCAGCGCGTCCCCCAAGTGAAAAGTTTGAGCAACCACCACAAATCACGCATATATCGCTCGATTCGCCACAAGGAAAGTAATCGTTGGGACCATTATGCCACAACAAAAAACTGTCAATGTCTATGACCTAAACGGTAAAGCCACAGGAAAAACAGGTCTTCCTTTAGTTTTCAAAACTCCACTGAGGCCAGACGTGATAAAACGTGCTGTGCTCTCAATTCAATCTAATAGACGTCAGCCGCAGGGTAGAGACTTGATGGCTGGCAAACACACCAGTGCCGAATCACGTGGAACGGGCATGGGCATAGCCAGAGTCCCGCGTATCAAGGGTGGTAGTGGAAGAGCAGCAATTGCACCTGGAACCGTCGGAGGGAGACAGGCGCACCCGCCGAAAGCTGAGAAAAAAATAGTTAAGCGAATTCCGAGGAAAGAAGCTCGTTTGGCATTGCGTTCTGCTATTGCAGCAACAGCGTCAAAGGAAACAGTCACTCAAAGAGGCCATCAAGTGGACAATGTTCCGCATATACCGCTTGTAGTGACTGCCGAAATAGAAAGTTTGGCCAAGACCAAGGAAGTGGAGGAAGCCCTCTTGCATCTAGGCTTGCTCTTGGACGTTTACCGTGTTAAAGATAGCCGAAACATTCGAGCGGGCAAGGGAAAACGTAGAGGCAGAAAGATGAAGCAAGCTGTTGGACCGCTTATTGTAATCGGAGAAAATAGGGGTTTGGCAGAGGCCGCTGGTAACATCGCTGGATTGGAAGTGGCTAAAGTCTCCAACCTTAATGCAGAAATGCTGGCCCCTGGAACACATGCTGGAAGATTGACTTTGTGGACTGAGAGCGCTGTCGAACAGTTAGATAAGTTGTATGGTGAGGGAGAAAACGAGCAATGAATCCGAATGACGTAATATTCTATCCTTTGATGACAGAATCTGCGAGTCTGATGGTTGAGAGAGATAACAAACTCCTGTTCGTAGTTGACCTTAAAGCTGGCAAAGCCGACGTAAGACGAGCCGTTGAACAGCTTTATGAGGTAAAAGTGGACCGGGTCACTATGCTGATAACCCCCAACGGCGAGAAGAAGGCTTTCGTTAAGCTCAAGCCAGAGTTCAAGGCATCAGATGTAGCAATCAAACTTGGAATCCTATAGAATATAATGAAGGTATGACTAATGGGAAAAAGAATTCGTGTTCAAAGACGCGGACGTGGCGGATCAACCTATAGAGCGTCAACGCACAAGAGAGTTGCGCCTTCACGGTATCCGCCTGCGATTACTCCAAAAGAATCTTTTGAATCTTCGATCACTGGTGTTGTTGAAGCGCTTGTCCATGATCCTGGTCGTGGTTCGCCACTTGCATTAGTAAAATTCGAGAATGGCGTTTCTTGTTACACTGTTACTCCTGAGGGCATTTCACAGGGTCAACAGATTGGACTAGGAGGTAACGCCTCAGCGGAGATCGGTAACATCATTCCTTTGGGCAAGATTCCTGAAGGAACTATTGGTCTGCAACCTTGAGCTTCGACCCGGTGATGGTGGAAAGCTTGCCAGATCATCGGGGACTTATACCACGGTTGTGGGGCATACGCCGCAAGGAACCATGATAAAACTACCTTCTGGACGCATAAGATACGTTAACGATTATTGCATGGCAACAGTAGGCGTCGTATCTGGTTCGGGTCGGCAGGAGAAACCTTTCCTGAAGGCTGGTGAGAAGTTTCATCTGATGAAGGCCAAGGGTCACAAATATCCGCGTACTCGTGGAAGGGCGATGGTGGCTGCTGTTCACCCCTATGGCAGTAGTAAGCGTAGCGCGCGAAAAGGGACTACAACATCTCATGGTGCACCTCCAGGGCAGAAGGTCGGTTTGATTGCTGCGCGTGGTGCTGGACGCAAGAAGAAACGAATAGTACGGTGACGGAACGTTTATAGCGTGGAGAATTTAGTGTAGGAGTTGAGTCAAAAATGCCGAAAGAGTTCATGTTTCGTGGTCACACGCTTGACAGTTTGCAAGCTATGTCTATGGATGAATTCATTAATCTGCTTCCTTCCAGGCAGAGGCGGAGTTTGCAGCGGGGTTTGACACCTGAGCAGCGCATCTTGTTAGGGAAGCTCCGTGAGGCAAATGACGCTGCTAAGAAAGGGAAGGAAGTGACTCTGAAGACTCATGTGCGGGACCTGGTTATTCTGCCAGAGATGGTGGGCACGAAGATCATGGTTCACAATGGCAAAGAATTCGTCTCAATTGATATAAAACCCGCCATGATTGGTCACGCTCTAGGAGAATTCGCTATAACCAACAAGCCGGTGAGGCATGGAACACCGGGCATAGGTGCATCGCGTTCTTCGATGTATGTGCCCCTGAAATAGCCTTTTTATTGCTTGTTGTTGTGTCAGAAAATTGCTGGACAACAACAACCGCGAGACAGAGTACGAGCTCCCGGAGAAGTCTTTGATTTTGATAAGGGTTTAACGTAATTCTTTTTACGTAAGAGAAGTTTGTGGTGCTCCGGCCGGGATTCGGACCCGGGTCTTCGGCTCGAAAGGCCGGAATACTTGACCGGACTATACTACCGGAGCCCTGAACTCTGCTTCTCTATTTATAGTTGACGAGCCGTCTTCTTGCAGCTTACTTATTCAAATCCGGCTATAATTAATTTACTTTCCCCTTCTATGCCTACCGTCCAAGGTCTAAATCAGCTGTATGCTTCTTTCAGTTTCTTGATTATTTTTCTAGTTTCTTTCTTAGAAGGATGTGTTATAGCTTTGGCAAGACATTGTTCTTCACAGCCTGTGCAGAGAACTACGCAATTGTTTGGGTATTTCACCACCGATTTCTTCTTCCCGTCTTTCTCCTCAAACTCATAAACACCGAGCTTGCAATAGTCTACACATTTTCCGCAGCTGACACATTTTTCATAGTCTATTCTCGGACTCCAGGGTATTTTGCTCCTGGGAATTCCTTCATATGTCCTTTCGTTCATGATCCTTTTATGTCTCGGCATTCAATCATCCTGAGATTATGTTGTTTTCTCTAAGTTTTCAAAATGAAGTGTGCCGACTATTCTTGGTTGCTCTTTTTGGCAGCTGTTTCTGTTTTGGCTTTTTTCGGTCTGAACAAATAACCTGCTATCTGCTCCACGAGCGTGCCTGTTGATTTAAAAGTCTTCTCAAGTTCCTCGACTCTCTTCTCCAAGTCGTTAGACATAATCTTGCCGTCTATTCTATTTGCAGAGCGGAACATCAGCAACATTCTGAATGTATCTGTTATTGCTTTTTCAAGTTCTACTGGCTTGGATGGTTTAATGCCTGCGCAAACAGACAACAAATCGACGTAGTGCTCTTTTATCTTCAATTCCGACTCTACGGAAGGGTCTGTGGGAAACGCAATAGCCAAGGGCGCTTTCTTAGCAAGCTCTGCTGCTGTGGGGAAGCGGATTTTGATGTCTCCTCTAATCCAGGAGGCAACAAACTCCGTCACGAAGCGCCTTATGTCTTCCTTTGAAAAGAGCGCTTCCGGAGGATCCTCTATATCGCGAATTTTGACTCTGATAATATTCCTTCTCTCACTGCTCTTGGAGCTTTTTTCCAAGTCCCTTCACCCTTGTCATCTGATAGGGTATAGTCCATTTGTCCTCGACTATTTTAACCATGATGTGTCAACACTGTAAACACTTTGCGCAGATTTGAGAGTGTATCGTTTGATCGGATTTAGAAAGAGATTTTTGCCGCAGATGGAATCTTGCCGAGTATTTTTGCCGTTGCTTTCTCCACTTTTTCGCGATCATCCTGATTAGTATAGACTCGCAGTATGTTGATGAAACCCTTCAGTGTTTCAAAGATCTTCGAGATCTCGCTCAATCGCTGCAGTTCTCTTCCGCCAGCTTGTGTTCTGCTGAATACAGGAATCTCCCTCTCTTCCATTAACACAGCATGATGGTATGGAACGGAAGGGACTGTTGGGACGTCAATCACAACCGAATCAACGTTCACTCCGGCTGCTTTGGCAATTTCTGTCTGCATCTGCATTCTACTCGATTCACGTCCGAATATATTCGATATCATCGTGTCTTTCTCGTAAAAGGTACGTTCATAGGCGCATTTCAGTAAGTGCCGGTGCTCCAAATCCGCGATGATGCTCTTCGATTTATCGCACTTCTTTAGAGCAGACCAAACAGTGTAATCATCCATGGCCAAATACTCGTCAGGTGCCTTAAAGGCGGTCAAACCCAATTCCTGATTTGCCTTCTCCATAGCCATGGCTAGCATTATCTGAGCTGCACGTCCGACACGATGGAAGTATATGCTTTTGAACGATTCGATTCTGGCTATGATGAAAGCTTCTAAGGCTGAGAGTGCACCAACTTCGACGGCTAAATTCTCTCCCAGGACGTCTAGCGCGTGGATCAGTCGGAACACGTCTATGAAGCCATATTCTGCCCCGGTGTGAAAAGTGTCTCTGACAATGAAGTCCTGTTTGTCAACGTCTACAGCGCTGCTTATTATCTGATTTAGGAAGGCTTTGCCTGGTTTGTTGCGTTTTCCAACGGCAAGTTTGGCAACTTCATCGGAGGAATAACCCATTTTCGTCAACTTGTCGCCTAAGTCGCTCTTCTCGATTATCCAAGAGGTGATGTCCTCATGTGTCTGGTCCAGATCTCTGATGAGCAACTGTTCAAAGACGTGAGAGAATGGGCCGTGGCCGACGTCGTGTAGTAGTGCTGCGACTCTGACCATGTCCGCTTCCTCATCGGTTATTACTCGTGAAATATGGGAATTCTCAGAAACCTTCCCTGCCAAGAACATGACGCCAAGGCAGTGCTCAAACCGTGTGTGGTTAGCGCCTGGATAGACATACTCCGACCCTGCCAATTGGCGCAATCTCCGAAGTCGCTGCATCGGATATGTGTCAATAATCTCTTTCTCGTCTTCGCTTATGTACACAAAGCCATGAACTGGATCTTTGATTTCACCCCAATATGTCTTCGGCGTTTTCTCTACTCCTCCCCGCGTTTGTCAAGTTATATTTATGTGCCTCCTATAATGTGTAACGCTGGGTCATAGTGGGTTGAAAAAAGAATGGCAATGAAAGGCGTTTTCATCTGTGTCGAAGGCTTAGATGGATGCGGAAAAACTACACAGACAAAACTGCTCGTCGAAAAGCTGGCGAAAAGCCACAACGCCGTCTACACCGCGGAACCCAGTAACGGTAAAATCGGCACGTTTATCCGAGAAGGAGTCCTATACGGCGGCAAACGGTCATCATGCATCGCTGAAGCATTGCTTTTCGCCGCGGATCGCGTGGAGCATGTAGAAAATGAGGTTCTACCATCTTTGCGTCAGGGGCGGTTAGTGGTTTCTGACCGTTACATTTATTCTTCTCTGGCTTACCAGGGGGCTGCTGGTCTTAGCCTTGACTGGATTCAGAAAATTAACGAGAACGCATTGCGTCCAGATTTGGCAATGTTTATAGATGTGGACCCGCAGGCAGTTATGCATAGACTTAAGCCCGTGAAATCCGTCATGGAAAACTTGAAGACGCAGATGGGAGTACGACAAATCTACCTGGGGTTTGTTGAGAAGGGCGACCTAGTCCGAATTGACGGTAACGAACCGAAACACGTGGTCGCTGAAAAACTGCATAGAGTCGTGTTGAATTTCCTAAATGCCCGTCATTAAGGTTCAGACATTTTCAGGATTTTTTTCGCAGATGTTTTGTTCATTTCGTTGGCCAAGAAAGTGATTAGATCTTCGGGGGAAAAGTATCTTGGGCCTCGCTCATGAAAGACTTGCATCTCAATCGAGTCTCCACCAAAGACCAACCGCGCCATAAAATAGTCAAATCTCAAAGGCGCCTTCCTTTCCTTTTCGTCACTGCAATAACGTACAGCGCAGAAAAGGTCCAATACTCGCAATGTATCTTTTCTAAGCGCATTGCGGACTCTTTTCGTTTCTTCTTTGTCTATGAAGTTGAAGTTCTTGCCATCAGCCAAGCCTATCTCGAAGATTAAGGCAGAGCCTGGTTGGGATGGGTGCACGACGTCGGAGGAACAGAATTTCTTTCTGTTCATTTCCTGGAGAACTTGCATGAGTTTTTGTTGTAGGCTCCTTGTTGAAAGTGCTGTTGTGAATTTCTCAGTTCGATGAATGCTCAGAGGAAAGTTATCGTAAACACCCAGCATTCTAGCTTTTCCGTCTCAGGTCTTTTTCATTCTTTTTACTTTTTCAAGGTTGTCCAACAGCTCGGATAGTGCAATGCTCAGTTTCTGTAGCTCGTCGACGTTGTCGGTTTTCTGGATTTTTTCTTGTATCTGCTCCACCTTGGAAATCAGTATGCTTTCGAGTTTATCGTATGATGAATTGTCTGCTTGTTTTGGGTTCTTCTTCTCCTTCTTTCACGATAATGACTTTCTTTTCGTCTTGGGCGCACCAGAGTGTCCCATCCTTTACTCTGAACAGCGGCGACCCGCAAGCTGGGCACGACAAATCAGTTAAGGTAGCGCCCTTCAACAGCATTTCAGCCATACGTTTTATGGGCTTGTCTTCCTTTTTTTCCTGCAATGCAGAACCCCAAAGTAAATACGTATCAAAGCTTATATAACTTAGACACTCCGAAATGAACGATTAGGTGGTCTATTTATGGTGCGAAAGAAAAAAGCAGAAGAGTATGAGGCGAAGATTAAGCAGGCTTTAGCGGTGCTTGGAGCGGTCTCCGAAGACAGCACAACTCCTAGAAACATAAGACGCTCTGCCAAAGACGCCATAGCCGCTCTGCAAGGCTCAGAGTTTACGCCTGCTGTGAGGGCTTCAAACGCTGTTTCTCTCTTAGATGATATATTGCAAGATCCAAACATGCCGCCATATACTCGTGTGAAACTCTGGAACGTTATGAGCTTAATTGAAGCCATAAAAGACTAGTCATCAAGAGTCAGCCACTGAAATAATCAAAAACAATCTCATTTTCCTCTAGGCTTTGCCGGGAGACGTTGTACTGGATTCTTTTTTTGCCAGAGAAGAGAAGGGTTTTCGGAATTAAGAGCAACGTAACCGCTTGAGTGTGCAGTATAGACATATCGAAAATTAGCAAAAGCGTTAATAGAGAGAACGAGGCATTGGTTTGTGACCCTAATTAGGGTTTATAATGAAAGGAGAATGAAAATGACTAAATACAAGACTACTATAGCGATTTCTATCTTAGTATTTGCAATGGCAGCTTCACTTATCGCCTTGCCAGCTAATGCCCAACCACCAGTCGAGCAACGAAAAACTTACTGTTTCGTCGATGCCGTGCCCAACCCTGTGGGCGTAGGCGATGAATGCTTGTTACGCTTCGGCATTTTCCAGCAGACTCCAAACGTAGTATACGGATACTCAGGTATTACGATCACCATGGTTAAACCAGACAACACGAGTACAACGCTCGGACCGTTTGGTACAGACTCAACAGGCGCAGGCTACACATTGTACCCGTTTACCACAGCTGGTACATACAAACTGACGGCACACTTTCCTCAGCAGGTCTGGACTTTCGGAGACTTCTTCAACCTTGAAGGAGGAAATATGATTTTCAACGGCACAATAATGCTCGCGAGCGACAGCTGGACACTCGATGTTGTTGTAGGAGATGTGTCAGTGGCAACATACCCAGGTCATCCTCTGCCTTCGGAGTATTGGAGTCGTCCAATAGATCCGCAGCTTAGAGAATGGTACACGATCGCAGGGAACTGGGTAGAGAGGCCGGACAATTCGCTCGCACTCTACAACGACGACGCACCAGAGACCGCCCACATTCTATGGAGAGAACCATTGACCACAGGCGGGCTGATTGGCGGTTTATTGGGACCTGGACAAGTTCCAGCCTCGGCTGACACAGGAGACGCATACGAAGGCAGGTTCCCCGGTTCAGTGATAATGAACGGAATCCTATACTACGTTCAAACAGACACCAGGGCAGAAAGGGCACCAGCCATAATTTCGATAAACTTGAAGACTGGTGAACGAAGCCTCTTCTTGAACAATACAAGTTTCGCGTTTGGCCAAATTCTCTACTTTAACAGTTGGAACTACGACGGTGTATACACCTACCTCTGGCAAACAGAAACCGTGCCCTTCAATCCGATCACTAATGCAAGCGCATACACAAAGTGGAATGCGTACGATCCCTTCACTGGCAACTGGCAATTCAGTTTCAGATTCATGCCTTCAGGATTTAGAACCCGCGGTCCTAGCGGCGAAATCCTCATCTACCAAATCGACACTGTCAATAACTGGCTAGCTCTTTGGAACTCAACTGCTGCTGGACACGCACACCTAGGTGCCATGGGTCCAGATTACGGCAGCTGGGGCAACTCAGTACATGGAGGAACATGGGATGCAAACGTTTCAAGAGCTTACTCATGGAACGTATCTATCCCAGCAGGATTACAGTACGGAACCTCATTCTTTGCAGCAGTATTCAAGTACTACCCTGACAGATTAGTGTCTGTATGGTGGAACTATACACAGGTAAGAGTCTGGGCATTGAAAACCGAAGGCTTGACTTTAACTTCAAACTCTACAACAACATTATTCGATACACGGTGGAATGCACCTTCTGAATGGGACGCTGGAAAGAACACCATACAATATGCCAGCGCAACCAACCAGGTTGAAAAAGGCGTCTTGACACTGTGGGACAAAGAACTCAGGACGCACTACGGCTTCAGCGTTGAAACTGGACAATATATGTGGCAAACTGACTCTGAGATCTACCAAGACTTGTATGGCTGGGGCAATGCGGAACACACATGGTACTTCGCTTACGGTAAGTACTTCTCAGTCGGCGTCGGCGGCATAGTATACGCCTATGACGACCAGACAGGAGATATAGCGTGGACTTATGTTTTGAATGATCCGTACTCTGAATCCGTAACAGCTGAAAACTGGTGGGGCTGGATAGACTTGATTGCTGATGGAAAAGTTTACGTAGGACACGTCGAACACTCAGCAGAAATGCCTATACCACGTGGCGCACCATACGTCTGCATTAACGCATCAAACGGCGCAGAAATATGGCGAGCCGACGGCATGTTCCGTCAAACACGCTGGGGTGGCTGCGGAGTAATCGGCGACAGCATCATAGCAACAATGGACACCTACGACCAACAAGTATGGGCAATTGGCAGAGGATCCACTGAAACAACTGTTACTGCACCTGACAATGGTGTGCCTTTCGGCTCATCAGTCATGATCAGGGGCACTGTTAAGGATAGATCACCGGGTGCATTGAGTCCAGAAACTGCTCTTCGCTTCCCGAGTGGAGTCTCCGCTGTAGCTGACGAGAACCAAACTGCCTGGATGCTTTACGTCTATAAGCAATTCACGGAAGCTGATCCTCACGCACAGAACTGGAAAGGTGTTACAGTGAATCTCTATGTTGTCGACTCTAACATGAATGCTAGACCAATTGGTACAGCAACGACGAGTGCAGAGAACGGGGCTTTTGCTTTTGCTTGGACTCCTGACATTTCAGGTACGTATTATCTGTATGCTGATTTTACAGGTTCCAAGGCTTACTATGGTTCACACGCCGAGACCGCGTTCGTAGTGGACCCGGCACCTGAGGCAACAGCATCACCTACACCACAACCAGCATCTCTTGCAGACCAATACTTGCTGCCTGCGACAGGCGGTATAATCGCAGCTATAGCAGTCGTCGGAATAGTACTTGCCCTGCTACTCAGAAGAAAATAAGCAGTGCATAGCACAAGAAATCAAATCTCCCCCCTTTTCTTTAGGGTAATAATATTCCAGTAATACCATATGGGGACGCGAAAATAGAGGGCTGAAAGGGCTCTGGATTGGAATCATGATTGCCTAGTCAGCAGTCGAGATTACAAATTTTCCTTTCTCCTTAGGTATAATCTGAGAGCTCCCAGCAAACCTCGATTCTTCAATTTCAAAACGTTGTTTTGATCAGATGAAACGGAAGGGGTCTTTATCGTTTCCTTCTTGCTAGGAACAATGCTCCAACTATCAATGCGGCTGCAATTAATCCTGAGGCAAAGATGATTGTGCATGGGAAAGATCGGGTTGCGGTCTGAAGATTCCAGATTCTGAGATCCGGATCGCAGAGGTTGTTTGTGTACATGCATCCGACACTCACGATTTCTTTGTCCCCGTCATTGTTTAGGTCGCCGGTGCCAAGGTTCCATGCAGCAACTCCCTCGCCGATTATCCACGTTTCATTTTGCTCTAATGCGAGACTGTTTCCATCCCAGTTCCAGACCTTGAGTTCAGCTCGGGTCTTGTCGGAAGCGCCAGCTGCCCATGATCCCTTTCCAGCTGTTAAGCCGCTGGTTACGATTTCTTCTTTTCCATCCTCATCGACGTCGTCTATTGAGATGGACTTGAGCTCAGTTATGCCGAGATTCTGCCAAACATAGTTGGTTTCAGCATTGAGGTCTTGTCCTGTCCAATTCCAAATCCTAAGTTGAGCCGAGGCGTTTTCGCCATCGTAAGTAAATCCACCGGTAATGATTTCAGAGTAACCATCTCCGTCAACATCCGACACTTTGATTTTGTAAGCCATTGTATTGCCCATGATATTGTTGCCCGTTACATCAACTGCGTAACCTTCTGCGGTGCGCCATTCTGCTGTAGCCCTCAAAGATATCTCTGCACCGTCGAACACCCAGACTCGCAGCTGACCACAGCTGTTCGTGGGTTGATTAACAAAACCAGTGGTTACAATCTCGATGGTCCCGTCATTGTTTAGGTCCCCTGCGCACACCGATGTTACCTGCGCTCCATCATTGCCGCTCCATTCGGCTCTTTTCCTAAGAGTTAGATTGTTATCCTCCCAATTCCAAATGCTAAGCTGCGCAACAGACTTGTTTTGAACGATGTTTTGTCCCACTGTGATCACTTCAGGTTTAGTGTCATCGTCCACATCACCGATAAACATCGACGTAACAGAATGCCCCTCGTAACTTCCTCTAAGAACCAAATTGTTACCGTCCCAATTCCAAAATCTAAGCGCCGAATAGCTTGAGTAGTTGGCGCGAGTGCTGAGCTGTGCATAACCAGAAGTCAATATTTCAATCGCACCATCTCCGTCGGCGTCCCCAGCGTAGACGCATGAAATACCTCCTGGCCAGCCTTCACTTTTTTCAAGTGTGAGATTATGCCCTGGTCCGCTCCAGCTCCAAATCTTGAATGGAGCTCCGAGCATCTTTACAGTTCCATTCTCAATCGTGTAGGCATAGCCGCCAGTGATCATCTCCATTGAACCGTCCCAGTCAACGTCTGAAACAGCAAGATTATGTGTTCCCGGGATACAGGTGCCTCCGGTGCCGTAAGTCTCCCAATGTTGCTCTGCCTCCAAGAACAGATTTTGAGATTGAGCCTCGACCTTGCAGCTCACGAACAGACTCGCAGCAAAAAGACAGAGAAGAAGAAACGAAACAAACTTGAATTTGCAACGGATCATAGGGTTTCACCTACGGACAACTAGAGAATATTAACCCTGGTGGGGTTGCTTAAACCTTTTGTAACTCGCTTGCTTGCGCTGAGACTTCAAACTTTCTTGCTGACAAAACCTGCTGTCTTTTCAGTGTTTCTGGCTTTCCTTGTAAGAATGAGCACAATGTACACAACAGAACGCTGTTTCTTTGCCTTTTATGATTTCTCGGTACCCGCCTTCGTAGACTTTGCAGCCGCAATGAGCGCAGACATAAACGCTCGGCTCGATGGCGATGGCGATTAAGTTGGCGAATCGTTTGAAAAGACCTGTGCAGAGTTCCCTGCCTTCCTCTGTGAGTTCAAAGATTTTCCTTTGTTTCTCGCCTACATGTTCCTTCTTGTGCGTGACTAAGCCTTTGTTCTCTAGCTGCTGAAGGAACGGGTAGACAAGGCTTGGGCTAACGTCTTTCTTGACTCTTTTCTTGAATCGACTGATTATCTGGTAGCCGTGGGCAGGACCCTCGTAGAGTATTGTGAGTATGTAAAAACGTGAGAAGTCGGAGATCAGATCATCCATTTTTCCGTTTTCTTCAGTTGCCATTTGTCTGTCCTCTAATTAGCGAGGTTTTGACGCGATATAAATGTTCTTGAGATATATCTTCAAAAGATATTTAACATTGCTTAACTTATTAGATTAGAATAAGAATAGTAAGAGAAAACTCTACTGGAGGCTAAAAGCATGAAAATATTTCACCACAACAACATAGAAGCTGAATTGGCTGAGGGAGGCGCCGTAAAAACTAAAGTGCGATGGCTAATCACTAAAGAGATGGGCGCCGAAAACTTTGCAATGCGCCTCTTCGAAATGGAGCCTATCGGTTACAGTCCCCTGCACACTCATCCTTGGGAACATGAGGTCTTCATACTTGAGGGGGAAGGAGAGGTTTTTGATGGAAAGAATAGTCACCATTTCGCGTCAGGTGATGTTGTATTCATTCCTCCGAGTGAATTGCACCAATTCAGGAACAACGGCAGTGCCATTTTGAAGTTCCTCTGCCTAATTCCGTACAAAAAGGAATAGGCTATGCTGCGGTAGGTCTGTTTCGATCTTGTTCCGTCGGCTGTTTTGGCTAGTCTGATTCGTCAGTGAAAGTTTCGTTACTAATATATGCTAGTGGTTACATCTAACTCTGGGTTCCCGGGAGACAATGCCCTTTGAAATATGACGTAATCATCGTCGGTGCGGGTCCAGCAGGCATTTTTTCAGCACTAGAGCTTGCCGAAAGAAACCACCTTGACGTACTCATTCTCGACAGAGGTCCGGATATTGACCAGCGCAAATGCCCCTCCAGCCGAGGTTTTGAGTGTCACAACTGCGAACCATGCTCGGTTCTTTCAGGCTGGGGTGGCGCAGGCGCGTACAGTGACGGCAAACTGACGTTATCCACCGAGGTCGGGCGGTTGGCTGAACCAATACGTTTCAGAGAAAGAGCTCGAAGCCCTCGTGAAGTACGTTGACAACGTTTACTTGAAGTACGGTGCAAGCGAGCAAGTCTACGGCTGCGACACCGAAAAAGTGGACGAAATCGACCGACAAGCTTCTCTCGCAGGGTTGAAATTCATCAGACAAGAAGTTCGCCACATGGGCACCGAGAAATGTGCAGACACGCTCCGCATGATGCGAAAAGAACTCAACGGCAAGATAACGTTCCAGCCCCGAACCGAAGTCAAAGGTCTCATCGCAGAGAACCACACGATTAAAGGCGTCGAGACCGCTGACGGCGAGAAGACTCACGGGTAAATACGTGATTATTGCGCCGGGCAGAAGCGGCGCCGAATGGCTGCAAACCGAAGCGCAAGTTCCAGGCTTAAAGACCGTGAACAACCCCGTCGACGTGGGCGTCAGGGTTGAAGTCTTAGCTTCGGTCATGGAGAACTTAACCAAAGCGCTCTATGAGCCGAAGCTTGTTTATTACTCGCGGCTTTTCGACGACATGGTCAGAACCTTCTGTGTTTCGCCCTACGGCGAAGTCACGACGGAATCCTACGATGGCGTCTTAACCGTTAACGGTCAGAGCTACGCGGAAAGAAAGACGGAGAACACGAACTTCGCCATACTCGTCAGCACTTCCTTCACAGAGCCCTTCAAGGAGCCGATAGCTTACGGCAAGTACGTCGCGAGGCTTTCAAACCTGCTCAGCGGAGGAGTCATGGTGCAACGCCTCGGCGACCTGGTCTCTGGACGACGTTCGACGCCTAAGAGTCTAGCCCGAAGCGTCGTGGTGCCAACGTTGAAGAACGCGACTCCAGGCGACCTAAGTTTCGTCTTGCCCTACCGATACCTGTCGGACATCAGGGAGATGCTTCAAGCGCTGGATGTCATCGCGCCTGGAATTCACTCCAGAGACACTCTGCTGTACGGGATTGAAGTGAAGTTCTACTCTTCCCATTTGCAGCTGAACAACGTTTTGGAGACTAAGATCCAGAACATGTTCACCATAGGCGACGGCGCAGGCGTCACCCGCGGCTTGATTCAGGCTTCCGCTTCAGGCGTCATAGTGGCCCGGGAAATAATGAAGAGAGAAAAACTGAAGGCGTAACGAAGTGGCAGTAGCCCAAGAAATCAGGTGCTCCCACTGCGGCGCGCCCGTGGAGTTTAAGCCTGGAGAACTCCTAGCCACCTGCAAGTACTGCGGTTTCACAACGGTGATTGAAACGGCGCAAGCGTTCACTTTTGAGCATTCCCTACTGCTGAACAAGTTTGACAACGAACAAATAGAAAAGCCTATCAAGGATTGGATGCAGTCAGGTTTCCTGAAACCATCCGACCTTGCCAGAAAAGCGAAAATAAGAGAAGACACTTGATTTATCTTCCGTTCTGGGTTGTGTCCGTCGAAGCCAAGAGCAAGTATAAGGGAATATTCGAGCGCATCGCTCCCGCCATCGTGAAAGAAGGGGAAATAGAAAAAGAATACAACTGGCTTGTTTTAGCGAGTAAGGCGGCAGATTTTCCGACTCGAGAGTACGATGTGCCTTTGGAGGGCAAGATTCCTTTTGACTTTCGGAAAATCGAAGGGTTCGCAAAAGTCTTGAACAGCGAGATCGAACGAGATGAAGCTTTGGAGCTTGCTAGGCAACAGATTGAGGCGCAACATCGCTTTCTCCTCCAGCAAGACGTGGACAAAATCGTGGAGATGAGCACCGAGTTTAACGTGAAACAGATTGTTTACTTGCACGCGCCCGTCTGGTTCATAAAGTACGACTACAAGGGCGGTGCTTACCAGCTGATCATTGACGGCGCCATCCGGCATGGCTGCTTAAAGGCGATATTCCCTCGGCTAAGTTCTGATCTTGCTCTAAAAAAACTTTAAAAGAGCCCTTTTATCTATAAACGAATGGAAAAATAGGCGGGAAGATACGAATGAGTGAGAAAAAAGATGTGTTATGCGGAAGCAAAAGATCAAATGCGCCTTAGCGAACGCATACCGAGCTAATCCCTGGCTTCCACGGCTACAAAGAAAAAGAGTTGCGCCGTGAATCTGACAAGCTAATTCGAAACCACCTTTACCTGAAGCTTTCAGAAATGAAGAACGACCTTAGAACCATCTTTCAGAAGCTGGCTGATCGCCGCTATTTCGATGTCTTAACAGACATGGATCGTCTCGTGGCGAAAGTTGACCGTGTAGTCAGAGAAGGTTAACCACGCATCTTACGGGTACTCTGGCTTCTTCGATGTCGTGAAGGTGAAAGAAGAAAACCTTGACAGGATGATAGACTTCGACAACAAGCTCGTTGACGAAGTTGACGAGCTCTGATGGCTGACGTTGATGCTTTCAAGGCTGAAGTAACGAACGGCGAGTCCAAGAACGCAAAAGAGACGAATCCAGAACCTGATTGACAAGCTGGACGCTTTCGAGGAAGCCTTTGATAAGAGGAAAGAAGTAATCATTAGGAGTGATTAAAAATGCCACAAGTCATAGAATGGAAAAACGCAGGCGCCGAAGACATAGTTTGGAGATACCCGAACGAGGACATTACGTGGGGCGCCCAGCTCATAGTGCATGAGTACGAGATGGCTGTGTTCTTCAGGGACGGCAAAGCATACGATGTTTTCGGTCCAGGCAGACACACGCTGACAACGCTGAATCTGCCGTTGCTAACAGGTCTTGCTAACGCGTCTCGCTGGCTTCGGCGAGAAACCCTTCAAAGCAGGCGTCATCTTCATTTCCACGAAGGTCTTCGCAGGAAAATTCGGAACAAGCGCTCAAACCACAGAGTTAGCGCCGCTCAAAGTGTTCGGCGGGTTCTGGTTCAAAATAGAAAATGCACAGTTGTTCGTGAACGAAGTCGTCGGCGGACAAAACGCTTACACAACCGCAGACGTTAACAATTTCCTGCGCGGCTTCCTGAACGAGAAGATAATCGATGAGCTTTCCCACTACGACCTGATCACCGTCTTCACGAGACTCGACGAGACTTCGGTGATCGTGAAGAACTCGCTGACGGACTACTTCAAACGGCTAGGAATAGAACTCACTGACTTACGCTTCGAAGGCATAGACACTACGCCTGAATACCGCGAACGACTGTTCTGGCTCAAAACAGGAAAAACCGCGCCTGAAGAAGTGCTGCGCATGGAAACCGTCAAAAGCGCCGCTGAATCACTCGGAAAATCAGGTGGCGGCGGCGCAGCCTTAGGAACAGGCATGGTGCTCATACCACAGATAATGACCGCCAGTCGGAACCCAAGCAGCACCTGCAGCAGCTTTAGTGATCTGTCCCAACTGCGGCTCCAAGAGTGCCAGCAACCTCAAAGTTCTGCCCTGAATGCGGAAAAACGCTTACACCCCCAGCAGCTGGAGCGATGACCTGTCCTAACTGCGGCAAGTCGATTCCTGCAGGTTCGAAGTTCTGTCCTGAATGCGGCAACAAAACTCTCCGAGTAAGGAGGAGTTCAATGGCTGAAAGCAGTCGAGAACTGCTTTCCATAGGCGTCTTCTTCATAATCATCGTAGTTGCCATACTGCTCTACGCTGCAGGCCTAATTACGATTGGACGCTGATCATTCCCGTAGTTCTCGTGCTTTCTGGTTGCTGGTTGCTGGTCTTAGCTGCGACTGCAGACTTCAAGACCGCAGAAGTACGAGCGCGGCGCCTTCAGCACCATGGGCTTGGGTTTGATATTGATTGCCGTGGGCGGTGCATGGTACTTGTCTGCGATTCAACTGGGTGTACTCGTCTGGCTCTGATACTTGCTCGTCCTCGGCGCTTTGGCGATTGTAGCGGCGTTCACGCGAAAGTAGCTAGACTTCCTTTTTTTCTAAACGTTTTTCTATTCCATCACACAGTCACTGTTGCAGAGGCTACACGCGCTATGGGCGAAGAAACTAATCGGTCACGGCACATGGTACGACATGATGGCGCAGAAAGTAGTCGACAGAGAGCGGAAGCTGGGCAGAAGCCTGGATAATGTCAGAACTGAGATGGGTCTGGGCGCTTCAGGTTTTCCCACACATCGGCAGTCTCGGCGACGCTGCACGTTCATACGCCGTGACGCTTGGCCCTGAAGGAGATGGGTTTCAACTTCAGAACTGGTTGCTTTCTGTGATGACAAAGACGGCTTGCGGAAAGTTCCCGCTGGACTGCCGAAATCCTTGGAGAAGTACCTGGGTTTTCCCGTGTCAAGCATTCCCGACCCGTTCGGTTGCCACAAAAGCTACGGCAAGCACATGAGTTCGCTTCTGCTTGAGGCTTTGGACACGTGCGGAATCCAGTACAATTACATGTCTGCGAAAGAAGTCTACGACAAAGGGCTATTGCGAGAAGAAATCCGCACAATTCTTTTGAACGCCCAGAGAGTTGGCGAAATCGTCAAAGAAGAAGTAGGTCAAGAACGCTACACCGAGGTTTTGCCTTTCTTTCCAATCTGCGAAAACTGTGGACGAATATACACCACGAAAGCCGTGGAGTTTGAGCCGAAAACCGACAAGGTCCTGTACGTTTGCGAAGGCTTAGAAATAAGGGGCAAACTGATCGAAGGTTGCGGCCACCAGGGCGAAGTCAGCATTCTGCGCGGAGACGGCAAGCTAAGCTGGAAGGGCGAGTTCGCCGCAAGATGGAAAGCCTTCGACATACGTTTTGAAGCCTATGGAAAAGACATTGCGGACTCTGTGCGGATAAACGATCGCATGTGCCGCGAGATACTATGCTTTGAGCCGCCTTCACACGCACGGTACGAGATGTTTTTGGACAAGGGCGGTCGAAAAATCTCCAAGTCCGCGGGCAACGTGTTCACTCCGCAAGTCTGGTTCCGCTATGGCTCTCCGCAATCGTTGCTCTTGCTGATGCTGAAACGGTTCGTGGGAACGCGCACGCTTGACGTTTCCGACATTCCTTCGTACATGAACGAGCTGGACTATCTTGAAGACGTGTACTTTGGGAAGAAGCAAGTCAAAGACGAAAAGGAACTTGTCAAGCTTCGCGGTTTGTACGAGCACTGCTGGGTAATGAAACCGCCTGCCAAAGCCAAGCGTCCACGTGCCCTACAACCTGTTGACTTTCTTGACGAAGATGGCGCCGAAAGAAAATGCGAACGGGTTCATCGCTGAAAAACTCGAGAGCTACGGGTATCTACAGAAAAATGAACCTATAGACGCTGAATTGGCAAAACGGATCGAGTACGCGTTCAACTGGATCCGAGACTTCGAAGAAATCAAAGAAACCCCGATGACTCTCTTGCAGGAAGAAAAAAATGCCATAACCGCCTTGATTAATACGCTAGAAGCTGAAACGGATCCGGACAAGATACAGAACGCCATATTTAATTCTGCAAAAAACAATGGATTGCAACCTCGTGCCTTTTTCAAAACACTCTATACCATTCTATTAGGGGTTCCACAGGGACCAAGACTCGGGTCATACATGCTAGCGATGGGAAGAAAGAACGTGATTGAAGCTCTTCAAAGAGCCTTGACCAAGAGTAGCTGATTATAGCTTCGCTATTTCATTGTTCTATCTAGAAAGGGAATACAGCTGAGGCAACCCAAGCCATCATCAACGTGTTGAATATTGCTCCGGTTCCTATTCTCTTAGTGTTTCTGTAGAACCACCATGAACAAGTTGTTGTGATGATGAAGATCGGTACAATTAACCAGAGGAATTCAAATATGAACCCTGCGAAGCCCGGAAGGATCCAGACGTCGAAAAGCAGCTTTGGAAGATAATGCAAACAGAGTATTGCCAGGAAAGGAACGATTTTGGCGAAGACAGTCCCCCCGTATTCGCGCAGAACAGCGAGCTTTCCTTGGGGATTAGGGTTAGGGTGTTCATGGAGGTAGAGTCCTTCTCCTAAGAAGTATGCCAGAAAGAAAGGCAAAAATGCAAGAAAGGCGAATATCCGCCGTGGATCTGTTAATATTCGAAATATAGGTGTGATTATCCGCAAGTCAAAATTGAATAGTGTTTCAATTAGGCTAACGATAGCGAAAAGCACTAACAAAAGAACCATTGCAAGAATTATGAGTTTTTTGTTTATAGCCTGTTTCAGTTTTTCCTTGAGCCCGAGCTCAGCCAGAAATTTTGGACGCTTTACTGCAATTAGGAAGATTCCCGCCAGTCCCACTGCGAGCATCCACCATGCGATTGAGCCTCCGAAGAGCAAAGGCGGAAAGGGTATTGCCAAACCGACAGCTAGCATCGGGAGAAAGAGCGCGACATTGAGGACAGCCCAGACCGCTTGTCTCTTCCAAATTTTCGACCCACTTTCACTAACGGGTGTACTCTCTGCGGCTTCAAGTCTCAGGATTCTTGAAACAGGAAACAGGATGAGGAAAACAGTTCCGAATAGTCCAATGAGGCCAAATATTATTGCCACTTCCCGTGTCACGTAAATCATGCCTAATTCGGCTTCTGCCCCTGGAGACACTTGTGGGATCAACGCGGTCTTCATCCATTCGACAATTTCTGAGATAGCGGAGGAGTCGAACGGCTCAAAGAGATGAGTTGTTGCCGGCATAACGAATCTTCTAGCAGAGTGAGCCACAAAGCTTCCGTAAGTAACACCTTGAACCACTTCTTGTTGGGTGCCAAACATCGGCGGCAGCTCTTCTGCTGTGACCTCAGTCAGGTTGAAGAGAACGTCGTACTTCCCTACGATGACAAGAAGGTTTTTGGGAAAAGTACTGTTAAACTCGCCATACTGGGGGCTCTCAACCAAATTGCCCAGACCTCCCGCGATAAGAACCAACGCTTCGATTTGATTATCCGCCGCAACCGTGGCTCTGACTGCTCCTGCACCTAGACTGTGACCTATCAAACCAATTCTTGATGGGTCAACAAAAGATTGTGCCTTTAGGTATTGGACTGCTGCGAGAACCCCGAAGCTCGGAGCTATTGTTCCGTCATCTACTGTTCCGCCGGATCTTCCGTGTCCGTATAAGTCTAAGACAAAGCGTTACGATGCTATGTCTCGACAGTTCGAGTGCGATGCTGCTCATCATTTCCTTGGAGCTGCTTATCCCGTGGGCAATAACGATCGCGGGAAAAGGGTTATCGACTGAAGCAGAATGGGGACGATATAGTAACCCGCTGAGTTCTTTATCTCCGTCGCTAATCGTGATTGTTTTGACTTCGATTTTTCCGAAATCAGAATCCAAAGTCAAAGCGAAGAATAGTCCAAAAACTAAAAGCGATATAACAACGATCGCTGAAAGTAGACGCGCGCGGTTGCTCTTCATAGTTTGTTCAAGAGAACTTTGAGAGTTGAAAACTTTTTAAGCTTTAATTGAAAGGTGAGCTCTTGGCAAAATGACTTCCCAAAAGGTTAGACTTTCTCTGGGTGGCCTGCTGTGCTTAGATATATAACACTCTCTTCTGTTCCATCTATCTCGATGATTCGGTTTACTTCGTCGTCAAAAAACGCGCCGATTTGGCAAGTTCCTAAGCCAACGCTCGTGGCAGACAAGGCAAGGTTCTCGACTATGTGTCCAGCTTCTAAGTACACGTATCTGTAGGCTCTTTGTTTGTATTTCCATTTGGACCTATTGAAGATTGCAGACCAGACAAATACCACTGGAGCTTCTGCGCACATTTCCTGATCCAGAGCAGCCTGAGCAAGTTCTTCTCCGTTAGCACCAATTTTCAGCTCTTCCAAGGTATGCGAGGCAATGTTGTAATGGTAAAGGCCCTTTTCCAAACCTTCGACGTTATTTGCTACGAGGTAGGTTTCGATCGGGTAGAGCGCACCTGCAGAGGGTGCTGTTCGGAATTCGTGGCCGCGTTGGGTTCGCTGAATGCCTGTGGAGGCCCAGAGGAGAAAAGATAGGTTAGATATCTTGAGCGGTTCGGGTGAGTAGCTTCGAATGCTCTTGCGTTTCTTTAGAATCTCGAGAAAAGGTAGAGTTTGTTCTTGTGATGGAAGTGGAAGTTGGATTTGCTTTTTTGATGGATATGTTTTGTAGATTTCAGGTTTGTTTGACCAGTCTAGGGGAGTTCCGAAGTTTCCACGTTTGTGTTTGGATTCTTTCTGGAAATTATCGCCGGCTTGCGGTTGCACTGTGATCACCGCGTTATAACGGGATGTATCTATTTCTTATAGATGACGCTACCGCGGAACGAATGCGAATCGCTTAAAGACTAAGCTCCATATTGAAAATGAGGTGCAAGAGTGCGAATCGGCTACCCATGCATAAACAGAACCATCTCCTGCAGTGGCAACAAGACTTTTAGGCTGAAATCCTACTCTGAAACCCGCTTGAAAGAAACCATCCACAACAACCTCGACTGCTTGCAGCATATTCTGAAATTCAATCTTGAGCACCACCTACTCTTTTTCAGGATAACCTCAGATTTGGTACCTTTCGCCTCTCACCCGATCAACACCTTTGACTGGAAAAAACATTTTAGATCAGTATTCGAGTCCATTGGAGAGTTTATCCGAGAAAACAGAATGCGAATTTCAATGCATCCCGACCAATTTACTCTCATCAATTCAATCAGCGATGATGTGCTCGAAAGAAGCATAAAGGAGCTCAAGTATCATGTTGAGATATTTGATTTGATGAACCTCGATGCTGCTGCAAAGGTTCAAATTCACGTCGGCGGCGTCTATGGGGACAAAGAAACCAGCATGAAGCGATTCGTGAAAAGATATCAGGGTCTCGATGATTCGATAAAGCGGCGTTTAGTGATTGAGAATGATGACAAGCTCTATGACTTAGTTGATTGCCTCAGAATAAGTGAGAAAACTGAGGTTCCGGTTCTATTCGATGTCTTCCATCACAGACTCAATAGCTCAACAAAACTGCCGGATGAAGATTGCCTGAAGTTCACAATCGAGACTTGGGACGCTATGATTGATGGTCTTCCAATGGTGGATTACAGTTCTCAAAAACCTTTTGGGGTTCCGAGGCAGCATGCAGAGACTATAGATTTAGACGATTTTTCCCTGTTCTTGAAAGAGACCGCGATGTTTGATTTTGACGTGATGCTGGAAATCAAGGACAAGGAGAAAAGCGCCATAAAGGCCTTTAACCTGGCTGTCACCGACTCTCGAGTAGCGTACTAAAGGGGTTCAGGAAAACTCGCTTTCTATCTCGCTCGTCGCGAAGTTTTATCAATCCTGAACGCTATACTATAGTGGGGGTTGAATGAGTTCCACAAAGTGAAGATTCGAGTTTTAGACGAGAACGACCTTGATGCAGTAGTAGAAATAGACAAACGTGTCTTGGGAAAAGAAAGACGCTCATTTTGGAAGAGAAAGATTGCATACGCGGGAATTTATCCTCGTCCCGCTCTAGTTGCAGAGGTTGATAAGAAGATTGTTGGTTTCATTTTGGGTTCCGTCAGCGGCTGGGAATTTGGAGTTCCAGACACTGTCGGATGGATTGACACAATTGGCGTAGATCCTGACTTCCAAAGGCGTGGAATTGGCAGGGCTTTGTTCAATGAATTAAAGGACATTTTCGCGAAAAGTGGAAGTCAAAAAACATTGGAAACAAAAGAACAAGAGGTTGAAGGAGTAAACATCGTTTATACACTTGCCAGCTGGAATGACTGGGACCTATTGCAGTTCTACCACGCCATGGGTCTTAAAAAAGGTGAAATGATCAGCTTAGAAATGAAAATGCGATGAAAAAGTAGTTGTTCAGTGAACGCGTGCAGAGAGAGTTGTTTTCCTTCGCGTTAAGTTATTATTTTTAGAACTGCTATTATACAGGTGAGGGTAATGTTTTCATGGTAACTATAGCTATTGTCGGAAAGACAAATACTGGCAAAACCACTTTGTTCAATGCTGCCACTCTTCTAAACGCCAAGATATCGAATTTTCCATTCACTACCAAGAAACCGAATGTCGGTACTGCGTATGTCTCGGATGTCTGTGTTCACGTGGAGCTAGAAGTGAAGGATACCCCTTTGAATTCAACGTGTATTGATAATTGGCGCTATGTTCCAGTGAGAATTATCGATGTGCCCGGATTAATTAAAGATGCGTGGTCGGGTAGAGGACTCGGAAACCAATTCCTTTCAGTGATCGGACAGGCTGACGCCATAATACATGTTGTAGACGCTTCAGGCTCTATCGATGCTGAAGGAAAAATAACTCAGCCCGGAACCGGTAACCCTGTACAAGACGCCATCGACACAGAGATGGAGATTTACAGATGGGTCGCAGACATAATCATCCGTAACAAGGAGTCTATAATTCGCGATGCTTCTTCGGCATCTCTCGGAGAGGCGCTATCTAAATCCCTCTCAGCTGTAAAAGTCAACCTATTAGGCATAATTCAGGCATTGGAGAAGTCGCAGCTAAGCAATATTCCCATCGTGGACTGGGACCTCAACAAAGCCCTGAAGTTCGCTGCTTTCCTTTTGCCGATAGTCAAACCCACGTTGATCATCGCTAACAAGATGGACATTCTCACTTCTGAGAATTATTTGGGATTGCTGACCGAGTATTATGGACGTAGTCTTGTTGCAGCTTGTTCTGCAGAAGCCGAACTGGTTCTAAGAAGGGCACAGAAAGCAGGATTAGTTGAATACACTCCGGGTAGGGAGAAGTTCAAAATAAGTAAAAACGCGTCTCTCTCACCGAAGCAAAGAGGAGCTTTAGACTATATAGAGACGAGGGTCATGTCTAAATGGATAAACACGGGGATTCAACAGGCTCTAAACACCGTTGTTTTCAAACTCTTGAAGAACAACATGGTGTATCCCGTTAGTGACGAGTACAAATATACCGATCATCATGGGAATGTGCTTCCTGACGTGTATTTGATGCCTGATGGTTCAACACCTGTTGATCTGGCTCGAAGTGTCCACACTAGACTTGCGGAAAACTATATTCTTGCGATAGAAGCGAAAACGGGCATCCGCCTTCCTAAAGACTATCATCTGAGGCACAAAGACGTAGTGAAGATAGTAACTCGTCCGTCTTCGAAAAGCACGCGTTAGAAATTAATGTTTGCCCAGTTTGCGAGAGTAGCAGTTAACTAACCATGGCTATTTTAGCAAAGGCTTTTGCTAGGTAAAGCAGTAGAATGCTGAATATAAAAAAAGAGGGGCCTATTTTGCGTAGGCTTCGACGAGGTCGCGTGCCGTGATAATGCCTATTAGCTTGTCTTTTTTGACAATTGGCAGTCTTCTTATGTGTTTCATCGTCATTATGGCGGCTGCTTCGTGAACGCTTGTTCCTTCGGGAGCGGTTATTAGGGGAGACTTGGCTTCTTCTCCCACTTCTGTGCTTAACGATCTGCCTTTGGCTATGCAGGTGGTGAGTAGGTCTCGTTCGGTGAATATTCCTATGGGTTTATCTTTTCTAGTGGTTATTACGCTGCCGATTCTTTGATCGCCCATTGTTTTAACGATGTCCTTCAGAGACGTATGTTCGTCGGCAGTCACGATCTGTTTTGTCATTAAGTTATCAACTTTGACTTCTGTTTCAGGGACGTCTGGTAGGCTTTTGATGAGGTCTGAGGCGGTTACTATACCTTCGAGTCTTCCGCACTCGAAGACTGCCAATCTGCCCTTTTTCTTGATCATGGCTCGGGCGGCTTCCTTGATTTTGGCTGATAAACAGATTGCCATGAGGGGGTATGACATTGTTGTTTCGACCTTTTCCTTCTTTCATGTCTTTTCCAGGCGCCAAGACTTTGGTCAGTAGGTCTCTTTCAGTGACTATACCTACCGGCGTGTCATATTTGGTCACAATCAGGCTTCCGATGTGTTTCTCGCCCATGGTTACAGCGGCTTCCGCCATAGAAGCTTCAGGCGTGACTGTGAAAACGTCTTTTGTCATGATTTCCTTAACTTCTTTGTAAAGCGAAAGGTTGCGCAGATACTGTTTGTAGGCGCTGTCGATGACACTTGGAAATTCCTTTTTCAAATTTTTGGATTTTGCCATAGAATTTCCCTGATTAAAGTAATAGGCTTTCGACAAATTTAAAATTTGTTTGTATGAAGACTATGCATGGAATTTTTGTCGATTCAATAGCGCATTAGCGGCCACTCTTCTTCTTATTACCCTTCAGAAAATTATCCAATATCTTTTCAAGGCTGACTGGTCCAAGCACTTGAAGCTCGTATCTGACTCTTACAACTGGTTTGTTCAAACGTATTATTCTTCCCAAATCGACCGGTGTCCCGACTATGATCACATCGCAGGGAGTTGCATCAGTTGTTGCTTTAAGATCTGCTATTTGCTTTTCACTGTAACCAACTGCGGGAAGCACCTTGCCAAGATGCGGATATTGCTCATAAGTCTCCTTTATCGAGCCGACAGCGTAAGGCTTAGGGTCAACGATTTCTTTTGCCCCATACTTTTCTGCGGCAATCGTGGCGGCGCCGAAAGGCATGTTGCCATGTGTCACTGTTGGGCCGTCTTCGATCACTAGAACCCGTTTGTTCTTGACCAGTTCGGGTTTATCCACAGTTAATGGCGATGCTGCTTCTAAAACCAATGCGCTTGGGTTAACCGACTTCACGTTACCTTTTACCTGCTCCACTTTCGTTCTTTCAGCTGTGTCGACTTTGTTGACGATTACGACATTTGCCAGCCGCAGGTTAATTTCGCTTGGATAATAAGTTAGTTCATCTCCTGCCCTGTGCGGATCGGCAACCACTACGTGTAGACTTGGCTTGAAGAATGGCGTATCGTTGTTGCCGCCATCCCAGACTATTAAGTCCGCTTCTTTCTCGGCTTCTCTAAGGATTAGCTCGTAATCAGCTCCTGCATAAACGACGCTCCCAGCGTCGATGTGAGGTTCGTATTCTTCTCGTTCTTCGATAGTGCATTTTGATTCGTCTAGGTCTTGGCGGGAAGCAAAACGCTGAACGATTTGCCTTTTTAGGTCACCGTAGGGCATCGGATGCCTGACCACTACGACTCGTTGTCCTTTTTCCTTTAGAATTTTCGCGATTTGCCGCGAGGTTTGACTTTTTCCTGCTCCGGTTCTGACCGCGCAAACCGATATCACTGGCACTTTAGCTTTAAGCATGGTTGATTCTAGTCCCAAGAGAGAGAAGTCTGCGCCGCAAGCTAGAACCAAGGATGCTTTATGTCATGACGTCTTGGTTTGATATGTCACTGTAAGCGAAGAAGACTTCGTCGATTTTTGATTCTTCGATTAGTTTTGGCAGTTCTTCTTCGGGGTAAACGGGTATGCCCACTAGGGTAATTTTCGCCTGCGAGTTCAGGTGGGTAAACTCGGCGTTGAATGCCTGGAATCTGCGCGGCAGTGAACCCCACAACTTTGTAGTCGCGGTTATTTCTGAAATAGACGTTAAAATTGTGGAAGTCTCTGCCTGCTGCGCCCATGATGATGATTTTCTTCTGCATAGGTATCCAGCCCAAGAAAACTCGGGGGTGAGTATTGTTAAAAGATTGGATATGAACGTTAAAGATGAAGCTTGTGCTTGACTGAGAGAAGTTGCCTATTTTATTGTTACAAAGCGAAGAGGCTAGACGTCCCCTTCATAGTATGGGCTGTCTTCTACGGCAGGTTGTTTCTTTATAGGTTTCTTCTTTTTCGGCTCCTTTTTCTTCATGTCTTCTCGATTAAATATTATGAAGCCGCAGAGAAAAGCTTTTACTTAAGCCAGAATCGCGCTGAAATTACGCCCTTGCATGTTCCCAAATCCGCATCAGAGGAGCTCACTATTCGACAGACCAAGCTCACGAGAAGAACAACAACAACGGTTTTTCCTGAAGCACGCAGCCGTTTTTCTTTCAAACACTCAAATTCTGAACATTATGGAATACGCAAGGGCACTACGCGCCTGTTTCCTTATGGCGCCTTAACTTGGTAATTTCCCCAGCTAGGAAAGGCAGCAGAGTGCCTATATCCGAGACCACGCCAACTGCTTGGGTCGAGCCCCTGTCAAGAAGCTTCGTCACCGAAGCAGGATTAATGTCAACACAAACCAGCTTAACTGTTGAAGGCAGCATGTTTCCCACAGCTATTGCGTGTAGTGTTGACGCTAACATCAAAACCATCGTAACGTCTTTCAGCTGTTTTTTGTATTCTTGCTGCGCCACTACAGTGTCTGTTATAACATCTGGTAAGGGGCCATCATCTCTGATCGAACCCGCCAAGACAAAAGGAACTCCTTTCTTCACGCACTCGTAGATTATGCCGCTTTTGAGCACGCCTTTCTCCACCGCTGCCTTAAGGTTGTTTGCCTTGTAGATTTCGTTGATGGCTACTATGTGGTTTCTACATCCTCTAACGTCTGGAACGCCTTCTTTCAGCGAAACTCCGAGAGACGTTTTAAGTATATCAGCTTCGGCGTCGTGAACCGCCAGCGCGTTTCCAGACAGGAGCACATCCACATATCCTTCTCGAATGAGACTTGCAAGAGCTCCCGCCGCTCCCGTGTGCACAACGGCCGGGCCAGCTACCACAGCAACTTTTCCGCCTGCTCGTTTCACGTTGTAAAGATCTTGCGCGATCTGCCTTATCACTGCAGACGCAGGCTTTTCGCTCGAAGACCCGCTGCTCATGAACTTAAAGATGCCCGTGCTTTCCCGAGACCTTTCAGGAGGTTTAACACGCACACCTGCCTCACCCACAACTATTAGATCGCCCTTTTTCACTTCTCTGATGGGTCTGCAGTGAGCCCTCTTAGCTACGGAGTTGATTACGATGGCTTTGTCCATCATGGTATCTTCAACTTCAATCCATTCACCATCGAAGAAGACTTGTGTCGGGTTGTTTGTCGTAGAGTAAAAGTTGTCGGGAAAAATCATGTCGCTTGGCGCCGGCACAACGGTGACTTCGGCAGTTTCGATAGATGTTGCTCCGAGCGAGTGTATTTCGTTCAGTATGTCATCTAGATTCTCGGGGTTTCTCCCCTTGACAATCATCCTGATGTAGCTCGTGTCAGTTTTGTGCTTTCCAATCCTGACCTCTAAGGTCTTGTAGTCCCCTCCGAGCTCTATTATTCTATCGTAAATCTTCGTGAGAATCAGGGAGTCTATGAGGTGACCTTCAACTTCAACTTCCTTCTCGTTTAAGACTCTTCTTGCCATCTTATCCCTCTTCTCCTGCCCAAGTCTAGTCTGAATTGCAGGGTATTTAAACCAATTCGGGTCTAGCCTTCATTAGGCTGATAGAATATGTTGCTCAGCGGGTTATCATGGAGAGTCCTTATTACGCAATTCCGCACTTGTTGTCGTTTGACGAAAAGATCGGTGGCTCAGCCGCATTGAAAGCACTGCAGAGGTATACACATAGAATTGCCGAAGCATACGGCAAGAAAGCATTTCAGCACTTCCGAGAGGGAGACATGCGAGTTTTAGCCGAAACATAGTTTCTACGACAGCAATCGGTCTTAGGTAGGATACTTGAACTCCGCCTCGAGTGGAGACAACTCCTGTGCTAGACTTTTCATTTCAATGGTTAGAGGGTTCATTCCCGCAATCCCATTGATTCTAGGAGCTCGAAGCACTCAGTTGATTAATGGCAAATTCATAAATGAAACAGCAAAGATAGGATATGAACTCGTGGGGGATTATCTGATGAAAGTAGATTCGATCAAAACCGAGGAAGAAGTTATTGAGGCGCTGAAAGATAAGACACAATTCGAAAGAGATGTGTTGGTTGTCACTTTCAGAATTCCAAAAGGAAAAGTTAGCACATATAAACGAATAGCTGAAAGAATAGGCAGACCGAAGGCTTGTCGCGCAGTCGCAAATGCTCTTCACAAGAACCCGCTTTGGCCGGTTGTTCCATGCCATCGGGTCGTAGGTTCAGACGGGTCCTTTTGCGGACCCGAGAAGGCTGCAAATGAGAGAAGAAACTCGGTTACCAAAGAGGGTGTTCCCATTAAAGACGGCAAAGTGAAGGTAAGCACTGAAATCGTTTGGTAGAACAGTTGTCAACACTTCGCCTGTCTCAGCAATGGGGTCTTTAACGAGGACTAGAGCAAGTAGCATGAAATATGAATAAGCCCATTTTGTGGATGTAGCTCGCGCTATAGTATAGAATAAATGAAGAACTAGTATAATAATCGGTGACTGGTCCAAATGACTATCAAAGAAATCGGATGCTGCGGTGCATACTGTAAAACCTGCATAAACTGGCAGAAGGAAAAATACCCAAATGAAAGAACATGTCGCGGCTGCAAGCTGGGGTACGAATCAAGCAAGAGAAACTCAAGTAAGGCCAAATGCAAGATGAAAGTCTGCTGCTTCGTGGAGAGAAGATTAGAAACCTGCGCTGATTGCCCAACCTATCCTTGTGAGGTACTGCAAGGTTTTTGGAACAAGAACGGATGGAAATACAAACAGTACAAGAAACAACTCGAATTCATCAGACAAAACGGGTATGACAAGTTTCTAAATGAGGCTGACAAGTGGAAAGGGCCTCACGGGAAATTTGGCTAATTCTTTCTTTTTTCTTGGTTTTCCTCTTTTACTTGAGTTTGGTGCCGCAGTTTTCACAGAATTTCTTACTGAGCACTGTTGCACCGCATTTTGGACATTGAACTCGTGGTGGTGGATACAGGGCACGCCCGCAATGTCCACAAAACTTGAAATCCTCAGCGTTCTTGCCCCCACAGCTCAAGCAAACAATCACTGTCTTGACGATTCTGCTATACGGAGACATCGCCTGAAACATGTACGGAACAAGGATAAGCCCCAAACCTAGACCCAGACCAGCTGAAACAGCATTCCCAGCACCCACAGCTGTGTCGTGCGCACAGATCATTTTCCTACGACATCGTCCAGAAATACACAACCAGACCAAACTAATAATCATTATTGCGGGGGCACGCTAATCAACAATGAAGCAATGGCCTTAATATTAACCCACTGCTATGCAAGTGGAAAGCTGGTTTGTTCAGGAAAAGAGACTAAAGACTATTGACTTAATGGGTGAATGTTGACTATGTTTCTGTGTTCTGCTTTTTCTACACTAACTTTAGCAGTTCAACAATTCGGTCTTCATCTATGTCGTCTAATGAACCAATAATGATTACTTTCATTGTTTTTCCTGACCCTTCAAAGAATTGCTGATCTTCTTTTGAGAGGTTTGCCATCGAGAACCCAAGGTTAACATGGTCTTTTAATGAAACAAAATAATATTTGCCTTCTCCATATGTTGGAACACCCCATTTCATCTCTTCTTTGATGCTGGGAAAAGTCTTCAGAATTATCGCTCTTAGCTGTTGGCAGATTTCCTTTTGCGGCGATTTCTGTTTTTCTATGTAATCATCGACTTTCATCGTTCTAACCGCTTCTAGGATATTTATACGTCTAAGCCTGATTTAAGGCGATTTGGAGTTGGTGGCTAGCAGAGAGGGATAAAAACTATGGCTCTTTGTCTTGACTCAGATTTCCCTGCTAACACCATATTGTCGCCCTAGGAAGACATTTGGTCGCTACATGAATATAGGAGAAAAACAAAATGATAAACTGTTTCTGCATAAACTATTGAGAATACAGTATTTTTTGCATCTCTTTCGAGTTTATCCTTTGTTGTCAGCCAAAAAAACCCCTCTAACTGCTGGATGGATCCTTGCTTTCTATTTCACGCATGCACGCTGGGTTATCTCTTCAAGCTCATGGAAATTAGCTTTGAAATTGAAGGCTAATCCCACAAGAAAGAACCTCATATAGAAAGCGGCGACTTCAATTTCCTTCTGCTTCAATCAAAAAGCCTCCTGACTACTATACCAAAAAAGAAAAAAAAGAAGTAAGATGCGAAGAAACTATAACAGCGATATCGCCAGGCTTATACAACCTTGACGTGTCGCCTCGTTAATGGGGCTTCAAATCTAGCCACGCTTGCGCGCTAGGCTTGGATTGTTTGCCACTCGCGTTCGTGAAGAGAGGCTACCTTAAGCTATCATAGTAAGCTGAGTTTTTGGTTTCCAGTATTTCAAGAATTATTCTTTCGGTTCTTTCTCCAACACCCTTGATTTCTCTCAGTGCATTTTTCATCGTTGAAAGAGGTCTTTTCAATTTTGAGATTTCGTAGGCAGCATATCCGAAAGAGGAGCGCTTGCCATCTAACCGCAGAAAATAATCAAGGTGCTCTAACATTACAACTACCAAGTCGTTTTCCGTTAGAATGTCCCTGTAAAGAGCAGGAGGAATGCGTCTTGCGATCTTGAACTTTTTGGACAATTCATTAAAAACCAAGTTAATGGTACTGTAATACTCTTCTGTTGCCTGTCCCCACTTATTCTCTCCATAGATCTGCTTGTATCTCGCCAAAAGTCCTGGATGTTTGTCTCTTAGCAAATTGAAAAAGGATTCTTCTTGTCTTCCATTTTTAAGGGTCATACCGCCGAAGATTACGAAGTCAACACCAATTTCGTGAGCCTTCCGCAGAGCCTCTACAATCATTTCCGGTGTATCCGTTATGAAAGGGATGACGGGAAGAAGAAACATGCCGCACGAAACGCCTTTTCTTTTGAAATAAGCAAGCGTTTTCAGGCGTTCGCTGGGAGGCGGGACGTGTGGTTCAAAAACTGCACTGAAATCATCGTTTGTTGAGGAGAAACTGAAACTGACAATTGCCCTGTTCTGCTGGTCAATCCGTTCAATAATGTCAACGTCTCTCTCAACAAGTGTGGATTTTGTTAGTATGTGAACTGGCCACCTGTATTCACATAGGAGCTGCAATGTTCTCCTCGTTAGCCGATATTTCTCTTCCAACGGTTGATAGCTATCGCCAACTCCTCCCCCTAGGCATAACATAACCCGGCTTCAGCTTGACACGTCGACCGATCGGCTTCAATTCTTTGTGCAGAACCTCCAGGGCGTTTGTTTTTACAGCAACATCCTCCCCGAAGACCCCTTCAACCTGATAGCGTTCCGAACGGCCATCACAATACACGCAGTTGTGAGCACAACCTCGGTAAAGGTTCATCCCGTAGCGTGAAACGAACCAAGAATCAATTTTCTTGTGCTTAATCAGGATTGATTTGGCCTTAATCTCTCTGATATTCACTCCGTATATACACCCTTTTCTTATACCGATACTCGTCTACGTGCAAAAGGTTCATCACTCTAATTGGTTGCTTCTTAACAAGATTTCTGCATGCTCTATAGGCTATCCAGTAAGAGTTCCGGTCCCCGTTTGCAGCAAGCTCTTTCACTAGCTCAAAAACAAGGGCGGGAAGATGTCTTGCCAAGTCACTCAAGTTATTTCCCACGGATGTACGCGGATACTCCGAACACTCTCGGAACAGGTTTTTCAAAATTGACAAAGAATAGTCGGGTTTTTTGTAGAACCATCTGTTTTCCTTTACAGGTCGAAGAGTTTCGCTGACAAACCTCCTAATGTTAGGGTTTTTGGATCCTGTTAGCTTCAGCAAGTATCGCTTCATTTCATCTGGCCATTTCTTTATGAGCTTGCGGAAAAACATCTGGGCGAGTTCTCGCATGTTCCAATCAGCGGAAGATGCTGAAGCTTCGAAAAAGGGTAAAACTTTCTTGTAATCGTCAATTCCATGCAATGAAAGGATCCCAAGCGCGATTCCTTTAGTTTGGAAATCCTTGCTGCTCTCAAATAGTGTTGCGCCAATCTCGTATACATTTGCGTCTGTTTTTGCCAGACTCGAAAATAGGTGTCTGCTTAGCACTTGAACGGCGTAGACTCTTCCAAAAGAGATGCGCTTGTTTTCTGGGATATTGTCGTAGAGTTCCTTCAAGACATCTACCACATGTCTAGTTGCTGGCGCATATTTTCCTTGCAGAATGTTGGCTATGATGTCTTGTTGGATTTTCGTTTCGATATCATGATTAATAATTTGCAATTGTGATCACTCAGGCGAGTCTATATTTCGATACGACCTTCAAGCCCTTTTGACTTCTGGTTTTTCTCAGATAACTACTTTTTTATTAACAAAATATCATGAACTGTCAACAGAAACATACTCCCACACAATCCCTTTTTTTCCGGTACTGAAGCATTTGAAACCGTTCTAATGGAAATGCCACAAATCTTAACCATTAAAGACCGAAACTAGTGAACAGGTGTTAAGGTTTGCTTGAAGGCAAAACTGTGAACCTTAGAATAATGGAACGAGAGGACCTAGCAACGTTGCAGGAATGGGATAACAATCCTGAGTTTATGGGTGATTATGAGCCTCTTAGACAAGAGACAAAAACTGAGTTGGAGAAGACTTACGACAATCTCAAAGATGCACAGTGGTTCTTTGTGCAGAAGAAGGATGGAACAAAAATCGGTTACGTTGCTCATTTTCTGGCAGCAGGAGAAACAGAGCTTGGATACTTTATTGTGCCCAATGAAAGAGGCAAGGGGTATGTAAGCGAAGCCATTGAGATAATGGTTGACTACGTATTCCTCTCAAGAGACGTGGCAAGGATTCAAGCGAAAGCTGACCCGGAAAACATGGCATCATGGAAAGCTCTTGAGAAGGCTGGATTCAAGAAAGAAGGGGTCCTGAGAAAGACCTTCTACTGCAGAGGGAAATGGAGAGACGACTGCATGTACAGCATTCTGAGAGAAGAATGGAAAGAACCGAAGGTTCTTACAAGGACAGCCTGATTGTGCGTTAATCAATTTCAAAATAGTGCGTTCTCTTTTTTCTTAGGTACACTTGTTAATTTCGTTTGAACACGCGTCTCACATCGTCAAGCTTCGAGCCCAAGATTTCTATATCGTCAATGTTTCCTAATCCTTTTTCATGGGCTTTTCGTATGTGAGAGATTTCAGCTGGTTCAAATCCCATGATTCTGGCGGCGGTTGAATCTGTGGCAACCACGTCTTTTCCTGCGATTATCAGGTCCATCTTGACAGGCGTTCCGCCACTGGGGCCGCGTCCTTCCATCCCCACGAAACCATCGATCACTGTCAATGCAGGTTTGAGAACGGTGTTGACGTCGACTATGACTTTGCTGATGCCTTTTGCATGGTATTTTCCTTTGAACTTGTCCGGAAGGAGACCGAACATGTTCTTCATGCCCAGGGTGACCTTCGTTGCCATGTGAGTCTTAAGTTTGGCCGCGCTTATTATGGCGGATTCTGTGACGATGCGAGGCACGGTGATGCTTCCGAGTGTTTCACAGTCGGGAACGTCGATCTTGACTCTGTCTTTTACGTGTCGCAGGTTGAGACATTCAACGTCATTGCGTTGGCACATTTCTTTCATCCCCGTTGCCTCGAAGGCTTTGTCAGCACTGGTCATGGTGGCGTCTGATTCGACAACTGAGATCTGAACTGGCAGATTCTTCAGCTTCTTTATTATGGCTTCAACCACCACGGGGTCTGTTGTTGCTCCCGTGTCCCACGTTTCAACGGTTATGAAATTGACTTTTATCAGGACTTGTTTCCAGCCAGAAAGGGCGGATTCGTAGTCTATCAAGTCTAGCGCTTTGAACACTGGCTCTTGTCCTCTTTCCCCTTTGACAACTGCAACTTTCGATCTCTGCATCAAAGACAGCCTTCCGCTCTGTTACGTTTGGGTCAGCTTTAAATGTTGACCTATAGCGCGCGCGAGCTAAAGTTAAGCAGAGGAAAGCAGCACCTTTTTGACGGTTTCAGCGATTGTGGGAACTATCAAGTCAGCATTCCCTCTAAGCCACTCCCAAATCGCGTTAATCTTGTTCCTGTTGGGTTTTTCCTTAGCGAACTCTTTCTCTAATGCCTTCAGGTTAGCGTCAATCTCCTGTTTTTTTTCAGGCGCAATCTCGGCTTTCTTAACTTGTTCATACGCCTGTTCGAACGCGTTGGTCTCTTGCTGGTTAAGATCAACTTCAGGCTGAATGGCTTGAACAGCACTTCCATTGACGTCTCCGCCAATTTCTTGAATGGCAACATGGATGAAAGGGAATTCGTTGGCAAATTGCGGTTTGTGCTCAATAACGTCTATCCCCTTTCCAGTTATCTTTGCAGTCTGCCAACTGCTTCCATTCGATATGTGAAGGTCTGCGAGCTTTTTTTCCCGAAGATAGAGCATGTTGAAGTCAAGTTGGTTTTCAGGTACTGGAAAAAGTTGTTTCATTTCTTCCCGTTCTACTGCCCAGTTTGTACCTTCTGTCGCTTTCTTGTAGAGAATCTCCAACATTCTCAGTCGAACCGCATCATTCGTTGTTCCAGACATGACATCACAATAGAACTTTACTCGATAAAAAGTTCTCTCCGAGTCTTCCGGAGGTGTGCCCTTTGCGTTTAATCATTCGCGAATGCCGGACGCTTCATTATTGGTTTTCTTGTTCTTAAGGAAAATTTCGGAAAAGTCCGCCGTGATTTCTTTAACCATTTGTTTTCCCAGTTTTCTAGCTTCTGCGTCAATTGCAAGAAGCAATCCGCCATAAGCCATCATTCCTACAAGAGCTTTACCGAAAGTGGCCGATAGAGTTGTCGTCTGAGGAATTGCTAGAAGCAGAGCTGCAGCCACCAAAGCTGCGAAAGCGTATTTCATCATGCTTTTCCAAGCCACAGTCAACCTGAACTGTCGACGCATCATCTTGTAGATTACAGCAAACGTAATTGCATGGACTATTATGTTGATTCCCGCCACATACATCGCTGCTTGTACTGGTCCCGCCACTCTCGTCTGTGCGAAAATGTAGTAGATAACCGGCAAGGAAATGGCTGCTTGCAAATAGGGTAGCGTGAAGATCTTGAATATTTTGCTTCGCACAAGTTGACGAATCGTTATTTTTCCCTCTGTATCAAATGTTTCCGTGCCCATCAGGCACTGCGTGTAAAACTGCAGAACGAGAACAACCAGTGCATCGACGGTCAGTAGGACCAGTACTGGCGAGGCTACACTGTACGATGCGTTAAGCACGGTCAGAAGCGACTGCGACATAGTTAGGGTAATAGTGGCTATGGGCAACGCAAACATCAACATGTACTTGAAGGATGCCACAATATCCTCATGGCACTCTTGAGCCAGCATCTTCGGGTACAAACCAAATGCAAAAGAGGCAGCATAACCGATGATAGTTGAAAATGTTACTGCGGCCTGATAGTCGCCCAAGGCTGACTCACCGCCGAAAAACACAAGCAGGTACAGTACCAAACCAGCCAGTTGTCCTCCAATAACGTTGTATACAAAAGCCGCTGAACCTTTCAGCCACTCCCATAAATAATCCCAGTGAATTGCCTGGCGGAAGTTGTTCTTTAGAAGCCAAACGTAGAAAACAGTCTGTGCCAAAGCGCCTGCAACAATGCCTGATATCGCACCGAAAAAGAGTTCCTTCGCCCCGATGAATATGGCGAATGTGACAGAGACCTTGACAACTTCCTCAATGAGCAAACCATAGCCGATTGCCTGAGGCCTTATCGCTCTTAAGCACGCTTCTAAAACTGCAATAAGGTAAATGTTGACTATTTGCAGCGCTGCGATTAGGTATATTGCGAGGGCGACGCTGGTTATGCTGAGAGCTCCTAACACCACCGAAACCAAAGGAAGATACATGATTGTTGCAACTATGGCAACGATAAGGTTGGCTGAGACCGCAGTCTCGACAGCCCCTTCTTTTCCCCGAGCAACAAACCGAGTAGCCCAGAACGGAAACAAACCGCTGATTAGTGCAAAAAGCCCAATTAGATAGAATATGAAAGCCCAGGCACCAAACTCGTCGGTACTCATATTTCTCGTGAGCAAAAGGGTGAAAACGAGCCCCGTGACCAGGCTGAGTATCTGTGATGCAAAAATGATGAAACCCGAATACCGGACCCTAATAGCATTTTTGGACAGAGCTTTCACCTAAGTACAGCCACAGAAAACGCACTTGCCTAACGAAAAGGCTTCTACACGCTGACAAATTAATATTTACCAAGATTGGACGTGACTGAATCAAACAAGGGTCAATTCAGCATGCGTGACTGGTTCAGGGAAAAATGTGGGCGCTTCCAGAATGTGTTCATAACCAATCCCAAATTCAGCCCGACAAGCAAACAATTAATTCTAAAACCCTTTCGGGAGTAGGTCTGCAATATTAAGCAGATTTGCCCCTGTTTCTTAGACTCCCACCGGCGCAAGTAATGGATTCAACGTAGAGAGTGATTAGTCCCTGTCTCTTTTCCAAATGTTAAGGGAGCATTGCCCCCAGCAGTAACTGCCCCCTTTGTAGATGCAGCCTCCACACTCTGGCGAATCAAAAAATCTGCGTTTACTCACAAAACCTTCCACGTAAATAATAGATACGGCGCCTGATTTCTACCTTCCGATTTGGCGCGTGGTTATTCTATTTTTTTTGGCAAGCTCCACAAACTCTCATCGCTCGCGCAAGGTTCATTTCGAAAAGGAAGCGATCGCTTTTCCAAATCTCTCAAAATATGAAAAACCCATGAAAAACCCCATCTGCTTGGCAATTAGCCTATATAGTCACCATTGCACTAGATTACGACAGAGACGCGCTGGGATTATTTGAGAAACAGTCAAATCTAGGAACGAGGTTTTGCTTTTTCAAGAATGTTCTCACAAAGTGCGTCTATATGGAATGAATACATTTGAACCAAAAAAAACCAACGATATTAGAGGAGCTCGCATTCATTTCAGTAAAACATAGAGTGTATCTTGGAGAACTCTTTAAAGCATTAGTCTCAGCAAGAGAAAACGGAAAATCCCGTTGCATGAACCTAACAATACAATACCGCGGAAGCATAGGCAGCAACGTCATCTTTCTAATAACGGAATACAGCAAGGTCATAGTGCAGTTTCGAGTCCCAGAAGAACTGCTTTCTAGAAAAGACATTTGCTTTGAATCTTGGATGAACAATGACAAGATACGCAAACAAATTTACAAACAAGATTGTGTTCCTCACGTTTGCACCATGGTTCAGGACTTGCGGTACGGAATGAAAAGAGTCAGCGTAGAGGCTGAAGTGCTGGAACCTGCAGAATCTTCATCAATTCGTACACGTTACGGAAGTAACGCCGTTGTGACTAACGTTTGGATAGGGGATGAGACAGGAAAAGTCAAACTCTGTCTCTGGAATGAACCAGCAGTCTCCTTAATTCAGGGTGACATGATACAGATTAAGAACGCTTCAGTTTCGATGTTTAGAGGCGAGAGACAGCTGCTTCTAGGGAGGAGCGGAACAGTAAATCTGCTTCCAAGTCAACACTCAGAAACGAAACAAAAAGTTGCACTTATTGCCAAGACCACGGTGTAAGCACGAGCGAGCACATGAAGAGGCATACTCAAATACTGTAGTAACCACTTCTACCTACAACAGACACTATATTGGGAAGGAAAAAAGAATTGGGAAAAAAGACAAAACTGAAAGTTAAGGGGAAAAGACTATACAAAAACGCTCATGGAAACTGTAACAGAGTGAAACCTAAATTCAGACTCAGCAGAATAATGGAGCAAAGAAAAATACTGAGAACACTGCATGCACTTAAAGACGCGTGACCTTCAAAATTCATAAAGGTTCTTTAAAGTCTTTCTTGCGGATGAAGGGTTCGCGTAAACTCTGAACGGGCGAATCATCGGTGTATCCCAAAAGCTTCTGAACCTTTTCCAAGTATTCTTTCTCTGATTCTTTCGCCTTGCTCTCTTTCGTGCTGAGTTCTACGCTGTTTTCCAGTTTTCGTATCGTTCTGCCCAGTCTTCGCTGTCCTCTCGTGACCATATACCATCCCTTCCAACAAAATAGAGATCAATCTTATAAAAAGAATGCTTTGTTGCACGTGCTAGAAGCCGAGTACGCGTGCCGTGGTTAGGGAGAGAGTCCGGTTAAGGCAGCAAGCCTCAGGCCAAGTTGAGTTGGAGTAACAATTGAATTGAAGTACCCCCTTGATACTAAGTTTTAAACTTAGAGATCTTCTTTGATGATTAAGCCATGATAATCCCAATAATCGTTCTAGCTGCAGTGCTCGTTTTGATAGCGACTAGGCGAATTGGGAATATAAAACTGCAGATTTGGCAGATAATGCTCGTGGGTGCGATCGCCGTTCTTGTTACAGGCCAGATCAGTCCGATGAACGCTCTTCTATCGGTAAACCTTGACGTGATTCTTTTCCTCTTCGGTATGTTTATCGTTGGCGAGGCTCTTCTGGAAAGCGGATATCTTTCACATTTGTCTTACAAGCTGTTCAATAGAGCCAGATCATCCGATCAGTTGTTGTTAACTGTTTTGCTTGTTACGGGTGCAAGTTCAGCGCTTCTGATGAATGATACTCTAGCAATCATTGGGACACCCGTGGTTCTTCTTATTGCAAAACAGTGCAGATTGCCTGCAAAACTCATGCTCCTCACTTTAGCATTCGGCATCACCATTGGAAGTGTGACGAGCCCCATAGGAAACCCACAGAACGTTCTCATAGCCATCAACGGAAATGTTGCGAACCCATTTGTTACGTTTTTCCGATTTCTCCTTTTGCCCACGTTGGTGAACATCCTCTTGGCGTTTGTTTTGTTAAGGTTCTTTTACAGGAAGGATCTGCAGAAATGTGTGATTGAATACTCTGAAGAGCCGATAAAAGACAAGAGATTGGCATTGCTTTCAAAGTCTTCACTTGTGCTAATATTGGCCTTAGTTGCAGCGAAAGTTGTCACTGTGTTCTTAGGTGTTCAGATAGACTTCAGACTAACCTACATCGCTGTAATACCTGCTGTGTTCGTATTAGCGCTTAGTCCGAGGCGGGTTGAGCTATTAAAGAAGGTCGATTGGCGAACGCTCGTCTTTTTCATGGCAATGTTTGTTGATGGAGAGCGTTTGGGAATCAGGTTTCTTTCAGTCAGTCATAACCGGTTCTCAAGTTGATATAACGTCTATCGTTGCCGTTTTACCTGTGAGCGCCCTTTTGAGTCAACTGATTTCAAATGTGCCTCTGGTTGCCCTTTACCTGCCTATGCTCATAGGCGCGGGAGCCTCAATTAAGACACTGATGGCCTTGGCTGCTGGAAGCACGATCGCAGGAAACTTGTTCATCCTCGGGGCTGCAAGTAATGTGATTATCATACAAAACGCCGAGAAGAAATTTGGAGAGACTGTAACATTCCTTGATTTCGCGAAAATAGGCGTGTTCCTAACTACAATTAACTTGTTTGTCTATTGGTTTTTCTTAGCCGTTCTCTGATGGCAGAGGTTGTGGATTATCACCCACGTTTTAGGGCAGCAATTTCTCCCTCAGGATCAGACGGCCGATTGAAAGGAGTAATGCTAACGAGACAAGCAAGGTCACGGCAGCGATCGAGATGTCAACGACAATGGCGTATGAAGGAAATATAAGGGGCAGTATTAACGCGGGAAACATCGGAATAACTCCAATTACTACTCCGAGAGGCTGATTGGCGCCCATAGGCGTTTTCTGAAGGGAACTGAAAGCCATCATACAGACGGTGACTAGAAAGACCTCTGAAATTCCGATTGCGAACGTGAGAACACCCATGCTTGCCAACAAGCCCAAACTGGTCCCTAGAAGAATTCCTATAGCGCTGTTGGCTATTGTCGAAAAGACCAGCAAATAGGCTGCCAATGACAATGAAGCTTTCACATACCCCTTGAAAATATCGAGTTGGTCAAGTCCAGTGGAGAGAAGGTACTCGAGTACTCCATTGTTCTTGTCGTACACAAACAGCATCACCACGGGTAAGGAAAAAAGCACGGCTGAGAGCGAAAGCAGCGCCACTGATAAGACGGGAAAGCTGTTCGTCAAATCAACCGGGGCAGGGTTGGCAGAGTTGGCTGGGACGAATGTTAATACGTTCGACAGAATTATTCCGTAGACAGTCATCGCTACACCCAGAATGAAGTAAGTCTTGCTAAGTCTAACGCTTCTCTTCATGGTAACTTGCCAGAAACTCATTCTCATTCCTCCTCGAAGAATTCCTGTAAGGGATTGTCCAGCTCGCGGAGCTCAACGATTTCAGCGGCAAGTTTCACCAGATTGTTAACAATCTTTGCGACTTCGCGTGGGTTGTTAACTGTCACCACGTGGTATCCGTTTTCAAACTTTGATTCGGGCAGCAACTTCGATACGTCATTCAGAGTTTTGATGCCTACTCGGTATTGTCTTGTTTTCACGTTCTCTATCTTATCGAAGAACTTGAGTTCCCCATTCTTAATCAGTATCAGATATGTGCCGATCTCCCTTGCCTCGTAGAGATTGTGCGATGAGTAGAGAACGAACTTGTCTTTACTCAAATTGATCAGTATGTCCCTTATTTCTTTGGAAATCTTTGGGTCAACATTGGACGTTGGTTCATCAAGGAGGTACAAGTCTCTTTCTCTGAGGAAAATCTTGCCAACTGAGACTCTCTTCTTTTGTCCTTGTGAGAGGGAAGAGAATTTCTTGTCGCGAAGGTCGCTCAGGCTTAGAAGATCAAGGACGTGTTCAACGTCTCCACCTTCAACATCAGCATAATACTTCAAGGCGTTGAAAACAGTCATCTCTTCTGGAAGCGCGTTCAAATGAGAGAGGTAGGCTATCCTTCTGCGTGCCTCTTTCGAAGTGAAGAGATCCATGTCGTCAAACTTTGCTTGCCCTGAAAATGGTTTCAGAATACCGCAGATGGTTCTGAAAAGAGTGGTTTTTCCAGCTCCGTTTGGTCCGAGGACGACGTAAATCGATGGTTCAATCATTTTGAGACTGATCCTGTGGATGACCTCTTCTGCTCCGTATCCGGCGCTGACTTCATGGAGCTCAAGCTTCTGCATGCTGGCAACCTTCTTGTGTTGTTTCATAGATAGAAATGGCGACCTTTTTAAAGAATCTGAACGCTACGACGCGTTTAGCTCTTCTTTTGTGTGCCTCTGGATGCCTCTTGGATTGACTGCAGCGGCGCTATAAACAAAAGGCATAATAGCATTTTTAGAGAATATGGTAATTGCGCAGTAATGCGCATAAAATGAATGGAGATATAGGAAAATGTCTAGAAATAAGATTGCTACAGCGATTGCTTTGTTACTGATGCTTACAATGATGGTATCGCCAATTGCTATCGGTCAAGTAGGTTTTCCAGCAGGAACCCCAGTGCCAACATACGCCTTCTGCAACGTAGCTCCAAACCCTATTGGTGTCGGTCAAACAGTCAGCGTCAACTTTTTCCTCGCAACACCCATGGAAACAAGCGAAAGACCGACAAACATGACAGTCAAAATAACGGATCCAGACGGTACAGTGAAAACAATGGGTCCATACACAGGGGATACAACCGGAGGATCATTTTTCAGCTTCGTTCCCGACAAAGTTGGCCAGTACACATTCCAGTTCATCTATCTCGGACAAGTACTTACAACCCCAGGCACATCATGGACAGGCATGGTCAATCAGCCCAGCCAAAGCAAACCATTTGTCCTTACTGTGCAGGAAGAGCCAATATATGAAACTGCATATCCAGCGACTCCGCTTCCAACAAACTATTGGCAGACTCCGGTTTCATCAATGAACGTGGGAAATTGGTACAAGATCATGGGACCATGGCTCGGACTCGGTTCAGTTACATTTGCGTCAACTGGATCGTACAATGTCAGCAGCATGTGCAATCCATACACTGAATCGGTGTTGTCTGGTCACGTTCTCTGGACAAAGGTTTGGTGTGCTGGCGGTGTGGTCGGCGGAGACGCAGGAGGAGACGAGCAATCGGGTCACTACTGGTCAACTAGGCAGTATTGGCCTCAATATGCACCCGTCATTATGAACGGCATAATGTACTCCACTTGGTATCCGGAAACCACGGGCTACTCAAACGGCATTCTTGCGACAGACCTGTACACTGGCGAAACTCTATGGAGAATAAACACCACTAATCCATTGCGGTGCGGAATGGTTAATAACGTTAAAACGATTAACGCCTACGGCGTTGTCGGACCATACATCTGGACTACTGGTACTCTTCCAGCATCAGACACTGGCGGAAGGCTAATCGGTGTGGCACCATCGCAGTTTTCCGCAGGAATTCCATCGTCGTTTATGAACACGACAGGGACACAATGGAACATGTATTCTGGCTTGACTGGACAATATGTCGGCAGCGTTGTCAACGGCACTAGTTTGACACTTAGGTCAGATAACAATGGAAACTTGATAGGCTACTACATAAACAACACCGTCGGCGCACAGACTGTCTATTCGCCTGCACCGGGCGGGATAGCCACCCCATTCGGGGGCGGGTATATCCCCACAGTGGTAAATGTCACTGGGCCTCGCCTATGCTGTTTCAACATGACGCAAGTGATTGGCAGTTCTTGGGGATGGGCTCCAACGCAAAATGGCGTATATGACTTCGCACTCGGTGTAATGTGGTCCAAAAAGGTGCCTACTGACATTTCAGGAGCGGCCATAAGTCCAGCTCTTTCCATAAACTCGATAACAGGTGATGCGGTGGTCATGAGCGCCGGATACGTTCACGGACAAGGAGTCGGAGGAGAAACGCCTGGCTGGCTCGTCCTGGCAAGCATGGACCAAGATACCGGCGAAGTGTTGATGTGCAAGAACTTCACATACGCCAGTGGAGCGGAATCATTACTGCCGTTCACGCGGACAACCAGCAGCTTCGGATACGGAATGATCACCATAGCAAACGATGTTAACTATAGAGTCGTAGCTTACGATGTGCGAACAGGCAACAAGGTGTGGTCAACAACTCTTCAATCCGATAGCACCGACGGAACTCCAAACAGTTTTGACCTTTTCAGCCTTAAATCCTGGCACGGCAACGGAGTACAGTACTGGTATGGCTTGGGAGGAGACATCTGGGCTCTTGAAGTCAGAACAGGAAGTCTAAGATGGTACACAAACACAACAAGACTCATCGGCGACCCTGGAGTTGAAACTCCATACGGTATCTGGCCGCTATGGGTTTTCAACAGCATGGGTCTCACGAATGATGTGGCCTACTTCACCATTGGCCACGAATACGACCCACCATTGTTCCATGGAGCACAGATGCTGGCCATAAACGCCACCAACGGCGGGCTGATATGGGGCGAACTCGGCACGTACATCAGATCAACATCCATTGCCTACGGAGTCATGCTGTCGCTGAACGCCTACGACAACCAGATATACGCTTTTGCCAAGGGACCAAGCGCAACCACTGTCACGGCTCCCAGCGTCGGAGTCACAACCGCTACACCAATGACGATAACCGGAACCGTGATGGATGTTTCCGCAGGCACAAAACAGAATTTAGTCGCAGCTAACTTCCCCAACGGTCTTCCATGTGTCTCTGACGCAAGCCAGAGCAAGTGGATGGAATACGTCTACCAGCAACAGCCATATCCAGCAGACGTTGAAGGCGTCAAAGTCAGCTTCTTCGTTCTCGATTCTAACAACAACTACAGGCCAATCGGCACTACCACAACCAATGCTGCAGGTTCATACGGCTTCACATGGACCCCTGACATACCAGGCGATTTCATGGTCGTAGCAAACTTTGAAGGTTCAAACTCGTATTACCCATCATCAGCTCGAACATACTTCCATGCAAGCGATGCACCTGGTGATACTCCACAACCTACACAGGCTCCTGCATCTTTAGCTGACCAATATCTGCTGCCTGCAACAGGCGGCATAATCGCTGCAATCGCTATAGTCGGCGTTGTGCTGGCACTCTTGCTCAGAAAGCGATAAATTTGAAGGCGCAACCCTTCACTTTCCCCTTTTTTATTAGACTGGCAACAACGAGAACACAAAGGGAAAAAGTCGCAAGCGCGGAATGAAGCTCGAAGAGGTGCCAAAGCCTTTAGTCAATGATTCTGAAACATGGAGACTTCTAATAGATTATATTGATTGGCCAATTCTGAGCGTCTGTAGTGCAGCTACATAACAGTTGTTAAATACTAATTGCACCGAAATAGTAACTGTACACAGTGATGTGTATTATAATTTAAGGAGAAGGAAAAAACAGTTGACTAGAAATAGAATTGCTACAGCGATTGCCTTGTTTCTGATGCTGACTATGGTTGTTACACTCGTTGCTCTGCCAACTGCTTACGCACATACTCCGCCATGGACAATTGCAACCTTCGCATACATAGAAGCTAACCCTGACCCCATTGGTGTCGGTCAAACCGCATACCTTTCCTTTTGGATTGACAAGGTCCCGCCCACAGCTGCTGGTCTATCATGGGGCGGGAGATGGCATAACATGAAACTGAGCGTTACGAAGCCTAGCGGAGTTACTGAGGTTCTGGGAACGTTTAATTCCGATGCTACAGGAGGGGCATGGGATCAATATGTGCCTGACGCAGCCGGTGTGTACACGTTCAAGTTTGAGTTCCCTGAACAAATCGCGCAAGAAGAGAATCCCTATCCCTATTTCAACCCTAACGTAGCTGCGGGTAGGGCATTCAATAACGATACTTTTCTAGCAAGTAGTGCCACAACGACGCTGACGGTGCAACAGGAGACGATACAGCCAGTTTATCCCGCGAATCCGCTTCCTACTGAATACTGGACTCGTCCAATTCATTCGATGAACAGGGATTGGTACGTACTCGGCGGAAACTGGTATGGACTTGGAGGAGGGCAATTTGGCAATACTGGATTATACGATGCTAGCAATGGCGGCAGGACTGGAGGGAACTTCAATCCGTACACGACGGCGCCTAACAGTGCTCACGTTTTGTGGACGAAGCCGATTGCTTTTGGAGGTCAAATCGGAGGAGAATTCGGTTCAAGTGAAACAGGCTTGTATGCTACGGGAACGGCTTACGAAAACAAGTTTGGAGGAGTGATAATATCCGGCATTCTTTACTATACTCAATTTCCAGGGGCTGCAAACGACATGGGACCCTTGACCGCTGTAAACCTGCGCACTGGAGAAACGCTCTGGACTGTGAACGCGTCTGCTCCCTTGAGGTGCGGAATGGTATACAATTTCGACGATGGAAACCAGTACGGGGGGCACGCATACCTGTTTACGGGACCATCGAATTATGGCGTAGGATTTATAACGAGCTCAATTCCCAACGTGATTTCAATGTATGAAGCCATGACTGGACAGTGGATACTGGACATTGCCAACGTAACTGCGGCAGCTATGGGAATGCTCGTCGAAGGACCGAGTGGCGAGCTTCTGAGTTACCGTGCCTTCGGAGGCAGGCTGATGTTGTGGAACGTAAGCAAATGCATCCAAGTGGCCTCTGCTATTCAAACCTACACCTCATATAGTCCCCCAGAAATTTGGAGACCCCCACAAGGAGCAACTATTGACTGGAACAACGGATATGAATGGAACGTATCAATAGCCAATAACATTTCAGGCAACCCGCTAAATCTAGCCGTTCAGAAAGTCGTTGACAACAAAGTACTTGTGACCCAAGAAGCACCCACACTCGCAGGTTACTCCCAGTCAGGTTGGCGAGTTGACGCAGCATACAGCGCAGTTGACGGACACCTGCTTTGGGGTCCGATAAACCGGACTCTAACGCCATTTACCAACAAGCCTTTGGGTCCTGCGGCTGAAGGCGTCTACACAGAATACACCTGCCAGACGATGACATGGGTAGGATACAGCCTAGAGACAGGACAGACACTTTGGGGTCCAACCAAACCCTACAACAATTCTTGGGGATACTTCGACAACAACGCTCACGGAGTCATCGGATACGGCAACCTTTACGCTTGGGGATTTTCTGGAGAGGTTCACTGCTGGGACGTCAAGACAGGTGTTGAAAAGTGGAGTTGGAACGCTGGATCCGCGGGGATTGACACTCCCTATGGTGTCTGGGTTCTTGGCACTTGGTCTATGCAGCATCTTCTTGCCGACGGTAAGATCTTATGTAAGAGCAGGTCACGACTACACTCCGCCCGTGTTCAAAGGCGCCAAGCTATATGCCATAAACGCTACTACCGGCGAAGAAATATGGAGTTCTCTGAGCTTTAACATAATCAGCTCGCCTTGTGCTGCGGACGGCGTAATGGTCTGGTATAACGGCTATGATAACCAAATATACGCGTACGGAAAGGGCGCAAGCGCCACCACGGTTTCCGCGCCGGAAACTTCTCAGCCATTGGGCACCGCAATTCAGGTAAAAGGCACTGTGACTGACATATCTTCTGGGACTGAGCAGTCAGCTCAAAAAGCTCGTTTTCCACACGGTGTTCCCGCCATTGCTGATGAAAGCCAGAGTGCATGGATGGAGTACTTGTATCAGCAGCAGCCGTTGCCAACAAACGCGAAAGGCGTCGAAGTGATTGTTGAAGTGTTTGATCCAAACAGCAACTACCACGAGGTCGGCAGAACAACCAGTGATGCTTCAGGCTTCTACAAGCTGAAGTTCACACCAGACGTTCCAGGCGAATACACAATAGTCGCTAGGTTCCCAGGCTCAGAATCATACTACAGCTCATACGCAGAAACTGCAATAAACGTTGAAGAGGGAACAGCTCCTACTCAGGCACCGACCACGGCTCCTACTTCGCTGGCTGACCAATACTTCCTACCGGTATCCATAGTCATGATCGTGGCAATCATCGCGCTCATAGTGCTGACCATATTCAGAAAACGGTAAAGCATCTAAAAGCACCACTCTTCACTTTCCCCTTTTTTTAGTGCGTCTATAAAAAGCACACACTGCACATCAAGCTCACTTTTTTTTGAATTTTTATGTAGGTTCTCAATGACTTGTGAGCAATGCTGTGGCAACAATCAAGAGGATTCCGAGAATAGCCGCTAGAACTCTTTTGCGCTGCAGATTTGAAGGAGTCTGATCCATCATCGTCAAACAGAACCAATGCTCTTCTTGATTTTAAACCTCAACAGCATGAGCAGTGCAACTGCAAACAAACCCACCACAAGCATTCCTGTTATTCCCTGAACTCCATCAGAAATGCCAGGAGAATCATGAAGGCTAGGCCGCCGCTGATAATAGAGAGACGGTTCGTGGCTGATTCCGGAAGGCTCCATGTCAAGTTCAAGCAGAGTTAAACGTTTTTCCGTTTATCCATTGAACTCCTGTGGCTTCAGAGAGTTCTTTTTTCAGAGCCACGAGGTCTTCCATCCCCAGCTTCTTGATATCATCCTTCCCAACAATTCTCAATAAACCCTTGACTTCCATATTTGAGACATTAATGAAATTGGTTAGCCTACGAACTCCCTCGTCAACATTTAGTTGTTGAACAAAAACGGGATTGTTTGTTGTTACTCCGGTTGGGCAGAGTCCTGTGTGACAGATTCTGTATTGCTGACAGTTCATGGCTATCAAAGCAGAGGTCCCTATGTGAACTGCATCTGCTCCCAAAGCAAGGCACTTGGCGAAATCAGCTGAAGTTCTCAGTCCTCCTCCAGCGATCAGGCTCACTTTGTTCCTTTTGCCGATTTTCCTCAGGTGTTTGTGAGCTCTTGGAAGTGCCACAACAATGGGTATCCCTACATTCTCTCTGACAAACAACTCAGTTGCTCCCGTTCCGCCACCGAATCCGTCAAGCGAGACGAAGTCCACCCCGCTTTCAACCAAGATTTCAACATCGTTTTCTACATTTCCACAGCCTATCTTGGCTCCTATCGGAGTGCCACCTGTAAGCTCTCTTAGCCAGCTGATTTTTTCCTTAAGCTCATTTTCGTTTCCAATATCAGGGTGACGTGCAGGAGAGTAGGCATCTTCACCCTCTCTTAATCCCATCAACTGCGCTATTTCAGGCGACACCTTTGCTGCAGGCAAGAGACTCGTCCATCCAGGATAGGCTCCTTGGCCGAACCTAATTTCCACCGCGGCACATTTCTTCAGAATTTCTTCGGTGGTCCCATGCCTTCCTGTGGAATACTGTACGATGAGCTGTTTTGACGCAATATCAAGCTCTTCTGGCAGCACAATATCTTCGCCGGAGTTGGATCCAATCTTCAGATTTGAGGCGACTCTTGCCAGAACCAGCCTGACATTTTTGGACACAGCTCCGTAGCTCATTCCCCCGAACATTATGGGTGAAGCGACTTTTAGAGGCTTTTTCGCCCCGGGGCCAATAACTACTTCCATTCTTACCTCTTGGTTCTCGTTGAGAGGAGTTTTATAGACTTGAGCAGGTACGAAGTGGAAGTCATCCAAAGAAAAAGGCATTTTTTTATGGGAACCCATAGAACACAATGTGCTTGTCCCCTTGTCAGCTACATTGCTTATTTCGACCATTTTGCGGTAAGAGCTTTCTTCCTCGTCCAGACCCTTTTTCCTCATCTGTAGCCTCACTCTCCAAACTCACAGATACAGTAATCATAATTGGTTAAAAGATTAGCGTGCACCGAGCAAGTCGCGTGCTAAACAGCAGCCATAGAAGTCATCAGCTTAGGCCACAAAAAAAGCTAAATTGCTTACACTATTTATGTTGTATACAAGGTTTCAAATTTCGTTAGGAGAAGAAAACACACATCAACAAAGGGAGTTTGAAGATGAAGGGCATAGTTGTTTATGACACCTCCTACGGAAACACTAAGAAAATCGCAGAAACCATTGCAGAGACACTGAAAGAGTCTGGAATAGAAGTTGATCTCTTCGACGTAAAAGACGTAAAGAAGTTAAGCGGAAAGGACTACGATTTCCTGGTTCTCGGTTCTCCAACCAAATTTGGCACAATGAGCTTTGCAATCAAATTCTTTTTGGGCAAAGTGAAGAGTGAGGAATGGATGAACAAGCCTTTCGCAGCCTTCGACACTGAAAATCCTGAAAACATTGAGCAGGCGCGCATTCAGAAGAAAGAATGGAGCGCAGCCGAAAAGATTGCTGAAAAGCTTAGAGAGAAGAAGATGAACCAACTGTTGCCAGTTCTGAAAGCCCTTGTGTTGGGGCAAAAGGGACCGCTTGAAGAAGGCGAAATCGATCGGACAAAAGACTATGCAAGGGAACTCGCCGCTAAATTGAAGGAAGAAAAAGTCTGAACGTGACAGTGGTACGGACAGCCAAGTTTATGTCATTGTGCGTTCCAGCGGTGGAACAATTCGTTCCTTGAGTAGAACCAAAGCGCTTTTTTATCCAAAAAAAGTGGTGTGATACACCACGAAAGAAAAAATGCCCGCTGCGTATGACAGGACCCATGAAGCTGTTGTTATTTGTGCTATCCTTTTGCTCTTGGTTGCAAACGATGTTGACCCAGGACGCCAGAGTGCAACAAGCCATGCTCCAAAGGCTAATGCTGGAATTGAAAAAATGGCGTGCAAGCTGAACGCTGCCATATTCAGAGGTGAATTGAAATACATATCCAGGGAACTGCTGCCCGGGGGAGACATAAGCAGTACCCCAGTAAAACTGATTAATGCTGAGAAGACCACCAGTATCATTGAGATCTCGTGCACAAGATAATTGCCTTTTGTTCTGAACCACATGCTTACTAAGACCAAAGCTGTCCAAAAAGTCTGCATAGCCAGATTGATCTCGTGGGAGCTCAAACCGCTATAAGTTAAGGCAAAAGCTCCAACCCACGCCAAAACAACCATGATAACGATGGCGAGGACCGTGATCTTTCCGCGCGAATAGGAACGTGAAGTGCGTCTTTTTATCCTCTTTCTTCGTGCAACAATTATTACTGAAGACAATATCGATACTGCTAGCACCAAACTTGATGCAGCCAAGGCGTAGAAAGCTGTCTGATTTAGTCCAGGAATAAGCTCAGGGCTCCACATGTTTGTAGCGATTGCTTGCACAGTGACAGTCAAGTTGTCAATGTACCAGCCGTCCCTATTTGTCACGTTTCTATAGACTTCCGAAGATCCAACAAACACGCCAGTAGCTTTGTCCCATTCCTTGTGTCTGAACGAGTCGTTTCCATATGTTACAGTTCGGTTTGCGCCTAACACTGTTTTTTGTTCTTGTCTTTGAATAGTTACGTTAACGGGTTTTCGGGTGTGTGGTGCGGAATCATAGAATGCGTCTCCCGGACCAAGGTTCGAAGGAATGATTATCCATCCTTCAACATTTCCCTCGGTGAAGTTGAACTTCCAAATGGCGTTGCCCAATGTCCCGTTGGCGTACCTAGCAGTGAGATTCAACGAGAACGCTGCACCCTGAATTGGCAAGATCTCTATTCTCATCCACCTGACGTCGTGTGTTGGAGGTGGGGTGCCAGTACCGTTTACGCTGATGTTGTACTCAATCCAGTCTCCTTCTTTGACACCTACCGGAGATTCGTCATAAGCGAGGGTGGGTGAGGCAATGATTGAGACAGAAATTATCATGCTTGCCAGAATTAAGGCAGTGAAGGCTTTCATTTCTCATCGATGATAGCCGTGACGTGGCAGTCTTAAAGCGTTTTTTATCAAGGAACCTTGACCAGCACTCGATAGAAGCGAGTAGTTTAGTCAAACTTTCTTGACAGAATCTGCCTGAAACCCCCAATTCTCAGTCAACAAACCTTGACAAACAATAAACCAAGCCGTTCTGAGAACTACAAGCTTTTCAGCATCCGCTCGGAACAGAAAGAAGCCAACTCAGAACGCAGTCTCATAAGCGCGCGCGAAACGAGTATACACTCTTTAGACACGATGTTTCGTCACAAGTGATTTAAGCTAAAAACAAGAAAACATGTTTTCGTTCCAATTTGTGGAGGGAGTGAAGGGGTTGGAAATTGGAAGATAAAGGTCTCAATTTTGTGGCTATTCAGGGACCTCGCTGCTTTGACCATCCTTGTGTTGTGGTTTATGCAGCCAGGCGCATTAGAAGGAATAATGGCGGGAGAAGCATTAGGCGCTCAAATTACGCCTGAAACGATGACGTTTCTGGGAATGCAATTTTGGGCGCCGTTGGCAATGGCTTTCCTGTCTCTAACTCTGAAGGATAGGCCAAATCGCTTGGCAAACATAATCGTGGGCACGATCTACACCGTCCTAAGTGCATACGGTTTGATCGGGGTGTCAGTACAGGAGGTACTGCTACGGGTTTCAGCTACTGTGGCTACAGCATTGATTGTATGGTACGCATGGAAATCTAGAAAAGAAGGCGGAAGCCTATAACAGAGTCTTGCGTGCGCTTAGTCCAACTAACAAGAACCGAATTCTTCAATATAATTGGATCCAAATCCCATTGGGGTCTTCAACATATGCCCATTGGAATTTTCCCTGTCTATGTTTATCTTTCACGGGATAACCAGCCAAATCCATTTTTTTAAGAGCCTCGTCTAAATCGTCAAGTTTAAATGTCAGGTGATCCAGTCCCTCGCCCACCACATATTCAACGCGGTAAGGACTGCCTACTTCGTAGTAGTTTAACTCAAGGATAAAACCGTCATTTTCGCTTGCTAATTCTATCCATTCTCCTTTGGTCTCTTCAAGTTTTCCTCTGCCCACTATTTCCATTCCAAGCAACTTAACGTAGAAATCTACAGATTCTTGCAGTTCTTTTACTCTAATTCCCACAGCAACAAATTTCGCTTTCACAATCCCTTTTCTCCTTTTCCAAGCAGTTGTTTTTAACCTCTTAATTAGATGAAATTTGGATTAAAATTTAGCGTACGCGTGAAAAGAGGTATAAAATTCACTTGCTAAGAATTTCGGAACACGCACGCGCCTTACATTTTTGTATAAGCGTTTTCCAGATAACCAGCCTTATTAGTTGCCAGTTTTACTTTTGAAGCTTAATGAACGAGTACTCTCTTCATTCAGAAATTAAGAAATGGTACTCATTTCCAGGAGATCAGTTCGAGACCAGATTAGGCAACTACATTGTAGACATACTTCGAGGAGATTTAATCATTGAAGTTCAGACCAAAAACTTCTCAACCATCCGAAGAAAGCTCGAAACACTGATCAAAAACTACAAGGTAAGATTGGTTTATCCTCTTCCAGAACAAAAACGGATAACTCATATCAGCAAAGACAACAAAGTTACTAGCAAGCGAAAATCTCCCAGAAAAGGAAGACTTACTGACCTATTTCGCGAACTAGTCATGATTCCACATATGATCGGAGAAGACAACTTTTCTTTGGAAGTTCTATTTATTGATGAAGAAGAGGTAAGATGCGCAGATGGAAAAGGAAGCTGGAGAAGAAGAGGCGTTAGCATCAAAGACAGGAAGCTAATAGCTGTTAACGACAGAATTCTCTTCGAAAAAAAGGCTGATTTCCTAAAAGTTCTGCCGAATGGTCTAAACAGAGTCTTCACCAATAGAGAATTAGCCAATTCGGCGAAAATTTCGATAAGAGCCGCACGCCAAATAACTTACTGTTTAAGAAAAAGTGGCATCATTCAAATTGCTGAAAGAAAAGGAAGAGAACTGACATTCCAAAAGGTTTAGAGATCAAAATTTAATCCAACCAACCCAACGAAAAGCGGGCGGGTCAGAAAAATAGGCGCTTTCTCAAAGCAGTATGCAAGGTTCAGAACATAGTATTCTCAGAGTACTCAGGTAAGGGGTAGGGTACTGGATATCAGGGTATAGTTGGAATCGAGTATACGTCTCTGAAGATTACAACATCATTATAGGTTAGGATTATAGTCTAAATCGAGTATACGACTTTGAAGTGTACGCTAATATTTTCATTGCATACTTTTTAATATGGGAAATACCAGATATCACCTAATCACTTAAGATGGTGAAAAAAGTGAGCGAGAAACCTCCTACTAAAAGTTTAGTCGATAAGCTACCAGACGGTTTGAAAAAGAACCTTTCCCCCGGCGAAGAAATTATCAGTTACCTCAAAAGCTTCGTGATAGCTGAACGATCAAATTACATAATACTTACGAACATACGCCTTATCTACTTCGACGAAAAATTCTTGGGTCGCTACGTCTTCAAATCCTTACCCTTTCAGAAGCTACTTCAAGTAAGCGCGCATAAAGGCGCAGTTGTATGGGGGGAAGTCTCCCTCAAAATGGAGGACGGTACCGTCTATACTGTAGATAGAGTCAGCCGAAACGACATGACAAACTTCATAGATGCATTAGAAATCCAATATAACAACATCGCTGTTGAACCGGTATCTATTAAACATAAAGGAGAGTTGCTTGGCGTAGCGGATTGGGAGTTTAACAAACCTGCAGAGATGGTTTTTAGGCAGAACCCTTCTTTTCAGTCTAAACCTGCTGAAGACCCATTAGTTCAGCTGAAAATGAGGTTTGTTAAAGGGGAAATATCTGAAGAGGAATACAAGGCTAAACTTCGTGTGCTACAAGAGAAATAGAACGCAGGCAACGTTGGTTGGTTGGACTAAAATTTAACCTAAAAAAGCATGGGGTTTTTACTCTTTGAATTTTTGGGCAAGGTTTGCGTAGAATGTTATCCATTTGTTAGGCCTGCCCTGGTTTCTCTTTTCCAACAACACACACAAGACTGAATTCTAATCCACCACCATGGCAATAAGACCCAGGCTGCGGCAGTCAATAATCAAATTTAAAAGGAGTACGCGACATACATAGTCGATGCTTCCTCAACGAACAAGAAAACAAAAAAACGGTTAATCGCAAGTTTGAAGGGGAACTTTGACAAATGACTCACTGTTTATGCGGCAAAGACGCTAACGTGTTCGAGAGCGGCAAGACAGAATGTATTGATTGCTACTTGAAGCGGAAAAAAAGGCTGTAAACGCGGATAGCTGTTCCGAAATCAGTCGCTTGCGCGCGCGCTTCTGTTCAGCGATTATGTTTTTGCGTTTTTCAAGGGGACATAAGTGTTAAACGACAAACTAACTTAATGCACATTGGAGGAAATAATGTGTATGAAGAGTTCATTGATAAACTGAAAAAGCGAAAAGAAGAGCGTCAAGAAGACTACAACCGACTCAAAGGTATGATAGCAGGATTTCGTTTAACCAATTTCAACCAAACAGAAGAGAGCTTAGTGCTAATTGTTGAGTACGCAATGAACAGTTTCAAAGATCATCAGGATTCTATTGACGCTCTCAAGGAAGCAACGATCTACTCATTTCAAAGACTTGAAACCTTAGAAAAAGAAATGAAACAGTTGAGAGAAAATAGCGTGCGCTTTAGAAGAAAAAGAAAAGAGGCGAAGGCGTAGAAGACTTGAGTGGAGAATGCATCTCTGGCGAGTCGTGGAATGATGTATGCAGAAATTTCCTATGAAGATTGCGAAAGGAGAGGGTATTCCAGCGGTGTAGAGATTGAAGGTGCAGGGCGGTTTTATTCCAAGATATTCCAAGATAGAAGATGCCCCGAGTATTGGTTTGTGGACAAAGATGGTGCTGTGAGGCTTATAGAAGGAAAGAATGTTGACGTGTTACTTCTAAGCTGGTTTGACGCTTCGGAGATGAAGGATATTATGGCTTATCTGAATACAGGAAAATGGTACTGCTGGTAGATAGTGCACATGCGTGTTCCTAAATTGGCTAGCGCGCGCAAAAGTTGGTTGGTTGGATTGAATTTTAATCCCAAACCCAAAACTTAAATTTTAAGCTACATACAAATGCGTGCGAGCTAAAGGAAGCGGAGTTCAGATGGTGAGTTCATGAGGAACGATGAATGCATAATCAAATTTCTTAACAAAGACGGAAGAGTGCTACAATCTTTTCAAAGAGACAAAGATGGTTGGTTTGAAACTAGTTCTAAGGGAATAGTTAGACGATGCACAGCCGAACAAACACTATCACATCTGTTGCCTCCTCTTGCTGGTGTCAGCAGAGCAATTGTAAAGGTGGAAAGGATATCGCCTAAGAAGTCGAGTTGAAACCCAACTTAGACTATGACTTTGTTGCTGTTGAGGCGAAATCAAAGCGGAACACGGATATGGCGGTGGATTAAATTATTTATCATTTTTCCCAATTTGGATTTGCTTCGAAGCCCTTTTCAATCCTCAATATGGCTGTTTGGGGATTGCTTCGGGCTTTTTTGTCGTGTAGCAAAATATTCAAGCCCCCTTCTATTTTCCACACATGCGCGTCTATAGAGGGTATTTAAGCACCTACTACACTATAAGGCTGGTGCCAAATGCCGAAGACGGAAGCCTCAATAAATATTCAGAACATTGTTGCTTCGGCCAGTTTAGGTCACAAAGTTGACTTAAACGTGATCGCGAACAGTTATCCAGAAGCAGAATATCGACCAGACCTTTTTCCAGGATTAGTGTTTAGGCTTAAGAGGCCGAAGACAGCCACGTTGATTTTTAGCACTGGCAAAATGATTTGCACAGGAGCCAAATCCGAAAAGGAATCCGGTAGAGCAATCATGAAAGTTGTCAAAGAACTGGAGAAAGGCGGATTAATCATCCTTGGCAAGCCGGACTTTAAGGTTGTGAACATTGTTGCTTCCGCAAGTCTGGGCGGAAAGATAGATTTGGAGAAGGCTGTGACTACGCTTGGAAGGGCAATGTATGAGCCGGAGCAGTTTCCAGGCTTGATTTTCCGGATGAGTGAGCCGAAGGTGGTCATACTGGTATTCGCAAGCGGGAGCCTTGTTTGTACCGGGGCGAAGAAAGAACAGGAAGTTTTTGATTCAGTGCATAAGCTTCATGTAATGGTGGAGGAACAAGACCTCATATTCTACGAATAGAATTTCATGTGTTAGCGTGGCCAAATTGGTGACTGCGGAAGGACTCACTTTTACGGTTCTAAATTCTTTTCTTGGTTAGCCATGAAGAAGTCTCCATGTCTTTCATGAAAACTCCCCAAATTTGTCCAATCGTATCCGCAAATTTAGCATGAATCTTGGATAGGGTTTTGAGATAGAGTCTGTTTGCCTTTTCGTATTCTGTTTGAGACATTTCCTCTCCCCTTTCAGGCAAGCATGATTTGTATGCTTCATCTATTTCTGAGTCAAGAGTCTTCTTTGCTTCCTTCACTACCATGTTGTCTTCGGTGTAAACGTCCCATGCTTTCTTAATTCCGTCACGATAGGCCCTTACCGCTTCTCTTACATTCTCTTCACGTTTAGTCAGCGTCTTACGTTCCCTAACTAAATGCCCCCAACTTATGCTAACTTCCATTCTGAAGAATTTCTTTGCGTTCACTTCTATCCCTACTTTACAATGAGAGAGTAGACGACAACATAAACTTGTTATTGAAGGAAATAGTGAGTTGAGTGGAAAATGCCACTACATCAACTATTTCACTGCCACTTTGTGCTTTTTAGGTGCGGGTGCAATCGTCTTCTTTGGGATGCAAACTTCAAGTAATCCGTCCCTGAATGTGGATTCAGCTTTCTCAGGGATTACTTCTTCGGGGAACGACAGCTGTTTGTAAACATGCGAGTAAACGCGTTCTCTGACAACAAAGTTCTTCCCCTTGTCTTCCTTTTCAACATCTGTTTCAGCCGAGATTTCGATACCATCCTTCGTCAGGGCTACGTCGATCTTGTCTTTAGCTACGCCAGGCAGCTCAGCATGCACCACAAACCTGTTTCCCTCATCAACCAGATCTACAGTTGCCTCACGGACCGGAACAACAGGTTTAAGACTTACCCAATCCCATGGAAAAGCTATACTTTCAGATGGAAAAGCTATACTTTCAATGAAATTTCTGCGAAAATTATCCATCAAATCGTCAAAGGTCGTCAGAACATGAACTGCAGGAACGTGTTTGGCAGGAATGTGTTTAGCAGGAACATGTTTACAGGTTTTACAGGTTTTACTGCGACTTCAGCTTTTGCGATCGCCTTCACCGGCGTCTTCTTTTCTTCTTTACTCATTTTTTTTCACCTCGATTAATTTATTATTAGAATCGTGAGAATACGGGAATCAACTGTTGCCCGACCTATTTTTGGATCGAGGCAATCCTCTTTTGTGTTGTTGCTACCGTTTTATTCCTGGGTCGGGAAAAGCAACTTCTTTAGAAGCTATTCTTTCTTGTTGATCCATGTTCTTATTGCTTCTTCGACAGCTTTGGACAAGTCGCCTTTTTTCCCGCCGAACCTCTCGATGGTTTTAAATCTTAGCTGCTTTTCCAGCTCATCTGGGAGATCCACACTGATTCGACCCATTTTCAATCGCCTAATATTGTTAGAGTTTTATCGCACGATTTCACGTGTCAAGCATTCTTCCAATAAGCGAATTGCGAAACGCCGCAGTTCTATTTCTGTTTGAGAAATCACTTTTCCGTCACTTTAATCGCTTATTGACTTATCAACATAATATACTATGTGTTTAGTCTCTTATAAGAGTATTGGCTTAATCTAACTCTTCTATTAGGTAGAATTCACACACGCACGCGAAAAATTAGATGCGATCAGGTTTATGTAGCCTTATAGTATGTTTGCTCTCCTGAGTTCTTGGTAATTTTCCTTGCTTCCACAGTTCCTTCCTTGACCAGGTTTTCTATTGCATTCTGAAACAGCCAAAAACCAGCAACGCCACCAACAAAACTTCCCAAGTCCATAATTTCAATTTTGTATCCCAAGGCACTTACTATTTCCGGAAGAGTATATGCAGCATCCTGATTTTTCCTCAAGAAAGACAGAAGCTGTTTTTCGAATGTATCATACCTACTTCCCAAATTCCACTCTTCTTTACCTATAGGCATATCTCACCTCTCCATATTCGCCCTATCTAATCAGTGCGTTAAGCTCTGCTATTATGTTTTCGTACTTCCCAGTGCGCGCAATTGGGGATAGACAGAAGAGAAATGAATTGCGGTTAAGAAATCCCCTATCTGAGAGCCGGTTCACACTTCATAACGACTGAAGAAAAAGTGCTTCAGGCCCTCAACTAGAAAGAAGTAACATGCAAGTATTCCAAAGATTAATCCCAAGAACCACAACGGGGGCGTGACGAACTCCAAAAACAATCCGAGAGGGGAGTAAACAACGGCCAGAGTTACTGATGCCATTATGATCGAGGCTGCGATCATGAGATTACTGGGTCTTGATTTATAGAACTTCCTTCTGGTTCTGATGGAAAAGGTAACCAATATCTCGGATATAACAGACTCGATAAACCAGCCCGTTCGGAAGAGTTCAGGGCCAGCATGAAGAAGGTAGATCAGGGAGGAAATCGTGGCAAAGTCAAAGATGGAGCTGATAAGACCGAAAAACAAGGCGAACTTTGCTATTAATCTAATGTTCCACTTCTTTGGAGTTCGTAGGCCTTCCTCGTCAAGGTTGTCAGTTGATATCGTGAGGAGCGGGGCATCAGAGAGAAGATTTGTCAAAAGTATTTGAGAAGGCAAAAGCGGTATAAACGGAAGGAACAAAGATCCCACTGCTAACGTGAACATGTTTCCCAAGTTTGCGCTTATGGTATTCATGATGTACTTAATCATGTTGCCAAAAGCTTTCCTTCCCTCAGCTACTCCATCGGCAACGGCGCCCAAACTCTTTTCAAGCAAGATTATAGAGGACGCTTCCTTAGCGACTTGAACCCCTGAGTCAACAGAAATTCCTGCGTCAGCCAATTTCAGGGCTGGGGCATCATTGACTCCATCGCCTAGAAATCCCGTTACATGACCATTTTTCTTCAAAGCACTGACTATGGCATATTTCTGCTCCGGAGTCACACGGCCAAAAACATCATTCTCTTCCACGGCTTGGCGCAGTTCGCTCTCTTGCATGTTTTCAATGTCAACCCCTGTGAGCACTCTCCCTTGAAAGTCGATTCCAAGCCTACGGCAAACATCTGCCGTTACGACAGGGTCATCCCCGCTGAGAATTTTCAGCTTTATTCCTAGCAATTTCAACCTGGAGATGGCGGGAGCAGCATCCTCTTTCAGCGGATCGGAGAGAACAACAAATCCGGCAAGTGTTAAACCGGACTCATCTGACGCCGAGTAGTCCGGTTTTTCCTCGATTTTCTTAAACGCCAATGCTATCAATCTGTTTCCAGTTTGGCTGTACTTTCCAATCAGCGAGTCGATTTCATTTCTTACAATCGACATTGGTTGAGCCCCGATTTCATCACCAACTGCAGTCGACACGTCAAGGATTGCCTCGGGAGCTCCTTTTGAAATTAAAAGTCTGTGGTCACCTCTTTCGATTACGGTGCTCATTCTCCTTCTATTGAACCCGAATGGAATTTCATGGATACTTGCACACGCATTGAGGCTTGCTTCATCGAATCCCTTGTCTCTGGCGTATTCCCAGATTGCTACATCAATTGGGTTGCCGAGAATTCTGTCTCCTTCAACCACCGCCGAGTTACAGAGGAGTGCATATCTTGATCAATTCTGGATCTGAATGATAGTTGGGATCGACGATGTCCTGAACCTTGATCTTGTTTTGGGTCAAGGTTCCAGTCTTGTCCGTGCAAAGTACGTCGACGTTTCCCATATCTTCTATTGATTCAAGTCTTTTGACTACGACCTTCTTTTTGACTAGTCTGAGTGCTCCTTCAGATAGCCCGACAGTAATTACAACGGGCAAGGCCTCTGGTATGATGCCTACCGCCAAGGCTAATGAAAACAATAGTGATTCTAAAACTCCATGGCTCAGAACTGAGTTAACTAGAAACACGAAGGCTGTCAACAACAAGATTACTTTCACGAGAAAACTCCCAAAACTTGCAATGTTCTTTTGAAAGTCAGTCTTTGGAGGCAACAAAGAGAGACTGGAGGCTACGCGGCCGAAGTACGTCTTTCCTCCAGTGGCAACAACCAATCCTACGCCAGAACCATTCATCACTGTCGAGCCCATAAGGGCAATGTTGGACAGCTGATGTGGGAGGGGTTTGTCAAGCGCAACTGGCGCAGTGTTCTTGTCGACCGATGTTGACTCGCCAGTCAGCACAGATTCATCCGTCTGGAATTCGTCAGCGTCCAACAGCCTGATGTCTGCCGGAACAACATCGCCTATTGCCAGGTGGACAACATCTCCAGGCACCAGTTTGCTTGTGTCAATCACAGACTTCTTTCCATTTCTGACAACAATCGCTGTGTAGGATAGGTACTTTCTGAGCTCATCAACGGCTCTTTCCGATCTATGCTCTAAAGCGAAGCCCAACACAGCATTGGCAAGCACGATGGTAACTATGATAATTGCCTCGGTTCGTGTCTCCTAAGAAACCAGCTATTACTGAAGCGAAGACGAGCACGTAAACCAGAGGGTTCTTGAACTGAGCGGCGAATATGCTGAACGATGTTCTGCGGTGAATTGAAGAAACCTCGTTCAGCCCATATTCCTTAAGTCTGCGGGCAGCTTCTGTATCATCAAGTCCTGCTGACGACGAATTGAGCTCTCTAAGAAGCTCATCTTTCGGCAATTTCCAATAGTTGATTTCCATGGTTTCAGACATAAATCTACACTCAGCCTGCAGACTTGCTTAGGGTCATCAGTAGGTTATGAATCTCTCCTCCTTAATGATTTTTTTTCTCTTCTCTCTTATGCCTGGAAAAAACAGGATAGCATGCACGAAACATCTGGAGCAGGAAAACGAAAGTTGGGAAAGCTTTTACTGAGTCAAGTCTTAGTAGTTGTATGTGGAGGAGTAGTGGTTTTGTCAACGCAAACAGGCGGTGTACCCGTTCTAATTATGAGGGAAGGATCGGGAAGATCTACCGGCAGAGATGCCCAACGAAATAACATTATGGCAGCAAAAATGATAGCAGAAGCGGTCAAGAGCGCGTTAGGCCCCAAAGGTATGGACAAGATGTTAGTGGACAGTTCTGGTGACGTAATAATTACTAGTGATGGAAGAACAATACTTGACAAGATGGACATTGAACATCCAGCCGCTAAGATGATGGTTGAGGTAGCCAAGACACAAGACGCGGAAGTGGGAGATGGAACCACAACGGCAGTCATTCTGGCCGGTGAACTCTTAGGAAAGGCTGAAGACTTGATAAACAAGGGTGTCCACCCCACAGTAATCGTTGAAGGATACAGTAAAGCCGCTGATAAAGCTCTTGAAACCCTTGAAAACATGGCGATTCAAGTGAAGCCTTTAGGAAAGGAGTTCCTGAAGAAGGTTGCCGCAACCTCCATGGCTAGTAAACTAGTGTCTGAGAACCGGGAACAGCTTGCCGAGATATCTGTCGGAGCTGTTTTAAGTGTGGCCCAAAAAGTTGGAGATGGGTACACGGTAGACTTGGACGATATTATAGTAGAGAAGAAGCCCGGCGAATCCATGTCTGAAACTAGGCTAATTAAAGGGTTGGTTCTTGACAAAGAAGTTGTGCATTCAGGCATGCCCAAACGGGTTGAGAAAGCAAAGATAGCACTGTTAGAAAGTGCACTTGAAATTAAGAAGACCGAGTTTGACACTAAAATCAATATCGAACTTCCAGAACAGATGGCATCTTTCCTCCAGGAAGAAGAGAATATGCTCAAAGCAATGGTTGAAAAGATTGTCACATCAGGCGCCAACGTCGTTGTGTGCCAGAAAGGCATAGATGATGTAGTCCAATACTTCCTAGCTAAGAAAGGAGTCATAGCTATCCAACGGGCCAAAGAGTCAGATATGAAAAAACTTGCAAGGGCAACAGGTGGAAAAGCTGTCACAAATCTGGAAGGCCTCATAGAAAGCGATTTGGGTTATGCTGGACTTGTTGAGGAGAGGAAGATTGGCGGGGACAAGATGACCTTCATCGAAGAATGCAAGAACCCGCGGTCAGTAGCTATTCTCATACGAGGCTCAGACAAACGCTTCCTTGAAGAAGCTGAACGATCGGTTCACGATGCATTATGCGTAGTTCGAGATGTTGTTCAGGCGCCAAAGATTGTCGCTGGAGGGGGCGCACCAGAAATGGAGGTAGCTAGAGCACTTAGAGGTTATGCTGAAACTCTACCGGGTAGAGAGCAACTTGCAGTTCGGAGTTTTGGCGAGGCTATGGAAATTGTTCCGTTGACGTTGGGTGAGAATGCGGGTCTTGATCCGATAGATCTTCTGTTAGAGCTTAGGTCCCGCCATGAGAAGGGCGAAAAATGGGCAGGGGTAGACGTCTTAGGAGGCAAAATAAGAGATATGAGAGATCTGGAGGTCTACGAGCCCTTGGCCGTTAAGAAACAGACAATCAAGTCTGCTACTGAAGCTGCGACAATGATATTGAGGGTCGATGATGTCATCGCCTCTGGCAAGATGAAAGCTCCGCGTATGCCTCCTGGCGGAATGCCAGGGGGCGGCTACGGCGGTATGCCACCAGAGTATTAGAACGTGTTAACGACTGCGAGAAGTGACTCTATTCTTTAGAGGAATTCAGTCTTCTCCGTACTGTTATCAGACATCATATTTTTCCTCTCCGTCCCAAACAGTGCTGTGTCCTCAGAGCAGCACACGCGGTTATTACGAAAAAAGATTAGGGGTGTTTATTCTTCGCCTTCTGGACCGCCGCCCATTCCGCCACCTGGGCCTCCTGGTCCGCCTTTGGGTGCTTTGGATGTTATTACGTCGTCTATTCGGAGTATCATCGATGCGGATTCGACTGCTGATTTTATGGCTTGTGTCTTAACTACAAGTGGTTCGACGACTCCGTTTTCGAGGCTGTTCTGGACTTTTCCTGTGAAGACGTTTAAGCCTTTGTATTTGCCGTCTTCTTTATCGTGGGCTGTTCTCAGTTCGATTAGTACGTCAATTGGTTCGAATCCTGCGTTTTCTGTAAGTGCTCTCGGTATTATTTCCATTGCGTCTGCGAATGCTTCTATGGCAAGTTGTTCCCTGCCTCCAACTTTGTTAGCGTATTTGCGCAGTTCTTTTGCAATTTCGATTTCTATTGCTCCGCCGCCAGCGACTATTTTATTATTCTCCGTGACATCCGAAACTACTGACAGCGCATCGGTTATTGCTCTTTCGGCTTCGTCCACCATTCGTTCAAGCCCTGCTCGTATAAGAATGGCCACCGAATGCGGATCTTTGCATTTTTCAACGAAGATCATTTTGTCTTCGCCGATTTTTCGCTCTTCCACTAAGCCGGCGAAGCCCAAGTCTTGGGCTTTCAAATCGTCCAAGTTAGAGGTTACTCTTCCACCTGTTGCTCTCGCGAGCTTTTCCATATCTGACTCCTTGATGCGTCTAGCAGCCATTATGTCCTCTTGAGATAGGTAGTGTTGAACCATATCGTCGACGCCTTTCTGGCAGAACACAACATTCGCACCTGAAGCTTTGAGTTTGGTTACCATGTTTTTGAGCATGCTGTCCTCTTGGTCTAAGAAGCCTTTCATCTGATTCGGATCACGTATTCGTATTTCGGCACTCATCTCGGTTTTCTCAATCTCCAACGCCAAATCCAAAAGTGCGATTTTCGCGTTCTCCTTTTTCTTGGGCATTCCTGGGTGGATAACTTCTTTGTCGACGATTATTCCACTAATTAGTTGGGACTCGAGAAGACTCTTACCGGTTTTCTTTACAAGTTGAATATTGTCTATGTCTGCAATCATCTTGTCTCCGCGTTTCTCGGCTATCTGCTTTACAGCGTCTATAGCCATTTCCGCAAAGTGCTCTTTAGCGCCCCCTACGGCTTTGCTTCCCATGGATGTCAAAGCAACTTTCATCATCATTTTTCGGTCTTCGACGTCGATGGGCACCGCGTTTTTCTCTATGATTTCGATTGCTTTCTGAGTTGCCTTGCGGTATCCAGCAACGAGTATGGTTGGGTGAATGTTCTGGTCCAACAGTTCTTCTGCTTTTTTCAAAAGTTCGCTGGCTAACACCACAGCAGTTGTCGTTCCGTCACCAACCATGTCATCCTGAGTCTTGGCGATTTCCACCATCATTTTCGCCGCTGGATGCTCCACATCTATTTCCTTTAGAATTGCTGCCCCATCGTTTGTTATTGTTATATCGCCTAAACTGTCAATGAGCATTTTGTCCATACCGCGTGGCCCGAGTGTTGTCTTCAAAACTTCTCCGATTACGCGAGCGGCCATAATATTGTTTCTTTGGGCTTCTTTACCCCTGTTTCGAGTGGTCCCCTCTTTCAAAATAAGCACAGGTTGCCCACTTTGAGTTTGCGTTAAATATGCCACATAAATTCTCTCCTTATATCCTACTACCAATAGTCTTCTAGTAGCTAATATTGTTGTCTCACTTTTTCTTCAACTGCTTCAACAACCTGAAGGACTCTCATAAATTTTCAAGTTTTTCTTTACTAAAAACCACAAACAAAGTCTTGGCCCACCTCCCATTCTCCCGCGACACCCCATGGGACAACTTTCAGGAATATATTCAGTAAGTTGGTCTTTTTCAAGAAAAGAAAGCTCTATTTTCCACAAAAAATGAGGAATGCGGTGTTTCCTAAAGGTTCTTCGTTCCCATTATTAGTCCTGAAGCGTCATTCACAAATGGCTTGAGTTCGTAATCCATCCTCAAAAAGAAACCAATTGCTTCATCACTGCACGGGTCAATATCGCCAGTATTCATTGCGGTGGCACCATGTGCCTTAGCATTTTTCTCTATGTGGGCAAGCAGTTTTCTTCCATACCCTTTACGCCTTTCTGCGGTCGCAGTATGTATTTCTTCCAAAAAACTGTAAAGTAAGGTCTTAGCCCAAGACACAATTTCTCCATCAGCAAGAAGCCGCAAGGTGATTTCGTCATCTTCTTCGCTTTCCTCTTGCGTTTCGACTATTTTCTCAACTACAGTATTTTCAGGATGTTTCTCACTCATTTGGACTCGCTCGGTGCTACTCAAAATAGTTCCTTTGGTTTGCTATTATTCCTTTGGAATATCCAGCACAAGGAAAGTTATATTTAGACAATTATTTGCATTAATAGTTCGTAATCCGGCGACGTTTATGCAATGGCTACCAATAATCTTTGTAATCATTGTCTTTCTTCTGATGATAATACTTGGTTACTACTTGCTTAGGATCTTCCTGAGGGAATACACTTATGATGTAACCCCCAAAACACAATCAGGAGAAGCGTTATTTCTAGAATAGATGTGGAGAAACGGACTTATTTTTATTAGCATGGGTGTGAAAAGGTATGTCTAAGTGATCTTGAGGATGGCTCGAGTTTTCAACTATTTCGGTGAAGAAAGAACCGCTGGTAGCTATCAAGAAACGTTGTGGATGGGGCTGCGGATCTATCGTGGGCTGTTGCTAAACTTTTTTGGAGGAAGGGCACCGCTGTTTTGTGGGCACAAGTTAACGTATAACTGCAATCTTCGATGCAAGATGTGTCCCTTCTGGAAGAGATCCAGCGAAGATTCGAGTACGGAGCAAGAAAAAGCAATTCTAAGGAAAATTTATGATTCGGGTGCTTGTGGGATCGCGTTTGAAGGCGGAGAACCTCTTCTGAGAAATGATTTGGTGGAAATTCTTGCTTTTTCCCGGTCGCTGCCTTTGCATACAAGCCTTGTCACTAATGGAACTCTCCTTGAATCCAGAATAGACGAGATAGCCTCATACATCAACGGCGTCGTCTATGTTTCGTTAGACGGCATAGAAAAAACCCATGACACGATTAGAGGCGTTAATGGTTGTTTTAGAAAAGCTGTAAGAGGCATAATGGCATCCAGAGAGAAGGTATCAGTGACAGTCAACACGACGATAATGGCTGAGAATATCCATGAGATTGAGGATTTGGTGAAGTTGGCAAAGGAATTGGATGCAAAAATATCCGTGGCCGTAGCGCATGAGTACTGCAACGCCAAAGCGTCCGCACCTGCAAGTCACGAGATCAAAGAGATAGCTGAAAAACTTGTCGAGATGAAGAAGAAAGGTTATCCTCTTGTGAATTCAATCAGTTATTTCAAAGTCATTGCAAAAGAGAAAAACTGGACGTGTAAACCTTGGTCGTTAGTTAACGTTGGTCCAGAAGGAAAACTAGTCCTGCCCTGTTATGTTCGGAATGAATACGAGACTAGCGTTTCTGTTTTTGAAACAGACATCAAAACTGCAATCTCCGGATTTGACTGGAAAGAAATACAGAACTGCCAAAACTGCAGTCTCCATTGTTATGTAGAGCCATCTCTGGTGCTTTCATGGGATTTTCGCTCTTTCCTGAATTGGGCCCTTCGAGCTAGGACGCACACTTATCGCGCTAGAACAGAGAAAGTGTGAGTTTCTATTTTGTGTAGTTTTTTACTACTGCCTTAGCGCGCTGATTCTAGCTTGATATCATTATTGATCCCCATTTGGAAAGAGACCGGAGCTAGGAATTGCGCACGCGCTACTAATTTAGCACCCGCCTCAAAAATCTTGAGCGCGCAAAGTGTACGCCAAAATTGGGAACCCCGCAGTTAGAAAGAATATGTATCCAGAGTTAACAAAAAATATAAATAAAATTTTACGTATTCTATAGCAAAATTAGATAGTTGGTTCGTAAATGATCTTCACTGGAGAGGACACTGAGTCTCTTTCCAGCTTGGGACTCACTGGCCATCAATCGAGAGTTTATCTAGCAGTACTAAATCAGAACGGAATTTCGATTGGCGAAATTTCCAAGCAGACAAAAATACGCAGAGAAGACGTGTACAGAACAATTCCCAGACTCGAACAAATGGGATTAGTTGAAAAACTTCTATCCAAACCAACAATAATCAGAGCTTTGCCAGTGCAACACGCACTCTCAAATCTCATTGACGTGGAACAGTTAAATGTCGACAAAAGAATAGCAGAGCTAAAAGTTACGACTGCGAGGTTTGTTAACCATTACAATAAGGGGAAAAGAACAAACGGGGAGCGTGGTGAAGACTCCAGTTTCATATTGCTCACCCAACCAAACGGCATTGTTGTGAAGGCCAGTAACATGATAGCCGCTGCCGAGAAAAAAATTGATGCCGTGTACGCCAAGAAACAGCTTAACCAGTTCATTCCGGTGTTTTCCGACCCCCTCAAGCAAGCTTTAAAAAGAGGCGTGAAAGCCCGATTGATAGCTCAGGGTTCGATAAATGACCCTGACGACAGACAATTGCTTACACAAATTATGAAAAAGTATTTGATTAGTTCTCCGAATATTGAGGTTCGAGCGGCTGAAGTCGCTATGAGTCATTCTTTGGTTGTTGACCATAGAGAGGCGTTAAGCGAGACAAGCTTAGAGTCTGAGTTTTTGACAAGGAACCCCAGTCTTTGGACAAACAACAAAGGCTTCGTCGCGTTAATAGCACTCAATTTCGAGAGTGTTTGGAGCATCTCTCAGAAACCTTGATGGGCTGAGAAAACAATTCAACACGTAATGCTGAAGTTGCCGAGTTAAACACTAGAAATGAGTTGCAGATAGATTCGGTTTGCCAATATTTTGTTTTTCGTTGCTTCTTTTCGGATAGAGTCTTCATGGCTTAGCCTCAGCATCTGAGGCAAGTCTTTTTTGTCATCGTCAGAGAGTTCTTCATGTCTATATATTAAGGCTTTGATACCATCATGTTCCGCAAGCGTTGTTATTTCATTTGAAAACTCGTCAGATTCTGACCGAGTTAATTTTGGTAAATTCAACGGAAAAATAGGTGAGATCCCAGTTGCGCCAATTCTCGACTTGGCTATCAGGTAGAAGGCTCCCGCTTTGTCTATTGACTTTTCTTCCGTTTGCCGCCCAAGTTTTCTTAGAGAATTTGACATTATCATTGATTAAAAATGGTGTTTCAACACGCTTTTAAATAGTTGTGACTGTTGAATCACAGAAACACTTAACCTAAAAAACTGCCGTGAGTAACTTTCGCAATAAAGACTCTTCGAGGCGCAATTTTTCCTTAGTCTTGTATTTCTTCATCGCTTACCCCGATAAGTGGTGCGAGACTCATCCTGATACGAATTTAGGAACCCGCATGCGCGCTTCTAAAGCCCAACATCCATCCGACTACCGACCTTTATGTGCAAATTGGCTGCGTTTTTAGGATTGCGAGCGCCTCCGAAGAGGTTCTAATCTTGTAGATGGAGGGTCACACAGACATGACAATAAAAGGGATTACTCGAATATAGTTAGGGTGAAAGATATGACGATTCTAGTTCAAGATATGGAAACCCGCTACTCAGCGCAGCTAATAATTGCAGCACTAAACGAAGCGCCAGGAATCGGGCTTACAATAGCTGAGATGAGAGACACTCTGGGTGAAATCTCGGTTCTCGTAGTTGACGGCAGAAGTAGCGACCGAACAGTCGAGATAGCTAAAAACCTGGGGGCAAAGGTTGTTTGCCAGGACGGAGTTGGCAAGGGCGACGCCTTAGCCAAGGCCCTTGAACATGCCGACCCAAACGTGGATTATATCATTCTCACTGACGCAGACTACACTTATCCCGCTGAATACGTTCCTGCCATGATAAGAGTGCTCGAAGAAAACCCGCTTGTTGGCATGGTTTGCGGCAACAGGCTCAACGGACACGTTGACAAGGAAGCTTTGCACGGCGTTTTCCAAATTGGCAACAAGCTGTTGGCTTTCGCACATAACATGCTTAACGGTGAGCCGCTTCAGGACCCGTTCACTGGACTGCGGGCAATACGTGCGGAGGTTTTGCGAGGGTGGCTTGTGAAATCCAAAGGCTTTGACATTGAAGTCGAGCTGAACCACATGGTAGAGCGGCGCGGCTTTACGATTCGTGAGATACCAATTCGCTACAGAGCGCGGTTAGGCGAGAAGAAGCTGAAGGTAAGTCACGGCGTTACTATTCTGAAAAGAATACTACTGGAAACGGCTTTTCTGAACTGATACATATGCAATTTAGTTCCTTAAGATAACAATTCTTCCAAAAACTACGGGATTATCTCGGACCTCGTTGCGCGCCCGCGTTTTTGATGAGCTGTCTGATGCGCGGAAGTTGGTCTAGCGCGCTGCCTTGTCCCGATATTATGTGTTGAAGTAGGTTGGTGAGACTGCTTTGTCTGGTCTTCCAATGTTTTCAGCTGCTTCTCTGTTCAGAACCAAGCACAACAGGCTGTAAAGTGCGTATGAAGCGACGTTTTTTAAGCCTCTGACCTTGTTTGACGGCCAGGCTGTACTGTGTCTTCAGGAAGCTGTAGACCGCTTCGATGTGAGGCCTCTTATGATACTCCTTCTTCTGGTCTTCTGGTCCATAGGTTCGAAACTTCTTATCCACCCTCAGCAAGCCCTTAACGTCTCGTTTCTGGTTTGCCCGATACGGAATCACCGCCTCGTCAACAGCGTTTCTGAGTTTGCCGTCGCTGTACTGGCTGTCAGCTATCACACTTCTCAATTTGGCTGCAGACTGTTTGAGAATCAGCTTTGTTTTCTCCAGCATGTTCAATGAGTGTTTCTGCTCGTTCTGGTTGGCAGAAGCAAAAGTGCAGGTCAAAGGAAGCATGGTTTTAGAGTCGATGGATAGGTGTAGCTTGTAGCCGAGTCCGAAGGTTCTGCCTGCTCTTCCAACTCTTGCTTCCTTGTCCGAATAGCCTTTCTGGTTGTCCAGTGGATCTCGTGTGCTCCAAGCCTTTATGAAAGAAGCGTCAAACACGGCGTCAACTTCTTTTGCGTCGTTCTGTTTCAAGAGTTTAACGACTTTCTCCTCGATTATTCTGGTGAGGTTGTCTTCTCCGACTCTTTCGGATGAACCTGCTTAGAACGCTTCTGGGATAGGCTGCTTCGCCTGTTCTTGATGAGGCACAGTTTTCTGAGTCGTGGGTCAGTGTCAAGTAGCCTGGTCATTTCTCTTAGGCTGCGAACGCCTTTCATGCGCATGACGATGAAGGTTCTGAAAAGTCCTAATGGGTTTCTGGGAGGTCTGCCGGGTCCAGCGGTGTGAAAGCAACCGAGTAATGCTGTTTTGGCAAAGCTTAAGTCGATGTTTCTGAAGAGGGTTTCTAGGGTCTCGTGTTCATCTTGTCCCGCTTGGGATTCACCTCCTAAGCTTGGACGTATCTCATAAAATACGAGACCCCCTAAAATAAGCTTAATTAATTTAGGGACAAACCAGCGCGACTCGAATCAAGCCTTTTCGACTGATATGCAGAGCGTGCGCTGCCCACCCACAACATTCCACCAGCCTTTGAACGGTTCCACATTACGCTTCAAAAGCAAAACCTTCCCATCCCTAATGCAGACGCCATCCACACAAACTGAATACTTGTTCTCCAGCTTGCCAGCCCCATTTTTTCCTTTTCAAGTTTTCAGGTCATAGTTTTTCAATAAAACGTATCGTATTTATGAATTTTGAATCGTTCTTAGAATCGCCAGAACTCCGATGTTTCGGGCTCTTTTCTCAAGATACGCCTCATCCAGTCTGCCAGCCTGCCTAACGAGTACGCTTTTCACGTCCTGTTCGTCTGTTGCTCCTCTGTCTGGTCGGGCCAGTTTGGTTACAATAAAGTCTTCTGGAGAAACAAGCCATGCTGAAAGGTCTTGGCTCATGTCTGCTTTTCTTCTTCTCTTCAGGGTTTCTTTGTCGAAAACGATTCCGTCAGGCTTCGTCCATAGCTCCAACTCCATTTTTTCTTTTCGATCTATCGCTAATATTAGGGGGTTACGAGGAGAACAAATGGTTGGTTCGAAATCTGCTGCCTTAAGTAGGTTAAGGAGAAGATCAATTTTCGGTTGGGTTTTAACCGCAACCGCAAGGTCCAAGTCGACTGTTGTTCGGATTCTCCCGTAGAATGGAAGGGCGTAGCCGCCTATTATCATGTAATCGATTTTGTTTTCATTGAACAGGTTGATGATTTTCTGAAGAGTTCTTAATATTGCTGGCAATCATGTTCAACTCCATGAATACTTGAAATGGGGAATGGCCATTCTCGATGAGTCTGTTAGCGTACATTGCATCTTTGGCAGCGTGATTTAGGTCTTGTTTTCTTGCTCTGAGTATGTTGATGTTTAGCTTTTTGTAGGATTCAAGAAATTCGTAGCCTAAAGAAGTAGTTATGATGCATTTCTTTGGTCTGCCTTTCTTTTGACTTTGGGCAAATTGTATTTTGATTAGCTGTTCCTCGTTCATTTTTCTTAGTAGCGAAATGACATTGGAAGTTTTCATTTTCAGCAAATGAACTATTTCTCTTACCCCGCAGTTTGATGATGTGGTGATTTCTATAATTCTAGCTCGTTGTTCCAGAGACATTTTGTTTCCCTTTTGGAAACATATAATTAAGCAATTATTTAAATCTTCGCTGGAGGCAAATTCAGGCGCGCATGGCTGTTCCGAAATTCGTCATAAATGGTTTTAAATCGCCCTTTCTCTATGTATCATTTCTGCTGGTTCCATTCGGAGTTCATGCTTTTATATTAGGCTTGAATACCTAAATTCGACTTTTGACCATTTTTTACCATTTTAGGAATAAGCATGCGCGCGCACCTTCTTTCTCTTGATTATTGGTCAAAGCTTTTGTAGACGCGCATAATACAGGTGGAACTTTGGTGCTCGTTTTCTATAAGAGAGTTCTGCATAAGTTATTAGTGGAGATAATGATAGGAAATGGGTTGTGATGCTCTATTGAATGGGGAGAATGATTCGTCTCAGAAGGGCGTTCACGCCGTCCTCAGCAAAATTTATTCACATATGAATGAAATCCTGGCTGTAGTCAAGGAAGACAGAGAGTCACTTAATAAAATTACAGACAAGTTATCGTCTCTTGACGAACGCATAGCAGCGTTGGAAAAGAAAGTGCAATCAAGAAAGTAATGAAAAGGATCACTACAACCTTTTTCGTTTCTTCCTGTCACTCTCCTGAGAATATTTTTCTCTTGAATGCTCCAATTTTAGTCAGGTGGGCAAGAACTGCTTCAGCTTTAAGAACAGCATTTTCGCGCGTCAAGTGAACAAGCTTGTAGGGTGTTTCCTCTGCCTGAACCCGTTAGCCAAGAAAGGATGAGGAAGTCTCTTCTTGGATGGCGAGTGTTTATAAGAAGAGATATGTTAGGGTGATAAGGGTTGTTTTTGTATTGCTTAGCTCATGGAGGGTTAGGGGTTGACTGTGGTTACGAAACAAGTTTCAGTTCGCACGAAAGGAGAGGGTGACTTGTTAGACATTACCGGTGAGGTTTCCGAGGCGGTTTCTGAAACTCGGTTGAAGAATGGGGTTGTGACTGTTTTTGTGACTGGTTCCACTGGGGCTTTAACGACTATCGAGTACGAGGCTGGATTGCTGAAGGATTTTCCGGACATGCTTGAGCGAGTGGCTCCGAAGAACCTTGATTACGAACATGAGAGGCGTTGGCATGACGGGAACGGGCATTCCCATGTGAGGGCCTCGCTCATCGGACCGAGTTTGACTGTGCCGTTTGTCGATGGAAGATTAACGTTGGGAACTTGGCAGCAAATCGTGTTTGTAGAGTTGGATGTTCGCAGTCGCGCCAGAAACTTGGTTGTTCAAGTAATGGGTGAATAACGGTATCTTGCTCTGCAGAATTGAGAAAACTGTAGAGGCGCGCGCTTTTAAGTAGGCTTATAAATCATCATCTAACCAACTAATAATGGAAGTAAACAAAATGAGCAAGAAAGAAGTCGCAAGCTCGCGCGTGGACAAGGCGGACGGGGAAAGCGCCGTGCTCGCGGCGATCGCCGCGATGCCGGAACCGTATCGCGCCATGGGCGAGCGGCTCCATGCGATCATCAAAGCCAGCGCGCCAGCCCTCTCGCCGAGACTCTGGTACGGGATGCCCGCGTATGCCAAGGACGGCAAGGTCGTCTGCTTCTTCCGCGGCGGGGAGAAGTTCAAGGAGAGGTACATGACGCTCGGCTTCAACGACGAGGCGAACCTCGACGAAGGCAACATGTGGCCGATCGCCTTCGCGCTGAAGGAGTTGACTGCCGCCGAAGAGGCAAGGATCGGCGCGCTCGTGAAGAAAGCGGTGAGCTGAGGATTTTTTGGGCAAGGATAAATCGGTCTTGCTGAGGCTGAGGAGAGTCTCTAGAGCCTCATGCCTCTTCGTTGTTCACCTCAATAAAGGGGTACGAGACTCACTTTATTAATTTAGGAACACGCACGCGCGCTAGACTGTCATGATTAAATATCGGGATTGTGAATTACGTTTTCATGCGGTCCAATTCAGCCAAAAGCAAGCTTAAAGCAATTCTAGTAATTGACATAATAGTTGTCGCCCTGGCAGCGGGAACCTACCTCTACCTTCAAAACGAAGGCTTGATTGCCACCGCACTCAAACCAGCCGAATTCACGGTAAAAGACCTCACAATCAACCCCTTTGAAGCGGAAGAAGGAGAGCCCACGTTTTTTTCGGTTAACGTGACCAACATCGGCGACCTTGAAGGAGAGTACATAGCCAACCTCACCATAAACAATGCGTTGGTGGAGAATCAGACAATTACCCTTCCAGGCAACAACACATCCACCATAATCGAATTTACTTATCTCGCCGAAACCATCGGAAACTACACGGTTGAAATAGATGGTTTAAGCGGTTCTTTCAGAGTCAAAGAAGCTCCGCCTACCGCAAGTAACATTCGCTTGTCAAGCATGCTTGTGAATCCGTTTGAAGGGTGGGTAGACGAGCCCATAAACGCCACGGTAGTCGCGACCAACCCGGGAAGCGAAACGGACACGCTTTCTATAAGACTCTACGTGGACGATGTTTTGGTTGAGAATAGAAAAATCGAGCTAGCGGCTGGAGAAACCTCCAACGTCGCGTTTACGTTTAACGTGACAACTGAAGGGAAACATACTTACAAGATCAACAGCCTCACGGGGTCCTTTGTCATCGTCCCCACGGGTTACCACACACTCAGGGTCGCGTATTCTGGTGGTGGTTCTGATCCCTCGCCTTTTACGTTAAACGGAGTGGACCTAATGATGCCGTACAGTGAACTCTTACCTGTGGGAGAATACACGCTTTCAGTGCCGAATCCTTACTCTACGGATACCGCGGTTTACGAGTTTGATTTCTGGAGTAACGGCGACACTAGTACAACAACGACAGTTAACCTGCAAAGTCGCTTAGTAGTGGTGGCGTCGTACACTTTGATTAGTGGTTACGCCTCGTGTCCCTCTTTGTTTGTCTGGAATGGAACAGACTACGTTTACGTCACTGATGTCTCTAATGCCGGTTGGCTAGGATACATCGATTACATCAATGAAAAAGGCGACATCGTTTTTGGCGGAGGGAACCCTTGGGACTTCGTCAAACTGGACAGGAGTCAATTGGCAGAAAAAGGCGCTGTCGGCGGAGAATATTACGATCTTGTTCTCTTCCAGCAGTGGAATGAATTATTCTACTTAGACGCAGCATACATGATTGTTGTCGATCATCCGGTTGGCACTGATGCTTATACGACAATGGTCAATTACGCCAATCAAGCATTCAACGGACAAGTCTACACAATAAACCCGGATCACCTGAAAGCTCCTGTTGCGGCCACTAACGAAAAAGGCGAAGACGTACTGTCTCAGATATCAAGCATAGACGGTGTTTTCACTTCTGGAAGCAACGGGTTCGAAAGTCCATCATGGAACAATATCACATTCAACCAGCTAACACTCAATCTAGGTGAATTGTCCGGCGCCGAAGGCATCAAACTTCTGATTCGTGGAATGGTCGATTGGGGTTCTGCTGAAGCCTACTATGAATGGATAGCAGGCTTCCAATCCGCATTCGCAGAAGGCTTAGTGCCCAACGGAACACAACTCTATCCGTCTCCTTACATGGAAGTTAAGAATGCCGACGGCCAATGGGAGCGAGTTCCGTTGGACAAGCAGATACCAACTCCGTCGGACTTTGTCCCCAGAACTTTCGTCGTCGACTTAACCGGGGTCTTTCCAGAAGACGTAAATGAATACGAAGTGAGATTTACAAACTTCTTCAACGTAACCTACGATTACATAGGAATAGACACGACACCGCAGGCCTCAACAATAGTCCAAAGAATAGATGCCAACGCAGCTCTTGTCCCTATGGATTTCGGGCGCACCTCCTCAGCTGCCACGGGTAACTTCACCAGGTACGGCGACGTAACACCTTTGCTTCTCGAAGCAGACGACATGTACGTCATTGGCCTGCAAGGAGACAAAGTTTCTCTTAAATTCCCAACGGCAAATCTCTCGCCTCTCGATGAAGGAATGGAAAGAGACTATTTTCTGTTCGTTGCCTCTTGGTTCAAAGACCCGCCTGGAAACTGGGGCTATGGATTTGACTTCACGGTTGACCCGTTGCCTTTCCTGGGTATGCGTGGGTTCCCGTATCCTCAGACTGAGAGCTATCCCTACGATCAAGCGCACCTGCAATACTTGCAGGAATATAATACACGAGTCATAAATCCGCCGTAGAGAAACTCAAGAAATCAACCACGCGTAATATTGAAAACCATTCTGGTTGGTGAGCTATTTGTTCTTAAACACCATAACCGGATCATTCCAGGTTTCAGAATCACAATCTAGAAGTTGTTGTGAACCACCACTATGGGCGCGCGCTGAGTTCAGGCTAGCTTCAGACCCAGAGGTTTCAGTCGTTGGAAGTGGTCGTCTCCTGTTTTAAGTGTTACGTCATGTGCAATGGCCGTTGCAGCTATGAGGAGGTCCGCGTCGGGCAGTGAGGAGCCATCTTTTTTGAGTGACTGGTAGATGCTGCAGTAAGTCTCGATGACACTGTTGTCCAAGTCTATGAGTGGAAAGCTTTCTTCAAGCAGCTGCTTGACTTTCGCTCTTTTCTTGGTATCGATTCCCCTAAGCACCTCGATGAGCGTTACTGGAGAGATCGCGCCGGGGGCGTATTTCTTTTCTCTGATCATTTGGATGATTACGTCAGTGTCGAGGAGGTTCATCTCAGCGCGAACTTCTCCCTGAATTCTCTGCTGGATTCGGATGCTGCTTTAAGGTCTTCTCGAGTTAGGGTAGCAGTTAGCTCTTCGAAGGCTCTTTTGCTTTTCAGCCGTTTTCCCTCAGTATACAATTCGAGAAGGAACTCGCCCCATTCCTTTTTTCCCTTAGCCTTTTCCAAGCGCTTTTTGACGTCTGTAGGAACCGATATTGTAGTGTATTCGGTCAGCTTAAACACCAAGTAACTATATAGTTACATAACTATTAATACTTTTTTTGGCGCGCTAATCAAACGTGGAACGTTTCGAGTTACGCAAAGACGGCGCCATAAACCTATCTCACCCCGGCGACACACATGACGATGTCTTCTGGAGCCTTGCGCTTGCGGTCTACGCCACCGTGGACATGCACGAGTTCAGCCTGGAAACCTTGAGATTTGATTGAATACTATTTTCAGCCGTTTTGGAAAACACACATGAGCATTTCTCGCGCTTTAACACTTATATCCTGGTTTTTTCAGAGTACTATCCAGGTGAGAATTTTGTCCAATTTTATTGTGTTCGGACACTGGACAGAGCAAGGCATCAAAAAAGTCTCAGAAGCACCAGCAAGAATCAAGAAAACTCGCAGCATGATCGAAAAAGCTGGAGGAAAAATGCAGCTCTTCTACACAGCTGGAAAATACGATTTTGTCATGACTGTGGAAATTCCTAAAGACGATGATTTAATGGCTATCCTACTGTGCTTAGGCAGCATGGGGAACATCCGCACCACGACGATGAAAGCATGGACCGAGGCTGAAGGAGCCAAGATATTAACCGCGCCCCATCCGTGAGTTGTCAACATCAGCATTGCCTGTTCAACTTCCCCTTTTTCTAACCTGAAACGTAACCTTCCAGTAATAGGTGCGCGCTAATTCGATAAAGCGGTAATCATTGTCAAATACTGGAACACCAGTAACAAGCACCAGATTTTTTAGTGGCGAACAATTATTAATAAACAAAGGCGTTTTCAAGCAGAAATTCAACCAATTTCTTGTACTAACGCCAAATCCAGCCAAGGTAATGTGAGAAATTGTTCGCAAAACCCGGAATTCCAGAATCAAACAAAAAATACATTGCCTTTCTAGGGACATATGTTCCAAGAGAGTGCGGAATAGCCACTTTTACCAAAGACCTAGTCGACTCTGTGGATCTCCTCGATGAATTCGCACCAGCTCGAGTCATAGCCGTGAATGAAATAGACACGATCTACGATTACGATAGCAGGGTCAAACAACAGATAAGACAGGATTTCGAAGAAGATTACATTCAAGCTGCCACTTATATCAACTCATCCCGAATCAACGCAGTTAATCTTCAACACGAATTTGGAATATACGGAGGAGAATGGGGAAAGTACGTCCTCTCCTTCCTGCAAAACGTGCAAAAACCGGTCATCACTACACTCCACACCGTCCAACCAGACTTCGAATCCACAGCACGAAACGTGCTTCAAGAAATCCTCACCCGAAGCAAAGCCGTTGTAGTCATGGCAAAAGCGGCAAAGAACATTCTCAAAGAATATGACGTTTCAAATGAGAAGATCAACGTTGTGCAACATGGTTGCCCAGATATTCCCTTTTTGAGCAGTGAAAGCGTAAAGCCCTCGCTGGGTTTGAAAGGAAGAATCGTATTATCAACCTTCGGCTTGATAAACGCGGGCAAAGGCATCGAGTACGCTCTCCAAGCGCTCCCACCGTTGGTTGAAAAGTACCCTAACATACTCTATCTGGTGATCGGCGAAACACACCCTGAGGTCAGAAAAATTGAAGGCGAAACCTACCGCATGAACCTCGTCAAACTGGTCGACCAACTGGGACTTAAGAACCATGTAAGATTTCACAATCGATTCCTCGCAAAGAGGGAATTAATAAGATATCTCCATGCTACAGACATCTACCTTACGCCCTATCTAGGCGCAAACCAAATCAGCAGCGGCACTCTGGTCTACGCTTTAGGAGCTGGCAGAGCAGTCGTATCAACTCCCTACCTCCACGCCAAAGAAGTGTTGTCTCACGGACGAGGCTTGTTCTGCGAGTTCAGGAATCCGGACTCAATAACTCAAGAAGTGAGGAAACTCTTGGAAAACAAAGAACTGAGAAGAGACATGGAGAAAAAAGTTTACAAGTACAGTCGAAGTTTCACATGGCCAAAAGTCGGCCAAAAATACTCGAACATAATCAAGCAAGCAATCCATGCTTAAGAGGGCCCCTTTCATGAATCTCCCACCTATCAAGCTAGACTTCCTTGAAGCAATCACAGATGATACCGGTGTCTTTCAGCATTCAAAATTCGGAACGCCAAAACGGCTTGAAGGATACACAACCGACGACAACGCGCGAGCCCTCATAGCCCTCACCAAGAACAACCAAATCAGAGGTAACTCTCAATCTGACACTTTGATAGACACTTACCTAAGCTTCATTTTGCACATGCAGAGAGCAGACGGAAAGATGCATAACTTCCTAAGTTACGATAGAAACTTCCTTGACGATGAGGGTTCCGAAGACTGTGCAGGTCGCACCCTTTGGGCTTGTGGATACGTTATAAACAGTAAATTGTCAGCTGAGAAGAAGCTCTTGGCAAAAGAAATCTTCGATAAAGCTTTTCGTTGGGCATGTTTCTTTAAATCCCCGAGAGCGCAAGCCTTTGCAATACTTGGTCTCAGTCATTATCGCAGGGCTTATACTGAGGACCGCAACCTGACTGAGAACATAAAAGCATTTTCAAACAGATTACTCAAATACTATAAGAACACGCGTTCCAGCGACTGGCGCTGGTTTGAGCCTTACCTCACCTACGTGAATGGTAGGCTTCCGCAAGCTCTCTTTGAGGCTTACCGAGAGACAAAACAGGCAAAATTCATTCGCGCCGCGGAGGAAACGCTGAAGTTCCTCCTACAAGTTCAGATTCTAGACGACATATTCGTGCCCATAGGAAACAAGGGCTGGTACTTGAAAGGAAAACCACGGTCGATGTACGATCAGCAATCGGTGGAAGCTGCTTCTATGACGGAAGCTATGCTATCAGCTTATCTTACAACAGGCAACCTTTACTACAAGAAAATGGCGCGGACAATCTTCAGCTGGTTTCTGGGGAAAAACACCAAAAGCGCCTTTGTTTACAACGCGACAACAGGTGGTTGCTACGATGGAATAACCGAGGAGGGACTAAACCTTAACCAGGGCGCCGAAGCGAATGTTTGTTATCTCTCCGCCCGCATCGAACTGCAAACCACTAAATGAAACAGCGACGATTGTCTTATTCGCTCGGAATGTCTCTCGTATAGTGTTATTATGAATCTTTAGACAGTTTGCCTTATTAGTCAAGAAAAACAAGACTAAACATAGAGGCAAAATAAACGTGCTAATGGTAAAGCACATAATGATAGAAGATGTGGTAACATCAAAGCCCGACATCACAGCTAAAGATGCCATAAGGATTCTGCAGGAAAAACACGTGGGTTCAATCGTGGTAACTGATGAGAACCAGAAGTGTGTGGGGATTTTCACCGAGCGAGATGCGATAAGGATTGTAGCCAACGACGTCCCGCTTGACACGCCTATTGACCAGGTGATGACCAAGAACGTGGCAACGATCGGGGAAGAGGCGTCCTTCGATGAAGCGAGACGAATGATTGTCTCGCATGGGATAAGACATCTGCCAGTGGTGAATAGCAAGCAGGAACTAGTGGGGTTGCTTGCTGTCAGAAGACTCCATGATGAGCTTTTCGGGCTCGCTACATAGAAATGCCGCTGGGACACGGAAAAATGAGACGGTTCCAAGACAATCCAATCCTTAAGCCGGATCCATCTAACGAATGGGAGTCCAGGTTAGTCTTCAACGCTGCCGCCATAGAGGTGGGCAAAAGAGTTCACTTACTATACAGAGCTTTGGGAAACGACGGTATATCCCGAATTGGGTATGCTTCCTCGTCGGATGGGTACGTTTTTGATGAGCGGTCGCCGACTCCGGTTTTTGAACCGAAAGACGGTGCGGAAGATTATGGTTGCGAAGATCCTAGACTGACGCGTTTTGATAGCAAAATAATAATGGCTTATACGGCGCTGACCGAAATTGACCACGACCAGCTCTACCAGATCTCGCTGACATCTATTTCGGTGAATGATTTCTTGAGCAAGCAGTGGAATTGGAATGAGCGATTGCTGCCTTTCAGGGGCGTGCGTAACAAGGACGGGGTTGTTTTTCCCAAGAAGATTGACGGTAAGTATGTTATGTTGCACCGTTTGGAACCGGATATGTGTGTGGCGTACTCGGATGACCTCAAGTGCTGGTATGACATCAGAGCCTTTATGAGACCGAGAACGAAAAGTTGGGATTGCTGGAAAATCGGTGCGGCCGGTGTCCCTATCGAGCTCAACGAGGGTTGGCTTGTTTTATACCATGGAGTGAGTTTCGAGAAGGTCTATTCGCTTGGCGTAATCTTACTAGATAGAGACAATCCTGAAAGCGTTCTCTATCGCTCGGAAACGCCAATATTGACACCTGTCGCTGACTATGAGCGTTTCGGAAAAGTGCCCAACGTAGTGTTTAGCTGCGGCAACGTGCTCATCGACGATGAGGTCTTTGTGTATTACGGGGGCGCTGACAGTGTCGTGTGCTTGGCAACCTATGAACTGAATGAATTGCTGCCTAGAAAATGAGTCTGTTAACTGGAAGCGCACTTGGCGAAAGAAGTTAGGAAACGCGTCGAGTGTCAAGTCAATATGAAGCTTTCTTCGGCATCTTTTGCTCGAACGGTCAACAAAGGTGATTCTAAACTGAAATATGCGTCTCCACTGGCGTAGCCTGAGACTGAAAACCAGACCAGTTTCAGCGAGGGGACAGAAATCCGGAAGGTGACAGTTTCATCTCCGTTTGGCATCAAGGCGTAGACGAAGCAGGAAAGAGACTCAGTTGAAAAGTTCTGAGCCAGGTAGCTTGGCCGAACAACTATGTTCTTCAAGATTCTGTTTCCAGCGTTTTTCAGTTTCAGCGTTAAAATGTGACCGTCTGGGGTCTTTGTTGCCGATAGCAATTTGAACTCTAGTCGAACTTTTACGACCATTTTAAACACCCTAAGTATAGGAAATTCCTGTTCAGATGTTTCCTTTCTTCGCAAGGGTTCTTAACACCCTGTGACCGCGAGAAACGTGCCTCATTGTCAGGGGTTTCACTGCCTCTCCCCTCGTGTTTACTGCCCCTGCGTTGCCAGTATAGAGTGATTGTACAATTTCTTAAGGGTTTTCGAGAAGACAACTTCACGAAATTGTTAAACTTCCTTCGCAAATCCTTCGTAAAGGTGGCTTAAGCAGATAGCTATATGATTTCTGTCTAGTTGTAGTTGGGCGCGCGCGCCGCTTACGATGGCATATGGCTGGATGCTAGCTAGTTGTCGGCGTGCGCAAACGGGATTAGGCTTAAGAATCGTTTCTCCGTAAATGTGTTTAGGGATTGCGTTGACTACGGACGTGCGAGTGAAGAAGCCCAAGCTTCCCAAGAAAAAGATCCTGAAAAGAGCCATGCGAAACAAGGGGCGCAGATAGCCACATGACAACTGGAGAGCGCCGGGTTCCAGAGAAGAAAAAGAAAAGGGTGCCGCTGAAATTCTGTTCGAAATGCGGCTCAACAGACGTCTTCTGGGCGCAGGGTATGCCTCAGCTCTGGTCGCTCTGGCAGTGCAGAAACTGCGGATACTACGGACCAGTGATCTTGGAGGACGGAAAACTAGCAACGATACTTCAAGAAAAATGGAGAGCAAAGAACAAACAAGAAAATCAATAGGGCCGTTCCATCTGCCCTGATATCTCGATATTTTGGTGCCCCTTTCCATTCATCCTCTTTTCTCACTCCATGTTCAAGTAATGATGTATTAGATTCAAGCTATCTCTTGCTTTTCCGTCCGTGTCGCCGAAGAAGTACCAGTAAGGCTCAAACTGAATCACCTCTGCACCCATCTTCCGACAGAGCAGGGCGTGATTAAGCAACAACGAAATAGGCATGTTCCTACTCTCCTCTTCAATTATGGGACCGCTATAGTTCTCCAGGCGCGAGCGAAGCCTTGTCTCGTAATACCAGGATTGAACTGAGCCACCCCAATGCGGGAACAGACTGTTCATG
>CAVTHH010000004.1:0-30530 GCA_963734505.1 Candidatus Bathyarchaeota archaeon | reverse complement strand
TGGACAGCAGTATGATCTAATACTCGATGTTATTGCGAATCGTTCGGTTTTCGCCTACAAACGGGCGCTAAGGCCCAATGGAAGCTATTTCGCTGTCGGAGGTTCTGCAGCTAGCTTTTCCAGATTTTGCTCCTGGGACCATGTATTAGAAGAACGTCAGGCAAGAAAATAGAATCCTGGCAGTTCGACCAAGTCTAAAGACTCGTTCATATAACGGAGCTTTGTGAAGCCGGCAAAATTGTCCCATTTATTGATAAACGGTATTCGTTAATTGAGGTTCCTGAAGCGCTTCAGTATCTTGGTGAAGGACGTGTCAAAGGAAAAGTTGTCATAATTGTTAAGCTTAGCAACAATGCTTAAAAAAGCCACGATCAAAGTCATCTTGAAGGAAACTCATGAAAGCGATTGTATACGACAAAATACGGACCACCGGAAGTTCTTCAGCTCAAAGAGGTAGAAAAACCTACTCCCAAGGATAATGAAGTCCTGGTAAAAGTATATGCGACAACAGTACATCGGGGGACTCTAGAATGCGTAGTTTCACAGTTCCTGAGCGGAATGTGGCTTATGGCACGAATAGCTCTTGGTCTTAGAGGACCAAAGAAGAACAATACTAGGGATGGAGTTAGCAGGGGAAATTGAAGCAGTAGGTAAAGATGTAAAACGATTTAAGAAAGGTGACCAGGTTTTTGCATCTACCGGTTTTGGTTTTGGTGCTTATGCCGAGTACAAGTGTCTGCCTGAAGACGGGATTGTGGCAATAAAACCGGCTAATATGACCTATGAGGAAGCTGCTGCTGGAATTCCTTCTGGGGAGCTACATGCATTGAGGTTTCTTAAGAAAGCAAATATCCAGAGTGGACAAAAAGTCCTTATCTATGGTGCTTCTGGAAGTGTAGGTACTTATGCGGTTCAGCTTGCCAAGTACTTTGGGGCAGAAGTTACCGGAGTATGCAGTACCACCAATTTAGAGTTGGTGAAATCTCTGGGAGCCGATAAGGTAATTGATTACACTAAAGAGGATTTTACAGAAAGCGGTGAGACTTATGATGTCATTTTTGATGCCGTAGCCAAAATTTCGAAATCAAACTGTAAGAAAGCGCTAGCTCCGAATGGGATATTTCATGTCAGCTCATGATAGGATTGGCAGGCGAGAAGGCTGAAGACTTAATTTTCCTCAAAGAGCTTATTGAGGCGGGAAAGCTGAAAGCGGTCATAGATAGAATCTATCCGTTGGAACAAATTGTCGAGGCTCACAGGTATGTCGACAAAGGACACAAAAAGGGAAATGTCGTAATAACTGTGGAGCATAAATAATAGAACTAGGATTTGGCGTTGCCAATGAAGTCTTTGATTGATTGTGTTTTCATATCATCACAAGAATACTGAAAAAATCGCTAAAGTCTTCGCAAAAGTTCTTGATGCACAAATAAAAACGCCACAGCAAGTAAACCCTGAAGAGCTTCAAGAGTATGACCTAATAGGTTTTGGTTCAGGAATAGATAGTGGAAAACACCACAAAGTTCTGCTTGACTTTGCCGATAAACTGCCACAAGTCACCAACAAGAAAGCATTCATTTTCTCAACCTGTGGAGCTCCATGAAGTTCATGGAGCTGGACAAAACGGAGTTTACTAGATATGTTGCCAAAAATCACTCGTCGCTTAAGGAAAAAACTGCAATCTAAAGGTTACATGATTGTTGATGAATTTAGTTGTGCAGGTTTTAACACCAATAGTTTCCTTAAACTATTTGGGGGAATAAATAAGGGTAGACCTAATGCTGAAGACCTCAAACATGCAGAAGAGTTTGCTCAGAACCTGAAGCAGAACCTGCAAAAGAAGTAGAACTTGAACGCATTAATTCTTAATATTCTATTCTCCACACGAAGACAACAACCATTAAATTCTGAAAAAGAGAATAAAGGAGAGGTGATGTTATATGTCATTGGAAGAGAATAAGGCAATTGTTCGTAGGTGGATTGAAGCCTACAATAAGCGAAACTTGGATTTTGACGAGTTTATAGCACCAGATTATGTTGACCACACCAACAAAGTAGACCGAGAAGGACTCAAACAACTATTTGCCATGGGTCTCAAAGCTTTCCCCGATTGGCATGAAACGATTGAAGACATCATTGCTGAAGGGGATAAGGTGTGGGTTCGCCTTACTTACACGGGGACCCATAAAAGCGAATTTATGGGACTAGCCCCTACTGGCAACAAGATAACAACTAAGGGTGTTGACATCTATCGCATAGTTAATGGCAAACTTGCAGAATACTGGAACGTCACTGACAACATAGATATGTTCAAACAAATAGGTGCTATCGAAATCACAGAAAAAGGAAAGAATCTCTTTCCAGAAGAAGCCAAGTAACTGCGTCCTAGGCGCGCGAGAAATTTATTAGATGTTTAATCTTTGCTTTTATATGAGTTCCACGCTTCTGCAATCATTAACATTGATGCGATAAAAAACATCGCAGCGTCTATAGTTATCTGTCCATCTGGGAGTCTGCTATTTCCGGATGCAACCAAGGGCCACATAAAAAATAGTATAAAATGAGTTATTGCAACGCCATACATAATCCAACTCATAAATCTTAAACCCGGAATCCCACCTGTGTTTGATTCTTTTCTAATACTTTTGCCAGCAGAGTTTGCAAGTGGAAAAGCAATTAAGAAAAACAATATTTCACTTAAACAGGCGGCAGGATAAATTACTGATGCTGTATTATGATTCGCATCAGCTACAATACCTAAAAAATAACCTACAATCGCAATTGCTAAACTCAATATTATTTTCTTGTTCATCTTGTTTCCACATTCTGCACATTGTTTTGCATATATATTCGAGTGATCCGATGGTGGCTATCTTGGGAAAAACTTTCTGTAGGGTAGGAGGATCCCCAGCAGCGTTATGGTCGTAATCGGGATGAACTGCAACGCTTGGGAGACGTCACCAATGAACATAACGCTGAAGAGTGCATCGCTTACCAAGAGGGCAGGAACGGACCACATGATGTACCAAGCCCACTTTTCTCCCTTCCGGTAGCCCGTTAGGGTAATGGCTAAGACAAAGAAGGACCAGCTTATCTTGAGTAGGCCCATTTGCCCGTATACGAAGATAACAAAGTCAGCGGCCATAGGGCTCGAAGCCTTGAGCTCACTCCACGGCATGTTTGTGACAGATTGGGCGTCCGCCTCAAATATTCCTTCTGGCTGGAACACAGCAACGAGTCCAACCACCAACCATAGCAGCCCTAGAGCTAGTAATATCACCCACGCGTACTTTTCGTATACTCGTTCCATCAGAGAACCCAGACATAAGTTGAGTCTAATGTTTAAAGAATTTTGCGTATGTACATTCCGTCATTTCCGTCCAACATGCCTCCCAAGAATATTGGAGTAAAAAAACCTGTAGAAACCGTCTGATGGACAACTAAGTACAATCCAAATAAGCCATTAACTACTATTAAAAAAATTGACGCTATTTTATCGTTAAATTCGATTTCATCGTCCAGCTCATGCAGTTTAAGCAAACAAATAGTAAGTGGGAATAGAGTGTAGTTGATTTTCAACAGAGAAGCATCTTAAAACCTTGGAAGAAGTCGGGTCTGCCAGGTTCATCTGTCTTGCGATTGCTAGGCTTAGAAAGCCTTATTAGCGCCATGCAGCGAGATGAAAGAGCTAGGGAGTCATTTTTACGACAACATCCCAAGTTGCAGATTTATCGCCTCGCAAGACCGCGAGAATGGCGGGGCTTTTTTATCTCATTTTCATCTTAACTACTGTTTTAGCCGCCTATGTTCGCTCAACAATTATTGTATCTGGAGATGCTGTGGCCACAGCTAATAACATTATGTAGTTCTGAATTGTTTTTCCGGGCTGGTTTTGTAACCGAGCTAGTATCTGCAGTGTTTTTTGTTTTAGCGGCATGGGCGCTATACGTGTTGTTAAAGCCGGTTAACAAAAACCTGGCTTTGCTGTTCTTGTTATTAAACTTGGGCGGTGTCGCTGTAGAGTGTATTAATGCGCTAAATCTATTTGCTGCCCTTCAGTTTTTGAGCGGCGCTAATTACTTAAGCGTATTTCAAACAGGTCAACTGCAAGCTATGGCAATGTCATCTCTCAATCTATACACAAGTGGGTTTCTAATCGCCCAGATATTTTTTAGCGCTTGGTTACTTCCCCTTGGTTACTTAGTTTACAAATCGCACTTCCTTCCTAGACTTTTAGGCATACTGCTGATCCTTGATTTCTTTGGCAATATGAGTTGGTTTTTACAGGGTTTCCTTCTCCCCGACTACGGAATATTGGCGTATCCAGGAAATGTGATTAGCTTCGTTGCGGAAATTTCTATTACTTTGTGGCTTTTGATTATGGCTGTTAAGGAACAGAAATAGAATGACTATGATTAAGTAAAGAGGGAGAAAAAAGATGGCCCAATCAAAAGATATCTGGAGAAAGATAGTAGTACTGGCGGTCGTGGGCGGATTAGCCTTCTGGGCAACTTCCATCGCAACTTCCCTGCTTCCCATCGCAGCGGATTATAGAGCTGCGCGATGGAGCGCGCAAACGGTTTGGGTTGGTTCTTTGCCTGCTGGTATGATTATCGGATTCTTTGTCAGCTTTTTCCTGCTTCGTTTCTTTGAAAAGATTCCGACAAAGAATCCAATTCTAAAATCCGTAATACTAAGCATCATCGCCCTAATCATTGCCACAATCCTACTCGAAGCCCCCGCAAGTTTTGGGACGAGTGATGCCCTTTATTACTTCCTCTTCGGCACAATGCTTAATGTACCAAGGTTTCTCGTTCTTGGAATAGTTATTGGCTATCTATACAAAAGGCTGTACAAAGGATCCAATTCAGCCGTAGTTGCTTCCAAGTCTGCTCAGGTGGAATAGTTAAACAACCATGGAAACCCCAGCCACAGATCGAACTAAGCGGCAGACGTCACACGAGTTCTCCAAGAAACTGTGTAAACTGGCTGTAGCGGGAGGCGTAGCCTTCTGGATAGTTGACTTCGCAATTTCCCTGTCTCCCATCTCTGCGGAGTATATGGCTGCCTTTTCAATTTCTTATCTTCCATTGGCTCTTGTTGAAGCTTTGGTTGGTGGTCTGATTATAGCGTGCTTCGTCAGCTATTTCTTGCTTCGTTTCTTTGATAAGATTCCAACAAAACATCCAATTCTAAAAGCCGTGATTCTCAGCTTTGCTGCCTTAGTCATTATCGAAGTCCTTTCAACTTTTGGCAATCCAAGCAATGCCTATGTCTACCTTTTAATCGACACAGTAATGAACGTGCCAAGGATTCTCGCTCTTGGAATAGTTATTGGCTATCTATACGATAGGCTCAGCGGGCGCGCGCGATAATTGGTCTTTTTATGTGTCCGTTTTCTGACACTATGCGTTGAAAAGCCCATCAAAGCACACTATGCGTTGTAACACGCTCCAAAGCACACTGTGCTTTGTTGTACCCAGATTTCTTTTATTTTCTGGCTGCAACATAGTTTAAGGTGAAAAATGCTTGGTTAATGTTGTTGAAGATCGGAGAGATGTGGAACTCTTTTCGTCAAGGGGCTTCGGACGCGAGTCAGAGGTGAAGCGAGGAGGAGAGTGAGGGCATGTCAAAACTTGACCGGGATAACCGGCGTTTGATCCGAACCATAGCTAGAGAAGTCGCTTACGAAGTTCTCTACGAGCATCTGGAGGAGTATGAGCACACGCCTAAAAGGCAGGGTGACAAGAATGGTCAATCTTGTTGAAGACTGGAAAATCCTCGAAGAATACTCAGGTGACAAACAGGGTCTCTACCAGATATTAGAATCCGGCAAGAATGTTGAAATCCGAGTGTCCACGGGAAGGCTGGGCTTCAGGAAGGAATTTGCAGCAGACGACCCAGAGCTGACCCGAATCAGAGAGTTCTGCACTGACAAGCAGTTCATAAAAGTCAACGAAAACATACGAGACGAAATTTTCTTCAAATAATAGAAAGGTCGATGACTTCGAATGCTGGTTTCCGCCTTTTCGGGATCCGCTGTTTATGTGCGCTACGAGGATAACGTTCTCTTCAAGAACATGAAGGATCCGCCTGCTGAGGCAATTGAACGCGAAACCATAGGGTGGCTTACCAAAGAAACCGAGGAAGTGTTTCTCATCGAGCATGATAGGCCAGTGCAGAACAATCAGACTTCAAGTGGGCATTGTAATGGAGTGATCGTCCTGAAGGACTCCATCCTCGAGATCTGCGAAGTGCCGCTGGAAATGATTGAATACCATTTAAAAGCCAGAAGTGCCGATGATCTATCCGAGTATGCGCTTCAACTAAAGAAGCGAAAAACTCAAAAGCAGAAAGGAGCGGGAGCAGAGTTAAAACCGTAACCATTACAGAAAGCTCCCGAGGCCACAAACTCAATAAACCACTGACGATAGCGCTGCCAGATGCTCAGACCCCCGCTGACAAAAAGCTGCAAGAATACGTCATAGAAGGTTTGCTTACAAGGATGCCTAGTCTTGTTCCCTTCGCTCTGCAAAACGCATCAACTATGGAAGTTGCAAAGCATCTCCTGCGACACAGAACAGGAAGCAAAGCCACGCTATACCAGTATATCTACGGCATTCACCGCTTCAGCCTATGGACCAACACAGAGCCAGATCAGCTTATCAAGGCATGCCAAGACGTAGACGGCGACCCCAAACCCAAAGCCGTAGCCCAGACAAGCCGCATGCTGGACGACTTCGTTGCAAACTTGCAAGCAGAAAACCTCGCACCCGGCTCAATCAGCAATCATGTAAAAGGCGTTAAATCCTTATTCACCTGCAGCGGATTGAAACTTGAACTCCCATACCGCCTTAGCAAAACCAGCGTATGCGAAGACCGCGCCCCTACACCCGAGGAATTGGGAGAAATCCTCGACATTGCCAACTTACGCGAAAAAGTGATAGTAACACTGCTTGCGCTAGGAGGATTCCGCATCGGCACCCTCGCCAAACTCGAGTATCGCCACGTCAAGCGGGATCTCGAGAAGGGTATCGTGCCCGTCCACGTTCATGTTGAAGCAGAAATCACCAAGGGCAAATACCACGATTTCGACACATTCCTCGGTCAAGAAGCAGTTGCATGCCTCAGAGATTACTTGAACATACGCAGAAAAGGCACTCCAACCCGGAGAGGAAAAAGACCAGAAACCATACACGACAACTCCCCGCTTATCAGAGACGGACAAAGCTGTCTGGCCAAAACGGTAACAACAGGCAGAATATACTCAGTCATCCATAACCTCTACATTAAGGCCGACAAGATAACTCGCACTGCAAGCAGAGCAGATAACCCCAGAGCGAGACGCTATGATTTAAGAGCCCACAGCATACGCAAGTTCTTCTGCACTCAAATGATGTCCTTAGGTGTCCAGTCAGACTATGTCAACTACATGATGGGACACACACTCAGCACCTACCACGACATACGAATGAAAGGCATCGAACATCTACGCGGAATATACGCAGCATCGGGACTGAGCATAAGACCCAAGACCAAGGTCAGCAAAATCGACGCCCTCAAAGAAATCATACGCGCATGGGGACTAAACCCGGAAGAAATCTTAACACGAGACGCCCTAAACAGACCTAACACTACAGTCATCGGACAAAACGAGCTGGAAAACCAGCAACTCTCACAACTGACTTCGGCTTTGCGCCAACAAATGCTTAAAGAATTCCGCGAAAATCAACCCGAAAAGAGTATAAATTCACGCCTGGGCGGAAATAGCCCGGAAGAGACTCGAACTCTTGTCAAGGGCTCCAGAGGCCCCTATGCTTGGCCACTACACCACCGGGCTCCAATTAATCACAGAAACCAAGTTCGGAGTAATAACTTTAGCGTTGCATCATCGGAAAAGCCACAGAAACTTTAAGAGCATAGTTAATCAGCATCTGATGCAGAACAAAGTTCCAAGGAAGGCCTTATGTTGAAAATTGGAATCGCAACGAGGAACATGGAAGCGTGGAGTAGTACCCAGCTAAGGGAAGCACTCACAAAACGTGGCATTTCATATGAATGCTTTACCTTTCCTAGACTAGTTGCACAAGTCGGGTACAAACCGTATTTTCGATTCAACAACACAAAACTTTTGGAGGAGCTAGATGCACTCGTAGTACGTCCCATCGGGAGGGGATCACTCGAAGAGCTTGTCTTTAGAATGGACATGCTTTACAAACTTGAACGATTAGGTTTTTACGTGATAAACCCTGCTGAAGCCATAGAACACTGCGTGGACAAATATGACATCTTGTCCATTCTAGAAGACAACGATGTACCTGTGCCGCGTACGGTTGCGACTGAGAGTGTAAGTGAAGCGCTAAAGGCGTTCACTGAAATAGGAGGCGATGTCGTGGTTAAGCCAATTTTCGGATCCAGAGGGATCGGCGCAACCCGAGTTAATGACTTCGAGATAGCTAACACAGTTTTCAAATCAATAACATTCTATCATGGCGTAATTTATCTCCAAGAATTCGTGCCCCATGGAACAACAGACATACGGGCCTTCGTAATTGATGATCACGTGATCGCAGCCATGCGTCGCATAGCAGAAGGCTGGAAAACCAACTACAGCCAAGGTGCACGACCAACACCTATAGATCTCAGTCAGGATTACGAAGAACTCGCAGTGAAAGCAGCAAAAGCTGTTGGCTGCAAAGTTGCCGGCGTTGACATCCTTGAAGGACCTAACGGCCCAAAGATTGTTGACGTGAACAGCCAGCCCGGATGGAAAGGTCTGCAAATCGTTACTAAAGTCAATATCGCTGATGAGATCGTTGATTTTGTCTTGTCGGAACTGAAAAAGTAGCGAGAGATCAATTTTAGCCTGTGCTAAAAGCAAATCGAAAACGGGTCTATCTGCAGAACTCAAACGCCGGATTATGTTACAAAAGAGCACTCTCAGAGGAGAAAGGTGTACAGGGCTATTTGTACACGTTTAGGAGCTTTCGCTTAAGCAGAACGTAAATGACGACAGCTGTAATCACAAATTCAGGAATGAGGTAAATTCCGTTATATATTGCTGAAGCAGTTATGCCATCTATCGAGGCTGTCGTGAAAAAGACTATACCCGCTGCGAAAGAGCAGAGAAACCTTCCTACAATTCCGGCTGCGACTCCCAATACAGGCATCTTTTGAAAGGCACCTGCCAGTCCGAGAGCGGCATAGGCCAGTGGATAATCCAGAAAACCTTGAAGAGGGTGGATTATGTAAGACCCTGGAAGGATAGCGTGAATTAATCCGTACAGAAGACCCGCAAAAACTCCATACCTAACCCCTCTGCGCAACGCAAACCACAAGAGCGGCACCAAGCCTGCGACTGTGACAGAACCTCCTTGCGGCAACCGGTAAATAGGTGGCAACACATCTTTCAAAACGATAGTCAGAGAGATGAAAACAGTCGCTTCCGCTAAAACTCTCACTCTTTGAGCACTAAGACTCGACTCAGAGATTTTTTTTCCCTCCGCCAGTATTATCTGGTTCAGGTTCATTGGGTCGACAGCATTCAGCTGTCCTCTCAGCCGAGTACTCTCTCAGCTCCCCAAGCCTTAAAGGGATAATGTTTTAAAGCCGTATTTTAATTTTCCTTAAGCTACTAAATCATGAGGGAAACAAAAAATGCAGCCTCTGCCCAAAGAATACAACTTTTCTGAGATCGAAAGAAAATGGCAGCAGAAGTGGGAGGAGATGGGCATTTATCGCTTTGACTGGAAAGACACCAAACACGCTCCTTTTACCATCGACACTCCTCCGCCTTATCCGTCTGGAGAGTTACACATGGGCAATGTTTTGAATTGGACTTATTTTGACATTGTTGCACGTTACAAGCGCATGCTTGGTTACAACGTGCTTTTCCCGCAAGGCTGGGACTGCCACGGCCTAGGCATTGAAATCCAAGTCGAAAAAGAGAACCAAATCAGAAAGCGGGATGTTCCCCCTGACCAATTCCGCAAGTGGTGCGAGCAGCTTGTAGAGAAGTACATTGCGATAATGAAGGAAGGCATACTCAGACTGGGTTGCAGCATAGACTGGACCACGGAATACCGCACCATGAATCCAGACTATTGGCGAAGAACACAACTAAGCTTCATAATGCTTCACAAGAAAGGGTACATGTATCAAGGCACACACCCTGTAAACTGGTGTCCCCACTGTGAAACAGCGATTGCTGACGCGGAAATAGACTATGAAAGACGCGAGGGAACACTAAATTACATTCGTTTCTTCTTAGAGAGCGACGACGAGTACCTCTTAGTTGCCACTTCACGTCCTGAATTCATTCCTGCCTGTGTCGCAGTTGAAGTAAACCCCAAAGATGAACGGTACAAGAAATACATTGGCAGAAGAGTCATCGTGCCTTTTACCGACAGAAAAGTGACAATCATTGGTGATGAGGTAGTTGATCCAGATTTTGGAACGGGTGTCGTTCAGATTTGCACTTATGGGGACAAAGAAGACGTCAAGACAGTGATGAAGCACAAACTCCCCGTTATTGCGCTTCTCACCGGAAATGGTCGCATAACCGACAAAGGAGGCAGATATGCTGGTTTGACCATCAACCAAGCCCGAAAAGCCATTGTTGAGGACCTCAAAACAGCGGGGTTGCTTGAGAAAACTGAGAAAATCATGCAAGAAGTCGGAGTGTGCGATCGCTGCAAAATGCATGTCGAAATACTCGAGGTAAAGCAGTGGTTCATGAAAACGCGCTCACTAACCGACAGCGTAGAGAAGACAGCCAATGAAGTTGTATGGTATCCTGACTATATGAAAACACGTCTCATTGACTGGGCACGTTCGCTCGACTGGGATTGGGTGATAAGCCGCCAGCGATTATTTGCCACTCCCATCCCAGTATGGTACTGTAAAAACTGTAAAGAGATAATTCTTGCCAGAGAAGAATGGGTTCCAATAGATCCCAAACTCAAAAACCCACCCATAGATAAATGTCCGAGATGTGGAGGTCGAGAGTTCATTCCAGAGAACGACGTGTTCGACACTTGGATGGACTCGTCGATTACGTGCGCAGTGCATGCAGGTTGGCCCGACCTCGAAGATTGGCGAAAACGTTACCCTGCTGATGTTCACCCCTCAGGAATTGACATAATCAGGACCTGGGCTTACTACCTCATGGTAAGGCATTTAGCTTTGTTCAACCAAACGCCTTACAAAAGCTGTCTCATCAATGGAATGGTCCTGGGTGCAGACGGCAGAAAAATGAGCAAATCGCTCAAGAACTACGTTGCAGCACCCGAAGTCTTGAACAAGTATGGTTCAGATGCCACTCGCCAATGGGCTGCTGGGGGAGGAGCGACAGGTTCCGATATTCCTTTTCGCTGGCCTGATGTTGAATATGGCAGACGCTTTCTTGTTAAACTGTGGAATGTCTCAAGCTTTGCAAGCAAACTCTTAACAGACTACATTCCAACTAAAGCCGTTGAACCTGAACTCCAACCCTTGGACAAATGGATACTGAGCAAAGAAGCGAAATTGATACGAAAGGTCACAGACGCCATGGAAAAATGCCAATTCAATATCGCGATAGAAGAGATCAGAAACTTCACTTGGCACGCGTTCTGCGATTCATACGTGGAAGCCGTTAAAGACAGACTTTACAAACCAGAAACACACGGTGAAGCAAAAAAGCTAGCGGCACAGAAAGCACTTTACGAAGGCCTATTCGTGGTCCTGCAGCTTCTGGCGCCAATCACGCCCCATTTGACCGAAGAGATCTACAAGACAATGTACGCCTCGGATAAGGGCTTTGAGAGTCTTCAGACATCAACTTGGCCCAAGCCAGATTACGTAAGAGAAGATGATCGAGCAGAACTCCGAGGTGACCTGGTTGTTGCATTGATTGCCGAGATTAGGCGGGAGAAAGCTGAAAAACGAATGCCTTTAAACACGCCAATAAAGAAATTGACAGTCTACGCTGGAGATCACTCGGCCGCTGAAGCAATAACAGAAAGCCAAAACGACTTAATAGGGGCCTGTAAAGTCGAAAGCATCAATGTTCTGCCCGAAGAAGGCATCGGCAGAGACGTGGTTCAATACCCTCACTTGCAGTTCATTGCGGAATACGAATAGCAAAAAGAGTGGGAGATTCGATAGACGATGAAAACGGTCGGTCTAATTGGCTGTGGAGCAATTGGCACCTTGATCGCTGAAGCAGCGGCACGAAGAATAGTAATGTGCGATGAGTTGTTCCTCTATGACTACGATTTGGAGAAATCTGAGAAGCTTAAGAGCATCCTCAATTTTCCTGCAACAGTCGTGTTGAGTATCAAAGAAATGCTTAGACTTCGACCAACCGTCATAGTGGAGGCTGCCTCTCAACAGGCTGCCAGAGAATACGCAGGCAGAATAACGGCCGAAGGAATCGATTTGATAATTATGAGCACTGGAGCCCTTTTAGGCTTAGACATTCGGAAAGGCAAGATTCACGTGCCAGCGGGCGCAATCGGAGGATTAGATGCACTTTCGACCGCAGCCTTGGCTGGAATAAATGAAGTTGTCTTAACAACAAAGAAAAATCCGAGACTATTTAATATGAACAACAATGAACCAAAAATCGTATACGAAGGCAACGCAAAAGAAGCAGCAAGGCTTTTTCCAAAGGAGATGAACGTAGCTGCCACGTTGGCCCTGACTGTCAAACCTACGAGAGTGAAAGTTAGACTGATTTCTGATCCCGAAGTAACGCGGAATACGCACGAGATTCATGTGACGTGGCGATTTGGTGAGATGTTCTTCAGGTTCGCAAATGATCCACACCCTGAAAACCCGCACACAAGCGCGCTCGCAGCATGGTCGGCAATCAACCTACTCCAAACGTTACTAGAAAAATAGTCCAGTCAATTCTGAACTGGCTCTGCAAATTTTCGGAAGAAAAAATCATCTTCCCGTCGAGTTTATCAAAAAACACAAGTAAACATTCAAACAAAAAATTTCTGGAAATCCATCAAGAAGGATATGTCTAAATGGGGTTTATTGGCATGGTCTCAACGCGATCCATTACAGCGTTCTTCTGATGGCATCCTACCGTTAGGACTTGGATTCGTATTGGGTTTGGTAATGGGTTTTATCTTTGGATAAAGCTGCAGGCTGCCCCGATTTTTCTTGCCATCTGATTTTTATCCCGATATCAATTCCAGCCTAGATATGTGAAAGGATTAACGGTTCGATTGAAGGTTAGAAGTGAAAACTGACCTGTGCAGTTTTGGAATACAAAAAGGCTTTATTTTTCAAGAGAAATACGGTGTGTGAGATTAAGAGATGACCAAAGTAGAAGCCAAATTAGAAAATCGCGGTAAAGGCACTTTGGAGTTTGCCGAGGGCACTCTAAAGTTCTACGTTGAGAGAGGACGATTCAAGAAAAAGTCCGAAGTCGTCAGAGAAATACCATTGACGGACATTGAAAACGCGACGCTGTCCGGAACCGAACTCAGCATCATATGGAAAGGAGTTGCTGACATCTTTGTAGTGGTGAAAGAGGAACAGGCGAATGCAATTTTTGAAGAAGTAGACTCAGCCCTGAAAAAGCAAAAAGAAACCTTGGAAACGGAGAAGGTGTCTGCACAGATACCGAATGAACTTATCGATACCATCAAGGCTTCCCTTGAGACTACGGATTCGCTGTTCGACATCTTGAGGGGCCTGCAGGGTCGAGTCGACTGGAGTCGGGTAGAGAATTTGTTGAAGCGCTCTGAAGAAATCGCCAAGGATATCCCAGGTCAAGAAACCTATTCTATAGAAATAGACTTCATAAAATCTGCATCAGCAATTAAAAATAATCGTCCAGAAGAAATCTTAAAAGAAGTCTATGATTATCTTAAGTTGCTCGATAGCTACTTGAATAAAATAGCATCAGATAACGTGCTTCCGCAAAAAACTCACCCAGACTACGAAGATGCAAAACAAATGCTGCTTGCATATTACGCCTTGAACGACATTATCATTGGAAACATGGTCGGAGACAAAGAAATAAGTAAGGAAAGAAACGAGCTCTCCGCCATTCTAGAGGGTTTGGCAAAGACTATGGAGTCAGGCCTTGAAGTTGACGCCATAATCAGAGTTACAGACAGATTAGTCAATGAAAAAGTGGACGATAGTCTAATTGCAGAAAGTAGAATGGTGTTTAAGCAGCAGTTTACTTGTTTAGTGACCGAATAACTGCTTTCAGACTTGTTTTTATTTGTTTTTCTGTAGCATCATTCTATTTTTCACGATATAGCAAAAAAGTTATATGCACCGGTCAATAGATGTCTCCGCCACGGTGAAACAGTTTGAAAACGAAATTATTTGCAGTTAGCCTCTTACTGCTTTTGTCAGCAGCATCTATAATGTCGATCATGCCTACTCGCGCCGCAGGCGAGGGCTTTTGGATCACAAGCTATACTATAGTAAACACGGAAACACAGCAAGTTTTAATGGAAGTAGACTTCGCCACTGGAAAAAACACCTCACAGCCAATCATAGGCGGAACCGAAGTTACCGTAACATTCACGGTCAATGTTTTCACGACTGGATCTGGAAATCTGAAGCTCACAACCGCCATGCAACATTCGAAGATCAAGCTTGACCGATACTGGGAACTCGCTTCAGCTGACTATGCGTTAGGGTCTGATTTTAACCCGAATTCAGCTCAGACAGAGTTCAATTGGGTGAAAGGAACCTTCACCATGATTTGCTACGGAAAGACAAACACAATATTGAAACCAACTCCGCTTACATTAGTGCAGCTTTCCAGCTCAGCAGGCGACGTTCTAGACAATATCAAACCAACCATTGTAACAGCAGGAGTTGACCAGTTCCAAAATCTCTATGACCAGAAAGAAACCAAATTGCAGAGTCTTATAGACGCTGGAGTATCCGAAGGATATGTAACACTGTACTCAAATGTTCTCAACCAGTCTAAGAACCTAGTCAACAAAGGGTATGTGAATGATGCTATTGCCCTCCTAAATGCTTTGCCAACATCCGGAGAACCGATAGGGTCGGCTCTCGAAATGATCATGTTACCAGGGATAGCCATAGCAGCAGTCGTCGCAGTAGTATTTGCTGTAATGTTCCTAAGAGCGAAAGGCAAAAACAGCTACGTCCAATTGGTCATTGAAGACCAAATAAAAGACTTAGAAGGCTTGACACTCAGAGCATCCAAGATTGACAGAACAATCGCTTCAAATCTAGACGGCGTTAAGGATAGACTCAAGCGACTAGTTGGGATGTGACCAACACGAGAATATACCAAAACAGCGTGCAATTGATAGGGCTAGGTTCAGCCGGAACCAACATAGTGGAGACTTTCTTAACCAACAAGAAAACCATGGAACTACTTCAGAACGATATCACGCGACTCTCCCTCTTAGCGATAGACATAGCTGACCCTGAAATTAGAAGTCTGCAGGAAACCAATGTAAGCATAGCGAAGGCTTTGGTGCGAGCCGGGGTGCCGAGTGAAAGGATGCGGCTAATCGCCCAATCAGTTAAGTTCCCGACCGCGGAAGCAATGTTTGATTTCATCAATCAAAAATACAATGAATACTTGGTCAATGAAGGGGCAAAACTTGAAAAGTTCAATCCTTGGCTTGAATCGACAATGGCGATACCGCCAATGGCAGGCGGCGCGGGCAGAAGAAGAGCCTTAGCAAAGGCAATCTACGCTTTAAACTACTATCAACTAGGAATAATTAGAAGCTTCATAAACTCATTTAAAGAACAGGCGCTCTCCTCGATCATCACACCCACTGTCATCCTGGTTTACGGACTAGGCGGGGGCACTGGAAGTGGGGTGTTCTTCGAATTCGCTAGGCACTTACGGAAAGTATTAGGATCAGGAATACCAATAATAGCCTTCGTTATCGCCCCATGCGGAGGAGACGACCCACCGGCAAAAGGCTGCTCAGCCTTTGTCGCTATGAACGAGTTGTCTCTGTTGTTGAACAAGGACTATAACGAGTACGTTGTAAACTCATATGGCGAAATCTATCGAAATCCGTTGAATGCCCTCATTTACTTGCCGCTGCTACCTGCGTTCACCAAAGTTGGCAACATTGTTACCGCTCGAAAAGAAATGGACGACATGGTTGTGGACCTTCTTTATGTCTTGATGGACTTCGACCTCGCAGACCTTCTAGGCGGAATAGGAACAGAAGTTGGACTCACAGACAATTATGTCCACACGCTCGGAATGGTCAAAGTGGTTTACCCAGTGGAAGATTATATCGCAGCGTTTAAACTGAACTTCGAGAAACTTCAGCTTCTATTCGATCTGAGAAAGGAGAAGCTGGAGATTTTAGATGGTATCTCCGAGATTGTAAAGCTGGACAACGAGGCAGCGAGAAACCTTTACAAGAACTATCTAATAAAAACCGGAACTTACGAGTATGAGCAGTTCGACGAGAAAGTGAGATCCATCATATCTAGCAACCCGAAGCTTGAAGAAGATCTTACTCTGCATGTCAAAGGCATCGAGATCCAGGCGAAGAACTGGATGGATGAGCTAATGAGGTACCTTTCAACCATCAAAAAGATGGGTAAGATAGGACCGATCGAAGAAGCTATAGTAAAATTAACACTTCACAGAGAAGGCTCTAGAAAAGTAGACAACTTGGAAAGCTTACTTACAAACATATCAAAGACATACCTGGAGTTCTCAGAGAGAAAAACTGCAATCTTCGAGCGTCTGAAGCAGCTTGTTCCAAGTTCGCAAGTCTTCACCGTAAGGCAAAAGCGGATTTTGGACGATTTCATGAATCTAACAGAGCTAGCGGACAAAGCACTCAACCTTCTCAGATTCTACGATCAGACTCGATACTTGACTGACGCACTAATCAGATACTATGAAGTTCTTCCAGAATCTGAAACTGAAATGAAAGAATTGAAAGACATCCAAGCTGAGCTGGCAACGCTCTACCTTGTAGTTCAACTGATGCTCCGAACACCTATGGACGAGGCAAGGATGATCGACGAATACCTGACCTACGTAAACGGCATCATGGCAAAATACATAGACAAAAAAGGCGTTATCGACAACGAGCTCCTGAGAGTCCAAGAAGAGCGGAAACGTAAAGATTTCGACAGGTTGAAACTAGAAAAAGAGTTGAGAAGAATTCTCAGCACGAAGAAGTATGCTAGAGAGCAACTCATACAAATCGAAAGAGACATGAAAAGAACCGGGGAAGAAGAATCCTACGTCATCGAAAAACTCGATAAACTTGACGGCACTCTAAAGTCTTACAACAATCTTGCGGACAAAATTAAACCTACATCCGAATATCGAAAGCGCCTCAACAAAATTGTGGATTTGTACAACGAATTCGAGGAAAAAATGGCATACATACGCCGACCTAAGAAATACTTTGAAAAATCAACTGAACTCACCGAAACCGAACAAATGAAAATAATCTTCAAGATACTGACCGAGCAGGAAGAAACGCTTACGAGAGATTCAATACAGTCTGAAATAATAGACATGGAGCATTTCAAAGACTACATGAAAAGCGTGATTAGAGTTTTTAAAACACCCAGTGTATTGGGATTCAAACCCACATACAAATCAGATTACATCTGGGTAACAGTCGAAACTCCGCCAGATCTGTGGAGCGAAGACCTCTCGCAGGAAATATACACTGTCCTAGCAGGCTACGTCACAAGCGAAGTATCAAGGACTATAACAGTTCGAGTAGTCGAAGCCCGTGATGAATGGACAACCAGAGTGCTAGTCGTTGCTGGAAGAGGAAAACCGGAACACATGGAAGCGTTTGATGAAATGCAACTGCTTTACAACAAATCCAATGATTTCGAAAGACACCTCTCTCGTTCCTACCTAATAGAGCACGGAGTAACAGCCACCCAAGTCATCCGAGACATAAACAATAACAATAGCAAAGAAAGGAAAAAATGAAATAGCAGACGCAGTCGGCTATTCTTTCACTAAGCTCCCGACAATGTTCTGCCACTCATCTTCTTTTATAAATCCTTTTTTGACCGCACTATTTTTCGCGTCTTTCACTCGCTTTTCCATGGAAGCTACCATGTTCCTAACGCTAAATCCACCCACAATCAGTAGAATGTCTATTCGGTCGTTCATTTCGTCTACGTATATGGGCTCGCTTACATAGATGGATTTGAGACTCGCTTTTTCTTTGAACCAATTTGCCACAGTAAGTTCTATTTTTCCTTTTGGCAGGCTTTCTTTAAGCTGTTCAGGCATACGGATGAGAACATAGAGAACTGAGGAACTTGATAAATCAAATTTCAGCAGAGGTCTGGATAAGGCTGAGCTTAGCATATTCTCCAGTGATTCATAGAGCTTGAGACTGGCCCCCGTCACGTGAAGAATTGTAAACAGTTTCACATTGAACGTTCTGGACAACTCAGTAAGTTCTTGAACAAAAGAATAATTAGTTAACATCAACTCCAGCAAGTAATTAGTAGCTATGTTGCCTTCCATTACTGAGCCGTTTCTGTTTACGCCCATGAATGCTTCAAGAAGATCTCTGTCCACAAGTATGATCGTTGAGAAATCCTGAGAGGAACATAGTCCAACCGAATATAGCGCGTTGAAATGAACATCTGTAGGCTGGACACTCGAAGGCAGTATAGTTAATGCGACAGCATTCATGCTCGAGTCTCTTAGCGTCGAAGTCAAAAACGGAAGCAAAGCACTGCCAACGCCCTCCCATGCTGAAGATAAGATCAAGGACTCATATTGCTTCTGGACAGCCTTTTCCTTCAGTCGCGTAACAAAAGCATCGTTTTTCGATGTAAATGACAAGACGTTGTACCAGTAGTGTGTTTCAACCTTGGAATCCAAACCCAAAACCATATCACTACTAATTCCAGATTGGCTCCATTTTACAATTTCTTTGCTAGACTTGCCGACAAAGAGTGGCTCAACGTCAGGTAATTTCTCAACGAGGTGGCCCTTCAACAGAATCTTTGTGGGATATTCGCCTATGCAGATTAGCGCTTTCTCGGGCAACGTTGGCTTCAACATGGCAATATGCTTTTCGATGCTTTCAAGAACATCAAACTGTGTTTCATTGCAGCTCATAGCTCTATCACAACAAGCTTTAAGTTTGGTTAAACAAAATAAGGTTTTAGGTAAATATTTGACGTCCGCTAAGAAAACAGGAATCATACACGCTCCAAATTGGCTTAAGAACCGAAAGCAAAAGCCAAAGGAGAAAAAGGCTAAGGAACCGCAAACCGAACCTTCCTTTCTCAGGATAGCTGCTTTTGTGATAACTCTTGTCAGCATGATCTTGGGGCTTTCAATGCTGCCTATTTTCCCGCAACCTTTACCAGCAGTAATAGCTCTTCTAGTGGCTTTCGTCACATACAAAAAACCCTTATTGGGCATGCCTATTGGCACCCCCATTATCGCGCTAGGCTTGCTTTATCATCTATCTAGTCTGAACTTCATTGTAATCCTAGGTGAAACCTATGTCCGGGAAATCGTTGTCTTCATGTTTATTTTTCTATTCGCATTGCTACCTATTGTTTTCCACCGCTACAAAGATGCCATCGCAATAAATCTGGGCATAACTGCAGCGATTCTGCTCTTCTTCGGTCAAACCTATTACCTCGCTGTGCCTCTAATCGCTACGTCAGCCGTCTTCTTCAAGAAAAAAGCTGTCCTATCTGCAGTATTCTACGGCATGATCTCAATGCCCCTAATGATGATGCAGTATTTGCAGCATATCTCGGAAATTGCCAGAGAAGACTGGTGGGTTGAAGCCGGATCCAGCCCTCCTATTTACGTCTCCCTTTCACAGGTATTCAAAGGTCTAGCCGAGTCAATGAGCCAATTTAGATTATACGACACCTCGAAAATAGTGTGGTCCATAACCGGACAAATAACAGGCACTCCGCCTCTTGCAGAACATACGGTAGGCGAAGTTTTGTCTCACTATCTTGATTCTATTCCTGGGATAGCACTTTTCATAGTCATGGTATTAGGCATCGTTATCTTTATCACATTTGCAGTCCGAACATTTTTGACCAAAACCCCCGAGTTTCCAGGGGAGAGACTCCTTCCCATGTTTACAGGTGTTGTTGCTACCGCGCTGTTCTTCATTTTGATTGCAGGGCTTCAGAACGCTTTGGCTTTCAGGGCTGACGTAAACGGAGCTCAGATGGCAATAGGCACATTGGCAACCGTTCTTTTCACCGCTCCCGCGTTGCTGATAAACCCTGAACCCAAGAGGAGAGCAACGACCGGAATGATACTTACAAAGGCTCAGGAACTTTTGGAGAAGCTGCAAGTTTTTGAAGCAGACCTTGTCAATGTAAAAACGAACATTCCTATTCCCGTCAGTTCAATTGAAGGAAGAATGCTAGTGATCAAAGACAGGTTAAACGACATTATCAAGAAGACTTCAACAAGTTTCTATGATATTTCCGAATCTGATGAAATCTTCAACGAATTGGATCATGAAATAAGCAACCAAATCCGTGACTTAATGTCTGACCTGGATATCTCAGTCTTTGAATACCAGATGAACGTAAATGGTGAATATTCAACGTGGACAGGAAAGCTCAAAGACATGGGCTTAGAAGTTAAAACGCCTGAGAAAGTAGATTTTCAGAAAGAGATGCCTCTTGAAGATAGAATAGGTCATATCAAAGGGATCTTGGAAGATGGTCGCCGTTTCGTCACCGAGGCCTGTAAAGAGGTCGAACAAGTTTACGAGGTCTTAAGATTATTGTATGACCCGAACCTTCCCAAGGAAGGACAAGCTACAACATTTGCATTGCAGAAACTCAAAGAAAAGGGGACTCCTTGGATCTCAATGGAGGCACTTTTCACCGCCCTTAATAATTGGCGAAAGCAATATGGCCCAGAGATTTTCATTTCCGTGCAGAATCTCAAGGATTCTCTAACTTCAATATCCAACCTGAGTGAGGAAAGTGAGAGACTGCAACCTATTCTAGAAGACAAATTTCCTACACTAGAGGCTGATACTAAGAAAGCTCAAGAAATCATGACCGGTATTGAAAGCAAAACCCTTGACGTCGTGAATATTCTGATGATAAAGGACATCTTCAAGTCGTCGTTCATTGTTGCCAAAGATGTAATCTCCATTTTGTACCAAAAATTGAAAAATCAAGAGGAAACAATAGAGAGCCTATTACCAGCGAAAGACTACTTGTGGGAGAAAAACGTTGCTTTAATGGAACAAATGACTTTAGCTATGGATATATTCTCCGATGATTCAGAAGCAGGGGATGAAAAATGCGTTTGAGAATCTGTCCGGATCCTTATCTTGCCTACACGAGTGCGTAGAAACTATGCTCGTGTACAACGAGAAGAAGGAACTCTTGCTGAACTATCCGATAGCAGAAAATGCAATACTGAGCATCATTTCCCAGAAAAAGCAGGTCTCAGCTACCGACCTTCCATTTGAGCAGAGATTCGCAGAAGAGTATCTGAAACTATTCCACAGCCATAATTACGCCGAGTTTCGCTTTGACGAATCAAACCTGTCTCTCATGAAACGCTGAAACGCTTTCTTGCACTTTCGACAACACTTGCTGAGTGGATAATCACCTGATTTCTGAGGTTGCGAAGCAATGATCAAGAAAATTAAGCAAACGGATCAAGTGAGATGGACAACTCAAGCTGAATGGAAAGATGAAGGATCTCTGAAGCAATTTCTGGCATTGCATTGATTAAAGCGTTAGAAATTGTATTAAGCTAAAATCTTTGAATAGTATATAGCTGAACGGACATGCCGACAAATTTGCCTCCTGAAGCAAAGGACAAGTGGGCTGAGGTTGAAGCCACGCGGAATCCGAAAGAGAAGGTTCAGCGAATGGCGGAGTTTCTCAGCTTGGTACCTCAACATAAGGGGACAATGAAGCTCAGGGGTCAAATCAAGAAGAAGATGGCTGTTCTCAGACGGGATATGGAGGAACGGAAGCAAAAACGCGCTGGAAGGAGCAGCGGCCCCAAGTTTTTCATCGAGAAAGAAGGAGCAGCGCAAGTAGCCTTGCTGGGCGTAACTAATGTTGGCAAAAGTTGTCTATTGTCCTCAGTGTCTAAAGCGAATGTCTTAGTTTCGCCTGCAGCTTATACAACGCGGGAGCCCGTTCCCGCCATCATGGAGTTTGAGGACGTAGGATTTCAGATTGTAGAAGTGCCCTCGTTGATGGAAGGCAGTGCAGATGGTCGGGCTTGGGGCTTGCAGTCACTTGCATTGGCGCGTAATGCTGATGGATTAATGTTGATGGTCGACTTAAGTTGCGATCCAGTTGCCCAATTGGAGCTCGTGTTAAACGAATTGGAGAAAGCACGCGTTCTGGTCAGCCAGCCAAGGGGTCGAGTCGATATTGACCGTCAGTATATGGGAGCAGGCTTGCGCATCCTACTAGTGGGCAAACTTGTAGATTCCAGCACGCGAGATGTTGAGGCCTTATTGCGGAGCTACCGGGTGGGGGACGCAGTTGTCAAAATTACCGGAGAAGTAACGTTGGATGAGGTTGAGGACGCTATCTTTGAAAGTACGACATATCGAAAGGCGGTTGTGGTTGCAAATAAACTCGATTTGCCTGGCTCAACAAAAGGCTTGAGACGACTGCAGGCTTTTTTAGGAGGAAAGATGCCCATTGTGGCAATATCTTGTGAGAAAAAGGTCGGGTTGGACAAAATAGGGTCTGCCTTGTTCAAGGTATTGGGCATTATACGTATATACACAAAAGAACCAGGAGAGCGTGAACCCTCGCAGCATCCTTTTACGCTTCGTCGGGGAGCGTCATTGGCAGAGTTGGCGCGAAGTATTCATGGAGAGTTTGTGAAGAATTTTGCCTTCGCTAAGGTGTGGTCCGCACGGTTAGTTCACAGCCCGCAGAAAGCAGGATTGAGTTTCATCTTGGATGATGGCGACGTCGTTGAGATTCACATAAAGTAGATCTTAGCGTGATGATTGAGCTACACGTTCGATCTCGTTACGCTTTGCAACGCCTGCGCTTTTAATGTCTTTGTTTGATGCGAGGATTAACTCGTCTGCTATCGTTTCCTGAATCGGTTTTGGATTGTTTAGTGTGGCTACTCGTGCACCCTCAGTTATGTGGCGAATTGCGAGATCTATTCGGCGCTGAGGTGCAATGTCTACGCTCAAGTGGTAAACTACGCCTCCATAGCTTACACGTGTGGTGTCTTCGCATGGGGCAGCATTTTCTACAGCTTTAACTAGGATTTCAATGGGGTTTTTGCCTGTTCGGAGATTTATTATCTCGAATGCCTGCTTAACAATGTTTGAGGCTTTGGCTTTCTTCCCGCTATTTTTGCCTGGGCGCATCAACCCGTTTATCAGGCGTTCGACTATGTTGACGCTTGCCTTCCGAAAACGTTGATGCTCATGGCGTCCCATGCTATGTGGTGTAGTCATGGGGGTGAGATTCAAATAGCGTTGTAAACCGATATCTTGCACTTTGACGTCTTGAAAGGTCCATTTTTGGAAGAGTTTGATTTCTTGTTTGGCGCTCATGAAAATTACCTTGCAGGTTTCTGTTTGCGTCCGTAGACTAGTTCGTTAAGTGATACGCCGTTAATTTTGATTACCTTCCAGCGGACACCCGGGATGTCGCCCATGGCGCCTCCTCTTGTTCCGCCTATGCCTTCGACAAGGACTTCGTCGTGTTCATCGACCATGTTTAGTGCGCCGTCTCCCGGCAAGAAGGCTGTTATGAGTCTACCGTTCTTGATAAGCTGGGTTCTCACGCATTTGCGTATGGCACTGTTGGGCTGTTTTGATTCAACACCTACCTTTTCAAGAACTATTCCCCTCGCCATTGGCGCGCCTTGCAGGGGGTCTACTTTCATGTCCAACATTAACATGCGGCGATTATAGTAACGATCTGACCAGCGAAAATTCTTTCGTTTAATGGCCAGTTGCCTCGCGGCGAATTCGCCTCGTGGAGATTTTGAACCCATGCCAAGTTATCCTCTTGCACAGTTAGAATCACACCACTAATATTTAAACAAAACGAACCATTTAACGCGATACTTTGAGTAAAGAGATTGGAAATTAGACCTGAGACAGGCTCATAAACTCGGGAAATTTGCCATGCCCCTTCATATATTCGTCTTTTTATCTCGATGATCCGACTGAAAATAGGCTAAATATTTTGTTGACGAATTTGTTATTGAGCTTGCGCTAACAAATTAAGAGATAAAAGGAGCAAATTTACTTCGAAATTGGCTATTCTGTTACAGATGGAGCATTGCAACAAGATTATATTGAACTATCAAGGCAGCGAACAGGGAAGCCACAAGAGACATCACTGTAATCATGGTATTCAACGATGGACCAGCGGTATCTTTGAATGGGTCACCAACCGTATCGCCTACAACAGCAGCCTTGTGAGCGTCAGATCCTTTTCCGCCGTAAGCTCCAGTTTCAATGAGTTTTTTCGCATTATCCCACAAACCACCTGCGTTGGACATCAACAGTGCCAGCAGCAAACTAGATAGGATCGCTCCAGCCAAGAAACCGCCTAAGGCATTAATTCCGCCAATGAATCCGACAACCAGCGTAGCCACGATTATAAAGACGCTAGCCGGCATCAATTCACGAATCGCCCCAACGGTTGCGATGTCAACACATTTAGCATAGTCAGGTTTGACCCCAGGCTTGCCTTCTTTGAGACCAGGAATCTCTCTAAATTGCCTTCTGATTTCTGCAATCATACGCTCTGCGTTCTTGCCGACTCCTAACATCAACATTGCAGAGAAAACTGCTGGAATTGCTACACCTATAAGTGCTCCCATCAGAACGAACGGGTCCATTATGTCGAAGACCGCAACGTGTCCAGCCCTAGAGGCGATTTCCTGGAATGCAGCCAGCAGCGATACTACAGTTAACCCAGCAGCTCCAATTGCGAAGCCTTTTGTTATGGCCTTGGCCGTGTTTCCTGCAGCATCAAGCTGATCCGTTATCGCTATGACTTCTTCACTCAATCCAGATTGTTCTGCAACACCCTTGGCATTATCAACAATAGGACCGTACGCATCGTTTGAAACCGTCAGTCCTACGATTGAAAGCATACCAACAGCAGCCATTGAAATCCCAAAGACACCGAAAGTAGGGCCTCCCAAAGGCTCCAACAACTTGTACGAAATCGCCGCAGCAATTCCAATCCCTATCAAAGGCAGAATTATGCTCCTTAAACCGTATGAGAAACCAGTGATAATGTTAAGCGCGGGACCACTCTTTGAAGCCTCAGCCGTCTTAATTACAGGCGCTTTATCTTCTGATGTGAAATAGTCAGTTGTCACCCCAATTATGACTCCCCCAGTAAGCCCTATGGCAGCTGCACCCCAGATCCGCCAATCGTATCCCAAATAGTAAGTAGCTATCGCGGTCAAAACACCAAAGATGGCGCAAGTCACGTAAGTACCCATATTAAGTGCGTATCCCGGATTGCCTTTCTTCCCAACTCTCACAGTAAAAGACCCAATTATTGAAGCAAAAATACCTACTCCAGCAAACACGAGTGGAATTTGAAGATACAATGTATTGCCGCCGATTGAAAGAGCTGCACCAAGAATCATTACGGCAACTATGCTCGCAACGTAAGAATCAAACAAGTCTGCGCCCATTCCAGCCACGTCGCCTACGTTGTCGCCAACGTTGTCAGCTATGACAGCTGGATTTCGGGGGTCATCTTCAGGCAAATCAAGCTCCACTTTTCCTACGAGGTCCGCGCTGATGTCTGCCGTTTTCGTGTAAATTCCGCCGCCTGCTTTAGCGAAGAGGGCAAGTGAACTGGCGCCGAAGCTGAAGCCTAACACTATTTCAGGGTCACCCGTTAGCCAAAATACGATGCTTATGCCGAGCAAGCCGATGCCTACAACTGAAAAACCCATAACGGCTCCTCCCCGGAAGCCGATTGGAAATGCCTTGTTCAGTCCTTGTTGTGCTCCATTTGCAACTTTTGCGTTTGCCTTCGTTGCGATAGTCAAGCCAAGGAATCCTGCCAACGCTGAGAATGTAGAACCGAATAGATATGCCAGCGCCAGCGAGACGTTGCTAAGTGGACTACCTGACCATATTGGTGCGGGCACGAAGATGAGCAGCAGTACAGCTATGACTGCGACAAAGATCGCTAGGGTAGTGTATTCTCTTTTGAGAAAAGCTCGAGCACCTGTCCTGATGGCATCAGAGATTTCTCGCATTTTTTCGGTTCCGCTACTTTGTTTTTCGACGTAGCGGTAGAAGTAAAGTCCAACAAGAATTGAAACGATTGCCGCTATTGGCGCTATTAACCATGGTTCTAATGACATTTTGTACACCTTTCTAATCTATTGTGTTTGAGAGTTTAAGCAGAATTGTATGAGGTTGTTTATTAGCTTTTTTTCCGGAAATTCTCTTCTTTTAATCAAATATGTCGTGTAACGAAGAACACGCGTTAGTATTCTTTGACATTTTCAGCAACTCTGCAAGCTTGTTGTCAACTTAGCTAGTTCCGGTAGAACATCGACTCAATAAATGGGAACGGGAAGGTTCTCTACATTTCCAATTCACGGATCAGATACGGAAGAAGTATTTCGGCTTTCGTAGAATAACCTTTATCAATATAAGCGTAAAAGTCAAATAGTATTGAAGCCAGAGCAAGGACTCTTGTAGATGAATACGTTAGGCAAATCTTTGACCGTAGTGGCTATCACGTTAATGCTTCTGTCAACATTACGTTATTCCAGTGTTGCTGCTGAAGGAGACGTCTGGACTCCTTAAGTCGCCCATGTTGACGGCAAGAGCAGGACTCGGAGTGGCAGCGGTGAACGGCAAGATCTACGCTATTGGAGGAATGAATAACAATAGCTACCTGAACGTAAATGAAGAGTATGATCCGGTAACGGATAAATGGACCACCAAAACACCGATGCCGACTGCCAGAAGCGGATTTGCCATTGCGACCTATCAAAATAGAATCTATGTATTTGGAGGGACAATAGGTGACAGCACAACCAACTCCTCAGGATTTACCGGGATCACTCAAGTATACACACCAGGAACGGACACGTGGACAACCAAAACTTCGATGCCTACGCCACGCGCAGACCTCTCTGCAAGTGTGGTCAACGGAAAAATCTACCTAATTGGCGGAAAAAAATACGTTGAGCATGACCCCTACTACGAAGAAAGCAACATAAATGAAGTATACGATCCTGGAACTGACTCTTGGATGAACAAGACATCAATCCCAACTGCTACATTCGGCTATGCCTCTGCAGTCCTCGATAATAAAATCTACATAATTGGAGGAGGAATTCAATTTTGGGAAAGATGGGATTTCACTTTCGTGAAGGCTAACCAGATCTATGACGCTGAAAACGACGATTGGGCGGTCGGTGCAACTTTTGACCCATCCTTGAGCTATATGGCAGCTGCCGCAACCAGCGGCATTGACGCATTCAAGAGAATCTATGTTGTGGGCGGCTTTTTCTCGGATGGCTACAGCAATGCGACACACGTGTACAATCCGAAGAACAATTTGTGGAGCACAGTTTCTGGAATGCCCACTCCTCGAATTTACCTGAACTTGATCGTCCTAAACGATGTTTTATACGCAATCGGCGGGTACGCTGAGGATAGTTGGTTAAGAAACAACGAGATGTACGTGCCTTCGGAATACGGAACTGTTCCACCCGAACTCCGCATTCTGAACCCAGAAAGCAAATTATATAAAGATGTTGAGTTGGTTTTCACCGTGAATAAACCGACAGAATGGATCGGCTATAGCATAGACAGTCAGACCAACGTGACAGTGTATGGCAACATCACGTTACAGAGTCTTCCCCAAGGGTCACACAGAGTAACAGTCTACGCTAACGATTCTCGAGGAAACGTTGGTTCGTCAATTTCGCCCTTCTTTTCTGTAGACGTGAAACCTCCTAATATTTCAATTCTGTCTCCCGAAAACAAAACATATGATTCAACAGACATCAAATCAGTCTTCACCGTTGACGAACAAGTTGTCAGTATGAATTACAGCTTAGACGGTAACAAAGAAGTTTCAATTACTGGAAACGTAACTTTGCCAGTGCTCTCTGAAGGCTCTCATAAGATAACATTCTACGCAGAAGATACTGTCGGCAACGAAGGATCCTCTGATACAGTCTATTTTAACATTCAACTCTTCCCGACAACTCTAGTCATAGCAGCGGTTGCGACAATCGTCATAGTTTCCGCTGGAGGATATTTGTTCTTCAAACGCAGGGGAATTCGGCCTAGAAAACAACAGGCCTAAAGTTTTGGGCGACACTGACTCAAAGCAAGAAAATCACATGTGCCGCAGTTCAATATTTGATACGCCTCTATCTGACCGTGCTATCTACTGCGAAAACTGTTTTATCTCGTCAAGAGAAAGAATAGCTACATCATTCTCTCTCAATGTTGCTTCAGCCTTATTCAAATCGTTCACTCTCAACACTAAAGCAAACTTGCCATTCATATGAGCTGCACTAGAATAAGCGTACTCAATGTTCAAACCAATATCTCCTAGAATTTTTGTGATCTTGGAAATACCATTTCGGGGCAGAATTACTGTGACCTCAATGTTCTTTTTCGATTTAGCTAGGTTGAACCCAGCGTCCTCTAAAACCGTCGTAGCTTTGGACGGGTCTTCCGTTATCATTCTAATCAGGCCAAATTCGCCAGCGTCAGCAATGGATAGAGCAAAAATCCTGATTCGATTCTTGTCGAGCAGACCGATCACTTCAGATAGTGATCCAGGTTTGTTATCCAGAAATACGCTTACTTGCTTGATCGTCATCTTTCTGCACAAGATTCAAGTAGATTCAAACAATATTTATATTTTCACATAAAAGTGGCGATGTCTCCCGCACCATCCCCTTTTTCTCTAATCTGGGGACGTTATGTTTTTGGCTATTGAAGTTTCTTCAAAAATCATATAGAAGGCTGTCGGCGTCCAAATTCCATCCTCAAGAAAAGCGTTACTACCCTTCTAACCTAGAAGGAGGGTTCTCCTCAATCAAACTGCAAGTGCATCTACAATGCTGAGAACTTCTTTTCTCAAGTCTTCAGCGGATAATCCCTGTTCTATCCTGTTCATTTGTTCGGCAAGTTCTGTGTCTCCAAAGATGTCTTTTATCCATCGTTGGAAGTCTTTCCGTTGAAAATGGAATCTTACTGATTCTATTGGAATGATTTGTAGCTTCGCAGCAAACTCGTTGAGATTAGTTGCGGTTATTCCAGTATAGTTCCCAATAGCTGTGTAGAAATGAAAGCCGCTTTCGAATGGCACTGTCCTAAGAGACTTTACCCTGTTAGGTTTTACTAGTAATTGTTTTTTAACTTGAACTTTTCTCGTCATGGTTGAAACACTTCCACCTTCTCATGCCACTTTCACTCTTAACTCTATGGCACGAACTTATTATTGGCGGCACATACTTTCAGTAAGGCACGCTACTTTTGTGAACGCTATATCCTATTATTGTGCCAGCGTCATCTATTTGGAATGTTATTCTCACAAATTCAGATTGTTTTAGAACATATTCAATTTGTGCCTCAACGAGCCAATAGTCGTTTTCTTTCCAAATTTTTGGAAATTCAATCACTCTTGAATGCTCAGGTTTGAAGTCGCCCTTGTTCACATTATAAGGAAGCATAGCCTTGTCAAAATTCTTCTGAACCCATTCCATAATGTTTTTGTTTAAGATTTCAAATGTGGGGATTGCCATAAAACTACCAACACTACCACAGTCATTTAGCTACTTAAAAACTCTTACTGCAACGCAAATAAACCCAAAAAACCGTTTTCTAAATCCTCAATCAAAATAATAGCCTCGATGCCCATAAACGCGTTTTAAATGTCACTTAAACTCCGCGCCCGCTAAAACAAAAAGTCATTTCCGTCCGCAGCTGTGGAGATATTCTTTTTAATCTTGCTCTTTATTCATCTTGAGTCATGCCCTATAAGTTTACTTTCGACATTTCAAAGGCTTCGCAACACTTTTTCGTAGAACTCGCTATTGTCGCCAACCAAATGGGCATGCAGAAGGTTTTCTCAAAAACCTTACAGGTATTAATCAGAAAATTCAGAATTCAGGAAGTTTCAGGACTTAGCGTCCAAGATGCCGTGGTGCTAATTCAAGACCTCCTCGAGATGCAGACTTTGAATTTGATGCAAAAACAGGAATTTCTGAAGACCAAAAAAAGGGCTCTGTTCCTTCCCCACTGCTGTAGGAAATACATGGATAGTCAATGCCAAGCCGTTTTCGAGCCGAGCTTGCCCTCTTATGTTTGTGCTCATTGCTCACCTGACTGTTATGTCAACAAGGCGGAACGCATTGCCAGAGAAAAAGGGTACGACGTTTACGTTTTATCTGGGGGTTCTTGTATGCCTAATATTTTGAAGCAGAAGAATTACGAGGGTGTTGTGGGCGTTGCATGCGGCGCAGAAGTGATGATGTCTGGCGAAAAGTTGAGCAGTATGGGCGTGGCTTGGCACAGGCCCTCGCC
>CAVTHH010000003.1:0-19158 GCA_963734505.1 Candidatus Bathyarchaeota archaeon | reverse complement strand
AAGATTTACAGCGGCGCCCTGAAGAACCTTTTCGGTTGCGTGCCGGACGATAGACGGATCTTCATGCACCATCAGCTCGACGAGGTGCTCTACCAACTCTATTCTATTCTCAAACCCCAACTGACGGTGATGGACGCCATAACTGCGATGGAGGGGAACGGACCCACCAAAGGCAAACCTGTCAAGATGAACCTCATACTAACGAGTGATGACGCTCTCGCAGTGGACATGACAGCAACAAAGTTGATGGGAATAGATTGGAGAGAGATAGGCCATCTGAACCATGCCGCGCTGAAAACCGGTTTAGATGAAGAGCATATTGAGGTAACGGGATGCAGCATAGCAGACCATACGCGCAGGTTTGAGCTGCCGAGGATAGATTTGCCCGTGTCGGCGCAACTTCAGATTTACAAGAGCCCGCTATTGACGAAAATCTTGTTCTGCCAGATAGGGCTGGTCAAGATCTTCCAGAAAGCAACGAATACGTACAGAAAAGCTGCCCAAGCAGAAGCTAACTAAGAGCTTCCCCGTAAACCTTCAAGACCTTCTGCACGATCAGGCGCCAGTCGAACCTTTCCTCGATAGTTTTTCTTGCCGAAGAAGCCATCTCTGCTGCCGTCTGAGGGTGCTCCAGATAATATAGAATACGATCTGCCAGTTCGCCAGAGTTAAAGGGCCTGACCAGAAAACCGTTCTTCCTATTCTCTATCATTTCAGGAATTCCGCCGACATTTGTTGTTACCACTGGCAATCCGGTTGATAGGGCTTCCAAAATAGCGAAAGGAAGATTTTCGTAAAAGGTCGAAAATGCGAAAACGTCTGCTGCTTGATAAAGCCTGGGCAGTTTCGCGTCAGGATAGTACCCAGTGAACACTATATTGTTTCTGACCCCGAGTTTCTCGGCATGCATTACTAATTTTTTCATTTCGTTGCTTTGTCCCTTGCCGCTGATTATTAATTTGGCGAGAGGGAATTTCCGAATGACGGGTGGCATGCTTTCGATTAGTGTGAACAGGCCCTTGCGCGCGTATAGTCTTCCGACTGAGAGGATGGCGATGTCGTCTGGTTTGAAGCCGAGTTCTTTTTTGGCCTTGCTCTTGTTGTCTTCAGGTTGGAACTTGTTGATGTCAACGCCGTTGTGTATGACGTGAATCTTCTGGTCCTTCACTTTGTAGTATTGACGTAATTCGCGTCTTGTGAATTCGCTCACGGCGATTATCTTGTTTGATTTTTCAAGCATGCGCTCTTCGAAGATTCGGAGGAACCAGTTGAAGCTTACCATGAACTTTTCGTTGGGATTGAGCCTGCTGTAGGGTTCACCTTTTATCGCTTCAGCTTCGCCCTTCCAAGTCGAGTGAACCGTGGTTACCAACGTCTTGCCGAAGCCCTGACGGGAACCGCGAAGTTTGGGACTAGAGGAAGATTAGCATGTGTCACATCAACGCCGGCGCTCTTGGGAAAGCTGTTCAGCTTCCTGAAAGCCGATGCAGCGAACATGAAGGATTTCACTATGGGTGTTTTGGTTGTTTTTAGAAAGTAAACAGAAAGGTTCTTGTTTACTCGAACATCGCCGCCCTGGCTGTAACCCGTCACTATGCAAATGGTGTATCCATGCTTGATTAGTTCCTTGGACAAGTAGTAAACGTAAGCCCCTGTGCCGCCAGACAGCGGAAGATATTCCGGGGAGATGAAGCATATTTTTGACATTTTGCGTACCGCCTGTCTCCTGCCAGATACTTGACTGAAGTGATAACTGCCCCAACGAACCATGCGATAGATCTTACGAAGTACAGTACAACCAGTCGCATGGCTGATTTATCTTTGAATTTGACTGAGATCTTGACAGCGCAGAATAAGTAGTAGGCGAAAATGAGCAAAGCAAGGCCAGCTGCGAAATACCAAAGCAGCCTCAGCGAAGGGAGAGTTCCCAGTAAGAAAGAGGCAATGATTGTCAAGAAGCAGGATGGGTTGGATGTTCATGCCGACATCTGTAATTCTGTCACCTTTTGCGAAGCTTGCATGTTTGAAGTAGAGTTTGAGAGTGTTTTTTCCGTACTGGAGTTGCTGCCTGTAGTATGCGCGTAAACTGGTTCTGTTGAAGTGGTAGCATTTGGCGCTGGGTTCGTACATTATCTTGTAGCCGTTGCTTGTTATTCTGAAGCCGAGGTCTGTGTCATACTGCGAAGGCAGGTTCTCGTCGAATCCGCCCGCCTCTTCTATCACGTGCTTTCTTCAATAGGAGGTTCATGGTGGCTATTCGGACAGCGTATTTTTCCAAGCGGGCATACCTGTTTTTCATGTCGTAGCCGATGCTTCTTGCCCAGGCGTTCTCTGGATTCCATGTTTCGATGCCGCCGCTTACGCCGGCCACTTGGGGATCAGACAGATGTGGAATGAGTTTGTTGAGCCATTCTTTCTCGACCTTTGCGTCGGCGTCTATGAATCCGAGAATGTCGCTGTCTGTGTGTTTCATGGCGTAGTTGTACGCGGCAGGAGCGTTGAGAGGCGTGGAGAAGACTTTGGCCGAGTATCTCTGGGCTATTTTTACGGTGTCGTCTGTGGAGCCGCCATCCACGACAATTAGTTCTATAGGATCTTGTGAGTGCGTTAGCTCTGAGACTGCTTTTAGGCATTCTTCAATTGTCTGTTCGTTGTTGAGGGTTGTAATTATTATTGAGACTTTGTCGTTGGAGGCGTTTGCTATTTTCTTCAGCCTCCAGCGTAAGCCGATGCTATTGATAGAAGAATTTTGAAGCCGTCAACAAGGGGGTCCAGACCAGATCGGCCGCATGTTCGCTGTTCGAAGCTTATAGGCACCTCTTTGACTCGGAAGCTTCGTCGAGCTATCTTGACGAGCATCTCTGATTCTATCTCGTACCCTTCTGATTTCAGGTGCATGTTTTTCAAGACTTCGGATTTCATGGCTCGATATCCAGACTGAGAATCGGAGACTTTGGTTTTGGTGAAGAACTCGATGAGAGCATCGAACAGAGTTACGCCGAATGCGTTGAGCTTTCTAGCTGAAACTGGTTTTTTGCCTGAATATCTTGATCCTATTACGAGATCAGCCTGGTTGCTGCAGTATGGGAACCAGTAGCAGGGGCAATTCCTCGGGACGATGTGAACCGTCTGAGTCTATTGTCACTATTATATCTCCCTTTGCCTTTGCGAAACCCGCCCTTAATGCGTACCCCTTTCCCATGTGCTTTTTCAGCTGGTAAACCCTAGTGCCCATTTTTTTGGAGATTTCGAGCGAGCCATCTTCTGAACAGTCGTCTACAACTATGATTTCGTGTTCTCAAATCAGCGGTTTCCGCAACAGTTTTTGCGCGTTTGATTACATTGCCGACTGTCAGTTCTTCGTTGAAGACTGGGATAATGACGGAAAGCAGCATTTCAAGTATGTCCGTTGAAGTAAGATGCTGAATAAAAGAATTTATAAAGTTTAGCTGTGAGTCTTATCAAGCGTTTGATGAATCAAGATCATCAAAAGAGAATGGAACGAACATGCTCGATAGAACCGAAACAGATCAGACGATTTGGTTTTCGATGTGGTTTTTGGCTGCGGTTGCCACTTATGGTGTTGCGTTCTTCCCCATGTTCTACCGGCTGATTGAGAATAGGAATAGGCATTTTCGTCGTGAGGCTGAGTGGGAGAAACAGATTGCGGGGTTTCTGAAAAGTCAAGGGAAAGAACCGCCCTCAACCATTCACGGAATTCGTGAGATGAATGCGAAAGCGTGGGCTGTCTCTGTTACTCTTGTGATACCCGTTTTTGTCATAGCCTACTTGTTGTCTATGGACTTGCTTGTTCACGAGAAACATCAAGACACGTTCCTGGCACATGCGTTTCCTGAAAGGATGTTTATGCCTCAGTCGATACCGATAAAAAAATATGTTCTGATAACCATAGTTACATTGGGAATTGGAGTAGTCTACTGGCTCTACAAAGTCATCAACCAGTACAACGCGCACTTTAGGGCACAGTGGGCCGTGGAGAAGGAAATAAACGCGCTAATGGAGGACAAGAAGAATGTCGAGCACCTGTAAGAAACGAAGATTCGTGAGTCACGGCGGAGACGTTTGGGGTTTCGCCAGAAAGCATAATATTCCTCTCGAAAAAGTGCTTGATTTCAGTGGACCCGTAAACTTTTTGGGGCCTCCTAAGAAAGCGTTGGAAGCAGTGAAGAAAAACGCTAAGCTGATCAGGTTCTATCCCGACCCTAATCCAATGGAGCTGAAGGCAGAGATCGCCAAGTATGTGGGTCACGGCGTCAAAGAATCTAACATCATCTTGGGAAACGGTTCAATTGAGCTCATTTACATGATAACTGAAGTTTTTCCGTGCAATTTCAAAGCCATTATTCCAGTACCGTCCTTCACTGAGTACGAGAAGGCGGCGTTGAGAGTTGGGGGTGATGTGATCTTTGTGCAGCTGCCGGACAATTTTGCTTTGGAACCTGAAAGATCAAGAATGCAGTCACGGATGACACTCGAATATTGTGTATCTGCAACCCGCATAGTCCTTCAGGAACTGTCTACGACAGAGAAACGCTTTTGGACCTTGTCGAATTCTGCAGTGAAAAGGACATTATTGTCAGCGTGGACGAGAACTACATTGAATTCTCCGAGAAACCTCAAGACAATACGATGGCCGGTTACGTCAAGAAACATGACAATCTCTTTGTGATAAGGTCGGTCACAAAATTCTACGGAATGCCGGGCATACGCTTCGGTTACGGCATAGCTACAGAAGAGCTTATCGAGAAGCTTCAGACAGTCAGGCAGCCCTGGAGCATCAACAGCTTGGCAAGTTTTGCCACGTCAGCCGCCTTCAACGACACCGAATTCATCGAGAATACAAGGCGAACAATCAAGAAGGAGAGAATCCGGTTCTCCAAAATGCTCAGCAGCATAGGCGGCTTGCACGTGTTTCCATCTCAAACTGATTTTCTACTAGTCAAAATCCTGGACAAGAAAATTACGTCGACTGCCTTGAAGGAGAAGATGGCTGAAGAAGGAATCCTGATCAGAGACTGCTGCACCTTTGTGGGACTTGACGACAGCTACTTCAGAGTGACAGTCAGATCGGCTAGAAGTAACCTCAGACTGGTTAAGACTCTGACAGAGACTCTCGACAAAGTAAAATGAAAAGCAACTATTTTGGGAATTTAGAATTCTCAATCTAGAAGTTGTTGTGGCCAAACCCTATAGCACAACAACTACCATCGTGATCTGCTTTGCTGAAGATTAATAGAAGAAGAGACGTGAAAAAACATCTTCCTCTTCTTCTACCAGTAACGCGCGCTCTGAGGAAAGCTATGCGCGCGCCAGTAGTAGTGGTCAAGAAACATTTCACAACAACTTCAAGTTGATTGCTTTCTTATGAAAAGTACCTGGGGCTTTTCTTCAGAACCTCTAAAAAGCCTTCGCGTTTCATTTTCTTCAGAATTCTCCGTGGCGACCGGTTAAAGTCTCTGTGGAATTTTCTCTGAATTTTCATTACCGAATCATAATTGAAGTCTTCGGTCTTGACGTAGGCTACAAAATCTTCAAGGCGATCGTAAAGGTGATCCCTAATCACTTCCTCATAAAGAGTGCTGCCTGGAACCGCCACGAAAACGTTGAATCGACACCAATCAGGATCAAGCTTTCTCGCAAACTTGAATGTGGCGTTCATGTCTTCGACTGTTTCACCGGGTATCCCCAGAATAAAGGAACAGGCGGTTTGAATCCCTTCTGCTTTGCAAACCTTGAAAGCGTTCTCAGTTTGTTCAAGGGTGATCCCTTTGTTGATTCGTTTCAAGATTCGGGACGACCCTGACTCCCCACCGAACCATATTGTCTTGCATCCGGCTGCTTTCATTTCTCTTAACAGTTCTTGAGAGACCATGTCGACGCGGGTATCGCAAACCCACTCTATATCGAGCTTATGCTTTCTCATCAAAGCGCAAAGTTCCAATGTTAATTGTTTCCGCAGGGTAAAATTATCGTTAATAAAGTAAATTCCTTTTGTCCCGAAGTTCGAGATCAAGTGTTCAATCTCTTCCACGACTCTACCTGGACTGAAAGAACGGCAGGTTTTCCCCCATAGCTGTCGTGTTTCACAGAAAGCACAGTTGAAAGGGCAACCTCGCAGGATGTTCATATTGTCAACGGGTTTAACGTCTAAATATTCAATTGCTCTGTTGTAAAGGTGCATCGGCAGTAAATGTCGAGCCGGAAAAGGAAGTTCATCTAGGTTGCTGATGAATTCTGGAGGTGTCTTCACTGTTTTTCCTTCGTATCTGAAGGCAACCCCTGGTATTGCAAGGGCGTCTTTGGTTTTTGCGCCTCTCGTGATATAGGTTGCCAACTCGACCATTGCACGTTCCCCTTCGCCCATAACGACGTAGTCTATCTCGGGGTGCACCAACATGCTATCAGGCTCGTATGATGGATGCCAACCACCGACCACTATTTTGCAGGAAGGATGCACCTCCTTGATGGCTTTCGCTGTAACGACACATTGACTATATGTTGCTGAGCCACAAGTTATGCCCACAATCTCAGGACGAAGTTTCGCGATTTTTAGTTTAACCTCATCGATCGGTTTCTCAAGAAGATAGTTGTCAAAGATTTCCAATTGAAAACCTGCTTTTTCGAGAGAGGACGCAACGTAAGCTATTCCCAACGGCAAAAACCACCTGCCATGAATCCAAGGACCATTAGCAGGAGGAGCGGTCGTCATCAGTAGAATCACTTAACGGTACATCCCCATTCATTACTTGAGAGTTTGGTCTTTATGCTGAAGTCTTTTAGATAAAGTTACTAAAATAATAACTTTTACCAGTTCTCACATTGAACAGCGAGCGCAGCAAATAGAGATGAAAACAATTCCGCTTTGGTTGAGTCGCCCATTACTACTTTTTTCGAATGGTTGGTACGGAAAACGTAAAATTGTTAAAGAAAACGGAAAACCTTAAATAAACAAGTGCTATATGTAAGCCTCAAAATGAGGAAACAACAAATGACAGTGTTTCGCGGTTGTTACACAGCACTCATAACGCCCATGACCAACATTGGCGAAGTAGACTACGAAGGGTTGCGTAGCTTAATTGAGTTTCAAATCACAGAGGGCATAGAAGGAATTCTTGCAGTCGGCACCACAGGCGAGAGCCCAACATTGGATTGGAACGAACACCACAAAGTCACAGAAAGAATACACAATTATGTGGAGGAACGTTGCCTTACAATAGCCGGAACCGGCAGCAATTCAACTCAAGAAGCTCTAGAAGGAACCGCACATGCACAACATGTTGGGATAAACTGTGTCCTACTTGTAGATCCCTACTACAATGGACCAAGCAGTCTCGAAATACGCAGGGAATACGTGGAACCTATTGCGCGAGAATTCCCAAGCGTGCAAGTAATCCCCTATGTCATTCCAGGAAGAACAGGAACACAACTTCTACCCCAAGACCTCGCCACAGCTTATCGACACTATCCAAACGTCAGCACAGTTAAAGAAGCCACAGGAGACCTCGAAAACATGCGGCTAACACGAAAACTCTGCGGCTCGGATTTCAATATACTTTCAGGCGATGATGACAAAACCTTCGCGATGATGACCTCACCTGAAATTGCTGCAACCGGAGTAATATCTGTCATAAGCAACATTGCACCTCGAGCGCTGCAGAACATGGCTGAATACATCCTTGGTGGACAACAAGAGGAAGCAAGAAGAATACATGAAGCGCTACAACCGCTTTTCAGCACGGTCACGGTTAAAACACAAGAACAGACACCTTATGGACCAACAACATGCAAAGCGCGAAACCCACTTGCGTGCAAGACTCTAATGAACATATTAGGCATGCCTTCAGGTCCATGCAGACAACCGATAGGAAAGATGACGAAGAACGGTCTCGAAATAGTTCTAAATAATATACGGAAAGTGTACAAAGACTCCCCCGAAATCCTCCACCCGATAGAAGATTTCTTCGACGTGAACCTGAAAGACCGATTGTACAAAGAAGAATACTGGCGGAGACTCGCTTATGCTTAATATATGTGTGGCAGGCGCTGCAGGTAGAATGGGCAACGCAGTGATTCACGAAGCAACAGATAGAGGACACAAGATAGTCGGCGCCGTCGAAATCTCGGGCAGTCCAGCCATTGGCAAGAGCTTGAAGGAACTGGGAATTTGCGACTCAGACACTCGAGTCGTTGACTCAGAAAAAGTAAGCGAGGCTATCAGGGACGCAGACGTTTATGTAACGTTCACAGCACCTAATGCTGAAACGATCAACGTACCTCTCGTAGCAAACAGTGGGAAGCGCATAATCTTGGGCACAACGGGTTTCACAGAAGAACAATCGCGCTACGTTAGAAGTGCAGTAGAGGGGAAAGCTCCGGCGGTTTTTTCTCCCAACTATTCCATGGGAGTGAATGTTCTTTTCAAACTCGCTCAGGTTTTGAAAGTCTTTCCCCCAGAATACACCTTCAGTATAAGTGAAATCCACCACACCGGTAAGAAAGACGCGCCGAGCGGAACCGCAAAAAAGCTAGGGGAAATAGTCGCGGGATTCCGCGGCTACACTCGAAATGTGTATGGACGGGAAGGAATAAGCCCCAGGCAACCTGAAGAAGTAGAAATCATGGCTTTTCGTGCAGGAGGCGTTCCTGGAATTCACGACCTCATCGTTGGCGGTCAGTATGAGATGCTGCGAATAGAACATATCGCTTTTTCTCGCAGTGTATTCGCCCAAGGCGCAATCTACGCGGCAGAATGGATAAGTCGCCAAAGCGAACCAAGAATCTACAGCATGCAAGACGTACTTGGTCTTTCTGAATAAGGTGAAGACGCGTGGGCAGTAGAGTTGTTATAAAGTTTGGAGGAGCTGACCTCTCAACAGGAGAAAAAGTATCTCAAGCAGCAAAAATGGTTGCGGAGGCTCGGTACAAGGAAGTCATGGTGGTCGTCTCTGCTATGGGTAAGACAACGGATGACTTGCTCAATGCAATGTCTCAAATAGACAATGTAAGCGATGAGGATTATGCGGAAATAATTTCCATGGGTGAGCGAGCAAGTGCGCGTTTCTTCTGTGCTGCCCTAAGAGCCCAAGGTGTAAGGGCGGAACTTTTCGACCCATCAAATCCGAATTGGCCTCTAATGACTGATTCAAATTTCCGAAACGCTAAGCCAGACATAGAGAAAACGACTGAAATGACTAGAACTTTTCTAGAACCGATTCTGGGTGCGTCCATACCTGTAATGTGCGGTTTCCTCGGAAAAGATAGGAGTGGCAGGACAACTTGTTTGGGAAGAGGCGGAAGCGATACAACCGCGTTATTGCTTGCTAAGTGCTTAGGCGCAGACGAGGTGATCTTGGTGAAAGAAACCAGCGGAGTTCTCTCAGCAGACCCAAAAGTCGTTTCTGACGCCAGACCAATAAACAGCATAGACATCCATGAAATGTTTGATCTTGCACAAGGCGGCGCCAAAATCGTCAAGCCGGAAGCCCTGAGGTACAAGCTTCTAAATCAGAGGCTCAGAGTGGTTGATTTCTCAACAGGAAATTTTTCAGTTGGAGGAACTGAAATAACGGGCTCCTTTGACCTTAACTCAGCTGAGATTAAGAGCCTTCAGGACCTGCTAGCGATCAATGTGGTCTGCGAAGTCAAAGCTGAGAACCTCAGAGAAGTGTTCTCTGCACTCAGCCAAAAGTCAATTTACGGCGTCAGCTCAGGAAGGCAATCCATAACAGTTCTAACAACAGACGGCAATGTTGCTGAAGTCATACGCAGACTTCACGGTGTGAAATCTTTCAAAGCGGTGAGTCACAGGGAAAAGGTGGCGATGCTTCAGATCAGTCATCCCACATTCGTAGACTCGCCTGGTGGTGTGGCAGCCATAAGCAATGCACTGAGTCAGGATGGCATCAACATAATAGAGGTCACAACGAGCAAGGCTACCATCAATGTTTTTATCGAGGAAAATCAACTGAACAGAGCAAAGGAAGCGATAAGTCATGTCTTCACAGCGTAAAGTCGCAATTATAGGTGCCACTGGAGCAGTAGGTCAAAGGTTCATTCAGCTTTTGCAGGGGCATCCTTGGTTCAGAATTGAAGTGCTCGCAGCCTCTGAGAGGTCAGCTGGCAAGAAATATCGAGAGGCCTGTAACTGGACGATGGAATCAGATATGCCTAAGGAAGCCGCTGAGATGATAGTTGCCGACACGACGGTAGAAGCAGTGGAATCAGCAGGCAACATTGACTTGGTTTTCTCAGCTTTGCCTGGCGAATTAGCCGGACCAGTCGAGACCGAATTCGCAGCACTTTATCCAGTGTTCAGCAAGGCAAGTGCTCATCGAATGGACAAAGATGTTCCGTTGATCATACCAGAAGTCAACCCTGATCACCTAGGGCTAATCCCCATTCAGCAGAAGCTTCGTGGCTGGAAGGGTTTCATTTCCACGGACCCCAACTGCAGTACCATTCAGCTTGTACTGTCTCTAAAACCCCTGATGAGTTTCGGTGTTGAGAAGATCATAGTTTCAACAATGCAAGCATTGAGCGGGGCCGGATATCCAGGCGTGCCTTCCTTAGACATAATTGACAACGTGGTTCCATTCATCTCGAAAGAAGAAGAGAAATTGGAGATTGAGGCTCTAAAGTTACTTGGCACTTTTGAAGGAAAGGCAGTCCGAAACGCAGACTTCCAACTAAGTGCCAGCTGCAACAGGGTTAACGTTAAGGACGGGCATATGGAATCGGTATTTATCAAGTTTAGGGACAATCCCTCATTGGATGAGGTAGAAGAAGCATTCAGGAATTTCAAGGGTGAACCGCAGGAGCTTAAACTTCCTTCAGCTCCCGAACATCCGATTGTTGTTAGAAAAGAGCAGAATAGACCGCAACCGAGATATGACAGGAACGAAGGCAAGGGGATGAGTGTTGTAGTGGGCAGAATCCGTAGAGACCCTATAATGTCAGTGAAGTATATGTGTCTTGGACACAACACTATCCGAGGGGCGGCTGGAGCAGGCTTACTGAGTGCTGAACTTGCCGTGGCCAAAGGATTAGTCCAGTAATACTCTGCAAACCTCGCAGACACGATAATGATGGGATTATGATATGCCAAAATTGAATATGGTTCGCGAGCCACTGCAGAATCTAAACGGGAAACTTCATTTCGACGGCGTTTCCGTTAAAGAGCTGGCTGAAAAGTTTGACACGCCACTGTATGTTATTAGTGAAACTCGGATTAGGCAAAACTATAAGCGACTACATAACGCGTTCACCCGCAACTATAGAAAAATCAAGATTTTTTATGCGGCAAAAGCCAACTCTAACCTATCAATACTGCATATCTTGAAGTCCGAGGGCGCATATCTCGACGCGGTCAGTCCTGGAGAGGTGTTCATGGCATTGGCTGCTGGCTTCCCTTCTGAGCGCATCATGTTCACGGGCACGAGCGTCAGGAACGACGAGTTAAGGTTCCTCGTCGACTCGAATGTAACCTTGAATATTGACTCGTTGTCGCAGTTGAATAGACTGCTGAAGCTGACGGTGCCGAAAGTTTTGTCAGTGCGGATAAATCCTGAAGTTGGGGCGGGTCATCATAGCCATGTAATAACCGCGGGCAAAGAATCAAAATTCGGCTTGTGGGAAGATGACGCAGTTGAAGCTTACACAAAGGCGAAAAAGGCTGGCGTTGAAAGATTCGGCATACATATGCATGTGGGTTCAGGAGTTCTCGACGTTGAGCCATTTCTATTGGCGCTAAACAAACTTCTCAGTATAACTAAGAGAGTACACGATGAGATTGGAATAAACTTCGAGTTCATCGATATGGGCGGAGGCCTTGGTGTCCCCTATAAGCCAGAAGAGAAAGAGCTAGACCTCACCACTTTTGCTGATCAAGCTCTTTCACTTTTCAAGACCAAAGTAGCCGAACAGGGTTTTGATGAACCAGCTTTCTGCATCGAACCGGGCAGATACATTGTGAGCGATGCAAGCATCTTGTTGACCAGAGTCAACACCGTAAAAACTACGCCGTTCAAGAAGTTTGCCGGAGTCGACGCCGGATTCAACACTCTTGTCAGACCCGCCATGTACGGTTCTTACCATCACATTCTAGTCGCGAACAAGTTGGAAGAGGCAGAAGAAGACCGTGTATGACGTTGTCGGTCCAATATGTGAATCAGGCGATGCTTTAGCTAAGAGCAGACTTTTGCCAAAGATCAATGAAGGCGATCTGCTGGCGGTGCTGAACGCGGGCGCGTACGGGTTTGCCATGAGCTCACAATACAACGCTAGACCGAGAGCTGCAGAAGTCTTGGTCAAGAACGGTACGTACGAATTAGTAAGAGAACGTGAGCAACTTGAAAATCTGCTGTCTGGGCAGAAAATGGTAAAGTGAGACATGATGAAGTTTTGGAAAATGCATGGCTTAGGGAACGATTATGTAGTAATCGATAATCGGAAGGGAGCTATTCCTAATGAGGTGATCCCTGAACTGGCTCGAAAGCTTTGTGAGAGAAGATTCTCTATAGGTGCTGATGGGCTTCTTCTTGTTTCAGATTCTGCCAAAGCGGATGTAAAGATGCGGATTTTCAACGCCGATGGAAGTGAAGCGGAAATGTGCGGCAATGGCATCCGCTGCTTTGCCAAGTACTGCTATGAGAACAACATAACTCGAAAGCTAGATTTTACAGTGGAAACCTTGGCCGGAACAAAGAGGGTTTGGTTAACGGTTAGAAACGACCAAATCCGCTCAGTCAGAGTTGACATGGGAACCCCAATATTCGAGCGAAACAAAATGTCTATGACGGGAGAAGGAACCTGGATTAACGAGAACCTGCTTGTAGACGGAGAAAACTACAAAGCAACCTGTCTTTCCACAGGTAACCCCCACTGCGTCATATTCGTGGACAACACTGATGATTTTCCTGTCTGCGTGATTGGCCCGAAAATTGAAAACAATCATCTTTTTCCCCAAAGAACAAACGTCGAGTTTGCCCAAGTTATAAACAACAATGAGATTAAAGTTCGAGTCTGGGAAAGAGGGTGCGGAGAAACACTTGCTTGCGGAACAGGGGCTTGTGCAGCAGTAGTTGCGGGCAAACGGCTTGGAATTGTTGAAAACAAGGTGACAGTTCGCTTGCTTGGTGGCAATTTGGAAGTTGAATATACAGACCGCATGTTCCTAAGCGGACCTGCTGAAAGGGTCTTTGAAGGGAAATTGTTTTAGAAAATTATGGAAGTGTTACCAAGATGAGCTTTGAATTTGCTGAAAGAGTAAAAAGGCTTCCTCCGTATCTGTTTGCTGAAATAGAAAAGGCGATTAAGGAAAAAAGGGCACTAGGCGTTGACTTAATCTCACTAAGTATTGGTGACCCTGACCTCCCTCCGCCCCCGTTCATCATCGAGGCACTTGAAAAAGAAGTTGCGAACGTGAAGAATCACAATTATTCCTTCAGCCAGGGTGAACCCGACTTTAAACAAGCCGTTGCCGAGTGGTACAAGAAACGATTCCACGTGGATTTGGGCCAAAGCGAAGTTATTGCACTTATGGGCTCGAAAGAAGGGTTAGCCAACATTGCAAGAGCATTCGTGAACCCTGGAGATCGGGTGCTCGTGCCTGACCCAAGCTATCCAGTCTACAACAACGCAAGCACGATACTTAACGAGGGTGTTGCCGTGCCAATGGCACTGCTAAAGGAAAACAACTTCGAACCAGATCTCGAAACTATAGACCTCTGAAAAAGTAAAAATGATGTTCCTGAATTATCCAAATAACCCAACGAGCGCCACGGTCGATAAGAAGTTTCTCAAGAACGTTGTGGAGTTCGCGAGGAAAAACAACATAATTCTTTGCTACGACAACGCATATTCAGAGACAAGTTTCGAGGGGTATAAAGCGCCAAGTATACTAGAAGTTGATGGAGCAATGGACGTGTCAATTGAGTTCAACTCTTGCTCGAAAACGTTTAACATGACAGGCGACCGCATCGCGTTCGCCGCTGGAAACAAACAGCTGATAAACGGCCTCACAAAGGTTAAGTCGCAGGTCGATTCAGGCCCGCCAGTTTACATTCAAAAAGTGGCAGTCACGGCTCTACAAAGCTACCATAGCGATGAACAGCCTGAATTTCTAAAGGCCAACAATCGCATTTACGCAGAACGACGTGATCTACTTGTGAAAAACCTGTGCAAAATGGGCTTCTTATGTGAAAAGCCGAAGGCCACTTTTTACGTCTGGGCAAACTGCAAGGAAAGCTCGACTGAATTTGTGAACAAACTTCTCAGTATCGGCGTCGTTGCCACTCCAGGCGTGGGCTTCGGAGAGCATGGAGAAAACTTTGTGAGATTTGCATTAACTCAGCCGAAAGAGCGTATAGAAGAAGCATGCAAGAGGATTGCTGCGTTTTTCAAATGTGTATGACTTTGATATTTGAAAAAAGGAGTTAAATTAGGCGAATAGAGCAACGCAGTTATTTTGCAGCTGCTTTCGCCAATTTTTTCAGTACTGCAGTCTTACCTATGTCGTATGCTACTCCGTAGTCAAAGAGACCCTGCGGCTCCGTTGTGGCACGCTTAATCATTTCAGTCTCAATCTTGATCTTCAGTTTTCCAATAGCCAATGCACCTATTCCGTAGACTCCTGGTCGAAGTTCTTTTCCGTCATCGTTTGATGATAATCCTTCAGCGCCAACGGGTTTTATCGCATTTACGTCAGCAACAATCCTGCATTTTGTACCATACTTGTCGCTCACAGAAGTTGGAAGCAACTGGATTCCGCCTGCGCCGGCAGCAAGTACTATTTCTGCATCCTGAATAGCTATGCCTGTCTGTTCGGGAGTGGTAACCTCGACTACTTTTACTCGTTCAGCCCCAACTTCCTTGTTTATTTTCGCAGCTACTGCCTGTCCTTTAGCCAAAGTGCGACTTGTAATCGTAACATTAGCTTTCTCTGAAGCATAGATTTTGGCGGCTACTTGTCCTACAGGTCCTGTTCCGGCCAGTACGGTGACGTTCTTGCCTTCTAAGCTTCCGAATCCTTTCTCAAGAGCCATGCCGAGCGTTTTTGCAACCGCTGAAGCAGCTGTTGAGTAGGCGCCGCGTGGGTCAACTATTATCGAGTTACCCCAAGGTGCTGAAGCCATGCATTTTTGAGTTGCTGCTACTACTTCTGCGACCATGTCAAAGTTGCTGCCGTTGATGAAGATTTTAGTGTGTTTTGCGCCTTCAGGACCTCTCGGGAATAAAGCATCGAAGACTATTCTTGAAGCATCTTCGCCTGTCACATTTTCGTACTTGAAAATCATTGAGTCGGGAAACGCGTCTATGGCCACGAGCAGGTCAAATGGGCTGCAGTATTTGTCTGTGTCGAGAAAAACAAAGACGGTTTTGAATTTTGGTTCTGTCAATCCTTAACACCTGACTTGTTTCTGAATGCAGTTTAACCATTTAAGAATTATCACTCCCAGGGCGCAGCTGTTACAACTATAAACAAGGATTCCCCCAAAAAAAATGTTTCAGAATCAAAAGAATGTAGACTCATCCTGCGACTCTTCAATACCGCCAACCACAACCGTTTAATAACATAGCCCACAAAAAACTACCCACGAGGTAGCAATGAAGGCGTTAAACAATGTTAAATGAAAATCTCGAACAACTCTCAAATGCGTGCGGAGTAACCGGAAGAGAAGAAGAAGTTAGAAACTTGATGATTAAGCTTATGAAACCATATGTGGACAAAATCACGGTGGACAATTTTGACAACGTGATTGCCTTGAAAAAGGGCAAGCAGGCCTCGCCTAAGGTAATGCTTGCAGCGCATATGGATGAAATCGGTTTGATGGTAAAAACAATCAACAAAGAAGGCTTTTTACAATTCGCCAAAATGGGCGGCATCGATGACCGGATTCTATTAGCCCAAAAAGTAATAGTGTACACCAAAAAAGGTCCGCTCCAGGGAATAATAGGATCGAAACCTCCTCACATACAAAAGGAGGAGGAACGCAAGAAAATCGTTACTTATGACGAACTTTTTATCGATATCGGAGCCGAAAGTCGTGAAAATGCAAATTCTATGGGTGTAGCTGTCGGTGATCCAATAGGCTTCGACGTGAAATACTCTCAAATAGGAAAAGACACAGTCATAGGCAAAGCTTTCGATAACCGTGCAGGTTGTGCAGTAATGATTGAGACCTTGAACCAGCTTGAGAAAACCGATTGTACAATCTTTGCAGTAGGCACTGTCCAGGAAGAAGTAGGATTGAGAGGTGCGGGGACCGCCGCTTTCGGCGTAGACCCTGATGTCGCCTTAGCATTGGACGTTACCGTTGCAGGAGACGTACCTGGAGTAAAAGAATTCGATACCTCAGTTAAGATGGGTAAAGGCCCAGCGCTCACGATCTCGGATTCTGGGCTAATTGCAAACCCCAAAGTCTTACGTTGGCTTCGCGAGGTTGCCGAAGCAGCAAAGATTCCTTATCAGCTCGAAACGGGTCTGCTGGGCACAACTGATGCTGCACGGATATCGCTTACTAGACAAGGAGTACCGAGCGGCACAATATGTATTGGAACACGATATATCCACAGTCCCGTGTCAATGATGAGCCTGACGGACGCAGAGAACTCGGCGAAACTGACAACAGCAGCAATTCAGAACATAAAAAAGTACTTCTGAACCATTTAAAAACTGAGACGTATCGAAACCAGATATTCCGAACTTATCAGAAGAATCTGCTGAATAATGAAAGCAGCTGTTTAGCTATCTAAAGCGCGTAGGCGTATAGAAAACCAGAAGAGACCTCGCAAACACTAAGAAAGAACAGAAGCGCAACTGTTTTTTAGACCTGCTCTGATACTATGTATTCGGCTTTGAAAGATGAGCAAGGGTGAAAAATTCGAGTTTCTTGAACACACGGCAGACGTTTACATAGCAGCGCACGGCAAGACCCTCACTGAAGCCTTTGAAAATGCTGCCTTAGCGATGTTCGAAGTGATGACAGACACCGACAAAGTCAACCAAATTGAGGAAGATACTGTAGAGGTTGAAGCTGAAGACGAATACGCACTTCTTTACACCTGGCTCGAAACCTTATTAGTAAAATTCGAAACCAAAAACATGCTTTTCTCGAAATTTCACATTTCAAGTTTTGAAGAGAATAATGATGGGTTCAAAATCAAAGCCACGATATGGGGAGAAAATTTTAAACCTGAAAAACACATCCAAAAAGTTGCTGTAAAAGCTGCCACTTATCATCGGATGGAAATAATCCAGGAAGAAGAGAAATCCACCCTGGAGTTTATTCTTGACATTTAATCCAGATTGCGCTTTCTCAAATCGGCTAAAATGCCTTCCACCACGGTCTCAGGCGGTGTATCTAACTCATTGCAGCTTGCCACCACAAAAGGCACGTTTCTTTCTTCGAAAAACTTCAAGATCGGCTTAGTTTGTGCCTCGTATACTTCGATTCGTTTCTTTATTACGTCGGGCGTATCATCTGGTCGTTGGTACAGTGGGCCCCCGCATTTATCGCAGACATCGTCCACCTTGGGCTTCAAGAAACGAGTATTGTAAACACTACCACAGTTTCTACATATTCTACGCGTGGACAAACGTTCTACGATTATCCAGTCTGGAACTGTCAAGAGAATGACGACATCTATGTGAGCAATCTTTGCTAAGAGCTTAGCTTGTTCTATGGTGCGAGGATATCCGTCCAGAATGAAGCCTGTTCTCCCGGGGATACGTAACAATCGCTCTTTAAGCACTTCAGTCACGATTTTATCAGGAACGAGCAGACCCTTTTCTACGTAGTCTTTCACTTTTTGCCCTAACTTTGTTTCTTGTTTCATTATTTCTCGAAATATGTCGCCCATGGCAATCACTTCAACGCCGAGTTTTGCCTGCAGTCTTGAGGCATAGGTGCCTTTTCCCGCTCCGGGTGCTCCGAAAATAACTCCTTTCATTTCTTTTGCCTCGCTAGGTTGCTAAAAAGAGAAGGCTTATGTAATTAAGTTTTATGCGTTCAAATCCGATCCGATTCAGTCGAAATTTGTGAAAAGGTAAACGTTTCTGCACCTTCCAACATGGAATTGACATCGACAAATCAGTTCCGCTTTCACAAAGAAAGCTCTATGCAATCTGGGCTCAAAACTGTTTTATACCCAGCTTTGCCTTTTTGTTTGAAGGTTGGAAAGATTATGGGTGAAGGTGAAGGGCGTCAATCTCCGGAAAAAATTCCACTGGAAAAATTGAATGATTACCAATGGCGCATCCCAAGATACAAGGCAGGGATGCGTGTTCCTGGCATGATTTTTGCCAATGAAGCCTTGTTGACGAAAATGCAGACGGACCGCACACTATGGCAATGTACTAACGTAGCCCATCTGCCAGGCATCTACAAATACGCCGTTACTTTGCCTGATGGTCATGAAGGTTATGGTTTTCCGATAGGGGGCGTGGCTGCAACTGATCAGGAAGAGGGTGTCATTAGTCCAGGAGGTGTTGGTTATGACATTAACTGCGGCGTTCGTCTGTTAACGACAACGCTGTCGGAAAATGAAGTTCGCCCCAAGCTTGCGCAGTTAGCAGGCGCGATTTTTGAGAATGTACCATCTGGGCTTGGGAGTCGTCGCAAAGATTTCAAGATGAGTTCCACTGACCTGGATCGGTTGGCTGTTGAGGGTGTGCAGTGGCTTATCGACCGTGGGCTGGGTTGGTCGGAGGATGGAGAGCACTGTGAAGAGGGCGGATGCATGAAAAATGCTAATCCCGACATGGTTTCCAATACCGCCAAGAATAGAGGTTTGACGCAGATCGGTACATTGGGTTCAGGAAATCACTTCTTGGAGATTCAAAAAGTAGACAAAATCCTCAATGAACGTACAGCCAAAGTTTTCGGTATTGAACGGGAAGGCCAGGTTACTGTGATGATTCACTGCGGCTCTAGAGGCTACGGACATCAAGTATGTTCTGATTATCTGAGGATAATGGAACATGCGGTACAGAAATACAAGATTGCCCTGCCTGACAGGGAGCTAGCTTGTGCACCAGGGAATAGTAGTGAAGCGAAAGAGTATTACCAAGCAATGGCGTGCGCCGTCAATTATGCCTTTTCGAATAGACAGGCGATCATGCATTGGGTTAGACAGAGT
>CAVTHH010000002.1:0-100968 GCA_963734505.1 Candidatus Bathyarchaeota archaeon | reverse complement strand
TGGACCGGTGGGGATTTGAACCCCAGACCTCCTGAGTGCAAGTCAGGCGTTCATACCAACTGAACTACCGGCCCGTACGGGTTTTTCTGAATTCATAGGAGGGTTCAATGATATTTAGGTTTTGTTCGCACAAAAACCATGCACTCTGTCCAGAAAATTGAAATGAAAAAAATAAAGAAAAATTATGAAACGGTTAACCGATAATCGTTAGAAGCTTAGTATCGCCTTCTCGGGGGTCGTTTCTTTGACCAGCATTCTCGGCAGTAAACAGGCCTACTCGGATCAGGCTTGAATGGAACTTCACATTCCTGACCGCATTCAGAACAGGTTGCCTTGTGCATCTCTTTCTCTGACATTGACTATTTCAACTCCTTATTTCTTGATTTGCGTGCAAAAATCGCTTCTTGCACGACGGATTTACCAAGTTGTATGCGCTTATAAAATTTTTTGCCACAATGTCAAAAAACCAATTCACTTCACATCATACTCTTCTTTGATCACGAACAGTCTACACGCAAATAACCTTCAACGAACCGCAAAACTAATGATAAATCAGCAGATTATTCTAAAAGCAAGTTTATCATAGATTGTTATCGGAGACTTGGGAATTATGGAATTCAAAACAGTCAAAATCGAACCGATTAGTGACTGCAACATCATCCTAGGCATGGCACATTTCATAAAAACGGTCGAAGACCTTTACGAGGCACTAGTCAACTCTGTGCCGAACATAAAATTCGGAATCGGTTTCTGCGAGAGCTCAGGACCATGCTTGATAAGAACCGAAGGCAACGATAAGGAACTGACTAGGTTGGCAGCCGGGAAAGCTTTTGAAATAGCATGCGGACACAGTTTCATAATCTACTTGAAAAACGCTTTCCCTCTAAACGTGCTTAGACAAAATCAAACAGACTTCTGAGGTCTGTACCATCTATGCAGCTACCGCAAATCCATTGGAAATAATTATTGCGGAAACGGCGCAGGGCAGAGGAATTATGGGTGTAGTCGACGGACTGAAAACAAAAGGCATTGAAACAGACCAAGACGTAAGGGAGCGCAGAGATTTCCTTAGAAAAATCGGCTACAAACTGGGTTAACATTCAAAAAGTATTTAGAAAAGACTGAGTGGCAGAGTGAAGTCAGCGCTGACTTCCGAGTTCCTCAGATCGATTCGCAATCGGCTCGGGATCGGTTTATCTTTGAATCGTTAATTCTGGTTGGATTTCAAAAGTGAGTTTGTCCGCGGCATACGCGACGAGTTGATTGTACTGCTTGTCTGGGAGGACTTGACGTGCTCTGTATAAAACTTCAAGACATACTTCTTTGAACACGAGATCAGCACAACCCAGTTTGGCGTCGTCAATCAATTCTTTGCAAGCTTTGAGGATTTGTTCACTCATGCAACTTCACCCTGCGAAGCATAACTTGACCGTGTAACATTAAAACGCTTATGAAGTGACAATACTTATCCAGAATATTCCTGGAAAGGTCTTGTTGTCACAAATCAGGCTTGATTAGACGCGTTTTGAAGCACTAACTATACCATAAACTATTTAGTTAGCTCCAAACATCAGACTAACTAAAAAATCTTCCGAAAAGGTGTTTTTATGGCAAATTCAGAACAAACAAAACCCGCTGACATTTTCAAAAAACGATTATTAGAACAGCGTCAAATTCTCAGATTTAGGATGGAAAAAATAAAGCACAAAGTGGCCGTTATAAGCGGGAAAGGCGGAGTGGGCAAGAGCACAATAACCGTGAATCTCGCCGCCGCCTTTGCTCTTAATGGCAAAAGGGTTGGTTTGCTGGACGCAGATATTCATGGACCGAGCGTCCCAAAGCTTCTCGGTCTGACCGGACAACAGCTAAAAGTTGGACCGCCAGGAGCCTTCCCAGTCACAGGTCCGTTGGGCATGAAAGTGGTTTCCATAGACTTCTTTTTGCCAGGAGAGGCACCTACTATCTGGAGAGGTCCGCTTAAGATGACTGCAATAAGGCAGTTTCTCTCAGACATTGTATGGGGCGAACTTGACTTCCTTTTCATAGATCTGCCGCCCGGAACCGGTGATGAGCCTTTGAGCGTAGCTCAGCTTTTGCCTGAAATCGACGGTGTCGTAATCGTCACCATGCCTTCGGAGCTTTCAGCAGCAGTTGTCCAGAAAGCCATAACATTCGCTAGAAGGCTAAACATGCCCATAATTGGCGTTGTCGAAAACATGAGCGGTTTCATCTGTCCTCACTGTGGAACAAAGAGTGACATATTCCAGTCCGGTGGCGGAGAGAAGATGGCTCAGGAAGCCAACGTGTCTTTCCTCGGGAGTATACCTATCGATCCCGCAAATCGGAGTCGATTCTGACAAGGGCTCCCCCTTCGTAATCGCGCATCCAGACTCAGCTGCGACCAAAGCTTTCATTGATATCGTCAAAAAAGTTGAAACCCACATAGAAGAGAGAGATAAGACAAGCGCCTGAGCAAAATCTTCAATCTTGATCGCAAGAGAATCACCAAGTTTCAGAACGTAATTCTAAAAGCATAGCTAAATAAAATAAGGAAAGATGTGGAGAGTTGAACTGAGTTTTCTTGTCTTTGTTACTCATGCTACTCTTTTGAAAGGCCAATCTCTATCGTTGAAACCATTCTGGACCGAGTTCTCGCCTTCTCTTGGAGGCATTTCCTGTGTTCCGATGGCTATCTTGCTCACCTTCAGGTCTTTCAAGAAGCGACTGCGAGTAATTTCCGCCACATCAACTGCTGTTGTGATTGCCTGTCCTCTAGCTTTCAGAGTAATTTCCTTTGCCGTACCTGAAGAAAAAGCTGTTATAATAGCCAGCACGTAGCTCATGGGGGGTTTGTTTCCAACGAAGATAACGTCTTGTTGTTTTTCCGTCATTTTCCATTCACTCCTTTTTTTGTTGTTTCATTGTGTTGCTAGTAACGTTCCACAGTGTCTCTCCTGCGACACGGAACGTTAATGTCTCTAATGGCGAACTTCCTAATAAACGCAATTCAATAACTCGATATACCCTGATCTCTTTCATCCCAAAGCAAGCGCTATGGTTTTATACTTAATCAGTAAAGGGAGTGCTATCTAGAGGATCTGGTATGTCTCTTTCTCCTCGTATTCGAGAAGTCTTGGCAAGACGAATTGCTGGAGAGATAATTCTTTCAAGTAAACCTGGCTCGACTATGCGTAGATGGCGCGAACTCTTTGCTGTTTCTCAGACAAGCCTCTCGGAAAAAATGCGCCTGTCCTCATCAGCAGTCATAAGCGACTACGAAAGCGGAAGACGAGAAAGCCCCGGAGCTAAGTTCATTAGAAGATTTGTTCTGTCGCTCTTGCAGATCGACGAGGAGAAGGGAAGTCGTTTTATCAGAGAATTCGAGAAATTGACGAGTTCGCCCAGCATGGCCATAGTGGATCTCAGGGAGTTTCCAATTCCTGTTCGCATTGAATACTTATGCCGAGCCATAAACGGTGAAATCGTAGCATGCGCCGACAAATACGTAAAAGAAATCAACGGTTACACAGTAGTCAACGGCACGAAAGCAGTTGAAGCATTATCAGGATTAGAATACGCCCAACTCTTCGGGGCTACAACGGAACGGGCTCTTATCTTCACGAATATTGAGAACGGATCATTGCTCATGATGATCGTCCGCGTCAGTAGCTTGAAACCTCGTGTAATTGTGTTTCACCGAACTAAACCCAGCGAGTCTGCTATAAGACTTGCAGAATACGAGCAGATACCCCTTATTCGCTCCGATGCACCCAGCGTCGAGGAGTTGGTAAAATCGTTAAGAAAACTTTACCGTATAGCCCTACGAATAAAACTCGGCAGGCGCATCCGCCCACCACCGAAAATAAGCTCTTAGAGTTTGGTTTTAAGACCAGTATCAGAAATGCGCTACTTGCTTTTTTGAGGTGCTGAATTGCTTTTTGCACCGTTATAGTCTGTAGTCAAAACGTTCATGGCACCAAGTACCGCATCAATACTCGCCATAACGATATCCTCTCGGACACCCATCGCAGTAGCTGTTCTCACACCTTTTCTCATACGCACCACGACTTCTACCATAGCATCGGTTCCACCTGTAATTGCTTTCACATTGTACTGCTCTAGTTGAATCGGCTCCACTTCCTGAATCGCCTTTTTCACAGCGTTTACTGCAGCGTCAACTGGACCTACACCTATCGCCGCACCTATGACTTCTTTATCATTCAGTCTCAGCCTCACCGACGCCGTGGCAGTGACCTTATCACCCCCCACGACCGTCACCTCCAGGAGCTGTATAGGCTTAGCCTTGCTTAGTCCCATAACGCTCTCCGCAATCGCCAACACATCAGCATCCATGACTGTTTTGCCCTTGTCTCCAACGCTTTTTACTCGGGAGAATATCTCTTTGAACTGCTCATCCGCTGGATTCAAACCAAACTTTTCAAGTGCATCACGTATTCCATGAGTTCCAGAGTGTTTTCCTGCTGAAATTCTCCTTGTACCACCAACCAGCTCGGGCGAAATAGACTCGTAGGTTAAAGGATTAGCCAACAAACCCTGTGTATGGATTCCAGATTCGTGAGCAAACGCGTTTTCGCCGACAATTGCCTTGTTGGGTTGTACGTAAACTCCAGTTAGCCGGGAAACAAGTTGTGATATACTGTAAAGCAAAGGTGTTTTGATGTTGAGCTCGAGTTTGTACAAAGACTTCAGGCCAATCACAATCTCCTCCAAAGAAGCGTTTCCCGCTCTTTCGCCTAGGCCGTTGATCGTGGCGTGAAATTGGTTTGCCCCAGCTCTCAAAGCAGCGATGGAATTGGCAACTGCCATCCCGAAATCGTTATGGCAATGTACGCTCAAGACAGGAATGCTAAGCGATTTTCGCAGGTCAGCGAAAAGCTTGTATGATCTCTCAGGTGTTAAAACTCCTACGGTATCGCACGCTACAACTCTGTCGGCGCCGGCAGCAATTCCTGTCTTGAAGACTTTCTTCAGAAAATCCACATCGGACCTGGTCGCGTCTTCAGCCGAAAGCTCAACGATTAAGCCGTGAGCTTTGGCATATTTGACACAATCGTCAGTTATCTCCAGAACCTGCTCTCGGGTTTTCTTAAGTTTCCACTCAATATGAAGATCCGAAGTAGGTATGATCAAATGGACACTGTCAGCGCCACTCTTTACTGCAGCTTCAATATCGCCCCTAACGCCTCTGGAGGCACTGCAAATCTCGGCCTTCAAACCCTGCCTCGCGATAAGCGTTACTGCCTCCATCTCGCCTTCCGAAACGGCTGCAAAACCAGCTTCGATAACATCCACACCGAGCTCGTCTAGGCGCTGGGCTATCCGCAGTTTGTTTTCAGGTGTCAAAGATACTCCAGGGGTTTGTTCCCCATCTCTCAGCGTCGTGTCAAAAACTCTTATCTTATCAGGGAAGCGATTGGATAAAGCAATACCCCATTTTTCATCACATGTGATAGTCTTTTTCAAGCGCCACGCTTAAATATAAAATTTATGGTGTCATAATACGGGCGAATTAGAAAAGATGAGAAGCGACGAAATAAAGCAAGGATTGGCAAGAGCGCCTCATAGAGCGCTCCTCAAATCTCTGGGATTGACGAATGAGGACATCGCCGAACCATTCATAGGTGTAGCTAACAGCTTCACCACCATCGTTCCAGGACATGCCCACTTGAGAATAATAGCTGAAGCAGTAAAAGAGGGAATAGTCTCCGCGGGCGGCACACCATTCGAATTTAACACAATCGCTGTCTGTGACGGATTAGCCATGGGTCACGAAGGAATGCGCTACTCGCTCCCCTCACGGGAACTAATTGCGGACTCCGTGGAAATCATGGTGCAAGCCCATCGACTAGACGGCGTGGTCTTGATTTCCAACTGCGACAAGGTTACCCCAGGCATGCTTATGGCGGCAGCGCGGCTGGATGTGCCAGCGATATCGGTCACGGGAGGAGCTATGAAATCCGGCAGACTGAAAGGCGAAAAAGTTGGAGTAAACGATGTTTTTGAAGGCATGGGCAGGTTTTTAGCCAACAAGGTAAACAGCGAAGAACTAACTCGCTTGGAAAACGTCGCATGCCCAGGTTGCGGTTCATGCAATGGACTTTTCACCGCAAATACGATGGCGTGCCTGACAGAGGCTTTAGGCATGTCTTTGCCCTATTGCGCCACTGCACTTGCCGTAAGTGCTGCTAAACTCAGGATAGCTCGAAAGACAGGTGAGACGATCTTGGGACTCGTATCAAAGGGTCTAACACCTTCAAAGATTCTTACACATGACGCTTTCAAAAACGCCATAGCCCTTGATATGGCATTGGGAGGATCCACGAACAGCGTTCTGCATCTTTCAGCTATTGCAAAAGAAGCAGGTATCCATTTGCCATTAAGCGTTTTTGACGAGATGAGCCGAAAAGTCCCGCACCTCTGCAACATGGTTCCCAGCGGACCTTACGATATGGAAGACTTGGATTTAGCCGGAGGAGTTCCCGCCTTAATGAAAGAACTTACACCCTTCCTACAAGATGACGTCCAAACAGTTACAGGTCACAGTCTTGGCGACAACATAAAGAGCGCCACGGTTCTTGATCCGGAGGTTATACGTTCGTTGGATAGACCTATTCACGCTGGAGGCGGAATCGCCATCTTGACCGGAAACTTGGCACCGAAAGGCGCTGTTGTCAAGACAGTAGCTGTTTCACCCAAGATGCTTAAACACACCGGCCCAGCAAAAGTATTTGATTCTGAGAAGGAAGCCGTCACAGCAATGACCAATAAATCAATTCAGCCCGGCGACGTCGTGGTTATTCGCTATGAAGGACCGAAGGGAGGACCAGGAATGCCAGAGATGCTTGTTCCAACCGCTACAATTGCAGGTATGGGTTTGAGCGAGTCAGTAGCTTTGATTACAGATGGCCGATTTTCAGGTGCTACAAGAGGACCCTGTGTCGGACATGTCGCACCAGAAGCAGCTGAAGGTGGTCCGATCTCTATCCTAAAGAATGGTGACACAATAACTATTGACATCTCAAACCGAGAATTGAAAGTGGCGTTGACGAAACAGGAAATCAAAAAGCGCCTAGAAGCATGGACGCCAAGGAAACAGAAGGTTACAAAAGGTTATCTTTCGCGATACACACCCACTCCACTGGAGTAAGCATCGCTAAGATTCCAAAAGCAAGCAAAAATGAAAGAACCCTTGAAAAGGAACTCGGGTTCAATCACAATATAGACCACGCGTATATTCTTGCACCGTAATCTTTTTATCTAAAGTAGAATGTTAAGGATTACGATACGTGGAGTTTCACGGAGGCAAATTGAAGTGAGGGATCGCCACCTCAATAGCTGGGGTCGCTGGGTACTTATTCTCCAATTCATTTAGAGAACCCTCTGAAAAAGCCGCCGAGAAACAATTGAATCTGACTTCTAAAACAATGACTTACCCACGTCAACACGAATTTCGCTTTCTCAACTTGAGGAAAAAAACAAATGACAACAACTAAAATGAATGGTGCAAATGCACTGCTAGATTCCCTTGAACGCCAAGGCGTCCAACAAGTATTCGGCATCCTAGGTGGCGCAATCCTCCCCGTCTACGATGCCCTCTGCAATCACCCACGAATTAGGCATATCCTCGCTAGACATGAACAGGGGGCTGCACACGCAGCCGATGGCTACGCACGTGCAAGCGGAAGACCAGGTGTATGCTTCGCCACTAGCGGTCCAGGTGCCACAAATCTAGTAACAGGGATCGCCAATGCTTACATGGACAGCTCACCAGTAATCGCGCTGACGGGGCAAGTTCCAGCTAAGGGCGTTAATTCCACTTACATGATTGGCAGAGACGCTTTTCAAGAGGCAGACATAATCGGCATAACCACACCGATTACCAAGTATAACTACCAGCTGCGAACGCCAGCCGAGATACCTCAGACAGTCAACATGGCCTTCTACATAGCTACTACCGGCAGGCCTGGACCAGTTCTCATCGACTTCCCAAAGGATGTTCAGGCTGAAGTAGCTCAGATTGACTTCTCGAGCAAAATCGATATCCCGGGCTACAAACCACCGGGCAATCCTCACCCACTGCAGATACGAAAGGCCGCAGAATTACTGGCGGAAGCGGAAAGACCAGTAATCCTTGCGGGCGGAGGAATTATGAGTGCTAATGCGTCAGACGAACTCCTGACCATGGCCGAGTTGTTGTTAGCGCCAGTCGCAACTACATTCATGGGGAAAGGCAGTTTCCCAGAAATCCATCCTCTCAGCATAGGCAACATTGGCATGCACGGAAACCCTCTCGCTAACAAACTCCTTCTGGAAGCTGACGTTTTGCTGGCTGTTGGAACCCGATTCTCAGACCGCGCCACAGGAAACACAGACAAGTTCTGCCCCGAAGCAAAAAAAATTCACATTGACATAGACGCCGCTGAAATCGGCAAGAACATAGAAGTCGACATACCTATAGTTGCCGACGCCAAGAAAGCCTTGAGTGCAATATACGAACGCCTAATCCAACAAATCAAAAAGAAGGAGTCAGACTCTCCATGGATTAAACGCGTCAACGAAGCGAGACAACTCCTAAACCCACTAGAGAGCGAACAAGCAAAAGAACTAAAACCAAAACCCCTGCTTCAGACACTACGGAGACTACTGTCCGAAGAAACAATAGTAACAACGGAAGTCGGGCAAAACCAAATGTGGTCAGCCCTTTACTTCAAAGCGTTAAAGCCGCGAACCTTCATAAGCAGCGGAGGTTTGGGCACAATGGGTTTCGGTTTTCCTGCAGCAATCGGCGCCAAAACAGCCTGCCCCGACAGACCTGTAGTGGACATAGCTGGAGATGGCAGCTTCATAATGACTGAGCAGGAACTCGCTTGCAGCGTGATCGAAAACATACCTGTCACAGTTATAGTTCTCAACAATGGCGTCCTAGGAATGGTCGCTCAATGGCAACGAATGTTCTACAAACGACGCTACATGGCAGTAAAGCTCGGCACATACCCAGATTTCGTCAAACTCGCCGAAGCGTACGGCGCCCAAGGGTTCCGCGTAGGTTCATTAACCGAGTTTCAAAATGCTGTTCAGGTGGCGCTGAAAAGCAAAGTCACAACAGTCATTGACGTCCCCATATCTTCGGAAGAGGATGTGGTACCTATGGTTCCTCCTGGCTGTGGCTTAAACCAACAGGTAGGTGACTACTAATGGAAAACGGAAAAACAAAAGTCATCGCAGCCCTAGTTGAAAACAAACCTGGAGTATTACACAGCGTAGCCAATATGTTCCGGCGCAGAGGATTCAACATCGAAAGCATCACAGTCGGGCACACCGAAAAGAAAGGCATCACAAGAATGACCATAACCGTCAGCGGGGACGAGAAAACCTTGGAACAAATAGTCAAACAAATGAATAAACTCATAGACGTCGTAAAGGTGGCGAGTCTAGAACCAGATAGCATTGTCACAAGAGAACTTGCACTAATCAAAGTGAACGTTCCCGACACCAAAACTCGATCAGACATAATCAACTGCGTTGAGGTGTTCCGAGGACACGTGATTGACGTTTCACCGGAGACGTTAACCATAGAGATCACAGGAACTCCGGATAAAATAGATGCCTTCCTTAACCTCATGAAAGGCTACGGCATATTGGAACTTGCACGTACAGGACTGACAGCACTTTCGCGAGGAATAAAGTCGATCAGAATCGACGAGTGAGAAAGCAGCTTCCAACCGAAATCTTGCTAATAGATGATAAAGAGGAAAGACTATGAACATAACAGAAAAGATCTTGGCGCATGCATCGGGAAAAAATAGTGTACGCCCTGGGGAAATTGTTGACGCAAATGTAGACATGCTGATGGTCCACGATTTGACAGGACCGCTAGCTGTTGAAGCGTTCAAACGAATTGGCCTTGAAAAAATCTGGGATAACCAAAAAGCCGTGATAATCTTAGACCATCAGGTACCGGCTGAATCTGTAAAGGCAGCGGAGCTCCACAAGATGATGCGTCGCTTCGCTAAAGAGCAGAACATTCGCCTCTATGACGTAGGCAAAGGTGGAATCTGCCACCAAGTGATGCCTGAGAAAGGGCACGTCCTTCCCGGAACCGTTATTGTAGGCGCTGATTCGCACACATGCACTTACGGAGCATTCGGAGCATTCGCCACGGGAATAGGGTCAACTGAAGCTGCAGCAGTTTTCGCCACCGGCAAGATTTGGCTGAAAGTGCCCGAAACAATCAAAATAAACGTCTCAGGTCATTTCCGCAAGTACACTACGCCTAAAGACCTGATCTTGCACGTCATCGGAAAGATGGGCGTGGATGGCGCAATATACAAGAGTATAGAATTCACGGGTCCAACCATTCGCGCAATGAGTATGGCGGGGAGAATGACACTGTGCAACATGACGGTAGAGATGGGCGCCAAAAACGGCATCGTTGAGCCTGACCAAACGACGTACAAGTTTCTGGAAGGAAGAACCTCCAAAGACTTAGGACAGAGCCCGTCTTTGAAAAGCGATGCTGAAGCATCCTACGAGAAAATCATCGAAGTTGACGTCACGGAATTAGGGCCCCAGATTGCATGCCCCTCGTCGGTAGACAACGTGAAGCCAGCTTCAGAACTAAGCCACGTCAGATTAGACCAGGCCTTTATCGGGTCTTGCACCAACGGCAGAATCGAAGACCTGCGATTAGCAGCCGATATTCTGAAAGGCAGAAAAGTAAAAGACGGAGTGAGGACCTTGGTGATTCCAGCTTCAAAAGAAACCTACACTCAAGCGTTGAAGGAAGGATTGATAGAGATCTTCACAGACGCCGATGCCTTGGTCTGTGGTTCAACATGCGGACCATGCCTTGGAGGACACATAGGCTTGCTAGCTTCGGGAGAAACATGTGTAAGCACTTCCAACCGCAACTTCATCGGAAGAATGGGCAGCACCGAAGCAAACGTGTACTTGGCTTCACCAGCCACTGTTGCAGCCTCAGCTATAACAGGCAGAATAACTGACCCCCAAGAATTGGAGGCGCAAAAGAGATGAAAGTGACTGGAACAGCGATAAAATTCGGGGACAACGTGGATACAGACGTGATTCTGCCAGGAAAATACCTAGTTCTAATCGACCCTAAGGAATTGGCGAAACACGCTATGGAAGGTTTAGACCCGGAGTTCCCGAAGAAAGCACAAAAAGGTGTTATTGTCATCGGCGGAAAAAACTTTGGATGCGGTAGCAGCAGGGAACAAGCACCTTTAGCTCTCAAGTATTCTGGCGTCCGATGCGTTTTGGCCGAGTCTTTCGCACGCATATTCTTCCGCAACGCCATCAACATCGGCTTACCAATAATCGAATGCAAGGGTATCTCAACTGCAACGGACGAGGGTGATAATATTCAAGTGGACTTTGAGACCGGCGAGATTCGAAACATCTCAAAGGAAAAGAAATTCCACGTTCCAGGATTACCTCCTTTCATTGTCGAAATACTCACTGATGGAGGGCTCATAGAAAACTTACGAAAAAGGTTGAACAAGAAATGACCGAGTACAAAATATCCGTAATCCAGGGAGATGGAATTGGACCAGAACTCACAGAAGCCACCCTCAAAGTGTTGGAATCTGCGCAGACAAAATTCGGGTTGAAACTAAGCCTGATTGAGGCAGAAGCTGGAGATGCATGCCTGCAACGTAGAGGAGTAGCGCTGCCCGAAGACAGTGTTGAGAAAATCAAAGCATCCCATGCGTGTTTGAAAGGTCCAGTTGGAGAAACCGCAGCTGACGTTGTCGTGAAGCTGAGACTGATGTTTGACCTTTACGCCAATATACGGCCACTGAAAGCTTATCCGGCTGCTCAAGTAGCAAGACCTGACATAGACATGATTTTCGTCAGGGAAAACACTGAAGACGTCTACAAAGGCCAAGAATTCACTATCGGCAAAGACACAACCGTATGCCTAAGAGTCATAACAAGGCGGAACTGCGAACGTATAGCCAAAAAAGCCTTTGAGACCGCGAGGCTGAGAAACGACAAGAGGAAAGTCACGGCAATACACAAAGCCAACGTAATGCGCGTCACAGACGGCTTGTTTGCCAGTGTCTGCCGAGAAACAGCAAAGAATTACCCCGATATAGCTTTCAACGAATTGTACGTTGACGCAGCAGCAATGCGCCTAATAAAAGAACCACAAGAATTTGATGTCTTATGCACCTGCAACATGTTCGGAGACATCCTCTCCGACGAGGCCGCACAATTAATCGGCGGATTAGGTATGGCACCGGGCGCCAACATTGGCGACAACTTCGCCCTTTTCGAGCCAATTCACGGCTCAGCGCCCAACAGGGTAGGCAAAAAGACAGCCAATCCGTTGTCAGAAATACTGGCTGCGGAGATGATGCTGAGTTGGCTGGGCGAAAGGCACAATGATCGTCAGTGTATCGACGCAGCTTCAGGAATAGAGGCTGCGGTAGTCAGAACGTTGAAAGACGGAGACACTGTGCCAGATTTGGGTGGGAATAAAACTACCATAAGCATGGCTGAAGCTATCGCTGAAGCAATTATGTAAAGGATGGTTGCCTAATGACTTCAAAAAGATCAAATTCTATTAGCATCTTTGATACGACTTTGAGAGATGGTGAGCAGACTCCTGGTGTTTCGCTCACCTTTGAAGATAAGCTTGAGATTGCGCGACAATTGAGTTTGCTGGGTGTAGACTCCATCGAAGCCGGTTTCCCTGCATCTTCTGAAGGCGAGAAAAGAGTGGTCAAGGGAATAAGCAACGCTGGATTGGATGCCGAAGTCTGCGGATTAGCTCGAGCCAACAGAAACGACATTGACGCAGCGATTGACTGTGACGTCGACGCTGTTCACGTGTTCATTCCCACATCGCCCGTGCAGATGAAATATGCTGTTAATCTAACGCCGGAGCAGGTTGTGGCTGCCGCTGTGGATTCGGTCGAATACGTGAAGAAGCATGGGTTAACGTGTGAGTTCTCTCCAATGGATGCCACTCGATCTTCGTTGCCGTTTCTAAAGAAGGTGTGCCACGCTGCTGAAGACGCTGGGATGGACAGGCTGAACGTACCGGATACTGTTGGAATCATGATCCCGCGTACCATGCACAAGTTAATCGAAGATCTTAAGACAGTGGTAAAAGCTGCCAATCAGCGTTCACTGTCACGATGATTTCGGTATGGCAGTTGCGAATTCTTTGGCCGCGGTCGAAGCAGGAGCAGTTCAGGTTCACTGCACGATCAACGGTTTGGGCGAAAGGGCTGGAAACGCGTCACTGGAAGAAGTTGTCATGGCTCTACATATGATATACAAGCTGAAAACGAGAGTCAATTCGCGTTTGTTATACAGCACTTCGCGGTTGGTTGCCACTTTAACAGGCATATCGGTGCAGCCTAACAAGGCAATTGTCGGCGAAAACGCTTTCGCGCATGAGTCTGGAATTCACACTCGAGGCGTTACTGTGAAACCATTAACTTTTGAACCTATCAAGCCCGAAATGGTTGGGCGTACAAGAAAACTCGTCGCTGGGAAGTTGGCTGGAACACGCGGCGTCAAAGCTGAGCTTGAAGAGATAGGGATACATCCCACTGAAGAACAGCTGAAGGAGATTGTTCAAAGGGTCAAAGATCTGGGCGATAAGGGTAAGATGGTGACTGATGCTGATCTTGCTTGCGTTGACTTCTGCAGTCATGGGTGAAGTAATTGGGGAGGAGAAAATAGTTGATCTGGCAGATTTGGCTGTTGTGACTGGGATCAAAGTTATTCCAACCGCGTCCGTCAGATTATTGCTGGATGGGAAAGAGTACATTGCTGCAGAGACGGGGGTCGGACCCGTGGATGCAGTGTTGAAAGCAATACAGAAGCTTACAAACAATCTAGAGAAGATCAGGTTGAAAGAGTACCGTCTTGAAGCCATAACAGGAGGTTCGAATGCTGTCGCTGAAGTGGTGATAAAAGTGGAAGATGAAAAAGGGCAAGTGGTCTCTGCACGTGCAGCGAGAGAAGACATCGTCATGGCAAGCGTTGAAGCAATGATTAACGGGATAAACAAGTGCCTAATAAAGAGTCGAAAGCTGGGAAACAAAAAGTGAAAGTTGCCTTCCAAGGAGAACGAGGAGCCTTCAGCGAGAGTGCAATCTACAACTATTTTGGACCATCAGCAGATATCAAACCATGCCGAGACCTCTCAGAGGTTTTTGAAAGCGTTGATAAACAAGAAACCCGTTTCGGAGTAGTTCCCATAGAAAACAGTCTTGAGGGCAGTGTAAATCAGACTTATGATCTTTTCCTTAAACACGACCTAAAAGTCTGCGGAGAGATTATTCTCAGAGTCAGCCATTGTCTCATAGCTAACCCTGAAATAACACTGGCTGATGTTAAGACAGTCTATTCGCACCCTCAGGCTTTGGCGCAATGCCGAATTTTTCTAGAGCGGTCAGGATGCGACCTAGTACCAACTTATGACACAGCTGGAAGCGTGAAAATGTTGAAAGAGAAAGGACTCAGAGACGCTGCAGCTGTGGCAAGCGAAAGGGCTGCTGAAATCTACGGAATGAAGATCCTGGCTAAGGAGATAGAAGACAACCCGACAAACTACACACGGTTTTTTGTGTTATCCAAAGAAGATTCCCCGAGAACGGGCAGAGATAAGACCTCGATAATCTTCGGTGCAGCTCACACGCCGGGATCGCTCTATCATGCCTTGGGTGAATTTGCCAAGCGAGACATAAATCTGACAAAGATCGAATCAAGACCCACAAAGCAGAAGGCTTGGGAATACAATTTCTATCTGGATTTCGAGGGTCACAGAACTGAAAGCAACTGCGCTGAGGCATTGGAGGCGCTAGAGAAGAGCGGGTCGTTCCTTAAAATCTTAGGTTCGTATCCTAGGGCGCCCAATTCGTAAATCAAGCGGCTATTTTTCAGCTGCCTCTAACATCTTGTACATAGTTTCGTATGACTTTTCATAATCATGGCTCGCAAAAGTCAGCTTTGATTTCAGGCTTTCCATTTTGGCAGCGATGGTCGCGGGGTCTTTCTTTTTGATCAGGTCTAACCATTCGCGTGCTTTTTCAATGAAGGCACTCTCTATTTTCTCCATCTCTGGAAGGCTGAATTGGAGACTGGAGAAAAGCTCGGGATTTTCCATTGCTGTTACTTCTGCTAACGTGAACAGCATTCGATAGGTAGTTCCCGCGACGTTCTTGGTTTCGAGGTAATTATTTTGTTCGAGTAAAGTGTCGCAGGCAACCAAGCCCAAGAAATGGGGAAAGCCGAGGACAACGGACATCAATCTGTCATGTTCTTCAGGAGAAATCATGAAGACGCGGGCCTTTTTTGTTTCAAGCCAAACCTTGAGGGTTTCTGCAAATTCTCTCTCTAGTTTATTGGTCGGAGTAAGGATGAACGCTTTGTTTTGGACATCTTTGCTTCCTGGACCGAAGACAGGGTGTGTTCCCAAAACCAGGCCCTTCTTTATGTAATCGTGCATGATTCTGACGGGTTTTTCTTTGATGGAGCAGATGTCCATGACAGTCTGTCCCTTACCTATGTAGGGAGCGATTGTTTTGACTACGGCTTCAAAAGCGTTTATAGACACGCAGATTAGAACCCTGTCAGCAGTCTGAACTGCTGCGGCGAAATCTGCAGTTTCAACGGCGAGATCATTTTTCACTGATTCCAGTTTTCTTTTGTTTCTATCTGCCACGACGACCGAGTAGCCTTCTTCAAGAAAGAACTTGGCAAACCACCGACCCATATTTCCGGTGCCAAGTATCGCGATCCTCATCCCAGCGCCTCACAAATCTTGTTTAAGCCCGCTTTGATTTGTTCGCGAGGTGCCGTTAGTGAGATGCGAAAGTGCTCTCTGTAATCGCCGAACGCTGTTCCTGGAGCGACCGCTACACCTTCATCAAGTAGGTTTAAAGTGAACTCCTCCGAGTCTAAGCCACGCTTTCTTGGGAATACATAGAAAGGAGCCTCGGGTTCAGTGAATTCACATGATGTCTTCAGGATTTCGCTAGCCATCTTGGCCCGTTCTTGATACTCATCTTTGATCTTGGTCGAGAGTTGCTTCCGCAGTTCCAACGCTTTGAGTCCTGCTTCTTGGATGAACACTGGAACGTTGTTGATGGTTATCTGGTTTAGTCTTGTTATTCTGTCGATGAGTTCTTTTTCGGCGATTATGTAGCCGAGGCGCCAACCTGTCATCGTGAACGTCTTTGAGAATCCGTTTGACAGAATGTGATTGCCTTTGTATTCCAGAATGCTTTTTGTCTTGACGAAGCTTATTGTGCCGTATACCTCATCGGATAAAATGGGGATGTTTTCATCGTTGGCTATTTCAACGATGCCCTCAAGAACGTCAGGCTCTATGACTTTGCTGGTGGGATTATTCGGGTTATTCAGAATAATCATTCGCGTTTCTCTGTCGATTAGATTCTCTAGCTCTTCTAAGTCGATTCGCCATCTAGCATCAAATTCTGTCCTCAACAGTTTAGTCTGGGCGCCAAGACTTTTGGCTGTCAAATCGTAAGCTGTCCAGTAAGGCGTAGGGATAATGACGTTTCCACCCCCTTTTAAGAGCAGAAACATAGTGGCGAAAACACCCCATTTTGAACCTGCAGTTATCACGACATTATCAGCTGAGACGCCGTGGATTTCCGCGAGTTTCTCCCTGAGGTTTCTTTCGCCATAGCTGGAGGAATACTTGGTCTTTCCTTTTTTCATAGCAGCGTAGGCAGCTTCAATTATCTCGTTTGGAGTAGCTAGGTCGGGGTCACCGATGTTTAGGCGTATTATTTTTTTTCCTTCGCTTTCGAGTTTGAGGGCTTTCTCGTTTATTTCATATAACGTTTTGACCAGTCCTCCAGAGTGTTCTCTTGATTATTGCAATGAAGTGCACATTTCGACTATGTTGCGGTAGATTGCCTCCACATGTATAGTGTCAAGTTTCAGTGATGCTGCTTTCTTCTTGATTTTTGTATAAAGTTCGTGTTCTCTGTCTCTGTCTTTTACGGGAAGACCTTGTTTCTTCTTAATCAAACCAATTGCCGTGCATAGTTTCGTTCTTTCGGCTAGGGTAAGCAAAATTTGCTCGTCCACTTCATCGATTTTTTTTCTGAGATTCCTGATGTCTTCCATTTTATTCGTTCACCTTCAGGACTTTTGGTAGGATACCTGCGCGGATCATGTGATCGGCGAGGACAATTGCCACAGCGGATTCAACGACAGGTACGGCTTTGGGAACGACACAGGGATCGTGTCTACCCACTACTTTTATGGTGGCGTCTTTCATCTTGGCGATGTTTACAGTTTTTTGTTCCTTCCCTACGGATGGTGTAGGTTTCACAGCTACCCTAACAACGATGGGCATCCCCGAGGATATTCCGCCTAAAATGCCTCCTGCTTTATTTGTCAAAGCGACAACCTTGCCTTCCTGCATTTGGTAAGCATCGTTATTGTCTGAACCTTTCAGTCCCGCAGCGTCAAATCCTTCGCCAAACTCCACACCTTTGACAGCGGGAACTGATAGCAGTATTTTGGCAATGTCAGCATCCAGCGAGTCGAAGAGTGGCTCGCCGACACCTGCTGGAACATCGAACGCGGTACACTCGATTATTCCGCCCACACTATCACTCTCCTTCATAGACTGAACGATTTCTTCTTCCATTTTTTCAGCGCAGGCTAAGTCCGGGCAACGAACTGCCGTTCGATATTTGCGTTCTTTGATCTCTTCTGCACTTGGAGATTCGTCCATTTTCACGGTTCCTATTGCCTTGGTGTAAGCCAGGACGTCGACGTCAACCATGTTCAACAGCTTTTTGGCCACTGCACCAGCCATGATAAGCGAAACTGTGACTCTGCCTGAGAAACGGCCTCCGCCACGGTAATCATTGAAGCGGCCGTATTTTACGATAGCAGTATAGTCGGCATGCCCTGGCCTAGGCAAGTCTTTAATCGCTTCGTAATCGCTTGATTGTGCTTCCTTATTTTCCACGATCATGCCTATCGGAGCCCCGGTTGTCAGACCATTGAACACGCCAGACAAAATGTTTACCCTGTCCTTTTCAACTCTTCCAGAAACAATCCCGGGTTTAAGAGGAATTCTCCTATCCAGCTCTGTCTGTACATCGGCTTCAGACAACGGAAGTCCTGCTGGACAACCATCCAGTATAACTCCTACGCATTTGCCGTGGCTTTCTCCGAAAGTGGTTACGATAAATTCTTTACCTATCGAATTCCCAGCCACTAACATCAGCTCCCAGTGTGTTTAAATCAGTAAAGAACCTCGGATAAGACTTTCTCACACAATCAGCGTTAAGGATTGTTGTTTGGTTGCTAGCTCCTAAAGCTGCAATGGCGCATGCCATAGCAATGCGGTGATCATTATAAGAATCTGTTACTGCTCCGTGCAGTGAGCAAGGCCCCTTGACCGTTAAACTGTTCTCATTCAAATCTATTTCCGCTCCCATCTTTTTCAGTTCAAGATAGAGAGATCGCAGTCTATTCGATTCCTTGTACTTCAGCCTGACAGCATTACGAATTTCAGAAGTGCCCTTCGCATAACACGCGAGAACGGTGAGAACAGGAACAAGGTCGGGAATGTTATTAACGTCGACTTCGACGGCTTCAAGCAATCCGTTTTTCTTCTTTAAATCGATGTGGTCGGAGCAAACTTCGCTTTTTACACCCATTTCCTTGAGAATTTCAATAATGGCTTTGTCTCCCTGAAGAGTATCGGATTCAAGATTACTTACACGAATCTTCGAATTGGTCACGAGCAGCAGCTCCCAATAGGAACGAAGCAGATGAATAGTCTCCCGGCACCACGTGGTCGTAAGGGTTGTAAGTCTGCTTCGCTGGTATGTGCAGTCGCCTTGAATCCTCTGATATGTTCACCCGTACGCAGTGATCAACTAGAACTCTCTCGGTCATCTGGATGTAGCTCTTGGATTCAAGAGGCGTGGAAATGGTTATTTCCGTGTCTTCTCGAGCCAATGGGCAAGCGAACATGAGTCCTGAGACAAACTGGGAACTTACATCGCCAGGGATACTGGTCTTTCCTCCAGAGATTCCGCCGCCTCGGACAAGAATTGAGGGTTTGCCTTTTGCGTTCTCGAAACTTGCCTCAACTCCTAACTGTCTGAGACTTCGAAGTAGAGGTTCGATGGGTCTCTTCGCCAGAGACGGCCCAAAAGTGAAAACGGAAGAATCAGGTGCCAACGCAGCCACCGGAATCATGAACCGTAAGGTTGCTCCGGATTCACCGCAATGAATGGGCTCTTTTGGGCTCTTGATTTTCTTGGTACCTTCTATTTTCCAGCTGTCTTCTGATACGGCAACCTTTGCTCCTAAGCTTTTCACCGCTCGGAGGGTGGCTTCGGTGTCTTCCGCAATCAATGGCTCTGAGATCTTCGAGGTTCCCCTCGAAAGGGCCGCGGCTATCAGCATTCTTTGCGTGTATGACTTAGACGGTGGCGCGCAGACTTGGCCTTTCAGTTCGCTGGTTTTCCTAACGATAACGTTTGCCATTAGCTAGAGAACCTTCGCTTTTTCATGATTCAACCGTGAATAGATGATTACGCCTTCGTATTTCTGTAAGGCCGTCTTGACGGAGTCGATATTCTGATTTGAAACCACTGCTGTTACAGCGGGGCCTTTTCCACATAATCCAGACGCTATTGCGCCAGCAGCTAAAGCATCGGATGCAACTGACGTGTCATAACCCAAGGCTGAGGAGTAAATGAGTCCGTTGAGAGTGAGAGCTGGCCAATAATTTCCCCTGATTGCTTCTTTGTGGGCTATTTCGACAAGGGGTTTAATGGTTTTCAATCTATTGATGTCAGAATCACGGGTGTAAGCCTTTTCGGCTGGGACGTGGAATAGAACTGTTAAATCTTTAGGCATGTCGGTTTTTCTGAGAATTTTTCTCTTGAGGTTGTCGGTGACCACTGCTCCCCCGAAGTAGGAGGCGCAGGCGTCATCAAAAGCTCCTGTTACTGTCACTTTCGCATCAAAAGATGCTTCTACCCCAAGATTCACGATCGCAAGATCGTCAAGCGTCTTACCTAATGCTGCAACCGTTCCTAAGGCTATTGCGTTTGCTGCTGAGCTACTGCTTTTTAGGCCTCTAGCAATAGGAATGTTAGAAGATGTTTTTACTTCAGCGCCAAAAGTGTTTTCAACGCCGAAATGTCCTAAGACTCGCAAGACTGTTTTTTCTATTAAGGATGTCCTTTCATCTGGGTCTGTGGTTATTTCTCCTTTGATTACATGCGGTTCGTCGGTTAGTCTGACTTCGGCTTTTGTCCACAGGTCAACTCCGAATGCGGCGCCTTTGCCCAAGGCAATCGCATTTACGATGGTTGCTGCTCCATGAGACATTGCCTCAGCTTTTCTTCTCATTTGTTTTCACCAGAACTGGCAAGCCGGCTCAAAGCTGCTTGTCTCATGACTTCTAAAGGTGCCTTGCGCCCCGTCCAGATTTCAAAGGACGCTGCGCCTTGACAGATCAACATGTCAACACCGCTGATTACTCGGGCTCCTGTCTTCTTTGCTTCTTTGGCAAGTTTCGTTTCAACGGGACTGTAGACTATGTCCATCACAGTCAAATTAGGTTTCAACCATTCTGGTGCCACTAAATTTTGGTCGACATTTGGATGCATCCCCGCAGAAGTGGCATTAACAAGAATGTCTGCCTTTTGCAGATACTTCTGGATAGCCTTCGCTGAAAGGGTGCCGATTGTAACCTTTTTACCCAAATGGTGATTTAGTGAGTCCTTTAATTCTATTACTTTTTCAGGAGTTCTGTTAAGAATGAATAACTCTTCAACCTCGTTGGCTAGCGATAAGGCTATGGCTTTTGCAGCGCTGCCCGCGCCGAGCAAGAGCGCTTTTTTCCCTGACAAGGTAACTCCTTTTTCTTTCAGAGCTGTCACAGCCCCGATTCCATCGGTGTTGAAGCCGCAGAGTCGTCCGTTTCGGTTGAGGACGGTGTTCACTGAAGACAAGACCTTCGCTGTTAAATCAAGCTCGTCCAAAAGATTCGTGACCGCTTTCTTATGTGGCATAGTCACGTTTATTCCATGAATTCCTAAACTTCGAATTCCACGCATGGCGTTTTCCAATTCACTCGGTTTGACTTTGAAAGCCAAAAAGATGAAATCGAGTTTCAAATGTTCAAAAGCAGCATTCTGAATGGTTGGGCTCAGGGTGTGCTCTATCGGGTCCCCGATTACGCAGCATAGTCTTGTCTTCCCTGAAATCGGCACTTCAGGTCAGCCCCAACAGTTTGTAAGCTGTTTTCATTTCTTGGATGCTCATCTGCCCCGCAGCTGTCTCCTCGCCTTGCATCAACGAGGCAAAGGTGAAGAAACCACCGAACAAGGGTGAAAGGAGTCTGGAGGTTTTTCCAAGTTCGCCCATGGCGAAGCTCACAATTCTTGTTTGGGCAGATACGCTTGACGTGAAATTCAGAAGAGTAAGGTTGTCTTCCAGGCGCTCTGCAGTCGTCACGATTTTGCACACGTCAGCTCCAGTGGTAATTTCTTGTTCTAATATTCCCTTCAGGTCTGAAGGATTTGGGGTGCCTGAGAAATCGTGAAAAGAAATTACAGTTTTTGCGCCTGTTTTCTTTATTTTGCTGATGAATTCTTGAAGATCGGTGGTGGACAATTCTATGTCTACGTATTCGAACCCGTTCTTAGCCGCGTCCAGGAGTGTCTTCCGGCGTTCGGTTTCGGTTCCTTGAAACATTCCTCGGCAACTGATTGGCTTGTTTGTGGCTATTTTCGGCGTTTTCACGTGGGTTGCCAAATTGGCAAATTCCTGAAGACTTTTGAGGCGGTCAAGTCTGACTTCAACCAGGTCCGCTTCCGCTTTTTCTGATTCACGGAGAAGGTGCAGTGCTTCTGGCATCGTTTTCGGGCAAATCGAGACGCAGATCTTGGCTGTCACCGTTCTATCACCGTTTCTTCAGGTACAGCCATTCCGAAATGTCGTCCACCCTTCGCTGCTGCATGGACAACTACTATATCTCCTGGTTGTATTTGAGTCACGGCTTTTGAGCTGTCAGGTGTTACAATGTGGATGGTTTCGGCGTTTTGGAGAATGGCGTTGATTTTCGTTCCGTTTGCGTCCGCTTCTATGAGAATTAGTGGTCTCATTTCGATTTTTGCTCTTCCGACGCTTGTGATTCTCTGGTTTCCTTTTCTGTTGATTATGAGGACTTCGTCGCCTGCTTTCAGTTCCGACAGGTACCTAGTGCGTTGTTGAGGGGCTAAAACGTACATGGAGATGGCAGCCTGCGTTGACTCTGAAGGGACGTGATTGTACGTAGGGGTTTTCGTGTACTTCTGCCTCGACGAGGAAGAAACCCGCGGATTGGCAGCCGACTAGGATGCCTTCTCCATGCGTCATGAGGTCGCATGTGTCGACGCAGACTCTTGCTCCAATGCTGATCTGTTTGATTGCAGTGACTTTTGCGTGAGTCAATTCGATTCTATTGTCTTGTTTTTTGATGACGTCAAGAGTTGTTGACAGTTCATTAGGGTCAGAGGTTTTGAGGAGGACTCCGTCGGTTCCGAGTTCCAGAGCTTCCAAGGACAGTTTGGCTTCTTCCGCGTTTGAAGCTTCAGCTATTAGTTTGCTCTTTCCTCGTGTTCTTGCGATTATGTTTTCTAATGGGATAACACGCCAATCATGACAGTTGAGGATTATGTAGTCTGTTTGCAGTTCTGCGGCTTTTGCTGCTGTGTTCTCATCCTCTTTTGATGCAATGCTTATCCTAAGGGCGACGGGTTTGCCTTCTCGTTTCAGGTTGGCTATTTTGGCTGAGTCGAATTTTTCGAGAACCGTTATTTTGACGTTACCTTGTTGGCTCACCACGGTGTCATTCTCGAGAATGACAACGGAGTTTTCGGCAGCTAGTTTGAGCAGGTTCGCTTTTTCAGTTGTAGACGTGTTCTTTGGTATTTCAAGCCAGAGTGACTTCAATGATTTTCACCGAGAATCTTCAACGCTTGCTCAGTTGAAGCGCCTTTGTGGACTATGGCTGAAAGCGCCTTTACCATCAAGGTTGGATTTTCGTGTTGAAACACGTTTCGTCCGAAGGATAGTCCTGCGCTTCCCGCTTGAAGTGATTCGTGTGCGGTTTGAAGAATCTCTTTGGCTGTTTTTGACTTTGGTCCGCCTGCTATGACCACTGGCACTGGGCAACTTTCAACGACAGTCTTGAATGTTTCTACGCTGCCGGTGTAGTTTGCTTTGATTATGTCTGCGCCGAGCTCTGCGCCTATTCTTGCTGCGTGAGCTACTACGTCTGCGGCGTGTTCGTTTTGGATTTTTGGTCCCCGAGGATACATCATTGCTAGAAGCGGTATGCCATAGGTGTCGCATTCCTCTGCAACTCTGCCGAGTTTTTGAAGCATTTTGTCTTCGTCTTGGGCTCCCACATTCACGTGTACCGACACGGCGTCGGCGCCAAGGCGGATGGCTTCATGGACTGTACAGACTTGAACTTTTGTGTTCGGAGTAGAACCTAGGTTTGAGGATGCCGAGAGTTGTATTATTAGTCCGGCGTTTAGGGCGTCGATATGTTTGGCTATGCCTTTGTGGACAAGTATTGCGTCTGTTCCACCTTTTACGAGTTGGTTGATTATGGCTTGCATGTTTTCTATGCCTTTAACGGGTCCTATTGTGACTCCGTGGTCCATTGGGACGATGAAAGTGTGGTTGTCGTCGCACATTATGCGTTTCATTCTTCTTGTTTTGCCTTGGTTCATTTTCTTTCCTCTTTTTCAATTTGTGTTTTAAGCGCGCTTTTGATGAGGTTGAGTACTTTGTCCTTTTCGGTCCAGTCTACGAACAGGAGTATGCTGGATGTGATGGTTAGTATTCCTGATATGTTTATGTTGTTGAGTCGGAGGGTTTCGCTTATTTTACCTATTATGCCATGTGTCTCTTCCAATCCGACTCCGCTGACCCTGAGGTATGCGAGGTTTTTCTTGACAGCCATAGCTATGTTCTCCTTGTTGTTGAGGACCGTTTGATGTGTGTCGTTTACTAGTTCGTTTATGTTTGCTTCTTCTGCGACGTAGAAGAATGACGCTGTTTTGATTCATTGACATGCCCAACAAGGCGCCGCGTTTTCTCGCTTTCTCCATGATTTCCTGGACAATAATGGGGTTCTCGGACAAGTTGTTACCTACTATGGTTATTTCGGCGACCTGAGCTGGGTGAGCCAGGTTTACGCCCAGTTCTGTAGATAAACCGCCGTTGATAATGGTGCCTTGTTTAGAGAGGTCACCGTGTTCGCTGTGGATTACCCGCACGTTTATGGCTTGGGGTTTGTATTTTAAGGCTTTCGTGTGGATGAATTTGGCCCCTGAATCAGCTAAGCCAACGAGAGTGTTTACGTCGATTTTCTCTAAACGTTTTGGGGTCTGAGACTATTTTTGGATCACCAGACATTATTCCGTCAGCATCAGTGGCTAGGACAATTTCGTCAGCTTGAAGTGCTTCAGCAAGGATGAATGCAGTCGTGTCGCTTCCTCCGCGACCCAGTGTGGTGATTTTGCCGTCTTTTGTCTTTCCCACAAAGCCCGGAAAGACAGGTATTATCCCTTTTTCAACGATGGGCAGAACATATTCACGGATTCTTGGTGTACACTCTGCAATAATCGGATTCGCGTTTGAGAACGCGGCGTCGGTAATAATTGGCCAATGATCGTCGAGAGGATCAAAATAGCAGCTTGCCGCACCGTTATTTCGTCAACGCTGCAGCAAATATTCGAACGCTTGTGCGTTCGCCCATGCTGAGAATGTCGTCAAGTTCCTGTTTTTGCAGTCTGCCATTGCTGGTTTTCTTTGCAGTGTTCAGCAATGCATCGGTTGTCTTGCCCATGGCTGACACGACAACAACGATCTTTGTTCCTTTCTGCGCTTCGTCTACAACGGAAGTCACAGCTTTCAGTAAGCGTTCGTGGTCGGCCAACGAGGAACCGCCGAATTTCACCACAATTTTTTTGCCAGATTTTTTGTTGTTCATTGACAATAACCCCATCTTTTTGCCCAGAAACCTTAACCAGAAAATTGTTTCAGTTCTGGGCTATTAAAAATAATAATAGAAGTAATAGTCGAAGCTAAAGAACATTTTAGAACTTGGCTTTCGGTTAGCATTATTTGCCATGAAGCTTCGAACCTTGCTGAATGAGACGTTATTTCGCTGATAAAAGCATTTCGGAAAATACTTACCGAGGATACACATTGAGAAGGCGTATCGACCGAGAATAGGACTCAATTTACCATTAATGTCACGGAATATTTTTTCCCAGTCTGATATGAGAAGAGCACGAGGCAAAAATCAGCTTTGGACCACTGTCAACGTGGTTTCTTCTCAATCTTTTCTACAGAGGAGTTGTTTCCAACGTAGGCAATGTTAGCCAAACCAATGAAAAGTCCAGTTTCAACCACACCTGGAATCATTTTCAATTTCTTCTCGAGTTCTTCGGCATTGTCTATTACTCCGAAGAAAGCATCTATAACAGCGTTTCCATTGTCCGTTATCACTGGTCCAAGCTTGCCCTTTCCCTCTCTCAAGATGGGAGTCCCTCCGAATTTCTCAATCTTTTGCTTTACCGAGGCTATCGCAAATGGCAGAATTTCTACCGGCACTGGATGGTTATTTTCGCCTAATGCTTTGACTTTCTTGTTTTTGTCGGCTATTGTGATATTCTGTTTTGATGCTGTAGCTACTATTTTCTCTCGGGCTAAGGCGGCACCCATGCCTTTAATCAAGTTAAGCTTCGGGTCTATTTGGTCGGCTCCGTCAATGGTTACGTCAATTGCCGGGTGCTCTTCGAGAGTTGTTATTGTGATTCCACACTTGACGGCTAACAAGAACGCTTGATAAGATGTCGGCACAGCTAACAGGCGTATTTTCTCTTGTTTTATTTTTTCGCCTAGCGCTTCTATGGCATAGGCAGCTGTGCTTCCACTTCCCAATCCCACGATGAAATTGTCCTTGACGTGCTTGACGGCTGCAAGAGCTGCATTTCTCTTTTCGTTTTCAACGGATCCCTTATTATGTTTCAATTTCCATTTGCCCCAGCTTGTCTAAAACTTTTTCCACTTCGCTTCTTATTTCATCGATTCTCTTTTCGGCCTCGGTCTTTCGGCTTACCTTTTCGGTGGCGGGTTTCTTCTTCTTTTTAGGTTTGGCTTCTCCCCCTTCTTCGGTTTCTTCTTCCTCTTCTTCTTCTTCGGTTTCAACCTGCTCGGGGATTTGGGCAGTAGGCATTTTTACTGGTATTTCTTTTATCGTTTTGACATCGATTCTTGATCGGAGTTCTTCCACTTTGGAGCTTAATTCACCGAATCGCTCGCTGAATAGCTTCATTAGATCTTCTTGCATTCCTTCAAGTTCGTGTAATGCTACTATAGTCTCATCTTTGGCCATGGACTCTTTTACAGCTGCCATGCGGCTCTTGTAGGAACCCGCGAGCTTTTCGCGTTCTTGCTCTGTGATTTTTCCTTCCCCGTGGGCTTCATACAATCGCCTTATGGCATCGCTTAAAATCTCTCTTTCCAAGTCTAGAATTCTAAGCTCGTCCTTGGCGCTCGTTGCATCTGATGATTGCACGCTTTTTGAGAGTCTGAACGGTAACCCTTTGAGGTCTGGCTCTGTTTCGGCTTGCTTCGGTTTGCTTGTTGTCTTTCGGCCTCTTCGCATGGCGAAAAATACTATTAAGGAGGCGACAACCACGGCTAACACAACTGCGGAGATGATCAACAAGCTGTTTAGATCGCCGAGAGCCATTATATCCTCCCTATTTCATTGGTTACGGTATATATATAAATTAATACAAACCATTTTGAGGCGAATTCTAAGCCAGAAACATGCCTTTCTGCACATTGTCATTAGGCAAGACAGAACTATTCATGAATCGCTCGTCGTTTGTCCTCTGCGTGAGTTAGCGTTTCTTTCAGTGCAAGTATGCTAGAGATCCTTGCTCCGATTTTACGCAAAGATTTTGTCTGCTCTTGCCCGAAACAGATGCACATCAGAGACCGGATTTGAATCGGGAGAAAATCTGGGAGATTCGATTTCACGCTAACGTTAAATACTAGTTTCTTCAAAAGAAATCCGCCTCTGAAAAGGCATATAATGAAAGGAGAATAGAAAATGACAAGAAATAAAGCTGCTTCAGCGATTGCTATACTCATGATATTGGCAATGATCGTGACACTTGCAGTACCCTTTGTCAACGCGCAGCCGATCTATCCCACCTATGCCTTCCTCGGTGTTACACCTAATCCGGTAGGAGTCGGTCAAGCCGTACTATTACACATAGGAATTTCGCAACAAACGTTTGGCACATATCAATTTTGGTATGGTTTGACAGTAACCGTTACTAGACCCGATGGTACAACTGAAACGCTGGGTCCATTCCATACTGACTCGACAGGAGGGACAGGTTCAAACTATATACCCAATCAGGCTGGTGTATACAAGTTCCAGACACATTTCCCAGCGCAAAATATAACTGGTTTCGACTTCGCTACCTTTAGCATTGTAAACAAAGGCTTTGCTTCCAGTGACAGTGCGATAACGGAACTAGTCGTGCAGCAAGAACCGATTCAATACTTCCCAGGGTTCCCGCTTCCAACTGAGTACTGGACTCGCCCGATAAACGGACAGTTTTGGGACTGGGCTCCGCTCACTGGAAACTGGCTTTGGCCCACTGGAAGCTATACCATGCCTCCAGAGCCAAAGTACCATGAGGGTAACTCGGAGGCACCTGAAACCGCTCACATATTGTGGACAAAGGTGTATGCTCAAGGTGGCATGACTGGGATCGATCTGCCTAGCCAGCGCGGCTATGCCGACTATGAAATGGGCGATGCCTACGTAGGCAAATTCTTGAATTCAGTGGTGATTGACGGAGTACTTTACTACAACAGATACCAAGGAACAGGTGGCTCAGATGTTACTCAGGAAGTTGTCGCAGTAAACCTCAAGACAGGTGAAGAAGTCTGGGTTAAGAACTGGAACAATACTAGATTGGAATTTGGTCAAGTGTACAATTTCCAGTCATTCAACTACTATGGCGCTTTCGCATACTTGTGGACAGTATCAGGGAACACTTGGGATGCTTACGACGCTTGCACTGGCCGCTGGGTGTACCGCCTGACAGACGTACCTTCAGGCTACAGAGTTTACGGACCAAAGGGCGAAATCTACGTATACACGGTTAACACTTTTGCTGGCTGGATGACTGAGTGGAACTCAAGCAAAGCTACCAACCCACAGAACACGGGTTCAGTTGGCGATGGTAGTTGGGACATTGTTGGACAAACAATCAACGCGACACAAGGCTATGACTGGAACGCTACGATACCGCTAGGCTTGCCAGGTGCTGTATGTCACTATTCATATAACGACTGCATACTCGGGTCAGAATCATCTGCATTTCCAAGCTTCACTGGTCCATCAATCACTTCATGGGCACTAAGCACTAAGAAAGAGACTGCAGGAAACCTGACATTCAAGACGACTTGGACTGTACCGACAGACCTTGCATTAGCAAATTGGATTTGGACTGACGTAAGCTTCGAAGATCGCGTCTTCATCATATCCTGCAAGGAAAGTCTCAGATTCTACGGCTTCAACCTAGAACAACGGCAACTACATATGGCAAACTGAACAAGAACCCTACCTGCAGTACTATGACAAATGGTATGGTCCGATGCACGCATATGGCAACTTCTACAGTGAACGCATGAGCGGAATGATAATAGCCTACAACATCAAAACAGGTGTAAGAAACTGGACTTACAATGTTACAGACAAATACGCAGAAATCTTGTGGAGCCAGAACTGGCCAACCCAATTCAACTTCGCGACCGACGGAAAGATCTACGCGTCCTATGCGGAACACTCGCCAAACCTCCAATCCCGAGGTGCACCAATGGTCTGCCTTAACGCCACAACCGGCGAAAAAATATGGGAAATCAGTTGGTTCAGCAACTGGTGGGGCGGATCAAACGTCATCGGTGACAGCATAATGGCAGGACTAAACGCTGGCTACGACAACCGCCTATACGCTTTCGGTAAGGGTCCAAGTGACACTTCCGTTTCAGCTTCACCGAAGGTTTCGGTGAACGGAGACAGCGTTATAGTGGAAGGCATGGTGACCGACATATCCCCTGGCACGAGCACGTACGCTTTGACTGCTCGCTTTCCAGACGGCGTCCCAGTGGTTAGTGACGAAAGCATGACCTCGTGGATGGAATACGTCTACATGCAGTACCCGCGTCCAACAGATGTTACAGGCGTCAAAGTCACCATAAGCGTTCTCGACCCTAACAACAACGTCTACGAAGTCACTACAGCCACAACCGATGAAAACGGCGCCTACAGTGCAGTGTTCACCCCTGAAGTTACAGGAAAATACACCGTCATGGCGTCGTTCGCAGGATCTAAATCTTACGTTGGCTCGCATGCAGAAACCGCGATAAATGTGAATGATGCTGTTTCCAACGTAACTCCGGAACCAACACAGGCACCGCAATCAATGGCTGACCTGTACTTCCTTCCAGTGTCAATCGTCTTGATCATAGCAATCGTCGCAGTACTCGTTCTGATGCTACTGATGTTCAGAAAACGGTAAAATCCTTGAAGGCAAAAGCTTTCAATTTCCCCTTTTTATTGGGTAAATAATAATTCAATGCGTACATTACGTTTTGCAAGGAAGCAAATTGGAGTCTGCTAAGTTTTCAAAGCGTTTTTGTCTTGCTTTCCAGTCGACTTAGCCTTTCTTGCAGTTTTCTGTTGCGCTCTCTCTCTTCAAGCAAGTAGAAAGGCATGAGTAACAATCCGAACAGAACACTGACACTTTTTTGAACTCTATTCGTCTTTTCCACCTTCACTATCCAGAAAAAAAGCTATCTGACCATAAAAGGCAAGTTTCTTTTTCCGTAATATATCAGAGACGTCGGGAAGCGCCATCGGTAGGAAAGAAATTGGCAGAGGCATTCAATCTAGAGATTTGAAAATAGAGAATACAATTCTACTGCAAAGAATATTCGGAAAATCTCGAAGAGTTCTAAATGGCGTCGGAAAGAATAACTGAAAGTGGCTACTACTTTCTTTTTGAGTTTCGAGGAGAACGGAAACATGGCTAAAGAAGAAAGGACGCGTCAGAAACCACCCTACGATGTCTACGGACGTGGCAGGGAAACTGTGCCTTTCAAAGTTGTAGTTAAGCCTCGGTCGGTAATGGGTGATTATATTGCTCTTCACGGTTTGTGTCCGCAGAACGAATTGCCAGAAAACATGCGGGGCAAGATTCCAGAGGATGAAATCTGGATGCGACAGGACGTTTTTGAGGACCCGAAAAGAAGGGAGCGGATTCTTCAGGGACACGAAAAGTACGAGCTCTCTTTAATGGAGACTGAAGGTCTAACCTACAAGCAAGCGCACCACAAAGCGGAATTGCATGAGAAATTTTACCTTTTCGAAAAAGACTTGGATAAGCTGGAGAAGAATTTGAAGATTAGACACCGCGATGCTGTGAGAATTATAGAGCCCACCCAAAAGGAAGAAAAAGAAGAAGTGGCTGACGACGAACCAAAACGATAGCACACTACATTAATGAAAGAGACAGCACTCTGCATGTTAAGGTCGGCTTTCTTTCAACTCTTCTCGAATGCTGTTGGATTGTTCTCTCACAATAGATGAAGAAGTGCCAACAGCTGCGTTTCAAGGTGGCATTAATGTAAGCCGCTTCTGCGAAAACGCCTAAGGAGAGAAGGTGTTGAAAGACTGAAAAGCCCAAGAAATACTCAGAAAACAAATCTCTCTCCTTTTCTCTTAGCTCAGGACCCCTTTTCGGTAGAAAAGAAAGTGAAAGCGCGCGTGATATGTTCGGAATCCGAGTGTGTGAAAGAAAAACGGTTGCGTGTTTTCGGAAAAATGGTTGTTGTTGTTCTTCTCGGAGGTTGTGTCACCCTCGCGCCCACAACTCGCTAAACGCATGTCCAACTGGTTTGCCCCTCCCTGACTTTCTTCTTTCAAATAGCCTGCTTGCGCAAGAGCCTTCAATTCATGCGCCCGTCTTCGTTTAAACATTGAGTCTAGGGGTGACAAACAATCAACTTAAAAATGGAGCCTCGGGCGGGATTTGGACCCGCGACCATTACCTTACCAAGGTAACGCCCCACCGGGCTAGGCTACCGAGGCATCTTGCGCTCTCTGAACAAGAACGGCGATACGAAATAAAGAGCTTACGGTTCCGTACGTGAAGAGTTAAACAAATATTAAAGGACGCCAAACTATTCTCACTTCTCAGAAGATTGCAGCGGGGGTCTCCAAGTCTGGTCAAAGGAGTAGGGCTTAGGACCCTATCGCGTAGGCGTTCGTGGGTTCAAATCCCACCTCCCGCACCTTTATAAGTAAATTGACGTTCGAGCGGCGTTCTGAGCAGGTTCGATTCAAGTTTTGCCTTGATTTCTCTAAGTCAGTTTGTTTCCACATTCTCCGCAGAAACTAGTTCCAGGAACGTTTTGCGCCCCGCACCTAGGGCACACGAGCATGGATAACGAAGCTCCACAGTTGTTGCAGAATTTGCCCGACCCAGCCGGCTTGCCGCATTTCCAGCATACGGTTTGAGTGGCTTTGATTTCGCCAGTGAAGATTTTCGTCTCCTCTGCTTTCTTCCAAATCTGTTCTTTTCTCTGACTAGCTCTTGCTGCTGCAATCTCAGTTGCTACCCTCGGGGCGTCATCTATGCAAAGACCATCTTCATCATTCCAGCACGAATCGTCCACCCATCTTGTGCACTTGGGACATTTATGGAAGTGCCCCATTGCCTCGTTTTGAGCCAGCTTAAAAGCTTCTTCGTGCTCTTGGTGCCAAGCTGGTGACATTCCTTGAAATCTTCCAGCTATCACGTCTGTGCCTTGTTCAACTTGATATCCCGTCGAACGACCCAGAACGGATGAGCCGATGGAAGCTGCTCTTCCCAAGCCTTTCAGAAAACCAGCTTTCTTGTAACTTTTTGATGTGGTGAAATTTGTTTTGTAGCCGTCGTTGCATCTGTCGCAAAAGAAGGTGAATTGGAATCCTGCATCCGTGCTATTGTCTGCGTAGTTTCGAGTAAAAGGTGTGAAGGGCATCTCGACATTTCCTCCAGTTTTGTGATATCTCAAGCAATATATAAAATTATGCAGAAACCGAAGCAAAAAACGTATATTGCCATTGCACACTGAGAATCATAAAAAAAGTGACACGCAATGTCAAGTTATAAGAAACCATGCAAGTATTGTGGTCAACTGGTCCCTCCAAACGCTAATGTCTGTCCTTTTTGCGGAAAAGTCAACCCTCTTGAAACGCGGTGTCCAAGATGTCGCGCGCCCATTCAGCTTGGGTGGACAAAATGCAGTTCTTGTGGGCTGTCTCTTCAAATAAACTGTCCAAAATGTGGAAAAGCTACTTTTTTCGGGGATTACTGTCAAAACTGCAATAGTCAACTGGTTGTTGAGTGTAAGAATTGCCATACGATTCAACCTCCAATAGGTCTCAAATGTGTGAAGTGTGGAAAGCCGCTTTTCAGCTGAAAATATGAACTTTTCCGACTATACGCATATCCGGCTAGAGATCTTTCCGCCAGCTAAATATGATGAGTAAGTAAGTAGTATTTGGAGATGTGACTTTGGCTAGGTGGATTATTGAAAAAATAGTTCACTTCGGTCGGAAGGACCTTGTCAAGAACGGGCAATCTCATTTTGGTTTTCACGATAGAAATGGAAAACACTATGCGATATTCCATCAAAAACACTTCCTAGGTTTGATAGGTAGAAGGGATAAACTCGAGTGGACCTTAGCCGCTAATCAGATCCTCAAGGAAATACCAAATATCTCAACCAATCTCAACTATCCCATGTACATTGACAACTTAGATGACGGCAATCTCATAGTTTCAAACTTCGGTGACGCTCGTTTGTACCGCGTAAACGTTGACAAGAAGAAGGCTTACTTGTTCGTTGACGGAACAAGCATTGGGATGAGAGATGCTGGAAACTGCGTAGTTGATGAGGAAAACACAGTCTGGGTGAACGAAGTTACAGGCTGCAAGATCTGGAGATTCGATAAGGGAGGCAAACCAATGCTCACGCTGGGCGATGGCACACCCGGTCTCCAAAACGGCAACGTTGACTTCAAGGAGGCAAGATTCAACTGGATTTACGACATGAGAAGAGGTCCAAACGGAGCTATCTATGTTCTTGACAGTAGAAATTTCGCTGTTAGGATGATAGATCTAGAAGAGTGCTTAGTTCGAACATTGGCGGGAACAGGTGAGCCGGGTTATGGAGGAGACAATGGAGATGCATCTACTGCCACTTTTGGCGGTGACTCTTCAGCTCGATTTGACGGACCAATCTCACTGTCGATTGATGAAGAAGGAAACATTTTCGTGGGCGATAGGCAAAACCACGTGGTCAGGATGATTCACAAGAAGACCAACATTATTGAGACAATTGCTGGAAACCATGACGCCGTAAAAGGTGAGAGAAACAGCCTCGCAGAAACAGATCCGCTTAAGCTTAATCTTCCTGAAATAAGCAGTATGGACTATCACAACGGCGTCTTGTTTGTTCCCACTGACATTACGCCTGAAGAGGGCGACTTAGCCCTGCTCGTAAAGAAAGGACGTTAAGCCATAGCACACAAATAGAAGAAAGGAGGATGGGGGGTGACATCTCTACCTGACTGGGGTTCAAATTGATAGTGCATGAAATTCGTTCATTCTGTGAAAAGAGCAACTGTTGATCCGCTAGCTCCGGTTAAGACGGATCAGGCTTTAGTCTAAGCATGTTAAAACCAGAAACGCAAGAAACGACCATGAAATGAGCAAAAAGTGGGACCGCTTAGGTTTCAGCCCAAGTTTTGAACCCCGATGTTAGAAGACTGCTCTCTACGCGAGCATATGCGGTTCCTTTCGGTCACAAGAATTCAATAAAAGAACACGAAAGGATAATTAGGAACTCTGAAAATGATGCTTTTATGAAGGTTTCAGAAAAAAAGAGTAGGAAAGTTGTTGTCTCAGAAAATGGGCCTTATCTGGTTTCTGAAAAATTGCCGTTGACTAAAGAAATAATCACCGTTGGCAAAGAGGGTGAGCCTGAAACTTGGACCAAAGGTCAAGAATACCCTAACCAGGAAAACTACGCTTTGTGCAGATGTGGGAATTCTAAGAATAAGCCGTACTGCGACGGAACACATGCAAGAACTGGTTTTGATGGGGAAGAGATTGCCAGCCGCAAAGCATACATCAAGCAAGCTGACAAGATATCTGGTCCGGAAATTGACCTAACTGATGTGGAACATCTTTGTGCTGCAGCAAGATTCTGCCACAGAGGAGCCGAAGGAGGAACATGGGACCTTGTTGAGCAATCAGACAATCCAAAAGCCAAACAAATAGCGGTCGAATCCTCATGCAACTGTCCGTCAGGAAGACTTGTGGTCTGGGACAAGAAACTCGGGCAGGCAATCGAACCTCCTCTGGAGCCATCAATCGGATTGGTAGAAGACCCCCAGGCGAAGGCAAGTGGTCCAATTCGCCTAAAAGGCAATATCGAATTAGAATCAGCAGACGGCAAAAAATACGAAACTAGAAATCGCATGACGCTATGCAGGTGCGGTAAATCAAACAACAAGCCATTCTGCAACGGTCAACACATAAAGACGAAATTCAACGACGGCGACGAATCCTTAAAATAAAAAGTGCTTTTGAAAAGTGAGAAAGCTTCAGGCTCTTACTGTTTTTCAGTAAGGTCCTTAAGCTGTTTTTTGTTTAGGCCAACTCCTGGTTCTGCGTCTAAGCGCTTGTGCACTTTTCCTTTTTTGAACATTATCACTGTCGGATAGTATTCTATGGCGTATTCTTCGCAGACATCGGGCTCTTCGTCGACAATTACGTTTAGGCACTCTTTTGGATTGTTCTTTGAGTACTCTTCAAAGATTGGCAGAAACCGTCTGGGAAAACGGGCACCAGGTTGCGTAGAAGAGAACGAATGCTTTGTCTTTGTCCTCTATTTTTTCGTGAAAAGTGTTTTTTCTTTTGGTTTTCGATTCGTGTTTTTCGGCTTTGCTCATGAATCATTCACCTCAATTTCTTTTTTCACTTCAAGATGGTTTTACTGGTTTTTTGGTTTTGATAAACGTGCCCATATCAAGTTCTTCAAAAGCTTTGTCCAGTTCTTCCTGAGTATTCATCACGATAGGTCCTCTCCAAGCCACAGGTTCTTTCAACGGTTCGCCTGACACAAACAGAAAGCGACCGCCCTCTTTTGAGCCAATTTTAACCAAATCACCTTCACCGAAAACTGCGCACTGCCCCTGCATTATCGTTTTGTCGAGAACCTCTATTGATCCATTAACAACGTAGGCAAACGACTGTGTGATTCTTGGGTGTAGCGTGCTCGAAGGTTTTTCCAGCAGCCAACTCGACATCAAAATACTCTATGCTAATTGCCAAGTCACGAACTGGTCCTTCTGTTCCATTTACTTTGCCCGCTATGACTTTGATCTTCATGCCGTTTTTCTGGACTGTGGGGATTTGTTCTTTTTCTATTCCTCGGTATTTCGGGTCGATCATCTTCTTCTTTGCAGGCAAGTTTACCCATAGTTGAAAGCCCTGCATCAGTCCGTCATATTTTTGGGGCATTTCTTGATGGATTATGCCTGAGCCGGCAGTCATCCATTGTACGTCTCCGGATTTGATTACGCCTTTGTTTCCCATGCTGTCGCCGTGTTCAACTTCGCCTGTCCACATGTAGGTGACTGTTTCCATTCCTCTGTGGGGGTGCCAAGGAAAACCTTTGATGTAGTCTTTAGGGTTGTCTGATCCAAAGTGGTCTAAAAGCAAGAATGGGTCAAGTGTGGAGTTTTTGTCATTTCCTAGAACTCGTTTGAGTTTGACTCCTGCGCCTTCAAGGGTGAGTTTGACGTTCCAAAATCTTTTCCACTTTTCTTTCCAAAGAGCATCACCTTTAACTGACTTAACAGTCTCGAACTACATATTCATTTTCCGACAGCTTGTGAAAAAAGAATGAGGAAGTTTAAACGAATGATAGCACGCACCTCAGCGAAAAAGAAAGGGGAACTAAAAAAATAACTTCGATTGGAGTCGGGCTGACTTATTTGGATAGCCCAAGCTGCTTCATAAGACCGACAACATCGTAGAATAGTCTTTCTTCGATGATTTCGCCGTTTTTCCAGGTGGCGACTGTGCAGAATTCAAGCTTTGCTGTTTTTCCAGTGGGTGGGATCATCTTTCCGTCTGGACCTTTCATGGGTCCTTTCATAGTTACCGTCCAATCAGCGACGGTGCACGTGTGGTCTCCTTGACCGAAGGCGATCTTGTAGGGGTCGTTGACCAATCGGTTGTCAAAGGTTTTGAAGAACTCAGTAGCCTCGACGTCGTGGTTGCGTCTTCCTCTTGTAGGTTCGGGTTGAGCTGGCCAGTACACGGCGACGTCTTCTCTATGACGTTTCTTGAACGTCTCCCAAAGCGGACTTCCAGGTCCTGCATTCCATGCGTCATCAAGTGTTTTCATCAACTGAAGGTTTTCCTTTACACCCATATCGTTAACCTCACTCTTTGAGGTGGGCATTTAATATTAATAAACTTGTAACGCTCGCGCTGATTTGAACCGGGTTCTATGGAGCCCAAGTCTACAAACCTAGGCATAGGTATTTGTTGTCGTCTACTATGTTCAAGTATGACGCTTTACCGTTTAGTAAACGTCATCTTCCCGCTTTGTTTTTAAAAGTCGACCAGAATCGCATCGCCCGAAGTGATCTTGGCGAACAAAGATTCCTGCTAGCTCAACAGATTCAGCATTTACCATTCTAATTGTACAGAACTCCAAAACCTCTTCTCCTTCCTTGTCAACAAAGACTCTCAGATTCGGATTTCCTATCAATCCTTGAAGGAAGTCCTCTGCGGCGATCTCCTGAATGTTTTCGTCTGTCGCTCCTGTCCATCCTAAGGCTGAAGGTCCAGCTAGACGCCACGCTTCCAAAATGAAAGTCTTGAGTTGCTGGACATCCCCTGCACAGAACTCCGACACTAGTGCCATATTAGTCACAGAGTCGATGTGGCCGCAACAAAGTTTTCGTAGGCAATCCGTTGCATGAGGCGTTTTCGCTCATTGTCGAAGGGTTGGCTTCACAAGAGCCTTGGCTTGGCGATGACTTCTCGAACTTTGACGTCGAAGAAATTGTTTACGTTGGCTGCCCGCAAGACTAGTGCAGTATTTGCACCTCCAGAGGTTCCGCCCATGCTAATAATGTCCTCCTGCACGCTGATTAGGCCTGAGTCTGCAGCCATCAAGGCAATTTCCACAGCCACTTTGGTGCCTTGTCCGAAAATCCGCAGAGTATTTGCGATTAATTCGTCAATTTGATAAGTGTTGTATTTGTTGCGTACCGCCCTGCCGACTCCGCCAAAAGCGTGCGTGGTGGTCAATATTTTTCCACCTGCAGCATGAATCTTTTCCCCGTATTCAGCTAGGAGTTCTGCTTTGTCTTTTTCTTTAAAACCGTGACTGTGTGTAACGACAACAACTTTGTAGCCTTTGAAGAATTCTACGGCCTTTAGCCCCGTGGCGCCACTGGTGCTGGCGACAAGGATGGTTTTTATGCCTAAGGTTTCGGCACGTTTCTTTACCGGAGGAAAAATGTCCACTTCTTCATCTTCAGCCATGTAACTTTCTCCTTACAAATCCTGATTTGCTTAATTTAGGCATTGATTCAATTAGATTTAACCTTTTACTAATTGGAAACTGAATGCCAACTACATAAAGAACGGGGTATCCGGTCAGTGTTTCTTTTTGCTAAAGTATAAGAGCAGTCCTATTCCTGAAATTGCAATGGTGAGGATGGCTAAGAGCAGAATCTGCATTGGCAATATTTCTTGGTTTGTTGACGCATTTGAGAAGTTGCTGATTCTGAGTTCGTCGATGAAACAAACCGCGTCATGCCCGATATAAAGCTCCGTTTCCCTTCTTGCGAATCCTTGAGGGTTCAATACCCCGGATGTCACGGTTACGTTTTTCTCTTCTCCGTTGACGTAAATGTGCATCCCAGTCGCGAGGCTGCGAGTAAAGACCACGTGAATCCACTGATTCAGGGAAACGATTGGTTCAGTTGTCACAATTTCGTTAAAGCCTTCGTTTTCCGTAAATACATAAGCACGAAGTGCTCCTTTTAGTACAGCTTTATCGGCATTTAGTTCTTGTCCGTTCACGGCGAGGCCAAAAGTTCTTTCGGGCAACGCAGCTCGGCTGCGAACAGCTTCGATAACTATGTTGTTGTAAGCAACATTCTTGAGCGATTGAACATTAATCCAAACATCAATGGTTGTTTCTTTAGGAATCTCCAAATTTGGCAGAATGGGCACATTTACGAATGCCGTACCATCAAAGCTCAGAGCTTTGCCAACTTTTCCGTCAACCAATTTCGGGGTAAATGAAACGTTTCCCGTGGTCGATCCCAATACTGCAGAGTTGATTCCTGTTTCGTCAGGCGTAACATTGTCCGGCTCAATTACATCGAAGGGCCAGTGAGCGACAATACTGTTCGTCCCTACTGCTGGGGGCGCGATTGCAGAAGGCAAGTCATTTGAGTCCTCATTGTCAAGTGGGTCGATAAGAGGATACCTATCGGTGTTATTGTCTCCCACTTCGTAGGCTTTGTTGCCAATTCCTGAAGTGGCAATTTCGTCAGCTTCAGGGTATTTTGATACGTAATCGCTCCAGTGGTTGCCACCTGACGGGTAGCCATTGTCCCATATCTGGACGTTGTATGCGGATAACCCACCCACATTGAAGGTGTTGTCAAAGGTGTTGTGGTAGAATATGTTCCCATTTGGGGCAGAGAATAAAGGTGAGAAATAGACTCCCCACTTACTTCCAATGATTTCATTTGATGAGATAATATTGCTTGAACCGGCGAAGTATAACCCGGATTCAATATTATTGACTAAGTGGTTTCCGAAAATAATTGAGTATGATGTGCCGACTCCAATACCTCTGCCGTTGTTTTCAATTTTGTTTTTTGAAATTGTGTTCGAATAGCCTTCTATTGCTATGGCCGATTGACTGTTTCCAGAAATGCAGTTTTCAGTGAAAACACTTTGGGATCCGCCGCAGAAACGAATGCCATCCTTGTAGTTGCCTATTATAGTGTTTCTGGAAATCAGCGTTGACGACTGAACTGAACAGAAAATACCATAGTAAAGGTTGCTGATATTGTTGTCCGTTATCGTGCAGCCATCTCCTTCCACGCTGAAACCTGTAGCTCGCTTAGAAGGACTTGAATAATTGAGACTTTCAATATCAAAACCAGAAACAGTGACTCCGTCAGCTGCCAACGTAAGAACAGCATTGAGCCCACGTTCAACACCGCCGCTCCCCAAAATTGTAGTATTTCCTCTGCTCTCACCAATGAGCGACAATGATTTGTCAATCAACAGGTTCTCCTGATAGACTCCGCTTTTCACTCGTATGGTATCGCCTGACGAAGCAGCGCGAATGGCCGCATCAATAGTTAGATACTCATCGGGAACCACTATTGTCCTCGAAGCCCAGCCAGAATGAACATTAACGTAGACAGATGCCACTAGCAAAACCACAGTCAATCCCACTATAGTTGAGACATATTTCTGCTTCATCCGCGACTCACCTGCCTAGGCAATGGCAGCAGTGTCTAATAGCTCTCCCTAAAGAACACCTTGTTCTTCCGGACGAACAGAAGATAATGTAGATCTCCCGAGATTTCTTAAGACATATCATATTTTTCCTTATTCTATTCGTCGCTGTTTTCAAACAATCAAATAACCTTATAGAACATAATGTAATTGGAAACAAAACGATGGAAATATGTCTCAAGACAAGTTCAGATCTCCAACCATCTATGCTATACTCATCTAGATGGTATTCAACGCCATCTTCTATCTCACGGAACTTACACTCTTCAACGACGTCGTCGATCTCAACAATTCGATAATGCTCGTTCTGTGGGTAATCTCGATAATGGTTTTAGTGTTGATGAAGAAATGGGGGAGCCGCACTAGCAGCTTTCACTCTGAGCTACGCTTTCGCCTTCAACGTCTTCAACGTCATCTACTACTATTTATACATGGTCAATGGGACTAGCGCCATCATAAACGCTATCGCAGTCATCGTGATTTTCATCGAGATCTTCTCAAGCAAATTCCATTAATCTGGCTTTTTGGAAGGTGATGAAGAGTGGGAATTGGCGATAGTAGCAATCGTCGTCGCTGTTTCTTTCTTCCTAAGAACGAGGATACAGTCAACCCTTTCGGGAAAGGGAAGCTAACGTCTAAGCATTAGATTTTCGGATCAACAGTTTTGACTATGGTTATGATATCTGATTTTTCCTCTTTCTTGGGAAATATTTTCTTGTTCTAAACCCAGGCTTGACAACGGAAAGCATCAAAAACATCTCCAGCATAACCCCAATCACAGCAGCCAATGCCGGCTCAGAACCAATACCATACAGTGGGGCCGAATCCTTCAGATGAATGATAACTATCAGCCCAGTACAATGCATAGATACTTCCCAAGAGAAAACCCGAAAAGTTGGAGCGCCCTAGCTTAAAAATTGGCGCGTGTTATTACATTCTGAAAAGCGATCATTAAGGGGAGCGCAAATGAGCGGCAATGATTTCATGGGACTTCTATTTCCCGAAGCTTTCGTCAAGAAAATCGAGATTAAGGAAATAATGCCGTGTACGGTTGAGGTAGACAGGATAAAATTTCTAGCCCAAGCCGATAGGCTTCTTGATGAAGTTCTGTTAATTCTTTATCTCGTTATTCCAAAAGCCAATTTCTCCCAGAAAATAGGCGCCTTAAGCTACAAAAATCAACAGCGAATAATAACCATTTTTGGAAGTGGGAGAATAACCATGACATACGTCAAAGACAGACAGGAGGCCGAGAAACTGGTGGAAGAACTAAGAACCCTCATAAATCGTGCCCACCTTTACCTAAAAATTCACGGAAAACCTGAAGCTGCACTTGCAGAAACAAAAAAAGCCCTCAGCGCCATGAAGCTTTACGAAAGACTTCCAGGAACCAACTGTAAAAAATGCGGAGAACAAAGCTGCTTTACCTTCGCAACAAAACTTTTCAACGATGAAAAACAACTCCAAGACTGCCTTCCCCTCGCAACAACCCAAAAAGCTGAAATGAGACGTCAAATAGAAAAAATGTTAGCACCCATAAAACTATGATATGCTTCTTCCATTTGTGCGCTACTATAGGTTTTGTGAAAATTACATCATAATAAAATTTAAATATTGCTCTATACTGAATGGAAGCGCAATCGAAACATCAGAAAACCATATCATCAGCGGATGTTGAAATAGCTAGCACGGCAGATCCGTCTGGTTAATAGCGGGAATCATTCACTAATACGACAATGGGGTGAGCACAAAATGGGTGAGGGCAATGTCAGAGTAAGAAGCTGGGAGGAATTCAAACGTTTAGTCAGCGAAAAGAAACCCAGCTCAATCGTGTTTATCCTTGAGCAAAGCGGCTTCTCGCCAAACAAAGAGCTCACTTCACTCAAACTGATAATGCTTCATGATAGACGCTACTACATTTTCATAGACTCTCCCCAAGGCAACATGCTCAGACAGATGGGTATTCCATTTCACAAAGACAAAAATGGCATCGCTAACTTGGATGATGAAGAAGTCAAGGCATTCCTTGAAAAACAATTCGAGAAAGATAACGTCAAGGTCTTCTCTTTCTGGACATTCTAAACAGCCAATCCACTCACTTTTGCACACGAATGTTGCTTTAAGGGGTTCATGTCTTGTGCATGGCTACGCCGTACCACATGAAGACTTTAGCTATGATTGGAATTATGACTCCGGCGGCTGCGCGCGATAACACGGTGAGCAAGAAGGCATCTGCCCCGATCATCACGTTTGAAGGCGAAAGCTGAAACATACTGAATAGAAGCACTCCGCCCACGGTTGTGGATACCACTCCGGCTATGAGCATTCTGCGAAAGTTATCAGAGCGTTTGTTCAAGGCTCCAGCCATGTACCCTATCAGCATAGCGCTGAGAAGCCAACCTAGCATGGTCGGACCGAAACCCATGCTCACGGGTAAAGCATTATTTGAAGCGTAGCTGCCTAGACTGACGGCAAACCACATGGCGTATATGCTCCCTAGAAGAAAGCCTGAGGCGCCGCCTGCCCATCGGTTCCAGACTAACCCTAGCAACAGCGGAACCGCAACGATAATGACTAATTCCTCAATCTCGCTTATTATGCCGAATATGATCCCAAAAGATTCAAAGCTTCCTTGCCTCATCAAGAACGGAGTGACCTGTGAAAGACCAACTATGATTAAAATCACGGCAAGAGGAACTATAATTCCATAAATGACATCACTACGATTCCAATCCTTCCAATCGAGGCCCATAAACGTCAACTCTTTAGCAGTGGTGTTCGGGCTGATTATATAGGTTTTCATTGAAATCATGCATCTGCAACTCGTTAATAGCAATAGTTAAATGTAGTTATTTGCAGATTGTTTAACATAGCGCGCGCACGATAGAAGTCCTTAACTGATCAGGGCGATCAGAGAAGGCTCAAACCAATGAAAAAAAGAGTTATAATTATACCCTGCAGCGGCATCGGCAAAAGTTTAGGCACCGTTGGGCGAGTAGCCACCTATAAAGTAACAGACGAATTAAGGCCAGAAAAGACTCGAACTGTATGTTTGCCTTTGTTAACAGTTGGAGACGAAGAAACGGTACAACTTGTCAGGAAAAATCCTTGCATAACAATAGACGGTTGTCCTGCTCAATGTTCAAAAAAGAACGTCGAAGCATCCCATGGAAAGTTGTCACACCAGATTATCGTTACAAGCGTACTCCGCGAAAATAGAAAACTGAAGCCCAATGGGATAATAGAGCTAAATCCTGAAGGGAATCAACTTGCCGCAGTAATCGCAGAAAAAATCTCAGAAAAAGTTGACGAAATAATGGGTGAGGAAAAGCAATGACTTTGGCAAAGGGTAAAGTTGGAATCATTTGCTGCAGCGGTGAAGATCTACCTGAAGGAACAATCTCACGAGTTGCGGTACGTTTGGTGCTTGAGAAACTTCGACCCGACAAGACCGTAACATTATGTCTGCCTCTTTTTCTTGCTGGAGGGGAAGAGGAGCGAGGATTCACTAGGCTCTTTCCGACCATTGCAATAGATGGATGCCACAAGAAATGCGCGGAAAAAGGAACGACAAAGTACAGTGGGAAACCTGTGGCGACAATTGTGGTCTCTGAAATATTGAAGAAACACCCGCACGTGAAGGCTGTTTCACACGCGATTCTGAATGCTGAAGAAATGGCAGTGGCCGAGGAAGTAGCGGAAGAAATAGTGAAAAAGGTTGATGAGATTCTACGCAATCAAAAATAGCAGCAAAGCGCGCGCGGTGAAAGCTTTGGCACATGCAGAAGGCCCATGGTTTCCAACTATATTTTCCGACAAATGCGACGGTTGCGCTAAGACTTGGAAGCCACGTTGTGTAGAGTTTTGTTCAAACGATGTTTTTGCGTATATTGAAGGAAAAGCCGTCGTTGCGCATCCTGAGAAGTGTCTAAATGGATGCAGTGCATGCGAGTCTGTTTGTCACGCCAAAGCCATTCAATTCCCTCGAAAAGCGTTGCCCTTCAATGCGAACCTCGCCGGACACAATAAGGAATTGCTCAGAAAGACTGTTTGTCCGAACTGCAAGAAAACTTGTTGGACGAACAGAGAAACTGATGTTTGCTTTGATTGTGAGAAAACCATAATGTGACCTTTGATTGTAAAGAACAACCGACTAAACAGCGCGCGCCAATGTTTGACTGTTAGCAAGTTATCTGGGGGTCGATTACTAATTCAGCTTTTATTGATTGGGCTACGAGGCTGAACTTTTCTGCTAGTGTTAGAGCTCTTCTGACCGTCTTTTCTGTGCAGTTACACACTTCTATTTTGGGTCGAAGTATTATCTTTTTGAAAACCGAAGTGCGGTCCAACAGTTCCTCAACGAAGCCCTCAGCTTCACACTCGTAGGAAACTAGGTCAATCCTCAGTTTTTCAACGCTCCAGATGAACATCAACTGGAAACACATATTCAAAGCCCCTACAAAGGCGTCTTCAGGAGTAAGCACGTTCGGTTTACCAAATAATGCTACTGGAGCTGAGAAATCCATTTGTGCACCGTTGCTGCACACGATCTCTCCAAGGTGACCTCCCTTCCAAATGGTTGTCGTCTTGTATGAAGCCATGTCCTATGCCTCTTTTTTGCTTCTCTTCTGTTCATCTTTAATCTTTGATTTCATTAATTCAAAATATTGTTCTGCTGTCAAGAGTGACCGCTGGTCCTCTTCTGGATGTGAGAGGGAGATTAAGGCTATCCAGGCTTCGCCATAAGGATCCTCGTTAATCAACTCAGGCTTCTCGCTAAGTGTTGTATTGACCTCTTTGATTACTCCGTCGAAGGGAGAGGCTATTGCCACCACTGCCTTTATCGTTTCGAAACTAAAGATCTCTTCCCCCCTTTTTACAGTACTTCCCTTCTTGGGGAGATCTACAAATACAGACGTCTCCTCCTCGTCTTTGAAGGAAATCTGTTACACCAAATTGAGCCTCGCCATCATTAATCTTAGTCCAAACATCGTTCTCGTCGTAGAGAAGCCCCTTCTTTACCTTGAAAATAAATTTATCAGCTACTTCTTCATAGAACTCGTCGCTCATATTCATCTTTCCAACTTGTTACTATGACGCAGAAAAGCTCTGCCTACCAGCGGAACCAATACACCGGCAAGCACTCGCGGTACAAAAGTCAAAGCAGATCCTTCTAATGTTGCTGGTCCCAGAATAGACGAAAAATTACTAGTAAAAACCACAATTAAAGATCCCACGATTCCAGCTGTAACTCCGGCTATGAGCATTCTCTTGTAGCTATCTGAACGCTTATTCAAGGCTCCAGCAACGTACCCTATCAGCATGGCACTGACCAAGTTGCCCAATAAGCTTATGTCGCCGCTTCCTTGAGAAGCGTAGACTTGGTCTGCAAAATACAGCGTGTAAAGACTACCCATCAGAAATCCGGTTGCGCCCCCTGCCCATTGATTCCAAATCAACCCGATCAGCATGGGCACTCCGACCACGACAATGGCTTCCAACAAAATGTATTTTAGCCCTATGGCACCGGGAGATGATTGCATAGAGAGACCAACTATGAGAAACGCCACAATAGTTGGAACAACCACTCCGAAAATTAAGTCTCCAAACTTCCATTCATTCCAGTTATGAAATGTCTTAGGTATATTTTCCATTTGTTTTTCCATCCTATCGGGTTCTCTATTCTAAGGGCTCGCTTCTTCCTTCTTTGTTCGCTTTTTTCTCGGGAAGTATTTTTTGAGTCGCAGCCCAAGGTAGACAAGCGAAAGCATGAGCGGTACCTCCAGCAATGGTCCGATTACCGTTGCCAGCGCCGCCTGAGACCCAATTCCATACAGTGTTGTGGCTACTGCGATTGCCACTTCGAAGTGGCTACTACTGCCAATGAGCGTAGTGTCTATGGCTGTTTCGTATTTCCAACCAAGGAAGTAGCCTAAAGGAAGGGTCCATGCGATCATGGTGAGATAATGCATAAGGTTTGGAACGGCAAGGTAGCCCACCAGCAAAGGATCATTTAGAATAATTTCGCCCTCAAATGAAAATAGTACTATGAGGGTTGTTAGCAATGCAACGATGGATACTTTGCCAAGGCTTGGGATGTAGGTATTCTTGAACCAGGCTTCACCTTTCTTACTTATTAGTAACTTGCGAGAAACTGCGCCTGCCGCCACTGGAAGCGCTATGAAGATTAGAACGCTGAGTGGCGATCAAATCCCATGGAACGGGAATGCTGCTGACGCCCAGGTAAAGTGCTGCAAGGGGAGCGTAGAGCACCAGCATGAACATGGCGTTGACGGCAGTGTTGATTAGGCCTTGAGCCATGTCGCCTTTTGCCAGCAGCATCCACCACATAACCATGGCAGTGCAAGGTGATAAGCCCAAGAAGAATCACGCCTGCAATGTACTGGGGGTTTCCGGCGAGAAAGAAGTTGGCGTAAACTGTCATTATGATTGGAGCGACTACCCAGTTAGCTATCAACGTAACAAGAGATGGTTTGGGGTTTTCGGGCAGCCATTTTTACATCGCTAAAACGTATGCCCATAACAGTGGGGTACATCATGAAAAACAAGAGGATTCCTATAGGAATCGACAATCTGTTAAACTTGAGAGAGTCCATAAACTAGCCCAAACTGTGGCAGAAAACTGCCCTACCAGTAAACCAACAACTATGCATATTGCTATCCAAAGAGTCAAGTATTTTTCAAAAAGCCCGAGCGACGCTTCATGTTTAACTGACGTTTGTTCTTCTGTCACAGCCTTACCCCATTTCACCTTTAATAATTATTTTACTATGAGTACGTTTACTGGAGATTCGTGAGATATTTTGTCGGAGTGGCTTCCCAAAAACAAGGCATGGGCAGAGGAGTGGGCGCCTCTGCTACCGACTACGACCAAGTCAAACTTTCTTTCTCTTGCCATGTCTATAATGACTTTGGAAGGATTGGTGTCTGTGACTGAGACGAGTTCGTATTTTACTTTTTCGTTTTCTAAGATGACTTTGGCATCTTCCAGAATTTTATGGCTAAACTCGTGAGCCGGGGGCGTAGGTGTAGGGTAAAAAACGTTAACAACAGTTATTTCAGATTCAAACTTCTTCGCGATCTTTATTGCTTCTGCCAACGCCCTTTTCGAATGCTCTGATCCATCAACACCCACTAATATCTTTTCCATTTCCTGTTACACTTCAAGTTGAAAACTCAACATATTTAAGTATTTAAATTTATTGTCACAATGATAGAAGCCGGTAAACGCGAACTCAATTGTTACATTGATTCAGTGAATAGCCCTTTGCCCATGTTTTCAAATATCTCAGAATCCGCAAGTGTATATAAAACCCACTTTCCTTTTTTCCTTTTCTTTATTAACCCAACGTTTTCCATAATTCCAAGATGATGGGATGCCGTAGGTTGCGTAAGTTCCAGAGCCACCATCACTTCACAAACACACATTTCTCGAACCGACAGCAACCCCAGAATTCTCAGCCTTGTCGTGTCGGCTAGAGCCTTAAAGAATTTGCCTTTCCTTAAAGCGCCTTGTACGCTTATTTTCTTGTCGGCCAATTCCTTTAACTCGTTTGCGTATTCGGAGGCTCTCTCGCAAGAGCAGATGCCTGATTCTGCTAATCGCTTCAGTCTCTTCTCTGTTATTGATGTGGCCATTTAATTGTCAGAATAGTGAAAAGCAATAACATATTTAAGTACGTTGTTAGCGCCTCTTTTTGGCGATGAGATTGAAGCGAGTACTTTTTGTCTGTGTCGAAAATGCTGGAAGAAGCCAGATGGCAGAAGCCTTCGCAAACTACTACGGAAGTGGAAAAATAGTGGCCTCAAGCGCAGGCAACAAGCCCGCCGGCAAAGTAAACCCGGCGGTAGTAGAAGCGATGAAGGAGAAAGGCATCGACATCTCCATGAACAAGCCTAAACTGATTACATTCGAAATGGCGCAGGACGCAGACTTAATAGTTACAATGGGCTGCGACGACCAAGGAATTTGCCCTGGTCCCTTTTTTAAACCAACAGTTGATTGGAAGCTTGAGGACCCAAAAGGCAAACCTATCGAAAAAGTAAGAGAAATCCGAGATGAAATCGAAAGCAGGGTCCATCAGCTAATAGCTGAACAAGTATAGCCAAATGGGAGGTGAACAGTCTGGCGACATATGTTGGATTGAAAGAAAAAGAGAAACCTGAGATTTTCGAGTCAGACACAGAACCGACAAAAGGGACTCATCCAAAATACGACATCATTTATGGTCCCTTCAAAACAACTAAAGACGCAGAGAATTACGTTAATGCCATGGATCGGGGAGTTGCCTGCGGCGAAGGCTAACTCACAGCTTTGTTAGCATCTTTGAATTCGTCATACCCGAGCGATCCCTTTATCGCGTCCGCTTTTAACCTAAGAAAATCCATTGCATCCTCAAAATTCAGACAAGTGTCTCCTTCTTTCTCAGGGTCTTTGAGGGTGCAACGTCCGCTTTTCCAGTTTATGCAATTCGTACGATCACATGAAGGGGGGTCCAATGACTGCACCTTCCCAGTCTACCTGCATTCTTTGGACTAACTCTACATAATCTGTTCTATCATGTTTTCTTTGAGTGAAATGACAAGCTCAGGAGCTAAGCTATCGATAATTCTAAGTATTCTTGGATCTGCTATCGAGTAGAGTCTCCTGTTTCCATCTTTTCGACCTTTGATCATACCGCAGTCTTTTAAGATCTTGAGGTGACGTGAGACCACTGGCTGGATGAGTTTGACGTGAGGGATTATTTCGCAAACACACTTTTCTCCATCGCGTAAGAAGTCCAGTATGGTAAGCCTTGCCGGGTCGGATAGGGCTTTGAAGATTTTGGCCTTGAACCTATTCTTGTTGTCGATTTGAGTAGGCATTATGGAACAATTAGAAAAGAAAATATTTAAATATTGTTATATATAGCAACACCCTCAACGGCAAAAATCAACAGACATATTGAGACGTCGCGCCGACAAAAAGAATGCCTGAAGGAACTTATACCGCGCGTAATGTACGTGCTTACGCGGATAATCTAATCCGATTTGCAATAATCTTCAATATTTAGCATTCAATCAAATTAGTAGTCATATTAGGATTTTTCCTAAAAATCAGAAATGTTTAAGTATCGAAGCGTTAATTGCATTGTATCACCAAGGTGTAAGAAAATGACCACCGTCAACAAAGATGCCTGCAGAATAGATGCAGTCATAACTATGGACGCTAAAGGACAAGTAGTTCTTCCAAAAGATCTAAGAGAAAAAGCAAACTTCATGCCCAACGAAAAGATCGCTGTCGTTGCATGCGAACAAGAAGGCAGTGTGTGCTGTATCTTGATGGTAAAAGCTGAAAAACTAGGTGGTGCGGTGAGCAAAACGCTCGGTCCCCTGCTTAAAGGTGTAATCGAAAAGGAGGTTTGATTTTATGAAAGAAGAAAAAATCAAAAAACTGGTAAGAAAACGATATGCAAAAGTCGCCAAAACCAACGGTTCTTGTTGTGCGTCAACAAATAGCTGTTGCTCAGCTCCAACAAGCAAAGAAGTGAGCAGCATGATAGGCTACAGTGAAGATGACATGACAAGTGTCCCAGAAGGGGCAAATCTGGGTCTTGGCTGCGGCAATCCTACAGCAATGGCTTCGCTAAAAGAAGGCGATACAGTTCTTGACCTAGGCGCAGGTGCAGGCTTTGACTGTTTTCTGGCTGCCAAGAAAGTTGGCAAGAAAGGCAAAGTAATAGGGGTAGACATGACTCCTGAAATGATCGACAGGGCGAGAGCGAACGCCAGGAAGGGCAAATATACAAACGTCGAGTTTAGACTTGGAGAAATCGAAAACCTGCCGGCTTCAGACAACTCAATCGATGTCGTTATCTCAAACTGCGTTATCAACCTCTCGCCAAACAAGAAGCGAGTATTTGAGGAAGCCTTCAGAGTCCTAGCCCCCAAAGGTAGATTGATGGTTTCGGACATAGTTCTCTTGAAAAAGTTGCCTGAATCCATACGCAAAAACGTTGAAGCATACTCATCATGCATCTCAGGAGCAGAAATAAAAGACAAATATGTTGAACTAATACGAAAAGCTGGCTTCCAAGAGGTAAAAATCATTGAAGAAAAAACCTATCCGCTGGAATACATTATAAGCGATTCCACAACCCAAGAAATCGTCAAAAGCATGAATATGTCGCCAGAAGAAGTAAAAGAAGCAGCATACTCCGTGGTAAGCATAAAAGTATCTGCAGCGAAAACAGACTAACCGCTGGCATCTACACTGTCTATGGCTTGTCACGTGCGCTACTAATTAGAACAAAGAAAGGATCCGCTATTTTTCTTTCCCTGAAGGTAGAAAATCACAGACGCGCGGGCATTTGCTCCGCGATAACAAATGTGCTGGCCAAAGGAAAACCTGAAATTAACCTGATTTCGACGTTTGAAAGAATGGCAGGCAAACTGGTCTCCCAATGAACTCATTTTAGCTATGCCATTAAAAGACTTTGAAGCGGCACAGGGAAATATCCCTGATTCTGGATACGTGATATAAGACAGCCGAGAAAATGTCGGAGCCTCTGCCAACGGAGTCAATTTCTAGCGCCTTTTTTCAGGGAGTCTCAACAAAATAGCCTTGTTTTTCATTGACTTGGCTTAAGAGTCTCCAGATGCCAAGAAATAAAGCAAAAGCTTTTGTACAACTTGATTTCAAAGAAGAATTGTGGTTTGGATGCCGCCAAAATTCCAATTGTACAAGGATGCTGCGGAAAAATTCCGCTTTCGCGTCGTTGCTGAAAACGGTCAAAATGTTGCTTCAAGCGAAGCGTATGAGCAATATGCAAGTTGCATAAAGGGAATCAATAGCGTAAAAAAGAACTGCCGCTCAGAAGTCGAAGATCTAACGATCAACGACCGAAAAGTACTGAATCCAAAATATCAGATCTACAAGGATGCTGCTGACAAGTTTCGGTTCCGTCTGAAAGCTTCAAACGGTGAGATCATTGCCCAGAGCGAAGGCTACGAAACAAAAAGCGCTGTCAAGAACGGGATCGAAGTGGTCAAAAGGAGTCGAGATGGGGAGATTGACGATTCTGAAGTTGTGGGTAAACCTACTGAAGAACCCTCTGTAAGTTCTGTGGTCAGAGAACATGTGAAACCCGCCAAAGTGGCAACTGCCAAGGCAAGGGTTGAAGGACCAGAAGTCAAGATGCCTGAGTCAAGATGCCTGAAATTGAAAAGCCCAAACTTGAAACACCTGAGATGAAGAATGCCTGAGGTAAAGACGCCCGAAGTCGAAATGCCTGAAGTCAAAATGGCTGAAGTTAAAGTTCCTGTAGTGGAGATGCCTGAAGTTAAAGCGCCTGAACTCGCCGCTCCCGAAGTCAAGATGCCCGAGCTTGTGATGCCCGAAACTAAACCGGTTTTACCTGAAGTAGAAGAGCTTGTCGAAAAGATTTCTGTCTCACCTGCTGCAGCAGAAGTATCCAAAGGAGCAGAAGTAACTGAAGCCAAACCCAAGGGCATGTCGATTCTGAAGGAGCTCCTGATTAGCTTCGTTGGCTTGTTGATTGCACTTATTCTCAGTGCTCTGGCTTTAGGCATAGCCAATTGGGGAATAGGTTTCTTTGGGATTACTGGAGACGTAGCGAAAGCAGCAGCAATAATTGCTGTAGCCATAGTTATCGGTCCAACGATAGCTGCCTTCGCTACTAAGAAGTACTTCTAAGTTGTAACTCGCAACCAATACCCTCTTTTTTTATTGCGAAATTTTTATCAATGCAGACTGAGTACACAGTTGAAATTTAGACGTTTTGGAGCGATTGGACTTCCCGGTTTTCTTAATATGAGATACAGAAAAGATTAAGTGTTATTGCCACTCAATTAACTGATTGGTGATTTAGTTTGGGTGGTCCATCTGAACGAGAGTTTTCGGAGAAAATAGCCAAAGTTAAGGAGAAAGCTGGCAAAGTAGTCACCGAAGTACGCGATGACTTCGCCAAGATGGAGAAATTGAAGGCTGAGTCTCTCAAGAAGATTGAGGAGATGCGCCGTTCTGCGGAAGAGAATCTGGAAAAGCTGGAGCAGGAAGCTGAAAAGAGCAAAGACCTTGTATTCGAGTCTCGTGGGAGACTCAGCGAAGAAATATTACAAGCCAGGGCTCAGATAAAACAGAAGTACGAAGAAACCAAAGCTCGGATTACCGCGGCGATCTTACCAACATAGACTGTGGCGCAGAAATATCACTCCCTCGAACCTTGTTTTTTTCACTTTTGGGTGTATAGCTGCTTCTATTTCTAATTGAAAACCAAAGCAAAGGAGATAGAAAAATTCGAGCACGGTCTACGGATAACCGCGCCGTGCTACGTTGGATTATGCTGTCAATATTCTACTTTTCGTGGTAGCTTCTTAGCTTCTTCTACCCATTTCTGGACCTGTTTCAGAACTGGAGGTCTCCGAACAAGTTTCTCTTTTTCGTTGGTCTCCATGATTTTTTGGAGAAGATTCTCGGGTTTCCGGTTTGCGAGTTCTGCAACTGTGTCAACACCTGCTTCTTCCAGTAGGTCTGAGTATTCTTCACCTACGCCGTTGATTCTCATGAGGTCGGCGAGGTTCACCCATTCTAGAATAAGCTTGGAAGGAATCCCTGTTTTCGCTGCAAGTTCTTCCCGGGGTTTCGCCATGCAGCCTGCTTCAAGCAGTTTTTCTGTGGTCTTTATTCCGGCAGCAACAAGTTTGTCTCTGTAGACTGGTCCAATGCCTTCAATCTTTACAATGTTTGTCATTTTGTTTCCCGATATTCTCCTTTGTAAGACTCTTGTATTTAATCTTTAAGGAGTTGCGGTCACACTCCCAAGACGCCAGTGTGTCATGTCAAGTTGCTAACGTTACACTCGTAGAGCGTCACTGGGAACGCTTTTACGCCTCTGTGGAAGCGCGAACTGTTGAACCAGTCTCTGTAGTCGCCTAGTTTGCCTTTGAGCCACTCCGGGAACTTCCGCAGATGATTAACGAACTCGCGATTCAAGTTCTGAATGCAACGCTCCACCTTGCCCTTGTCCTGAGGATAAGAAGGATGAGCAAAATGCGCCTCGATACCACGCTCGCTGCACCAGCTCTTCCACTGATCCTTAAACTGCGATCCATGATCCGAAAGAATAGCCTTCGGCAACCGCTTCTGCCTCTCCAAAACAGCCACCGTTTCAGCCGTCGACAAGTCATGGTCAAACTGCTCCGCGCAAACGATGAACCTGCTGTAATCGTCGATGCACACCAGAAACCACCATCTCTTGCCCTGAACGCTGAATGGGCCTCTAAAGTCAATCTGCCAAAGCTCGTCAGGCGCCTTGGCCCTGAAAAAGTTCCAGCGCTTAAACTCCCGCAAATAGCCATTCTGGTTATTCCTAGATAGCACGTTGTTTATGGTTTCCCTTGAAAGCTTGACTCCTTGAACGCAACGCACTGCCTTCCTAATGAAGCCAGGCAGGTTATCCAAGCCTTGCTGAATACGGGCGGTTCCCCATTTGAAAGTGGTTCTCAGCTTCAAAATTGAAAGCTCAACCTCTGCTGTGACCTTGGCCTGTTTTTGCTTTCTGGGTTTATCCTTAAAGTACTCTCTTCCTACGTGTTTGGCTCGGTTGAGCCACCTATGAACCGTTTGTCTTGTTGTGTCAAAAAGGTCTGCAATGCGGGTGACTGCCAAGCCCTTCTTGACAAGCTTGTTGAAGGCTCCTCTGATGTCGGGAGACAGTCTCACACCATCCACCCGGCAAACAAATATGGCTTCTTTGGAGAAATAAGTGTAACGTTAGCAAGTTGACTTTACACAGTGCAAAGTGTTATATACGTATATTTATAAACCAAATCTTCGGAGGAAAAGTTTTGACGGAAAAAGCAGGTCATGCATTGAAGGAGCTTTTAATTAGCTTTCTCGGTCTTGTTATCGCTTTGATTTTCAGCGCTTTAGCGTTGGGCATCGCAAACTGGGGCATAGGCGTGTTCGGCATAACTGGCGATGTGGCAAAGGGTGCTGCCATAGTTGCGGTTGCAATCGTAATTGGTCCAACGATAGCTGCATTCGCGACCAAGAAGTACTTCTAGACAACTATAATACCTTAAAACTTCCCCTTTTCCTTTTTCTAGACTTGATATATGCCCTGCCGGTCCTGGGTGCTCAGCTTTTCCAACAGAAAGTATTGTTAACGCTCTTGGCGCGCAATAGCTGTCTATGGAGCAAAGGCAAAGTTGTTTATGGATTTCCCTGCCCTACTCGAAACTGAAGAAGCCTGCATCGTTACTGCAGATGCACTTGGAACATTTTTTGTAATGTTTCTGCAGATTAGGTTAAGAGAACCCTCGGTAAGGGTCAGGAGACTCTGACCGTCGGGTGTGAGAGCGTAGACTTTACGGGGCCTTTCGCTGGTCATGTTCCATTGGCTTTTTACGTATCCTTTCTTTTCAAGTGTTCCCAGCATGGGGTAGACGGTGCTGGGTCCCAAATATACTCCGAAGCTTCTTCGTATGCTTGTTATGATTTGGTATCCGTGCATGGGCTCGTTCTTCAACAGTTGAAGGACGATCATGTCCATTAGGCCTTTTGTTAGTTTGGTTTGGACTTCTTTTTGAAGGTTGGTCATTTTGATTTTTTTTCTCCTTTTTTTGTGTATTTTTGTTGTACGCTTATACGATATGTCTTTCTTGGGACATATCTCGTACGATTTAGTTAACAGTCCAAACGCCGATATAACCCTATAGACATACTCCAAGCATATCAAAACACACCAAGAATCCTATCAACACCTCTCACGCAACATGTCAAAGCTCAGAATAACTCCAAAAACAGCATATCCTGAAGCCCACAGCAACTGTACAACACAAACGCACAAAACCATCAAAACATCATACAATGCCTACAGTCGTGCTACACGTCATAATTCTAACTTTGAGCTAACTAATGATGAAATCAGTCTGCCGGAACATGAGCAACAGAGTAAGTTCTGGACTTCCTTTCCAGTACGTTGGGGTCTCCGGAGAATGGTCTCGTCGAAAGTCAATGCTTGATCCTTAGGCGCACTATGATGGCTCTATTTCAGTAAGTTCAAAGGCTATGAGATTCGGATACATCCAGTACGCTTTTACAAAATCTTCAAAGTTCTGATCCACATCCAAAACTTCGAAGAACTCAACAAATCCACTTTCCACTTCTCCAATATTTTTTGAGGTGTAAACGTTGAATGTTGCTGAAAAGCTTTTCTCAACTTCGACAGATACTATTGAAACCTTATCAGAAATCAAAAAGGCAAAAGGTAGATCAACCAATAGATCGATGGCAACCGCTTTCCTCATATGATCGTTTCTAGACCTTACCATGATCGTTCTTGTCGCAGAGATTCGAAAGTTCCAATCGGAACCTTTAAACGTTGAAGAAGTTGACATGCCAATCCAACCCTAACCTTATCTTCAATCTCATTTCCTTGTTAAGTGTTATGTTCCATGGTCAAGAAACACGATAATTTTTGAAAAAACAAAGGGAACACGCGCTTCATGCGAGAGCGGCAACTCTTCTGCGTACCAGTAGTCCCTCGATGAAAAAGACTCCCATTGCTGAACCAGTTATCAGCATTAGCAGCAGAAAGAAAACAGCGAACTTGAAGTCTTCGACAGGATAGTGCAGGAAAAACACAGCAAGCTCAACTAGTAGGATTATCATGAATAGAAGCGAATAAGCCAGCATTTTAGGCATCATTCTTTTTCCAATCCAGACGTATCCGCGCACTCGAGCTTTTCCCTTCATGAAATACTCGCCATACTCGTTCTTGCCAAGTAAGCCGAGGTCTTCAAGCTTCTCTAGGTGTCTGTAAGCTACGCTGGGGCTGCTCAAGTTGGCTCCTTTCATGACATCTCTGGGACCGACAGGTCGCCCTTTCTTGGCGACATACACATACACGCTCAATGTGATCCCTTCGATTTCCTCGCTTTGTTCGTTCGCCACGGTTGAGCCCCTCGCGACTAGGGAGCTATCTTGGGCTCTAGGGAGATATTAGCTTTACCAGGATGCATAGCTCACGCGATTCTGACCAACATTCTTCAGCTTTTCATATTGGGAGAGCCCTTCGCAGTATTTTTGATTCTTCTGCCCAGAAATTCCCCTAAACAATAAACTTCACTTGTAATCATGTTTTTAAGATGGTTTTTATGCCAGAAATGGATTTTGAAGGAACCACCACTTGGAAAGGCGCAACCGAATGTCAACTGACTGTTAAAGACAAGGAAATCGCCACTGTTAGTCCGCCTCCATCGTTCGGAGGAAAAAAAGGCTACTGCGTCCCCGAAGAAATCTTCGCTGCTGCGCTGGCTTCATGCATGAACACACTCTTCTTGCTGATCGCAAAGAACTCCATGTTGGGGCTTAAGGGCTTAAGCACTGAGGCGATGGTTACGATGAAAATTGAAGGCCTGGAGAAACTCATTTTCACAAAGATCCATTTTGCCATGAAAATAAAACTCGAGACCGACAATAACCGAGAACGGAAAAAAACTAACAAGGTTTACGAAATGGCGCAGAAAATTTGCCCACTCAGGCAACCCTGGGGCGAAGACGTTCCGATAAGCTTCGAACAATGCTTCCTTTGAGCCTGCTGATACGCTGAATCCCTCTCTGCCACCTTCACATTCTTTTCTGCAGTACCTTGAATCAGAACAGCCGCAGGAAGCGTTCTGATCAAGCCTGTTCAATTTGATTTATATCTGAATTTCATTCATGCGATAGCAAACTAAGCCCGCATTTTTTTGAAGGCCTGTATTCCAATGAGATTTGCTACAACGGCGAAACCTACTGTGACTATGATGTTTTCAAAAGTACCAAAATACTGCAGTCCAATTAGTATGCCTCTCAGCATGTCAACGATATATGTCAACGGGTTGATTCCATTAAGTACAGCAAGATAGACATTGAGATTCGATAGCGGATAAAGGGCTCCAGAAAGAAAGAAAAGAGGAAAAATAACAAAGGTCGTTATAAGCTGGAAACCTTCGGGAGACGTCATGTAGCTACCGATTGTAAGGCCAACCGCGGTCAGACCTGCTGCAGCAACAGTAACTGTCGCCAAAGTCAGTATGATCGACACAACATTGTATTGAATATTGATAACAGCACCAAAAACCAAAATTATAACTGCCTCCACAAGCGAAAACGTCACTCCTCCCAATACTTTGCCCAGAAATATGGACGACCTACTCAACGGCGTCACGAGTATCGCCTTAAGCAAATCCATCCTTCTATCCCACACGAGATAAGCCCCGTAAAAAATGGATGAAAAAAGAAAAGTCTGCATCAATATGCCAGCGAAAATGTACTGTTGATAATTCTCGACCCCAGGAATAACGACAGAAGATCCCAACCCACCGCCGAAAGCAAGCAGCCACAAAATAGGGTTAGCTACAGCGGACACGATTCTGGGCTTTTCACGGAAGAAAGTAAGCATTTCTCTTTGCCAGATAGCATACACGCCTGCCAGGTTTATGATTTCTCCACACTCTCCTGAACTATCTTGTCAAACCAAGAGCTTTCCCCTTCGTTCTCTTCCATGGTTCTTCCTGTCCAACGCAGGAAAACGTCATTCAAAGTTGTGTTTCTAACCTCCACCGACTCGATCTTACCCGCGACCTTCAGTAACTGCTGAAGGTTTTCCCCAACGTCTTCGATCGTGATCTTGGTTTCGGCACCCTCCTGCTTGACATCTTTAACACAGTCTAGTTTTCGCAGTTCCTCTGTAGGCAGAGGTCTAGCCGCTCTAATTGTAACAACATCGCCTCCCAAAGCTTTCTTGAGAGCCTTCGGCGAATCTAACACGACAATTTTGCCTCGGTCGATTATACCTATACAATTGGCAAGAGCATCCGCTTCCTCCATGTAATGAGTGGTGAGAAGCACCGTCATTTTCAACTCTCTCACGAGGCGACCAATGTAATCCCACATTCGCTCCCGGCCTCGGGGGTCCAATCCAAGAGTGGGTTCGTCAAGAAACAGCACTTTAGGTTTGTGGATAAGGCTTCTAGCGATTTCCAGTCTTCTTCTCATTCCGCCGGAATAATGTTTTACGAGATCGTTCTTTCGATCGGTGAGTTCAACAAGTTCAAGCGCTTCCGCGATTCTTTTGCTGATTTCCTCTTTAGGAATGCCATACATCATGGCATACAGCTTGATGTTCTCGTATCCTGTCAGAAGTTCATCACTACTAGGTTCTTGAAAGAGTATTCCAATTGATTCCCTGACCTTGTCAGGCTGCGTTAGTATGTCAAAACCGTTAACTTTCGCCCCTCCAGAGGTGGGCTCAAGCAATGTCGCAAGCATTTTTATTATGGTGGTTTTACCTGCACCGTTTGGTCCCAACAGACCGAAAATCTCGCCCTCGTTTATGCTGATGCTGAGCTTGTCAACTGCAGTAATCTTCCCAAAATTCTTGGTCAAGTTGAAGGTTTCGACAACTGGCATGGAAATGAAAAGAAAGTACGCCATTTAAAAACATATGTAACGAATTAAGAAGCCTTCTCCCGTCCAGAACAAGCGAATGTCATATTGCCGTTTGTGATCTGTATAATGGACATCCTTTCAGAATAGTTTCAACTGGTGGGTGGTCCTGTGTTGCACTTGACACTTACCCAATGCAAGCTCAACAAACTCTCTAAGCGTCGAAGTCGCAAACTCCCACCGCGGACTCCCGTACCTGAGTCCCGAACATGACGTATCCGCATAGACAAATAGTCTCAATGAACCATAATTGTATGCGGCGTGATCTGCGTCGCCGAACTTCGGCGCAGACAAAATCCTGAATGGCCACTGCCTGCATGCACTAGGTTTCATTTTCTGAAGTCCACACAAACTTGAAGCAGCAAAACTGTAGGAAAACGGGCAAGATCCGTCACTGCATCTTTTTATGTAAAGTCTATCCAAACCTGCGATGGTTTTTTCCGCGCCAAAGTATTTAGTGATTTGCAGCCATTCAGGAAACGCCAAGACAACGCTATAGAGTCTGCAGCATTCTCCACACGTGTTACATTTCCAGTCTGCAACATATTGCCAAGGAATGAAATTCATCTGCAGTCGCGCTCAGAGTAGAAGGATGAGGCTCACTAAAAAGATTTAACGAGTGTTTACGATTGGTTCCTTTGCATGAGATCCTTCACAGCTGAAACCATTGCTTCACAGGCAACTCTCCGGTCTTCCAATGAATTATCAATCTCAAGGCTCTCAACTTCCTGCTCGAGCTCTCGCTCTTCGTTAATAACAGCCTCTTTCTTCTTTTCATATTCGTCATGACGTTTTTCCTGTTCAGTTTCGAAATTTCGCAGGGCTGATTCAAGATTAATTTTGGCAGCATCAATTTTCTGAGTTATTTCAGCGATTTTCTGTGTTTTGGCTTTCTTTGAGAATGGTTTGAATATACTAGTTTTTGTTTGGTTAGTTATTTCCAGTTCTTCTTCCAGCTCATGCAGCTTACGAGTTAAATCTTGGATTTGCCTGTTTTTTTCAGACGATAGTTTGTGCGTTGCAGTTGCATACTCAGTGTCGATCTCTACAAGAGAATGGTTCTTCTCAGCGAGTTTCACCACCGCCACTTCAAGAGCAGATTCGTCTTTTCGTCTCTCAGCAAGCTGATGCTCAATGCTGGCGGCTATTTTTCCGCGTTCGTTAGAGAATATATTGTCAATTTTCGTTGCCGGGTTTGACTCAAAATCGGAAAGGACGCTTTTCAGGGTCACAAGCCAGTCATTGTAATACTGGCTAAATGGAGAAAAAGCAAAGGTCTGGCTTCCCAGACTTTGTAGTCTGTTGACAGTCTTCTCAACGACTGTTTCTACTGTTGGCGTCGGTTCCTCTTCAAGAATGTACTTGCCCCCAGATCGATGTTTGTGATCTTTCCGTTTCGCCTTGTCATGGCGAGCCTTCTCTTGTCCTCGACCCGTGCCGCGGCGTGATGTTGTTTGAGGTCGGTAACTCGTTTAACGTTCCTCCTTCTAAGCGGAAGACTAATACAGTTTTGATTGTTAAGAGTTTCTGCCATCATCAAATTCTTACAGTTGAGTCTAAGACCGGTATCTACATGGGACAAGTTTGCAGAGCATGTCATTTGCACTTTTCTTGCCTAAATCAAATGCTTTCAGATTCTGATCTATGGTTTTCTTCGGCACAGCATCCGCAATACTCTGCGTGATATAGCTCTCCTCAACCGGGAACGCTTCAAGTGCCGATAAACATCCGAGGAACACTGTGTTTTCAGTGTTTATGTTTCCGCTTTCTCTAGCCAAGGCTAGAGCGTCAACGACCGCGATGTTTTCCGTCCATTTCCTTAACTGTGAGACGACGTCTTCAACTGTAATGTATTTTGTTCCTTTTGTTGCGACTAATTTTGCGGTCTCTACTGGCGGATGCATGATTCTCTTGTTCATCAGAACTATTCCGTCCTTCTTCAAATACTCCAAATAGCGTAAGGCTTCTATTGCTTCTAGCGCAAGAAGTATGTCTGCTCCACAGTAAGGAATAAGCGGCGAAAACGCATCATCTCCAATTCGCAAGTGAACGGACACGGCTCCACTTCTCTGGCTCAGCCCGTACATCTCTCCCGTGACGACTTTTCTACCTTTCTTGGCACAAGCGTCACCTATTACACTCGTTAAGAGCACGAGTCCTTGTCCGCCAACGCCGCAAATGAAAATGTTCAGGCTCATGGTTGCACCTCTGCGCGTTTTATAGACTGAAGTGGACACAGACTTGAACAGACGGAGCATCCATCACAGATATCAGACGAGATTCTCGGTTGCTGATCCTCATCAATCTCATGAGCGGGACAATAGAAATTTCTCAAACAAACGTAGGGTCTCTTACAAATTTTCTTGTCAACATAGAACGGCACAATCTTTTCGCCTCTCCTTCTCTTGTTTCTATCCCCGTATAGTGCACACTCTCTTCTGGACACAACCACGGAAAGCCCGTCATAGTCCAATGCTTTTCTGAAAACTTCGATATTGTTTTTGACATCGTAGGAGTCAACTACCTCTACAAACTCCACACCAATCGCTCTGCAAAGATTCTCTATGGAGACCTTTTTTCCAGGTCGACCGCCTGCGATAAATTCCGTTGATGGATTAAACTGCTGTCCGGTCATCGCTGTTACTGAATTGTCCAAAATCAGCAGAGTGAACTTGTTTCCGTTGTGAACCGCGTCGATAAGTGCCGGAATGGCCGCATGATAAAACGTGGAGTCCCCTACTGTTGCCACCACTCTTTCCTCAATTGCGCGTGACAAGCCGTTTGCTACTCCTACCGAGGCACCCATGCAAAGAGAGCTATCTGCCTTCGATATCGGAGGAAACACCCACATCGAATAGCAACCTATGTCATTCGCCAAATAGTGTTGTTGACCCTTTGACGCTTGAATCTTCATCGCTTGACTGAGAGCCACAAAAGTGGCCCTATGGGGACAACCTGCACAGAAAGTTGGGTACCTATCCGGAATGTTTGCCCTTATCTGCTTTGCCTCTAAGATAATCGGTTCATACTCTGGATAAGATATCTCCAATGCGGAAGCGATTCCCTTGGCGACAATACTGGGATTGTACTCCCAAGCCTCAGAAAAAGTGCCCGAATTCTTTCCAAAAATAGCCAGCTTAGGATTAGTGTCTTTCGCCAAAACATAAACCTCTTTCTCTAAGTAAGGCGAAAGCTCCTCCACAACAACCACCTTTTCCAGATTCCTAACGTAACTTTTGATCATTTTTCCAGGAAGAGGATAAGTCGTGCCAAGTTTTAGAACACTGACTTTGTTTTCAAGGTTTAACATCTTCAGCGCTTCCAGCACGTAGAGGTACGAAACAGACGACGTTACAACTCCAACGGCGGAACCTGGATTTCGGACAGAATTGAATTCCGAGTATTCAAACTCCTCTGCCAGCTTCGCTGACCGCTCAAGCATCTTAAGCTTCTTCTGACGAGCCACTTCTCCAAGCGTTGTGTACTCTTCTTCCAATTCTTGCCACTTGACCTTCTTGAACTCCTTCCGCTCAATCGGATCTAGTTTAACAATACTACTTTGATGATTTACCCGTGTGACAGTACGCACAATCACGGGAACCCTGTGTCTTTCAGAAATTTCAAAAGCCTTTTTCACCATGTCTTTGGCTTCCTGAGGCGTCGAAGGCTCGAGCATTGGCAAGTAAGCATTTGGCGCGAAGAACCTGCCGTCTTCCTCAGACTGAGAAGAATGTGCATGAGGATCATCAGCCATGACAATAACCAATCCACCTTTTACCCCGGTGTATCCTAGAACGAAGAGCATGTCAGAAGCAACGTTTGTCCCGACACTTTTCATGGCGGTAAGACTCCTTAAACCAGCAAAAGCAGCGCCCGCACATACTTCAAGGGCAACTTTCTCGTTAGTGGAGATTTCCATATAATAATCAAAACTGCCCAATGCATCGGAAAAAGTGTCTAAAACCTCTGAGGCAGGTGCGCCAGGATAGAACGCAACAACTTTCACGTCTGATTCTATAGCGCCTCTAGCAATTGCTTCGTTGCAAAGCATGAACGCGCGTTTGGTTTCTCTTGTCAAAACGTCTTTTAGAACCATGAATGTATTTTGTTTTGATTGGTAATAAGTTTAGTGCAAATCGATTTTCGCTTGCTTAGCTCTTATAACCGCTAGTTTTCCACCTGCTTTCACTATGTCCTTTTCGGGAACACTGAGACATATTTCAACCTGAATCTCCGAGTTTTGCGCGGCATTTTTGATGCCTAGGTCATTCTTTTTTAAGCCTTCGAGGTCTAACTCGAGCAGATCACCCTGAACAACGTCTGCGTAGCCTTGCTTTTTTATGAAGGTCAACGGCAGAATTCCAAAATTGACAAGGTTCGCTACATGTATCCTTGCGAAAGACTTAGCAATCACGGCTTTGACTCCGAGATATCTCGGCACTAATGCTGCATGTTCTCTGGAAGAACCTTGACCATAATTTTCGCCACCGACAATGAAGCCTCCTTTCTTGTCCAAAGCCCTTTTCGTAAACGTTGGGTCAACGTAGCGAAAAGCATATTCGCTTATCTTGGGGATGTTACTTCTCAATGCCATGATTTCTGAACCTCCAGGCAAGATGTCGTCTGTTGAGATATTATCGCCGAGCTTCAGCAAGACTTCTCCTGAAAGCTTATCGCCGATTGGCGGGAATTCTGGTAGTGGCTTAATGTTTGGGCCTCTAAACACTTCTCCCAAATTTGGCTTCTTAGGTGGAAATATCAACATGTTATCGTCTATTACGGATTTTTCCGGCAACAGTATCTTCGGATATTTCCCAAGCTTCCTTGGGTCTGTAATTTCACCGAAAATCGCAGAAGCAACTGCTGTTTCCGGGCTTGCCAGATAGACTTGCGCACTTTGGGTCCCTGATCTGCCTCTAAAATTGCGGTTGAATGTTCGGATAGAAACTGCGTCTGTCTGAGGTGCCTGCCCCACTCCAATACACGGACCACAGCCGTTTTCCAGAATTCTTGCTCCCGCCCCGATGATATCAACTATTTCACCACTTGCGGCCAGGTTCTGCAAGACTTGTCGGGAACCTGATGAGATGGTAAGGCTCACTTTGTCACTGATTTTTCTTCCCTTCAGCAAGGCGGCAACCATTTTGAGGTCGTGGAGTGACGAGTTAGTGCAACTACCGATGCAGACTTGATCCACGGGAGCGCCTTCGACATCGCTCACTCTCTTAACGTTATCTGGGCTGTGTGGAAGTGCAATGGAAGGTTGAAGTTTTTCAAGGTCCAATTCGAGTTTTTCGCCGTAATTCGCTCCTTCATCGGCTATGAGACTTACCCATTCGTCTTCCCTGTTCTGTATCTTCAGGAAGTTTTTAGTGACTTGGTCTGAGGGGAAAATAGATGTTGTCGCACCTGTTTCTGTCCCCATATTCGTAATTGTAGCTCTCTCGGGCACGCTGAGGGTCTGGACCCCAGTACCGTAGTACTCGAGAATCTTGTTCACTCCGCCTTTCACGGTTAGTCTTCTCAGCACTTCAAGAATAATGTCTTTGGCTGAGACGAAAGGGGAAAGTACACCAGTCAATTCTACTCCCATAACGGATGGCATTTCCAGATAGAAGGCTTCTCCAGCCATGACTGCTGCCACGTCCAGCCCTCCTGCTCCTATGGCTATCATCCCCATCCCCCCGGCCGTCGGTGTATGGCTGTCGCTTCCCAGCAGAGTGTAGCCTGGTCTAGCGAAGCGCTCAAGATGAATCTGATGACATATGCCATTGCCAGGACGTGAGAAAACGATTCCATATTTTGCTGCAACTTCCTGCAGGTACCTATGGTCATCAGCGTTCCTGGAATCGTTCTGTAGCATATTGTGGTCCACGAAGCTAAGGCTCAATTTCGTCTTAACCTTGGGGACGCCCATAGCCTCAAATTCGAGGTAGGCCAAGGTTCCAGTTGAATCCTGCGTCAGAGTATGATCTATCACTAATCCGATCTGTTCGCCAGGCCTAGTTTTTCCTTCCGCTAAGTGCTGTGCAATTACTTTCTCAGCCACGGTTCTGTTCAAATAACTTTCATCCTATGTCTTATAGACTTCCCAGTGAAGCTTTCACCGTTTGCTTCTATGTCAAAAAGGTGAAAGTCGGAAATTTAAGTCTCACGTATCAAGTCGATTTCTAAGTGTTCAGTTATCTATTTTTGGAGCGTTATTTGTCAGAATGTGCATGAGATCCGTCTTGGTAATTATGCCTAACATGACCTTCGGATTTGCTGGATCCAAAACGATTATGCGCCCCACTTCGTGTTTTTCCATCTTTCTAAAAACATCTAATGCTGTTTCTCCAGGATAAGATGGCACAATTTGCTGTTTAGTTATTTCGCTGACAGGGGTGATTTTTCTCCTATTTTCTGCAACTTTTGCAGCTTCTTCCAGAGTTGCTACTCCGACGGGCTCTCCCTTTTTGTTCACGACAGGATACCCAACATGGTGGTTTTTCGCTACTAGTTCCAGGAACTGACCGACAGAAACATCCTCCTCCACGGTCGCAATGTCTCGGGTCATTATATCTTCAACTTTTATTTTGGCAAGTCCTTCAGATTCTCTTAACATCCGAACTGGCAGATACCCATAAACTTCTTCCAGCTTCTTAGCCTCTTCAAGAGCAGTATTCCTCTTATTCATGGATGCAATCATCACACGTTCCATGACTTCAGGTTCCTGCTCAATAACCCAAGTGCTGATAATTCCATTTTCCACTGCATCATAGAAGAAGTCTTCCCCAGCCTTGGTCCTGATAATGACTGTAGACCAGTCTTTAAGCGGGTAAGCTCCACCTACAGATATATCAGCCAGTTCAGCGGTGAAATCGGTGCACGTCCGGCAGCTTGGAAGTATATGCTCTTCAACCTCAGATAATGGAATCTTTATCGTCTCTTTTTCAGTTTGAATTACAAACTTTCGAGACAGGCGCATAAGTTTTATTTCAGAGGGTTTAACATTGTACTTCTCTGTTATGTAATTCAACAAATGGCTTAGCGAGAACGTTCCGAAGCAGAAAAGACCTATGGTGATCTTCATACTGTAGCTGATTTTGTGTTGCCATGCCTCCATCTTACGTAAGGCGAGAACGTGACAAGGGACTCCTACGAAAGCTATTTTGGTCTTTCCGTAACCATAGACTGCGCTACCATAAGCCTTAGCAACTGAAGATGGAAAGAATTTGCTCCCGACAGCTGAGAGAATATCGTCTGGAACCAGAGCCACTGAAGGTTTCGGCTTGGAAGGATTATCCTTTTCCGCTTGAGACACTATGGCGCTGTCAAAGACCTTTTTTTGGATGCCATATGACAAGAGCGAGGTTACAACGGCTCCTCCGCGGCTTAACTCTCTCAGGTTTGGATCTGTGGCTTGGGCGAGAACTATCTTTCTATAGTAGCCTATGGCTTCGTTCTTGATTGGTGCGTCCGAGACAAACCTAAGGCTTCTAAGCAGATGGGCCTCAGAATGAGGACATACGCCATAACATATCGGACATAGGTCAAGGTCTTTGGCGCAGTTGTGTAGGCGGCGGAGTTTTTCTCCCTCAATCTGTAAAGCACTTACTGGGCATGCAGCCTCACAAGCCCCGCATAGAGTGCAAAACCCCGCATTTAGAATTTTTTTCTCAAGTACATTGTAAGCTATAAGCGAATGGTCTTTGGATTCCACTTTTTCCCCTAACAATATTACACATTTGGCGTCTTAAATACGTAATTATCTACTCTTGCTTTTTCGCAACTCAAGTTGAGGTTGTTGATTAGTCATTGGAACAGCAAAGGTTATGCGTTTCTGCTCGAAATAAGAAAGGGGACAAGGCATGTCTTTCAGAGCAAAAATTGAAGAAACCTCAAAAAAGAACAAATCAAGAATTGTTTTAGCTCTAGATTTTCCATTTCAAAATCCAGAGAAACGTGGAGATCTCTTGACCAAAGCTCAAAAGGTTCTGGAAATTGTTCATCCACATATCTGTGCTGTGAAAATCAACCACCACCTGGTTCTTCCTTTGGGGGTTTTCGACGGCGTACAACATTTAGTGAATAGAATTCATGATATGGGACTGCCTGCGATAATGGACTGCAAGGTTAACGACATAGGCTCAACAAATCAAGTTATAGCTGACTACTACTACGCTGCAGGCTTTGATGCACTGATAGCGAATCCATTCGTCGGCTGGGAAGAAGGTTTAGAACCTATTTTTGGTGCTGCTCACAGGCTTAATCGCGGGGTCATACTTCTCACCTACATGAGTCATAAAGGGGCAAAGGAAGGGTACGGTCAGACAATCTATGATGCCCGAAAGGGAGTGAAAACGGCTCAATACGTTTCCTTTGCAAAAAAGGCCCTGAAATGGAATGCTGACGGCGTCGTAGTGGGAGCAACTTATCCCGAAAAAATAAGAGAAATATATGACATATTGAGGGAGAAGGTTCCTATTTACTCACCTGGGATAGGAGCGCAAGGTGGAGTGGCTGAAACGGCGTTGAAGGCTGGATCTCGCTACCTGATCGTGGGGCGGGAGATAACACTTGCCGAAAACCCCGCAGCCAAAATTGAAGAAATAAAAGCAGTTACCAGGCACGCAGACAAACTGGAAGGCAATCAAAGAAAAACTTGAGTCTATCTGCCACTCCGTTTCTCCCAGAGCTCCTTTTTCAGCAAGTCCCTGACTGCTGATCTGATCACTGAACTTCTGCTCGGATACATGTTAGCTCGGACAAGCTCGTCCAAACCTTCGAGATAAGCCTCCGGTAAGAGTACCGTTACAAGCTTCAACCGTTTCCCACCTCAACTATGATACGCATATAACATGTGACAAATATAAAACTTGACTCGATTTACCGAACGCTCTACTGCAGGGCTTTCTTTGATGTCATGTTAAATCCTTTTAATGAAAAAACGGACTTCAACCTTCAGTGCGCTCATTTCAACGCCTATACTTTTCAAGGTATACTTCCGATGTTGGAAAGATTTCACTCACCCTTTGAAGACGTTTCTTTGCATTTATCTTATCCTCTGTTTTCACAACATCCTTGAGTTTGCCAAAACGCTCTACCTTGCCGTCTTCACGCTTCCTTTCAATTTTTATGCAATCATCCACCATGCAGCTCAATACACAAGCGCCGCAGTAGACGCACAAGTCATGGATTATTCCTATCTCGCCGGTCTTCCAGTACAAAGCATTAGTTGGACATGCCTTAATGCAAAGTTTACACTCAAGACCCCAACAAGTTCGCTTGTTTATGCTGATCTTTCCTTCAGCAAAATAGTCTTTAACGCCTGAAGAAGCCAAGAGTTCTTCTCTCTGCTTCTTTTTCGTCCCCTTATCCTCCTTCTCCAAAAGTAGCCCAAAAATGTCGATGTTGGGAGGACTTTTCTCAGGCATCTGAAATCATCACTAAATCCATTGCAGCTTAAAGCGTATAATAATCATGAATTATAATTACTTATCTTAGCTCTACAGAGCAATTCAACATTCACGATTTGAAAAAATAGGCGCAGTTGTTATACCTCGCCCTGCACCCTAAAGGTAAGAAATTGAGGTCTCTCTTCTAAACGATGTTTAGATCAGCCTAATGAGCCTAATATCTTCGTGGTGGTCTTCGTTTAGCGTAGCATTCTCGGCAATAGACTGGTCTGCTTCCGTCTGGCTTGAAAGGAACGTCGCATTCCTTCCCGCAGTCGCCGCAGGTTGCCTTGTGCATTTCTTTCCTATACATTCTTTTATTTCAACTCCTGTGTCCTGATACGCGAAAAAAGCTTTTTTGCACAATCGTCGTATATCAAACGGTCAAGTTTTAAACTTATCCCGTTCCAGACTCGTGACTTGGCACTATAGATGTTCAAATATGAAGCAAAAAGTCTTGAACATCTAAAGCGAAAAGCCCTTATAGCCAAGTATGTAACCTTCAAGAGATGAATCCAAATGTGCGAATTCAACATTATCCTGAACGGAAAGACTCTCTTCAAAGACGCAATATACGCTAAAATCCAAGGTAACAAGGTTACCGTGAGAAATGTAATGGGCGAAACCAAGGAATTCCAAAACTGCGTGATCGACGAAGTCGATGTAAACAGAACAAAGCTAGTTTTGAAAGCTGCGAAACCGTAGAAACAGCAACAAAGCTTCCACATTTTTCCGGATATCTCAAAGTTCTATGCGCGCATTTAGTGGGATGCTCGGTCAATAGTCGAAAATGGGCATCAGCCGTGCGAAATATTCTTGAAAATCCATAGGAACGTGCTTTGTTAAACAGAAAAAATTACTGCCAAGTCGAGTCTAAGCCCGAACGGCACAACATAGCTCAGTCAGCTGTTAACCAACCGCAGATAGCATTCCCATTTGATGCAATCTCTTGGGTTTGATTTGACGGTTGGCCAATGTGACAACCGCTCCGTGCTGAACCATTCCAGCCTGCTTCTCAACTTGGCAACTATAAACTATTAATTTAATAAAATATAAACTTGCTTGTGCAAGACGGTGGTAAACCGGGAAAAGAAAAACCAATTTTTCGACAAGAAATACGTAACTGGTGTATGGCGATTAAGATTGGAACGGAAGTTTTATGGTCAGTATTTAAGGTTCGGAATTTCAGAGGCGACGTTTTTAATGATTAAGTATGTGCTCTACAGTTTATATATTCTGAACATGCTTTTAACACCATCCTTCACTATCTGTCTTCGTAAAATGGCAAGGAAATTAGGAATGAATAACAGGGAGAAGTTCGAGCAGGACCTATCTACCATGCTGTCACGGCTCACCTGCGACATGGAGAACGAATCTGAACAGAAACTCATATTGCTTAAAGACCGTTTGGTGCGGCTTCAAAAAGAGAATGTTGTCAAGATTAACCATTCAATAATGGAACTCGTATGCGCTAAACCTTTAGTCTTGAAAGGGTACGATGTAGACATTGAGTATCCGCTTAATGAAATCCTGACCTGTGACTTATATTCGGTGAAAGGTTACGGAAACTTGATAGTTGAAATAGAAACCGGCTTCATTCCTCCTGAATACGCTCTGTGTCCTTTAACATATACTTCAGCTCGCTTGGCCAGCAAAGTCATCAGGTATAGCAGCTTCGCTGGAAAATTTGCACTAGGTGTGCCTCCACATTACATCTTGCCTTTTCCACGGGCTCTGGCCAAACCTCCAAATAGAAGGACCCCGGAGGAGATCAGAGCAATCAAAAAACTATGCGATCAATATTACCAAAATCCTCCAGTTACAGAAGACGAAATTCAAAATGCTCGCATACAAGACATCTACATAATTGACGTTGACCAAGGAAAAGTCCACGAACTTGACCCTGAGGCGTACATGAAACGCACACTGCGCAAGGGGCTAGTTTTTGACTATGTGTTTTCTTAACTAGCGGAGGCATGATTCCGGATGCCCTACCACGTTTACATTCTCCAGTGCGTTGACGGAAGCTTTTACACCGGTTACACCAAGAACGTGGTTAGGCGAACAAGGCTTCACTTGAACGGCAAAGGTGCAAGATACACAAAAGCGCATAAACCACAAAGGGTCGCCTACGTAGAGACTCTCGAAACGCAAGCGAAAGCAATGAAGCGCGAAAAGCAGATAAAGAAGATGACGCACCAGCAGAAACTCGATCTTGCCAACTCGCAAAAAACTGCGAACACTCGACGTAACAGCGTTTTTCAGAGAAAGCCTGATAAAAGCGCCCGACTACTTGGGACTGGTAAGCCTATGCCAACAAAAAAGCCCTCATGGTGTGAAAGACTGAACGACAGCAAAGGGCTCCCGAAAGTGGAAAAAATGACCCCTAAAATGAGCAAAAAATGGGGAACCGGTACGATAGTAATTCCAGCTCCAATCGAAGTGGACGAGATAATGAGAAAAATCCCCATTGGAAAAGTCACTACTATCAACGAAATACGCTCAGCGTTAGCAAAAAAACACAAGGCTACAATCGGCTGCCCGATGACGACAGGCATTTTCGCGTGGATAGCGGCCCATGCTTCAGAAGAACGGAAGCAACGCGGAGAGGAGAGCGTGACACCTTACTGGCGTACTCTTAAAACTGGGGGCTTGTTAAATGAAAGATATCCAGGCGGATTAGAGGCACAGCGGATTCTACTGGAACAAGAAGGGCATACGATTGATAAGAAAGGAAAAAACTTCACGGTTCTTAACTACGAAAAATTCTTAGTCACTTTCTGAAAAAACAGACTGACAGCAGGTTTCCATGCTGCTCCTACAGGATTGCCCACAATACTAACCCCGTGAACAAAGGTATCAGAATATTATCGTTAACCGGCAAAGGCAGCCACTCAACGAACATCGCCACAACAGCTCCTATCAAGGCAAAAAGCGGCGATATGTAAAAAGAACCCGCCAAAAAGGCAAAAAAGAAACCAGCCAACGACCCCTCAAAGCTCTTACTTTTGTTAAGGGGCAAAGGCGTCTTGGATATAATCCCTCCAAAGATCGACGCGGCACTGTCACCAAAAGCAAAAATACCGATAGCAGCGCTGCTTGCCGGAGCGGGAAATATCAACAAAGTCGCAAGAATACCTATCGCGAAGTACAATGGCGCGGCAGCAAAGTCATTCATTTCTATTTGTGAAGCGGCACGACGTGTTATTGCAGAAACTACAGGCAGGTTCTTTCCGTCCAGGCGCAACAATTCGGACATGACATAAAGTGCAATCACTCCGCCGATGAAGGACACAACTATGGGAAGACCGAAGATGCCAACGAGTATCGGTACAGTGAAACCCGAAGCGTGAATTGCCTCTCTTACAAAATCGTTTTTCATCGGGATATGTCTCTCCTTCTGATTTCCTTTGATAATAGGCAAGATCTTGGAGAGGTTACCTGTGACAACATCGTCTGCTTTCATACGCAAAAGAAAGTCTGGATTATACCCTATGTTGTGCGTCTCAGGAAGGAAAATTGAGGCATTATTTCGATCATCAGCCACAACAGCACAATCACCAAATTCCAACCCTTCTGAGCTCACAGTCTGAGATAAAACTCTGAATTTCCCATTTGCCTCCGTGACATCCCCCCAGATTTCCCCTGTTAACTTCTCATTGTTCAAGCCAACTTCGAATCCAAAACCGCGATCAGCGCCCACTTCATTAGCCAAATTATTAACGACAGAGTTGGGCAATCCTGAACTTATCAATGCGGTTTTACAGCCTTCCATCTTAAGTTGGTCAAACAATTCCTTTGCGTAGGGCATCAAAGGAATTTTTTGCGCAACCTGCTGAAGGGTCGAGACGTCGGAGTCTCTCAAATTGAAGAACATACTTTTCAAAGCCGATTTCAGCGGTATAGCCCCTATTTGGTAGAGAAAACCGAAGAAAAGAATCTTAATCAAGTGTGAAAAACCCAATTTCTTTCCTACTTCAAAGAAGAAACGGTTCTTGGGGATCAGTACTCCTTCAACATCGAAAATCACAAGCCGCGGTTTCTTGTTCTTCAATGTTTGCACGTGCTTTCACTCTAACAATTATCCAGCTTAGTTCTAAAGGGCATTAAATAATGTTTCACAAATTAAGAACAAATTGCCCCATTGATCAGCGAGGAGGTTCCTTTGGTTGACCACAAATGGCTACGAGAAGACTACTCCAGGTCTTTCGCAAATCTATAGCGCCCTGAAACAAAAGTAGAATCGCTGAACCATATTCCAAGCAGAATTCCTTCTCTTGTTTTGGCAACTTAGGGAGCTTTGGTTGTTTGTTTTAGGGGACATCCCGCTCCGCAGGTATTTAGGGTTGGGCACTCGTGGCATTTTTCTGGCGCGTATTTTCTTTGGCGGATTTTTTGGCAAGTTGGGTGTTGCCATATGGTTTGCCAGTCGTCTGTCAGTATGTTTCCCAGCGGGGCTATGTTGTAGCTTTGGCAGGGGATAACAGTGCCGTCGGGTTCGGTTGCCATGTTTATTCTGCAAGCGCTACAAGTTTTTAGTCCCAATTCGAGTTCCAAGGGGTCCAATTCGCAGTATTGAGTCGGTGTGTACCAAGTGAATTCCATTCCTAAATGCCGCGCTTTGGTGGTTATCCGCGTCAGGATGGGTTCTAATGTTGATTCGTCCAGTGCGAAGGTTTTAGCCACTTCGGGTGCCTTGCCTGAGTAAATTAGGCTGTTACAAGCGAATTGTTGGAGTCCTAGGCCGTGGAGAAAATCTATTGTTTGTTCAATGCCTTCCACGTTGTATTGGTTTAGAGTAGTATTGCTGATTGTGTAGATTGGCGTTTCGATTGCGTTTCTTAAGCCTTGTATGGTTTCTTGCCAGCTCCCCGGAGCGTCAGTTATTTTGTCGTGGATCTGAGGATCGTAGGATTCCACAGTGACTTGAATATGGTCCAAACCTGCGTCTATTAGGGATTGAAGGTAAGCTTTGTCTTTGAGCATTCGCCCGTTTGTCACTAGTCCGCTGAACTAGTTCTCGTTTCTGTGTATACTCAATGAGAACAGGTAGGTCGCTTCGTAGAGTGGGTTCGCCACCTGTAAAAACTATGTGTGGGATGCCTATGTCATGAAGTTTGTCTATGACCGACATCCACTGTTGGGTGCTAAGTTCGGTCGTTTGCTTGGGGCCTCCGGCATAGCAGTGGATGCATTTATTGTTGCATTTGTAGGTTAAGGCGAGGTCCATTCGGTAGGGTGCGGTTAGTTCTTTTTGGAAGGGGTCGATTTTTTGTACGTTAAGGTACGAGACGGGGCAGACGTCCGGGGTCTTTGCGAAGGTGTTTATGGTGAATAGGGTTTCTTGATAGTCTTTGTTGGCAACTTCTGCATCAACCTTATAGCGTTTGAGGATCCTGCGGACAATTTGTTCCTGGGTTTCGCCTCTGGTGAAGCCATGGACGATTTCTGTTGCAGTTTTGTTTAGAAAGAGAACTCTCGATGCGTTGATTACTAGAACACTTGAACCGTCTTTTTCAAGACCGCAAGTGAAGGCGAAGTCCAGCGTACTCGCCTTCTTGGACCTTTAGGTGATGAAGTACCTCTCTAGGTCTAGCGTGGAGCTCTTTCGAGAAATTCTCATTCAGTGACCACCTCCACCGGCACATGCACAAGCGCAACTTACGCAGGCGCATGCGCAGGCACATGAGTGGCAGGCGCAGACACAAGAAGGTTTGTTTATTGATTGGTTGCTTGGCGGAGACTGGAATGGGACGAGTCGATTTGCGAAGTCTTGGATGTTCTTGACCATGTTGTTAGAGGCTGATTGTATGTTTAGGACTACGGTGTTTGCGAAATCTTGTCCCGGCAAAGTCGTTGGTGCTGTTGGAGTCGAAGGTGTGGTTGGAGTTGAGGGTGTGGTTGTTGAAGGGTAAGCTGGTCCCGATGGGCTTCGTGGAATATTCCAGTACCACCACCAGCTGGGGTTCGGAGTGATGACGGTCCCTGGTGGAAACATTGTTTTAAACTGGTCGTCGAATTTCTGATCAGATAGAAGCCAGTCTATATTCTGATTCAAAGCGTCACCTTTCAATTCGGGAGTTTGCGCATTGGTCACTTGTTTCCAGGCTGCATCGACTATAGATTTGTAGTATTTTACTGTGTCTTCTCTCGAGTAGCCGCGCAGTCTCTGGTTTATAGTGGTTACCAGTCCTTGATATGTGAGAGCAAGCGTTTTTTCGTTCAAGGTCCCGTCGGGTTTAATAGCTGAGAGGTAGTCAATCTCGTAGTACCGAGGTTGCACAGGGGTTCCTTCGGGAAGTTTTTGGGTCTTCTCCAATTTCAGCAGGGGTTCAGTCTGGATTACCCTGACCAATCTTTTTAGGATTAGGCCGTACAGGATCATGGTTAAAACGCGCACGGGTTTTTGTCCCAGAACTAGTCCGGCTTCCACCGCAGTTAGGGTGCGGTTTGCCCCTAAGGCTTCGACGGAGACTTGCGGCTTGGTGTAGGTTGCTTTGGATAACGCGATGAGTGCGGCCACGATTATAGCAGCCACTACTAAGAAGGCGCCTACCCCGAATATTATAGTGATTATGTCAGGTATGCCTGTGCCGTTTTGAGGCGTTGGGGTTGGGCTAGGTGCAGGGGACACGTAAGTTTCTGGGAAGGAGACACCTGCGGCAAAGGTTTGCTCGGCTTGCCAGGTGGGCCTTTCCCAGTAAACAGCCGTCCTATTATCTTCAGTCAAGAATACATTATCAAAAGGCAAGTTTGTTGGATATTTCACTTCGGTTGTTTGGACTCCAAAGGGCAGGATTATTTCTAGGCGCAGGTCCTCTGTGCCTATTGAGCCTTCGAATGTGCTCGGGAAGAACTGCATGCCCACATTTCCAGGGTTGATTTCATCCGGGAAAACCATGTTGGGAACCGTGGCGTACACTAGGAATCTGATTGGTTGGTTGAGAGTTATGGGTTTTTTTAATGTAATATCGATACCAATTGAAGTATAGACTGAGCTCGCGTATCCGAGAGAGTCTCCAGCTATGTCTTCCACGGCCTGGATTTGGTAGCCGGCTTTGGGCATGCCCAGTGTGAATATGCCTTGGGGTGATCCTGAAAGGTATTGGAAGGTGATGTTGTAGAATATGTTTAGGCTTCCGTCGTGGTTGATTTCTACTTGTGCCCACTCTTGAGTTACGCCGTATGTTACTCCTTGCGCGGAAGCCAAGAAGGCAAACGAGGAACTTGCTAAGAGGCACAAGAAAGTCAGGAATAAGAAGGTGTAGGTGTGTCCGTTGGGCCTTACCATGTGGGCTCCTCGGTTAGCTCAAACTTGTTGCCGCAGTAACTGCAGGTTACGAATGGTTTTCCATCGACTACAACAGCTTGTGTTGGATCGACAATGGCACCACAGTTTGGGCAGTAAATCTTGTTAACTTTGAGTGGACCCGTGACAGTCAGGGTTTGTTTGATTTCTATGGGTTTCTTTTCGCGGGTCAAAAAAATCAAGCCACCAGCCACCGCTAAAAAGGCTACACCTATTAGGAAATATGTGAATCCGAGGTTTGCTGAAATCATGAAGATTAGTCCAAAGAAAACCAGAACTACCGCAACTATGTAAATTAGGATTTTGCCTACGCCTTTTACCATGCCATTTCACGCTTCAAATAATTCTTTAGCATTTTGTTAGCTATAACACTTTTCCAATACAAAATGTCAGAAGGTATCTCAACTATCTCCGCATGCGACCACTCCGTTGGAGTAGATGCTTTTTGTGGGATAGGCTACATCAGATTAGCAGAAAAAAGAATCGTGCACTTTGTAGCAGAGGGTTTAGAAAATACTCTTGAACCGCTTTTCCCGACGCTAAAATCGCCAAAACACGGAAAAAGCGTAAACTATTTGCAGACTACTATCAAAAACGGGGAACCCTGTTGAACTCATCTTTCTCCAAGTGAATCGCCGCCACCGTAGCGTTTACGTTTTTCTCTTCCACCACAATTATTATTTGGGAAGTGTGTGGTGCAAAGATTCCCCGTTTTATGTTTATTCCTCTGATGGCGCTTATGGCGGTTGAAGCTACTCCAGGTGAGTCTTTCATTTTGTCGCCAATGAGGGTGACAACTCCTAAGCCGTATTCTATTTTCAGTCTTTCGTCAAACCCCTTCAGTTTCTCCTCATTTTTCTTGAGAAAATCCGAGTCTAAGAATAGGAAATCCCTAAGTCTTTCGCCTGTTTCGAGTGTCTCGGCGCCCAAATCCATGAAATCATTGCGTTTCTCCCAGATTCGCAGCGAATCTTCAAGAGAACGGCTTTTCTCGTCGTTCATAGAAAGTATTGCACATCCGACCTTGCCTGTCAAGCATTTAACGACTTCATCCCCGCTGGTCTCAGATTGAATCACCGAAAACTTCTCAGGCTCGTCTATCGGAACCACCTGCAATTTCTGGCTGAACTTTCTCGCCATAGCTATCGCTGGACTCTGGACTATTTTCATCCCCATCATCGAAGCCTTGTGGGCTTCGTTGTAAGTGAGTGCAACAACATGACCTGTTTTCTGTCCCTTCACAACCTTAGGGTCGGCAGTCTGAACAGGTACATCCTTGAACAAGAGAGTATCAGTCTGATAGCGGTCTTTTAATAAAACTGATACAAAAACAGCGGTGAGGTCTGATCCTCCTCTCCCCAAGACTGTTTCTAAACCGTCTGCAGTTACTCCGAGGAAACCCGCCACCGAAACGGTTTTTCCATCCTCTAAGGGCTCGACAAGCGTTTCTATTCTCTTCTTGCTTAATTCGTAGTTTGGTGTTGCGTCCTCAAAATTGTCATCCGTTATGACAGGCCATTTTTCCCCACGGATATAACATGAGTCGAGGTCATTGCTTTTCATGATGTGGCTTGCAAGGGCTGACATTGCCAGTTCGCCGCCAAGCGTGAGAACTCTTGCCTTGATGGTACCGCTGAAGCGTTTGTTGACTGATTCAAGAGTTTTCTCCGTGGCCACTTTGTATTTTTCAATCTCGGATAAGGCTTGTTTAAGGTATTGGTCCTTAATGTTCTGTTTCGCTAAATGTTCATAGATTTCAAAGACTGGGTTAACAGAAGTCGGCGTTGATTGTGCGTAAGACTCTCCGATTTGGATTAGTGCGTCGGTGCAACCTGTGGGGGCAGAGAAGACGACAACTGGTCCTAATGTGTCCCTTGCTTTGAGTTCTTTCACCCGTTTGAGAATCTTCTTGATCCCTTTGCCCTGGGCATCTAAGAGAGAGCCGCCGAATTTTGCAACTGAGAGTCTGTTTTTGAAAGCCTTATCCTCCTGAACCAGATTAGCAAACTGGTACCTAGCTTTAATAATTTTCTTTGTTCGGCATTCTTGCATTCGAAGAAGTTTTATAACCACGTAGAGGGCTTCTAAATTACGTGCCTCTACTCGGGAACAAGCCCATCAAAAAAACGTTGTTTAATACTTTGAATAGATATTGGCTTTTGGCTGCTTTGCTACTAATGCTTCTGTTATCATTTGTCTCCATTTGCGCAGCTCTTCTGACCGCGATTGCCTTCACTTTTTTGGTTCCAGGTTTAACTTTCTACAGATTTTTCAAACTGAGCGCCTGGGAGTTGCTCGTGTTTATTCCCATTCTCAGCGTACTGGTGTCAACTCAGCTAGTATACTATATGTCCTTGATTTTCGGCTACCGCCAATTTACAATAATAATGACATTTCTCCTTCTAGCCTCAGTCTACGGGACAGTTGAATGGCGAAAACCAACGACTTATCAGTTTAATGATTTTCTTAAAACGTGCAAGCACAACAAAACAATTCTTTCAATTCTCATTTTGATTTTTGTTCTGTCTTTTGCGGTTCTGTACAAGAGTGTGTGGTTTGAAACAAGTTCGGGAATTGTCTTGACTGGTTCCAACTGGCAAGATACGCCCCTTCATTATGAAATAATTGAAAGCATCAACAACGGCAATTTCCCGCCGCAAATGCCTTACTATTCTGGCGAAAGAATGACTTACCACTACTTTGTAGATTTTCATACGGCTATTCTGGAGAAAGTCTACGGGTTCCTGCCCCAACTGCTACCTTTCCTGAACGCGATCTTCATCGCAATTTTTGCAATGTCTGTCTATTCTCTTTCAAGAGTCAACGGTAGACGAGCAGCCGCTTTCTCAACCATCCTGGCAACCTTTGGGTGGGGTTTCAGCTATTTCGTTCTTTTCTCTGCTCTCACTAACAATTCATTCAATCCTGCTCAGAATTATGCGTACCAGTACGGCGGACTGTTCGGTTTGCCACCAATATTCGACAATCTCCTACAACAGAGGCCCCTTCTAGTGGGTTTACCTGTTTTCGCATTTGTCTTGGCTCTTCTCAAGGACGTGGATAACAAGAATAGAGTAATCTTAGCAGGGATCGTCACTGGGTTGGTCTTTCCGTTCCACGCTGTATCCTTCATCTGCTGCTACGTAGCGTACTTTGCATCGTTATTGGTAAACAGCAAAACTTTCAAAAAGCATTATTTGTACTTCTTTGTGTCTGCCGTTCTGGCGTTGCCATTTATTCTTACGGGTGGAGCATCTGTTCCTATAATTCTTGTACCGCTCTGGGCATTAAACTTCTTAAAAGATAATCCGATTCTGTTTTACTTTCTTAATCTTGGAATCCCCTTCATACTTATTTTGGCTTTTGTGAAGCGAGTTGGCAGCACTTTTCTTAAGCTGGTCTTTCTCTTCCTTTTTCTCATTCCAAACCTCGTTTCAGTCACGCCTAATCCTTGGGACATGTACAAATTCTTCATATTCGCTTGGATACCGCTTGCAGTGTTAAGCGGGGCTGCTCTGGCGAGAATCAAAAGAAGTGTGGCGATATCCTTACTCTTACTTTCAATTCTGACGTCAGCCAGCGTCATAATCTACAATCTTGGGACGAACTATACAGCGGCCAACTGGAACGAATACGAATTAGGAATGTGGGTTCGAGAAAACACTCCAGAACGGTCCGTTTTCTTGACGTACTACTCAATTCACTGTCCACCAATTATGATTGGAGGCCGATTAGCGGTTGCCTCCTACGTTAACTGGGCCTACGGTCACGGCGTGCCTCTAGATGACATATATACACGATTCGACGATATCGACAAAGCGTACCAGGGAAGTGCAGACGACTTGCAACAAGTGGTCAGAACATATAATGTGACGTACATCTACGTTGGCATAGATGAACTTCGTAACTACCCAGGATGTTCGGAACGTTTTGATACGGTAGAGTGGCTGCAACCCGTCTATAATGGAAGTCTGCGCATATACAAAGTCGCTTCTTAGCTCAAATCATAGTTCAGTTAAGGTTAATTTTGAGACCTTGAGACAAAAATCGAAAAAACTTTTATTCAAACGATTCGAGAATTATTCTTCCAACGGGGGAACAGAAAATCAACTTTTCGCTTGACAAACGCGAAATCATCGGCTTAGCCGTATTGATGCTGGTCTCTTTGGCAATTCGGTTTCTTCTGTTCCCATTGCCCGGATACAAATCCGATATTAGTACTTTTCAAGCATGGTTCCAAACCGCGGCAACCGTCGGGTTGAGGACGTTCTACAACTCGAACTGGTCTGATTATCCGCCCGTAAACGTCTACCTTTTCTGGGGTTTCGGTTCCTTGGCGAAGGCGTTTTCACTTTTTGGAACGACATCAATCGTGTACCTTATCAAGTTGGTTCCGAACATATTCGACGCTGCAACAGCACTGTTGATTTTTGCTTTCGTAAGGAAACGTTTTGAATTCAAAATGGCTTTGTTGGCCACCGCCCTTTATGCATTCAATCCTGCTGTAATCTTTAACACAGCAGTTTGGGGCCAATATGACGCAATTTACACATTCTTCCTCATTCTCTCAGTAATGCTCGCTTTAGACTCAAAGCCCGAAATTTCAGCAATCACTTTCGCGCTTGGAATTCTAACCAAGCCGCAAGGAATAGCGTTGGTCCCACTGATCGCTTTTCTCATTCTCAAGAAATACAGCGTGCAGTGGCGACGTGTTCTGACTTCGTTTGTAGCTATGGTTGCCACCGTCTTCTTGGTGATAATCCCCTTTGAGTGGAGCAACCCCATAACATTCTTGTCTAACATATATTTCGGAGCGTACGGAGGTTATGCCTATACTTCCATAAACGCATTCAACATATGGGCTCTCGTTGGGTTCTGGGTTCCTGACGCAAACTTCTTCGCTATCGGATGGATTCTTTTTGCCTTAGTAAGCGGTTTTACCCTTTATGTTTTGTACAAGCGTTTCGAATTATCGGGTGAAGTTATCGTTCTTCTTTCAGGTTTTCTTCTTTTCTTCAGTTTCTTTATGCTACCGACAAGAATTCACGAGCGATATCTATTTCCAGCCATGAGCGTTTTAGCTTTGCTTTTTCCATTCGTCAAAAAAACTCGTCCTCTATATTTGATTCTGACTGGCACATGCTTCGTCAACCAAGCTTATGTACTGTATTGGCTGAACGCGTACATTGACGCTGGCTACAACTATAGTCCGAATTTGTCAGGAGACCCGGTAGCCATCATAGTAACCTTGATTAATTTGGTGGCATTCCTTTACGCTTTGATTTTGATGCACAGCGAGCTGAGAGGTCGATTATTCACCCAGACCTATCATGCAGCAGCAACGAAGAACATCAAGAGAGAGGCGGGTTAGCCAAAAATGGACATCGACAAGCGGGACTTGCTAACGATTATTGCCTTGTCTATAGTGTTCTTCTCGATCGCAGTCTGGAACCTCGGGTTGACGCAGAGTCCAATCACAACGTGGCAGACCAGCGAAAACCAGTCTTTCTACATAGACCTGGGTCAGGTTGAAAGCGTCGACTCGGTCTATTTACTTGTCAAGAATGGCTCCGCTAGCGTCCAAACTCACACCGGTTCTCCGGAGAACTGGAGCCTCGGAGAACCACCATTGAGTATTACGTGGCCATATGACTACTACAGCTGGAGCAAAATCGCCGTTAGCGGCAGCACACGTTACGTACGTTTCAGTTTTGAAAATGCCTCTGTTGAAGTGGCTGAGGTAACGGTTCTAAGCCAAAATTACCAGAAAATTCCAGTTACCTCGGTAATCGGTGAGAACGTTTCGTCTCCGGACTTGCCTAGATTGAATGACGAACAAAGTCTGGTTGAGTGTCCTCCCACTTACTTGTCTGAAACTTTCTTTGATGAAGTCTACTATGTCAGAACTGCGGAGAACTATCTAAGACTACAGTATCCATACGAGTGGACTCACCCACCTTTAGGAAAATTAATAATTTCTCTGGGAATAGTGGCTTTCGGTTACAGTCCGTTCGGCTGGAGAATAATGGGAGTCCTCTTTGCCACGCTCATGTTGCCTCTGATATATCTGTTGGGCAAAAAGTTGTTTGGCACTTGGATTGGGGCGTTCGCTTCAACTTTCCTGTTCACCTTCGATTTCATGCATTTCACAATGGCCCGGATGGCAACCGTGGACACTTACGTTGTATTCTTTTCTTTAGCCACCCAGCTTTTCTTTTTGATTTACGTTAAAGATGTCGTCAAAAAGGGCTGGTCAACGTCAATTGTTCCGCTGGTTTTGGGTTTTGTCTTTTTTGCTTTGGGTTTTTCAACTAAATGGCTTGTTCTATACGGATTCGCTGGGCTCATAGCCTTTCTTTTAATATTGAGGCTGAGAGAAGTAATGGAACTCAAGGAAGGTTTGTCCAAAAAGCTCAACGCAATCTTGGATTACCCTTTCTATTGGTTGCCTTTGCTGTTGTTGATAGCCATTTTCGTTTACTTTCTGACTTTTATTCCAGACATGCTTGCCGGTCGATCGATAATAGATGTTCTCGGACTTCAAGGATCAATGTTCATTTACCATTCGACACTGACCGCCACGCATCCTTTTTCATCTGCATGGTGGAGCTGGCCCATAATGCAGAGACCCGTATGGCTTTACGTTTCGTATCTACCCTTCGACACAAAATCAACAATAACATTAATAGGCAATCCCGCTGTCTGGTGGGTCGGCTTTGCCTCAATGATAATGGTTGCAATAAGAGCCATACCTGGTCGCTACTTGAAAAAAATACCAAAGGTATCAAAGCTTCTGGCAAAGACAGATCTCAAATCAGATATGGCTGCAGTGTTCATCGCGATTGTGTTCTTTTTCCAATGGATTCCCTACGTCTTCATTTCACGAATTACCTTCATCTATCACTACTACGTCAGCGTACCATTCCTCTGCCTGGCCTCAGCGTATTTGATAAACAAGTATTGGAGCCACAAATTGGGCAAAGTAATTGCTGTTTGTTTTTTTGCATTAGTGGTGTTTTTATTTGCCTTGTTTTACCCTGTAATTTCAGGGGCGCCGACTTCAGCAACTTCGATTAAAAGCCTAGAATGGTTCGAAAGTTGGGTGTTCTGAGAATGCAAGCGTCCCAGCGCCATTCGAGCAAGGTTTCAGTGGTTCTTCCAACCTATAACGAGGCCGAAATCATTGAGGCAACCGCGGAAAAAGTAATGGATGCTCTAAGAGAATACGGCGAGCCTTTCGAAATAATAATCGCTGAAGACGGAAGCACTGATGGCACCGACAAGAAGGCTGATTTGCTCTCCGAGAAATACTCAGGCATTGTTAAGCATCTCCACTCGGAGAAAAGGTTGGGGAGAGGCAAAGCCCTGAAGAAAGCGTTCAGCGACTCAACCGGAGACGTCCTTGTTTACATGGACGTAGATCTAGCTACAGATGTCCGACACTTAGCCGCCCTCATCAGGAGCGTTGAATATGAAGGATACGAAATTGCTACGGGTTCCAGAATGCTCGTCGATAGTAGGGTTAAGAGAAGCGGTATGAGGCACCTGGCATCGAGAGTCTACAACCTCTTGGTTCGAAAACTTCTAGGTTCTAAGGTCAAGGATCATCAATGCGGTTTCAAGGCGTTCAGAAGAGAACCGTTGATGCAGTTACTTCCCGAAGTGGGTGCTAACCACTGGTTTTGGGATACAGAACTACTAGTCAGAGCTTCCCAGAAGGGCTACAGGATAAAGGAGATACCTGTGGACTGGCAAGGTGGGCGTGAGACAAAAGTAAGGCTATTAAATGACTCCTTTGAAATGTTTGGTCAAGTGTTTGCGCTTTGGTGGCACTTAAACGTGCAGCGTCCGGGACGCTTATCTAATGGCTCTTCTGGCTAAGAGAACCAGTGCTCTGGCTATCAACGATAAGCCTAAGACCACTAGTATTCCCGCCCAGAAAGTGAACCATATGTTCGTCGTTGTCGTTCCATTTAGATACGTGTTGACCAAATAGGCTACTCCGAACCAGAACACGAGGTTCCCAACGGTCTCCGCTGTTCTGCTGATCGTCGAACGCAAGCCCAGTCTGAGCCCCAGAATGATGATCTGCAGGATTCCAACACCTATGCTAAATCGAAATAGAGCACCGTACAAAACTGCGTGAGCATTCGGATGTATCGGAACAGGCAGATAAATTGACGTGTTTGGAACTGCGGTGGTAGTCATGTTGTTGAAAAAGTCTACAATACTTCCCCAAATACCAGGAGTGCTTATGTATATTATCCCAATCAGGATGAAGACAAATCCCACACCGACTGCACTTAACAGACCTTCCAGTGCTCTCGGTCTGTCACCAACTTTTGTTCTCTCACTCATTCTCAGAACACCCATTCGACTATTTGCGACTTGAGCACATATGCTTTTCCTTTTCGCAAACCTCAGAGTGTACATTTTAAATACTTATTCCAAGATAAACATTCTACGCTAAGGTGATGATTATGTCGTATTGTCCAAAATGTGGCAATAAAGTTGAAGAAAACATGACTTTCTGTCCACGATGCGGGGCACCATTAAAGGTTGAAGCACCTGTGCAAGCGGCACCAGCTCTTGCCCACCCAGAGAAGAGAAAAGGCTGAGAAAGGCGAGAAGCAGGAAAAGCAAGAGAAGCAAGAACCCGAAAAAGGCGAAAAACAAGAGAAGGGCGAGTACGGATTCATCGGCTGGTTAGTGGGCGGCTTAGTCCTGATAATAATCGGCTTCTTTGCGGTGCTTCGAATCAGTGGTTATCTTGCTACGGGAATGGATACGGCTCTAATTTTCTTGATTATCGGGGTGATAATAATAATTGCTGCCCTGTACTTTGCCAGCAATGGCAAGAAAGCGATCTCCTCCCCTCCACCGGCTCCTGCACCGGTCTAGAGTAGCCATCCCAAGAACAGTCCGGTACAACCTGTGTTCCAGTAGCGTTAGCATATTTCGTCCGTCCGAACACTCGGAAATAGTTGTTTCCAGCGGATTCTATCATATCGCCAATGTCGTAGCGGGGAAACATGCAGGAAGAGATTATCAGTTTGCCCCATTCGCCGCGTTTTAGTTCGTGAAGCATTTTTACTCCATTGCCTGTGTCAACTTCGAAGAAGTACGCGTCGTAATTCGGTGTCACATAAGGCAAATCATCGTATTGCTGAGCGAAAACACCTTCCGTCGCCGTATACATCTCCACGATTGGCGCAGGTCCAAAATACTTGCGGAGAACTGGTCCGTACTTGAACTGTATCTTGCGGACACTGGTGCAGAAAAGTGCTTGAAACTTCCACAAGTCAGAGGGCTTCTTTCCATACTTTCTTTGCACGTACTTGGCGAATGCCAGGATCACGGGAGTGACTCCCATAGTGGCTGTCACGTTTTTTCCCTGTGCTTGTTGGTAAGCTAGTTCAAACCTTTTTTCCCAATCGCTTCTAGTCATTCCAGGACCGAGAGAGTCAATGTCTTCTTGCCGTGGTAACAGGCTGACTCTGTTAAACATGGGGTTAAGTCTGGCGTAAGTTCCTGAACTGTAACCATACGTGAATTCTTTTCCATCTTGGGTCAGCGTGTGGACGCTGCTAGGAAAATTGAGGTTCAATATGTCTCCCATAAAAACGTCAAAGTTCTCCTTTCTCAGACGCATAATGTACCAGTGCCCTGGCTCCACAGGTGAAAATCTGCTTGAGATGAGTCGGGGTAGCTGGGAGAACTTTCGATTTTCCTGTTGACCCTCTGGTCATAACCCAACATTCAGGTGGCTCCGGCAAAATTGCTCTATAATTGCCCTCTCTAGCCTGCGCAAAGTATGGCAGTAATCCCTTGTAATCAATTATCGGGAATGCCGCTTTGTATTCAGCAATTCCAGTTGTTTGCAGCGCTCTGTGATCAATTCCATAGTCTGTTGTTCCGTACTTCTTAAGCAAGTCGTAAAGAACCTGCTGCTGAGCTTTCTGGGGGTTCTCAAGCGACTTCATACCACGGACCAATTATCGGCTTTAAGACGCTGTTTACGCTTTCATTTTCAGGCATTTCAGGATTCACGATTACCTAGAAATCTTGTTTCAATCGCCTTATATGTTTCACCATTCATATTCGTAACCCAAGCATGAGTTTCTTAGGTGTTGCCATGACCGAAAAGGTACGCTTAACAGCAGATAGGATACACAGGTTAGAGGTGCAGGGTGCAAGAAACGTTGCCATCGCCGCTATTAAAGCCTTAGAAACCATGGCACATGAGACAAAGACCAAGACTCGAGAGAGCTTCATGAAAGAGCTTTCGGAAGCCAAAACCATCCTTTTCGCAGCCAGGGAAACCGAACCTCTCATGAGAAACGCTGTCAAATGGATCATTAACCGTGTGGAAGATTCGGATGAAAGAAGCGTAGAAGCACTGGCAACCTTGGTTACTTCGAGTTCCAAGAGTTTTCAGAAAAAGCTTGAAGCTTCAATAGAACGTATCGCCGAAATAGGCGCGAGAAGAATACGTGATGGCATGGTGATTCTCACTCATTGCCATTCTTCAACGTTAACTCGTCTCTTAACAAAAGCAAAGAAAACCGGCAAAGACTTTCGAGGTAATATGCACTGAAACCCGGCCTGCTCTACAGGGCAGAATCACAGCCAAGGAAATGGTCGAACTCGGCATAAAAACGACGATGATTGTGGATTCAGCTGCACGTTCCTTCATGAACGTTGCCGACATAGTATTCGTTGGTGCAGACGCCCTAACCTCAGAAGGAAACGTCATCAACAAGATCGGCACAAGCACGATTGCGCTCTTGGCGTATGAGGCAAGAAAACCCTTCTACGTTGTCTCAGAACTTCTAAAGTTTGATCCCAGTACGTTATGCGGAGATTACGAAAAAATCGAAGAACGCAGTCCCCTTGAAATCTGGATAAGGCGCCGGAAAACCTGGTAATCCGAAACCCAGCTTTTGATATTACCAGACGTGACTACATTCATGGCATTATATGCGAAGAGGGCATAATTCCGCCTCACTCAGTGGTTGAAGTCATGAATCGAAGATACCCATGGGTTTTCCACTGATTTACCGAGGGTTCCAGAGCTTCAGAGCAACTTCTAGTTCCTTGTGCGTCTTAGCGTAGTCTCCTAAGGGTATGCTATTCAAAGAGGCATCCACGGCCTGGCGCATTGCTTTTGCTCCTGCTGCCGTCCCGTTCGCGTGACCGTGTATGCCTCCGCCTGCTTGGATAACAAAGTCTATGCCAAAATTCGCGATCAAGGATGGGACAAGTTGCGGATGCAAGCCGCCTGAAGCGACTGGCATAACCGTCTTTATTCCGTGCATCTTGGCTTTTAGGGCGTCAATATTCGCTAGAACTTCTTGTTTGGTCTCAGACATTTTTCCCACTATAGTACCTACGTGGAGTTGGTCTACCCCGACGAGCCTGGCAATTTTAGCTATCACCTGCATCGATATTCCGTGTTTTGGATTCTTCGTGAACGCCGCATGACCTGCTCTGTGAGCGTGAATGACCAAATTGAAGTTCTGGTTACGCAGAGTCTGCAACGCTGAAAAGCCACAGGTCAAAATGTCCACCATCACGTATTCTCCGCCGTGATCCAAAACATACTCAGCTCGTTTGAGCATCGTTTCAGTCTCTGCTGTTATGTTAGCCATGTAGACTTTGCGTTCGCCAGTTTCGCTTTCCGCCTTATCTCTGCTTTCAAGAGTCTGAACGATGCGTTCTTCAAAAGGATTAAATCGTTGACTGCTCAAGTTTTCGTCGTCTTTGACTATATCGCATCCGCCAACCCATGCTTCATACGCCGCGTGAGCGTGATCTCTGGTTTTCAATCCCAACTTTGGCTTAATTATAGTCCCTACTAGAGGACGCTCGAATACCTTGAGTAGCCTGCGAATTCCCTCAATGCCGAATCTGGGTCCCTTGAAACTTTTCACGAGGGCGTCCGGGACATCGATGTCGCTAAGACGCAGGTTCTTGAGTGTTTTCAGACCGAAAACATTTCCTGCTACGCTGCTTAAGATGTTAGGCATGTTTCCAGGTTCAAAAAGTTCGATAGGATAAGCTATCTTAATCGTGTTACCTTCAATTTCATAGACCCGCGCAGCAAGATGCTTCACATAAGGTTTTTCCGTAGTGAGTTCCGTCCAAGTCCCCACGGAGCTTTCCGCAGCTACCCCTCCCGCTGCTTCTTCTAAACTGAGCCCATCAGGCTCTACTTCAAAACTGCAAACCATGTCTGTATCTTTGGGCTTGTATTTTAGGTCGACGAAGTCTGCGTACTTCAAAACAAGTCTCTCTCCAACTATTTGTGAACGCAGTTTCCTTAAAATCTTTAACTATTCCGGATATCAATAATTTCTTTGTGTGGGCTTCATGAGACTGGTAGCTGAATTGATGAAAATCACGGCTGGCGGCAGGCACATTGCCATTCTTGATGACGAGACTGCAGGCATTTTGGGAGTACACTCTTCAGACAGAATACGAATCGCATTTGAGGAAAAAGAGGTTATCGCTTTGGCGAATGTCGCTGCGAATTTTCCGAGAAACCATATTGGGCTTTACGCTGAGATTTCAGGGATGCTTCAGATTAAAGGAGGCGAGCTGGTCGAGGTGCAATTGGCAAAGATGCCTGAATCGCTCGGTTATGTGCGGGGAAAAATCCGCGGGGAAAGATTGCGGCAACAAGACATAATAACAATAGTCAAAGACGTCGTCGAACGGCACCTAAGCGAAGTAGAAATTGCAGCATTCTTGACGGCGCTTAAGATATACGGGTTGACCATGGGCGAGACGGAAGCATTGTCCCGAGCTATGTATGAAACAGGAAAGACTCTCGATTTCGGAGAAGCACCCATACTAGACAAGCACAGTATAGGCGGTTTGCCAGGTGACAAGACTTCAATGCTTGTGGTCCCGATTGTGGCAGCTGCCGGTTTTACAATACCTAAGACGTCTTCACGAGCGATCACTTCTCCAGCTGGAACAGCTGACCGGGTTGAAACCTTGTGTCCTGTAAATCTGTCCATCGGAGAGATAAGGGAAGTCGTCCATAAGACTAATGGCTGTTTAGTCTGGGGCGGGGCATTAGATTTGGCTCCTGCTGACGATTTGTTTATTCAGGTTGAGTATCCATTAGGCATTGACCCTTTGCTCTTGCCGTCAATCATGAGTAAGAAGAAAGCTATCGGGGCCACGCACGTGGTGATTGATATTCCAACTGGAAGCGGAGCCAAGATCAGAACCATAACCGAAGCGCATACTCTAGCTTCCGATTTCGTCGACTTGGGTAAAAGGTTGGGAATGACTATTCAATGTGCTTTGACTTTCGGAGAACAGCCCCTAGGACACGCCATCGGACCAGCGCTTGAAGCGCGAGAAGCTTTAACCGCGCTCATTGGAGGAGGGCCTCAAGACCTACGGGAAAAGGCCATAATTCTCGCTGGAATTCTATTTGAAATGGTCGGACTCGAAGATGGAAAACAGCGAGCTGAAAACGTGCTGCAATCTGGTAGGGCAGAAATGAAACTTCGAGAGATGATAGAGGCGCAAGGCGGAAATCCCCATGTCAAGCCTGACGACATAGCAGTCGGTAGCCAGATGGCGCAAGTTATTTCAGACAAGGCTGGCAGAGTCTTGTGGATCAGCACTGACAGCATCGTCCAAATAGCTCGTGAGGCAGGTGCTCCAAAAGAAAAAGGTTCAGGGGTTGTCTTGAAAGCGAAGTTGGGAGAAGCCGTGAAAAAGGAAGGTTTGCTATTTGAGGTATACGCTGAAAGAAGCAGCAAACTAGAATGCGCATTAGAGCTGGCTAACAGTCTCAAACCCGTAGTTCTCAGTAAAAAGGCTGAAGAGCAAATGCTTTTGGATCAGATTCCTGAAAAAGTCGCATCTGAAAAGCCATTTATTCTGGAAAGGTAAGGAACCACACGAATTTGGTTGTCTGAAGATGGAAACCCAACCTTTGACCTTTAGAGTCTAACAATTATCAACCTAAATTCGTCGAATTCAGAGAAAAAGTTGGGATCGTCTAGCGTGCTCTTGACTGTACCCTCGGCTCCAACAACGTCCAAATCCAGTCTACAAATTCGCGCAGGTTCTTTGTCTGTAAGTGAACCTCACCCGGACCCGTGATATGTGTCACCAATCCTTCCCCACTCAGCAGTGTCTCTTTCAAACCTCCTAGTCTCTTTACGCTATAGCTGCATGAATCACTAAAGGCTACAAGGTGAAAGTTGTCAACTATCAATGTCTCTCCTGCGCCCAAAACATGTGTGTCTATTGCGCCGAAAGTGTTGATAAACAGTTGTCCGTTTCCGCTGGCACGAATCATGAATAATCCTTGCCCGAACAAGCCTTTGGTAAAACCTTCCCATTTGACGTCTAAGTCTATGTCTTGTGTTGAGGCGATGTAAGCAGACTTTTGAATGATGTAGCCATGTCCCGGTTTGACTTCCAGCTCTTCGATATCACCTACAGGCGCGGCCACGAAGCTGACTTCACCCGGACCCTCTGTTGCTGTGTAGTCGTTAACCCAAAAGGATTGGCCCCCGATGATGCGTAAACCTATGCTGCCCAGAAGGCTTTTCTCTCTTTTGCGTGTATGCACTTCTATCGCAGGGCTCATATACGTCAGAGCACCAGATTCGGCTGTCATGGTTTCGCCTTTTTCTAGGTTCACGACAAGCAGCGCGTAAGAAGGTCTATATTTGATTTCATACTTCATATCAATTCACCTCCACTCGCTTGACTAAGACTTTACGAGAGAACTAAGATAGAATTCTAAAATAAGCTTTGGTATTAACAAGACATGATTCGTGCTCAGATGAACCGTCTCGGATCAGTGTCAATGTCTACTATGGTGGCTTTGTTTGATGCAAGTGCTCTTTCGACGTCGCCTTCAAGCTCGTTTGGTTCAGTGACTTTTATCCCAACACCTCCGGAATGTTTCGCGAAATCTGCAAAGTCAAAATCATACAACTCAGTCTGCCAACTCTCGTAACCCTCGACCTTCTGCTCTTGCATGATCATCCCCAAGCTCTTATTGTTAAGAACAAAAATCTTGATCGGCATCTCGTACTTCAATGCTGTCAGGAAGTCGCTAAGAACCATTGATAGGCCCCCATCCCCTGTTAAGCAGACAATCTGTCTGTCGGGATAGGCCAGCGCTGCCGCTAATGCCCCTGGCAATCCGAAGCCCATGGAAGCCAGGTATCCGCTCATAACCATTTTCTGCGTTGGCTTCATCATGAAGTTTCTGCCGAACCACCAGCAGTTTTCGCCGACATCTAGAGAAATGACAGCATTATGGTCGATTTTTTCGTTCAGGACTTTGATTATGAATTGAGGTCGAATTGGCTTCAAATTTGGATTGGCTTCATTATTCAGTTGATTGATCCATTCTTTCTTCAGTCCTGCAATCTCGTCCAGATAGTCCGTCTTCTGATTCTCTTTGATTTTATCCGTTAACTTCGGGATGAGCACTGCACTGTTTCCGAGGAGTCCTACTTCGACGGGATTCTGTTTAGCAATCATAAGGGGATTGATGTCTATCTGCACCATTTTCATCTTAGGAATCTGCGTTAGCTCAGAAAAAGAAGAGCCTACAACCACTAGCAAGTCAGCTTTCCTGGTCAATTCAGCGGCTGCCGTTGAACCAATCCCGCCATGACCTCCGACGCAAAACGAATTTGCCTCATCAACTACTCCTTTGCCCCTGAAGGTGGTCACGATGGGCGCCGATATTTTCGTGGCAAGTTCTAACAGTCTGCTTCCCTGTCCTCTGGCGCCGAAACCGGCGATGATAACAGGCCTTTCAGCTTGATCTATTATCTTCGCGGCAGTTGCGATCAACGTGTCTTCTTGTCCATATGCGAGATTTGGCATCCTTCCTTCGAGTGGCAAAATATTCGCTTCATAAGGCAGTTTTTGCACATCATTTGGAATACCTATATGCGATACACCCCCCTCAAGAAGTGCATGCTTGATCGCCAGTGTGGCAAGCGTTGTAGTCTGATTCTCAGACATCAGAATTTTGTTGTAAACACAAATTGGCTCAAAAAATGAATACTGATCGATTTCCTGTGTCGATCCAGGACCAATAAGTTGTCTAGCGACCAATCCGGTTAAGGCCAAAACCGGCGAGTGATCCAGACTGGCGTCGTACAGACCGGTGGCCAAATTGGTGGCACCTGGTCCTGATACACCAAGGCAAGCAGCAATAGTCCCTGTTAGTTTCCCATACGCGGAAGCCATGAATGCTGCAGTTTGTTCATGTCGCACTTGTATGTACTTCACTTTTCCACTTTTTCTGACAGCATCAACAACGCCTAATGTGGAAGTGCCTGGAACACCGAACATGTATTGGACTCCCCATTCCGCAATCTGTTCGACTAAAATATCTGATACAGTTGTGCCTTTCCTTGTTTCTTCAGTTTTCTCTGTCAGCAGCACAAACGCGGTTTTGGGTGCGCCGCAGACCGGACAAACCCACTCCTTTGGCAGATCACTGAATTTTCTTCCTTCTTTGACTTCGTCATAAACGTAGTTGCAAACAGTGCACCTGTATTTTGCCATGATAAAACCTCGATAAAAATTGCTGATGGATCTAGTGGTAATTTGGATTTATCAGTCTTTTGGATTAGATGTTTTGAGCTTTTGTTTGACTCTGGTGAAAACTTGATTTTTGCGGCTCTCCAAGTATTTGAAAATCACTATTGAAAAAGTCAGCCAAAACGTTCCCAATAAATATCCTCCCAAGACGTCACTAAACCAGTGAACATTGAGGTAGATTCTGTCAAAACTTATGATAGATATAATCGTTAGACAGAACATGATTAAACCCGTTTTCCTATTTGAGGAGTTCCATATCTGCCACCCAAAATATGTTAGTAATCCAAAGAAGACCACCCCTCCTGTTACGTGGCCACTTGGAAATGAGTAGCCAGTTTCAACTATTAGTTCGTTGTGCGGTCTCGGAGAATAGACAAGCATCTTGCTGATTGAAACAAGCAAGGCGTCTCCTCCCATCGATAGCAACAAGAGCAAACTCTGTTTCTTAAAATTCTTGTGAAAGAGCAGTGCAGCGGCAACCAAGGAGAATAAGAGTAATATGGTTGTGTCAAATACGACAGAAATGACAACGGCAACTTCCGTGAAAGGGCCGTTTTGAACAGTGGTAGCCCAAGAATTTGCAGAATTGTCAACTGAGGAGAGACTGCTCCGTAAGAATATCAGCATCAAGAAACAAACTACCGCCGACAGCGAAATTACGAGTTTTATGCGTTGGCTTAGCAAGTACTGACTCACGTTTCTATCCTTCTTCCAAGATACTCCAAACCAGAATTAAAACCTTCAAACGTAGTTACCAATGCCGACTAAAGGCTTTGATTGTGATGACAAACATTTGAAAATCTTCCTTCCATGTATTTCAATTAGCTGGTGGCCCATCTTCCTCTAATCCTCAAAAGATGCTATTCGTTCCGAGAGGGCTATTAAACAGACTCCGAATGCTTCATAAACTTGTCCCGCGAAATTATCTGTCTTAAGGAAGTTGCCTAACCATGGAACCCTGGGATCTTGTGATAGTCGGCGCCGGTCCTGCTGGCTTGTCCTCTGGGATTTACGGTGCCCGAAGTGGATTGAAGACTATGATTATTGAAGAGAAGATGGCTGGCGGAACGACTTCGGACGCTCCCAGCGTCGAGAATTATCCCGGTTTCGCTCAGATCAGCGGGGGTGAACTGGCAGAAAAGATGACCATTCACTGTAAGAAAATGGGCGTGACCATACGGGAACTCGAATCCGTTTCTAGCTTAAACCTTCAAGGTGAAGAAAAAACTGTGATAACTCACAAAGCCGAACACAGAGCCAAAGCCCTTATAATTTCAACAGGATCGCACTACCGAGAAATCGGAGTGCCTGGTGAAAGGGAGTTTCGGGGAAAGGGCGTGAGCTATTGCGCAGTTTGTGATGGTCCATTTTTCAAAGACAAAAGAGTGCTCGTGGTTGGAGGTGGAAATTCTGCAGCCACAGCGATTCTATATCTTTCAGGAATCGTAGGCGAAGTCGTAGTTGTGCATCGTAGACACGCTTTCCGGGCCGAAGAAGCATTGGTGAGAGATATAGAAGGAAGAAAAAATGTCCAGGTTCTGTGGAATACTGAAGTGCGCGAAATCTTAGGAGAAAGACTCGTTAACAAGGCTGTCTTGTTTGACAATAAGAAAGGAGACACCAGGGAATTAGCGGTTGACGGAGTCTTTGTGCAGGTGGGTGAAGCGCCTAACAGTCAGATCGCCAGAGAGGCAGGCGTGGAAGTCGACGAGCATGGATACATCAAAACCGACATTTTTCAGAGAATAAACATCGCTGGCGTTTATGCTGCAGGAGACGTTACAAACCATCCCGTAAAGCAGGTGGGCACAGCAGTCGGTCAGGGCATCACTGCAGCGCTCGAAGCGTACGCTTACATTAGACAACCGTACTACCGAAGATAGGGGGAAAGGATTATATCATCCAAAATCCCTTTTCAAACCTTCATAAGCATAATTTAGGAATGCTTATCGCGTTAAAAGCGTCATTCGGAATGCTGAAAGAGGTCCAGAACAATGAGTGAATGTCTCGCTGCAGTAGAAATCAATCAAGACCTATGTAGCAAATGTTGCGTGTGCCACTCTATTTGCCCTTATGAGGCGATACATCGGGATGCTGAAACAGGGAAGGTAGAGATCAACATAAAAGAATGCCAAGTATGCGGCATATGCTCCAGTGCTTGTCCCGTTTCCGCCATAAAAATGACCTTCTACGATTATGATCATCTTTTGGATTACGTGAATTGTGTAAGAAAAGACAATAAAAGTGACACGCTTGTTTTGATGTGCCGTGGAAACTCACCCTCTTCATGCGAAGTTGAGGAGATCCTGGTAGACCAAGGCATAGGCGTTAAAGATTATATCCCGTTAAGACTGCCCTGTTCAGGCAGGATTCCAACCGACTTCATATTCAAAACTTTGAAGTCAGGAATCAATAACATTGTTTCAGTTCAGTGTGAAGACAAATTCTGCCGCTACAAAGAAGGCACCAAAATCAACACACGAAGGTTTCAACTGAGCAAGAACGTTTTGCATCAATTGGGTTTCGACGATAATGCTCTAAAAGTCGTGAAGTATTCGCGGAAAGCGATTTATGACACAAAAAAATGTGTAGGCTGCGACAAATGCGTCTTCATATGTCCATATGATGCTATCAAAGCGGAACCATTTTCGACTCCGAAAATAATATTTGAGGACTGCGTGGGCTGCGGCGCTTGCGCACTGGTCTGCCCACATCAATCTATTGAAGTCAAAGGTTTTGAGTTTGAGAATGTTCTGAAACGCTACGGTGAAGCAGCAACCAAGTTGAAAACCACGAGCAAGTCCCCCACGCTTCTGGCGTTTGTCTGCCAATGGTCAGAGTTTTCAGCTTTAGACAATCCTGACAGCGTATTCAAAGGCAAGAACGCCTTTGTCTTGGAGATTCCATGTTTCAAGGCTTTGGATCCGATTCATGTCATCAACGCTTTAAAGTGCGGCTTTGACGGTGTGATCGGCGCGGTATGTTCTGCTGAAGACTGCAAGCTCGAAAAGGGCAGGGACGCTGCGGAAAGGAACTTGGTCGTGCTAAATAATGCCCTGAAGAAAATGAACTTGCTCGATAATTTCGAGTATTACGAAGCGTCGCCGAGATGTGAAGGCGAATTCAAGAAAACGGTGGACGCTTTCTACACAAAGCTCAAAGCAAAGAAACAGTGCGAAGTTGCTGTTGCGGAGGCGAAGTGAAATGTACAAGATAGTAACCAAGAAAGAACTGGCTCTCAAAGAAAAACTGTTCGAAGTTGAGGCTCCTGACATCGCTGCAAAAGCACAACCCGGGCAGTTTGTTATGCTCATCATCGGTGAGAAAGGCGAACGAGTTCCGCTGACAATATGCGGTTATGACAGGGAAAAAGGCACGGTCTCTTTTGCTTTCCACGAGGTTGGGAAAACGACAAAAGAACTCGGGATCTTAAACGAAGGCGACTCCTTAGAGAACTTGACTGGCCCATTGGGGAATCCTTCTGAGATAAAGAAATATGGCAGAGTTCTATGCGTCGGCGGTAGCATAATGATTGCGCCCTTGCTGTTGCAGGTCAAAGCCATGAAAGAAGCAGGCAATGAAGTGACGACAGTGTTGGGTTCAAGGATAGCCGAAGCTCTTTTCATGGAGGACGAAGCCAAAGCCATGAGCAAGAAATTGTACCTTGCAACTGATGATGGTTCTAAAGGCTATGAGGGCTTGGATTTCTTGAAGCAGTTGCTTGAGACCGAGAAGTTTGATCGCTGCGTTGTTATGGGGCCTGTTGTTATGATGAAGGCTGTTAGCGAAATCACGAAACCTTTCGGCATACCCACGATTGTGACTTTGACGCCGATAATGATTGATGGTATGGGCATGTGTGGTGTTTGCCGGGTCACTGTTGGAGGGAAAATGATGTTTGCCTGTGTGGATGGTCCAGAATTTGATGGTCATAAAGTTGATTTTGATGAACTGATTCACCGTCAACGTTTATTCCTACCCGAGGAACGTTTGAACTCTGAATTATGGGAATTAGGAGGTTGCAGTTGTGGCAGAAGCAAAGCCTAAACCTAAGATTAAGAAAGAAGCCATTGAGATGCCTAAGCAGGAGCCTAAAGTACGTGCCAAGAATTTCAATGAAGTAGCTCTTGGCTACAACGAAGAACAAGCTCTCGAAGAAGCAAGTCGTTGCCTACAATGTGTTAAGCCCCAGTGTGTGTCTGGCTGTCCAGTAGAAGTGCCCATTCCCGAATTCATCGAATGCCTCCGAGAAAAGAGGTATGCTGAAGGTATCTCCAAGATAAAGACCAAAAACGCTTTACCAGCTGTATGCGGTCGTGTCTGTCCACAGGAAGAACAATGTCAAGTCAAGTGTGTTATGGGGAAAATCGGTCAACCCGTGAGTATAGGTCGTTTAGAACGCTACTTGGCTGATTGGGAACGAGACCACGGGTTTCAGTTACCTGAAAAGGGTAAACCGACAGGGAAAAAAGTGGCTGTAGTGGGTGCTGGTCCTGCAGGACTTACTGTTGCAGCTGACTTAGTGAAACGGGGTCATGATGTGACAATGTTTGAAGCACTTCATCTAGCAGGTGGAGTATTGGTTTATGGTATTCCCGAATTCCGTTTACCTAAGAAGATCGTTCAGAACGAGGTTAATTACATCCAAAAACTTGGCGTTGATTTACGACTGGGCAACTTGATTGGAAGAACTCATACTATTCCGGAACTCTTGAAAAATGGGTATGACGCCTTTTTCATCGGTTCCGGTGCTGGTCTGCCTCAGTTCATGGATCTACCAGGCGAGAACCTGGGTGGCATATATTCTGCCAACGAGTTTCTAATTCGAGTTAATTTGATGAAGGCATATAATTTTCCCGAATATGACACGCCAATTCGTATTGGGAAACATGTCGTAGTTATCGGTGGCGGCAACGTCGCGATGGACTGTGCACGAAGCTCAATGCGACTTGGAGCCAGCGTGTGCTTGCTTTACAGGCGTTCGCGAGATGAATTGCCTGCTAGAAAAGAGGAAATTGAAAACGCTGAGGAAGAAGGGCTTGTCTGCAAGTTCTTGGCTGCCCCATTGCGGTTCATCGGTGACGAAAAAGGCTGGGTTAAAGCCATGGACTGTGAATGCATGGAACTTGGTCCGCCTGACGCTTCGGGAAGAAGGCGACCTGTTCCAATAAAAGGTTCAGAATTTACCATGGAAACAGACACGGTCATAATCGCTATTGGACAAACGCCGAACCCGATTATACAGAGAACCACGGAAGGCTTGGTGGTTAACCCAAAGCACGGCACCATAATAGTGGACGAAAACGGAAAAACGAGTTTGGACGGCGTCTACGCAGGCGGAGATGTAGCGACAGGTGCAGCCACAGTCATCAGCGCGATGGGTATGGGCAAGAAAGCCGCCAAATCGATGCACGAATACCTCCAGAACAAGAAGTAACTGTCTCTTTTCTTTACCGTCTCAAGGGAACAGCATTACTGCTGTAACTTTCTTAGTTCAATGCTTTCTTTTTGAATAACGTAGTATAAACTAAACTAGAAAACAAAAAAATGAAACGAAGGATGATGTGCGACAACGTTTCAGAGTTGTTATTCTTCTTTCTGTCGCTTCATTTCTGGCATCTTCCAGTGCATTTTGGATATTCCTTCCTTCATGACTTCCATTAGTTCTTCGTTGACTTCTACTTCAAGTGTGACTTTCATTCTGCCCTTTTTATCTTCAGACATTGAACCACCTCCTTAAGTTGTTTGTTTGCTCAGGTAACAAGTTTTCAAGAACATGCACAGCCTGTCTCGAGTTCAAGTCTAAATCGAGCTGAATGTTATAGTGGAATTTGCCAAGTCGTTGAGTATGGGTTTTATAATCGGAGACTAATCCTTCCTTTTTCCACTGACTCAGCTTTCGCCCCAAATAGTAGGAGATAGCCGTGGGAGCTAACGGTTCAAAAAAGAAAGCCGCTCTAACCATGACACCCATGATTTTCTCGTTAACTATGGTAGACATTTTCCTCTCTTCTCAGAATTGACTTTCGAAACCTGACTCATCGTTACAGATATACCTGAACATTTTCTTAAATATGTGTGACTGTCATAACCCAACAACAAGTTGAAGACCCATGGCTTTAGCCGACTTGGATGAGCGGATAAAGAAATGCAAAAAGTGCAAGCTATGGAAGACTTCGCTTAATGCTGTTCCCGGAGAAGGTTCGCTAGCCGCCAAGGTAATGTTGGTTGGGCAGAATCCAGGTATTGAAGAGGATAAGACAGGGAGACCCTTCGTAGGCAGGTCGGGGAAATTCCTGAATAAGGTTTTAGCCAAAAATGGCATTGAACGCGGAAACCTTTTTGTAACCAATATCGTGAAACACGCAACTCCAAGCAACAGGAAACCATTGCCTGATGAAATAGCAGCTTGCCGACCTTACCTCGAATGTCAGATCTACTCAATAAAACCAGAAATAGTTGTTCTAATGGGCGCCGTGGCTTGGCAAACTCCACGAACGGAAGGAATGGAGTACATGGAAACGGTTCATCCTTCTGCAGCCATGCGGTTCGCGAAAATGAGAAAAAGATTTGAAGAAGAATTTGCGCAGCTGAAAAAACGTCTCTAACCGTGCCTGATCTTCTTTTTACGAAGCTGGCAATACAGGCATTACCGTCTCGTGCGTGAAGCATCAATTCGTTGCGGGTTCCGACCGCATCGGCACCGTTAAGTAACAGAATTTATATCCTTTTACTACACCCAAACTGGGATGGTGACGAATACGCCAGAAAAGGTTTTGGTTACGTCAGCGTGGCCTTACATCAACGTAACGCCTCACTTGGGCAACTTGGTGGGATCAGTCTTGTCCGCTGACGTTTCAGCCCGATATTACCGTCTCCGAGGCAAAGACGTACTTATGGTAAGCGGTTCTGACGAACATGGAACACCTATAGAAGTCGAAGCCCTGAAAGAAGGAATAACGCCCAAAGAGTTGACGGACAGAAACCACAATCGAGTAGCTGACCTTTTCAAACAATGGAACGCATCCTTCGACAATTATACGCGAACCGAAAGTCCTGTTCACAAAGAATTTGTCCGAGAGACCCTGAAGAAAATCTACGAGAACGGCTACATTTTCTCTCAAGATACGCAGATGCTGTATTGTGAACAAGATCAGCGCTTCCTGCCTGACAGATTCGTAGAAGGCAAATGTCCCTACTGTGGTTATATACGCGCTCGAGGAGACCAATGCGACCAGTGCGGACGGCTACTGGAAACTACCATGCTAATTGAACCTCGGTGCATCATATGCGGCAGTATCCCAGCGATCAAGACCACCCGCCATTGGTACATAGATCTATCACGGTTCGCTGAGCCGCTAACCAAATACATAAAGGAGAACAAACAACTTCCAGCTAATGCCAAAAATTTCAGCCTAAACTGGATAAAAGACGGTTTGAAGCCCCGAGCTGTAACAAGGGACGTCGAATGGGGCATCCCGGCTCCTTTTCCAGGGTCAGAAGGCAAAACCATCTATGTCTGGGTCGATGCTGTCCTGGGATATATCTCAGCAACCATTGAATATTGCATGCGTATCGGCGAACCTGAAAAGTGGCGCGAGTTCTGGCTCAACAAAAGCGCGAAGACCCTGTACTTCGTTGGCAAAGACAACATTCCATTTCATACGATAATACTGCCTGCCCTGTTGCTGGCTTCAGGCGAGAACTACAATCTACCTTGGAACGTATCCGCTACGGAGTTTCTTCAGTTCAAGGGAGAAAAGGCTTCGAAGAGTCTAAGAATTGGTATATGGATAGATGAGGCGCTTGAACTTTTTCCAGTGGATTATTGGCGTTTCTTCCTAATTGCGACGAGACCAGAGACTAAAGACTCTAATTTCTCTTGGGAATTTTTCATCGAGAAAATCAATGCGGACCTCAACGACACCTTCGGCAACTTCATTCACAGGACTCTGACTTTTGTCAACTCCTACTTTGAAGGTGAAATTCCCAAACCCCCCTTATTGACTGCCGAGGACGAAACGGTACTTCACACCGTCCGAGAAAAAATCAGAAATGTAGCGGAAGAAATCGAAGATTCCAAGCTGCAAGCAGCAGCAAACACTCTGATCAGCATAAGCCGTATTGGGAACCAGTATTTGAACGAAAAAGAACCTTGGAAACTCGTTAAAGAAGATAAGGACAAAGCTGCAGCTGTTCTGTACGTCACTTCGCAAATCGTAAAAGCTATAACGGTGGTCTCAGCACCTTTTATTCCATCAACTGCGGAAAAGCTCTGGCAAACACTCAACCTTCCTGACAGTGTCCACAAGAGCTCGTGGGAAGAAGCACTGAAACCTTTGGAATCTGGGCATAAGATAGGTAAATCAAAGCCTCTTTTCAGCAAAATAGATGCTGATGAAAGGCAACTTAATGAGATGCTTGCAAAAGTTAGAGAAAAAGCGGCGGCCAAAAAGGCCTGAGAAAAGAGTGTGTGGCATCAAAGATATGCAGGTCAAAGCGGATCTTCATGTTCACACGATATACTCGCGCGACTCAGTAATAACTCCCAAAGAACTGGTGTTCTACGTTACGAAACGCGGGTTGACCGCCGTCGCGGTAACAGACCACAATCAGGTTAAAGGCGCACAAAAAATCGCAAAGGAAACCGACTTCCTGATCATTCCGGACACCGAAGTCTCCAGCCTCAACGGACACATAGTCGGGGCTTGAACTTCAGAGCAAGTACCGAAAGGCTTACGCGCGAGAAACTGTTGACCGAATCCACAAGCGGGCGGCGTCAGCCATAGCTTGTCACCCTTACGTATTGTTCAAGGGAAGCATCGGACAATACGTAACCGCAAAATTTGACGCTGTCGAAACAATAAACGCCTCGTCATTTCCATTCAGAAGTTCAACAGAAAAAGCTAATCGCCGCGCGCATAATCTAGACTCCCAAGTGGCTGGAACAGACGCACATTACGGTCCAGTGATGGGGTGCGCTACACGCTGATCGATGCTGAGCCAACTGTTGATGCATTATTGAACGGAATAGTCAACGGGCGATGCAGCCCCCTTGGCGGCAACATCCCTTTTGCGTTGAGAGTCAAGAACCAATTTAAGATTCTTGAAGAAATACTTCTAAATAGAAGCTTTTCGAGTTAAGAACCAGAATACTGTATGGCAAAGCCATTTTTTCGCTCTTGAAGTGCAAAATTTATGAAACCAAATACATCAACAGATGAAAAGCAGAATATGCCAGCAACAACCTTGAGTGCCAAGGCCTTTTTCTTCGATCTAGATGGGACAATAGTCGACTCA
>CAVTHH010000001.1:0-62279 GCA_963734505.1 Candidatus Bathyarchaeota archaeon | reverse complement strand
CACGCATGAGAACCGGTCTATCCACTCCGATATCTATGAGGAGACCATCTTTGTTTCCAGCTAGAACAACGCCCTCTCGGTACTCGCCAACCTTTAGGCTCTTTGCCTTGTTGAATAAAGGATGATGCGGCGTTCGCAAAGGAGGTAGAATCCCTGCAAACTGCAACTGCGGGTCAAGTTTGAACAATCTCTTCCTTAGATATTGCGGAGTCTCCATATAAGCCAGCAATGTGGTCATGAGCGCTGCGTCATTGAGCTGACTGGTACGTGCGTTACCAGTGTAAACTATTATTTCGCTTACTCTGAAAATGGCAGCAGCTCTTCCAATTAAGCCTATTTTCGAGGTTTTCTCCCGTATATGCGGCGTGTCCGAGATTGCGGACGCGGGTATGGCGATCGCCAGCTTTTTGTCCATAATGGTTGATTCTCTCCCCAGAGGAAATTACTGTTATCTGCGTTCAGCTTAAAAGTTCAGGACAGAATATAAAAGTAAAGGTGACAGATGAAATGACAATTTCGTTTTTGGATGACGCTAGCAAACTAAGAACCGTCGACAAGAGCAACATGATTTCGTATTGCCTATATTTTTCCAGACATTTCACAGAATCGGAAAAGAAAGCACGAAAAATCTCTCTGACTTTTCCCGAACCGGATAACATTATCGTGGCGGGTATGGGTGGCTCAGCAATTGGAGGCGAACTGCTAAAAGACTGGGCACGCGACAAAACACCGGTCCCGATTGAGGTTAACAGGGATTACGATCTTCCCGCTTTACGCGAATAGAAAAACCTTGGTTGTGATTGTGAGTTATTCAGGTGAAACAGAAGAATCATTAGGTGCCTTCCTCGATGCAGTGAAAAGAAAGAGTATGATTTACTGCATAAGTTCTGGGGGAAGCCTGTTGGAGTTTGCTGAAAAGCTCAGTATTCCCTATCTGCGTGTTCCCAGTGGTATGCCTCCACGTGCAGCACTACCCTACATGTTCGTGCCGCTGCTTTTGCTTTTGGAGAAAATGAAGCTGGTTTCTCGTGTCTCTGAAGAGCTCTCGGAAGCCACGAAACTTCTGATTCGGATCAGTGAGGATAATTCTCCTGGAAAAATCGTGGAAAACAACTTTTCTAAGACTCTGGCAGTCGGAATCAGTGAGAGTGTGCCCGTCGTTTACAGCTTCGGTGTTTATCGCGGCGTCGCACAGCGTTTTAAGCAGCAGTTCAACGAGAATAGCAAGGTTCCTTCGAAGTGGGAGTATTTCTCGGAACTGAATCACAACGAGATTGTTGGCTGGGAGGGAGCCGGCAAACTTGCGCAAGGTTTCTCTACCATTTTCATAAGGGACAAAGACGAGCCAGACGCGATCCGCGCCAGAATTGAAGCCACGAAGAATCTCATGCCGTCTAGAATGAAAAAGTTCGAGATTTGGACCCAAGGCACAGGGAGCCTGGGGAAGATGCTTTCAACGATTCTTATCGGTGACTTCGCCAGCGTCTATCTGGCAGTTCTGCGTGGAGTCGACCCTACTCCCGTGAAAACTATAAACATGCTAAAGGAAAAGATGAAACAGGTTGAAATGAGAGACAAGATTATTGGTGAACTATCAAAATTAGCGGAATAAACATCGGTTTTCTGTTACGAATTTCTCGAATGCCTTTTCCGCTGTTTCGATCGGCATCATTTGCGGGGGGCGTTTGAAGGCGTAGACGCATATGGGTAGTATTGCTCCTTTGAGTTTCTTGTCTAGCGCCAATTTCATTGCTCTGACGATGTCAAAGAGGACACTGCCTGCATTTGGCGCATCGACAGTGCTGAATTTCAAGTCTATCTGCAGTGGCGTGTTGCAGAAGTAGACTCCGGATATCCAGAAGTAGCTGTCACGTTTGTTTTGAAGGAAATCAACGTAGTCTGTTGAGCCGGCTACGACCTCCGCCTTGTAGGGCAAAGCGCTTTCTACGGACTGGGTTTTGATGATTCTTTTTGTTTCGCGTGTCCGATCCAATGTTTCAAGTGATTCCGTCCCTCCGCCCACGTCTAACTGGTAGGTTTCAGTTATTCTTACACCGTTCATCGAAAGTAGTTCCAGCAACGTTTTGTGCAAAGCGGTTGATCCCGCCTGATCTACTAAGTCATCGCCGACCAGTGCGAGCCCCTGTTCTTCAAAACGTTTGGTCCAGGTTGCATCGCTGGCGATAAAATTTGGTGTGGCGTTCGCGAAAGCACATTTTGCCTTCAGTGCTTGTTCAGCGTACCATTGAGATGCTTGGTTTGCCCCGCTAGGCAGTAGGTTGATCGCTATCTCGGCTTTAGCTGCTTTCAGCACTTCCGTCACGTTCACGTCAGGCTGAACGCTAATTTGCAGAATGTTTTGAGTGGATTTGCCTACGCCATCCATCAAAGGTCCTTTGTTAACGATGACTCCGCTTGGAGGTACCTCGGCGACTTTTGGGGCATTGTTTGGTTTGGCAAGAATGGCTTCCGATAAATCTTTTCCGACTTTTCGTTCGTCCACATCGAAGGCTGCAACCACTTCAATGTCGTTTGGTGATAGGCCTCCCAACATTGGGTTTCGCAGGCCAATCCATTCTTTTTCCTGTTTAAGGTTTCCATAATATCGTAAGCCTTGAACGAAGGCTGAAGCGCAGTTTCCGACGCCGATCAGTGCAACTCTTATTTTGGGCATTCTTTGCCACCTTGCTCGGAGTTTTCTTATTCACGATTGCCTTATAAAAGGCTATTTCTGCGCTGCTCCTGAGATTTCACTGAAAACATGTTTCGCCGCAAGGCAGGTCGATAAATTGTTAAACCTAATCAGAAGACGAGGTATGATAGAAGCAACCTTTTAATTTCTATGCGGCACTTACCCTAAAAAGGGTTTGATTAGATTGGATAATGATGCTAAAGCTGACAAGTTTACTGCGGTTAATGAGTTGGCCCGAAGAAGGGGCTTTTTCTGGCAGTCTTATGAGATTTACGGGGGCGTAGGCGGCTTTGTGACCTATGGTCCTCTGGGGGCTAGATTGAAGCAGAATATTGAAGCCAAGTTGAGGGAGATTTTCGTCGCGAAGCTTGGCATTTTTGAGATTGAGTCTGCCGTTATAACTCCTGGAAGAGTTTTTGAGGCTTCGGGGCATGTTGACCACTTTAAGGAGCCAATGGTGGAATGCTCTGGGTGTCATAAGCGTTTCCGTGCGGATCATTTGCTTGAGGAATATGCTAAGGTAAGTTCGACTGAAGCTGAGAAAATGAGCCTCGACGAGATAAACCAGGCGCTAAAGGCAAAAGAAGTGAGCTGCCCTGAATGCGGCGGGGGTTTCAATTTTCCTCAATATTTCTTGACCATGTTTGAAACGACCATCGGACCTTATTCGGGTTCTACGGGGTACGGCAGACCTGAGGCTGCACAGGGTATATTTGTGGAGTTTAATCGGCTCTATGCGGTAGCCCGGGAGAAATTGCCTTTCGGCGTTATCCAGATCGGACATGCCCTGAGAAATGAGATTTCCCCGAGGCAGGGGTTGATTAGGCTTCGTGAGTTTACGATTGCCGATTTGGAATTTTTCTTTGACCCTGAGGCGCCTGATTGTTGCTTCCTGAAAGATGTTGAAAACGAAAGCCTGCCCATCCTGTTGGGTAAAACTAGACTTGCTGATTCGGAGGAAACGGTCACTCTGACGGTTAGGGACGCACTTGACAAGAAAATCGTGAATTCCGAATGGCAGGCATTCTTCATGGCGATGGCTAAAAAACTGCTTATAGAAATCGGAGTTCCAGCAGAAAAGCAACGTTTTATCGAGAAACTTCCGTGGGAAAAAGCACATTATTCAAAACAAAGTTTTGATCAAGAGGTCTTTGTTGACCGATGGGGCTGGGTGGAGGTTTCGGGTCACGCATACAGGACAGATTATGACTTGAGCAGTCACATGAGAGCCAGTGGAGCTGACATGCGAGTATACAAGGAATATCAAAAGCCTCTCGAGAAGGAAGCGTTGGTGGTGAAGCCGATAATGGCGAAGCTCGGGCCTGTGTTCAAGAAGGAAGCAGCCAAGGTTGCGGAACTTCTCTCCAAATCGAACGCGGAAGAGGTTGCTGCTTCACTTGAAAAGAACGGTAGCTACACGGTTGAAAACTACAAGATTCTGCCTGAACAAGTAGAGGTAACCAATCAGAAGACGACTGTTCGCGGAGTTCGCTTCATTCCGCATGTGGTGGAACCCAGTTTCGGATGTGACAGGCTTTTCTATGTGGCATTGGAGTATGCTTACGGCGTGAAAGATGACCGAATAGTCATGAGTTTTCCAAGGAGTATTGCGCCGATTCAGGTTAATGTTTACCCTCTGGTAAACAAAGATGGCTTGGCGGAGAAAGCTCAAGAAGTGCACAATTTGCTTGTGAACGAAGGTTTCATGGTTGATATGGATGATGCAGGGTCGATAGGCAGAAGATATGCACGTGCTGACGAGGCAGGCGTTCCCCTAGGTGTTACCGTAGACTATGACACGATGAAAGATGGCACGATTACGATCCGCGACCGTGACTCGTGGAAGCAAGTGCGGAGTGCACTCAAAGATTTGCCCAAGCTCCTCCAGGGGTATTTCCAGGGAAAAATTGACTTTGAAGATTTAGGCACTTTGGTGCCGGAAAGTAGTTAGCTTTTTTAATGAACCTGCACAACTAGGGTTGGAAAACTAGTCATGGTTATGGGAGGGAGAAGGTTTTGGTGCTTCCAGCTGAAACAGAAGAGCGTGTGAAACGCAGAGCATTGAACGCTTGCCAAGACAATTTACGTAAGGTTGTGGATCTCACAAGGAAGATTCCTCAGATGGTTGAGCTCTTCTCCAGAGGAGACAGGGATGCAGCCAGACAACTTTTTGCTGAGATCAGAAAAGGTGAGGAAGAAGTTGTGAAGTCTAGGCGCATGGTTTCTCAGGAGCTTGCTGAAATAGGCGCTATTCTGATAAGCCGTGAGGATTTTCTTAGGTTTACGAATCAGTCAAGTGAGATTGCGGATTTCTCAGAGGGAACAGCCCATTACATTCTTGAGATAATGGAGCATAACTGGAATGTTTCGAGCGATATAAAGAAGGATTTGTTGAAGCTTTCGGAAGCGGTTTTTGACTCCGTGCTTAAGCTCAGGGAGACGATGATGGTTCTGAGTTACGGCCCGGCTAAGACTCTTGATAAGGCGAAAGACGTTGAAATCGCGGAGAGAGTTGTTGATGACATTTACAGGGCCCTTGCGATTAGGGTTCTCACGAGTAAACTTGATCTTCCAGTGCTGTTCTTGTTAAGAGACGTTCTTCAGCTTCTCGAGAATTCTGCGGACAAGGCTGAGGACGCAGCGGATACAGCTCGGATGCTTTCTCTGGTACTGTAGTAGAGTGCGAAGAAATTCTATGCCTAAGACTAAAGTTGAGTTGATTGAGAATTTTCTCGTCGTCTGGGATTCCGCAGAAGGGTCACAACTGTACAGAGCTGGGTATTATGGCAAACCGCTTGGAATCGCCAAGCCAAAGATTCCGGAGTTTAACGTGCCGCTTCATCTTGGATTTGATGGAAGGTTTGTACCTGGCTGAAAAAGAGAAAGTCACCATTCTACGAGGGTCCAGAAAAGCGAAAGGTTGGGTTCAAGAAGCTCAAGCAGAAGGCTAAACAGTTGTACGAGGAGTTTGACGAGAAATATGCTGTTTACCATGATCTGCGGGATAGCGGGTTGATTGTTACGCCGGGCATAAAGTTCGGCTGCGACTTTGCCGTGTACAAGTATGGGCCTGGTGTGGAGCATGCGCCTTACATGGTTTCGGTTAAGAAGTGCTGATTCGGATATTTCTGCGACTGAAATCGTCAAGGCTGGTCGATTGGCGACGACTGTGAGGAAGCGTTTCATAATTGCTGTGCCAGACTTAGCTGCTGGGCAAAACGAAGTACTTGATTTTCAAGTGGTTCAAGGCTTAGCTTGGCATCACGGTTTGGTTTTGGAATTCGCCTCTCACGTTCTGATGAGGATAAATTTTTGTTGCTGCCAGCATGCATCCTTCATCGATTGATGACGTCGTCTGCGATGACTGAGACCGTGCTTATTCTTGTTGGTTCTGGCTTGGCTGGAACGGACTGTGATGTGTCTGCCGATGATGCTGTCTAGTACTTCGGCTTTTTCTCCGATTATGGCTCTGTCCATGACTGAGCTGAGTTCTCGTATCACGCGTTCTTTGCCGATTCTTGTGTAGTTGTCGATGCATGAGTTCGACTATTCTCGCGCCGTCGTCTATTTGGCAGTGTCTTCCGATGAGAACGGCGCCTTCGATCTCGTATTCTTCGTTGCTTGATTTTTTGTATGATTTCCTGTCTCTTCTTTTTCTGATTCGTTGCTTTCGCCTTGAACCCATATCGGGGTTTCATCGCTAATTCTTCCGCCGAAGTCTGTTAGCATGCTGAAAGCCGCCGTAGAGCATGTTTTTCATGGCTTCCAAGTAGTTTTTGGGGGTGCCAACGTCGAACCAGTTTCCTTTCAGTGTGTAGCCGTAGACTGGGTGTCCTGCTTTGTATGACGTAGGGGATGAAGTCGTAGCCGAAGTCTAGTCGATGTTTTTCTTCCATTATTTGTTTGACGCCTTTTTCTTTGAAGATTTTTCGTGCTTCGGGTGAAATTACGTAGAGTCCTGTGTTGGCGAGGTTGGAGGGTGCGTCTTTGGGCAGGGGTTTTTCGACGAATCAGCGGATGCGGGAGGTTTTGTCGATGTCTGCGATGCCTAAGCCTTCGACGTTTTGTACTTCGCTGAGGACTATGGTCATCATCGCGCCTTTTTCTCTGTGGAATCGTATGAGGTCTTTGACGTTGATGTCGAATATGTTGTCGCCTTGGACAGCGAAGATGGGGGTTTGATATCGTAGTATTCCATGTTTATTCTTGCGGAGTCTGCGCTTCCGAGGTCTTCGACGTTCGGCTGGTATTTTATGTGGATTCGGGGTTTGATGTTGTATCGTGCGGAGAAGCCGTATGCCTGATTCGAAATAGTCGTATAGGTCTCTGTAGTTTGTGTAGCCTTTGACTCCGAAGATGAAGTGGCGTATGCCTTGGCTTGGCAAGCGAATAGAAGCGTGAATTCTACCAGCGGTCTGTTGAGCAGTCGGAGGCATGCTTTGCTTGTTTCTGCCGTGAGCGGCAGGAGACGTGTTGCTTTTCCGCCTACTGGGATTATTACTCGCAGTCTTTCTGGAGCGTAGCTGTCAGCGACTAAGGGAGCGTATTTTTCGCCCAAAATTCTTCACCGTGAAATCGCTTCTTATTTATCTGGTTAGAACTGTTAGCTTTTTAAGCTTGTTTCTTAGCTTCGCGTGGTTCTGATGGTCACTTCGGTTTTGGCAAGTTGATGGGTTTGTTGGTTTTGTGGGTTTGGTGACTTTTTGGGGTTTTTTGTTGTTAAGAAGCACTTTTTGTTGTTAAAGATTATATTTGAGAGTTTGAAAGAGATTTTATAACCTCATCGAGACAAATGTGTCTCTAAACAGGTCAGAGTATCATGGGTAAAACAGGCGGCTTCGTGCGACTGATGCGGCCCGTCAATTGCGTGATGATGGGCTTCGCCGTCTTCGTCGGCGCTCTCCTAGCAAATCCTGCGTTTCTTGCTACTGGGTGGGTTAGTGTGGTTTTCGGTTTCCTGACGGGGTTTACTTTGACGGCGGCTTCCATGGCACTTAACGACTATTACGATAGGCAAATTGATGCCGTAAATGAACCCTTGCGTCCGATTCCGAGCGGTTCTGTCAGTGTCAGAGAGGCGTTGGTTTTTGTCTTGGTTTTTTCGGTGGTGGGTTTCATATTCGCCTATCTGACGAGTGTTGTGTGCTTGGTTGCAGCGATTATCGCTTGGTTGATCCTCGTAGCCTACGTTACAGTTGGAAAGCGGACTGGTCTGCCTGGCAATTTTCTGGTCAGCGCTACCGTGGCCATTCCCTTCATCTATGGCAGCCTGACGGTTACTGGTCTGGTTCAGTTGAATGTCCTGCTTTTTGCCGCGATGGCTTTCTTGTCCAATACTGGCAGGGAGGTCACAAAGGGTATCGTTGACGTTAAGGGTGACAGTGCCGAGGGCGTCAAGACTATAGCTGTCCGCTATGGAGAGAGAAATGCGGCCATGGTTGCTGCCTTGTTTTATGTTTCGGCTGTGGTGCTTACGCCGCTTCCGTTGATTTTGGGTTTGGTTTCTATTTGGTTTGTTCCATTTGTCTTGGTTACTGATGTTGGGCTTGTTGCTTCATCTGCGCTTTTGTTGAGAGACTATTCCCGGGAAAACGTAGGAAAATCAAGAAGCTTATTCTCCTGTGGTTCCTGATCGGCCTTTTGGCTTACATTTTCGGAGCGTTTGGGTGATTGCGATGTTGAGCTCTGAAGCGTTATTCAACTTGGGTTTGCTCGTGGCTTGCTATGCATATATTTTGTTGATTATCTTTCTAGCGGAGAAGGTAGTTAGTGTTTTTCACGTTTCGCGTAAGTCTTCTCGAAAGTTCCTTCACTCTATGATTGGCAATTTCGTTTTTGTTATTCCTTTCTTTTCGTTCAATTCTCTGCCGCTGAATTTTCCTTTTTTTGTCGCTGTTCCCTTTGTGCTTGTGACGTTTTTAGCCACTCCTTACTCGCCCTTCAAAGGCGTTTCTGAGAAGCTGAAGGGCCTTTCAGACATAACTGGGGAAGGACATCATACGGGGCTAGTTCTTTACGCCATGTCTTATACCGTTCTGGCGTTGCTTTTCTCGGCGAAACCTTACGTGATAGCGGCTGGGATTTTGCCCATGGCTTACGGTGATGCTTCTGCTGCGCTCGTAGGAGAAAAATATGGGAAGCGACAGTATCGCATTTTTGCCAAGAAAAGCATTGAAGGTTCGCTTACAATGTTTATAGTCACCTTTGTATCCTTCGTCTTGAGTTTAGTGTTCTTTTCTTTCTTGTACCCTTTTTCGGTTTTCGACCAGCTTCTTCCTGCGTTTGGGTTAGCATTGGTGGCCACTTTGGCTGAGGCGTTTTCACCATTAGGCGTCGACAACATAACAGTGCCAGCTCTGAGCGCTCTCACTTTTCTGCTTCTAAGCGGGAGCCTATAGAATGACCTACATAGTCATAGATGGTTTAGATGCATCTGGCAAGAGTACTCAGGCTTACCGTCTGTCTAAGTATTTGAGTAATCGGGGGCAAAAATTTTGTATTCGTCTTCACCCGTCATCAGATAATTTCTTCGGAATCAGGGCAAAACAGTTCTTGTATTCTAAGGGCAAGAGTGCGCATTTCGCTTCTGCTTTGTTTTATATGCTTGATGTTATCCGTTCGATTCTGCTGTTTAATTCAAGAAGATACAACTGCGTTATCTATGTTCGTTACTTGATGGGTACAGCTTATTTGCCTTCGCCTTTACACGTGGTTGCTTATCATTTTTTTGCTCTTTTTGTGCCGAAATCGGATGCGATGTTTTTCCTGGATGTCTCTCCGGATGAAGCCTATCGGAGAATAAGCATGCGTTCCGATCAGGAGATGTTTGAGGGGTTGGCTGAACTTAAGAAGATTCGCAGGAAAGCGCTTTCGTTGGCTTTGATTGGGAAGTGGACTATTTTGGATGCTGGCAAGCCTGTTGATGAGGTTGAGAGGGAAATCAGAAAGCGTCTGGTCTCAATTTGAGGGTTATAGACCAATGACAAGAACAGGCTTCCGGTTTCAAATAGATTAGAAGTAGTTGGCCAAGCTTGCGGATTTTGTTGGTGGCAGAAGACACTAAGAGCGAAAAATCCCCAGTAAGAGACCAACTCAGCTCATTCATAGAGAATAAAGGGGAAACTCGGCCTGTGGAACCTGCATGAAAGCCAGGATGAAGGAAAACAGCGATTTCTGCCCCATCGCAACAATGAAAGACCTGCTAGACATAGTTGAATGGTCAGACAGACTGCTTACATTCGGCTCGCTAGGACTTTCGAAACAAAAATAAAACACACAGCAAGCACAAAAAATAAGGGAAAAGGCATGGTGCTGGAAACGCTTGATAGCGTCCGCCGTAAATGTTATCTTTAGAATATGGCTATGGTTTTACCGTTTCAAAGGCTTCTTCCACAGTGATTAGCGGAGAGATTTTTCCCTTGTGATGAGTCAATATGGGTGGACTGAGAAAACCTGATACTGCTTTGAAGTCGTTAGATTCCAGCATCACGTAAAAAACGTGTTCTATGGGGCAGACCCAAGCTCCGTGCACCTTTACTCCGTACTTTTCAGCTGAGGCTTTCATGCCAGTGAACCATTGTTTGCCTTCCTCGTTGTATTCTTTTTTACCAAAACACAGCTCTGGTTTATGAACCAAAGTTACCAAAAACAGCAAGTATATCACCTCTTGCTGTACAATGTGGTCTGTTTTTCTTTAACCTTTGTGATTGTTGAATAGCTACAACAACCTGAGTCTACAAGGATAACCCTGATTTTGTTGGTCAACTACTACTTCCAGGCTGTCTTGCTCGGATCTGATTTTAGAGGTAAATTGAATAGCAGGTCCGGCGTAGATCTCCGGGATCCATCGTGAATCTTGAAGAGTATACCAAAGAGAAATTGTGGGCTATGCTTGTAGAGCAGGTCCACGCATCAGTCATGTATCCGACTCACAAAGCTTATACTCGAGAAAGCATTCTGCCCAAAAAACCAGACGTGACTCCGTTGGAGTTGGCTGAGAGGCTGAATCTGCGTCTTGGCGAAGCAATCGTTATTCTAGGCGAGTTGGCAGAAGAAACAAGAAACATTGCTGCTCAGACGACTTGAACGCTTGAAGCTTTGAACGTGACAAAGACTTCAGCGCCAAGGTTGAGTTCCATCTCGTTGAAAGATCGTTTAGTTATCTGAACTGTGAAGGGTTTGCCAACGTCAACCGTGAGTTTCACGAGTGACCCTATGTCGGAGATTCCCGTGATCCTGCCCTTGAACACGTTTCGTGCACTTGTTTCCGTCTATTTTTTGGAAAGGATTATGTCCTGCGGGTTCACGAAAACTGAAACCTCGCCGAATCTCTGACCTGCAACCTCAATCAGAACGCCGTCACCTACATCCACAATGGTTGTCCCTTCTGAAGTGACGCTGGCAGTTCCCCTGTAAGTGTTGCCGACAGCCGCGAAGCTCGCCAGATTTTTCGAGAGCTTGCCAAAAATTTCCTCTGTCGAGCCAATCTCGGTTATTTTTCCCTCATCCATCAATGCGATTCGATGCGGCAAGGTTTTAGCTTGAAACATGTTGTGAGTTGCCATCACGATGGTGACTTTGTTTTCTCGATTCACCGTTTCGATGACTTCTTCAAGTATCTCCGCGTTCTTCGGGTCCAAATTCGCCGTAGGTTCATCCAAAAGCAGCAATTTCGTCTTTAGCACTAAGAGCTCTAGCTATTGCCACTCGTTGTTGTTCTCCGCCAGAAAGCTTTCTTGCATTTCGTTTCTCGAAACCTTTCAAGCTTCACGAGTTCCAGAGCCTTTTTCACTTCTATATCACGTTCAGCCTTCGGTACTTTCCTTATTTTCAACCCGTAGGCAACGTTGTTGTAGACTGAAGTGCTGAAGACGGTTGTTTTCTGAAAAACCAGAGTGCTCTGCAAGCGCACCTTCTCAGTGTTTTTGAAATTGACTTTTTCACCCAGGAAGTGCACTTCGCCACTTGTCGGGTTTTCGATAAACGCCAGAATTTTCAGCATTGTTGTTTTCCCTGAACCGTTCGATCCAAGCAGCGCTAGAATTTCCCCTTCATGAATTTGCAGGTTTATCGCATCTAACACTATTTTGGCGCCATATGCTTTCGTAATATTTTTCAATTCAGCAACTGCCGTCATCACTGTTCTCTCTGTAGCGTTTCAATCTAAAATATGGTGCTTTGGCTAGCTCAACCATGTAGTTTACTCTCCTCAATAGGACTACTATAATGTTTATTGTGAAAACTATTATCATCAAGAATATCCCCAAAGCCACTGCAAGACCAATTTCACCTATCTGAGTATTGCGTGAAATCGCTGTCGTTAAAACATCAGTCCTGAGACCGCCTCCTGCAATGTTGCCTCCGACCAACAGCACTACGCCCAACTCGCCTATAGCTCGGTTAAAGCTAGCAATGTCCGATAGAAGTATTCCATTAAAGGCTTCTCTCAAAACCGCTACCTGAGCTTGGGAATCAGAAGCTCCGAGTGTTTTGGATAAGCTCATTATTTCAGGGTCGACAGATTCGATGGCTGAAACCCCTATGCTGATCAGTATCGGGGTTACCAAGATCGCCTGACCTAATATTATGGCACCTGGAGTGTAAAGCAGACCTAGAAAGCCTAGTGGTCCGCCTCTTGAAAATATGAGTAAGAGAATTAAGCCCAGGACAACTGTTGGCAAGCCTATTAGGGTGTTGATTACAGTTTTGATTATTGTTTTGCCTCTGAACTCTTTTAGAGCAATTAGCATTGCGAGTGGTGTGCCCCAAAGAATGGCTAAAATGACTGCTGTTCCAGAAAAAAAGAGGGAACGGTAGACGATTCCGTATAGTTCTGGATCGCCTGTAACTACGAGTTCGAATCCTTTTATGATTCCGGCAAGTATGTCAGCCAATACTACGTCCTCTAAGTGTAAAGCTCTGGATAGCCACTTCTGTATTGCGGTGGGCACTCTGTACCGTTAAAGAAGGCGTAGCTTTTTATCCAACTGACAATGGGTTGAGGTGCATTGTCTTTTAGCGGTTGGACAGCGTCGAAGAAGAGGCTTTGTCCGTAGGTGTCTTTGCCAAAGTTTGCCATTAACTGTTGGGTTGTGGGTGAAATCAGGTATTTTATGAAGTCCATGGCGTCGGCGTAGTTGATTTGGGCGTGGACTGTTTGGTTTGCTTGGACTGTTGCCGTGTTGACAGCCATTACGCTGTAAACGTTAAGCAGAGACTGTTCTTCGGTTATGAGTGCAGTAGTTTCTATTGTACCGTCCTCATGGAATTTTAAGTAGGTGCCGATGTCTGATAGCGTGTATGCGTTCTTCTGGTCAGCCACGGTCAGAGTTGGGCCCATGCCTTGCCCTGTGATTGCAAACCAAGGTTCCGTGGAGATTTGCGTGTAGTTGTAGCCTGCTGCTTTCCAAAGGCTTATCTCTTTTGTGTTTGTGCCTGAGTTGTCGCCTCGTGAGACCCAGATTTGGGTTTGCCCTGACTGGTCAGGCATGTTTTGTCCGTATTGGACTATGTTGAATAGGGCTTCGGTTGCGTTCTTTCCTGAGATTTGTGCTGGGTCATTCGCTGGTCCCACTATTGTGAAGAAGTTGTACGCTATGATTTTCCTGTTCACGCCGTATCCTCCTTCTAGAAACGTTTTTTCTGTTGAGGGTGCATGAACCAAGACGATGTCGGCATCCCCGTTTTGGGCTTGTTGTATGGCTATTCCTGTTCCTACGGCTGTTATGCTGAGATCAACTTGGTGGTTTGATTCGTAGTCTTTTTCGATTGCGTTTAATAGGCCAGTGTCGTAGAGGCTTGTGGTTGTCGATATGAATAGTCTTCGCTTGGCGAAGTAGTTGAAGTAGGTCACTGTGCCTGCGACTACTACGATGGTTGCGAGTACTGCCACTAAGAGTATTTTTTGCCAAGTTTGCATGTTTAAACACCGTTATGTTTCTCCATTCATATCACTAACCTTATAAAGTTTATCTTGATTATGCTCTAAGCAGAATGCCCACTTTTAAGAAACACAAACCTTCCGGAAAAATATGGATTGAATACAAAGGGGAGCCGCTGATAGGCAAAGGCGGAGCCGATATTCTTGAAGCCATAGCGAAGGATAACTCACTTACCGAGGCTGCGAAGAAGCTTCACATGTCGTACCGTTACTTGTGGAACTACATCCGAAAAACTGAAGGCGCCATAGGTGAACCTATCATAGCTACTTTCAAAGGTGGAAAAGCCGGAGGTGGCGGTGCCAAATTGACTGCGTTGGGTCAAGACTTGCTCAGTGAGTACAAGCGTTTGGAGGGATGTTTGAGTGGGTTTCTATCGGATCCTGAACATTGGGAGGTGGTAGGTTTGAGAATTAGTGCACGAAATCAGTTGAAGGGAAAAGTTCTCTCGGTAGAGAGTGATGGAATCACAGCAAAAGTCAAAATTCAAGTACACGTGCCAGCGGTCATCACTTCGGTCATTACTAAAGAGGCTGTTGAAGATTTGGGAATAAAAGTGGGCGACGAAGTGGCAGCTGTCGTTAAGTCGACAGAAGTAATGATTGCCAAATAGAACTTTGGTAAACGATTATTCTACGACGTAACGGTAGGTTATGTGTTCGCCCGCCGTCTGACTTTTTCTAATTATTCTCAATACGTCGCCTGGTTTGGCGCCGATGACCTTGACTGCGGGGTCAGTGGATCCTATCTGTGGGATCTGATACGGCTTCACTTTGTATTGGGCGAGGAGTTGATCTCTCTCTTTGACCGTTAGGATTTCGTGTCTAGGCACGAGTGCGTGCTCGAAAATGTCGAAGACGGGGAAGGATTTGGGCAGTAGTTCCACGTTCTTTTTCTTGGCACCTTGCTTGACCGCGTGTGTGTAGCGTCCTTCTGTGACGACGATGGCGCGTTCCAGTTCTTTTTCTTTCATGACTTTGTAAAGCGTATTCATCGCAGCGATGCCTACGGTTGCTGCTCCGAGGATACACCAGACCAATGCTTTCTCTTTGTCCTCGGGAATGTTTATGATGTATCCGACTGCGCCTTCATAGGTTTCTTTCTTAATAAGCTTGTATTTTCTGAGTTTGATCAAAACCTCAGCCTTGCGCTCTTCAATACTCTCAACTTTGCTGCTCAAACCTTAAACCTCATGATAAACGAGTACGCGAAAAACCTAAACAACGCTTTAACCCTTAAACCTTGCGCTCAAATCCTGCATTAAAGGGCCGAAATCAAGACAAATTCTGCCCAATCTTTTCTGCCATGGGCTTTGAAACAGAAGATGCTGAGAAAGCACTAGAACACATCACTGCAATGCAAAACATGGACGTTCAAATTCACTTCATCAGGTTTACTCCCTTCCATCACCATTACAAAGAAGGCAACAAACTCCTCGCGGATTCAGGTTGCCAAATGGTGACGGTGGATAATACCTTAGATTTTCCGGAATTGATGAGCCGAATAATCAGCCCATCATAAACTCAAGTCTACTAGACGCTCACTTCCGAGAAGAACAACAACACCCATTTTCCCTAACTACGCAGCCGTTTTTCTTTCACACACTTCCTCTCAAACACGGGAACAAGCAAGCCCAGTCTACAAGTTGCTCCGGTACCTGAGCCAGTTCTTTCTCCACAGCCACACGAAAGGAAGAATCGTTGACAAAGCAATAACGATTAAGATTATCCAAATGTCAGTGTTGCCGAAACGAGAGATTCCAAAGAAAGTGGCAACAGTATTCGGAAACGAAGTCACCGTTGTGATTATCGTCAAGTAGAAAATGACAACCGTTAGGCTTTGGATTGACAGGTTGATCTTGTTTGAGACAGCTGAAAGATGAACGTTTATGGCGTCAGACATTATCTCTCGGTACGTCTCGACAATGTCTATTTGCCTTGTTAGATCTTCATGGGTCGTGTCGAATAAACTCCGGGCCTTGGCTGGCATACATGTGTCTCCACACGTCCTAAGGTTGAAGATTAGTCCTCGTTCGTACCAAAGTGTCTTGTTAAAGTTTACCAGCTTGGATTTCAGGTTGAAGATCTTCCTAAGCGTGTCAGGAGAGCTTTTTTCAACCACTTCTTCTTCGATAGTTGCGGTAAGCTCTTCTATCTTCGCCAACTGGCTAAAATGGCCGCTTACTATCTCGTCGATAATGAAGTAAGCCACCTGAGCCGGCGGGTCAACCTTCATCTTGTTCATCCGTTCTTTCGCCAAATCCATTATCGGCTTAATGCCCTCGGTTGAGACTGTAATCAAGAAGGCTTTCGAAAACACAAAAACCATCGGCTGACTCTTATAATTAGAAGTGATCTCCTCCACAACCAAGAAATTGATTATGCTAAAGGTGTCTTCCAAACGCAGGTTAACTATGTCCGTTTTTGGAAGCTCCAAGAAATGCTTCGACAAACGAATCTTATCTGCGACGTCTTGAAGTTCCTTTTCAGTGGGGTCGACCACTTCAAGCCAGATGTTGTTTAAATCGAGCGACTCCAACGATTTTGAATCGATTTTAGTTTCGCTGTTGTCGCCTAAGTTGATGGCGTTAATCATGAAAACAAGCTATTAAATTGGTGAGAATATTAGAATTTCGCTATCGCGTCTTCGGTAGTTGTTGTTGTTGTTCAGCAATTTTGTGAGGGAGACAACAACATCTAATCGAACAAGCTTCTGCGCATTGTCAGATTCTGAGTTCCACATTCTCTGTGAACTTCTTCAGCATTTCAGCGAATTCGCTTATCGCTTCCGGTGTGTAAGGCTGCAGGCTTCCGAAACGCTTGTCAAGAGTATCCTGAGGCACAAACTGCTGCAAAGCATGGTTTCTCGCGCCTTTGACTATTTCTCCCATGCTCCAGATGTCTTTGGCCGTTACAATCTCTGGGACAACGGTCGTTCTGAACTCATACGCCACCTTGCCTGTCTTAAGCATCTCAATCGTGCGCAAAAGTCCAGTAGTGTCTTCGGCGCCAAGAAGTCTATACTTCTCAAGCGAGGTCTTAACGTCCAAAGCCACATAGTCAACATGTGCCAAACACTCTTCAAGAACGTCAGGATAAAAACCGTTCGTATCTAACTTAACCTCAAAACCTCTGTCTTTGAGCTTACCCAAGAACTTCGGCAGCTCTTTATGCATGGTCGGCTCTCCCCCAGAGACTACAACTGCATCCACATACTTCTTTCGCGATTCAAGAATCTCCAGGGCAACGGCTTCCTGCAGAAACGGAGGCTTCGGGTCGACGACTATGCGCCAGTTATGACAGAACGGGCATCGAAGGTTGCAGCCTGGCGTGTAAAGCACCGACGCAACCTTATGCGGATAGTCGACTAAGCTGATTTTCTGCAAGCCGCTAAACTTCATGGCTTCACCGTTCACTGGGCCATCGGCGCAGTAGCCATCACGACTGACTTGTCAAAGGTCTTGCGAATGGCGAACTCGGCTTGTTTGCCATCGTTCCACTGGTCAACCGGACGCAGGTAGCCGACCACTCGTGAGTAGACTTCACACTGTGTGCCGCAGATGGGACACTTCCTGTGTTCACCGCTCATGTATCCGTGACTTGTGCAAACGCTGAAGGTCGGAGTCAACGTGAAATAGGGCAGACGTGAACTCCACGAAACCTTCTTAATAAGCTCAGCAGCCGACTGCCAGGAATGCAATCGTTCACCGAGGAATATGTGGAACACGGTGCCACCGGTGTAAAGCGTCTGCAGGCTTTCCTGATGCTCCAAAGCTTCAAACAGGTCACCCTCAAAGTCCACGGGTAGTTGCGAACTGTTCGTGTAGAAAGGTTCTGCATGCTGCAGTTGGACTAGTCTTTCGTTGGCAACCATGATCTGAGGATGTTTGCGTTTGTCGATGCGCGCCAGCCTGTAAGCGGTACCCTCAGCAGGAGTGGCCTCAAGATTGTAGATGTCACCCGTTTCCTCCTGGAACTGAACCAGCTTTTTACGCATGAAGCCAAGGGCTTTCACAGCAAAGTCTTTTCCGTCCTTAGCGGCAATGTTAACGCCTAAGAGGTTAACCACCGCTTCATTGATGCCCACCAAGCCTATTGTTGAGAAGTGGTTCTTCCAGTACTTGCCATAGCCCTCCTTCACGTTGCGCAAGTAACGTCGACTGTAAGGGTACAAACCGCTTTCAGTGAAAGCTTCAAGCACCTTACGCTTGATTTCCAAGCTGTCCTTAGCGGTCTCCATGACCTTCTCCAAACGTTGGAAGAAATCATCCTCATCCTTCGATAAGTAGCCAAGCCGTGGCATGTTCAAAGTGACCACGCCGATCGAACCCGTCAAGGGATTAGCCCCAAAGAATCCGCCTCCGCGTTTGCGCAGCTCACGATTGTCGATTCGTAGACGGCAACACATGCTCCGCACATCTTCAGGATGCATGTCGCTGTTCACGAAGTTTGAGAAGTAAGGCACACCGTACTTGGCTGTCACTTCGAATATGGCTTTAGACACTTCGGAGTCCCAGCTGAAATCCTTAGTCACGTTGTACGTGGGAATCGGAAAAGTGAACACTCTGCCCTTCGCGTCACCTTGACTCATGACATCTGCAAAAGCCATGTTGAACATTTCCATTTCCTTTGTCATGTCGCCATAAGTGTCGTTGGTGATCTTGCCATTGAAGAGCACACCCTCGTTCTTCATGAAGTCCGGCACAGTCAAATCTAAGGTCAAATTCGTAAATGGCGTCTGGAAGCCAACGCGCGTCGGCACGTTCATATTGAAGAAAAATTCCTGTAACGCCTGCACAATATCTTTCTGGGACAAGTTATCGTAACGAATGAAAGGCGCCAGATAAGTGTCAAAGTTGCTGAAAGCCTGCGCACCCGCGGCTTCCCCCTGCAACGTGTAGAAGAAATTAACAATCTGCCCCAACGCCGTACGGAAATGCTTAGCAGGCTTACTCTCTATCTTCCCTGCCACACCGCCGAAACCCGTAAGCAACAGATCGCTCAAATCCCAACCGACGCAGTAAGGACCCAAAACGCCCAAATCATGAATGTGAATTTCACCTGAAAAATGCGAATCGGCAATTTTCGACGGGTAAATCCTTGAAATCCAATATTTCGCTATGACAGTGGACGAAAGATAATTGTTCAAGCCCTGCAGCGAATAACTCATGTTACTGTTCTCTTTGACACGCCAGTCTTCTATCTCCAAGTACTGGTCCACTAAATCCGCAGAACTCAGAAGCGCAGCTAACTCACGCATATCCTGATGCTGCTTGCGGTAAAGGATGAAGGCTTTGGCTGTCTGTGCTCGCCCGTTTTCGATAAGCATCTTTTCGACAACATCTTGAATTTCCTCAACCGTCGGGCAACCGTCCACGCCGAATCGGTGCTCAAGTTCAGCAACTACTTGGTTACTGAGGCCCCTGGCTAATTCACGATCTTTTCCCCCGACAGCTTTTGCAGCCTTCCAGATTGCTGCCGTTATGCGTTCCTGGTCGAAGGGTTCTAGTCTTCCATCGCGTTTTCTCACGAATTTCATTTTTTCACCTCAAGGAGCAATCGCTTAAAATCTTCAGGTTCTTCAAACTGTTTGTAAACGGAAGCGAAACGAATGTACGCTATACGATCCAAATTCTTCAGGTATTTCATGACCAAATCTCCTATCTCGCTGGAAGTGATTTCCTCTTTACCTTTCAGCATCAAATCTTGTCTCACATGATCTGCTAACTCATGGATCTGATCCATTGTGACAGGTCTCTTCTCGCAGGCTTTCTGCAGGCCTCTGACTATCTTGTTCACATCAAACCGTTCCAGTTTGCCATCTTTCTTCCTGACCATTAATTCAACGGTTTCCAAATACTCGTAAGTTGTGAAGCGTTTCCCGCACTTGATGCATTCCTTGCGTCTTCGCGTAGTGTTTTCTAGCGAATCTCGCGTCTCCAGAGTTTTGAATTCCTCAGACCCGCAATACGGACACTTCATTTTCAGCACCAATAGCCTTCTCGAATCATCATAGTGTTTACAAGATACTGTAAGCGCTATGCATAGCGCATATATAAACGGTTTCAACATCAAACATGAAATAGCACACTACTCGACCGCGAAGAGTACCGTTGAATTACACACAATTAAAGAAACAAAAAGCCAACGTTGGGCGCTCTTTTTCCAAAACAAGCCTATTTCAGCATAAAGCGCACAAGCTTAAAATTTTCCATCTTCACAAGCTCAAACATCATCGCTGCCTCTACTGCAATGTTCTATTAAGATTAAATGCCGTGACAACTTCCAAATCAGTCGAATTTATCATCAATTTGCAGTACTCCTGTAATACTGTTTTTATAATTCAACCACCATTGAACTGGGAAAGGAAGCGCTTCGGATTGACGATTGTCGTGGACGACGCGGGCAGCGGCGACTTGCTTTATGGCGTTGTAATCGGTGCCTATCGCGAGGAAACCAGCGAATTCAAATACGATATTCTTGACGTACGGTTCTATCAGCCCGAACTCTTCAGCGAAAAAGAGTATCTGCAAGAATCCAAACGCATCGTCTCCAAACTCGTTGCCAAACTAGCGGTAAAACCAGAGGAGGAGATACACATCTGCCAAGGCTGCATCTTCGACGTAGCAGTACAAGAACTCTGTGAAACCTACGGCGAAGACAAAGTAAAACGTGTCAGAGTGGTTGGCGAGGCACAAAGACTCGTTGAAATCGCCTATCTAGACGAGATAAGAAACCTAGGCTACGAACCTCTGGAAGAACGCGAAGCTAAGAGAGCAAAAAGCTTCTTCCACATGATGCGCTGGCTAAGAACAAATCCAGAAATGCTCAGATATGCGAAGACCGGATGGCCAAGACTAAAGCGATACAGCTTATTCAAAGGATCAAAGGAAGAGGATAGGAGCAGATACACAGCAGTCTGTAGCCAATGTGGCCAGCCCTGCAAGGTGCCGTTCAAACCTGCGCCCGACAGGCCAGTCTACTGCCAAAACTGCTGGAAGACTCGAAAAAACCACAGAAGCAATTCACAGCCGTTTCTTTCATGAAATCAACCGTAAGATTACTAAATGAAAAATATTGGAAATAACTAAAAAACGGTCCGTTTTACTTTTGAATAGCTTATTGGACTGCTTCGACTCTTTTTATTTCGGGCAGTTTTGCTTTGATCATGCGTTCGACGCCTTGTTTAAGGGTTAAAGCTGACATCGGGCAACCTGCACAAGCACCCTTCAATCGAACTTTAGCAGTTCCATCTTCAACTGAAACAAGCTCTATATCTCCACCATCAGCCTGGATTTGCGGTTTTATCCCTTCAAGGACATCCTGAACTTTCTTCTTTAATGCTTCACTCATTTTTCTCACCACGTTTTAATTCGAGATACAAAACCTCATAAAATCATATCATAAAAGCATTACCTTCAATATCCACTATAACAACCATAAACTTCACATCTCAACAAATTCAAGGAGGATGCTTGAGGAGCAAAGAATAGCGATGGATCACTGTGGTTTGACGCCTAGACTCCGCAAGGCGCCCTCCAGACCTACGCTCTTACCCGCACCCCTTTGAGCGCTAAACGTCCAGACTTAGGTTGCTCTCTCCCGAGCCTAGCCGGGTTCGCCTGGTGAACAGTGAAATCGTTTCCCCTACGGAAACCGTTCACAGACCGCCAGCCCCAAAGGACGGATAGTCAATGTTTCGGAGAGGAAGGTCCAAACGGCCTTTGACGCCTCACCCACAGATGTCAGCCCGTCATATAGAGGGTTTACGGTACAGTGGACCCCTACCCCACCGCCTAAGACCCATCGCCAAAGGTAATGGCGAACTCAAAACTATAAAACTTTGCTTTTAGCAGCTTCTACTCGATCTCGGTTTGGTTCTAAGCGATTCGGAGGACTCCGTTCTTGCCCACACGCAGCTGTCTTTCATTTTTGAACTGTGAGATGCTGGCGTTCTCTATCTGAACGGTGTCGCCAACTGCCACAGAGCTTATCTGATCGTTCCAAAGGCACAATCTGATCTTGCCAGTATCGTCTGAAACCGTGGCATTGGCTACGCTAGCGCAGTTCCCGAATCGCGTAACAACAAATACTAGGTTCAGAAACCTCCAGAACCTTAGCTTCCAGCTTTACCCTTTTCATTCCAACTCTCAAATCCTTGATCTGAAACGACTGCACTATTCTGCCTTTCTTACTCGAATATCTCTCAGTCATATGAACTGCTTTGACTCCCTTGAGAGGGTTCTTTTCCTTCAAAAAGAACTCGTCTGGGATCTTAAATTGTGCAATAACCTTTGCATCTCGTGTTATGAGCAAGGTCACCTTATGATCTTGCTTGCTGCGACATTCAACCACAAGATCTCCAACTTCAGATCTTCGATTTTTCCAAGCTGAAACTAAAGCATTGAAAAACTCGTCGGAGTCAACTTCATACTTTACCGTGAGAAGCGCCAAGTACTCGCTGGGATATAGTTTATTCCGCATTTTTCCGGTTCACAGCCTTCTTAGACAGACCATCTTTCGTCTTCTATAGTATGCGCTGGCTTCAATTGACTCACCACCGACCGTCAAAAACCCCTTCTCGCAGCAGACTTGACTGCAAAAACGACAAGGTTAGCCTTTCACGCCGATTCCAGAGCCAACTTTTCTCTTCAGGAATAGCCGCAAACTCGATTCTACGCCTTACGCTGATTAATTAACCTCATTAAGACATGTAGGTTCAAACTATTATGGTTAATGGTATAAGCATTGAGAACGCCCTTCCTTTCGGAACGTTATTCTGAATTCATATTTTTTATATATATGGTTCAACTCCACACGAAGAGAGTATCAAGAACGAAGGAACAATTGTATGAAATATGCAAAGTTCTCTGTAACCTTTCTAATCTTCATAGCTTCCATCGGATTAGTATTGCCACTCGCCCGAGCTGAGTCACTAGTCAAAACCGATTTCGAACAAGAAAGCTTCGCCAAAACAGTTGACTACTTCGATTATGTTCGCGCCTATGCCACGCTGAACGGTATACAGACGCCTCAAGACTTTGAGAAATGGCACGCCAACATGTACATGACCTACGTAAACACCAGCGGCATAAAACTGCTCTACGCTGGACTCGAAGACATAACCACCGACGAATCAACGTACTTGCGAATACCCATGCAATCATTCATCATGCACTACAAGACAAGAAAACAACCGTGACGTAATACCTGTCTTCCACCTTCCTAATGCTCATGGCCTTCAACGAAACCGGCAACTCAGCTTTATCCCGACTCGCCAGATAGAAACGACGTGCTCTTCGCTTCATTCAGCCTTGGGCTTCGACCTTACCGCTCTATCTGCAACATTGCCTGTTCTAAGCAGCAAAACAGAAACAATCCCCCTCACCAGTTCAGACGACAAGCTCACATGGACATGGGGCATGAAATACACCAACCTAACCGCCCTATGGTGGAGAACATGGATTAACCCTGACAACCCACACTTCCAGAACAGCTGGCCACTCGCCCTAACGGTTTACGACGAATTAACGTTCACGTACAGCTCACGATAGACCCAATTGCGGCACTGCTACGCTTCAGGAAAATCACGTAATCGGAAGAATGCGCGACCTCTTCGTCGGCATAATCCCAGTACTCTGGGTACACTACAACAGCACAGGAACCTACGGCATGCTCGGCAGAAAACTTAGCTGACGAAACAATATATGACTATATCCAAAACAACGGCCTCGAAATGAGCATCATAAACTTCCAAACCAGCGTCATGGCAAACCACGAAACCTACAGCGAGACAGCATCTGGACAGAGCGTTACAGACACCGAAGCTCTGTCAGCGACACTTCAGTAAACACATACGCGGATGACGGCGAAAAAATCTTCCAAGCGGATTTTGGAACCAAGAAGACTTACGATCTATACAACTACACAGCCGACCCAACCGAAACTGAATTCGACACCTATGAGTCAGCAACAAGAACCGCAAGAATAGCAGGATTCGCCGGCAACGGAGGCCTATTCGCCTACCACATAGGATTGATGAAGTTTCTGCCCGCAGTCGTTGTGCACATGTACCCTGCATTATTCGCGAAAGCAGTATCAACGATATCCAACATGAGAAGAGCCAACTACTTCTACATAACGTCCTATCCACAATATAGCGGCTTCAGAGTTGTACACGACCCGACTTTCACCGCCTACATTGCCCCAACCCAGTCAAACGCACCTGGAATACCAAACGGTGTCATCGGTATAGTAGTCGTGGCTTTCATTGTTGCCGCAGTTGTAGCCGTTGCTGCAGTGGTTTTTACTCGAAGAGTGCCTAATAGACAGCCAAGCTAGCTCTATTCTAACACACTTTTTTTCTTTGTTTTCCTATTTTCATAGTTCGATGACTCTCAGTCCTGTCTCACCAAGTCGTCCAGAATATCCTATTGCAGGCAGCTCTCCAACCAATCTATGTAAGTCTTTGAGCCATTAATTATTGGGAGGGCGAGAATTTCGGGTACTTCGTAGCTATGCAGAGATTTTACGGTTTCTGCCAACTTTTCGAAAAAGATCCTCCCGCGATTTCATAAGAACCAAGCATTCCTCGGCCTTCTCAATTTTCCCTGACCAATGGAAATGGGATGAGACGGGGCTGATTATATTTGCGCACGCTATAAGCTTCTCGTCAAGCAGGCGGCGAATTATTCTTTCAGCCTCTTGTTCATTAGAGGTTGTTACTAATACGATCACGTAATCCTTGCCCAAAATGCTCACCTAGACCTCACCTAGGGGTTAGAGCAATACTTCGCTAAAAGACTTCTCCATCTCAGCCTCTGAAGTATCAACACATTTAAAGTTCCGTGATATAGTATTGGCTTGAAGCGGGGAATATGTCTTGAAAGACGCATCATTGAGAGTCTTAAAGGTCATGAACGAAGTCACGGTTAGAATGGATCTGAACGGTTTTGCAAAAATGGTCGGTTTAACTCCAACCGAAACAATAGAACAATTTCAAGAACTCCTGAAAGCGGGTTTTGTTAGAAAATCAGGCAACGGATATGGGGTAACTGGAAAAGGAAAGAACGCTCTGAAAGCATTCGCACGGGTCCCAGAGGGCAAAGAGTTTCATTTTTACAATGAAATCGACAAGCCCACAGGATTTCATGCAGACAGCATAATCAGCTTGTACGAGCTCGTGAAGCTGTTGCCAAACGAATCTATAGAGTTTCATCTTTACAGGGGAGATTTCGAGAATTGGTTCCGAGAAGAATTTGAGGATCCAGTCCTAGCAAATGAGCTTGCAGGCATGAAGAGCTGCGAGTTGAAGGATGAGGCTCTCAGAAGTGAAATCTTAGCGGTCTTGGAAGAAAGATACGGAGTGAAAGAGCCCTAACTCTACCGTTCTTTTTGCCGTTCACGAGTGACCCGATTTCTCACGGTTCAGCTTAGTCCACCACTCGGGCACTCTTGCATCTTCGGCCATATCCCAGAAATCGAAAGGTTTTAAATCCAAGACGGCGGTTCCATCGAAAGCATCCAACCCACGGACAACAAGCACATTTCCAATTACTCCAAGAAGCTCCACCAAAGTCAACCCTATTGGGTTCGGCCGGAGCTTGGTTCGCGTGGCAAAAACACCCAGCAGTGGCAAGTCTTCTCTTCCTCTAGGATGCACCTTCAATATCTTTGGTTGTCCAGAAACCTGATTTAGCCAGAAAAGCACGAAAATATGTGAAAAGCCATCTATCCCTAGTATTCCTTCACTGAATTCACTGTCGATCACAATTTGCGAGGTTCGGGTTTTGTCTTTGACTTCGTCGCCAGCAGCTTCGGTTCTAACGTAACCAATTGGTTTCAAGATAATTCTTTTCTGATCGGTCATACTTTCACACACAACTCCAGAATGAATTTACGTGCACATATAAGGGTTCAATGCTCCAAAGTATTGCCTGCACACGCGATCAATTTTCGAAAACATCGATAAGGAAGAAACAAAAGGAGCCGTTCAACTAACGCGAGAAGTCAGTCGCATTTTCCCCACTTAACGCTGTTCCAGATTCTTTCATGGAAGTAATACAGGATCATGGTAATTATGTTGTAAACGCTTCCTATCGCGACAGCGATGTCCCACCTTGCAGTCAAAGCATATGAAGTGAGTATGCTGACTATGATACAGATTACCCTCCAAACAATCGACTTAGCTACCGACCTTTTTCTAGTTTCTCCCATGATTCCTGCTCATCTGAAGCATCTATTAAAATCTCTTCTTTAAAACAATTCGCATAAAAATGAAAACTTTGAATACATCCCGCCATTATATTTTCGAAGAAAAAATATTGTACCGATAAGACTTGATATCATGGACCGATTGAAAAACGCTCTCACGCTCTTTGCTTCCTGCCTCATCTATTCCCTCATCATTACCTTAATTGACCTAGTAATTGTCTTCCTTTTCACGCAGGACTTGAATCAGCTGCTTTCGTCGGTTTCCTTGATACTGCTGCTTGAAGGGGGATTAGGACTTATCATGGGCGGAGGAGCGGTCATGTATTCACCAGTCGCGAACAAGGTCGGAGAGATTCTGTTTAAATCAGAACCTTGGAACGCAAAACGCCAAAAAGAAGTTGAAAAACAAGCACAAGTGTTAATTTTTGTTGGAATTTTCTTGTTGGTTATAGGGCTACTCGTATCCGCTATATGAGTTCTTTAAAAAAAAGAAAAGAAAGAAGGGATTTTTTTAGCGCTTTCTAACGAAGTAGATTGCTGCTACTGCAACCACAACCACGATAACGGCTATTGCTATGTAGAGTCCGTATTGTGCCAGGAAGTTTCCTGACGGCGGTGCAACTCCTGTGTCGTAACCAGCTGCTGCTAACAGAGACTTGGCCAATGTCTGGTCGTACGAATAGTATCCGAGTGATGTGTCAAATCCTGCGGTCACTCGAGTGATAGCAGTTGTAACACCTGGGCTTCCATAGCCTGCAATAACTGTGTCTATGATGTCTTGTCTAGGTATCAGGTGGCTAATAGCTTGTCTAACGTAGCGGGCTGCTTCTGCGGCTCTCGATGGGTCACTCTTGCCGAGCGGTGTGTCAACGCCTGTGCCGAACACTGGGTGATTCATGTTAAAGCCCATTTCTTGGACTCCGAAAGCGTCGTAGCTCACGTAGTCACTCCATGGCTTCAGAAGACTTGGGAGTTTCGTGTTCAGTTGGTATTGCGAATCTAGGACGTCAACGTCGCCTGATTTTAGAGCAGATATGGCTGGGTCAGAAGCTTCGATTTGTTGTACATAGAACGTGTTGATTCCGAATTTCCCTGCGGCTTCTAATTTCGCTTTGTCCCAGTATGCGGTGTTTTTCGTCAATATGTTAGCGAATGTTGTTGGATTATAGGCTGCATATACGTATGGTCCTGTTCCTATTGGCCCATAAGCCGTGTAGGATCCCACTGTGTAGCTTCCTGAGGCAGTGTTGTAGGCATGAGTCTTCCAATCTGCTGCTGGAACGCTATCCAACACGTGTTTTGGAATAATGAATGTCGACAGAATACTTTCAACGAAATATGCGTAGACCTTGGGTAGCTTGAATACGACCTGGGTAGGACTTTTAACTTCGACGTTGCTTGGGCTACCTATGATGTCCTTCACGAAAGCTCCAACCGGCGAACCGACTGCGTCGTTCATGTACGAGTCAAACGTGAACTTGACGTCGTCAGCGGTGAATGCGACACCATCATGCCACTTCACATCACTTCGCAAGTTTACGGTCCATGTAGTACCGTCAGCTGCGACGGACCAGTCTGTTGCAAGGGCAGGAATCATGGCTTTGTTGATCATATCTTCTCTTTCTGCAAGGCTGTCAAAGATTCCATCGTATACCGTTAGGTCGTAGTAAGACGTTGTCAATAGCGGATTCAGTCCTTCTTCAGGAGCTGGTCCCGTTTGTGCAAGAACGATTGTATCCTGGGTTGTTGTAGAGTTCAGTTTCCAGTTTTTCACTCTTGGCCAACACGGATAGTGATAGGTCGTGAATGATTCTCCTACTAGTGCGGTTGGGTCAAAAGCTACTACCTCTTTAGTGTACAAGATTGTACAAGCGGGTTGGTCATTGTAGGCCAATGCCTGCCATTCTTTAACGTATTGAAGGCGTGTGGCTTCGTCATTTGTAGTTTTGATCAGTCCGCAAAGTCTGTCGCTTTCAGAGCTGTTATAGAGATTGTAGTTTTGTCCTGCTGGCGGAAATTGAGTGCTGTCGTAAAGTCCGAATGGATCTGGATCTATTCCCATGGCGTATCCGACGAACAAAGCGTCGAAGCCTCCTTGGTCATAAGTCTTGCCTACGGTGGCTGCATCAGGAGTTAGGGCTCTGCTATAAACAGTGTCCCAATCCAGTTCAACTCTGACTGCATCTATATTGACATCGTCTAGACTGTTCTCAACAATTTGAGCCCAAGCCTTCCTTGAAGGGTTAGGGCCAGGAACTATCAGTGTAATCTTGAACAACGATGAACTTTGGCTTTGGACAAGCATGACTGCGGGCAATGCAAATGCACTTATTAGCAATAGAGAGCAGAAGAACAGCGTTTTGCTTTTAGCGGTCAACTCTTTTTTAACCTCCGAGGATAGTTTTTCTTAGTCGAAACTTATAACGTTTGCCGTACTATTGCTCCGCTGCCGCTCGATTCGCAGAAAATAAATATCAACTTAAGTATGCGCAAGAAGTTATCCAACACACCATCCGAAACGCTTCATATTTGATGGGTAAACTCTCTCTTCAATCAGCAGGTCTTTCAGACAAACTGGATCTGACTCCAGACAATCGCCAGTACAGGCGTACGCTCTTCCTATGCATCCACCGCATGTTTCGCGGTACTCGCAGGCTCCGCATTTTCCCTTCAATCTGCTACGTTGCCTCAGGGCGTTGAGATATCTGAGTCGCGCCACATGCACGTTAGGCTCTGCTCTCTTACGTTTCCAGCTTTAATCGGCAGAAAAGTACCTCTCCGCGAAGAACACTTTGTTCCGCTTAAAGAACAGGCACAGACCTTCGTACACAGCTTGATGGATTCAAAAGTATTAGTGCGCGCGGATAGGTCTTTACTTCCTTTGTCAGACAAGTTATGCCATTCAGTTGAAATGCACAAATTTTATGAGTGTTTTGAGACAATACTGGCATAGGTGAATATAGACCTGAGGAAGCAACTTGTTTTCTGCTTTGCTCTCGCCTTCCTTCTGTTAGAGTGCTTTTTTAGTTTTCAGGTTGCCACGGGCTGTTATGGCCCCCAGATAACCGCAGACATCAGTGCAACAGAAGTCAACATAAACGAGAGCGTCAACGTATTCGGGGAGATTAGTCCGGCCGGAGAAAACATAACGGTCAGGGTGACTTTTACTCGACCAGATTACACTTGGATCGATCAATTCGTTTTGACCGATCCTGAGACGGGCAAATTCTCGGTTACTCAGACTCTTGATATGGCAGGATACTGGAACATATTTCCTATCCATGGCCATATTTGCGATAGACTTTACGCTAACGTGACTAACCCTGCTGATCCGCTTGCGCCCTTGCCTACGCCTTCGTTGCCGCCCTACAAGCCTAACGTTTCCCTGGTAACGGCAGCTGCTATCTCCATAGGGGTCGGAGTTGTGGTGATTACGACTGGAAGAAAGAACAAAACCAGAAACATCAGTTCTCTTCGATTGTTTGTTCAAATAGGTTTCGTTTTTCTAATTTTCTTTGGCACGTTTATCGATCACCGAGTCGTACCGGTTCCGGCTGAACAGATAACACCACATGAATATCTGATTGCGACAAACGTGCTTGGTGTTTCGATGCCCGATGGCTTTCCAGTTCCGTTTCTTGGCTGTTACTATCCCTGCGGAAAGACCGTGACTTGTGCGCTCTGGGAGATACAGACCTACTTCTATCCGTTCTGGGACGCCGGACGCGGCTGGGGAGTGGACTATGTCTCTTCGGGCGCTCTGAGACTAGGTGTTGTCTTCGGCTCTGTAATTCTACTGTCGATTCTTCTTGGGAAATTCTTTTGCGGTTGGATTTGCCCCTTCGGTCTATACATGGACCTGCTTTCCCGGTTAAGAAAAGTGTTCAAGATAGAGCACCGAGATCTATCAAAGCGTTTTAACGAGAAATTCCATCAGCTTGGCTACTTGATCCTTGCTCTTATCATTATTCTAAGTGTTATCTTTGGTTCTCAAGCCATAGCGGGGACACAAGTAGTTTCTGGAACCGAAAAAGGAGGATTTGTTTACAATTACTTTTCGGCCCCTTTCTGCCAAGTCTGTCCCATGAAGCCGCTTTGTGTGATGCTTCAGACTTCGGTGGGTCTAATGAGGCCAGAATGGCTTACAGAATCAACGACGGGTCAGTTTTTCCAGTTGGGTTTCTACCTAACGTCGCTTAACTTGGTCGTGCTGGGCGTTGTCACTTTGGCGGCTTTCTTCTATCGGCGTGCGTGGTGTAGAATTTGTCCCTTAGGAGCTTTGGTCGCTTTGTTCAGTCGTTTTCAACCTTTCAAGCGGGTTTCTGGGGTTCGACTGGATAAGGTTGAGGAGAAGTGCACTAAATGCGGGGTCTGCAAGAGGGTCTGTCCCACTCAGGTGACTGATGTTTACGAGAGAAAGGGTGGCGACGTGACCACTTCGAACTGTCTGTTGTGCGGAAGGTGCATTGAAATGTGCCCCTATGAGGATACTTTGAGGTTGAAAGTAGCTGGTAAGACAGTATTGAAGTCGAGGAACTGGCTAAAATAGAAATATGAGAACCTGAGCAGATAGGACAGATGTGGCATGAATAAGAATGTGATTGTGGTTTTGGTTTTTCTGCTTCTTAGCATAGCGTTGATAGGGGTTTCGGATGGTTCAACATCGGCTTTGCCGGTGATTCGCATTTTATCAGACGGCAGCATTGACCCGCCAACCGAGTCGATTCAAAGGAACGGTGACATGTACACGTTTACCGCCGATGTTTATGCCCGGATTGTGGTAGAAAAAGACAATGTGGTGATTAACGGCGCAGGTTTCACTCTTTACGGCAACTATAATGGTACACGCACCGATTCATGGGTAGTGGGTGAAGGGCCTTCTCAAGATTATGATGGCGGCGCAATCCCGTGGAGTATAGGTATAGACTTGGCAAACGAGTACAGACGCAACTTAACTGTTAGGAATTTGAATATCAAGAATTTCTACATAGGCATGTACATTTGGACGCCGAACAATACGGTGACTGGCTGCTCCGTATCAGATAATATCGTGGGTATACTGCTTTCGGGAGACTCTAACATTCTTACGAAGAACTATATTGCCCGAAACGAGGAAGGCGTGTTTTTCGGCGTTAACCAGCCTGGAAATGAACCGCTGGACATAGTTCTCGTGCACAACAGCTTTCTTGATAACGCGGTGCATTTCAGCGGTTGCTTCTGTGAAGTCTACAATTCGAGTGAACCATTACACACTTGGGATGATGGCAAAGAAGGCAACTATTGGGACAATTACAACGGAACAGACTCTAATGGCGACGGGTTGGGCGACACATCATATGTAATCGACGTTAAGAACCAAGATCGGTTTCCTCTGATGCAAAGTTTGGCTTCTCCCCCGATTGCAGCTCCAAAAATGGCGTATGAAATAGCAATTGCTGTCGTTGCATTGTCGCTGGTCATGGTAGCTTCAATTCTCATTTACAGAAGAAGGAAAAACTCAGGTTAGGTTGTTTTGCCCAATCGAATAATAATGCACTATGTGCGCCTTAGTTTTCTTCTTGTTCAATTCTTTGGATCAGCTCAGGTTTCTTAACCAAGCACTGGATTTAGACTCAAATGCCTCGCTTCTAAGGCGATTTAAACATGGCTTCGGTTGTTGATGCTGCTTAACGAAGGCTCTTGTACGCCAAGAAAGCGAAAATAATTGGAGCAAAAAGCTTTTAATACGTTGGAAACTTCAGTGAATCTTTATATAGCCATCCGCGCCAGAACTTAGGTCATATCAGTGAAAAGCCTTGCTTAACAAGAATGGGGTTTTGCATTCGTTTCGAACCCGTTTTCTCGTTGCACTACGCAGCCCCTTGATGCGCTACATTGCCAGAAGACTTCTGTACTTAATTCCCCTCTTCTTCGGAATTCTAATCCTGGTATTTGTAGCGTCACGTTTGGCAGGTGACCCAGTCAAACTAATGACAGGCTTGAATCCACGCATCACAGCCGAGGCTAGACAGCGGTTAACGGAGTATTACGGCCTGGATAAACCACTGTACTATCAGTTTTTCTTGTATATATGGGAACTTTTCCAAGGTAACTTGGGAAATTCTTACGCTCTTAGAGGAGGAACTCCCGTCACACAGCTTATAGGCGATTATGCATGGGAAACTTTCAAACTTCAGCTGGCCTCTCTTTTCCTATCACTTGTGATCGCAATTCCTGTCGGAATCACTTCCGCCAGGAAGCAATATTCAAAATTGGATGTATCAGTGACAACAATCTCTTTACTAGGTACGTGTATTCCTGTTTTTTACGTTGGAATAGTCGGCATCTTAATTTTTTCCTATTTCTTAGGTTGGTTCCCGCCCTTTGGGGCTCACACCCTATTAGCAGAGCGGTATCTCTTTGGAAACTATTATTTGGATGAAATATGGCACCTAACTTTGCCTACTGCCATCCTGACTTTCGCAACACTAGCTCCTGTGGTCCTTTTAGTGCGCTCGAGCATGCTTGAAATCCTTAGACAAGACTACATTCAAGCTGCCAGAGCCGGCGGTCTTAGCGAGCGAACAGTAGTATACAAACATGCATTAAGGAATGCCCTAATACCAGTAGTTACTTATGTCGGACTATATTTTGGCGGCATGCTAGCAGGAGCACCCATCACAGAAACTGTTTTCAACTGGCCTGGAGTTGGTCGCCTGTATGTTCAAGCTACTACAAAACTGGATTTCCCACTGATAATGGGAATAACAGTATTCATAACTTTGATGACATTGTTCGCCAACCTGATAACTGACATAACATACGCGTACATAGATCCAAGAATCAGAATTGAGTGATAATACCACAGGGCTGAAAAACAATGAAACTCGGGAACTCAATGAAATTGGCGGCAGTACAACAGACCGAAAAGAAGAAACGCAAAGGGGTAAGCCAGTGGAATATTGCCTGGAGAAGGTTTAAGGCAAACAGAGCTGCATTGGCTGGTCTCATATTCATCGGCGTAGTAGTGTTCATGGCACTGTTTGGGCCGATTATTGCGCGTTATCCTCCAAACTACCTTGCTAGCTTGAAAGAAGAAGGCATAATCAGAGCTCCACCATCCTGGAAATATCTGTTCGGCACAGACTATATTGGTCACGATGTGTTCAGTCAAATTGTGTACGGAGCCTCAGCTGCGCTTTACGTAGGATTTGGAGCAGCCGCAATAGCAATGTCCTTAGCCATCGTTATTGGACTTGTTTCTGGCTACTACGGCGGGCTCATAGATAACCTGTTAATGAGAATCACTGAAGTCTTCCTTGTCGTTCCTTTTCTTCTGATCTTGTTGGTTTTCCTGAAAGTTGTGACTACCCTGGTACCTACTGGAGTGGGAGGCCTCTCAATGGTGACTCTGATAATAGGTCTGTTCTCATGGGCATCCAATGCCCGCATTATCCGTGGAGAAGTGCTCCGTGTCAAACAGTATGAATACATCGAAGCCGCAAAATCACTTGGAGCAAGCAAAACGCGGATAATTTTTCGACACTTACTTCCGAATATTTTGCATATAGTGATTGTTCTCATCACTCTTCAGATAGCAGCAGCGATACTAATTGAAGCGGGAATTAGCTTTCTAGGATTCGGTGATCCAAACAGTATTACTTGGGGCCAACAGCTCCAAGGGGCAAGCGAGGCTGTCAAAGAGGCTTGGTGGGAAGGGGTCTTCCCTGGATTTTTCATAACACTACTGGTACTCGGCTTCAGTCTCCTCGGCAATGGATTGCGAGACGCTCTTGACCCACGACTCAGAGAATAGTAAAGGATGAAACAAAATGGCAAAGGAACTCTTGGAAATCGACAACCTCAAAACATACTTCTACACATGGGCAGGCGTGGTCAGAGCGGTTGACGGCGTCAGCCTCAAGGTCAAGGAAGGAGAGACCTTGGGTCTGGTCGGAGAATCTGGCTCTGGGAAATCCGTCACAGCTTTGTCAACTCTGAGAATAGTTCCCCGGCCCGGCAAAATTGTGGGCGGACGAATATTGTACAGGGGAGAAAACATCCTCGAAAGGAATGAGAACGAAATGCAAAAGTTTCGAGGAAAAGAAGTCTCCTATATCTTCCAAGACCCATCCACTTCATTGAACCCTATCTTCACGATTGCTGACCAGCTGATAGAGGTGATAAGACAGCACCAAAATGTTACAAAAGAGGAAGCTCTTGAAAAGGCTCTTGAACTTTTTAGGCTTGTAGAAATTCCCGATCCAGAAGTTAAGATTTGGAGCTACCCACACCAACTTAGCGGCGGAATGAAACAACGTATTGCCGTGGCAAGAGCTTTGTCGTGTGAACCAAGTCTCCTCTTGGCTGATGAACCCACCACGGCCTTAGACGTAACGGTTCAAGCGCAGATCCTTGATTTGCTGAAGAATCTGAAGCAAAAGCTCGGAATGGCCATGATTCTTATCACTCATGACATGGGCGTTGTCGCTGACGTCGCTGATCGCATAACCGTTCTGTATGCTGGACGAGTCTGCGAGTCCGCACCCACTAGAACGATCTTCTACAATCCAATGCATCCATATACACGCGCGCTCTTGGAAGCGGTTCCAAGCTTGGCCTTAAAGAGAGAAAAACTCAAAGTCATACGTGGGGCTATTCCGAACCTGATTGAGGTTCCATCAGGCTGCCGGTTCCACCCGCGTTGTGATTTTGCCAAGGAAGGGGTCTGTACCTTGGAACTTCCAGAACTTGCGGAGATAGAACCCGACCATTATGTAGCCTGCGTTCGTGCTAGGGAAATCGAAGCGTCATCGCCTTTCAGGAGCCTAAGCAAATGACCGACGAAGTCGTTTTAGAAGTAAAGAACCTAGTAAAACACTTCCCAATTACGAGCAGGGGCGTGCTGATGAAGAGACAGGTCGGCGTTGTTCACGCAGTCGACGGAGTCAGCTTCTCAGTGAAGCGAGGCGAAACCTTCGGATTAGTGGGGGAGAGCGGATGTGGAAAAACCACAACCGCTAGGGCAATACTGTCCTTGGATCCTCCCACAAGTGGCGAGATATTCTTCGCTGGAGAAGAAGTTAGTGGCATTTTCAAATCAAACGACAAAGCAGCAATACTCAGACTAAGACGCAAGATGCAATATGTCTTCCAAAATCCTTATGCTTCTCTGGATCCTAGAATGACTGTGTCCGACCTAATAATGGAACCTCTGGCCATTCACAGACATATTCCAAAGGATAAGTGGCAAGACAGACTCTACGAACTACTAAAACTGGTCGGCTTAGAGGAGTATCATGCTGAACGCTATCCACACGAATTCAGTGGAGGACAGAGGCAAAGAATATGCATCGCCCGAGCTTTAGCGGTCGAACCTGAACTTCTAATCGCAGACGAACCTGTAGCATCTTTGGATGTTTCGGTAAGGGCACAGATACTAAACCTTTTGCAGGAACTTCAGCAGAAATTCAAGATAACCTACTTGTACATCAGTCACGACTTAAGCACTGTCAGACATATATGTCATAGAATTGCAGTCATGTATCTCGGAAAATTCGTGGAAATCGCAGATACAGACGAGCTTTTCGAACATCCTCTGCATCCATACACTCAGGCTTTGCTTTCGGCCATCCCAATTCCAGACCCAGACGCGAAAAAGAGCAGAATCATGTTACAAGGAGAGGTTCCAAGCCCAATAAATCCTCCCACAGGATGCAGGTTCCAACCCAGATGCATGTATACGAAAGAACATAGCTGTGGTCGAAGAGACCCTCGGACTTATTGACGTGGGCAAGGGTCATTTTGTGGCCTGCCCAAGTTACCTCAGGATTTCAAAGGACCAAATCTCATCGTAAGCGAACTCTTCAGCAATTAAAAGCAGTAGATCACGTTGAACCGTGACTGCATATATCATCTGCGATATGCACAAACACATCTATTGCTTTATCAACATGTTCTTGTTCGATGCCCATATGTGTCACCAAGCGCAACCTGTTCTTTGCCAACGTTGAGGCAAGGATGCCTTCTTGCTTGAGCTTCGAAAGGATCACTTCATCAGATGTCTTTAAACCACTTATGTCTAAAAACACCATATTCGTTTGCACACGTGCCAAGTCAACACGTATACCTTCCACTTTAGAAATCCCTTCTGCTAACCGCCTAGCGTTCTTATGATCTTCCTCCAATCGCTCCACCATCTTCTCAAGTGCAACAATGCCTGCAGCCGCAATTATGCCCGCCTGACGCATCCCGCCTCCCAGAACTTTTCTGACTTTCCGAGCTTTCTTGATGAATTCCCGAGAGCCAACAATTACTGAGCCAACTGGACAGCACAACCCCTTGGACAAACAAAACATCAAGTTGTCAACATGTTTCGCCAGTTCCTTGGGTTTCACTTTTAAAGCAATTGCTGCGTTGAAAATTCTTGCGCCATCCATGTAGAGTTTCAAGCCATGTGAATCTGCAACTCTTCTAATTGACTCTAACTGAGCGGGGGTTATCACCGTTCCACCATGCCTGTTATGCGTATTTTCTACACAGACAAGGGCAGGTTGGGGAAAGTGTATATTCTCCGGCCTTATCGCGGCTTCAACATCTTTTGGGTCGAGTACGCCGTATTGACTCCTTACAGGCCAAGGCATAAGCCCCGCTATCGAAGAAATTCCGCCGACCTCGTACCAGTTCATATGACTTTCTGATTCAAGAACGACTAGTTCTCCGCGTTGAGCGTTGCTCATTAACGAAACCAAGTTCGCTTGAGTTCCACTAGCGACTAGAAGTCCCGCTTCCTTTCCCATTTTGGCAGCAGCCATATCCTCTAGCCTATTGACGGTTGGGTCCTCTCCGTATACATCGTCTCCAAGGTCTGCATGTCGGATGGCCTCCAACATCTCTTCAGTGGGTAAGGTGACGGTGTCACTCCTCAGATCAATGAATTTTCCAGTCTGCATCTGACCTCACAGTCCTAAACGAGTCTTAACGCCTGTCTCTAATTAACTTTAATTCAATAGTAGTTATTGGAAGAAGTTTTCTCAAGACTGATAGCCTTGTTCTTCCGGCATTTTTGTTCTTCTGAAAAAGAACCAAAACAACGTTATCGAAATGACATATAATAAGCCCGCAATAAAGAACGGTTCAGAGAGTAACCCGATGCCCATAAGGGAAGCTCCTATCCACGTGCTTAACGCATTGGGCAGTCTCCATAATGCCCCGCTTATGCCAGAGGCAGCACCTCGTTCGTCCTCAGCTACTAATCCCATTATCATTGACTGTGAAAGGGGACTTGCCATGTTCATAAGAAGTGCTCTCATGCTGTAAACGACTCCAGCTAAAAGGTAATTCGGAGAAAGGGGTGTTGCAAACATAAAAAACGTTGATATCGCCTGTGTTATGACTACAGCTTTGACTAGGCCGAACCTTTTTGCTGCCATTGGCGAAAGTAACGTTGCTGCTCCGATGAGTATACTCGAGACTGCCAAAATTGGCGAGCTTATTGTATCAGAAATCCCATACTGCAGACTGAACCATAACGTCATGATCGGCACTACCATTCCTGCTCCAAAAGCGACAATGGCACCGGTCAAAACATATTTTACTAAGACATCTCTGGATTTTCTCGGAAACAAATCCCTTATGTTAATACTCGCTCTCTTTAGGCGTCTCGACTCACCCACTTTTAGCATGATGAATGTCGAAGCCAAACTCAGAATGGCCAGTGAGACATAGAGCAATATGTGGCTCTCCTTATTTGTGAATGACACTAGCTCGAAGGCTGCCACCGCCGAAACTGAGAAGCTTCCAACTCCCCAAGCTATGCTCTGAGCAAAAGCATAAAGCGAGAATACGCTATTTCTCCTTTCATTATCTGCTTTCTCTGCCAGTAGTGCACTGCTAGATGCTATTGCTGCGGCTTCCGAGATTCCTTCTAGTATGGCTGCGGCTAACAATATGATTGGATCTGTTGTCAGAGCAAAAACGGCGAGAATTAGGCTCGCCAGCACATTTCCTGCGATAAGCATTTTTTTCCTACCATAAATGTCCGCGACAGTTCCAAGAAGAATGCTGGCGACAAACGTTGAGACACCCATCACTGTTATCACCAAGCCCATGAAATCGGCTGAAACGCCTTGGACGTTAGTTAGAAAATAGGATATGTCGGTGTAGAACATGCCATAGGCAACTGACGGAAAGAGGGCTGCGTAGATTAGGTATTTTGCCTCTTTCGACATTCCTCTGTAGCTGCTAAACACACTTGTCAACTGCCTTTTCAGACAATTCGGAATTTACACGTATAACTGTTTTCCATCAACTTTCTCTATTGCTTCGAAAAACAAGATGCGTGGTGCCAACATAGCGTACTTTAATAATCCTTTTTGGCTTTTGATATTGTAGGTCTCGCAACCCTTCATCAGATCGAGTTGACTTTCAAATTGGCCACGGAAAGAATGTTGGAAAAAGCCAGAAAACTCGTGGAAAGCGGTAGAATTGAACAGCTGGCCGAAGGAACATACAATGTTATTGGAGACCATGGGACATACACGGTTGTAAAAAACTACATAGGGAAAGTGAGCTGCAATTGCCCTGGGTTCGGGACGAAAGGACAGTGTTCTCATGCAGCCGCTGTCATGATTTTGACAATGTCCAAAAACAGAAGAAGACGTAAGCCTCTTTGATACGATAAAATTGGGCATGGAAAGTCAGTAGACCTTGGGATTTTCGAATTGTGAATAGAATTGTGACTCACCCAATCCACATTTTTGATTTGGGGAGTCGAACCTGCATGGATTTTTGCATTCTCGACAAAAACCTTTAGTAAATAGTGAAAGGCGTTTATCAAGCGGAAGTCTGGTTAATGGTCTATCACGTGGACTACGCTGATGCTGAAACAAAGGGGTGTTCCAGCAAGATAACAATTGAAGACCGCATATTCTACGCGAAGCTTTTCGATTCTCCTAAAGAACCAGCAAGATATTACGCTGGCGACCAAAACGGCAGGCTCCTGAAAGAGATTTCAAAGACTGAATTCTATCTATGGCTCAGAATCCTGGCTGGAGGAGAAATAGGCGTTAAGGAGATAGAGAAGAAGATCAGTGAAGGAAAAAAATACGCAATAGAATGAACATGTTTCTGTCTCGCTGCTCTTGGATAACCAAGCGGGCAAAGCAAAATAAATTTTTATCTCTTCCCTGACTGCTCTTGTGTTGTGAAGATCAGAAATGAAATGCGCGAACCACGTTTTTGAATTGATAGGCAAAACACCTATGATTCGAATAAACAAAATGTCTCCGAACCCTAAGGTGAAAATCTATGCGAAATTAGAGGGATTTAACCCCATGGGTTCTTTGAAGGACAGAATAGCCTTGGGTATGATTCTAAGCGCAGAGGAAGAGGGAAAATTAACCAAAGGCAAGACTATTCTGGAGGCAACTTCTGGAAACACTGGAATAAGTGTGGCTTGGGTCGCAGCCCTCAAAGGTTACAGATGTGAAATCGTATTGCCGAGTTCCGTTTCCGAAGAACGCAAGAAGATCTTGAAACTACTTGGGGCCAAGCTCGTTTTTGTCTCAACTGAAGAAGAAGCTGTGAAGAAAGCAAGGAAAATGGCAGAAGACTCGCAATATTTCATGACGGACCAGTTTGCCAACGATATGAATTGGAAGGCTCATTATCAAACAACTGGTGAGGAAATATGGGAGCAAACGGAAGGAAAAATAACACACTTTGTCGCGGGCATTGGCACTTCAGGAACAATAATGGGCGTTGCAAGAAGACTAAAGGTGTTCAAGCAAGATATCAAAATAGTAGGTGTGCAACCTTCTAGCCGAGACAACAAACAACAAGGACTTCTTAACCAACACGAATTCTGCCCAGAGATATGCAGGCTTAGTGAAATAGATGAAATGTTAATGGTTGAAGACTACGAAGCTTACGGTACGGCGCGCGATCTTTTGCTGAGGGAAGGGCTTTTCGTTGGAATTTCTTCAGGATCCGCCATGTGGGGCGCTATTCAAAAAGCCAAGATGCTCGATGAAGGTTTAATCGTAACCATCTTCGGGGATCATGGCTTCAAGTACCTGAGCACAGATCTTTTTGGTTAAGCAAAAAGATTCAGAAAGAAGCAAAAGAATTATGAATAGAAAAACCCAAGACTATAGCATTCGCGGTATGAATACCGAAAACTCGAGGCAAATTATCAAGAATGAAGTCCAATAATCGACAGATAGCTAGGCAACGCATAAACGTTCTCTTTCAACAGGCCAGAAAATTCCACAGTACCGATCCTCAATTATCAAGTCGATACGTTGAAACCGCCAGAAAAATCGCAATGTCGGTAAGACTGCGTCTACCTCTCGAATACAAGCGTCAATTCTGCAAGAACTGTAACGCTTTGCTTGTTCAGGGAGAGAATTGTCGCGTTAGGATAAAACAGAGAAGGGAGCCACACGTCGTGATAACATGCCTCAACTGCAATCACGAGACGCGAATACTATTAAGGAAGAAAAAGGAGAAAGTTGGATTTGAGCAAAATAACTACTCGAATGAAACGCCACGTTAGACATGTGTTGAAGGACGAAAAGCCGACCATATGGGTTGGAAAGGATGGCTTGACGCTTGAAGTGTCAAGCGAGATAGAGAAGCAACTAACAAAGAACAAAATGGTTAAGGTTAGAATACTGCCGACCGCCCTGCAGACTGAAACAGCAAATGCGATCGCATCTAAGGCTGCTGAACAGTCTGGCTCATCATTGGTCGAAGTCAGGGGACATGTTTTCATCCTTTACCGACGACACAAAAAGACGTAGACGTAACCGCAATATCTGCACGGTCGAACCGGTTCAGTGTGCGGAAGATCTGAAGCCCACTGTTTCCTCGTTGACAACGACGTAAGGGGCGCGCGCTTTTCTTTTGGCATATACAGTTGATAATACCAGAACTGTGACTGCTACAACCAATAATGCAATAACAATTTTGCCGATGATAAGAGCATTTTCTGAGGCGCTTATTGTCTGTCGCATTCCGTCGGTTTCATTTCTGTAAGTCTGGTTCAATTGGTTATATTCACTTCTTAGTGACTCGTATTCCGAACGCAAACTGCCATGTTGTGTAACCAATGTGTCATAATCTGCTAGAAGACTGCTGCAGTTCGCCAGCAACTTGTTGTACTGGCTCAAAAGTGCGCTATCGTCTGATTTCAAGCTGCTATAGTTAGCCAATATCTCAGAGTATAAGATTTGAATCTCGCTAAAAGTTACTTCGCCTACAGCAGTACTGTAAAAAGTGGTTGACAGATCTCCCACATTGGTTGTGCGAACAAGAATTGAACAGTATAGCCGACCGTTAACCCATTGAGGCAGCGTTATTTGCAGATTATAAATCTTAGGAAGGGGTTGGCTTATTGTGTCCGTGCCGTTGTAAATTTCCTGCCAACTTTGGCCTTGTTGAGCCTTGACTACTATTGTTACAGATCGCAGAGTTACAGGACTGGTTGACGTTATGGTTACATTGTGTGACACAACTTCTGAAGGATGAGCTTCCTCGGGAAATGTCGAATTTATCGTGACCCCAGCGCTGCTGAATGACACAGTGTTTGTCTGGGAAGCTTGCGCACCATAAATGAATCCTGCGATTAAGATCAGAGCGATTAGGAAGTATACATTTTTTTTCAGCAGCATCACATTTCCATCTAAGATACTTGAAAGATTAATATTTATCATTAACTAGTTGCCAGATAATTTTACGATAAAATAGAATTAACCAATTTCTAAAGAGGGTTCTTGACTCTAAGGCGTCGGATGCTTCGCCAAGGATTCTGGCAATATGTGAGATATAAGTCTGAGAGCTCCTAAACTCTCCAGAGAATATTTATATTAGGCTTATTGATTTTACTGCAGAGAAAAACAAAAGGAACTAGGCATCTTGACAACTCCTCACGACGTTCCAGCATCAAAATTCATCGAGAAACTAGCTAAATATCTAAAAGAAAACGTAGACGAAGTGCAACCGCCAGCATGGGCAACCGTCGCAAAAACAGGTTCTCACGTGGAAAAACAACCACAAAACCAATATTGGTGGTATACACGCAGCGCATCGATACTTCGTAAGGTCTACGTTCACGGTCCCATAGGTCTGGAAAAACTGCGAGCAGACTATGGTGGAAGAAAAGGCTTCACGGTAAGACCTAATCACGCATCAAAAGCCGGTGGAAGCAATATTCGCAAATCTCTCCAGCAGCTTGAAGCGGCAGGTCTAGTTCAAAAAGCAAGTATTAAAGGAAGAAGAATGTCTCCGAAAGGGAGAAAACTTCTCCAGGAAGTAGCTGAGGACCTTCAAAAAGATCTGGTCAAAACCGCTCCGGAACTCAGGAAATATCAAGGCGAATAAGAGATGTCAGATGAAGAGCTTGACGCTATCCGTAGAAGGAAACTTTTGTCCCTTCAGCAAAGAGTAACCGATGAGCAGAAGCAATCACAGAAGCACAGCAGCTCGAAGCACAAAAACAAGAATTGCTGAAACAGATACTCTCGCCTGAAGCCAGGCAAAGACTGACAAACCTCAAGATGGTTAAAGCAGAATTCACGGAACAGCTGGAACTGCAACTGATACAGTTGGCGCAAACGGGTAAATTGCCCATACCATTATCAGACGCTCAACTGAAACAAATACTCCTCCAGCTTCAATCTCGAAAAAGAGACATAAAAATAAGAAGGATATGAAAAAAATGGCACGAGTAAAACCTCCAGCTAAGAAACGTAGACTAGCCAAAGCTAACAAAGAGAAAAAGTCCGTTCCAACCTGGGTAATAGCACGAACAAGCGGAAAAGTCAGGACAAACCCTAAACGACAGAGAAACTGGAGAAGAGGAAAGATAAAGGCATAGGAGAATCGAAACCGTGGAAGAGAAACAAATGCCTGAAAAAATCGCTGACGAAGCAAAAACTGAACTGGCGGAAAACAAAAAGAGTGCCGAGCAGGAAGTTGAGGAGCTTTTAGAAGAGGAAACCCCAGAAGAAACTAGTGAAACAGAAGAAACTGAAATCCCGTCCGAGGAAGAAGAAGCCAAAAAGCCGGAAAAGAAAAAGAAGGAAAAAGAAGAAGAAATCGTCGAAGAACGAGTCTATACGATCCCCTTGGCGAAGGCTTGGATTCGACCTCCGAAAAAACGTGCACCACGCGCCATGCACATGATTAGAGAATTCATAACTAAACACATGAAGCTGGAAGTGCGCGTGGAGGAAGAGGAAAAAGGCGAAATGCCCACACTCATAATAAGCAAAGAAGTCAACGAAAGAGTCTGGGGCAAAGGAATAGAGAAACCCCCTAGAAAAATCCGTGTCCGCGCAGCAAAAGACAAAGATGGTAATGTCACGGTTTATTTGGCTGAAGGAGAATAATCCTTGGCCGTTTACTTCTCCAGCATCGTTGGAAGCGCAAGCATAGGCGTCTACTCGCTTGCCACAGAAAAGTTTGTTATAATTCCAAAGATGGTTCCGCTGGAAAAAGCCGAACGCATAGCTGAATGGCTGAAAGTTAAACTCGTTCACACTTCCATCGCTGGTTCAGTGCTGGCTGGCGCATTGGCTTGTGCCAACTCAAACGGAATCTTGCTTCCCATTTCCATTCGCGAAGAAGAATTAGCCGCGATCAAATCATGTTTTGAAGGCAACGTCACGGTGATGGAAACCAAGAAGACGGCATACGGTAACCTAGTATTGGCAAATGATTTTGGTGCAGTCGTTGACCCGCGTTTCAAAGAACATGAAATGAAACAGATCGCTGAAACCCTAGGCGTTGAAGCTGTTCCAAGCGAGATTGCGGGATTGCCCTACGTGGGTCTCTTGGCTGTAGCCACAAACAAAGGTGTTCTGGCTCATCCGCTGCTGAAGGATGACGAACGAAAAGTTTTGGAAAGCGTCTTCAAAGTGCCCGTTGACGTTGGCACAGTTAACTGCGGCATCCCCTACGTCGGCACAGGATTAATTGCCAATTCTCATGCAGCTGTGGCTGGTTCTATGACAACTGGACCCGAGATGTTTATAATTGGGAACGCACTGGATGTTGTGCAGGAAGATGAATTAGATTGAAAGTTTTCAGAGTAACAGGCGAAATTCAGCAAGCCGAATCTGAAGACGCCGTTCGCAAAAGAAGTGTTGGCTGACAAATCCGAGCACGCGGTTGAGAAGGTTTACGCTGAAATCGGCAGCAAACACCGCGTTAAAAGGCATCACATGAAAATATTGAAGGTTGAAGAAGTTTCGCCTGAAGAAATCGAGAACCCGATTCTGAAGAAAATGGTCATCGGTGAATAAACTTGGCTGTCAGAAGCAAAGAGGAAGAAGAACTTCGAAAGCTCAGCGTTGAAATGCGTTTTCTGGAGCAAACCGCTGAAACCTTGCAGCAGCGCATGCAGATGGTGAACGCGGCAATAACTGACCTTGACTTACGCTAACATGACGTTGGACGGCATAGAGAAAGAGAAAGAGAATGCGGAACTTCTTGTTCCGATAGGTGGCAGCTCGTACGTTAAAGTGAAACTTGCCAGCTCCGACAAAGTCGTTGTCGGCATGGGCTGCAGGTGTATCCGTTGAGAAGACGTTGCCTGAAGCAAAGGCCATGCTTAAAGAACGTTTGGACGAATTGGAGAAGACTATGGTTTCAGCGCAGCAGCAGTTCGGTCAAATTGCCGAAAGAATTAACGCGGGCAGAAACAGACTTGAGACTCTGCTTTCCTCTGTGCGAGAGGGGAAAGCTGCGGGCAATGTTTGACAAGCTCAAGTCAGGGCTTAAAGGGCTTGTAACCAAGGTAACAACAACCGAGCTTAAAGTCTGAAAACCTGCGTCCTGTTCTCGCAGATTTTAAGATGAGCTCTTGCGGAGAATGACGTGGCATTTCCTGTGGCAGACCACGTTTGCGATGAGCTTGAAAAGCGTTTGACAGGCGTGCAGGTTAAGCGGTTGGAAGACCGCAAGAAAATCGTCGAAGACAACCTGCGACAAGTGCTCCTGGAAGTCATGCTCACGAAACAAGGAATTGACCTATTGGAGTGTGCAGAGGAGAAGCGAGCCGAAAAAGGAGCCGCTTGTGCTGCTTTTCGTGGGAATAAACGGCACGGGAAAAACCACGACCATAGCGAAGGTCGCGCAGTTTTTCAAGGACAAGAAGTACTCCGTTGTGCTTGCGGCCAGTGACACCTATCGTGCAGGCTCCATTGAGCAGCTGGACGAGCACGCGAAACGGTTGGGCTTGCGGATTATTAAGGGAGTGTACGGTGGAGACCCAGCAGCAGTAGCCTACGACGCAATCAACCACGCGAAGGCACACGGGATAAACGTCGTGCTAATCGACACTGCAGGGCGAATGCAGACCAACCAGAACCTGATGAATGAACTGCAGAAGGTCAAACGCGTCGTGTGCCCTGACCTGACGATTTTCACCGTAGATTCGCTTATCGGCAACGACGCGGTAACGCAGGCAGAAGAGTTCAACAAGTGCATAGGCATAGACGCCACGATACTGACGAAGGTGGATGCAGACGTGAAAGGCGGTTCGGCTTTGAGTGTGACTTACGTGACTCAGAAACCAATCTTGTTCATCGGAGTTGGGCAGACGTACAAGGACTTGGAACTGTTTAATCCAGAGAAATTCGTCAATATGATTCTAAGGTGAAATGTTTAAAAACATTTGTGAGAATAGACAACACGGAAGGGGACAAATGGGGGTCTCGCGAGGCAGAAAAGCCAAAGAGCAAACGCTTGTTCGGACAATCGTTGTTCTGATACGCAACACGACATGGCGATGCGGCAAGCTTGAAAAATCAATCGTTAACCACCTCTACAAGAAAAATACGAATTTTGGAAAGAAAGACGTCTCAGTCGGAGATATTATTCAAAACCTAGATCTTAAAGGCCAGAGGAAAGATGAGTGCCTCGACGCCCTAAAAAGACTAGAGAAAAGAAATATAGTCAAGCTGTTTATTCTGCCTCGATGAGAGCTTGTTTGGGTGATTTGAGCAAAGACTCTTCGCTCGACTTTTTGATGTGATGATGGTTCACTTCAGGAGCTGTTGTTCAGTCGGAGGCTTTTTGATCAGATTCTGCTTCATTAGAAGCTTAGTTGACCTTCTGGCGTTTTGAATTATTTCGGAAGCTCGCTGGAGAAGTTCTTGACGACTTGGCTTTACCCTTGCAACTCCCTGCTCAATAGACTTCAAAGCGCACGCCACTGCTTCTCTCGGAAAAACCTCCCATTCTTCCATTCTCGGAAGAATGTCCTTTTCAGTTATGCCTCTTTCCTCTGCAAATTTCGCAAGCTCTTGAGCCGCAGCTATGCACATGTCATCCGTTACTGTCTTAGCCTTAACATCTAATACTCCGCGGAAAATAGCCGGGAACCCCAGACTATTATTTACTTGATTAGGGAAATCACTTCTACCAGTTGCCACAATACGTGCTCCTGCCTCTTCAGCTTCCCAAGGCCATATTTCAGGTATGGGATTTGCACAAGCAAAGATAATTCCCTTATCTGCCATGCGTTCTATCCATTCCTTCTTTATTGTACCCGGGCCCGGTTTTGATGCTGCAACAACTGCGTCTACGCCTTTGAATGCTTCCAGAATTTCACCAGTTCGGCCTTCGCCATTAGTTTTCTGGGCCAAATCGTATTTCCATTTGTCTTCTTCAATACTCACATCTTTTCTGGTCGAGTGTAACACTCCTTTGGTGTCTGCCATAATGATGTTTCCAGGCTTGACCCCCCATTTCATTAGCACATATGCCGTGCGCATGTTGGCTGCGCCAGTGCCGACTGAGTGTTATCAAGCTTTCCTTGGGTTTTTTGCCCACTAATTTGAAGGCATTAATCAATCCTGCCAAAATCACCGTGGCGGTTCCTTGTTGGTCGTCATGCCACACCGGAATATGCAAATTCTCTCTTGCCTTTTCGAGGACGGTGAAGCATTTCGGCTTCTCTATGTCTTCCAAGTTTATTCCTCCAAAAGTCGGTTCGAGAAGTTCACACACGCGTACAATTTCGTCGGGGTTCTTGGTTCTCAGACAAATGGGGAACGCATCAACACCTCCAAGATACTTGAATAAGAGTGCCTTACCCTCCATTACTGGCATAGCCGCCTCTGGTCCTATGTCGCCTAAACCCAAGACGCGTGTGCCGTCTGTCACCACCGCAACGTAATTCCATCGATTAGTAAGTTCAAAGGATTTTTCAGGATCGGATTGGATTATCTTACAAGGCGATGCCACACCTGGGGTGTACCAAATCGCGAAATCGTCTGTGCTGGTTATAGAACATTTTGGCATGACCTGGACCTTTCCTTCGTAGAAGGCGTGCATTCGTGGAGCAAGCAACGCAGGCTTTTTTGCTCTAGCGAGCAATTCTTCTACGTTTGGCTTGTTTTCTTCTTTCTTAGTAGCCAAAACTCATTCTCCTTTGTGAAGCAAATGTTTGACGGACATGTTTTAAGTTTTTGCTTGGAAGACGTTTCCAATATTTTAAAGAAACTGAAAAGAGTGTTGCTAAAACAATGGAGAATGCAACCTAAACCCAATTGAAAACCTAGAAACAACAACAATAGACTTTTGGCAAAGTGGGTTCTATCGTTTCAAATACAAAGATGGAAAAATAAAAAAGCGAAGAAAAGAGGTTCTTTTTTTTGATTTGAGGCTTAATACGATCTTTGCCTGTCTCTGAACCCGCCGCCGCCACGTCGGTCTCTTCCACCGCCGTAACCGCCGCCGCCATAGCCGCCACCGCCACGTCTGCCGCCGTAACCGCCGCCACCGCCGTACCCGCCACCGCCACGTCTGAATGGTCTGCGTTCTTGCTCGTATGTCTTGCTTGATACGTTGTTTTCAGTGTTAACTTCGCCTTCCAATGGTTCTTTTGCCATTTCCAGCTTGCCATACTTGCCAATATTCAATCGCATATTGCCTTTGAAGAGTGTCACGTAACCGTTTTCGATGCGGACAGTGTCATTCTCGTTGACTTTTTCGATATTGTCGTCCCATAGTGTCAAGTAAACGGAGCCTGTTTCGTCGCCTACGAGTGCATCGCACACTTTATGCGCAGATCCGTCTCTCCCCAACGGGATTTCTCTGATTTCGCTTTTGCTGACAACTTTGGCCGTGACGTTAACAGCTCTTGATTGAGGAGTTAACTCGCCGACTTTAGCTTCAACTGGTTGCCTTTTGTTTTCGAAAAAACCTTCAACCGCCAATCTGATTCAACACACCTATTTTTTATTAGTGACAGAGAGTAGAAGACCAGCAACACTTAAGGGTTTCGCTAAAAAGAGCTTTACTGAATCAAACGAGAGTTATTCTCAGTTCATGAAGCTTCGTTGTAGTTTTCCCGGGACTTCCACAGTTTCCAACACTTATTTAAGGACAAACACGTCTGTAAATTGGCTCGGAAGAAGATGTCCGGAGAAATATCAGGGGAAAGTGAGGATCACACACAAAAAACCATCGCTTTGCCCTGCGGCTGCGAATACCAAGACCTCGGCTGGATGCTAACCCGAGCAAAAGAGTGCAAATATCACCGACGGAAAAGGACTGCTAAGCGGTCATACCGGCCAAAGGCTGAATGTGTGAGACCCTGAGAATTCCACGAACAGATTCATTCTCTTTGTATCAAGGCTATGTATTATGGAGCAATGTACTGAATATCATCAACAAAACCGTAAGTTTTATATAGTTGTACTGTTCATCAGCTTAGTTTGCGCGGGCCGAATGTACTGTTTTCTTTCGCCCAATGGAATATAGTGACGGTTCTACGCAAATATAAAAGTGGAGTTGAAAAGATTGAGCAAAAAAGAAGCTAGAACACAACAGCGCTTGGCTGACAAGTGTCCAGAGTGTGGTAGCGGCAACTTAGTTCACGATTATGACACAGGCGAGACCGTTTGTGGCGACTGTGGTCTTGTTCTTTATGAACAGATGATGGACAAGGGACCGGAATGGCGCGCTTTCACTCAGGAAGAGAAGGCATCAAGGAGTCGCGTCGGCGTTCCCACAAGCTATTCCGTTCATGATAAAGGGTTATCAACAGCCATAAGCCAGGTGGATCGAGATGCTTTCGGTAGAAAACTTCCTCTTTCCACTCGCCTGCAAATGTGGCGTTTGAGAAAATGGCAGATACGTTCTCGAGTCCATTCCTCGATAGATCGGAATCTTGCTCAGGCAATGGCAGAACTTGATCGACTTTCTGACAAGGTTTACATTCCACCCCCAATCAAGGAAAAAGCTGCTGTCATATACCGGAAAGCGTTGGATAAGGGACTTGTTCGCGGCAGATCCATTGCTGCTATCGCAGCTGCCGCTTTATATGCTGCTTGCCGTGGAAGCGGAACCCCGAGAACTCTGAGGGAAATCGCAGAGGCTAGTCTTGTTGACAAGAAAGATGTCGCACGTTGTTACCGGCTTTTGCTCCGAGAGCTTGATGTTCACATGCCCATTGCTGACCCATTGACCTATGTATCGAAGATCGCGGAACGAACTGGAATATCAGGAAAGACTCAGGGCGCAGCGATACAGATTCTAAGAGACGCAAGACGACGCCGGGCAGCTGCTGGAAAAGATCCAATGGGATTAGCAGCCGCCGCTCTTTACATCGCTTGTTTGCAGAATAACGAGAAAAAGACTCAGAAGGATATCGCAGAAGCCGCTGGTGTCACGGAAGTCACCGTGAGAAATCGCTACAAGACTCTCAAGAAGCAACTCAACCTCGAGCTTCCAGACTAAACGCTCGAGTCTACTTTCTTTTCTTCTTTTTCAAGTTCCATGACAAGTGGTCCCACGTAGCCACAATCATGGCACACATACTTTTTTGGTGTCAACCAAAAGTCGAGACTACTGTATAAGCCAATTTTGGGGCTACAGCATCGGGGACAATAAATCATAGCTGGTTTTCGGTGCTTTATGGTTCCAAATACCTCCCGAACGTTTCCCAGCACTCTCATCTGGACTTTTGCCCCTTTGCTGCTTGTGTGGTTATTGGAGTTCTATGTTCTCTTCTGGATATCCCACTTTGATAAGGTATTCGCGCACCCTTTCCCGGTGGTCACCTTGTAGCATTATCAGCCCGTTTTTCGATGTTCCACCGCAAGCACAATATCCTTTGAGTTTCTGTGCTAAGCTAGAAAGGTTAGAGCTTTTATCGTCAATTCCGTCAATAATTGTGCTCGGTCTGCCGAATTTTCTTGTTTCGAGTCTAATGCGAATACGCTGTTGCTCTTTTTCTATTTCACCACAAACGCATAGGTCCTTTGGAAGCCCGCAAGTCGAACAAACTTCAGCCATGACGCTCAGTCCTAACATTGTTACTGCCATATATAAAACTTTCAAACAGAACATCCAAATTAACAACCTGTTTGTTTCTCTATTGAGATGCAACGATCGCCTTCTAATTGGACTTTCGACAGAATTGCCATCATATCAAAAGAATTAAATTTCTTACGCTTTTACTGTTTAAAGCATGAAATCGTTTCTGGATTACCAAAACGAACAGAATATGGGAATGTTCACAGATCTTTACGAGTTAACCATGTGTTCAAGTTACTTAGACAACGACAGGTTTGAACCTGCCACTTTTGACTTGTTTACCCGGCGATTGCCCGACACTCGGTCCTATCTGCTATTTGCTGGATTGGAACAGGTTCTACTCTATCTCAAGAGTGTGCATTTCACTGAGGAACACATTGTCTACCTTAAAGAGCAGGGGTTCCATCCCGATTTCCTTCGATACCTCCGTGGCTTTAAGTTCACTGGGGATGTCTGGGCTGCTCCCGAAGGGAGCATCGCGTTTCCAAATGAACCTCTGATTAGAGTAACAGCTCCAATAATTGAGGCACAGCTGATCGAGACTTTTCTGTTGAACACCGTGAACTTGCATACGATGATTGCGACCAAAGCATCAAGAGTTGTAAATGCCGCCAAGGGGAAGCGAGTAATTGAATTCGGCCTGAGACGAGAACATGGCATCGATGCTGGAATGAAAGTGGCGCGAAGCAGCTACATTGCAGGGTGTCATGGAACATCAAACGTTTTAGCGGGATTAGTCTATGGAATTCCGCTGTTTGGCACAATGGCTCATTCCTTCATAATGTCGTACGAAAGAGAAATAGACGCTTTCCGTGCCTTTGCCAAGACGTTTCCAAATAAAACCACCCTCCTGATTGACACGTATGATGACATTGCAGGGGCAGAAAAAGCCGCGGAAATTGCCAAAGAACTTGAAGAGAAAGGTTGTAAGCTCGGTGGAGTCCGCCTGGACAGCGGGGATTTGGCGGACATAAGTCAGAAGGTTAGAAAAATATTGGATGAAAGAGGCTTGAGTTACGTGAGAATATTTGCAAGCGGAGATTTGGACGAATTCAGAATAACAGAGTTGCTGAAGTCTGACTCAAAGATTGATGCCTTCGGTGTGGGCACCAAAATGGGCACTTCAGCCGACAAGCCTTATTTAGACGTAATCTACAAACTTTGCGAGACAATGAATGTCGACGGCAGTTTTTCGCCGATAATGAAGTTAAGTGAAGGCAAAGTCACATTGCCTGGGCGAAAGCAGGTTTTCAGGTTCAAAGATGAAAACGGCAATTTCAAGAAAGACATAATTGCATTAGCCGATGAGAAAGTGAAAGGGGAACCGTTATTGGTTAAGGTCATGGAGAAGGGCAAATTGATCTATGAGTTACCTCCTCTCGTCGAGCTCCGAGCACAAGCCTCAGAAAACCTGGCAAAGCTACCTGATAAGTTTAAAGCCTTAATGAATGCGCCCGAGTACCCCGTACATTTAAGCCCTAAACTTGAAATCCTAACAAGAAAGCTTGAGCAACGGATTAGAAGAACCCAAATAGTGAATTCGGCCAAAACACACGACTAGGATAAACCTCACATATGAAACCAACATTCGTTGAAAGAGGATTAACTCACGGAATTAGTTGTACCAAGATAACTTAGAGTTGGCAAACACTTAAAAGCCTTCTTGGAAAAGGATAACTGCTATCGAGAAGGGAAGAAAGTCATGCAAAATCGCCCAGCCATAGTTGCTGTTGGCAGAACCAAGTTTGGGGAACACTACGGAAAAGAGCCTGAGAAACTTATCGAAGAAGCTTGGCTTGCGCGCTTCACGAGAATGCGGCCTAGAACGCAAAGACCTGGAAGCCTGCTATCTCTCAGACTGTTTACTTCCGATCACGAATAAATTGGGGTTAGAAGAGGGCTTCCTCTCAGAACTCACTGAACTTCACGTTCCCATGGAAGTCACCCGCTCCGTCAGCGCTGCTCTACTTACAGCTTGCCACGCCATACAAGCCGGCGTATACAACACCGTATCTGGTCGGCGGCATAGAGAAAATGACAGACCGCTGGGACAAAATCCGCGACGACCTAATGCTTCTTGAAGATCCATGGAGCTACTACGCTGGAGGCACTCCTGAAACAAACCATGAACTCATGCTCCGAGCCTACATAAAGAGATATGGGATAACAGGCGAAAATCTTAAGAATCTAAACCTCGCTCTGGCGCAGATTGCCGTGAAGAACCATGCGCACGCAATGAAAAATGAGTACGCGCAATTCCAGAGAAAAATAACGGTTGAACAAGTCATTGAGTGCCCGAGAGGCAGCGCGGAAACCTTTGGGGCTTTACGATTTTGCGCCAATATCCGATGGGGCATCGGCGTTAATACTCACAAACGAAGAAACGGCAAAAAGAATCACTAATGCCCCTGTCTACGTTCTAGGATGTTCCTCAGCTACAGACTATCTCAATTTCTCAGCTAGAGAAGATTTAACACATTTCATTTCGGCTCAAATTGCGATGAAAAACGCGTCAGAAATGGCAGGGATAAATCCGTTGGACATTCAAGTTGCCGAATTATACGATAAGTCCACCGTAATGGAAATGGTTTCTCTTGAAGACTTGGGTTTCTGTGACCCCGGAACAGCTTGGAAAAGCGTACGCGGAGGCTGCGAGAACTACAAAGGATATTATGAGATAAAGGACAAGAAACTCTACGTAAACACAAACGGCGGCTTAAAGGCTGACGGACACCCTCTGGGTGCCACCGGCGGCGCTCAGATTTTCGAGATATTTAGGCAATTAAGGGGCGAAGCTGGCGATCGACAAATAGATCTGGGTCAGGAATCAGCGAGGTTGGGCTGTGCATTAGAATTTGAGGGTTTTGGCACTAAAGCCTACGTTAGCATTTTCGGGAGAGAGTAGGATGAGTAGCGAACCCATAGAGAGACGTGTTTCCTATCTCGGTGACAGACTGAAAACCACCCGCTGCCAAATCTGCGGAAAAGAATACTTTGAGGTTCGGGATTACTGCGGTAACTGTGGAAGGAAAAGCATAGGGAAAATGGTTAACGCAGACCTCTTCTATGAAAAAGGGAAGCTTGAAATTTGCACACTCGTCGATGAGCCAACGAACAAGTTCCTAAAGCTTGGAAATTATGTTCATGGCATTGTTTCTTTTCACAATGGGAAAATTCGGGTTCCTGGAAGAATAACTGATTTCTTGATAAGAGATGGAGAACTAGATTCTTCCAACCTCGAAGGCAGAGACGTGATTCCCCGATTCAGAAGACGATATTCTGTTGGCAAAGCCGACGTGATTCCAACAATATCTTTGGCTTTTACATTGGCTGACGAGTATTATCCGCACCAAGAATACACAGTGACCCAACCGAGCAAGGAATACGACGTACCTGGCATTGTAGGATACGGCGTTTATACTTCACGTTTCAGAATAAAAGAGGGAACCCTGGAACGCTCCGTTCCATTTATTGACGAGGATGCAGTAACAGCAGCTGTTGAGGCTGGAAAACTAACCTTAATTCATTCTGGAGTCGACAGTTCACTTGTGGGCAAAATCTACGTGGGCTCAGAATCAAATCCCTATGCGGTTAAGCCTATAGCATCAAAAGTTGCCCAGGTTCTGAAACTCGGTGAAGAGGACGAAGATGTTCAAGGAGTTGATGCCGTTGATACGGAATTTGCCTGCAAAGCAGGTTCAAGCATGTTCAAAGACGCGTCTTCCCTTGTAAACTATCCGAAACTCAGGAGTTAAATACGCGATGGTCATAGGCGCTGACAACTCCCAAGCTGCCCCCAGAGGCTGTCCAGGCGGCGAATTGGACGCTTTCGTAGGTTACGGTGGTTCTGCTTACCTTTTTGGAAAAAGTGATGTGATAGCTGAGATTGAAGGTTGGTACTCGTGCACCAGCGACACAACCGATTTTTGGCGCAGAGACGGAGAACCTTTTCCAATGCATGGTGGTAGATTCACGGGCGATCCAGCCTATTTCAAGCATGTCAGGAAGGCAGCTACAAAGCTGATGGAGCGCTTGAATCTGAAACCAGATGATGTGGACTATTTTGTTGCTCATCAACCTAACCCCCAGTTCCCAGTGAAAATTGCGAAAGAACTCGGCTTCAAGGATGACCAATACGCTGCTTCGCTTCAGATAAGGCAGTTCGGCAACACTTACTCAGCTTGTTCCCTCATAGGTTTGGCGGCCGTACTGGATATTGCCAAGCCCGAAGAACGAATTCTTGTAACAAGTTACGGGTCAGGTGCCGGAAGCGACGCCTATCTGTTTCGAACTACAAGCCAGCTCTCTGACAAGAGGAAACGGCAAAAGATGTCTGTCAGATATCAAGCTGAAAGCCCATTCCTAGAATACGTAGATTATACCACCTACAGACGACTCAAGCTCGGTATGTAAAAACATTAAATAAACACGTGCGGTAGAAACATATACCCAGCTTGGATGGAGCATGACAAATTGGCTGTCTTCAGTGATATTCTGAAAGTCGTTTACGCGCCACATAAAGCTTTCAAACAGATCGTCCAGGATCCCAAGTATCTAGGCGTTTTGGTACTGCTCGTTATTTTTGTCGTCGTGCAGGTCGGTTCTTCATACGTAATTGCCTCAAAATCCTACCTCGAGCAGACTCTTCCGACAGGTGTTGAAGGTGACGTATGGACGGAGAACGCAGCGTCATGGCAAGCGAATTCTGGTGTCACTATTTCTAACAATACGGTTGACTACATTAACAGTACAGCAGTCTATCTTGGAGGTCCTATTTTCTTTGGCAGTACAAGCGTTGAATTCGCTGCCTCTAATACGAGTGTGGTTCGGATGGAACTGATTAGTGTGAATGCTGATGATCAGGTGAATTCTGAAGGCTTTAAAAATGTAAGCTTCAGACTGAAGATTGTAGCTCCCAGCAGCAAGCCTAGCAACGTCTCTTTGTTTTTGAGCTCCCTTAATGCTTCGAGCTTTCACTACGATTTGACCGAAGAATTCTCCAGCAGCACTACTAATGTCTGGAATAACATAACGTTACCAGTAGGTTCTGGTGCCTGGTCCAGTAGTAGTAGCGATGCCACGTGGGAAAATATAACCGGTTTGAGGATGGAGTTCGTATGGGCAACAAGCTCAAGCATTGACATGCGGTTAGATGGTCTTTTCTTCAGGGGAGAATATGACACACCGATTAATCTCTACGGAACAGGTACGGTCCTGGCTCAGGCAGCGATCAGCGGCATCGCCCCGTTCATCTTCGAATGGATCGTTTTGACTGGCGTGTTGTTCATAATTATCAAAGTCTTGAAAGGAAACGCTACTTGGCGATCGATAATGGTGGCTGTTGGTTTTGCGCTTGTAGTTCTCGTAATTCAATCAGCCGTTCTTCTCGCTGTATACGCTTCGTTGCCGAACCTGTTTTATCCTCTTGAATTGTTGGCAAATGTGCCTGGAGAAAGGAGCATCGCCCCTGCTGCCACTTTGGGGGCAATAGATTTTGCCAATCTGCTGGGAAGCATAGTTCAAGTGGTCGTTTGGTTGTGGCTTGCTGGTCTGGGCACTTTCATAACTCACGAGGTAACAGGTATGACTGCTGATGTGCCGCCGTTTGGATGGATGAAAAGTATCGCTGTTTCAGGCATAAGTCTGCTGTTGACAATCATAGTTGTAGGTTTCTTGATCGGGTTATAACCTTCCCAAGCTTTCCTAGCAACATATCAAAGGTGTTGGCTTGATGTTAGCAAGATTTATATGAACGTGGACTCACTCTGCAAGTGAAATGATCATCGAGACTAGTGCAAGTAGCACTGTTCCGGGTCAGAAGCTAAAGCATTAATGGAGAGATGAAAGAAATTGAATATTAGAGACCTGCAAAATGGCATGAAACGCGTAAGCGTAGAAGCTAAAGTTGTTGAAAAAGGTAATCCCCGCGAAGTCATGTCCCGGTACAAAGACGAAAGCTACAAAGTGGCCGACGCAATGGTGGCGGATGAAACTGGAAGCATCAAACTGACACTATGGAACGAGCAAATAGACCAAGTTGACGTGGGCAACACAGTTAAGATAGAGAATGGTTACGTGACAAGTTTCAAGGGTGAAATACAACTTAACGTTGGAAAATTCGGGAAAATGACAGTCGAGTAAGCCCTGAAACCAATTTTTTTTGCTTTCCTGTTAGTTCACTTAGCAGTAGATTTATCCAAGCCGAAGGCTGAGTTGTGTTTGTCAGAATTATCATCATGCTTTTAGAATGGAAGAGCGCAGAGGCGTTCTCAGCTTGTCCTTAGTTCACCCATAAATTCAGAAAGATCAACTGTGCTGAAACCGTTTTCATTTTTCAATTTTTGTTTTGCAGGTGGTCTCTCGAAGTAGAACGGTATCCTGTCCTTCAGGCGATCTCCAAAAGTTGGTTCCAACTCATTCTTGTAGAAGACGCCAATGGGAATTCTGTCTCCCCATTCTCGGGCTTTACTCAACGCCGCTACTTTCTTGTCGAAGTCCTCATTCCAATCATGCACGACGGGGTCGAAGCCTGTTTCCTCCAGCTTGTAAAGTCTAGATTGAGGTTTCCCACTTTCGTCTTTTCGGTCTTCTCCAGAGTACCAGCTCTTAGTAGTTATGTCGTTGTAGGTTGGGCACGGCTGCAAACAGTCTATGAACGCTAAACCCTTATGCTGAATCGCTTGTTTTATGATCTCCTTAAGATGCCTCACATCGTAAGCGTATGATCTTGCTGCGAACGTGAAACCTGAAATTATCGCTAATCCAATACGGTTTACTGCTTCATTGATGTTGGGTTTCGGCAGGGCCTTCGTTTTCATTCCCAGTGCCAGAGTGGGCGACGCCTGGCCTTTGGTTAAACCGTAAACGCCATTGTTGTGGATTATGTAAGTCATGTCTATGTTTCTTCTTCCAGCGTTTACGAAGTGGCCTGCGCCTATGCCTAAGCCGTCGCCGTCTCCTCCGATGGCTAGAACCTCCAAATTGGGATTTGCGACTTTGATGCCCATCGCAAAGGGCAATGTTCTTCCGTGTAACGTGTGGACGCCGTAGCACTTGACGTTGTGAGCTTCCTTGCCTGAACACCCGATGCCGGATACCATCACGATTTGGTGTGGTTCAAGACTCAACTCTGCAAACGCCATCTGCAGAGCGTTCATTATGCCGAAGTCACCGCAGCCTGGGCACCAGTCCGCGTAGACATCGGGTACTCTGAAGTCTGATGGTTTAATTGCCAAACATCAACACCTGCCTTTCCGAGGCTTTGCCAGTTAAAATCGCCTTTAGCGCGTTGTAAACTTCCGTGGTGGTCATGGGGCGTCCCGTGTATTTCAGGATGTGAAAGTTGGGAGCAATTCCTGTTTTTTCTTTGATTATTCCGCCCAGTTGTCCCGTGTAGTTGTCTTCGATGTCTATTATTCGTTTTTTGCCTTCCAGAGCTTTCTTCACTTCTTCGATTGGAAGGGGATGTATCAGCCGCACCTGCACGAAGCCTATGCTGAAGCCCTCTTCCTTCAGGATCTCAATCGATTCGATTATCGCGCCTTTAGGTGATCCCCAGCTTACCACGATGTTTTCTGAGTTTGTGTCGCCGTAGAACTTCATTTTCTCTTCAATTGGCACTTCTTTTTCGACGATGTCCAGTTTCTTCATGCGTTTCTCCATCATCAGCCTTCGATTGAAGGGTTCCTCGCTGATGTGACCGATTTCGTTATGTTCGTCTCCCGTGTACCAGTGGACCCCATTCTTTGTGCCTAATAGGACCCGTGGCGAGATGCCTGTTTCGGTGAAGTGGAAGCGTTTGTACTCTTTGCCCTCCAGGTCTTTTTCCGTGAGTAGTTCGCCTCGGTCGATCTTGAATTTGCTATAGTCGAATACTGGGTAGGTTTGTGAGCAGTTCGCCATGGCCTTGTCGATGAAGTGGATGACGGGCATCTGATATTTTTCAGCGAGGTTGAACGCTTTCGCTGCGTCGTAGAAGCATTCTTTGATGTCGCCTGACGCAAGAATTATTCGTGGAAATTCTCCGTGTCCTGCGTGCATTGCGAACCGCAGGTCGGCTTGCCCGTGCCTTGTGGGTAAGCCTGTGGCTGGGGCTCCACGTTGATAGTAGGTGACTACGAGTGGGACTTCGCTGTTTCCTGCCCAGCTTAAACCTTCCGCCATCAAGTGAGAATCCTGGTCCAGACGTTGAAGTTGCAGCTCTTGCACCAGCGAAGCAGCGCCTGAAGCAGAGTTTATGGCGGCGATTTCGTCTTCGGTTTGGATGACGATTATGGCTTCGTCTTCGCCTGCGTGTTTTCAGGATTTCGTGGGCTTCGAGGTATTCGCTTTCGTCAGCTGCTGGTGTGATGGGATAGTAGGTTTGTACGCGGCAGCCGCCTAAGACTTTGCCCATGGCGACTGCTTGGTTTCCCGTGAGGAAAATCCGCTCCTCGTTGACGTCAGTTTTTTCGAGTTTATGTTTGAAGCTGTCTTTGAAGGTTTTTTCCGCGTAATCGTAAGCGTCGTTTAGAGCGGTGATGTTCATGTCGACGATTTTTCTTTTCGGGAAACGTTGCTCTGACGGCTTTTTCCACGAGGCTCCTGTCGTATTTGAGCAGCGCGAAAGAGACGCCAATGGTTAAGCACGTTTATCATTCGGGTGATTTTGCTCATTTGGGATATTCCGAGTTTTTCTCCGATTTTGTTGAGCAAATCTCTGTAGGGGACAGGGAAAATCTGGACTTTTCTTCTCTGGGCGTAGTCGAGCATGTCCTTGAGGGTTTCGCCGATATCGTTTTCCTTCAAGAACTTCTGGAGTTCCATCTTTGTATTCTGGCGGCAACGTTGGAATCTCCAGAACTTTCGTGTTCCATCCGTTGCGAATCCACGATTACTCCGCCTTCAGGAACGACTTCGTCTGAGGTGTCTGACGACTGTTTCAGCATCGAACGCCGCCAACAGGTTCACGTCGTTCACGTTTGCGAGGATTTCTTTCTTTGCCATTCGCAGGTGGAAGTAGCTGTGCAAGCCCTTGATGTTGGAGTGGTATTCGCGTCTGCCGAAAACGTAGAGTCCGCCGTAGCCGCAGGCTCTGCCGAAAATGTTTGCTGCGGTGTCCACGCCGCTTCCTTGTGCTCCGCCTGCCATCCAGTTTATGCTGTCAATTACCATTTGTTTTTTCACAACCTGAAATAATAACGAAGCGAAGAACCGTTTATCCGCCTGTAACTTTGTCGTCGCCGATGCAGCAGTGACAATCAGAGTTTCGCCGCAGTATGGGCAAACGCATTTGCAGTCGTCGATGGGGTTGCCGCAGTTTTCGCATCGAGGCCTCGGTTTCTTTTTTCTTCAACGTTTTCGCCTCTGCTACATCTTACTAGCAGACGCTTGCGAATTAAGGTTTCGGAAATCTCAAATTTCTTGCCTAGTGCTTTTCCGGAGGATCCCGCGCCATATTCGGCGATACTCCCAATGCAAACGCATTCAAAGCAAGATCCTTTTGATTCGAGATATGGGTAAAAAATACTAATAGAAAATAAGAAAAATACAGCCACCGCTATCATCTCTGCTGACCTGGTAGTGACCACGCAGCCAACGGATGTCAATGAGTGTGTAGGAGGAACTAATACCATAAGCAGTAGTGACCGGAGGATCAGGAACCATAACTTATCAATGGCAGCAGAGTGCAGACGGACCACAGGCTGGGCTAACTCAACCGGAACAGGAGCAACAACAGCAACGTACACGCCATCGAGTGCGACACCGGGAACAACGTACTACAGAGTACTGATCAATGCAGCTAACAACGGATGCGATCAGGCCATAAGTAACAATACGTATGCCGTCATCCACAGCTGACCTGGTAGTACAACTCAACCGACCAATGTGAATGAATGCGTTGGCGGAACGAATCAGATGACAGTGATGGTCACCGGTGGTTCAGGAGCAATCACTTATCAATGGCAACAAAGTCCAGACGGTAATCACAGGTGGAATAATTCAACCGGCACTGGTGCAACCACAGCAACGTACACGCCATCAGTGCAGTACCTGGAACAACTTACTACAGAGTATTGATAAATGCAGCGAACAATGGATGTGACCAGGCAGTAAGTAACACTGCAATAGCCATGATATCGCAGACCTGGTGGTGACAACACAACCATCAAATGTGAATGAGTGCGTTGGCGGAACAACACCATAACAGTAACGGTGACCGGTGGATCGGGCACAATCACCTACCAGTGGCAACAAAGTGGAGACGGTACAGGCGGTTGGTCCAACTCAACAGGAACAGGAGCAACCACATGCAACCTACACACCTCGATGTGCAACACCGGGAACAACCTACTACCGCGTGCTGGTCAATGCCGCCAACGGCGGATGCGATCAGACTGTAAGTAACAATAGCTACCGTAATGATCGCAGCGACCCTGGTAATGACCACCCAACCAACGGATGTGAATGAGTGCATAGGAGGAACGAACACGATGAACGTAGCAGTAACCGGTGGATCGGGAGCAATAACCTACCAATGGCAGCAAAGTGCAGACGGATCAACAGGATGGTCTAACTCAACCGGTACGGGTGCAACAACAGCAACGTATACCCATCCAGCGCAGCTCCAGGAACAACATACTACAGAGTATTAGTGAATGCAGCGAACAATGGTTGCGACCAGGTGGTAAGAAATAATGCTATAGCAATGATCACGCCGGACCTACTGGTGACCACACAACCAACGAATGTGAATGAGTGCGTTGGTGGAACGAGTACGATGTCAGTAACAGTGACAGGTGGATCAGGAACGATTACCTATCAGTGGCAGCAAAGCCCGACGGATCAGTAGGTTGGACTAATTCAACAGGAACAGGTGCAACAACCGCAATCTATACACCAGCAGTTCAGTACCTGGAACAACTTACTACAGAGTATTAGTCAATGCAGCGAACAGTGGATGTGACCAGGCAGTAAGTAATATTGCCACAGCATAATCTCTGCTGACTTGGTGGTGACTACGCAGCCAACCAGATGTGAATGAGTGCGTTGGTGGAACCAATACCATGACTGTCACAGTAACAGGAGGATCAGGAACGATCACTTATCAGTGGCAACAAAGCAGACGGATAACAGGAGCTGGACCAATGCAACAGGAACAGGAGCTACAACAGCAACCTATACACCATCAGCGCAGTACCCGGAACGACCTATTACAGGGTATTAGTCAATGCAGGTAATAGTGGTTGCGATCAGGCCAGAAAGTAATAATGCAACTGCAATAATCGCCGCAGACATACGTGATTACCACTCAACCAACGAATGTGAATGAATGTGTTGGTGGAACCAAGATCATGACGGTTGCAGTAACTGGTGGATCAGGAACGATCACCTATCAGTGGCAACAAAGTGCAGACGGATCAACAGGCTGGTCAAATGCAACAGGAACAGGAGCAACCACAGCAACCTATACACCATCGAGTGCAGTTCCGGGAACAACCTATTACAGAGTATTAGTCAATGCAGCGAACAATGGATGTGACCAGGCCGTAAGTAACAATGCCAGCCGTTATCATCGCTAGATCTGGTGGTGATCACACAACCGTCGAATGTGAATGAATGCGTTGGTGGCACCAACACGATGTCTGTAACAGTGACCGGTGGATCAGGAACAATTACCTATCAGTGGCAACAAAGTGCTGATGGAATAGGCGGTTGGACGAATTCAACAGGAACAGGAGCAACCACAGCAACGTATACACCGATAGTTCAGTACCGGGTACAACGTACTACCGCGTACTGGTGAATGCATCCAATAGCGGATGCGATCAGACAGTAAGTAATACAGCCACAGCAATCATCGCAGCTGATCTGGTAGTGACCACTCAGCCAACTGATGTGAATGAGTGCGTAGGTGGAACCAATACAATGAATGTCGTGGTGACCGGAGGATCAGGAACGATTACTTATCAGTGGCAACAGAGTGCAAACGGAACAACAGGCTGGGCCAACTCAACCGGAACAGGAGCTACAACAGCAACCTATACGCCATCGAGTGCATCAGCAGGAACAACGTACTACAGAGTATTAGTGAATGCAGCCAATAACGGATGCGACCAGGTTGTAAGTAATAATGCCGTGGCCGTG